>JAJDYX010000035.1 GCA_022824945.1 Candidatus Latescibacterota bacterium
TCACCGGCAGACGCTATCTGGATATGACGGATTTAAAATAAAATCACTGACCCCTATGTCACGGGGCTACCTTTTTACAGAACTTTTTGGACTTGACCTTCACCTGCCCACATCATATTTACCAATATCCGCAATTTAAGCGAAAAAACAAGGGGTTATAAGTGGAGGCCCATTGGGCTGCAAAATCACTCCCAAAGGACTTGCATTATGACGCACCATAGTGTATCATTGATGTAAACAAGCAGTAGAAACCTATTGGCAGAGCCAACAATTTTGCGTCAACTGAATCAATGGCGCGGGGGAGCTTCTATAGGAGAGATACATCTCCTATGGTAGATCGCCCGCGCTTTTTTTGTTTTCGAGGCCAGTGATGCACAAAAATTCCTTTGATGCTCTCTCACTACAAGGAGGTATAAATATGCGAATCGCCATCATCTCTGATATTCATGGAAATTTAGTGGCTCTGGAAGCTGTCTTGAACGATCTCAAAACAGAATCTATTGATCACATTGTGTGCTTGGGTGATACCGTCTCTGCCGGTCCCCAACCATGTGAGGTGCTTGCTCATTTGAAAGCTCTGAATGGTCCTGTTGTTATGGGCAACATGGACATGTGGTGTCTTGAACCTCATCCGGGTAGGGGAAAGAGCAAGAATGCTAAGCGAGGAAATGAAGTTCGATTCTGGGGCGTCCGCAGGCTTTCACCTGATGATCGCGACTATATGCGGACGTTCCAGGCAACGGTCGAGATACCGCTCGACACAAATACCAATCTTCTTTGCTATCACGGGTCTCCACGATCTAATGAAGATGGAATCGCTTCTCACACGCCAGATGAGGAGATGGAACGCATGCTGTCTGGTTGTCGCGCTATGGTGTTGGCTGGGGGGCATACGCATACACAGATGGTTCGTTATTATGCAGATAGCACGATCGTCAATCCCGGAAGTGTTGGTGCGCCTGTTCCCGCAGGGGATCGGATACGCCGGGTTCTTCGAGGTCCATTAGATAATCTGCACGATAGAGAATATCCTCCCTGGGCAGAATATGGCGTTATTGTGTGGGAGAATAGGAGTCTTCGTATTGAGTTACGCCGTGTGCTTATAGATATCGATTTGCTGGGGAAAAAAACGCGCGAGAGCGGGATGCCATATGCGGATTGGTGGATTCAAAACCGGTATCCCGGTGTGGTTTCCGAAGTGTAGAGGAGAAAACTATGTTTCGCTTAATATTTCTCGGACTGTTGGTACCTTTCATTATTACTTTGCCGGTGCGGTCTCAAGAATCTCAGTCAGTTCTGTCTCGACCTGCTGACTTGACTAAGGATAATGTCTTTCAACGCATTTGGGATAGTGACGAGAACCAACTCTCTGTGAGTCGGCGCACAAAGACAGGAGAATGGGAAGATCCAGAGGCTGATATTCTGTTGGACGAGCAGGTAAAGGCATCGGGAGAACGGGCTATCGATTTGGCTACGCGCCCTTTGTTCCATAAGGTGAATGAAAGCAAGTTGTTCGATCCCAACCGAACTTATGTCAGCTTCATGAAGCTGTTGAATAACTATGCCATCCGCACTGTGGATCCCGAGTTTACCACCGAAGAAGAGGAGGCCGAGCAAGAGTATTTTCTATCTCAGATTCTCCAAACTCGACCCATGCAGATCGCCCGAAACTACATTAATCAAACTCTTGGAGAAAATTTGTCGGAGGCACAGTTTCATCAGGTACTCCATCGCCTGTGGTTTGAGCTGTACACCAATCGCGGAACAATAGATTTCTGTTCTGGGTTTGAGCACGTCTTTGTTGGAGAGGGGAAATACAAACTGCGGCAGGACAATAAACGCGAGATTTTTGGTGACGTTTCGGGATACCATTCTTGGGTCAAATTCTACCTCGACGAGAAGAATAAACGTGTCAATTTCCAGGGCTATAATTACGACTCACAAGGAACCATGAATCCCAATATAGTCACCCTGCAGATGATTTATACAGTGGTGGATACCCTGGGCGAACCTATCGCGCAATTATTTAAGAGGAAGAGTGGGTTTTTTGTTGGGTCGAGTCCCGAATGTGAAATGGCTATGGCTACGGTCGTCTTTTTCGAGAGTGTGCATGGCAAGATCAGTGACAAACGCCGGGTGAAGATCAATGGGGCGACTTACAATCTCGTGTTGTATCGCAGTGCCGATTCCGGTGGTAGTCGTGGGGATTTTATTCGATCATTCTACCCTATTTTTTTGGGACTGGACAATAGTTATTGATACCATTGTGCCTGGGCAGAGAATAGCCTGGCATATTCGCCGTTGAGATTTAGCAGTTCTTCATGAGAGCCGGATTCGACAATTTGACCACCCGCCATCACTATGACGCGGTCGGCCAATCGGGCAGCTCCCAGGCGATGAGATATCATGAGTGCTGTGCGATTCTCTGTCAAATCTACGAAGCGTTCAAACAGGGCGAGTTCTGATTTGGGGTCTAATGCCGATGTCGGTTCATCGAGTACGACCAGGTCTGCATCTTTGAGATAGGCTCGTCCCAATGCCACTTTTTGCCACTGTCCGCCAGATAGGTCGCGGTCTCCAAATTTTCTTCCAAGATACCCATCCCATCCATCGTTCAGATCTGCGTGAATATCGAGGATGTCTGCCTGGTGTGCAGCATTCAGGAGTCTGGCGTCGTCAGACATGGCGTCCAATTGTCCGAATCCGATATTTTCTCTGAGTTTCAGATCGAATTTTGCATAGTCTTGAAAAACCGCTGCGACGCGATTTTGTACTTCTTCAGGGGTGCGTTTTTCTATATTTCCATCCGCCATGTAGATTTCGCCCGCGTCGGGAATGTATAATCCGATGAGTAGCTTTACCAGTGTTGTTTTGCCGGCTCCATTTTCTCCTACTATAGCGATTTTCTCTCCGGCTTTAATTTGTAAGTTCACATTTTTAACTACGGGATCAGTTCTCGATGGATAGGTGAAAGTAATATCCCGGGCTGTGATGGCGAGTCCCTGTTTTGTGTCGGATGTCTGTTCAATGTGGGGCGCACTGATCTTCCCGGTTGGCTCTTTCTCCTGTTCTTTCGCAAGCGCGAAAAACTCGAACGCATCGCCCAGAAATTCCGAGTGTTCGAGTATATTGCCCACGCCCTGGACGGTGCCTTGTAAAAAATTTTGGAAACGCGTCGCATAACTGATCACTACGGCCAAATCGCCAATTGTGGCTTGTCCCATAACAACGGAATAGATAATTAGAGATAGCGCACCGGCATAGCTCAGCCATTCCCAAAATCCCCCAAATGCATGATAGCCCGAGTCGCGTTTATAGACATTCAAGACGTCCTTTTCGCGCGTTCGCCATGAATGCGTCCAACGGTTGTGCAAAAATTTCGACAAATCGAAGAGGCGCACTTCAGCAGCAGCCTGTCTATCTGTGAGCAATTCCTGGTAATAATGTCGCAGTCTGTCGGTCAATGTGTGTTTTCTTTGTACATCGTACACCATGCGGGCGCGTTTTGATTGCAGGAGAAGAGAGGGGATGATGCCAAGGGCCATGATTGGGATGATCCCCGGATGTACGACAAACAAGGTGCCAACAATTGAAGCGGCAATGGAAAACTGCCAGAGGGGAAGGAGCATGCCATTGAGCAATTCCGTGAGGCGGTCACCCAAATTGTTGTCCGCCCGTCGGAGGCAGTCGTAAAACGCGCTGTCTTCAAATCGGATGAGTGGCGCGTTGGCGGCTTGTTCGTAAATGCGCGATTGTATGTGATAAGTCGCGTGGTCTCGGAGATAGACCATGATGATCGGACGCAGCATATTCATGGTCATTTCAACCAAAATGGCTGCGATGTAGAGGAACATATAGGTTGGGATATCCCATGAATCGGACGTAGGAGATTCGACGAGGGCATTGATCAGCCCCCGCATGGCCAGGACATAGACGCTGTAAGAAAATCCCGGTATTACTGTCGTGGCGATTAGAACGATAAAAGCAATGGGATGTGCGCGCCAGAGTTCGAACACCATAGCGACAATAGGACGCCACAGGCTTTTTCGTTCGGATGATTTTTCCTGGCTCATCGATACCACCTCGCTTGAGATTCAAACATCTCTGCGTACTCTCCGCCTTCGCGCAATAGCTGGTCGTGTGTGCCTTCTTCTATAACGGTTCCTCCGCGAAAGACGAGGATGCGATCTGCCAAACGCGCTATGCCGAGTCGGTGTGCGATCATCAATGCGGTGCGTCCAGCAGCGAGTTCCCGAAAGCGTTCAAAAATTGCGAGTTCAGCCATTGGGTCCAGGGCGGCAGTGGGTTCGTCGAGGACGAGTACTTCTGAATTTCGGAAAAAGGCTCTTGCGAGTGCCACGCGCTGCCACTGCCCTCCCGAAAGATCGACACCTCCCATTTCGGGACCGATGAGTGTGTCGTATCCCTGAGACAAAGAATCGGTTATATCCGCACCTACTTGCACAGCGGCGCGATGTACAGCGTGCTTCTGTTCTTCGGTTTGGACCTGGGATAGGGCGATGTTTTCGGCGAGGGAAAGATGGTAGCGGACATAAGATTGCATTACGGCTGAATATGAATGATAGAGCAGGTGGGGTTCTATGTCTTGATAATCAATACCGTCAGCTAAAATCGCGCCTGAATCTGGGCGATAGAGTCCCAATAACAGACGGACAAAGGTGGTTTTGCCCGATCCATTTTCGCCGACAATAGCGACTTTTTCGCCAGCTTTGATTTCGAGGTTCAGATTGTGGAGCGCAGGGGTTTCGTTGCCAGGGTACGTATAAGTCACATTTTTTACGACAATGCCACGGCGCAAGGGTTTTGGAAATGGTCTGATATTTTTTGGGGAATCAGCAGATGGGGTACTGTATTCGGGCAGGTCGAGAAAGTGGCGAAGGTCTGACGCATAACCCGAAGATTCTCCTAACTGGCGAAGTGCCAAAACGATCATATACATGGGATCGAGTATTCCCGTGACCGCTTGAAAAAAGATCGTATAGAGACCGGGAGATGCATCTACAGATGGACTGACGGCAATATAGTATAAGGCACCGATACTTGCCAAAACGGCGATGCCATACGTTCCAAATTGTTTGAGATCTACCCGGATGGCCTCACGGCGCAATTCATTTCTGGAGGCCCAATAGAGCTTTGTCCACTTGTCGATCAAGTAAGATTTTAAATCATAGAGGCGCGCCTCTTTGGCTGTGTTGCGGTCAATTAGTATGGCGCCGTAATAATCTGCCAAACGCCGCTTAAATGTTTGGCGACTCAAGACAGACCAGACATCTTGACCGCCTTTCATGGCTATCCAGATAGACACGCCTGTTAATCCCACCACGCCCATCAGGATAAATGGGTGGATGACCCAGAGGACTGCACCATATCCGATCAGGCTGGAGAGGTTACGAACGACGCTCATGACCTGGTCTAAAATATCAGGTCCTTTTTGTTCGGTTTGAGACATGGCTCGTCTGAGTTCGTCGTAATAGCCCGTGTGCTCGAATTGTTCTAATGAGAGGCGAGGGGCTTTGACGATGACGAGGCGGGTCAGTTCCCTACCTGCGGCTTGTTGGAATTTGCCGCTCAACCAGGGATCTATCCACCCTACCAATCGCTGGATGAAAAGTCCCGCGAGAAGGAAAGATAGGTAGGTAAATACCGGGTTTAGAGACCCACTGGCTCGGACCACATCGACCACAGCATCGACCAGATATTTGGTGATCCACAGGTTGATGGGCAGCACGAGGCTGCGAATGAGGGATGTAAACGCCCATAAGAGGGCCGGTGCAGGTGCCACCTTCAGGACGAGGCGCAATAACCAGATCAGATTCAGGAATTGTTTGAAGGATCCGAGGCGATCTGCCCTGAATACTGGAATGGGCTTGGGTTGGGCGGAAGAGTGGTGAGTATTGGAGACATTCATAGAAGTAGCTCACTCATATCGTAGGGCATCAATCGGGTTGGATCGCGCTGCGCGGATGGCTTGCAGGCTTACGGTTCCAAAGGCGATGATCAGTGCCATTATCGCGCTTGCGACAAAGGGCAAGATATTTAAATCTGTCTGATAGGCAAACCCGGAGAGCCAGTCGCGCATCAGATAGTAGGCGATTGGCCAGGCGATGAGATTGGCGAGCAGTATGAGTAGCATAAATTCGCGCGAGAGCAGGATGACCAGATGCGGTGTGGATGCACCCAGTACTTTTCGCACGCCAATTTCTTTGGTGCGAGATTGAACCATGAACGCCGCCAGTCCGAATAGTCCCAAACAGGCTACAAAAACTGCCAGTAATGAGAACACGCCGAGCATTTTACCGGTGAGTTGCTCGTTGAAATAGATCCAATCTATCATCTCATCCAGGAAGTGATATTCAAAGGGCACGTCCGGCACAAAGCGTTTCCACTGCGTTTCGAGAAAGGACAGGGTTTGTGCGGTGTTTTCTGGTCGGACGCGCAGGACCAGCGAAACAAACAGCCTCCAATCGCCTATAAATCCCATGGGTGCGATTTCTTCGCGCAGTGTCAAGCTGTGGTAATCTTTTACGACGCCAATTACTGTCAGGGAGCGGTTTCCATATGCTGGTAACAGAATCTGCTTGCCAATCGGATCTTCTTCCCAGCCGAGCAGGCGCACGGCTGTTTCGTTTAAAATAATCGCTTGAAATGCATCGCTGGCAACATCAGCTGAAAAGGTGCGACCGAGAAGTACGGGGATGTTAAATGTTTCAAAAAATGAATCGTCAACTTCGCTTATGCGAAATGTTCGTTCTTTTGTGCGGTTCCCCTCGGGCCAGACCAGTCGCAGTCGTCCGCTGTATCCCGTGATGTCGAAACGCAGTGCCGATGCGCTGAGGATATTGGGGTGTTCGAGAAATACCTGTTTGACCATCTGGTGGCGTGCCGAAAGGCGTTTATGGGGGAAGGGTTCATGCTCACGACCGTGAGCAAAGATCGGCAGACTCACAATGTGATCGCGCGTGAAACCCATATCTTTGGTGTCTATAAATCGCAGTTGTTGATAAACTATCAAGGTGCAGATCACCAGCAAGATGGACATGCCAAACTGAAAAATCACGAGTCCTTTCTTCAGCCAGGCAGAACCCGAGGAGGAAGATGACTTACTTTTTAACACTGTGACCGGGCTAACAGAGGAGAGAAAGAACGCTGGATACCATCCCGCAAGCAGTCCGACCAACAATGTGAGTGCCAGTGCTGCCGGCGTACCTGCTATCACTGTAGCCATGTTGAGGTGTAAATCGCCACGCACAAATTGGTTGAATAAGGGCAGGCACAACTCGACCAGTGCGAGGGCAATCAGCAAGGCGGAACAGGTTAAAAGCAGGGATTCAGTTAAAAACTGAACCATCAATTGCGGGCGATGCGCGCCAACGACTTTTCGCACGCCGACTTCGCGCTTACGAGTGACCGCGCGTGCCGTTGCCAGGTTTGTAAAGTTCACGCATGCAATGACCACCACGATCAGCCCGATAGCTGCCAGCATGTAAATTTGTTGAATCGGACTGTTGGCAGCCGGGTTAAAATCGGATTCACCATACAGGTACACGCGATGCAGAGGTTGTAAATGGTAGGTGTTTTTTGCCGCAACTTCATCTCCCATGTACTGCTTGATCAGTGACTGCATTTTTGTTTTTAGAGTTTCTGCGTTTTGTCCCGCTTTTAATAGTACATAAGTGTTTACCGGACGCCACGATTGCCCGGGTAGCCACGTTTTCCACAGCTCTGGTGTTCTTCCTGCCGAGGGTATTGTGGTTGTGAGCAAGTGAAAATAAAGCTCTGATGAGCGTTGTGGTGCCTTTACGATGCCGGTAACTGTGTAATCGCCCGGCATATAGCGATTGTCAACTGAAACTGTTTGGCCCATCGGGTCAGCCTCGCCAAATAAGTGTTGCGCCATGTCGTCGGTAATGACCACAGAGTACGGCAGGCGAAAAACGGTTTCTGAATCGCCTTTTATGAGGGGGAAATCGAACACGTCCAAAAAGTTGTCATCTACCAGCGCAAGGGTATATTGATTTTTGCGGTCACCGTATTGTGCAGACACAAGCCACTGCCAGATACGCACTGTTGTTTCTACTTCGGGGAATGTTTCTTCCAACACAGGACCGAGTGGGCCTGATGTACCTTCTTCGTACGTTGTTTGTGTACTTCCGCGTTGTTCTCGAATTACTTTGTAAATTCTGTCACCCAGTGTGTGTGAGCGATCTACTGAAAACTCTTGTTGGATATACAACAGGATCAAGATGCCACACGCCAGCCCAATGGCAAGTCCCAGTACATTGATGGATGTGTACAATTTGTGCCGCATCAGATTGCGATAGCGTCCTTATATTTCTGTAAAATTGAAAAAGTCACCGTAGCTCCGAGAAAAGTCTTAAGATAGGGGTGAGTAAGTAAGTAGTATAAACCCTAACTTGGAGGCTACGATGACTTACCCCAAAGATATACAAATTACCGCGCCAGAGCAATTCGCACTTTTAAATGACCCTGATTTTCTTAATCAGGCCGTGACCCGCTTCCTCCAGCAGTTCCTCGAAGCCGAGATCACATCATTTTTACAGGCAGAACCCTATCAAAGAACTGGCGAGCGGACGGGCTACCGTAACGGGTATAAACCTCGTATTGTCAAAACGCGCGTAGGCCGTATCGAGCTTAGCGTGCCTCAAGATCGGGAAGGGCGATTTAGCAGTGCGTTATTTGCACGGTTTCAACGCAGTGAAAAAGCACTCATACTTGCCCTTCAAGAAGCGTATCTACAAGGGGTCTCCACACGCAAAGTCACAAAGATCACAGAAGCCTTGTGTGGTACCTCCTTTTCAAAGTCCCAGGTCTCACAGCTTTGTCAAGACCTGGATGAGGACATAAACGCATGGCGTGAGCGATCCCTTGATCAGGCATACCCATATCTGATCATTGATGCGACCTATCTCCACATCCGATCCAGGGGACAAGTCGCGTCTGAGGGTGTCTTAATCGTTTCTGGGATCGCAGAGAGTGGCCACCGAGACATCCTATCCATAGACGTGGCACATACCGAGACAGAAGCCACGTATGCTGATCTGTTTAAAGACCTTAAAAAGCGTGGGTTAAAGGGCGTACAACTGGTCATATCAGACCACCATGAAGGCTTACAAAACGCGATCAAACGACACTTTCAAGGAGCCTCTTGGCAGCATTGTCAAACCCACTTCCACAGAAATATCAAAGGCATCACACCGCCTAAGCACCAACGGGAGGTTGCCGAGGCACTCAAAGACGTTTTCAATGCACCCGATCACAACACTGCACAGCAGCGCCTATCGCAACTGATGGACACCTATGAAGAGATACTGCCCAATGTCGTGGACAAAATAGACCGTGATATTATCCATTGTCTGGCCTGCTTCCACTTTCCAAAGAAGCACCAAAGACGCATCCGCACGACCAATCTTTTGGAACGACTCAACCGAGAGATCAAAAGACGGGCTGATGTGGTCCAGATCTTCCCGAATCAGGAGGCTTGTCAACGTCTGATCGGCGCGTTATGTATGGAATGGTCTGAAGAGTGGATCACCGGCAGACGCTATCTGGATATGACGGATTTAAAATAAAATCACTGACCCCTATGTCACGGGGCTACCTTTTTACAGAACTTTTTGGACTTGACCACGATAGAAGGCAAAAAGATCAAATTAGACAACAAAGAAGACTCTCTCATTGGTCCTTATGAAGATCAAGGCTTTCTGCTGCGCGGCAATTTGCCAGGGACTTTAGATGCCCTAAACATGAAAGAAGTAAGTGTCACCCTACCCGGCTCTGGCCTGAAGTGGCATCTGGTGAAAGAGTGAGATGTATAAGTGCAGAGTGTAGAAACGCCACTTCCCGTAATCTCTTGGAGTATATGCTAAAAAACCTGCACCTGATACGAGAAACGATGACGATAAGCGTCCTATATAGGCTGTCATACCTCAAATACAACAACCGGAGGTAATTTACATTATGAACGCATCAACAACAATTGAAGAAATGATTGATCGCAAAAAGATAATTGTGCCAAACTATCAGCGTGCTTACTCATGGGATACTCCTATAGAAAATATAGATAGGGAGACTCACACTGATGTGTTTCTGTCAGACTTGGAAGAATACAAAGATAGCGATGCAAATAGTCAATATCATTTCGGCCATTTTCTTTTTGAACAGATCAAGAATAAAGATGAGGAATTTTACGTGATAGATGGACAACAGCGTCTTACAACTATTGTCATATTTTTATCTGCCCTTTTCAAAAAGTTAAAAAATATAAGAAATTTAAATGATGACGAAGAAGTCTGTTATGAGAACCTGATTAAACGGCGCAACGCAATACGCTTTTCTACTGTACGTTACGATAATCAATTATTCATTGACTATGTAATTGAACAAACGAAATCCGATCATAATGGCCTTGAAACAGAGTCGGCAAGACGTATTGTTAAAACATTTGATTTTTTTGAGCAAAAACTGTCAGACAAACCTGAAGAATATTTGACAAGCATGCTCGACATAATTCGCAAATCAACTTGCACAACTCATCAGGTTCAGGACGAATCAACAGCCATTCAAATGTTTATATTCCAAAATAACAGGGGGAAGCGTCCTACTAATTTAGAGGTTGTAAAAGCTCAATTTATGTATAATGTGCATCTATATGGTGGTGATTACAAAGATGAACTTATAAGGGAGATCAGGAATCGTTTTGAAAAAATTTATAAATCAATCTCTTCAATTGAATATCATATCAATGAAGACGATGTTTTGCTTTATACGCTAAGAGTATATTTTCACTCACTTTGGGAACCTAATGCTCCTAATGCTCTGGATAGAATCAACAAAAAATTATTAGAGGAAGATCGTCTCGATTTCATTAGATCCTTTACAAGATCACTTGAGGACTGTTTTCTGTATCTATCTATTTTCTTTGGAGAAGATGAGCAAAAGAACTTTGAAATACATTCTCTGATAACACTGGGAGGTATTGCCATCGCACTTCCATTTATCATCAAGGCATATAAATATGATCTGCCACTTAATGCTAAAGGAAAGTTATGTTCCTCGTTGGAAAATTTGGTGCTTCGTCATCGCTTGATCGGGACTAAAGCCTATATGAGATCAAGAATCAATGGTGTATTTGAGGCGTTCACCGAAAACAATAAAGATATTAGTCCTATAATAGATCGAATAGAAAGGATGAAAACAGCATTGTCGGAATCGGAATCGTGGTGGGCTTATTGGAATGATGAAAAGCTGGAAGAATCGCTACAAGGAGCAATGAATCATTCAGTTGCGAAATATTTGCTCTGGAAATATGAGATTCATTTAGAACAGCAAGGCAATGCCGGTTATAATCCTACTCGGTATGATAGCATCGTTCTTCCACAACTGGAGCACATTGCTCCAACGACTGAACCAGAAGGAAGACCACATGGCTACGATAATTACGATGATGAGTTTAAAAATCAATATCTTAATTGTTTAGGCAATTATCTACTAATATCTAAGAGTCAC
This sequence comes from Candidatus Latescibacterota bacterium, assembly GCA_022824945.1. Taxonomy (GTDB): domain Bacteria; phylum Latescibacterota; class UBA2968; order UBA2968; family UBA2968; genus VXRD01. The sequence continues at coordinate 11,548 of JAJDYX010000035.1, forward strand.
AATTGTGCAATTGGCAATACTCCATTTGCTGAAAAACGCGCATCCTATGAGGCCCTCAAGCAGCACAGAGAGATTCAGGATTTGGTTCCGGAGGAAGGGATATGGAACAAGGAAATTATTCAAATGAGGAAAGAAAAAATTATCGCCTTTATTATGGATAATTTCTAACAAAGCAAATAAACCATGACAACACATTATCTCTCCAAATCGAAAATCATGGCCGGTCTCCAGTGTGAGAAGCGTTTGTGGCTGGAGGTATATCGGTCCGACCTCATCGAATACGGCACCGATGTCGAGCAGCGTTTTGCGGTGGGCGAGGATGTCAACGATGTAGCTCGCACCCAATATCCGGACGGCGTATTCGTCTCCTACGATCACGGAGCGGAGGCTGCGGTAGAGGACACCCAGCGTCTGTTGGTTGAACAGCCCGGTACGCCGATCTTCGAAGCCACCTTCAAAGCGCATGATGTTCTGGTCCGTGTAGATATCCTCAAACCGTGCCGCGAAGGCTATGAACTCATCGAAGTAAAATCCAGCACCTCAGTCAAAGATCATCATCGCGCAGATTGTGCAGTACAAACCTGGGTCCTGGAATGCGCGGGCATCCCGATCAAAGCGATCCATCTTTGTCACATCGACAAACAGTTCGTGTACCCTGGCAACGGCGATTACCGGGGCCTGTTCCACTATGAAAACATCACGGAACAAGTGCGAGAACTGAGCCGTGCAGTCCCACAATGGGTGCATCGCTACAGAGAAATGCTCAACCGCGACGAACCCGAAATCGAAATCGGACCCCAATGCACGGATCCCTATTCCTGTCCCTTTATCGAATATTGCCGCGACGAAGAAACTGAGTATCCACTGCGATACCTGCCATATATTTCCCGTCAGCGCATAGACGCCCTGACCGCTGAAGGCATTGAAGACATCCGCGACATACCTGAAGGCCGATTGAGCAGTGCTACACAAGAATGGGTACGACGTATCACGATTGCGGGCGAGTCAGAACTAAAACCGGAGGCTGCTGAGGTCGGCGAATATGGTTATCCTCGCTATTACCTCGACTTTGAGACCATCCACTTCGCGGTACCTATCTGGAAAGGCTCGCGCCCTTACCAGGCATTGCCATTTCAATGGTCCTGCCACATTGAACTTGCCAGCGGCGAGATTCAGCACGAAGCATATCTTGACACCAGCGGCAACTCGCCGATGCGTACCTGTGCAGAATCGCTTATAGAAGTCATAGGTAGGGAAGGCCCGATTTTCGCTTATGGAAGCTATGAAAAAACTGTCTTAAATGCCCTGAAAGCCCACTACCCCGATCTTGCCGAGGAACTGCACAAATTGACGGATCGACTCGTAGATCTCCTCTCCATCGTGCGGAAGACGTATTATCACCCCGATATGCACGGCTCGTGGTCAATCAAAAACGTATTGCCCACAGTAGCACCGTATCTCGACTATGGAACGCTCGGTGACGTACAGGACGGAAGCGCGGCGGGAACGACCTATTTACAAATTATCAACCCGGAAACTGATCCCTTCGAACGCCAACGGCTGGTAAGCGAGTTATTAGCTTATTGCGAGCACGACACCTTCGCAATGGTAGAACTCGTGAAGTATCTTTCGAACGGTGTCCCAACGACACCGACCACTTAAAGATCGATGCGATATCTATCGGTAATCATTCGTTCTTTGAGGAGGTGACATAATAAAATATAGCCTCCATCTTTGTTTGGCTTGACAGGGAGGATAAATCGTGTTAGGCTACGTTTTTAGACTCAATTTTTTGCAGGGGAAATCATCTTGCTACGTAGCTCAATCCGAGACAAAAAACATTTTTTAGTTTGAACTCCAGGCTTGGCAATTCCGACGCTCTTAAAATTTACTTCCTATTAAAGAAAGTCATCGCATGACAACCCCTAATCTGTACGGATTCGCGACGAAGGAACTCGCACAGGACGCCACCATCGCCTACATATTGGCGTGGGCTGACCCAAAATATCGCGAATCACATCCACGTCTCCAGGCTCTCGGCACCGAACTGTTGCGTTCACTTCTTTGGACTCAAGAAGTGGATCTTCCACTGATTGAGACCCTTCACATTAAAACCCAGGTTGACCGAATTGACATTCTCGTCCGAATCAACGCAGACAAAAATGTCAATCGGATCATCTTGATTATTGAAGACAAAGTAAGTACCACAGAGCACTCGAACCAGATTGAACGCTACAAGGAGGCCGCAGAAAAGCGATACAGCGGTAGCTATGATCATTTGGTCGCGGTATATCTCAAGACGGGAAACGTATCAAGAGAAGAACTCCCGCCCAAAGATAAATGCGGTCACTTTCTGCGTCATGACCTTCTTAAGATTCTAAACGGATTTCAGGACACAAAAAATGTCATCATAGATGACTTCCGCATATATCTCCAGAGACGGGAGGAAAGATGGAAGGATGATATAAGAAAAAAAGGCGAATCGTTCGTCTGCCGCGCCGAGAGATTAGGCGTATATGACCTGTTCGCCTCCGTCGAAAACATGTTCCAGAAAAATTGGCCTGGTACACGGCTTAGTTCTAATAATTCAAACGGCCTCGTCTTTCGTCTAAGGCAGAATGAAACGGAAGGGTTTGTCAATTACGCTCGCGTTGACCCAGACGAGAAGATCAAGGTAGTTTTCTTTAGGCATGCGATCAGGTTGTGCGTGGATGAATTCAAAGCACTCATAAAAGAGATTCCATTCCGAATAGTGCCAGCAAAACGTGAGAATGACGTGCTGGAGGACCTCGACACTGCACTGGAAGAATACATGGAGATTCAATTCCCGTTGACTGAGGATGATTGGGAGACTCACAAAGGGAAGTTGTACAAGCTCACGCGTGCCGTGTACGACGTTCAACAGAGTAGATTGCAGGACGATCAGTCTAAGGAATCTTCGCTTTATGAGGATATGCAGGATATTCTTGAGCACAAAAAATCCGGTCAGTTGAAGTTTCATACGCATGAAAAAATCTGGAATGAATGAAGGAGTATCTCAATGGCTGTTTCGACCCCATTGATGTGCCAGAATCTTGTCCAACAATAGGCAAGAAACCTGAAAACACACAAAGAGAACTCTGGGAAGCATTTGAGAGTACTGTTGTAAAAGCGCAAAAGCAGGGCATTCCAGAAGAAGAGATTTTTCAATTTTTGGAAGACGTGATTGACAATCGAGCGGCAGATCAAGCGTTAAAAGAAATGGAACGCACAGGGGAAAAACTCATTCCATGGGAAAAGGTCAAAAAGGAAGCGGGGTTGTAACTTACACGACATCGCCTTTTGTAAAATTATTTTTTCATATTATAATTTACGATTTGTTTATGAGGGTTTTTTGCTTATATTTATTAAGTTTATGTTGACATTGCTTCAAAATCATCTTGTTTGAGATAGTTTTGTTTCCATTGTAACCGGAGGAGAGTTATGTCCCAAAGTCAGCCCCGGAATGAACCAGCTACACAGAAGGATCTGGAAGCTATGTTTCTCAGTGTTCCTAAACCAGAAGATTTTGAATTATCCCCTCAACAAAAGCAGGCACTTGAGGATCTTTTAGCATGGGAAAAAAGGTCTGCAAAAATGCACTGGATCCTGGGGCAACCGGTGGGAAGATGAGTCATTATTAATTCGTAGCCAAAAATCAAAAAGCCTCGTGTGTTTACGAGGCTTTTTTTATGTTTAAGTTAAGGACGTGTCAATGAAAGATGCCTTTGCTAAAAAACAAAAACTACTGGAATCATGCCAAGCTCCTTCTTTCTCATTCTATCAGCTTATAGATGATCTTTGGCATCAGGGAGGCAATTCAAATCCCCTACATCGCTTATGTACTCTGATGAGAAAGATGAAGGTCGAATCGTTCATTAAAGAGGAATTAGAATTAAACGATGAATTATTAGAAGAACAGAATATGGTCACCCAGCGATACAACCAAAAAATTGGCCTCACTGCTACACGTCTGACGTTCTTTCAATCATTACCTCCTTCCTCAAAATGGGAGGATCAGGAAGAATTACCGGACGATCATCTTTTAGGATACGCTGTTATAGCAACACTTGAACTACCTGACGACGAATACAGAACTTACCTATTGGAATCCGTGGTTCGGCCTCCCTCTATTTGGGTGCGTGATGCAGAAGACCGGATTTCCATTGAACCCATCACGAATTACTACGTACATAACACAAGAGATTTTGAGACAACCATTGGCACAGAAGAGAAATCGAGAACCCTTACTCTGACCGGCAGTTTTTTCGCTCAACAGAATGACATCACCCACGTCTGTGCCCATGCTGCCTTGAGAATGGCAATCAATAGCTCATCTACCCTTAATACCGAAAAACTCACAAACAAAATGATCAATGAGATTCTCGGAATTGACTTCAGCAAACCTGAAAAATGCGTAGGCCATATAGATGGTGATCCAGGAGGAACTAAAGAGGGGTTAGATATTCAAGAGTTAGAGGAAGTCATTCGCCGATTAGGTGGGAGAACAATATCAGCAAATTTTGTAGAAAATACTTCCGTAGAATATGATCAATTTATTTACCCATTTGCCGAGTCTGCCTGTCCCGTAATACTGGGAATAGAAGGTTGGAATTTTAATCGCAGTTCAATAATTAGCCATGTTGTTTCCGTTTTGGGACATACACTTAATTCCGATAGATGGGAACCGGAAGCCCGCACTGGATATGGAGGATTTCCAACGGAATCTTATACGCCAGTCACTGGCTGGGTTGGGCACTATATCATCAATGACGATAACTTTGGTATGTACGTGACTTTGCCGTCTGATATGCTGAGAAACTACCTTGTTCCGTCAAAAAATCCCAACTTACACGCTACAAGAGCGGTTGCCATAGTACCTTCTGGTGTTCGGCTCTCCGGCCTATCCGCAGAACGCAGGGCTGTATGGATTGCTCAATCTCTAATTGGAGGCATAAAAATAGAACCTCCCATTATTTGGCTTGAACGACTGGCTCAATCATTCCAAAATATAGTAAGCCGAACACTACTTCAAACCAAAGCATCCTATAGACAATATATTGATGGCTTGGTTCAAAATGGCCAGATAACATTAACCCCAGAAATTGAACAGAGATTAGACAATATGCCAGAACATGTCTGGGTATCTGAGATTACCTTGCCTCACCTTTACACTGGCAATAAACGCAAACTGGGGGACGTAATCATTCGCGCAAATGCTACTGATGAGGAACATAGTACAGGTAAAAGTTTTGAATTAGCCTGGTTTCCAGGCTTCATATATTTTGGATCGGATCATCAGATTTTTCCCTGGGATGTGCGTACTCATGTTCCACTTATAAGAGAAGAAAAAACAAGCCCGCTACTCGAATGGTAAAATTATCTTCTTGATCTCATTATGATACCCAGGCTAAATAAAGGAATCTCCGATTTATGAGGATATGCAGGATATTCTTGAGCGCAAAAAATTCGGTCAGTTGAAGTTTCATACGCATGAGACAATGAGGAATTATTAATGGAAACGATCCGATTGTCCAATGAGATTTTGGAAAAACTCGGCAAACTATGTCAAGCTGGTGGGTACGAAACTATCGCACAAGGTTTGGAACATGCCATTGACCATCATCTTTTAGAACTACGCCGTCAAAGAGCAGAAAAAAGAGGCAAAAAAATAAGAAAAAAATTACAAGAAAAAAATTTAACTGAGGATGAAATTCTCAAAGACTTTGAAATATTTCGAGAGAATTTGAGGCAGGGGAATGCCGCGACTTGAGCTTGTTGTTGATGCAAGCCCATTGATTTCTGCAATCAAGGAGGTGAGATAATCTCATCTCCTCTTTTCTTTGCCTTGACAGCGGGAACAAACTGTATTAGGATGCACCCCGATATTCACAGGAGAGACATAATGTCTGACCATTACGACGTCATAGTAGCCGGCGCGGGCATAGGCGGATTGTGTGCGGCGTTGCGCGCCCGGGAAAAAGGCGCATCCGTCGCCATCATCGAAAAAGCCGAAACAATCGGCGGATCTGCAGCTGCATCGGGCGGCACAATCTGGTGTGCAAAAAACATCGACGAATGGCTCAAAGTGCAGCCCAACGGCGACACAGCACTCGGCACCGCGCTCATCGACCACTTCTACACAGGCATCGAATGGCTCCGCAAACAGGGCGTATCCCTACAAGCGCGCGAAGACAAACCGTACAAATTTCAACGCATCATCTACCAATTCACGCCCGACGCGCGCACCGCACTGGAAATCCTCGGCTATCAGTTCCAACACATGGGCGGCACCCTCCTCACACACACTGGCCTGACCGGCCTCATCGGCGGCAATGGCAAACCCATCACTGGCGTGCAAACCACACAATCAGAATTAACAGCCCGCTCCGTCATCCTATCAACCGGCGGATATCAGGCCAACCCCCAACTGCGCGCGCAATACTTCGGCTCGGAATCCGATCACATGATCGTCCGCGGCGTACCCCAAAACACTGGCGGAGGCTTTCAAAGCGCACTCGAAGCAGGCGCGCAACCCACCGGACCTCTCAACCGATTCTACGGCCATCTCCTCCCGGCACCGCCCGCACAAGTCGGCCTGCACAACTTCCTCGCAGTCAAACCCGACTTCAGCGAATACGCCATCTTAATCAACCTCAAAGGCGAGCGATTCGACGACGAATATCTCGGTGACGAAGTCACCTGCCACACCCTCGTCCAACAACCCCGGGCCACTGCCATACTCATCTTTGACCAGCACATACGCGACAACCAGAACGCACTCTCGCAATGGCCTACCCCGGACAACGACCGCGTAAAAAACATCCGCGAAGCAGGCGGCGAAGTCATCGAAACAGCCTCCTTGCCCGAACTCACCCGCGCATTGACCAACCGCTGGCATATCCCCGCGCATGCCTTCGAAAAAACAATGGCCGAATACGCCACCGCATGCGCCACTGGCAACGACCAAACCCTCTCAGTACCAAAAACTGGCGGCCTCATCCCCCTCAACACACCGCCCTATTACGCCATCCGCACCCTACCCGGCATCACCTTCACCTACGGCGGGACCAAAGTCAATGCCCAGGCGCAAGTCATAGACAAAAACGACCAGCCCATCCCGGGCCTCTACGCAGCCGGTGCCGATTGCGGCGGCATCTACACCCGGGGCTACACAGGCGGCCTGTGCATGGGCCTCGCATATGGCCTCATCGCAGGTGAAAACGCGGCGGAATACGCGACACCAAAATAGGCTTTCAACATCCACACAAAAAATGGAGAACCCATGCAACCCAACATCCTCTTTGCTTTTGCCGACGACTGGGGGCGTTATGCCAGCGCATATCAGCGCATAGAAGGCCCCAACTCCCTCAACCAACTCATCGACACCCCCAACTTTGACCGCATAGCCCGCGAAGGTGCATTATTCACCAACGCCTTTGTACCCGCGCCGAGTTGCACCCCCTGCCGAAGCTCCATCCTATCTGGGCAGTACTTCTGGCAAACCGGCCTCGGTGCCATCTTACAAGGCGCGATATGGGACGAAAGCATCCCCACCTACCCCCTCGAACTCGAAAAAGCCGGATACCACATCGGCTACACCTACAAAGTCTGGTCCCCCGGCAAAGCTGCCAACGCCCCTTATGGCGCCGATCGAACCCGCTATGAAACCGCTGGCAACAACTACCGGGGATTCTCGCACTGGGTAACCAAAAACGCCGACGAATTGGGCGTTGAAGGCGCCAAACAAGCCCTCCTGAACGAAACCCGCGACAACTTCAATTCATTCCTCGACGCGCGCCCCCAGAACACACCCTTCTGCTACTGGTGGGGACCCACCAACACCCACCGCTCCTGGGAACGCGGCTCGGGCAAAGCTGTGTGGGGTTTAGAACCCGACGACCTCAAAGGCCGCTTACCCGGCTTCCTGCCCGATGTACACGACATCCGAGAAGACGTAGCCGACTACCTGGGCGAATGTCAGGCCGTTGACGCTGGCCTGGGCGTCTTAATCCAGCGCCTCGAAGAAATCGGCGAACTCGATAACACCCTCATCGTCGTCAGCGGCGACCACGGCATACCGGGCTTTCCCCGCGGCAAATGCAACCTCTACGACATCGGCTGCGAAGTCACCCTTGCCGCGCGCTGGCCCAACAACATCCCCGCGGGACGCACCGTTGAAGACTTCGTCAACCTCATGGACCTCGCCCCCACATTCCTCGAAGCCGCGGACGCAGACATCCCCAATACCATGACCGGCAAAAGCCTGCTCCCCGTCCTCAAAAGCGACCAGAACGGCCTAATCGATCCCGACCGCACCTTTGTCATCACCGGACGAGAACGGCACGTCGGCACCGCAAGAGAAGGCCAGCTACCCTATCCGCAACGCGCCATCCGCACCGCCGACTTTCTCTACATCCACAACTTTGCACCCGACCGCTGGCCCATGGGCGATCCCCAGGGACTCGACGACCTCCATGCAGAAGCCCCTTCTGCCGAAGAACTGACAGGGAAAACCTTCATCGCCTATCCCGACATGGATGCCAGTCCCACAAAATCCTATATGATCCACCACCGCGCAGAACAAGACGTACAGGAACTATTCGAAATCGGCTTTGGCAAACGTCCCCAGGAGGAACTCTACGACCTGCGCGTTGACCCGCACTACATGAACAACATCGCCGACGATCCCGAATACGACCCCATCCGCAAAGAACTCTCTATCACACTCATGCAAATCCTGCGCGAACAAAGCGACCCGCGCCTCGTCGAATCGCCCTGCAGATTCGAACACGCGCCTTATGCTGGACCCGTTGACGAAAACTGGTAAAAAAAAACGGCTTCTCGATTGAGAAGCCGTTTTTTCGCATCTTATAGATGGCTTAATGAAACACCACCATCTTCGTCTCCGTCATCTCCTCCACCGCGTACTTCGGTCCCTCCTTGCCCATCCCACTATCCTTCAGCCCGCCGTAGGGCATCAGATCCGCGCGCCACTGCGTACCCCAATTGACGTGGATATTGCCCGAATGCACCTCTCGTGCAAACCGCATTGCCCAGTGGATATTCTCCGTAAACAGTGCCGCACTCAAACCGTAATTCGTATCATTGGCCATCGCAATCGCAGCGTCGATATCGTCAAACCGCGTAATACCCACCGCAGGCCCAAACAACTCATCGCACGAAATTTTCATACTCGGATCCACATCGGCGAGAATCGTCGGCTGATAAATCGCGCCATCGCGCTCCCCGCCCGTCACCAGACGCGCGCCAGCCCCCACCGCATCCTGAATCCACGCCTGCACGCGCTCGGCATCGCGCTCCCGCACCATCGGACCCATCATCACGCCATCATCTATGGGATTGCCCGTCGCCAGCGCCTCGACCTTTGGCGTCAACGCATCGATAAAATCGCCGTAAACTGCATCATTGACAATCACCCGCTGCGCTGAAATGCATACCTGTCCGGCATTGGCAAAACCCGTCGTCGCCGTCGCAGCAGCCACCTGATCCAGATCTGCATCGGGCATCACAATCAAAGGCGCGTTGGACCCGAGTTCCATCGTCACCTTCTTCAACCCCGCCATATTGCAAATCTCCTCACCCACATCGCGGCTACCCGTAAAACTGATCTTGCGCACGCGGACATCTGAACACAGTGCATGGCCCAATTCATTTCCCGGACCCGTAATACACTGCACAGCCTCGGCAGGCACACCGGCCTCCACCAAAATCTCCACCAGCTTCAGCGCCGAAAGCGGCGTATCCGTTGCCGGCTTCACAATCACTGCATTGCCCGCAGCGAGTGCAGGACCCACCTTGTGACACACCAGATTCAGGGGAAAATTAAACGGCGTAATCGCCAGCACCACCCCACACGGCACGCGCAGCGTAAAACCAAACTGATCGCGCACACCCGAACCGCCATCCAGCGGAATGGTCTCGCCGTACAACCGCTTGGCCTCCTCGGCAGACAGCGTCATCGTCTCAATCGCCCGCCCAGCCTCACCGATACCCTCAGCGAGAACCTTGCCTTCTTCCAGCGTAATCGTACGCCCCAAATCCTCAACCCGTTCCTGCATCAAATTCACAGCCCGATGCAAAATCTCATACCGCTCATAAGCTGTCAAAGCCGCCATTGCCTCGGCACCGCGCACGGCCGTCGCAATCGCCACCTCCGCATCTGCGGCATCGCCTTTTGGCACCGTATCCACCACCGAATTGTCAAATGGATTGATCACATCGATCTTCTCGGCTTTATCCACCCATTGACCACCAATATGCATCTTCACGGCAAACCTCCTTAAATCAGTTAAAAATTACCATAATCGAATTTCTATTTTATTTCGGACCACTCATCATGCACAGCGACACCTTGCAAGTCAACCAGATTTATTCCTCGCCTCACCCCAACCACGCATCTATATGTTCCGCTACAAAATCGTCGTCATTCAAATGCGGATAAGCAGCATACACGCGGTCGATCTCCTCTGCTTGTCCCGGCGACAGACCCTCCTCGGGATTTAAACACCAGACCCCCTCGAGAAGCCCCTGCCTTCGCAACACCTCGTGAACCCCGGCAATACACCCGTGAAAAGCATTGGGTACATCAAAAAACGCCGCATTGCAATCCGTCACTTCAATCGCCCGGGTTAGCATCTTCTGCGGCACGGCATCCAACCGCGCGATCTCGTGACACTTCTCCAATATCTCCACCGCCTTCTTTGTCCACACCGCCCAGTGCCCCAAAAGCCCACCCACAATACGCACATCCACACACGCGCCATCGCACCAAAACCGATGCGACGTCAGCAAATCCATCACAATATTATCGTCATTACCCGTATAAAGCGCAATATCCTCCACCCGTCCTGCCGCCACAACCCCGCGAATCACATCCAGCGTCTGGTACCGATTAAAAGGCGCGATCTTAATCCCCACCACAGACTCAATCTCTGCAAAACGCCGCCAAAAATCAAACGGCAACACACGCCCGCCCACAGCCGGTTGCAGATAAAATCCCATCACCGGAATCACATCGGCCACCGCGCGGCAGTGTGCAACCATTGCATCGACACCCGCATTGGCAAACGCCCGCAAACTCACCAACCCGATCTCATACCCGCACTCGCGCGCTATTTCTGCCTCTGCCACCGCCTGTCGCGTATTGCCCACAATGCCCGCCACGCGAATAAAATCAGCCGGCGCATCGGCATCCATCACATCTGCTGCCAGTTCCAAAACGGGCCGATACAAATCCCATTCGGGATCGCGGATTTCAAATTGTGTCGTATGCACGCCCACGGCCAATCCCCCTGCACCAGCAGCAATATAATAGCGCGACAACGCCTGCTGACGCCGGGCATCCAACTTTCGCTCCGCGGTCAGAGCCAGTGGATGTGCGGGAATCACCTGCCCTTTTTTCACTGCTCTCTCGACATCTTTTCCCAACATCTGCTACTCTCCTTTTATTCCTCGCCTTTCAATCTCCGCCCGATAATCTTTTGGCGTATCCAGATCCCGCAAAATTCCCTCATCATCTACCGGCACCTCCAGCGTATCGTGCGGGTGCCCGCGCATAACCGGCTTGAGACCCTCATCCCCAGAAAGATTTAGAATCTCACCCCGATAACGCGACAAATTGATCAGCACTGGATGCCCGCGCTTACCATCCGAAACGGGAATCACAATACCCCGATCACCCTCGCGATATGCCTGAACAACAGCCTGAACACCATTCAATTCAATCTGAGGCTGATCGCCAAGAGCGATAAGCACAGCATCTGCATCTGCAGGCAAATGGTGGAGACCGCAAAGCACACTGGAAAACATCCCTTCGCGGTACGCGGCATTCACACAACACAGCACGGGCCGACCGTGCAAACTCTCGCGCACAGCATCTGCATCGTGTCCCAAAACCACCACAACGCCAGCCAGATCAGCACCTGACAGCGTATCGACCACTGTTTGAAGAATCGTTCTATCGCCAAAAGGCAACAACTGTTTGGTTGACCCCATGCGCCGCGCCATACCCGCGGCCAGCACAAGACCGTAAATTTGCTCGTTCATAATACCTCGATAGTATAAAGATAAGGCTTACTGTTGACAAGTGCGTATTTTAACAGCTTATACATCACTTTGTAAACTTATAACAAAACAACAACTTATTAAAATACCTTGACTTTTTTTTCACAGGCATTAAATTTTCGGGGTTATAAACAAACAGAACGCGGGCATCTCAAAATGCGAGGTCACACCATTGATTTGCGAACAATGTGGCAAAGTTTCAGCAACAAAAGCACAAACGCATATCGAAAATGGCATCAAGCGCGTCCTTTATCGCTGCGATACCTGCGCGACCCTTACCTCCCCCAAATTAGACCGTCCGTGCGCGCAGTGCAAACAGCGAGAAGGCGAGATTAAACTCACCCATATTCGCCCGCATGGCCGGGTGGTTACATATATTTGTCAGGCTTGTGCTGACGTAAACTAATATGAACCCTAAAAATTTCATTACCCCTCCTGCTGCTGACCGCCTCGTTCCATTTTGGATATGGAACGGCATCATAGAAGAAAACGAACTCGTTCGTCAAATCCGCGAAATGAGCGAAAAAGGACTTGGTGGATTCTGCCTATCAACAGGTCCCGGACTAAAAACGCCTTATTTGTCGCACATCTGGTTCGAACGCGTAAAATTGGCACTCGAAACAGCAGAAGAATGTGGCCTCCATGTCTGGATCCACGACGAATACCGCTATCCAGGTGGTATTGGATCAACCCAAATCACCTTAGACCATCCCCAATTCATCGCACAACAACTCACCTTTCGCGAAACCGTTGTACAGGGCGGGCAACAAGTTGACCTCACGTTGCCCTGGGCACCCGTGTTACATACACTTGCCGTTCCCTTGCGCAGAGACCGCTGTCTGTGGGAAGACAAACAAGATATCAGTGCTTATCTGGGAGTCAATCACCAACACCATGCACTGTGCGACAACAACGCCGTGCCCGCCTACCGTCCCTACACTTATGTATCTTTTAATCCCACCCGCCGGCTGTACTGGAAAGCACCTGCCGGACGTTGGCGCGTGCTCGTGTTTTTGCAAGAACCCTCGGCAACCAGCGACTGTCCTGGCTTACACCTCGATCGGTTCAATCCAGAATCTGTCCGCACCCTGCACCAGACCGTTCAGCAACCCTATATCGAGCGATTTTCCGCTTATCAGGGCAAAACTTTAAAGGGCATTTTAACCGCAGAAACGCATTTCCCCAACGATCGCCTACCCTGGTCACCCGTATTGCCCGAATACTTCAAAGCGCGCAATGGCTACGATCTCCTCTCTTGCTTGCCTGCCCTCATAACCCACTTTGGTCCCAACACGGGCCGCATTCGCTACGATTATTTTCAAACCCTGGGAGAACTGCAACAGCGACACGACAGCGCGCGCTGTACCGACTGGTGCAAAGAGCACGGCCTCAACTATGCGAGCGATATAACCCCGCTTCGCAATGCACATCGCGCTTCCATACCCACACCTGGTACAGGCGGTGATCTCGGCGTTGAACGCACCAAAGAATACGCCATATCATATCGCCACAGCCCGGAATTTGCAACAGCACTCGCCGCACAAACAAGCACGTCCCGCGTGCTCAATACCTGTTTCCAAAACGCGGGCTGGGCGACCACGCTGCAAGATATGAAAGCACACCTCGATACCCTCGGAACCCACGGAACCAACTTCTTTGCCCCCCATGCCCTCTACTACACACTCGACGGGTTGCGCAAACACGCCACATCTCTGTTCCACCAAAATCCCTACTGGGAACACTTCCACTTGCTATCTGACTACGCGGGACGACTTGCCCATCTCTTGTGCCAGGGTCATCAAGTCGCCGATATGGCACTCCTCGACCCCGTCACCAGCTTGTGGGCACATCTCGCACACCCGTTTCACAACTGGTCTTATGTCGGCTATGATCCCGAAGAAGAAACTCTGACCAATAACCTCGTTGCCGACTGGGCCTGTATTGCTGGCTCCCTGTATCAGATGCAACGACCATTTCAAAGCCTTGACCCGGACCTCCTGGCTCAGGCGGAAATCATCGACCGGCAATTGCAGATCGGCAAAACGCGCTATAAGGTCTTGATCATTCCCCCCATCACCAATCTGGAACGCGAAGCATTTGAAAAGCTACGCGCATTTATCAATGCAGGCGGTCTTGTCATCGCCATGGGATTATTGCCCATTGAGGATATTCAAGAGGGCGCATCGGTCGTCGAGGGATTTTCGCGGTTGACCGACATGGACCCCGGGCGAATGATTCGCGATTATACCGGCCACGAATCGGGCGTCCATTTGCTGAGTCGAGACAACTTCATGTTTATCCGCACGGGGGGGACTGTTGAAAAAAATCAGGCGACATCCATGCTGGAACGCCTGCTCGACGAAATACTGCCTCGGCGAGTATATATCATGTCAGACGGAAAAAGCGCCGACTCAATACAATATCACCACCGAACAGATGAAAAGCATCACATATTCTTTTTTTCCAATCGGGGAAATTCGCCCGTTACAACACAAATTTATATACCCGCCTCCGATGGACATATAGAGAAATGGGATTTAGAAACGGGCAAACGCACACCACTTGTGGTCGAACCTGCCGGAGAAATGCGTCGCATTAACCTCTCCTTTGATCGGCTGCAATCACATATGATCATAACCTCTCCGAACCACCCGAAAAAAGAAAAAGAAGAGCCTTTGATAGACGTACTCGAGCTCGATCTCAAAAATTCCTGGAAAGTTGATCCAGAAGAAGATAACGCACTGCGCCTGGACAAATTCAAAACGAAATTCGACCCGTCTGACACGGGCGTACACCAGAGTTGGCATCAACCGGCTTATAGCGACAGCAGGTGGGCTGAAACGCGCCCGCAATCTTTTGACAATCCAGAAGAAAAAACGATTTGTTGGTACCGAACAACCTTTGTCTCGGACATCGTCCCCAGCAAACTATCTCTGGTCATGGATCGAAGTGCTATTCAGGGAGAGCATCAGATCTATATCAACGGTTTCAAATTGCCGAGCAATGCTTTCCGCCCCACCTTCCGGTTCGATCACGCCAATGCCACATGCTCCATAGGACAACACATAAACAAAGGCAAAAATGTGATCGCCATCCGCGTGGAAGTCAACAGCCCGGGCGACGGCCTCGCCGATGCCATGTATCTCTTTGGGCGTTTTCAGCTCAAATCCTGGCGAAACATCTATCCCAGGCTCTCATCCTCTCAAGATAGCGGTCCAGTTTTTGACCTCAAAGCGCAGGGGCTGCCCTTCTATGCTGGCACCGTGTCATACATCCGGGACATCGATATCAAAACCCTGCCCACGACCGCGCGTTTCAAAATTGACCTCGAACACACCGTAAAAAACCTCGCCGACATCGTCGAAATAACCATCAACGGTCAATCTCTGGGCGTGCGCGCCTGGGCACCTTATTGCTGGACTGGCAAAACAGCCTATCTCAAACAAGGTAAAAATCGCGTTGTCTTCCGCATCACCAACACACTCGAAAAATTGCTCACTGGCATGGTATATCAGCCGAAAACGCGCAAATTGGTCCCGGTTGAGATCTAACCTTTCCCCGGCACCCTGGGACACTCCTCCAGCAAATATTTTCTCACCAGATACTGATAAATTTGCACAAAATCGCCTCGCCCATTATCCGCGTTATAAAAATGACATATGGGATTGGGGTTCACTTCCAAAACAAAATACCCATTGGAACCGGCGATCAAATCAATCGCGTAAAAACCCAAATTCAACACCCGATTTAACGCCTGTGTCAAAGCGCGAAAATCCTCCAACAATCCGTCATCCACGACCGCAACTGCTCTGCCCCCTGTCCGGTGCAGCGGATTGAGATCCTCTCCGTCAATACCTGAATCATTTCGCTTTTCATATGCGAGCAACAACTCATCCTCACTGCCCACAATGCGATACTCAGGTCCCTCGACATAAGCCTGGATCAACAACACATTGTCAAATCGGCTACTTTCCTCACACAACGCTTGCAAACGCGATTGCAAATCCTCCGCATTCGCCTCCAAATACACGCCCTGTGCCATAGAGCCATGATTGCGTTTCAGCACAACGGGAAAAGACATATGTTGCACCACATCACTCACAATATCTGTGACAGAAGCATGCGTCTTATACCGATCAAACCGCCGGTCAGATAGAGGATTGAACACCGTCATCGTTCTGGGCACAGCGATATTCGCCCGACCAAACAGCTCGTATTGATACCCCTTATCTTCCGCCAACTTTCCAGAAACATAATCGTTAAACGGATGTTTATTTCGCAAAAAATACAGCGGCTTTCCGCCTCTCTCCACCCAAATCACATTGCCATCTGCCGACACCGCCTCATATCCCACATCCAAATTGCGACACGCGATTTCAAGACACCGCAAACTCTCTAAAATCACATCCTCCCCAAAACTATCCACCTCTCTGGGCAAATCCAACACCTCGCGTGCCAACGCCACCAGATGCAGCGACCCGAGTACACACGTAGGTCGCATAGATGCCTGCATCAAAAAATCCAATCCCCTATTTTCACACCGCACGCACAGCCCCTCTGGAACCAGCGATCTCAAGCTCGCTACAGAAATAGCTTTGGGATGCGCCGACTGCGTCAAAACAACCTCGGCGGCCAGGGGCGAAAGTGCCTGCAAAATACCCCGTGCATCGTGTCCTTTATTAACACCTACCACAAAACGCCACTTATCCGATAGAACTTGCAAATCACACACCAAAGCGCGAACCGCATCCGGATTGTGGGCACCATCTAAAATCAGTGGAGGCGTCTTCCGAATCACCTCAAATCGCCCGGGCAAAAAACCATTCAAAATCACATCCCGCACCCGCTCATCCGGCAACACCATCCCGCACCCATCAACAATATGACGCGCCACACCAATCGACAGCGCGGCATTTTCCCGAAACGCAACCGGCCGATCCGCAATATCGCCTATTTCCGTATCGACCACCTGCAACGCCGCACCCCGATACACACATTCCCTTTCCAATAACTTCAGGACTTCGGGAACCTGCCCTGACCCCGTAAACAGCGGCCTTCCCGAACGCGCAATATGTACCTTATCCGCTGCAATCTCACACAGCGTATCGCCCAACACATCCGTGTGATCCAGATGAACAGCCGTCAACACAGCAACTTTTGAATCCCACGCATTGGTCGCGTCAAATTGCCCACCCAGCCCCACTTCAAAAACAGCCCAATCCACATTCGCCCGCGCAAAATGATGAGCCGCCAAAACCGTGAGCGCCTCAAACTTGCTAAACGCGCCCCAACCTTCGCGTTCAAAATCGCGGCTCTTTTCGTAAAAATGCGCGACACCTTCGGCCCACATATCGCGCCTGATCACCTCGCCATCAATACATATCCGCTCGCGCACCGTATGCAAATGCGGCGACGTATAAAGCCCCACGCGAAAACCCGCTGCCCGCAACAACTCCGCCAGCAAATAACTCACCGTACCCTTGCCATTTGTACCCCCCACAATGACAGAGTCAAACCGCGCCTGGGGATTATCCATGCGGTGCAACAGCGCGCGCACACGCGGCAAATAATTTTCCAGCGCACCCTCTATCGGCTCGCCCATCTCCCAATCGGGCAAAGTATTGAGAAAACGATTGCTCCGAAAATAATTCATCTTTACCTTTCTAATTAATGCATATTATGTTGTATCCACCGTGCATTCCCACCAGGAGAGGAGAAACCGATGGAACGCATTGTCGATCCAAAATACCGCTTCGCTTTCTCCTTTAAAACCGACCGGCCATACTACCGCAAGTGCTATTGGGAAAATCTCTATGTCTTCACATACCGCGCAGATCGCGTACTCGTCGCAACGCGCGTAGTTCCCTTCACCTCACTGCACGAAGCACTCTACACCGCCTTCAAAGGACAGCGGGGCAACACCCTCACACAGCATCTGTTGCCCGAAGCAATACAACAACCCCATCTCAATGTATTCAACAACAAATCTCAAGTTCAAATCTTTGCAGACAACATCTCTGCACTCGTCCCCGAACAGAACGCAGAACTCCCCGAAGAACTCATAAAAAAAACAGAAGCGGAAATAGAAGAAGCCGCTTCTCGAATCATGATCAGACAGGGCATAGAAGGCGGGCTTGGCAGCTTTGCCTCGGGAGAAACCACGCCTTTTCTCGCCCGCGACGAACCCGATGACCCAACCCGGACCATCGTGCGGGAAGAGGACGAAGACGCCGCATTGATCCAGATGAGCGTACAAATCGACGCCGCCATCAAAAAACACATACGCGAATCGGGCGAAGACCCATTCGACATCGCTGCGCGACTATACACAAACCCCCGTTACCTCGGCTTTGTGCGTCGTCTCATCAACGCCAAAGGCAGTTATACCTCGCCCATAGTCCGGGACTTTCTCAAATTCTATGCCCGATGCTTCAACATCAAAGTCTCCGAACATATTCGCCAAAGCAAAGACGATCCCGATATCTTGCGCCAGCGCATTGAAAGCCTATTGGGCCGTGAAAAAGGCGGACGCTATCACTACCTCAACTATCACGACCTCACCATATTGGGACGCGTTGTCAAAGGCGAACTCGAACCCGACCCGGACGACCCCGACAAGACCACACACTGCTTCAAACTATCCAGCACCATTGATCCACAAACCCTTCACCTATCCGAAATTCACGACCCGGTACAGCGATTCGCAATCCGCAAATTTGTCGAACACACCTTCAATGCCCGTCACAACATAAAAAATATTCAATACATCGACGAAATCTCTCGGCGAAAAATCCCCTTCGTCGAGCACCTCCCAGACCCCATCGAACGCGCTTTGCGCTCGGGCATCGAAACACTCGAAAACTATCTTGACCACCTCGAACCCCAAATGCTCCAAATCGCCATTGGTGCCCTGCTACTCGCACTACTCGGTGTCGTTGCCCTCGCCCTGGGCACTTTTATCGGTCTATCACAATAATCACTCCACACTCGCAATAGTCGGACTGAGTCCCTGTTTCAAAAAGCGGACAAAAACATCCACATTGCGCGTCATCCCCGGAAAATGTGTAATCTCTTTTCCCCCGGGTGTCATAATTGCGTACAAAGGCAGTGCAACCGTACCGAATTGCGCCTCTTGCAAATCGCGATTGCGCTTGTATTTTTCTCCCCGCCCATCTGTGTACAACTGAACCCGTACAAACTGTTTTAACAATGCGTGCACCTCCTTTTCGGGAAAAATATTCGCCTCCATCCAGCGGCAATTCGTACACGCATAGCCCGTAAAATCGATAAACACCGGTTTATTCGTCGCCTTTGCTTCTGCCAGACCCGCTTCATAATCATCGCGCCAGGTCAATTCGGGTTCGCCGCTCCTTATCTTGGCAATTTCCCCATAACTCCCATAAGGCGGGAAAAATGCATCCCATTCACCCAAAGGCGCGCCAAAAAGACCCGTCATCAAATACAGACCAAAAGCCAAACACCCACTACTCGCCAGCAAACGCAACGGACCAATTGTATCGAGCACAGAATCGTGCGGCAATCGGATTTTTCCCAACAAATAAAAACCGCATAGCAAAAAGATCGCGATCCACCCCGCAATAAAGACCTCGCGCGAAATAATACCCCACTGCCACACCAGATCGACATTGCTCAAAAATTTCAACGCAGCGGCCAATTCCAAAAACCCCATCACCACCTTCACGGAATTTAACCAGCCACCGCTTTGGGGCAGAGAAGAAAGCGCCTGCGGAAAAAGTGCCAAAAAGAAAAACGGAGAGGCAAAAGCAGCCGAAAATACCAGCATGCCCAAAATGGGCCACGCCCACGTTCCCTGAGCCGTCAGCACCAGCAATGTGCCGACAAAAGGCGCAGTACACGTAAACGACGTAAGAGAAAACGTGAACCCCATAATCAGAATCGCGCCATAACTTCCACCCTGAACCTGATTCAACTTATTGAGCAAACCGTAAGGCAACCGAATTTCAAACAACCCAAACAATGCCAGCGCGAAAGCCACGAAAATTGCAGTAATCAACAAATTGACCCAGGGATTGGCCGCAAACAGAGCCGCCCCAGACGCGCCCAGAGTCGCCGCCAACACCATACCCAACCCGGTAAACGTAAAAATAATACCCCCGCAATAAACCAGCGACTTGGTAACAGACTCTCTCCGGCTCTGCGTTTCCTGCTTGGTAAAAAACGACACCGTAATGGGAATCATCGGAAACACACACGGCGTGAGCAAAGCCAGAAAACCCATCCACAAAGACAGGTACAAAAACGCGCTCAAACCCTCTGTAATCGCACGTTCGACATCAGCCACGCTACCCGTACCATCCAGAGGTACAGCAGGCACTTCAACAGCAGAAAACACATACTCAGCCCGCGCAGGTCCCGCCTCCACCATCACGGGAATCTCAAACGCGTACGTATTGGGCGGCAAACACTGCGTCGCATTGCAAAGCATATAAATCACTTCACCCGACAGCACCCGCTCGCCCGGCATCCCCTCACCCACCTCAGCCCGCACCCCAAATCGCACTTTGGGGTGGTAATATTCCACATTCATCTCAAAATTCGGATCGTATTCCACAATGGGATCGGGCTGAATCACCGCCCCCACCTGCCGAAACGCCTCGCCCGACAGCACAAACTCCGTCGGATAAGGACCTCCCGGCGGCGTGGTCGCCGAATAAATATGCCAGTCTTCGGAAAGATCCACATCAATCCAAACCGTAACAGCCTCCCCAACACGCGCCGTCTCAGGCACCACCGTCACGCCAAACGAAGCTTCATTCTGAGCCATTGCAGCACTGCTCTGAAGCACCATCAAAACACATACCGCGACAAAAATCCGCATACCGATCTCCTTTCACACTTCACACTTCTCACTTCACACTTCTCACCGCCTCTTAACAACCAGAAGCGTCACATCATCTGTCTGTGCCGCCGACCCACGAAACCGAACCAGGTCATCGATCACCGTATCGATCAAAACATCGGCACTCGCGCCCGCGTGTTCTTTCAGCAAAACTTCCAGCCGCGTCTCCTCGTAAAACTCTCCCGCGGCATTTTGCATATCCGTCACCCCATCGCTGTAGAGCACCAGCATATCGCCAAAATCCAAAAACACACGCGCCTCTTTGGGCGCGGTATTGACCTCGGGCGGCAACGTCATACCCAGAGGCACAGACATCAATTCTATCATCTGCAAATCGCCATCGGCAGACACTCGATAGGGATAGGGATGCCCGGAATTGGCCAAAACAATCTCCCCAGTCTCTAAATCCAACATACCCAAACAGCACGTCACAAAACTCGCCTCATCAAATTGCTCTTGCAAAACGAGATTTAAATTCCGCAACACATCTACCGGATTCTCTGCCGCGCGCACTTCATAGTGCACCATCCCGCTCAATTGCATGGCCCGCACAGCACCCTGCATCGCCTTACCCGACACATCTGCAGCCCCAAAACCCAGTATTCTCCGATCGTCATCCAACCAGAAATACGTAAAATAATCACCGCCGACGTGATTGGCTGGCAAACACCTGCCCACCACCTCAAAACCCTTTTCGCGCACGGGGTCTCGGGGCAACAGCCCCATCTGCATATCGTGGGCTTCCTGAAGTTCCGTCTCCAACTCATCAATCAACTGCGTCTGTGCTATGCGCCAGCGTCTGTGCTTTTGAAACGCATATCCCGTCGTGACCAGCACAATGAGCAGCGAAACACCACTCAACCCCACAAACCAGGGCCGTTGCCACACAGGCGCCAACACCTCAAAAACCTGCACAGCAGACGTCTTATCCACATTAAAAGCCAGATCCATAGCGCGCACTTCAAATTTGTGAACCCCCGCGTCCAGATCCTCCAACAAAACCCGATTATTGCGCGAAAAACCCGACCACGCCCCCTCACCGAGCCGCCATGAATACTGCAATGACCCATCTGGCGTCTGCTTCCACACATCCTGCCCCGAAAATTCAAACAACGCATTTTGATACGGCGCAATTTGAACTGGCGGAGCCAAAAGAAGTGTTTCGGGCGCATCGCCATCGGGATTATAACAACCCAACCCACCGGACGTCGCAAACCAGAGATTGCCTTCAGCATCTTGTGCCACATCCCAAACCTGTGTACTCGGCAACCCCTCTTGAACCGTATAGCGCACCCATGCAAAACCATCGGTATGAATCGCGCCATCAATCGGCGAAGCCAACCACACCGTCCCATCATTCGCAGGAAATATCCGATTCACCCCATTAAACTGCGCCTCATCTGCGCTCGGAACCCGTCGCCACCTCTGCCCATTAAAATGCGCCACACCCTCAAGCAGTGAGCTTACCCATATCTGTCCACCAATATCTTCGGCAATCACAGTAATCGGCCCACCGGGTATCCCATCAGCAGCGGTGTATTTTCGCTGCTCTCCATCCACCACATGCATCACGCCATCCACCTGTCCCAGCCACAAACTGCCATCGCTCGCCTCGCAAATCGAAATCCCGGACCGTTCGCGATTGTCCCCTATCTGCGCCAGGCCCTCGGCAGTAGATAGAGCCGTCCATACCTGTCCATCGAACCGATAACTCCCTCCCGAGCGCGCAACTGCCCACACACCGCCATCTTGTGCAGGGCTTACAGATCGAAATCCCAATCCCATCTGGCGATTGGGATTTATCACCTCCCATACCTCGCCATCATAACACAACAATTGAAACGGCGTTACAGCCCAGAGGTGTCCTTTTCCATCGACAAACAAATCGACCAATATCCCGCGCAAATCTCGCTCTATATCGCGCGCCACATGCCAGGAACCCCGCTCAAATTTGTAAAGCGCATCATTGCCAACCCAGAGCTGACCCCTTTCATCAAGCGCGAAAATCGAAGCCCCGCGATCATCCATCCCCGGCCAGTTCCTGTGGTGCAACCATCCCGAAAGACCCAACCGCGCAACGCCACCGCGCGTACCCACCCAAATAGCCCCATCCGCAGCAATACAAATATCGACCACATAGTTATTGGGCAATCCCTCGCGCTCTGTAAAAACTCGCCATTTTCTACCCGCATCTCGAAAAGCAGCGCCAGCCGGCGTACCAATCCACACCGTTCCATCTCGTGCAAAGCTAATCACCTGCACCCGATTGGAAGGCAACCCATCCTCAGTTGTAAATGTTTCCCATCTCCCCGAATCATACCGCTTAAGCCCACTCTCATTCGTGCCAAACCAGAGCGCGCCATCGTCACTTTGCGCCATCGCCAACACCGACACATCGCGCAAACTGTCCATATCTGCTATCGTTGTCCACTCGCCCGTATCCACATCCAATAAACCCATGCCCTGTGTAAATCCTCCAGGTCTCCCACCCCTGCCACGACCACCCGGTTCACCTCGTCCACCACGGCCATCTGGACCTTCCATATCCCTCAAACCACCACGGCCACCACGGCCACCACGGCCACCCAATCCACCTCGCCCTCTACCGCCTTCGGGACCGTCAGCCCCTCTAAAACCGCCGCGCCTGCCTCTGCCACCCGGTTCACCTCGTCCACCCTGTCTCATTCCAGGACCAAACAAAACACTGCCCCCTCGCCCCCCATAAGCGACCCACACTTTCCCATTTGCATCCGCCATCAAACTCTGAACATCTTGAAGCGGCTGACCATCTAACATCACCAGATAAAGTTGTGCGCCATCGAAGCGCAACAAATAACCTTCATCGGTCACCATACAGGCGCGACCACCACTATCCAGCCCCAAAATCTGGCGCAAACCCCCTCGTCCCCTGAACTCTTCTGGCGTATCAAAACCTCTCCACTCCTCGCCAGAAAAATAAGCCAGCCCCTGTCCTGAACGACGATCAAAACCCCGTCCCACGGCAGCCCACAATGCCCCATCAAGCCCGGCAACCAGATCCTGAACAGCGTTTCCCGGCAAACCATCTTCAACCCCGTACTTCTTCCATGAACGCCCATCATAGCGCGACACCCCACCCAGCGTGGCAAACCACATCGCCCCATCAGGTGTCTGCACCACAGCCGTCACCACATTGTGCGCCAGCCCATCTTCTTGCCGAAAGGACGTCCACACATGCCTGGCCTCGCCCGCAAAAACCTCGGCATTCAGACAAAGAATGAACATCCATATAAAAAACAGAAATCTTTGACCGACCATTTGCTCTACTCCTTCATAGTCACATCGCGTCGTCTGTATATAATACCAATCATTGCATCCCCCACAAAGAATAAACGCCTGTGCCCGCCTTTCGTCTCACTTGATATCCCGCATGTAATATCATATCTTCACCGTGAACTTTGACCGCGACCAGCCGCACATCGTTCCACACTTCCTACTTCTCACTTCAAAAGGAGTCTCTCTTGCCTACAGACCGCCCCAACATCCTCTTTATCATGTCCGACGACCACGCATCGCATGCCATGAGTTGCTACAACAGCCGCATCAACCAGACCCCCAACCTCGACCGCATTGCAAATGAAGGCATGCGCTTTGACAACTGCTTTTGCACCAACTCAATCTGCGCCCCCAGCCGAGCGGTAATCCTCACCGGCACTTACAACCACATCAACGGCGTAACCACCCTATCGACCCATCTCGACGGCAGGCAACTCACATTTCCCAAATTATTCCAACAGGCGGGATACCAGACCGCCATGATCGGCAAATGGCATCTCGGGCACGGCGGCATCCACGACCCCACCGGCTTTGACTACTGGAATGTCCTGCCCGGGCAGGGATTATACCACAACCCCGAAATGATAGAAATGGGCAAAGAAAAAGTCTATCAAGGCTATGTCACCGACATCATCACAGACTTATGCCTCGACTGGCTCAAAGCGCGGGACACAAACCGCCCCTTCATGCTCATGTACCACCACAAAGCGCCTCACCGCGCCTGGGAACCCGATGAAAAACACGCCCACATGTATGAAAACGAAGACATACCCGAACCCGAAACCTTCTGGGACGACTACAGCAACCGCGCCAGTGCTGCCGAAGCCGCCAAAATGCGCGTTGACCGCGACATGAACAAAAATGACCTCAAGGGATTACCCCCTGAAGGCCTCTCACCTGAAGAAGATAAAAAATGGAAATACCAGCGCTACATAAAAGACTACCTGCGCTGTGTGGCCTCTATCGACGACAATGTCGGGCGCATGCTCGACTATCTCGACGAAGAAGGCCTCACCGACAACACCATAGTCATTTACACATCTGACCAGGGCTTTTTCCTGGGCGATCACGGCTGGTATGACAAGCGTTTTATGTACGAAGAATCCCTGCGCATGCCCTTCATCATCCGCTATCCCAAAGAAATCAAACCCGGCAGTATCAACACCGACATGATCCTCAACACCGACTTTGCCCCCACCTTTCTCGACTACGCGGGCATTGACATTCCCGAAACCTTCCAGGGATCGAGCATTCGCCCCTTGCTCAACGGCGAAACACCGGAAAATTGGCAAACATCGATGTATTATCGCTACTGGATGCACCTTGCACACCACCATGTTTACGCCCATTACGGCGTGCGAACCCACCAGTACAAACTCATCTATTACTACGCCGACGGCCTCAATCAAAAAGGATCAATCGAAGACACCAAAGAACCCGAATGGGAACTCTTCGACCTCAAAAAAGACCCTTATGAACTCAACAACGTGTACGATGATCTCGAATACGCCGATATCGTGCGCGAACTCAAAGACGAACTCTACCGCCTTCAGGAAAAAGTAAAAGACGAGCGGTATGAGAAGGACGTGGACGAATAGACGAACCCCGCCCAACCACCCAAAACCTCTGGATTGCGGCTTTAAGCATGCCGCAATGACGATGGATGGGATTGATTCGCTGATTCGCTGATTCGCTACTTCGGCACCTTGAGCACAGCGTAAAAATTGGCATAGTGCCGGCGGGTCTCTCTGCGAATGATCATCCCGACCTCGTCACCGGGTTTCAACTCAGCCAATACATCTTCATAATCCGCCATCGAACGCATGGGCCTGCGATTCATCTCGCGAATCACATCGCCCCGCTGCAAACCCGCCGCATCAGCCGCGCTTTCTGCTCTCACGTCGGTAATGAGCATGCCCCATTGTGCATTATAACCAAACTGACGGGCAATAGCGGGCGTCATCTCCTGAACATTCAGCCCCAGGGCGCGTTGCCGCTCGGCTTCTTGCAGACCGCGAAAGGGATCAAACGCATCTACGATTGCGCTCAGCTTTCTATTCTGCCCATTTCGGATCACCTCAATGATCACCTGTGCGCCTGGAGGCGTTCGCGCAATACGCGTGAGAAATTCATCTGCACTGGAAATCTCGCGGTTGTTTAATCCCACAATCACATCGCCGAGTTGTAAACCCGTCTGCTCGGCAAATTCCCCCACCTCCTGAATCAGCGCACCCCGATTGAAGGGTAACCCCAGTGCTTCGGCAAGTCCCGGCGTCAGATCTTGAACCACCACATCCAGATACCCGCGTTTAACCTCTCCATCTTCAATAATCTGCTGCATAATATTGCGCGCCATATTAATTGGCACAGCCAACCCAATACCCTGGCTGCCTCCACTGCGCGACAAAATCGCCGTATTCAGACCCACCAGTTCCCCGCGCAAATTCACCATTGCCCCACCGCTATTGCCCGGGTTAATCGCCGCATCTGTTTGAATAAAATCTTCGTAATCCACAATATCTAAATTGCCTCGCCCAATCGCGCTCACAATACCGTACGTCACCGTATGCCGCAAACCATACGGATTGCCAATCGCCAGCACCCAGGACCCCACCTTCAACTTGTCCGAATCGCCCATCTTCAGCGCGGGCAAATCGCGCCCATCAATTTTCAACACCGCGACATCGCTCTGCGGATCTGTCCCCACCAGTGTTGCGCTGAACTTTCTGCCATCGTCGAGTTCTACTTCAATAGAATCGGCCTCTGCAATAACGTGATTATTGGTCAAAATATAGCCATCTCGAGAAACAATAACCCCCGAACCCAAACCCTGCTGCTGTTCTCTCCGATACTGCAGACCACCACCAAAAAAATGATCGAAAAACGGATTGCCTGTTGATCTTCGCACCCCAACCATCACATCTCTTTTCTTAATAACCGCGACTACACCCGGATTGACCTCGGAAGCCACCGCAGCAAAAGCCTCGCTGAACTTTTCCATTTGCGCGATCGTCGCCTGAGATTCGGGATCAATTTTTGCCTCAACCTGCAAAACCGTAAATCCCGCAATCAGTATCCATATCCACTTTTGCATACACCATCTCTCCATTGTAGCGATTGAACTTTAGTTATATCTCGCAAGGCGTCAAAAGTTCCTGAAATTGTCCAATCCCGTCAATGACAAAAAAAGCCGAGATCCACAGAGAATCTCGGCCTTCTTGAAAATTAAAAAATGTACTTAAGCAGCTGACTTGTCCGACGGACGCACCTTTTTCAGCGCAGACATCCAGGTCAACTCATAGACCACCAGCGCACCTCGCCACACCTCGACATTTTCAAGCCCGCTATACACCAATCGCGCAGCCTGTTCAATCGTCGCTTCTGCGGCCTTGACCTCGGGGTAATCGGCCACAGTCTTCATGGGAACGGGACCATAAGCGGCGCGAATGCGATTAATCACCTCGCAGACTTCCCGACGAAACTGAGGAACGAAACGGGACCGGGAGGTAGCCCGTCGTACCCCGTTTGATCGTGAACCGATAGCCGACATAGAAAAAATGCGTCTCATGGGAACATCTCCTATCTAAGTTAGGTGAATATACCGACATAAATCGTCATATATAATCACAAAAACTTTCCTAAACTCAATTTTTACATAACATTATATACTATTTTCCAATCGCCATAAATATAGTGAACATTTGTATATGCGTCAAGAGTAAAATATCACAATCTCACAAAAAAAACTTTCCCTTAACCCGCTGCGATATTATCTTTTGCCCTCATTAATGAGGATTCTAACTGACACGATAGAAGTAAAAATCGCACAGGAACCATCGTGATCTTTATATCCACCATCGTCGGTCCGCTCGAAGTCAATTGTTACATCCTCGCCTGCGAAAAAACGCGCGAAGGCATTGTAATAGATCCCGGCGACGATACCGACACCATACTCCAACTCATCGAAAACCACGACATCAAAATCGTCGAAATAATTGCCACGCACGGACATTTTGACCACATTGGGCGCGTCGCATCGCTCAAAGAAAAAACAGGCGCGCCATTCGCCATCCACAAAGCCGACGTATGCAGGGTCGAGAACCTGACAAGCATTGTCGCACCTCTGGGCCTTCAAGCAGATCCACCGCCCAAAATCGACCGCTTCATCGATGAAGGCGATACCATTGTCTTTGGCCGCGAAACCCTGAACATCCTCCATGTACCCGGTCACGCGCCCGGCAACATCGCGCTCACCTGGCCGGGACACGCCATTATTGGCGACACTGTATTCTCCGGTTCTATTGGCCGAACCGACCTCGAAGGCGCAGACCTGCAAACGCTAATGGACTCAATCCACACCAAAATCCTCACCCTCCCCGACGACACAATACTTCACCCCGGGCACGGGCCAGACACAACCATAGACCGTGAAAAACGCATCAACCCATTTCTCTTATAGGACCAATTCTCACATGAACATCTCCACCACCATCGGCAACATCCTCGAAAGCACAACAGACGCTATCGTGCTCAACCTCTTTGAAGGCATCACAGAACCAGGCGGCGCAACAGGTGCAGCCAATCGCGCGCTGGACGGGCTTATTTCCGACCTCATTGCAGGCGGCGACTTCAGCGGCAAACGCAACCAGACCGCTGTGCTCTATCCCCGCCAGGGCGTGGCTTCCCCGCGCCTCATTCTCGTTGGCCTGGGCAAACGAGAAGACTTCACCCCCAATCAAGTGCGCCTCGCATCCGCATCTGCAACCAGAGAAGCCATCAAACTCGGCGCAAAAACCCTCGCCTCCATCATCCACGGGGGCGGCATAGGCGGCCTCGATGTCTCAGACGCCACACAAGCCACTGTTGAAGGCGCGATTCTTGGCAATTACAAATTCACCAATTACAAAACAAACAATAACGATCCCAAACGCCTCGACACCTTTACCCTCGTCGAATTTGACACATCCAAACAAACCGAAGTAGAAAAAGGCGCAAATACCGGACAAATCATCGCCGAAAGCGTGTGTTTTGCCCGCGACCTGAGCAACACCCCCGGCAATGACTTGCCACCGGCAACACTGGCCGAACGCGCTTTGGAAATGGCTCGTGAAACAGGGCTCTCCTGTGAAATATTTGACGAACAGCGCATCTCAAATGAAGGCATGGGTGCCTTGAGCGCTGTGGGGCAGGGAAGTGCTCGACCGCCTCGTTTTGTCATCCTGGAACACCCGGGTGCCGATCCCACTGCCGCGCCCATCATCTTCATTGGCAAAGGCATAACCTTTGACACTGGCGGCATATCCCTCAAAGGTAGCGACGGCATGTGGAACATGAAATTTGACATGAGTGGATCCGCAGCCGTCATCGGCGCAATGCGAGCCGTGGCAAAACTCGACCTGCCCCACAGCGTCATTGGCCTGGTTGCCGCCGCAGAAAACATGCCCGATGGTCACGCGTATCGGCCCGGCGACATCTTGCATCCCCTCGGCAACAAAACCGTTGAAATTCACAGCACCGATGCCGAAGGCCGTCTC
Organism: Candidatus Latescibacterota bacterium; assembly: GCA_022824945.1. Taxonomy (GTDB): domain Bacteria; phylum Latescibacterota; class UBA2968; order UBA2968; family UBA2968; genus VXRD01. The sequence continues at coordinate 41,383 of JAJDYX010000035.1, forward strand.
GCTCTCATCGACGCCATCGCATACAGCGCGCGCTATAAGCCAAAAGCTGCCATTGACCTTGCCACACTAACCGGTGCTTGCGTCACCGCACTCGGCAACGAAGCCAGTGGCCTGATGGGCAACGACAATGACCTCATCGCTCAGATTCACGAAGCGGGCAATCGCACCGGTGAAATTGCCTGGCATCTTCCCATTCTGGATGACCATAGAAACCTCATCAAAAGCAATGTAGCCGACCTCAAGAACTCAGGTGGTCGGCCCGCGGGCGCACTCACCGCCGCCGCATTCCTCGAAGCTTATGTCCAGAACTTTTCCTGGGCACACCTCGACATAGCCGGCACCGCATCGACAAGTTCCGCCAAACCCGACACCCCCATCGGAGCTACGGGCGTTGGCGTGCGCTTATTGATCGATTTCCTGCGCCATCAACCGGTTACATAAAAAAAGCCGGGACATAATCCCGGCCTGGGTATAACCTTCTGATTCGTCCAGCTATCTTTCACCCAAAGAGAACATCAGCCCTGCGTGAATGCCAAAATTATTTGTTGTCCCGGACGCAAAAGCGCGAAACCAGCGACCCTGCACAAATGCGCCTATGCCCTCGGAAACATCAAACCGCATGCCACCTGCTACGGCAATCAACGCCTCGGTTGACGTTTCTGTTATAACTTCTCTGGTCTCTGTATCTACGGCATAAACCGTTGTTCCGTCAAACAATACTTCAACTATAGGAGATCCCCGTGTGTGCAACACCCCGCCAGCAACCCCAAAAAACACCGTGCCATAGCGATCGGACAAAGGGGCTTTATAAACCAGACTGACACCTGCGGGAATTTCCGTCTCCAGAGTCTTATCCGTTGCTACCAGTGTAATGGTCCTCCGATAATATTCAACAAAAGGTGCCAAATATGTCGGATACAAATCACCAATAGGAATATCTATGGACAGGTGCCCGCCCCCGCGCGTGGGATCAAAAAGAGCACCTCCGCCTATCTTGACATCCACCTGTGCATCTGCCCGACCAAACATCGCGATTACAATGAAAAAAAACACCGCAACCATTGACTTCATACACACCTCCTGATAATAATTAAGGAACACACATGCCAACCGACCTCATTCTAATCTGCCATGGACAAGCCAGAGAACGCGATGGCGAACACCATTACGGCTGGTGGGCTGACAGGCCCCTCTCGCATCGGGGCAAACAACAAGCCCTGCTCGTTGGCGAACGCCTCAGAAGCGACTTTGACATTCGCGGCCTCTACACCAGCCCCCAAAAATGTGCCCGTCAAACAGCCGAATGGATAGGCGATGTGCTCCATATCGTGCCCGAAGTAGAAAATGACCTGCGCGAACTCGAAAGCGGCGACCTCGCCACACTCTCCAGCGAAGAAGTCCGAAAATATTACCCCGGCTTTTTTGGTGGACAATCCCTCGAAGAAGCGCGCGTTCCGGGCAGTGAAACCTATGCCGACCTGCACACCCGCGTTGCCAACATCGTGAGCCAACTCGTCAACGAATCGCCCGACCAACAAATTGCGTGCATCACACACGTCCGCCCCATTGTCGCTTGCCTACAAGCGGTCATGGGATACACGCCCGAAGACGAGCACAAACCCCAGTTCTCGTGTCACACAGCCGCCATCCACCACCTTCAACTCAACCCCGGAGGCGAACCCACCTTCATAGCCCTCAACGATATTGCCCACCTCGCAGACCTGCCCGGATAATCACTCCTCAATCTGCACGGTGCCATCCTCTGCACATACAAGATGAAGTCCACTCTGCCTGCCGCCTGCAAAGGGTCCCCACATAACCACCCGTTGTTCCTCGCTCATATCTGCCACGACCTCGGCATCCCAATAAAATTCTGGAGGTGCGACCTGGTCTGCGATACCCCCTCGCGTGGCAGTTCGGCTGGCGTACTTGTAGAGAACGGATTTTCGCTCGTGGTCATTTCTCCACGGATGCGTACCGTGGGTTTGTGCGCCATCCATAAAAAAAATCACATCCCCCGCTTCGACCTCGGGTTGAACCACAGTACCCATATCATCTTCGCAGGTTCGCACACCCCCCGGCATCGGATATTTGGACTTGTGACTTCCGGGAACACACACAAAGCCACCGCCGTGAGCAGGACTATCTGTCAGATTCCACGTAACAGTTACACCATTGCAGTGCCCTGCACCATTTTGATGGCGGTATGCAACAACCGGGTTATGGGGATCGCCTGCGCCGTGCAGAGTCAGGCCCTCGGTGCCTTTAACCGCATTGTTGAACTGGGGACCGTGGTCGAGTCGAAAACCGGGACCACACATCTCATTGAGACGCGCGACAACTTGAGGATGCACGAGCATATTGCGAAAAGGTTCGCAATAAGGCACCGGCAACGTGAGCAACCCGTGCCCTTCCTCTCCCAAACCGGAGCTCTCATACCATCGGGCTGCCGTACCTTTTAATGCCGTATAGTCCCCTCGCCCCTCTTCGTGCTGAAAAATATCCTTCTTCGCGTAATCGAGCGCCTCATTCGCCTCTGCGATTTCCTCTACTGAAAGAACACCCCGCACAATCAGATACCCCGTCAGATCCCAGAAATATTTCTCTCTCTCAGTCATAACATACCTCAATCACTAACAGGTCGTCTCACAATTTTTAATTCTTAATTTTTAATTCTTACGCCAGAGGACCCCGCGTCTCCATAGCCATAGAAATCCGCTCGCTGCGCGTGCCATCGCCATTGCAGTGGTAAAAACGCACCGCACCGTGAAACTTATCCGCGTGAGGAACAAAATCGAGTTCTGCTTCTGCGACTTGCCCTGGCACAAAGGGCTTGCGAAAATAAATCACAATTTCGTGAAACCGCAAGCACCCGACATCGCCCCCAATTTTGTGATATTGAAGTGACAGGAGATCGAGCACCCGGTCCATGTATTTAACCGTATTGATATGCCCATATTGATCTGACTGATCCATGTGAAAAACAACCGGCTGCGTATCATAGGTCAGCGTCTCACCATTGGCGCGATAGGATTCGATATCCCGGCTGAGCAAATCATCTTCATCCAGTTCGTGCTCCCTCAGAAATTTAAGACCCTCTGGCACATCGGAAGGCATGCGTTCATCGGGAAGGGCAAGCGGCCGCGTGAGAGCCAGCCAGAACTCCGACCGACCAACCAGATCATCCGCCTTAAAAAGTTCGCATGTCAGAACGAGATGCCCGCGTTTGAGACTTCGGTCATCGTTGCGCGTTGTAACGAGGCGGATCTGAGATTCCTGTCGCAGTGTTGTCTGCAGAGAACAGGAATGCCCAAAAGTTTCAAATTTCAAAATATGATTGATCGGCGCAACACCATCGCCGCTATTGACATTGGATCTCCAGTAGGGTCGCAGCATGTGAAGACCCGACCGCAACGTGAGACTCAAACTGGATGCGACCAACTCGGCATTCATATTGAGCATGCGCCAATCAACGTCATATTCAGTTGTACCCGTCAGAACATCCATCTCACCCCTCATCCCGGATACGTAAGCCCCAGCATCTCTCGGGCATCATTTGGCGTGGCAATCTCGCCCTGTAGTTTCTCCACAATACTCGCCGCGAGATCAACCATCTGTGCATTGCTCTTGAGCAAAACACCTCTCCGAAGATAAATATTATCTTCAAAACCCACCCGTATATGCCCCCCCATGAGAAAAGCCATAGTAATCATCGGCAACTGTCCTTTTCCCACACCCAGAGCGGACCAGATCACATCGGGCGGCAAAAGACTCTTCATAAAAATCAGATTTTCGGGTGTGGCTTCAATCCCCCATCCGGGACCCATACACAACTGGATAAAAGGGGGATCTTCAAACAACCCCTCCGCAATCATATACCGCGCCTGACGGATATGACCCGCATCAAAAACCTCGATCTCGGGCTTAACGCGATGCTCGCGCATGCGCTTTGCCGCGGCAACACCCCATTCCGGTGGATTCATAAATACCCGAGTGCCAAAATTCAACGAACCGATATCCAGAGAACAAATCTCGGGCTTCAGCGCAACCGGCTCAAGCCGCTCCTCAATAATATTTTCCCCTTTAATATTTCCCCCGCTCGTCGTCAAATTAATCGCAATATCACAGGCTTGTCGAATCCGATCCACCACCTCTTTGAAAAGCTCGATCCGCGAACACACAATACCCGTCTCGGGATCGCGCACATGGATATGCGTAATCGCTGCACCCGCCTTATGGCACTCGATTGCCGCGTCTGCAATCTCCTTTGGCGTATAAGGCACAGCCGGATTCATATCCTTCGTAGGACCCGAACCCACAACCGCCACTGAAATAATTGTCTTATCCATTTTTGTTCCTCTTATCCTCTAAAATTGAAACGGCACCAACCAATCCTCTTCAATCCCCAGATCAAAACCCGGACCACTCGGCGAAAACGCCAGATAGCTATCGCGCGGCACGCGCGCTCCGGGACCCGCTACTTCTTCAAGTGGTACCCCCGGATCAGAACCGATAAAATACTCACACCAGGGCGTATTGGGCATTGCCCAACTCAAATGCTGACCGTACGCATCGCGTCCCCCGCCGTGCAGACAAACTTCCAGACCCGCCGCGGCAGCCATATTACAAATTTTGACACACGCAGTCAAACCGCCCACCCACTGAATATCGGGTTGAAGAATATCGAGACACCGATTTTCGATCATCAACTGGTAGGGATACGGCGTGTAAAAATGCTCGCCACTGGCAAGCGTCAACCACGGCAGGCGTTTCTTCAGTTCAATATGTCCCCCAACATCTTCGGGAATCAAACACTCTTCCATCCAGCGCAAATTATAAGGACGCAACCGATCCGCCAGACGCGTTGTATATTCCACATCAAAAGCCATATAACAATCGAGCATGAGATCGCACTCATCGCCGATCAACTCGCGGACCTCGGCGATTCGCCTCTCGTTCTCCCCTAATCCCCACACCCCATCAACCGGACCGTATTGACAGGGCAACTTAAACGCCCGAAATCCCAACTCTTTGTACCAATCGACATCGTCACCCGTCGCATACACAAACAAACGGTCGCGCGCCGGACCGCCCAGAAGCTCATAAACGGGCTTGCCCTGCAATTTGCCCGCCAGATCCCACAGCGCCAGATCTACGGCACTAATCGCCAACGAGGCAATCCCCACAGTCCCAAAAGATTTGGACACGCGAAACATCATATCCCACAGCTTTTCAATTGCCAGACAACTCTCGCCCTCTAATATATGCGCGAAAGCATCTTCCACCACCATCGCAACCGGACGTCCCGCCGATGTGCCGAGGCCCCATGTCCCATCTTCCGCTGTCACCTTAACCGAGAACCGGGGCCATTGTCTGGCACCGTAAAGCTGCCGCCGCGCCTTAAACCGCGGGAACTTAGACATCGGATTTGCCACCTCTATATGCGCGGGCCACGCCTTTCGATACCCCTTTGTCCTCGGCGCTGCACCTGTTGACGCAGCGAGCGTCGTGCCAGAACCCGTTGAGGTCTGGCTTGCATTTGGGCGCTCAACGCGAACGACTTCGACGGATTTGATTTTCATGTGTTTTCCTTTTCTGGTATTAGAAATATCCTCAGACGATTAACACCCCTACCACCCTGACCCCACATCTGCCGCAGTCAAAGGACCGCCGTCCTCCATCCCCGTCGGAAACTCAACGCAACCAATCGTCTTCCGTTCGCCTCGTGAATGCCCCAGAACATCCGTCGTTATATCCGGATAACTTCCCTCCGCATTGCCAATCAAACCACTGGATTCTGCTGGCGCAACAACGCCATTCGGCAGATACACCACATCGACCCGCCCAGTTTTTATCCCATCCCGAGCGGGCATACCCAAATCGCCATCCGTCACATTCCCTTCCCACCTCCAATTCACCGGCTCATCGTCCTGCACCAGCCGCACAGTCCTATCGGATCTCACAAAAGCATTATTCGCAACCACACAATCTTGAGGTGCCGTGCCATTGGGATACCTGCTGTGATTTAGACCCACATCCAGCGCCGGACTACACCCCACAAACGTATTAAACGCAACCAGCGCGCGCTCCACCCGCACATAGAGATCATCCGTCGTCCCATCCATCATACCCACCCCAAACGCATTGAGCGAATGGAACAAATTATTCACAACAACCTGATCCGCCCCCTGCAAGCGCACACCACCCGCCCGGCGTTCGCCCTCGCCAAAAAAGAAATTCTCAGACACCACATTGCCATCCCCATGCCGAAGCACCAGCGCCCCCCGGCAATCGCGAAACGTATTCCTGCGGAGCACATTGCCATTGGACTTCACAGAAATAATCTCCGCCTCCCCACTACAACGCTCAAAAAAATTGTACTCAATCACCGTCTCACAATCCCCCGGCTCCGGATCGTACGGATTCCCCTCTGTAATCAGTTGAAGTGTCTCGTACCCATTGCTCCCCTTACCATCCGGAACATCGACAAAATAATTGTGGTGAACACGGTGGCTCTCGCCCTGATTCCGAACGTAAATCTGCATCAACTGACAACCGCGCATCTCCTCGAGATTATTCGTCTTATTCTCAAACCGGCAGCGATCAATCTCAACCTCCCGGCTCTCTGCCCTCACCCGTATCCACTTGCCAACCTGCACATCCGTCATCACACAGCGACTAATGCGACAACCCCGTCCCCGAATCTCCACACCCCCCTTCTCCACAAAGTGCAGCCCCACAAAACTGATATAATCTCCCACCAACAACAACGGCGCCTTTATAACCGCCCGCCCCACATTCTCAGCCCGAATAACAATCGGCTGATCTGCGGTCCCCCTCGCCTCGAGCTTGCACCTCTCACCATCATACACGCCATCGGCCAGCGTAACAACATCACCCGGCTGCGCCTCAGCCACCCGCGCTTCTATTTCAGACACGGACCTCATCTTATTCTCCCGGTTTTAACACGCGATTAAAAAACGCTTCACGGGCAGGCTCGGTAAACGCGATGTTGCGCTGAAAAGCACCGTGCCCACTCTCATCGCCCAGAAGAATATAACTGACATTTTTGGCACCGGCTTCTCGCAGTGCTTTGACAAGCTTATCCGAATGATAGACGCCAACCGTGCGATCAGAAATTGCATGCACCAGCAAAATAGGCGGTGCATCGGCCGAGGCATAAGTCACAGGAGAAGTTTTGGCGCGAACCTCTTCGGATTCCAGTCTAAGCTCATTTTTGCGAGGCGGACGTGCTCGCTGCTGATTGCGTTGACGATCACTCATAGCAGACAGAAAATCGGTAGGCGTAGCACTCGCGACAACAGCCTGAACCATACTGGAATACTCCTGATAAGGCCCATCGCCTTCGAGCTTGGCCGAAGGCGGACACACACCGAGCATAACAGCCAGGTGCGCGCCAGCGGAATTTCCACTCGCGCCAATGCGTTCCGGATCAATATTGTACTCCCCGGCATGGGCACGCAACCAGCGCACCGCATTCTTCACATCTTCAACACACGCGGTAATCGGTGCTTCATCGAGCATTCGATAGTTGACCGTCACACAAACATAGCCCTTAGCTGCATAACCGATAGTAGGACGAAGAAAACCTCCCCGGCGTTTATCTCCACCTCTCCATCCACCCCCGTGGATAAAAACAAGAGCTGGACGGGGCGTCTCGCCGCGCTCTGTGGGCATCGCGAGATCGAGTTTCCATGCCTCGTTGCCCTCGCGATACGCAATATCCGGAATAAAAGTCACACCTTCGGGTAATTGTTGCATAATTTGCTCCACGGTAATTGTGCGTTGCCGGCCCTGGTTTTGTCGCTGTGGTTGCTGTGGTTGCTGTGGTTGCTGAGCATCAACAGATTGAAGCAGCAAAACAACGAACAGAAAGCTAATAAATTTGGACATAGAAACCTCCTTTTAAGAAGTTAGAAATGAGAAGGTAGAAGGTAGAAGTCCACCCAACCCCTCTCACGTCTCACATTTTACGTTTCACCTGCCTTTCACACTTCCCACTTCCTACTTCACACTTCCCACTTCTCTTCGTATCTGCGCGAGCGCACGCTTTACCCTCGTGAAATTCGGCCGTAATACGAGCGCCTTCTCCAAATAGGGAACAGCCTCTCGCAACCTCCCTGCCTGAGCCAGCGCCATACCCAGATCGGCATACGTATCGGGCCTATCTGGATGCAAGCGAATCGCCTCCTTATAGTGCTGAATCGCCTCGTCAAAGCGTCCGAGCCTGTGAAGCGCCATAGCAATACCATTTTGCGACAGCGCATTATCTGGATGGTAGCGGATCGCATCCTCATAATAGCGAACCGCCTCCTCAAGCCGTCCCGCGCGATGAAACGCCACAGCACGACCATTCAGCGCGCGTGCATCTGCGGGATCGAGTTGCAAAACCCGCGCATAGTGTCTTTCTGCATCCTGCAAGCGTCCGAGTTGCATCATCGCATCGGCGAACATGCGGTGCGCCTCGAGATATTCGGGAAGCCGGCGAATCGCCTCCTCACAAAGCGTAGCAATCCGTCTGTGTTCGCGCGCGGGAATCAAATCCGACGCCTGGCGAACAAAAACGCGCGCGGCAATCTCCCGTAAATTTTTATTTTGAACATCCGCAATACGCGCATCAACCTCACCCGGCATCAACGCATCAATAGAATCGCGGTATTGATACAGCATCTCTGCAAACGCAAGCTCATCGCTCTCCGCATTCTGAACCGACTCATAGTCCAGAACCGGTCGATCATCCCAATACGTATCCGCCTCAACCGTCGCAGAAGCCAGACCCTCCGCCCCCATCAAATAACCGCCCCAGAAAACATGCGGCTGGTTAAGAGAATACGCCACCCCACCCCAGTGACTGTACTGAAGGTCCGCATGAATCTCCTCATCCATACCCAACAACTTCCCCTCAGCAATATTAAACGCATCATCCACCGAACCAATAAGCAGAAGCTCAGACGTATTATACCACAAAACACTCTGCGGAAAAACCATCAAAAAACTACGCACAACACCGCGGAACTGATCCTCCGAAAGAAAGTGCAAAGGCACAAACTGGACCAGATACCCCCCTGGCGCCAGACGCTCTCGGGCGCGCGCATAGAAATCAATCGTATAAAAAAACGCCACGCCCGGACGGGACACCTCGCCAAGCTCAAGCGAAATAATATCATAAGTCCCCGCCGTATGGCGCAGGAAATTGCGCCCATCTTCAGAAATAATCTCCACGCGCGGATCGCGCATCCAATCCGCCTCAAAATATTCCCGAATAAAAGGAAAAAGCGCAGGCTCGATATCCACACACGCCAGATAATCGATGGGATACATCAAAAAACGACTAACCGTCTGCCCTGTACCAGCCCCCACAACAACGACCCGTTTGGGATTCGGATGCAAAAGCATCGGTACATGTGCCGCCATAATCTGGTGATTCTTCTTACTCCCGCCCTGCCACCAGCGATCGATCTCCAGCTCCAGATCATCCTCCCGCCGAACAACCGCCATATTCGCGCCATAACCCTCTCGGAACGCCACCAGATCCCGCCCCTCACCGATAAAATCCGCAGGCACCTGCGTCTGCGAAAAATACGGAATCCCCAGATAAACCAGAACAGCGACCACCGCAGCCGCATATTTGAACACGCGATATTTTTCATCCAGCAAAAACCATGCGGAGATACCAATGGCGAGATTCGCGCCCGTAATAAAAAACAGACTCTTCTCAAGGCCAAAAAAGGGAATACCTATAAAACCAATCAAAAGAGACCCGAGAATACCCCCAAGCGTATTCACCGCAATCAAATTCCCAGCCATCCCAGACGTATATTCCGCATTATCAGTTACCAGACGAATCGCAAGCGGAAAAGCCGCGCCACTCAACACAGCAGGGGGCAAAAGCACCGCAAAATAGATATACAAATCACTGCCCAATCCTCGCCATGCCCCGGGCGAAAGCATCAAAAGAGCCAGCACAACAAGACCCGTCGCAATCTGAAACGCGCCAAAAAAATGCGCCCGCATCTCCGTCTTATCGGAAAACTGAGCAGCCAAAATACTCCCCAGAACCAGGCCAACCAGCACAACGCTCAACGCCAGCGTATAAGTATAAACCGTATTATTGATCAAAAGCCCCAGATACCGCACCCACAGTACCTCCGCACCCAGAGCCACAAATCCAACAGCAAAAAACAGAACAAATACAATGCTACTCTGCGGAAGCCTGCCACTCACAGCACGGGACGCCACCGAAGAAGAAACCACATCATCCCGTGCAATAGACAGCGCGCGAATAACAAGACCACTCAAAATATTACACCCAACGCCGATATAGACAGCACCGCGCAGCCCCAAATCCGGCAAAAAAACAAACCCCGCAGCCGCGCAACCCAACGCAGCCCCCAGGGTATTGACACCGTAGAGAAGACCAACAGCGCGTGCAATTCTACCGCTATTGCGCGAATACTGACGACAAAAAAGAGGAAGGGTACCGCCCATCAGAACCGTGGGCGGCAGGACGACGAGCGCAACGAGAAGGAGTCGCGTAGTGAACCGCAGGAAGGGAGCATCGCTCAAAATTCTATACGCGATGCCATAGAGAAAATCTGCAAAATCAAACGCATAGGGACTGATCAGAGCCAGAAGACCCAGACCAATTTCAATATACGCAAAAAGAATAAGCGGTCGGGAAGTTCGCTGACCAACGCGCCCAAAAAGATATGCACCAATAGCCAAACCCAGAAAAAAAACTGCCAGAACCGCACTCACCGCAAACGTCGTGGACCCAAACAAAAGCGCGGCCTGCCGTATCCAGGCAACCTCGTAAACCAGCCCGGCAAAACCCGACAAAAAAAAACATATCAACGCAACAATATGCTGCGAGGTTCGCGTCGATTTTCTGGGACGTTTATTCACATGAAATCATACTTTCAATTTACGACGTTTCTGTAAAACCTCTTCCAATTGAGAAGCAAGGCTATATTTTCCAACAGATCTTAACTGGTCCGGTAATTCAGGACGGGAGGCGGGATAAATACCTGACCTGATTAGACATGCACGCGCCATTTGTGTCAACATCGAGAGGAATTGTTCCTCTGCTGCATCCTCGTCACCAATCACTTTAATATCCTCAAAAAGTTTTCTGGCTCTTTCGGCGCGTTTATCCGCTATTTTTGCAGAAGGCAAGGGAAGATGATTTTTCCATTTGTCACACAGGATTGTCCAATACGTATCTTTCTCGTAAAGAACCTTTCCAAAGCGAATTGTCCACCCCAAAACCTCGTGTCCCTCTTGAATAAGAGATTCAATATCCCCTCGGCGATATAACCTGATATCAACATCAAGAGGTGGGTTTGCAAAATTTGGCCTATCATCCTGATAAATAATCAATAAGTCAACATCCAGGCTGTATTTGGTATTCTGGCGAATAACGGAACCAAAAATTACAATAGCCCATATATCGGGTTGTTTACACAACCTGGGTACAAAATTTTCGACCCATTCTTTCGCATGGGTACTGGGCCATTTATCAATCGTTTTGAGAAAGTGCAATGAATCAATGTTCTTCGGACGATTGCTCGTCAGATTTCTGATCATTTTGATCATTTGATCCATCTCCTAATAACGCAGAAACTGCTTCTACATATTCTTCAAGTTTATCAGCCACGGTCTCTGCATCCAAATCTGGAAAATCTACATCGCCATAAGCCGAAGCTTTGCGAGCCGTATTGAGATCCCAAAGAAAATCGGCAACATCGGGCAGTCCATGAGATTGAAAAAGCTGACGCGCCATTTCAGCTTTCTCTGTATGGGATCTTTTGAAAACCAGACCTATATGTAACCCTGCCGCGACAATAGCGGCTTCCAGACAGTAAAATCCATAAATTGTAAGGTCTGCCCAATCAGTAGGGTCATCCCATGCTGCGAGAACGCGTTTCAGATGTTGCTTTGCGTATGACAGGGATTTTGCAGCTTCGGTATTCAATATAATTTCACTCAAATTCCATAATCAGATCAGCTTAAGAATAGAAAGTTGAACGCACCAAAACTACCCATTTACCACTATTTTGGCAACTCCAGAAATATAAACCATCTGGTTGACGAATAAAATTGAAAAATGGGCGATACATACTCCCAAAGAGAACATATCGCCCATTTTGGAAGAAACAAGTTCTGTTTTTATCCGCCAAAAGTATTGACAAAAATCAGAAAATCCTTAATCTCGATCATGTTATCCCCATCCAGATCAAACCGCGCATCATACCCCGCATCGCCACGACTTAATCCAAACTGGGCTGCAAACAGCAAAAAATCGCTAATGCCAACTGTCCCATCGCCATCAAAATCGGCCGTTGGCGACGCCACCGGAACACCAATGACCACAGCATCGACGCCCACATCTTCCGCTGTTAGAGGACCTCCGTCTTTCTCCTGAACTGGAAACTCGACGCAACCAATCGTTTTTCGCTCGCCGCGAGAATTTCCTAAGATATCGGTTGTTATATCTGGATAATGCCCCTCGGCATTGCCAATCAAACCACTGGACTCTGCTGGCGCAACAACCCCATTGGGCAGATAATCCACATCAATCCGCTCAACCTTTATCCCATCCCGAGCGGGCATACCCAAATCCCCATCCGTCACATTCCCCTCCCATGTCCAATCCACTGGCTCATCGTCCAGCACCAGCCGCACAGTCCTATCGGATCTCACAAAAGCATTATTCGCAATCACGCAATCCTTGGGCGCCGTGCCATTGGGATACCTGCTGGGATTTTGCCCCACAAGCATCGCCGAGCTACACTCCACAAACGTATTAAACGCAACCAGCGCGCGCTCCACCCGCACATAGGCCCCATCCATTGCCCCATCCATCATCACCACCCCAAACTCATTGAGCGAGTGGAACAAATTATTCACAACAACCTGATCTGTCCCCTGCACGAGCACACCGCCAGCCCGGCGTTCGCCCTCGCCAAAAAAGAAATTCTCAGACACCACATTGTCATCCCCATGCCGAAGCCACAGCCCCCCCCGGCAATCGCGAAACGTATTTCTGCGGAGAAGATTGCCGTTGGATTTGACAGAGATGATTTCTCCTTCGCCATTACAGCGTTCAAAAAGGTTGTATTCGATCAGGGTTCCACAGTGGCCCGGTTCCGGGTCCCAGGGATTTCCCTCTGTAATAAGTTGAAGCGTTTCGTAGCCATTGCCCAACTTGCCCTCTGGAATATCGACGAAGTGGTTGTGATGGATGTGGTGTTTTTCTCCCTTGTTTCGCACGATGAGTCGCATCAATTGGCGGTTGTCGAACCTATCCCCCTCATGATCGCTGTTGTTAGTCTTGTTCTCGAACCGGCAGTAGTCAATTTCGATTTGCTGACTTTCCGACCATACCTGTATCCAAGAGCTTACCTGCACATCCGTCATCACACAGCGGCTGATGCGGCATCCCGTTCCCCGAATTTTTATGCTGCCTTTTTTTTCAAAGCGAAGGCCCACGAGGTTGATGTAATCTCCCTCTATTGATATGGGACCTTGGATAACGGCTTTCCCGATATTCTTCGCCTGAATTGTGATGGGATGGGCCGCGCTCCCCTTTGCTACCAACTCGCACACATCGCCATCATATATGCCGTCGGCTAAGGTAATTATATCGCCCGCGCGCGCGTCAGACACCCGGTATTCAAGATCGGATAATGTCATAATTCCTGTGCGAAAGGTCAACGGTGGCACCGACGCATGTCCTATGAGTAAGACCTCGACCGTATTATCTTTTGATGATCCCAATGTCAAGGTTGTCTGTGCCCGGCCTTCGGTATTGGTAGTGCCGGTGGTGGTACTGAGTGAGCCACCACCTGAGGTGACGGTAAAAGCCACCGGCACACCAGCAAATGCTTCATCCCTCTGATCCCGCACTTCCACAACAAATGGGGCCGCCAAAGCCGCACCGGGCGTGCCATCCTGCCCTTGTCCGGAGACTATGGCCAACCTCGCTGGCGTGCGGGGATCGAAGCTTACGCGGACCCCGCGGCCCTGAAGAGCCGGAATGTGCGTATTGAGGGAAGGATAACTCAGAGGGTTACGTAGCAAATTGATTTCGTCGCCATTTCCCAATCCCATATTTACTACCAATGGCGAGATGTCCTGGATGTTGTTTCTCTGAAGCGCCAGCTCTGTCAGACCAGTTAAGTTAGAAAGCGGCGACACATCCGAAATACTGTTGCCAAATAGCTTTAGATATTTCAGATGGATTAAGCCTGAGAGGTGCGAAAGATCTGACATCCTGTTCTCGCTAATATCCAGAAATGTCAGACCAGTTAAGTTAGAAAGCGGCGACACATCCGAGATTGCGTTGCCCTCAAGATCCAGCTCTGTCAGACCAGTTAAGTTAGAAAGCGGCAATACGTCCGAGATTGCGTTGTGCTGGATATCCAGCTCTGTCAGACCAGTTAAGTTAGAAAGCGGCGACACATCCGAAATACTGTTGCCTGCAAGATATAGCCGGATCAATCCGGTTGCATACTCGAGCCCAGCCAAATTCTGGATATTCTTATCCCGCGCGTCAATGCGCGTCAATGTCGCCATTTCCGCCCGGGTAATCGTCGCACCGCTTGCCTTGTCCAGCGAGTCCTCAATGACAACCCTCAGGTTCATGTCGGGGATGGTTACGACCTGGTTCTGCGCTAAAAGAGACAGCGGGTGTATCAAAAGCGCGAGTGTTGATAGGATGAACAGAATCAGGTTACGCATCATTTCCCCAACCCCGCCGCGTGACGCCCCGCTTTGGGATCGCCTGCTGCGTAATACCTGCCCTCTTCCCGATCCACATAAACCATAACAGGCGTCGCAATATTAGATGATTTCGCCTCAACCTGATGCCCCCGTCTGGCGAGATCATCCTGCACATCCCGACTTATCCCATCGTTCAGCGTCAACGACCCGGCCTGTTTGAACGTCTGCTCGCGAATGGGATTGGGATCAAAAGAATCGAGATGATGTGCCGTCGCAAAACGGGGTGCATTAACAGCTTCCTCCGGCATAATCCCAAACTCGATAAAATCCAGCAACAAATTCAAAGTCGTCTGATCCTGCAAATCGCCACCCGCAACACTAATACCCAGAATCGGTCGCCCATCTTTCAGCACCAGCGTAGGCGTCAGCGTAATCCGCGGACGCTTCCCTGGCTGGATACAATTCGGATGACCCGCCGTCGTATTCAGACTGCGCAGGCGATTCCCATACGTAACCCCCGTACTCCCCCCATCAATCGTAGGCCGGTGAACATTGGCACTCGGCGTCGCAGCGACCACATTGCCCCAGCGGTCCGCCACCACACAGGTCGTCGTACCCCCCGTACCTGGACGGAACACACCACCTTCTTTAACTGGCTGCATCAGATACGGATCGCCCGGACGCGCCTCCAGAGAAGCCGCTTGCATATCGATAAGCGGCACGCGCAAATCCGTGTACGCATCGGAAAGCAACGCCCCCAAAGGCACACCTGAAAAATCGGGATCGGCATAATACGCATCGCGGTCTGCCATCGCGAGCTTGATCGCCTCCGTAACCACATGAACATAATCCGCCGAAAGATGGCCCATCGCTTTGACATCGAAATTCTCGAGCAAGCGCAACGCCTGACACAAATAAGGACCCTGTGTCCACGGCCCGCACTTGCAAACCGTGTACCCCCGATAAGAAACCGCAACCGGATCTTCAATCGTCGTAACATGCGTCGCCAGATCTTCCCGACGCAAAAATCCCCCCTTTGCGACATAAAAAGCCTCAAGCTCCTCGGCAATATCATTGCGATACTTATTCCGCCCGTAAAAGCGATCCGCAGCAGCCTGCAATTTCTCCTCTCGACTCCCCGACGTAAGATGCTCCTCCTCAACCAACTTGCGCAACGTCGCCGCAAGATTGGGATGCCAGTCATCCTCGCCCGCATCCAACAAAGCAAGCACAGGCGCAATAATCTCTTCAAAAGACATCGTACCATATCGTCTGAGCGTCGTAATACACAAATCCACAACCGAAGGCACGGGTGCCATCTTCATATCCCCATCCCCCGGAATACCATTCTTCATATACCAATCAATCGCCTCCTGAGAACGCGGCGCCCGCCCCTGTCCGCTCAAAGCCTTCACCTCTGAAGTCTCAGCATTATAAATAAGAAGCGGAACCTCCCCGCCAATCGAACACGCACCGTGATCCGTGACATTCAACGCAAAAATAGTCGCCGCGGCTGCATCGGCCGCATTGCCCCCCCTATCCAAAATCTCAATCCCCGCCGCAACAGCACCTGCACCACCCGCCGCAACAACACCCGTCTTACTCTCGGCCTTCCATCCAATTTGACCCACATCTATACCCGACATAACACTCTCCTTTTTTGCCCCTTGACGCCACGCGAAACTCTGGCTTTATTTTCACTAACAACGATTTTGTCGCAGCCTTCAAGGAGACATCATCATGATTCTCGATTTAGACCAACTGATTGCGCCGTACTTCGACAAATATCCAAACGAATGGTTATTATTCGAAGTTACAGACACGGACGAACACGACTGGCCTACCAAAGTGCAATTCGTCGCCCATAACCCGAGCCGTCAAGTGATTGCAAATATCGCCATAGAAAAAGATATAGATCATACCCTTGTTCGTTTCGCTGGCGACGTGTTGCCTAAAGGATGGCATGCGGCGTTGTCGAACGCATTATAGCATGATCCCTTAATGAATACAAAACAAACTCTGTTCCCTCAATGCGCCCTTATTTGCGAAAAAAAATGAAATTATCAGAACCCATCATCAATGTCGAGCAACTGACGCCTGCGCTCTTAACGGATCGATTTGGTCGCAATGGATTCCTGAAATCGGGTTCGATCACATCCATGAAAAAAACGGACTCATTCGGATCATCGTGCGCGGAGTGGGACAGGCTATCGCTGACATTCAGCGACGACTATACAGGCGATATTCCCAATGCGATCGTGTTAAAGGTCTATCGAAAGGGATGGTTCGGCGGCGGAGTCGTCGAATGGACATTTTACAATGAACTCGCGACAAAAACGCCGGATGCGTCTGTCTGTCCCGTTTTCGACTGTGGATTCGATCACAAGAATAAAAACTGTCACTATCTCATGCCAGACCTGTCAGTGACACACGAGGATGGTCCAAAGAAGGCTACCTATCAACTCCACAAAGCCGTAATTGAAGAACTGCTCAAATATCACATCCGATGGTGGAATGATCCACGTCTGGACGAATGGCCGTTCATGATGCAAGCCGGTGGTCCACTTCGAATGGCTCAGGCGATAGCTGAAAAAGACGTGCGCGATAGCTGCGCCAACTTTGAAGAAGCCCTGAAGCCACTAACAGAAGAACTGGGCGACAACCTCAATCCAGCGCACATTGAAATAATGGAACGTGTGATCCAGGGATATCCCGATATATTCCTCGCGCGTGTCGCAAACGGTCAAAATATCACAATGCTACACGGCGACTCGCACTTGTGGAACCTCTTTTACCCGAAAAATCCCTCAAAGGACCGGATCATCCTCTTCGATTGGGAAACCTATAAGCGAGGACTTGGTGCTTACGACCTCGCCTATATGCTGATCCACGGGACATCCGAACGAAAAGCACTCGAATCTCCCCTCATGGATTTCTATTATAAAAGACTCGTAGCCGGAGGCGTTGAAGATTACAGTCGAGACCAATTCGAGTACGATTATCGGCTATCCGTGCTATCGTGTGTCTTCTGCCCAATCTTATGGAAGCGCGCATTCTCGGTTCGAAATGCGATAAAAGCATATCAGGATTGGGATTGTGGTACGCTACTCAGATAGCTTCACCCAAATTTTGATAAAACAGACAGGATACCTCCTGTCCTAAAGAACGGGTATCAAACACGCCCTCTGTGCGATGCAGAGGGCTTTTTTTTATGCTACATTTTGACCCGACAAACAGATAATCTCTCACCCTTACAGGAGGATTCAACATGTCCACACAAACAGCTCTCATCACCGGCGCATCTCGCGGACTGGGCTTGGCACTCGCGCGTGAACTCGCACAGCAAAACTGGCGACTGATCATCAACGCAAGAGGCGAAGACGCACTCGAACATGCACGCGAAGAACTGGCCAAATGGACCGAAGTCATCGCCATTGCCGGAGACGTAACAGACCCCCAACATCGGAAAGCACTGAGGAATGCAGCAAAAGAACTCGGTGGCCTGGACGCCGTAATCAACAACGCGGGCATATTGGGACCGAGTCCCCAGCCCGAACTCCTCAATTACCCACTTGATGTTCTAACAGACGTCTATCGCACCAACGTCATCGCGCCCCTGGGGGTGCTCCAGGCGCTACAACACACATTAAAACCAGATGCCCGCGTAATCAACATCACCAGCGATGCCGCTCGCGAAGCGTACCCGGGATGGGGCGGATACGGCTCTTCGAAAGCCGCACTTGAACAACTCTCAAACGTACTCGCAGCAGAACGTCCAGACTGGCACATCTACTGGGTAGATCCCGGCGACATGCGAACGCAAATGCACCGCGAAGCATTTCCCTTTGAAGACATCAGCGACCGCCCCTTGCCGGAAACGAGTGTACCGGGATTTATCGAACTCCTGGAAAATAATTACCCCAGTGGCCGCTACGCAGCACGCGAGTTACTCACCACCCTCATAAACTAAAAAGGAGATTCTCATGTCCATAATACCCAACACAGTACTCCCCATCACAATGATGGACTCAAAGCTGGACTCTCTAACATTTGACCTGCCATCCGATCTGGAAGCGGGTGAACCGCCCGAAGTGCGTGGACTCAGCCGGGACCAGGTCCGGTTGATGGTCTCCTGGCAAAGCGATGATGCGATAGAACACATCGCATTTCGCGACCTGCCCGACGTACTACATGCGGGCGACGTAGTCGTCATCAACACCAGTGGCACGCGCAAAGCATCGTTGCCCATCATTCGGCCCGACGGAACAGAACTCAGACTGCATCTATCAACGCAACTGCACGCCGACATGTGGGCAGTTGAAATACGTCAACCCAATGGTATAGCAACACTGCCTTTTTCTCATGCACACGCAGGCGAAGTCTTTACATTACCCGGTGGAGGATCGGCACAGTTGCACGCGCCGTATCGCTCCGAACAGCGGCACAATCCCAACGCCGATATTCGTCTTTGGATTGCAACCCTGAACCTGCCTCATGACCCGGATACCTATCTGGACATATACGGCATGCCTATCCGGTATAGCTATGTGCAAAACGACTGGCCCATCAACTATTATCAAACCGTATATGCAACAGAAGTAGGCAGTGCTGAAATGCCATCAGCTGGCAGAGCATTCACACCCAAAATCATCACAAAACTGGTCGCAAAAGGCATACAAATTGCCCCCCTGATCCTGCACACAGGCGTGGCGAGTCTGGAAGCCGATGAACCGCCTTACGAGGAATACTACCGCGTGCCAGCCGAAACAGCGCGGGTAATCAACAACGCGCGAAAAAACGGCGGACGGATCATCGCCATTGGCACAACCGTAGTGCGCGCACTCGAAACCGTAGCCGATAAAACCGGACATGTCTCTCAGGGCGAAGGATGGACATCCCTGATAATCTCGCCCGACCGCCCCATGCAGATCGTAGATAGCTTACTCACCGGAATGCACGAACCGAGTGCCACACACCTCTCCATGCTCCAGGCATTGGCGGGATTAGATCACCTGAAACTGACCTATGAAGCCGCACTCAACAAACATTATTTGTGGCACGAGTTCGGCGATCTACATTTGATTTTGCCTTGAACACGCGGTATATTGAGCCACTACCGATAAGGAAAACTGTCAAAACAGGAAAACAAATGTTCATAATTCACGAAATAGACGACAACATCCGCAGCGCTTATGGCATGACAGTCGCCGATGTCACAGACAACGGACACCTGGACATCGTAGCCGGTTCTATGGGAACCTCGATGATCGCCCTGTACGAAGGACCCCATTTTGAAAAACAAATCATATCAGAAGCGCACCCCGGCACCATCTCACTATCGGTATTCGACGTCACGGGCAACGGTCGAAAAGACGTGATTGCGGCCAGCGGATTTGGGCGAAGGCAACGGATCCCACCGGAGTATCTCCACTGGTTTCAAACACCTGAACACGGCGATGTTTGGACGCAGCACTTCATCGACTGGGTACCCTATCTACACCGCATAGCAATGGTAGATGTCAACAATCAACCCCTGCTATTTGTCGCAACGCTACAGGGACCGGGAAGCCAGATCGACGACTTTGATGCGCCAGGTGCCTTGTGGTGTTATCGCATACCACAAGACCCGGTAAATGAACCGTGGGAAAAGCGGTTAATCGACGGGCAATTGAGACTCAACCACGGCCTGAGCGTATGCGACGTAGATGGCGATGGCCGCATGGACTTATTGCTCGGCACGCGCGATGGCCTGATCTGGTTTGAGCCGCCCAAAGGGGACGGATTTGCGGAAAACTGGAACCGGTGGACCATAAGCCCCTGTGAAAGCAGCGAGACCTTCGCCGTAGATATGGATGGCGATGGCATCAATGAAATACTATCCATCGAGCCGTGGCACGGCAATGAACTCGTCTGGTACAAAGCGACCGGCGACATCCGAACAGGCGCGTGGGAACGGCATCTCATCAGCGACAAACTCAACCGTGGCCATTCCCTGTGGTGTGGTGACATAGACAGCGACAACGCACTGGAAGTCGTCGCCGGATACAACGGCCCCGGCACAGCCCTCAACATCTATCGCCCAGAGAATCTGGAAACAGACACATGGAGCATTGAACAAATCGACAACGGCATAGGCATGGGGCAAATGGCAGTCGTAGATCTCACCGGCAACGGCAAATTGGACATCGCCGCAAGCGGCATGTCAACGGGCAATGTGCGGTGGTATGAACAGATTTGAATCGTCGCCGTGCATTTTAATCCCAATTAAAACAAAAGGGAAGACAATGGACTACCAAGACATCATAACCATTGAACCGGGCAAACGCAGTGGAAAACCGTGTATTCGCGGCATGCGGATCACCGTTTATGACGTACTTGACTATCTTGCCTCAAACATGTCTGTTGAAGAAATCTTGAATGACTTTCCCGAACTTACACGAGAAGACATTCGCGCCTGCCTGGCATTTGCTGCGGACCGAGAGCGCAGGCTTATGTCTGTTTCTTCGACATGAGATTTCTCTTCGACCAAAACCTCTCTTACAGATTGGTTACAAACTTGAAGGACCTGTATCCGAATTCTTCACACATCCGAGATATAGGCATGGAAGAAGCGGATGACTCGGATATTTGGGATTATGCGGCTCAAAACGGCTATGTTATTGTTTCCAAAGACTCGGACTTTCACCAAAAAAGCTTTCTATACGGTCATCCACCCAAAGTCATTTGGCTTCGCTTGGGCAATTGCTCAACGAACACAATTATATCTCTTCTTCGCACACACCACGATGCAATTTTGAGATTTGACCAAAGCGAAACCACATCTTTTTTTACTTTGGAATAAATCGTCTCATTATTCCCATCACAACACTCACAAAGGAGAAAACATGTTTTTCGAACTACGTCAATATCGCACCCAACCTGGAAAACGAGAAGAATGGGTTGCATTCATGGAGAGTGAAATCATCCCATTTCAAATATCAAAAGGCATGGTCGTCATCGGCAGCTTTGTCGGCGAAGAGGAAGACGACCTCTACGTGTGGATTCGTCGATTCGAAAGCGAAGAACAAAGAGAGCAACTCTACAAAGCCGTCTATGAAGACCCGTATTGGACCGATACACTGAGCGATCAGGTAGGTGCATTGATCGACCGAGAGCGCATCGTCGTAACGCGCCTCAATGCAACGCCGAGATCCGTGATTCAATAGATGGACAACTTTGCCCGTCACAATATTCACCTGAAAACAGAGAGATTGAGGCTGCGGCCATTCGAGGACGCTGATTTTGATCTCGCGGTACCTTTTTATCGAGATCCCGATTTTCTGAATGCAATGGAAGGGGACCCACCAGACGAACCCGTGACAGGTGACTATCTCAGACGCGCAGGCAAACACATGGCAAAACAGGGATTCCTGTTCGCAATTGAAGAAAAGGCGAGTGGACGAACCATTGGCGAAGTGTGTTTGCAGTGGATGAATTTGGAACGGGCAAAAATCGAAGGCGAGAAGGTCATGCGCTTGCCCATTGGGATATGGGACAAAACCCTCTGGGGTAAAGGCTGTGGAAAAGAAGTGGTGCAATGCCTGATGGCGTACGCGTTTGAGGAATTGGGAATTGACCGATTCTGCGCGATGGATGTACATGCAGAAAATGAGCGATCAAAAGCCTTGTGGCGATCATGTGGATTGACCATCTCAAGAGAAATGGACAACGGAAAGATACTGGACTTCGAGATCGCGCGATCAGAATACAGGAGATTAAGTCTTGGCTACTGACGGAGTTCCACCTACCAAAAACTGACAAATCCAGTATGCTCAAGACGGCGTTTTACGCGTTGGAGTTTGTGTGTTGAGCGGGGATAGGTGGAATCGCAAAAAGCGATCAGCGCGTCCAGCAAACCGGCGAGTTCATCTCCCGCGCCGGACAGGCGTGGGAGAATCTTTTGTAAAATCTGATAATCAAACGCATCTCGGAGCGTGAACGCCGGCGCATTTGAAGGAAGCCCCTCAATCAAATCGAGCGCATACGCCATATAGATGAGAACCTCATCGCGGATGCGATAGCCAAAATGCAGATCTTCTTCTGCGAGCATCGCGTTAATCTCCTCCAACGGCTCATTCCACGCAACAACCTCATCGCGGTGGCGAACATCCTCCAACTGCCGATAGGGACGATCAATCAGCGCAGCACCCAGAGCGCGCAGAGCCGTCGAATCGATCTGCACCTCGGGATCGTAATCCGACAACCCCAGATCAACCCGATCAAAAGCAACCGTATTCGCCCGGTCCAGCACCTTGGGACTAAACGCATAAGTCGTCTCATCCATATTGACCGTACCTGCAACAAACAAATTGGGCGGAATGGACAAACGAGAAGGCACATCTCCCATCTCATCCGTTGACACAACATCGCCCCCTTGCGCCAGTTCAATCGGATCCGTTGTCCACGCGCCATCGGGCGTGCGCCTCGCCGTCTCCATAACACTCAAAAAATCTGCAAAATAGTGTTCCACGCGGGCGAGATTCATCTCGTCCAAACACACAAAATAGGGACGATCCGGATCGGCTTGTGCTTCGCACATCGCCTGAAGCAACGCACCCGGGCGAAACACCCCCGTAAGCAAATTTTCAAACCCGAGCAAATCGCGCACATCATTCCAATCCGGACGCACGGGAATGAGACGATACCCTCTTGCCCGCCCCTTATCCAGACCATTAATCGCCTCGGCCAAAAGGCGAACCACCGTACTCTTCCCCGTCCCAGAAATACCCGCCAGAATGAGAAAAGGTTTGGTCTTCAAACACAAATAGAGATTGAACAACATCCCCGCATCAATATGGAAATTCTTCAGCGCCGTGAACCGGTAGAGATCGCACAACAGCTCTGCCTCCACAGGCACAAGCGCATCCCGCACAACACCGGCTTCTGCGGGATCGGGCATCTGATACACAACACTGCTTTTAGAGGCCCGGTATCTGGCTTCCGTAAACACCGCATACAGCGCGTAGAGATCCCCCAGCACCGTCTTAATATCCTCAACAAGAGTCGGCACCGCAGCTTCATCCGGTGTGAGAATCGAACCGACAAACAGCGAGCGATCAACTCCGTCGAGTCTGGATGGCGACCACGGCACGGAACGACCTGGTGAAGCCACAATAATATCACCCGCCAAACAGCGATACCCTTTGCGCGGCACCACACCGCGAAACTTCTTGCGGTCTGCAATAGCCGCTTGCATCGCCTCGGACGTCCACCAACCAGAGTAAAAGCCAATAGCGAGAGCATTGTGATGCAAATAAATACCCAGTTGGGGCAACCGGGGAAACGCGCTCTTTTTTAATTTTCCATCTACAAAATAGAGACACGCGTGATCCCGGGGCCGATCGGGATTGGAGCGAAAATTAGTCGTCGTATAAACTGGTGAAATAACAGCCGTGAGGTCTGGATGCTGTTTCGCGAGGGCGGGTTCGATCTCATCGCGCAGGACTTGCATGCGCCCGTGCAGATGCTCAGCACCTATGCGCGTGCCATTACAGGCGAGAAAATCATTGGGAGAGAAAGAGAACATAAATGTTATCAGTTGTCATTGTTTATTGATCAAAAGTTGCGCCTGAGCATACCCATTTATTTCGCAATAGAAAAATCGGGTCGCCTTTCTCGGCGTGTACCAATGTTAATTTCATAACCCAATGTAGTAAGAATCTTAAAAAGAGCGTCAAATTTAATCGTACCAATTTTGACTCGGTTTTCAATTTGGGCAATGCGCGGTTGCGAAACACCCACGAGCTTTGCAAGCTGGGTCTGCGTTAATCCGAGTTCTGTCCGCGTTGTAACAATCTGATCGATTAACTGATCCTTTTGGCGTAACTCACACAGATCAACACCGAGCTCAGTAGCCCATGTTTCTAAATCCACTTCTTCCCAGGGCATTTAAATCTCCTTAATCCGTTTTAAAATTACCCGCCTATCTTTATAGGGTAATTGTTGTGTCTTTTTTTGTATCGCATGAATAATGTAGATTGCATCTCCACTTCGAACATAATAAAAGACACGATAAATATTGGGGGATGATCGAAAGCGCAGTTCATGTAAACCCGTTGCAATATTGAACAATGGTTTGCTTAAAGGCATTGACAGGCGTTCACCACGAGAGAGACGATCCAGTGCGAGCAAGCAATCTTCCTGAACTTCCCGTGGCAATGTATTGATGAATTTGCGAACGGGTGAATTGCCTGAGGGTGTTATATAAAATAGAATCTTCAATGAAATATAACCTCCAGATTATATTTATCAAGTCAAAGTTTGGATTGCTTCCTGATGTTACACAGATTTTTGGAAGCATGGAAGAGATTTTTGACTCTTGTATAACTAAATTTGGATTGCTTCGATTTATTAAGAATTAGACCACCCCTTAAAAATTGGCGTGATGAACGTAAAATAAAAAAATTCATTTAATATCCCTATAAGTTTAACTTGATTTCAAAAAAAATTGAATTATATTGGGGATTTATTACTATTATCGCCATTGCGACGACTGGCAATTGATGGTGAAGAATATTTAAGGTTGCAAGGAAGCAATTCTTCATAAAGCGCAGAGAACGATGCTGTTCTCTGCGCTTTATATTTCATACAACATACTGTGCAAAAAAATTATTACCCCTCTATAGTGTACCTTGCAAACGGTGTTTTTTTGACTCTGGTCTATGAACCCACAGGTATGGGAGAGAATTTTTTTACTGACCGAGTGGGAATTCTCTTGACACTGCTACTCTGTTTACATTTTTTAACATAAGAAATTCTACATTTTTCAATAAGAAAGAGGAAAAATGTTTTCCGCTTTCTTAAATACGGGGATGGTGCATTTTGTGTCACTCCGTCTGTAACCGTTACGCTTGCGTGATAACGCAAACCGTGACACAACCACATTCTGGGAGGTAGAAATGGCAAGCAGAAATATTATTGTCCTGGTCATCATCCTCGCGATTGTGCAGGCCCTGGCGCCCGACGCAATCCCTGGGGGACTTGTGCCACTCGCGCTGGTGATACTGGGACTACTCTACGCGATAGTGGCGATCGACGCTGAGGACGCGACAGCCTACCTGGTCGTTGCGATTGCGGTCGGCGCTGCTGCAGGTGCGGATGTGTTGAGCAACATCCCAGCGGTAGGCGAGCACCTGGACGCCATCGTCGATCCGATCAGTACCGCCCTGTATGCCGGTGTCATAGCCATACTCGTGGAGAGGGGAGTAAACCGCATCAAGAGTTAAAGATGACTGGCGGATCAGCGACCTGTAGCCACAGGTCGTGACACACCAACCTATTCTGGGAGGAAGAAATATGGCAAGCAGGATTATTGTTAGCCTGATCGCCGCTCTGGCGATTATTCAGGGCCTGACGCCCGACGCGATCCCCGCGGAACTTGTATCCCTCGCGCTGGTGATTCTGGGCCTGGCTTACGCGGTAGTGGCGGTCGGTGCGGATGACGAGACGTCCTACCTGATCGTTGCGATTGCGGTCGGTGCTGCTGCAGGTGCGGATGCGTTGAGCGGCATCCCACAGCTCGGTGCCCACCTGGACGCCATCGTCGATCCAATCAGTACCGCTCTGTATGCCGGCGTCATAACCATCCTCGTGAAGGCAATAATAAATCACCTCAAGGGTTAAAACGGCTACGCGATAACACACGAACTTATTCTGGGAGGTAGAAATGGCAGTCAGAATTATTGTTGGCCTGATCGTTATTCTGGCCATTATTCAGGGCCTGGCGGCCGACGCGATTCCTGAAAATATTGTGTCGATCGCGCTGGTGATTCTGGGCCTGGTGTACGGGTGGATGGCGGTTGACGCTGAGGACGCAACAGCTTATCTTGTGGTTGCTCTTGCTGTCGGCGCTGCTGCAGGTGTGGACGTATTGAGCCACATACAGGTAATAGGCGAGCACCTGGACGCCATCGTCGATCCGATCACTATCGCTCTGTATGCCGGTGTCATAACCGTATTCGCAAAGAGGGTAATAAATCGCCTCACAGGCGGTGGTGAAAGTGCTGGCGGCGGTGAAGAGTAGTTACATTTATACAGAAGCAATTCACTACAAAGCGCAGAGAGCAATGCCGTTCTCTGCGCTTTAGTACTTCATAACAGGAGATTTTATGGGAATAGACAATCTGCGATCGGCAATGCCCGACTATGCGCGGGACATTCGGTTGAACCTGGGATCGGTCATATCTGCGTCGCGTCTCGACCCGGCCATGGCCTGGGGGTCGGCACTTACCGCAGCACTGGTATCCAAAAATGCACAGGTGATTCAGAACATCGCCGAAGACGCACAGGCTGTTATGGACGAAAAACACATAAAAGCCGTGAAATCCGCCGCTGCCATGATGAGCATGACCAATGTGTGGTATAAATTCACCGATCTCATTCAAGACAACGACATAAAGAAACAGCCGCCCAAATTGAGAATGAATGCCGTGTTGACCCACGGCGGTGTCGATCGCGCATTATTCGAAGCGTGGAGTCTCTCGGCAAGTGTGGTAAACGCGTGTGGTATTTGTGTAAACGCACACGCATCGCAATTGAACAAACTGGGCATTGACGCACAACAAATCGCAGACATCGCCCGCATTGCCACCGTAATAAAATCAGTAGCTGATACACTGTCCTTCGAAGCGCTATCCAATGGTTAAACATGTCTATACAAGAACGCGCAAAATACGGTGCCGAGGCATTTGATGGACTTGTGGGCAGCTTGCCTCAACCCTTTCCGCGCACCATGGGTCCAAACTGCCAGACATACCTCCAGGAAGTCGTCGCATCGGGCCTGCAATGCGACATGGTTCGGCGATTTGAAGCCACTTTCGAAAGCGAAATGGGCATCAAACACTGCATCGGCACACCCGGATGCACCGCAGCACTCAACATACTCGCAGCCGCACTCAATATGGAACCCGGCGATGAAATCATCGTATCGCCCATCACCGACTACGGCACGGTCATGGGCCTGCTCAAAGAAAACTACATCCCGGTCTTCCCCGACACCGAACCCGGCACACCGCTCATCAGCGCCCAAACCATTGCACCCTGTATCACCAACCGCACGCGGGCCATTCTCGCCGTCCACATAACCGGACTCATCTGCGACATGGACCCCATCCGTGCCCTGGCAAAAGAACACGGCCTGACCGTCATTGAAGACGTATGTCAGGCCGTATTTGGCACGTACAAAGGCCGCCTTGCAGGCACCCTCGGCGACGTCGCCGGTTTCTCATTCGACTCCGAAAAAACACTCGGCTCCGACGTCGGTGGCTGTGTCATTACAGACGACGATGAACTCGCCGAACAAATTCGGTTCGTCGGTCAAAGCAGAGGCGGCCAAATGGTTGAGGGCCTGGGACGCGTACACGCCGTAAATGGATACGCGCTCCGCATGACCCAATCGACCGCCGCCATCACCCTCGCACAACTCGAAATCATCCGCCCGGCCGTTGCACATATCGACCGCATGATTCGCCTCATCACCGACAAACTCGCCGAAATTCCCGGCATCATCCCCCTATCCATACCAGATTACATGGAAACCTATTCCTGCTGGATGGCCGGATTCAGCATCGATCCCCATGCCTTTACATGCGACGCCGAGTCCTTTGCACAGCAAGTCGCCGATGCAGGCCTCACCGGAGCCGGACTCGGCAAATACTACCTCATGCCCGCTGCCCTGCCCTTTTTAACGGACAAAGCAGAAAAACACCTCTATCCCTTCTCCAAACCCCCGGCATCCCACACCTACGAATACAACGCAAACACCTGTCCCAATGCCCAGGACTTTCTCGACAATTTCATCCGCTGGACCACCTTCTGCGAAAAATACCAACCCGAACACTGCGACCTCGTCGCCCAAATTGTCGCCACCGTCGCCGACCTGAATCGAGTCTAACGCACCATGTCACACACATGCTCCTTAAACACCCGGTATTATCGCGCCCTGCCCATCGACAATCCAGGCTACGAATCTGTCCGCCTCGAATTACCCGTAAAAAACACCGCCCTGATCGGCCTGCACTGCTGGAACATCGGCTGTCCAGATGGTCCCTCAACCGACCCCAACTACTGCGTGGGCATGGGCTGGCCCCAGGCAACCGCCGAAGCCGCGCGCATCATGGCCGAAGTCATACGCCCGGCCATGGACATCGCCCGCAAAATCGGGATGCCCATCTGCCATGTCGAAACCGATTGGATGGCAGAACAGTATCCCCACATCCCTTCCCGACGCAAAGAAACACCACAACCAGAGCCCAAAAATCGCGCACAAACCATGCGAAACCGCGCGCACGGCCCGAACTACCTCACAAAATCGCCGCTTGCAAACATGAAACGGGCCGCCATCGTCTCCCCGATGCGAGACGAACCTCTCGTCTTTTACACCGATGCACTCGACACCTACCTCAAAACACGCGACATCACAACCCTCATCTACACGGGATTCGCAACCGACATGTGCATCCTCGGAGCCGAAGGCGGAGCCAGGGACATGCTCGCCCGCGGTTATCAATGCATCCTCATACGCGACGGAACTGTCGGCGTGGAAACCCCCGACACCTTTCCCGAAAAATTGGCTACCCGTTACGGCACGCACATCTTCGAATGGCAACTGGGGTACAGCACCACCTTTCGAGATTTTGCTCAGGCATTTTCAGCCTGACACTGGAGAAAAACATGGCCCTCACAATATGCCCATGGAAACACAACAAAACCTGGGTCTATTCCATCACCTATGACGAAGCCCTCATCGACCTGCACCAATTCGCAATCCCCATCCACGAAGAATACGGCATCCCGGGACACGTAGAAGTCGTCGTAGGACAACTGGGCGAAACGCGCAACATAGGCAACTCCAGCTATAACGGCTATCGCCACATGAACGCCGCCGAACTCAAAGACCTCCTCACCCGGGGCTGGGGAATTGGCAATCACTCATGGAGCCATGAACTCATACAACCCGACATGGTTGACCTGGAAATTGGCCGCGCCAAAGACGTACTCGAAGCCGCCATTGACGCACCCGTCGATCTCTACTGCGCGCCCGGAAACAATTCCAACATGTCGGACCACGTCCTCAAAGCCTGTCGCAAACACGGCTACCTCGGCGCAATGAGCCTGACCGATGCCCTTAACCGCCCAAACACCCCGCTCTTCTGGATCAATCGCACGGCATTGCACGAACAATATTACGCCCCATTCTTTAGCGAATACGACCCATTCCGCAACATCCGCCATGCACAAGCGCAAAACGGCTGGATCATCGATTACTGCCATTGCCCTCTCGAAAAACCCATCCACCCCAACAAAGACTGTTCGCATCTACAACTCAGAAAAAGATTTGAAACCATCCTCACAGAAGGCGGAGACAACGTCTGGTGCGCCGTACCCGAAGAAGTACTCTTCTACCACCAGACCAGACGCCACACGCAAATCGAAACACTGTCCGACACAGAAATCCAAAAGCACTACCGCCTCCACCTCAACAACCTGAGCGACCGCGTCACCTGCCGCACGCTCACCCTCCACGCCGACGTACCCGCCCCCTGGTGTCGCTCTCCCAACGTATGGATCGACGGACAACCCCACCTCGCACACCTGATAGAACCGAGAAAATTGCAAATCACGATCACCGTCACAGACGGCATGGAACTCGTCTTTAAAGACCCGAGCGCCTGAGCGGTCTCAGTTACTGAGTCTCACCCTGACCCCTCTCTCTCGAAGTACAGGAATATGCGTATTAATCGAAACATCGCTCAGGGGATTATCCCTCAAATCGATTAAACTGTTTTCGCCACGCAATCCCGCAATCTCCACCAGAGGCGATAAATCCGAAACATCGCAATCCCAACTATGCACCCTTTTCAGATTGGTCAAACCCGACAGCGGAGAAAGATCCGAGACCGCATTGTTATTCAAAGCCAATCCCCTCAACTCGGTTAAACCCGACAGCGGAGAAATATCCCAGATCAGATTATTACTCACATCCAGCCACCTCAAATCGGTCATACCCGACAGCGGCGAAAGATCTGAAATATCGTTGGTATAGAAATGCAGCGTTCTCATCCTGGTCAAACCCGACAACGGCGAAAGATCTGAAATATAGGAATTTCCACTAAGGTCCAGAACTCTCAGTTCGGTCAAATTCGACAGCGGCGATATATCAGCTATTGTATTGCGAAAGAGGTTCAACTCTGTCAGCTTGATCAAACCCGACAACGGCGAAAGATCTGAAATATTATTGCTATTGACGCGACCGCCATTCGTCAATACATAGCCGAGATTCAGCACCGTCAATTCGGTAGCGTACTCAATCCCCGTCAAATCGCGAATCCTCGAATTCGGAGCTTCAAGACGCGTCAACGTCGCCATCTCAGCCGCAGTAATCGCCTCACCCCTCGCCTTGTTCAAAGAATCCTCAATCACCGCACGCAGGTGAACATCCGGAATATTTACACCCTCGCCTTTCTTATGAGCGTCTGCGTCGCATTCGCCATAAATGGCGAGACAGACACCGAGAATGATCAAGAGGTATCGGTAGATCATAGGAACTGTCCTCCGTGAAAAGATAGACCTCAGTTATCCAGCCTCACCCTGACCCCTCTTTCCCGAAGCGCAGGAATATGCTTATTAATCGAAACATCGCTCAGGGGATTATCCCTCACATCGATAAAATCTTTCTCCCCACTCAATCCCGCGTTCTCCACCAGAGGTGATAAATCCGTAATATCGCAGTCCCAAATATTCAGCCTCTCCATATGGATCATACCCGACAGATGAGAAATATCCGACACGGCATTAATATTCAGAGCCAATCCTCTCAACTCGGTCAAACCCGACAGATGAGAAATATCCCAGATCAGATTATTACTCAAACTCAGCCATCTCAAATCGGTCAAACCCGACAGCGGCGAAAGATCCGAAATCTCGTTGGTATAGAGATACAGCGTCCTCAGTTTAGTCATATCCGACAGGGGAGAAATATCCGAAATACGGAAATTCGCACTAACATCCAGCTTTTCCAGCGCCGTTAAATTCGACAGCGGCGAGATATCATATATCATATTGCGATGGAGGTACAACTCCGTCAGCTTGACTAAACCCGACAGGGGAGAAATATCCGTAATATCATTGCTATTGATCCGGTTGCCATTTATAAACACATCGCCGAGATTCAGCACCGTCAGTTCGGTAGCGTACTCGATCCCCGTCAAATCGCGAATATTCGAATTCGGAGCTTCAAGACGCGTCAACGTCGCCATCTCAGCCGCAGTAATCGCTTCACCTCTCGCCTTATTCAGAGAATCCTCAATCACTGCGCGCAGGTGAACATCCGGAATCGTTATACCCACACCCTTCTTATGAGAACCTGCGTCACATTCGCCATAAATGGCGAGACAGATCACGAAAGAAATCAAGAGGTGTCGGTGGATCATGGAAACAGTCCTCCAATAAGCGTCATATAATCCCATACAACGGCCCGCCCGACGCCCCGAGAGCCTCTACCTTTCTTGTAATCCTGGGATCTTCAACAAGCGGGGGCGCGTGATGGGGCTTGTGGCGTGCATCAATAATCAGCGCCCCATTGCAGCCCCAGTGTTTGTGATCAATAAAACTATCAACACCGTAAACATCATGCGAGGGATTGGACCGCGTGAACGTAACCCAGAGAAAATTATTGAGCGTGCGCGAACAAAATGCGCTGTCATCGACAATCAGAATAAGCGGCAAACCATCGAGAGACTGTAACGCGAGCGCCTCGGCAAGACGGACTGCATCTTTACCCCCCTGATCGGCATCTTTGAAATCGGGACCTTCAATAGCTGCGATACCGGGCAGGGCAATCGCGGGATTCTTAAAACCATCAGGCAGAGCCAGATCACCTGGAATCTCGCGCCACAAATCGCGTCTCTTGGCACCGGCTGCGGCGATCACAACTTTGGAACCCTCATTAAATCCCGTACCCGAATAATCCAGCGTATCCATCGTCGTACGGGTTTGAAAATGCAGATCGCGCCGCCAATCCACCCGCTCGAGAACATGGATAAAATAAGAGCCGATATCGTGCGTATTCAGATGGGGATTATCTTCCCCCGCACAAATAAAAAGATACTTTGCCAGAGAACACGCACCAAAACCGAGCAGTGCATTGGCCAGCGTGAGAATCTCCTGCGGCTGCCGCTCTCGGTAGGGCACATAGCGCTCCGAACCAATGGCAATAAGCAAAGGATGAACACCCGCAGCATCCACAGCATTAATAGACTTGAGACCGGGAATCTCAACGGGAACCATCGGACCGGTAAGCTCGTGAATAAGCAAACCAAATGCCGTATCTTCCTGCGGAGGACGCCCCACAACAGTAAAGGGATAAATAGCGTCTCTCCGGTGCCAAACATCTTCCACATGGAGAACGGGAAAATCATGCGCCAGGCTATAATACCCCAGATGATCGCCAAACGGACCTTCGGGCTTAGTTTCGCCCGGATGCACGGTACCCGTAATAACAAAATCTGCCTCAGTAGAAATAACACAGGCATTCCTGCGCGCATAGCGAAACCGACGCCCGGCCAGCCCCCCGGCAAAAATAAGCTCGGACAAACCCTCGGGCAAAGGCATAACAGCAGAAAACGTATGCGCGGGCGGTCCCCCGATAAAAACACTCACGCGCAGTGGCTCTCCCCGTCTGAGCGCATTTGCATGATGAATCCCAATATCGCGACGGATCTGGTAGTGCAAACCAACTTCTTCGTTCTGTACGTAATCATTACCCGAAAGCTGGATGCGATACATACCCAAATTCGCATTCATAACACCCGGACGATCCGGGTCCTCAGTATAAACCTGAGGCAAAAGGACAAACGGACCGCCATCGTCGGGCCAGCATTGAATCTGAGGAAGCTGATCAACAGTCGTACTGTGTTTGAGTACCGCGCCAAAGCGCACCCTTCTCGGCAACGTATGAAAAGCGATACGCGCAATCCCCATTGCGCGCCAGGGAGCGCGAAGAAACGCAACCGGATCGGCTTTGGCTTCGACAAGGCGTTGAACCCATCTCAAAGTTGACCGAAAAAGAAAACGCGAGCGATCCAGCGTACCAAAAAGATTGGAAACCGCAGGAAACGGACTATCTTTCACATTAGCATAGAAAATCGCCGGACCATTTGCCTGAAAAACGCGGCGATGGATCTCCGCCATCTCCAGATAGGGATCCACCTCCTGTTCAATGCGGATGAGATGGCCGTTGCGCTCGAGATCGTCAACGCACTGTTTGAGTGATTTGTATCGCATTGTAGTATATTGTTAGGAGTTAGAGTTTTAATGTGTAATATAGTGTACTGAATACCACATTGAGAGACAATTCTTAAGTTATAGTAAGGAGGACGCTTCATGACATCATTTCGAGCACTGGTCGTACGTGAAGCAGAGGATCAATTCTCGAGATCAGTAGAAAAACGACAAATAGATGACCTACCCGAAGGCGAAGCATTGATTCGGGTGCGCTATTCCTCGCTAAATTACAAAGATGCCCTATCTGCAACCGGACACCGCGGCGTAACGCAGACATATCCACACACGCCAGGCATAGATGCCGCAGGTGAAATCGTCGAAAGCACAGTTGCCGACTATGAACCTGGCGACAGCGTATTGGTCACGGGCTACGATTTGGGAATGAATACCGCGGGTGGATTCGGACAATACATCAGAGTACCCGCCCATTGGCTGGTCAGGCTCCCCGAAGCATTGACTTTAAAAGAAAGCATGGGATATGGAACCGCGGGATTTACCGCAGCGCTATCGGTCCATCACATCATCGCAGGGGGCGTAAACCCGGATCAGGGCGACATCGCGGTAACCGGCGCCACCGGCGGCGTGGGCAGTCTCGCAGTAGCGATATTGGCCAAAAACGGCTTTCGAGTCGTAGCAGCCACCGGAAAAACATCAGAAACGGACTTCCTGAAAAAACTCGGCGCATCTGAAGTCATAGACCGAAACGAATTGGACGACGACACTGGACGGCCCATCCTATCGGGCCGTTGGGCAGCGGCACTAGATACAGTCGGCGGAAACATCCTATCAACACTCATCAAAACAACGCAATATCACGGCGTCATAACCTGTTGTGGCCTGGTATCATCCCCCGAACTGCACACCACAGTATATCCATTTATCCTTCGCGGCGTAAAACTAATCGGCATCGACTCTGTCTTATGCCCCACAGACCTCAGACTAAAAATCTGGCAGCAGATCGCTACAGACTGGAAAATCGACACCCTGAACAACATAATCGCAGAATGCGACTTATCAGAACTAAATGCCCAAATAGACCGCATCCTATCTGGACAAATGCGTGGACGGATCGTGGTCGGCCTATAAATTCTCAATCACAATCCTCCGACTCCTCTTCAGCGCGTCGAGAGGATCTGGAATATCCGACTTCAGTTCAAGACTCATATTCCCGGTATAATTTGCCGACTGAAGCGCGGCAAAAGTCGATCGCAGTACCTCCCGCGTAAGCACCCCATCGCACAGCCCCAGGTGCAGATCCTCCTCCCCATCATTATCGTCGAGATGAACATAACCCAGACGGTCTCCTGCCAGCGCGATCATATCCGCGGGATCTTCATTCGCCATCTGTGCGTGTCCGATATCAAAAAGCAGATACAAATTGGGGTGACCAATCGCCTCGAGATAAGTGAGCGTAAACGGCACCGTCGGCAAAAACGTACCGGGAAAATGTTCAACAGCGAGCCTGACACCCGCATCCTGCGCCTGGTCAGCCAGCACACTCAAAGACTCGGCAAACAGATCGGCGTCATCGCCCTGAGGCACCAGGTACGCCGTCGTAGCACCGAGCCGAGCACCGTGTTCAAACGCACGACAAATGTGATCGCGTGCGAATTGTGGATCATCCTCTGTCAGAGACATCCCCTCGGGCATATCGGCAGAAGCGGCAATACACGAAACCGCGAGACCGAGGTCTCTGGCTCGTTGCTGAAGATCGGCTGTCTGAAGCCAACCCGGACGAATATCAATATGGGTAAACCCCGCATCGGCAACCTGTTCTAAAGCGAGTTCTTCGGCACAGGTCAGTGCCCATATACATGCAGCGAGAGACATAGTGGCTCCTTTTAAAAAATGAATATTGTCAGTAGAAAATGAGTAAATTAAGAGGAAAGATAAAGAAAAAAGAAGGGAGTATAGCGATGCCCAGGAAGAAACAGATACCGAAGTTCAAGAATGAAGATGAGGAGCGCGCATTCTGGGAAGCTCACGATTCGACTGAGTATGTAGATTGGACGAAGGGCAAGCGCGTCACATTGTCCAATCTGAAACCATCAACCAATGCTGATGAATGCCAATCGTGAGTTGACCAAGCAGATAGAAGAAAAGATACTGATCGCTACTGGACGGGTGTGAGAGGAAGGAATACAGTACTGATCGGTTAGTTATCTGCGGGTTCGACCACAGAGGCACCCTTTGGTTTGCGGTGCATTCGTGCGTAGGTCTCCGCCAGAAGATCGCGCAATTCCTCGGCAATCTCTGGATGAGGATCGCCAGCGAGGGCTTTGCAGGCCAGTTGCTCGGCTAAACGTGGCCGATTGCAGTCCAAAGCCAGCCACCCGGCACTGCGGTGCAGCACGGACCAGGTTAGCCCATCCTGGTCACACAGTTCGGCGATTGCAGCCAGTTCAAATTCCAACGCTTGCTCAAAGAACTCTGCTGCCCGCTTCTCGTTGTTTTGACGTCGTTCCATGTCAGCGCGATCAGCAAATTCCATAGCCTTGTTGTGAAGATCACTAACTTTGCTCATTTCTCTTTTCTCCAACCTCGGCAAGTGGACGGCTAAACTCGACTACGACGACATAAGCGGGCAACTGACTATCAATAAAATTAACTTGATCTATTTTCTCGCGCAACCGTCTTTTTATTTCTCCATCGCTACCATTAAGAATACCGGAAACTTCCAGTCTTGCCTTACGCTGAAAGTTGGGTGCATCAGATTCCTCGCCCAGCCAGCGGTCAATGCGCGTACCTATCGCAGCACGTTATCAAGGTCAATCGCACATCAGAACCCAAGCAAATATCGAGCCAACGTCACAGAAATTGAGCGATAAATTGTATAGACAGAAGCTCAAGTACCCTCATCATGCTTTTAATATGCTGTATTGCTCCCTTAACTTAAATGTAAGGATCACCTTTAGAAGCACATACAAACCGAACCCGCCGGGATGTAAAAGTGTACGTTTTGAGCCATGAATGGGCGGTCGTGTGAAAGATATGTACTGCTACCTCGCACCTCCCAACCCCTGATTCCTTTCCCTCAGCGACCAGGACTTATCCGGATTGTGGTACAGCCACTGCTCCATATTTTCTTTAATCCGGGACCATTCCGTATCCAGCATAGAAAACCACGTCGTATCCCGGTTGCGGTCTTTAACAATCATATGCTGGCGAAAAAGCCCTTCATAAGTGAACCCCAGGCGGAGCGCGGCAGACCGCGAGCATTCATTCAGCGCATCGCATTTCCATTCCACGCGGCGATAACGCATACAATCAAAAGCCTCGCAAAGCATGAGATATGCCGCCTCGGTATTCGCACACGTATTTTGTGCCTCGGGACCATACCAGATATTCCCAAGTTCCAACCGACGCGCATCGGACGCAACATTCAAAAAACTCACCATACCAATAGGACGATCAGATTGTTTATCTCGAACACTAAAAAAGAGCGGATCCTCCGAACGCTCAATCCCTTCAAGCCATTCCTGCATGGACCGCACATCTTCAAAAGGCCCATACGCCATATACATCCACAACTGCTCCACGACTTCCGTCCTGTGCGAACACGCAAACAACCCGGGCGCATCCTTTTCCGGATCGAGAGGCGACAGCGCGATATACTCACCCTCATAATCTATACGTCGCGGGATACGCACTTCAGACACAGACGGCACAAAATTGCCAACGGGAAGAGACGACATCAGTTTT
The DNA here is from genome assembly GCA_022824945.1 of Candidatus Latescibacterota bacterium. Taxonomy (GTDB): domain Bacteria; phylum Latescibacterota; class UBA2968; order UBA2968; family UBA2968; genus VXRD01. The sequence goes on from JAJDYX010000035.1 coordinate 79,150, forward strand.
ACCTCCATAAAAGTTGATGTGATATTCGGCATACTCTTTGACAAAATCGAAACATTCGAAGTTTCCTCAAAATACCCCATTCGCGAACTCAAAACACCGTCCTCATGGACAAAAAAAGCCCGTCCTTTCGGACGGGCTTCTCAGATAAGAATCCACATACGCACATCATCTACATCTCAATAATATCCTCTCGCCTTGGTCCCACGGAAATCCACTTCACCGGAACCTCGAGCCACGCTTCGATATGCTCGACATAACGCTGTGCATTCGTCGGCAAATCCGAAAACCGGCGCACCGATGAAATATCTGTTCTCCATCCCGGCAACTTTTCCAACACAGGTGTCGCCCGGTCAAGCAGAGAGGGCACCGGAAAAATATCTGTCTTCTCCCCATCGATCTCATAAGCTGTACAAACCGGAATCTCATCCAAATAACCCAACACATCGAGCAGCGACAACGCAACCGCCGTCGCCCCTTGCATGCGACACCCATAGCGCGTAGCAACAGCATCGAACCAGCCCATCCTGCGGGGTCGTCCCGTCGTCGCACCGTACTCCCCTGCATCGCCGCCCCGCTCGCGAAGCTCCTCCGCCTCCTCACCGAAAATCTCAGAAATAAAAGGACCTGCCCCCACGCAAGAAGAATACGCCTTTGCAACAGCGACAACTTGCGTAATCGAATGAGGCGGAATACCCGCCCCAATCGACGCAAACCCCGCCAAAGTAGAAGAAGACGTCGGATAGGGATAAATACCGTGATCGGGATCGCGCAAAGCACCCAACTGCCCCTCCACGAGAATCTTCTTATTCTCCTTCAACGCATTGTGAAGCAACAACGACGTATCGCAAACATAAGATTCAATCTGCTCTCCCGCCGCCATCAAATCCGGCACAATCTCCTCCAGAGACATCAGCGGCTTCTGATACAAATGCTCGAAAAGTACATTCTTCACCTCCAGCGCGCGCGCGACGCGATCCCGCAAGCGACCCTCATCGTACAAATCAGCAACCTGAACCCCAACCTTCAAATACTTATCCGAATAAAACGGCGCAATACCCGACTTCGTCGAACCGTACTTTCGATCCCCCAACCGCTCCTCCTCGTACACATCCATAAGCAGATGATAGGGAAGCAACACCTGCGCGCGCTCAGAAATACACAGATTTGGCTTCGGCACGCCGCGGGCAATCAGATCATCCACCTCCTCTATAAAAGCCGGAATATTCAACGCAATCCCCGTACCGAGAATATTCGTCGTATGCGGATAAAACACGCCCGAAGGCAAAAGGTGAAGGGCAAATTTCCCATACTCATTAATAATCGTATGCCCGGCATTATTCCCACCCTGGAAGCGAATAACAAAATCGGAATCCCGAGCCAGAACATCCGTCATCTTACCCTTGCCCTCATCGCCCCAATTCGCGCCTACAATTGCTGAAACAGACATTTTTTCCTCTTTTACGTAAGTAGTCAGCAAAAACTTCCTGGATCGCGGCTTTAAGCATGCCGCGATGACGTGCCTTCTTCCTTTTTCCTTCACACTTCACACTTCACACTTCTTACAGCTTCACCTGCTTAACCCAGTTCACAAACTCCTGAGACACAATATCGGCCAGCACCTCATCCCGCACTGGCGTATCGATATTAAAAACCATAATCGCATCGCCGCCCTGACTCCTGCGCCCCAGCGCCATATCGGAAATATTGATTCCATTTACCGCAAACAAATTGCCCATATGCCCCACCACACCGGGCACATCCCGATTACCCAAAACAATCATATTTCCCTCGAGCTTTGCCTTCACCTCAATATCATCTATGCGAACCAACCGCAAATCCCGGCGCCCAAAAACCGTCGCCGAAATCGATGTTGTCTCTTCTGAAGTCTCGACATCTATCGTAATCAAATTGCTATAATCCGCGTGACTGCTCTTGGACTCCTCAACCCGAATGCTGCGCGCCTTAGCCCATAAAGGCGCGTTGACCAGCGTCACTGGCTCCTCAGCCTGATATTCAAAAATACCTTTCAAAACCGCAGCCGTAAGCGGCGCCGTAGCGTATTCTTGAATCACACCCTGATAGCGATTAATCACCCTGTGCAAATGCCCGCCCATAAGTTGCGCGTGCAGCGACCCCACCTTTTCTGCCAGCGACAAATAAGGACTGATCGCATCGAGATATTCCGGATCAATCGGCGGCAAATTGATACCACTCTGAACGGGCTTACCCTGCAATGCATCGCGCAAATCCACGGCAATCTGCCGCGCCACATTTTCCTGCGCCTCAAATGTCGAAGCCCCCAGATGCGGCGTAGAAACCACCTCTGGCCTTTTAACCAGCGGATGATCAGCCGAAGGAGGCTCCTCGCCAAACACATCCAATGCAGCCCCTGCGACCTTACCCGCCTCAATCGCCCTATCAAGTGCTTCCTCATCCACAAGCTCGCCCCGCGCGCAATTAATAATACGCACCCCATCTTTGCACCCTGCAAGCGCCGATGCGGAAATGAGATGATGCGTCTGATCCGTAAACGCTGCGTGCAACGTAATATAATCCGCCCTGGCAAAAATTTCATCGTAAGACGCCTGCTGTATATGCAACTGCCGCGCCAGATCATCCGACAAAAAAGGATCGGCACCCAACAACGTCATACCAAACGCATGCGCGCGTCGCGCCACCTGCTGGCCAACGCGCCCCACGCCGATAATACCCAAAGTTTTGCCGTATAATTCAACACCCGTATATTTGCCGCGCTCCCATTCGCCAGCCTTAAGCGAAGCGGTCGCCTGGGGGATATTGCGAGACAGCGCCATCATCATAGCCATCGCGTACTCAGCGGCAGAAATCGTATTGCCGCCCGGAGCATTCATCACCACAATCCCCCGCTCAGTCGCGGCTTCCACATCGATATTATCCACACCAGCACCCGCCCGACCAATCGCGCGAAGATTCACACCCGCCTCAACCACCCGTTGCGTAACCTCCGTTGCACTGCGCACAATCAGCCCGGCATACTCGCCAATAATCTCGCACAATTCATCTTCAGACAGCCCCGTATTCACATCGACTTCTATACCTGAAGAAGCAAAAACATCCTGCCAGCCATCGGCCAGAGAATCGGCAATCAGAACCTTTCCCATTTTCACTCAATGCCCTCTCGCATCCACGGCCCATGTCTCTACAAACATCCCGTCTTCATCAATCACGCACACCTCATCCCACAAATTCACGGTCGTACACACATGGCGCGGCACCAGATAAAATTGATCGCCCACACGCGGTCGCGGCGTACCCCCTGGCAATTGCAACAACTGGTGTTCCTCATTGCGCCGCACAAACGCAATATCATCTGGCAACCCCAACGCTCGAAAATGGGGCACAGGCGTATCCGGCGCAACCGACTTGCTGCCCGCATCCAATGTAACGAGATCTGCGCGGGTCGTACTGATCACACTGGACAAAACCAGCGCTGCCCATTCAAAGGGACTCTGCAACTTATCACCATATCCGGTATCCCAAAAAATCCACGTACCGGGCGAAACCTCATCCACCCCATCCACCCGTTGCGTATGCTCAAAACCCGGCGACCCCGAAGCCACCAATTTCTCGACCTCAATACCAGACCGTTCTATCAGGCACCGGGTCTCAACAGCCCGCTCAATCGACTCAATCGCCATCTTTTGACGCATATCCCCATCGAAATCACCTACATGCCCATCATACACATGCAAACCCGCAAAATACAACCCCGGCAATTGTGCAATCTGCTGCGCCAGACCCAGCGAAGGCGCGTCGGGCAATGCCCCCGTGCGATTCATCCCCGTATTGACATCCACCATAACACCCAGACGTACATCCGCCGAAGTGCAAGCATCGGACAACGCCTGAATATTATCCGCATCATCCGCAATAACTTTCAAATCAGTATCGGGATACAACCGCTTCAAATCCACCACGCGCGCGATATTTGCCCCCACGATATGATAAGAGATCAACACATCGGTCGCACCAATCGCAGCGAGCATCGCTGCCTCTTTGGGCGTTGCACACTTAAACTTATCAATCCCCTCATCCATCTCCATACGCGCAATTTGCGACATCTTATGCGTCTTGATATGCGGACGTAAACGCGCATACCCACCCATCATATCCCCAATCGCGCGAATATTATGCGCCACCGCCTCCTTGTAAACCAACAGTGCAGGCGTGGGAATCTCCTCGGCATTCTTTACCCGATAGTCAAGCATCCAGCACCTCTCCAATCCATCGCCAAACCGCGTCCTTGCCGCGCCCCGTCGTCGCGGAAAACGGCACAAGGTCAAAATCGCCGTGCAAAGCGAGCATGCGGCGCGTTTGATCCAATCGACTTCTGAGCTTATGACCCGACAGCTTATCGGCCTTAGTAGCAACCACCAAAAACGGCTTTTTGCCGTGTACCAGCCAATCAAGCATCTGAAAATCTTCTCGACTCGGATCGTGCCTCGCATCAATTAACTGAACAAAACCCCTGATTGAAGGCCGATCCTGCACATACCCCTCAATCAGCTTTCCCCACGCCTGACGCTCTTCCCAGCTGCGCTTTGCATAGCCATAACCGGGCAAATCGACAAAATAATATGCGTGATTTACGCGATAAAAATTCAGCGTTCGCGTCTTGCCGGGCGTGCCACTGGTCTTCGCCAAATTTTTCCGATTGAACAGCCGATTGAGCAACGACGACTTGCCCACATTGGAACGCCCCGCAAATGCAATCTCAGCCATCCCATCGCGGGGCAACTGCCTCAAAAAGCCAACACTCGTAACAAATTCGGCAGAATGGAATTGCATGATTAGTAGCCAGTTGTCAGTTGTCAGCCCACCCAGCCCCCAGCCCCAGTCCCCACTTCCACACAAACTAAAACCGGGGTCCAATTCGGCCCCGGTTCCCCATCTTTGGGAAATATCCATCTCTTTAAGCGCGTTTTTGAGTCGATTCGAGAACTTCAATACGCGGCTTGTTGCGATTTTGAACCATATCGCAGGTCACTGTGACCTCGGTCAGGTCCTCATTGGTGGGTATATCGTACATCAAATCCGTCATAACAGCTTCGAGAACCGACCGCAACCCGCGCGCACCTGTACCCTTTTCCTGTGTAATGCGAACAACCTCGCGCAGCGCGTCATCCTCAAAAGTCAGCTCGACTCCATCGAGTTCAAACAACTTCTGGTATTGCTTCGTAATTGCATTTTGCGGTTCCGTCAAAATCTGCAACAAAGCAGCCTCGTCCAGATTGCCCAACGCACACATCACGGGCATTCGCCCAACCAGTTCTGGAATCAAACCGTACTTAATCAAATCTTCCGGCTCGGCATGCTGGAAAATCTCGCCGGTACTTTGCTCATCCAAATCATCGTTCGAATCGGACCCAAAACCAATGGTCTTCTTGCCGATGCGGGTGCTAATAACGCTCTCCAAACCGTCAAATGCACCACCACAGATAAACAGAATATTTTTTGTATTGAGCTGAATCAGGGGTTGCTCGGGATGCTTGCGCCCCCCCTTGGGCGGAATACTCGCCACCGTACCTTCCAGAATCTTCAACAAAGCCTGCTGAACACCTTCCCCAGACACATCGCGCGTAATAGATGGATTGGCTGACTTTCGAGAAATTTTATCGACCTCGTCCAAATACAAAATACCCATCTCGGCCTGCGCCACATCGTAATCCGCAGCCTGAAGTAGGCGCACCAGGATATTCTCAACATCTTCGCCAACATATCCCGCCTCGGTCAAAATAGTGGCATCTGCAATCGAAAATGGAACCTGCAAAATGCGCGCCAGCGTTTGCGCCAAAAGCGTCTTGCCAGTACCCGTAGGTCCCATAAGCAAAATATTGCTCTTATCGAGTTCGACATCATCCGCAGACTGATTGGACCGAATGCGCTTGTAATGATTATACACCGCAACCGAAAGAACGCGCTTGGCGCGCTCTTGACCAATCACATAATCGTCGAGACGGGCTTTAATCTCCTGCGGCTTAGGCAACCCTTTGTGAAGCGTCACGGGCTTTTTGAGATCGTCCTCTCGCAAAACCTCATTGCACAGCTTGATACACTCACTGCAAATATTCACACTCGGGCCAGTGACGATCTTATCGACCTGATCTGCACTCTTGCCACAAAAAGAACAGCGAATTTCTGTTCTGGAAGTCCGTCGTTTCATAACGCCCCACTCCTCATAACAAGGCTTCGTCGATATCGGGGTTAGAATCTTGATCGGGAATGAGCACTTCATCAATCAGGCCATAATCCTTTGCCTCATCAGCCGACATAAAGAAATCGCGGTCTGCATCTCTTTCTATGCGCTCAATACCCTGACCTGTACATTCGGATAAAATGGCGTTCAAACGGTCGCGATATTGCAAAATCTCTTCGGCATGTCGTTCGATATCCGAAGCCTGACCGCCTGCACCACCAATGGGTTGATGCAGCAAAATACGAGAATTTGGCAATGCGCGGCGCTGCCCCTTTGTCCCCCCTGCAAGAAGCACGGCACCCAGTGAAAAAGCCTGACCCACACAAACCGTTTCAACATCGTTGGGCACGTATTGCATCGTATCGTAAATCGCCAAACCCGCCGTAATGCTACCGCCGGGAGAATTGATATACAGCCGAATCGGTTTCTCGGGTGTTTCAGACGTGCAAAACAACATCTGAGCAATCACCAAATTGGCAATCGTATCGTTGATCGGCGTACCAATAAAAATAATATTATCGCGCAACAGCCGCGAAAAAATGTCATAAGCGCGCTCGCCACGCCCTGTTTGTTCAAGAACTGTAGGAACCAGAGCCATATTTAATTTTAAATCCCATGTTTAAATGTAAAATTCGTCTATTCGTCTTCAACTTCCTCAACATCTTCAACATCTGCGTTATCGATGAGAAAATCAAACGTCTTCTGCGTCTTAATCTCCGACTCAATCTGACCGAGCTGTTCGGTTCGGCTCAAAATCTGACGCAGACGCGGCCCTTCGATATTGTGCCGTTGCGACATCTCCTCGAGATGTTTGTCCAGATCGTCATCTGTCACCTCAATATCTTCCTGATCGGCAACAGCATCCAGCAACAAAAAGCGTTTGACACCGCGTTCGGCTTGATCGCGCCCCTCCTCGCGAAGCGCATCTTCGTCAATCCCGTGATCGTGCCCCGCGTGCTCTCGCTTGTACGACTCAATCATACCATCGAGATAATTTTCGACCATGCTATCGGGAACCTCAAAAGGATTCTCCTCGATCAGCGCATCCATCAAATTTTCCTCAACGCGCTGGCGAATCATTTGATCGTACTGCGCCTCCATCTCATTGCGAATTTGCGTCTTGAGTTCGTCCAGCGTCTCCACACCGCCGACATCCTGAGCCAATTCATCATCCAATTCGGGCAACTCGCGCTCGCGTATTTCTTTCGCCGTTACGCGAAACATCACGGTCTCTTCTTTCGGTCCTTCGTCGTGGTCCTCATGGTCATGATCATCGTGATCATGATCGCAATCTTCGTGATCGTGATCATCCTGAACGGGCCGCGTAATCGCAACCTCACGGGACTCACCGGCCGAAACACCGATCAATTGCTCTGCCAAATCAGTCGGCTTGCCATCTTCCGTCTTAAACAGCCGAATCGATTGATCTTCTGACTTGTGATCGGCCACGGGACTGCCGTCCTCATCGAGCTCTTCGACATCGGCAAAAACCACATCGTCGAGATCGGCAGCGCGCTCCACGACCTGCTCGGTAGCACTCTCCTCTTGCATATACCGCAGCCGACCATCAACATGCTCGTCTTCAACCGCAAACACAGGCCGCGTCACCTTCAACCCCTTATAGGTCTCCACGGTTATCTCCGGACGGACATCAACAGAAGCCTTGAACACCAGAGGCTGTCCCTCTTCAAAATTGATATCGTCAATACTCGCCTGAGAAACGGGTTGAATCCCTTCGGCTTCGCTCGCCTCCCGGTAAAATTCCTCGACCATCTCCTGGACAACCTCGCCCTGGATAGCCGGCCCAAATTGCCGTTTAATAACGCTCAGGGGAATTCTACCCTTGCGAAAACCCGGCAAATTAAGAGTCTTGCTGTATTTCCTGTAAGCGTCATTGAGACGCTTATCCACATCTGCCGCCGGGGCCTCAATCTCCAATGTTCGACGCCATGTCCCCGACTCGGTCACCTGCACATTCATCGCGTTGGATAATCCTTTCTTTATAATACTTCACTCACTAACTGGCCCAACGAGCAATAATAAACAAATGAAAACGCTTTGTCAATGGCGTTGGGGATAATATAGCCTATTAGCGTTTAGCTGTCAGCCTCAGCAGTTAGTGGTTACCCCAACCAATCCCCAGCCCCCAACCTCACCCATACCCCAACACCTTCAAATACGCCTTCACCGTATTCTCCAACCCCATAAAAACAGTATCGGCGATCAGCGCGTGACCAATAGACACTTCGAGAATCCCGGGAATCGTCACAAACTCCCCCAAGTTATCGAGATTGAGATCGTGCCCCGCGTTAACCCCCAGTCCGGCATCCTGTGCCGCGCGAGCCGAATCCGCGTACTGTCGAAAAACAGGACCCACATCGCCCCCGTCATAAGCAGAAGCGTAAGACTCCGTATAAAGTTCAACGCGATCCGCACCCAGAGCCTTTGCCAGAGCCATATCCTCTGGCACCGGATCCATAAACAGAGAAACCCGAATCCCCAGACCTTTCAACTCCGCAATAATCGGCACAAGCCGCTCGCCATCCCGTCTCAAATCCCAACCGTGATCGGACGTACTCTGATCGGGTTCATCGGGCACCAGCGTACACTGATCTGGCACCACATCCCGCACCATATCCATAAACTCGGGAAAGGGATTCCCCTCAATATTGTACTCCACTCCTGAAATCATTTCTTTCAACTCATAAACATCAGTCCTGCGAATATGCCGTTCATCGGGCCGGGGATGCACCGTAATCCCATGTGCCCCCGCATCAATACACATCTGCGCCGCCTTCGTCACACTGGGAAAAGTAAGCGGCCTACTATTCCGCAACAGCGCCACCCGATTCAAATTCACACTGAGCTTGGTCATTCCCATCCTCCTCTACGGCGCGAGCAAAGCGCGCTTCCACGCGCCATCACCTTGCCGAACATACAAAAACCGATCGTGCAGCCGATCATCCCTATTCACCCAAAATTCAAACCGATCGGGAACCACCCGATAGCCCCCCCAAAAATCCGGCAACGGCATATCGTCTTCCGGATACTTCCGATCCAATTCTGCCACGCGACCTTCCAAAAACGCCCGATCGGGAATCACCTCGCTTTGAGGTGACGCCCAGGCACTCAAGCGACTACCCCGGGGACGCGAATCAAAATACGCCTTAGAAACCTCATCCGAAACAGCCTCAACCCTTCCCTCAATACGCACCTGCCTGACCAGCGACTTCCAGTGAAACAGCAGGGCTGCCCTGGGATTCTCCGCCAACTCATCGGCCTTGCGACTCTCCAGATTTGTAAAAAACACAAATCCATCCCGATCGCACTGCTTCACCAGCACCATACGCACCGAAGGCCGACCATCGCGCGTCGCCGTAGCCAGTGCCACGGCCTCGGGCAGCGTCGGCTCCGAAGCCCTCGCCTCTTCAAACCACATATCAAACTGAACAAAAGGATCTGGATTCATTCTTTTCCCCGAGTGACTTAATCAAATAAACACGCAACTCCCTCCAGTTACTCCGCCCTCCGTTGGTATCAAAATAAACACCCCGGGCCAAATACGGTTCCCATCCCGCATCTCTGTACCCGCGGCGAGCGTACAAATTCAGCGCAGGTTGATTCCCCACATGAACGCACAAACCAATATTCTCATAGCCCCGCTGACAAGTAATCCGCTCACACACATCTAACAACCGCGAAGCAATACCCATCCGCCGATAATCTGGATGCACAAAAAGCGACGACGCCTCGGGCCATGGTCGCACTTGCGGCGGCACGCCAGAAGCATCGCCACCTTCCCAATTGAGCAACACCTGAGCCACAGGCCAATTGCCCCGCCATGCCACAAAAAAAATGAGCTTACCGGATTCCTGTAGCATAAACCGCCGCCGCTGCGTTTCTTTCCGGGAAAACGGCAAATACCGAAGCCGAGACACCTCAGGCGATTTAAGAGAGCGAATATCAATTTTCATAAAGGTAAAGTATAGCCAACACAAGCGCGACATGCAAGACACCGCGACGTAGATGTCGCGGTCCGAAACCGAATTTCCCCGTATTTGTCTTGTTTTATTTGGTTATCCCTCTTTATATTTATCAGACAACCGATCCGGTTCATGACCACTATGGACGGCTAAAACCTGTAAGAATGGTCGAGAAAAAGAAGTCCCTCACCTCATGGAGAAAAAACGTGAACCGAACCGATCTGACAGAAATAATCAGAAACGGCGAGAATTACGAGATCAAGCCCGTACTCGATATGGGATTGGATAGCCTCGATATAGATCGGCTCAACAACTACTTCCGCGTTCTGTTAAAGCGCGATGCGCCGTCTGTCAACGATCGCGAATCGTGGCGTCGGCTTCTCTTGAACACTGGCCTCCTCGTCGAAGCAGGGGGAATCACTGCCGCCACCGTCGCCGGGTTATTGCTATTCGGCGAAAACCCGAATTACCGCGTGCCGCAAGCCGGAATCACGGCGACCGCCTTTCCTCGCAATGAGAAGGAATACGATACCGTTGACGAAGAAGTAATACGAGGCCCTCTCGTTTCAATCATGTCAGAACGCGGGCGCGCCGAGGAGAAAGGCGTCATTGACCGGGCCGTGGACTTCGCCAACCGCAACCTGCACACCACCGCCTGGCTCGAAGGCGGACGTCGTATCCGCAAAAAGGCACTGCCCCTGGAGGCTGTTCGAGAATCAATAGTCAACGCCGTTGTTCACAGGGACTACACGCTCGTTGGTACAGACGTCGAAGTTTCTATGTATCGTGATCGCCTCGAAGTCATCTCGCCAGGGCGGCTACCCAATAGCGTCACAGTAGAAAAAATGCGCGAGGGCGTTCTGCGCGTATCCAGAAACGAACTCGTGAAGGACGTGTTGCGCGATTATGGTTATGTGGAGCATCTCGGCATGGGCGTACGCAACCGAATCATCGGCTCCATGCGCGACCACAACGGCACCGAACCAGACCTGATCGAAGAGGACCACCGCTTCACCGTGCGGCTGTGGAAGGACATAGAGGACACACCGTCTTATTAGGCTGAAGCATTTTCATGAACCACCTCATCTTAATCAAACACGCCCTGCCTCAAATCCACGAAACAAAATCCGCCCCAGACTGGCACCTATCGGACAGCGGACGCGCAAGTTGCACCTCGCTCGCCGAGGCATTGCGCCCCTATAAACCAGACCTGCTCATCACAAGCGAAGAACCCAAAGCACGAGAAACGGGTCAACTCGTCGCCGACGCCCTTCAAATCCCCTACTCGTCAGCACCCAACCTTCACGAACACGACCGCAAAGGCGTCCCCTTTATCCCCCAGGAAACCTGGCACACCACAGTAAAAACCTTCTTTGCACGCCCTAACGACCTGATCTTTGGCAATGAAACCGCAAATCAGGCTCGCATGCGATTCACCCGAGCCATTGAAAAAGCAGTAAAAACACACCCTCACAAAACCATCGCCATCGCCACCCACGGCACCGTCATCTCTTTATTCACCGCACAAAAAACCCGAACAAATGGCTTCGACCTCTGGCAAAAATTAGACCTGCCATCTTATGTGGTACTCGACCTGCCGGATTATAACTTGAACGCCATTGTAACAGAAATATTCTGAGGGTTAAAATCTGACCGTCAAAATCTGACCGTCAAAATTAGAGGGTCTAAACCGGATTTCCCCGTATTTGTCTTGTTTTGTTATTCTTTTATATTTATTCGATGTCCATCTGATTCATGACTGTTTGGTAAGAATTGAGCAGGAAATACTCAGGGTATGAATGCGAAAGTACAAAAAATCACAGAATCGCTTTTGGATGAGATCGCTAAAAAAATTGTCGAACACTTTCATCCAGATCAGATTATCCTCTTTGGATCGTATGCTTATGGCGAGCCAAAGACCGATAGCGATTTAGACTTGCTTGTCATCATGGATACAGATTTGCGTCCCACAGCGCGAAGTGCCGCAATTGCTCGCATTTGTCGTCCAAAATACGTTGCGATGGATATCGTCGTGCGTACACCTGAAGAAATTCAAACCCATTTGCAAAACTTTGATCCCTTTCTCGAGGAAATTTTCAAACTTGGACGCACCCTCTACAAATCCGCCGGGTGATATACAAGCGTGGGTCTATAAAGCGGCGTTTCGATGCACTTTGAGGACAAAGCTGAAGCTCGGAGATGCCTGATATCCTGCTCTATTGAACAAATTGGTGCATTGCGAGCGCATCCGTTCTACCAGTCGTATCTACCTGAGCAAATTTTTCAGACAGTGTCTGAAAAATCAGAATCCAGCGAAATTCTCCAAACAGTGTCTGGAGAATTTGATCAATCCCTCAACAACCAATTTACCAGACGCTGTCTGGCAAAAAGAAAACGGGTAAAGAATATTATAATTCTCTACCCGTTCTTCTTTATTAAACCGATATCCTCACGTCAATCGGGGATCAACTCAATATTGAGCCGACAGCCTACGGCTTCCGCATATTTTCGCAACGTTTCTACCTTTGGGGAATGTCGGCTATTGGCAGACTCTAAGCGGGTGATCGCGGTTGCCTTCGTACCCATCTTCTCGGCGACCTGCTCTTGAGTCATACCAGCGCGTTTTCGCGCCTCAAGCATCTTGTGCAATAATTCAAATTCAGGTGCTGCTTCATCATACTTTTCTTTATATCCCGGTTGGGACCGCATTTTTGCGATCAATTCTTTGTGACTGAGCATTTTCCCTCCTATGAGGATTATATTATTTTTTTATCATATAACAAACTTGTTATATCTTGTCAAGTAGTATCCAAGATTCAAAGATGTCGCAGTCCGAAACCGAATTTCCCCGTATTTGGCTTGTGTTGTTCTCCCTTTTATGTTTATTAGATATGCCTATTTGGTTCATAACTATCCGAAACGAATTAAGTACAATATTGAACAAATTGGCGCATTTTGCGAGCGCATCTGTCCTACCAGTCGTATCCACCTGAGCAAATTCTGCAAACAATATCTGCAGAATCAGAATCCACACAGGAGGATTAAACCATGATACTGAATACATCAACGGTAACGATTGATGAAAGTGGTCTATCTATAAGCAAGATAGACAATATTGTTACTGTCGGAGGAACACTGCAGAACCACCACGCTAAAAAGGTTAAAGTCATATTTTCCGCTGTCGTATTCTTAGCGGATGTGCGTATCGCTGATAAGGGTGACAGAAATTTTTCTTTTGGCAGAAACGATATTCTTCATGAATTTTACCTTTCGGAAGAACTTGATGCACAAGAGCAAAAATCATTTGAATCTATCCCTTATGAAATCACTGAATCGGACGCCGACAACGCCATGCTTGCGTATTATACCACAGTGCTTTCGGTCTCTGAGGTATGAAAAAGGGGATTAGAGGGCTTCGTCATGATACGAACGCAATGGGTACTCTTACTCTCGATCTATACTGCAATTTCTCTAAATAGTATCTTTGCAGAAGAACACGCGAAGAGCGCACCATCCTCCCTCATGTCACAGTTGGCGATTCCAGATTCCACTCAAATTCAGGTGCTTGAAACAACCGATGGATCGACAAATATCGGACGCATTGTGGAGATTGGTGATGAAGAGATCGCGTTTGAGACAGACCTGGGCATTATCCACATTCCCATTTCAAAAATCAAACACATTGAAACAGTGTCTATTGACTTAATACGAAAGGGAGAATTCTGGTTTCCAAATCCCAATATAACACGCCTATTCTTTGCACCTACGGCGCGTATGCTAAAACAGGGCAAAGGTTATTTTGCTGATTATTATCTCTTTTTTCCGGGCTTTGCTTATGGGATCACAGATCGCTTTACTCTGGGAGGAGGACTTTCCATCTTTCCCACCGTGGATATAAATGACCAACTATTTTTCATCGCACCAAAATTCGGCTTAATACAGGAAAAGACTTTCTCTTTCGCTCTGGGCGCACTTCTCGTGCGTATTCCGAGATATGAGGATGAGGTAGTGTCGCCTGACGCGGACTTTCAAGAAGATGATCCTGAAGTCGCGGGCATATTATATGGTGTAACAACATTTGGGCAACCCGATGCCAGCCTGACTGCGGGACTTGGTTATGGTTTTGTAGATGGAAATCTGGCAGATCGTCCCATGATAATGATCGGAGGGGAAAAGCGCCTGACACGACGGACGGCATTTGTCACGGAAAACTGGATCTTTCCCGGCATAGACGAACCCTTGATCTCTTATGGCATACGATTCTTTGGCAAACGATTAAGCGTAGATCTGGGGCTGATCAATGTGATAGGAGAGGGCGCAATTTTTCCCGGCGTTCCGTATATTGATTTTGTCGTCCAGTTTTGATTGCGCACTTTTTGCCGTACCCCGTGACGTACAATTTTCACCTGCCCGGTCTAATATACAGGCTGGGACGGCAAAGCGATCGTCTCCTACAACGACATTGTGATCGCCCGCTGATCGCTGTCCCGCCTCATTTTCAAAAAAACAATTTTTTTGTAGGGTACAGATTTTTTCTTGCACGAAAATACAGAACGGGCTATATTGTCCAATCCGAAAAACAAAAGCCCTCTGATATTAGGAGATAACTACCTGAAATTACATACTTTTAGGTAAAAATAGATGGTCCATTCACACTGCCATTATCCCTCCAGGAGGCGGCGATTATGCCCTGGAGGCTAAAATTTTGCCAACCCCTGAGTGGGGTTTTTGGTGCCTATACCCTACGTGCCCGACATCGAGATAGATTCGATGTCGGGTTTTTTGTTGCCCCTCGAGGACCACCACAACCACCCATCGGTGCAGAACACAGTAGATGATCAGAAAAACAACATGACCTCACGACACAAGAGGAGTATCATGGCACCGAACGAAGAACAAACAATGGTACTAAAAGCGCGGATGGGTGATGGGATTGCATTTAACAAACTGTACAAAGCAAACGTAGCTCGAATTTATGCAATTGTAGCCAGCCACATAAAAAACAAGGACGACATCGACGACCTGGTACAAATCGCATTTATAAAAGCATACCAGGGACTCAATCGCTTTCGCGGTGACGCGGCATTTTCAACCTGGCTGACCCGCATAGCAATGAACGTATGCCTCTCGCACTGCGAATCGCAATCTGTGCGGCGCAAATGGGCAACCTATTTTCACACGCCAGAAGGCATGGAAAAAATCGCCCCGTCCTGCACACAAGACCCGGAAACCGTCCTGCACGCACGAGAAAGCCAGCACCTCGTACGCAAGAGCATACAAACACTGCCACAACAATATCGCGAAGCCATGCGCCTGCGTTATATTGAGGATTACTCGTATGCCGAAATCGAAAAAGCAATGCAAGTACCCATAGGCACAGTAAAAACCTGGCTGTACCGCGGAAGAGTCCTGCTTCGGAAAACCATTGAAGAAGAAATGTAAATCGGAGAACACCATGACTGAATTCAGCACAAAGCGTCTGCCTCGGGAACCCGACATCACTGCGCCCGACGGATCTGACGTCCGCATACTCCTCGAACTCAAAAACGGCGGCATGGCCCACTTTGAACTCTCCCCGGGAAAAACATCCATCGCCGTTGCCCACCGCACCGTTGAAGAAATCTGGTACATCATCAGCGGACAGGGCGAAATGTGGCGCAAACAGGACAACCGCGAAGAAATCTCGCCTCTCGCCCCCGGCGTAAGCCTCACCATACCGCAAGGCACGCACTTCCAATTTCGCGCCCACAACAGCGAACCACTCTGCGCGGTCGCCATCACTATGCCCCCGTGGCCGGGCGACGATGAAGCCTACCGCGTACAGGGAAAATGGAAACCGACGACATAAAAAAAAGCCTGCACCGTTTCCGGTACAGGCTTTTGTAATACCCGTCTGTGTGATCTGGAATCCTCTATCCCGCCACGGGACGGCACAGGGGCCGTCCCCTACTTCAAACTTCCTCATCCGGATCCTCTGCCGAAAGATCCTCTCCCCGGTGGAGTCGAAGCGCCAAATTCGCCGTCTGTCCCAACGCACGCGCCGTTGGTGCATGCGCTGCCAGATACCGCGCCGCGCCCACCAGCGTAATCCATGCGCGTTCCTCATCCAACTCCTCTGCCTGGCTAAACGCAGACTCCAGCATCTGGAACGAATGAAACTCGGCATCCTCTCGCAGCAACACATGGCCCAACCGCTCGCACAAAGCACCGCGCGGATGCCCCAGCGACAAATACCGATACGCAATTCGCCCCGCCTCATCCACCTGCGCCTGGGTATCGAGCAACGCCACAAAAGAATCCAGCAACGCATCCGCATCCTCTGGCAACTGCTGGGTCGCGCGCTGATCCTGGGGCAATCGGGCAGCCGGCTTATTAAACCACCGATCAAAATACAGCGCCATTGCACCGTGAAAAATCCCCCGCGCCAGATCCAAAGACGGCGCGCGCTTTGCACATTGATGCAGCGCATTTGCCGCCGAATGCGTATGCAGCACCGCGATCCAATCGGCAAACTCATTCTTAACGTGAAACCGCGCAATCCGCAAAGCCGCTGCATAAGTCAGTGTCTGCGTCAACTGCGTCAGCGTCGCCCCACCAGCAAACGCCGCCTTCAACCCATCCACAATCGCATGCGGATCATCACCTGACAGAACCTCCGTCAAAGCATCCGCATCGTCCCACGTCTTCCCCTCGCCCTCGCGAACCAGACCCTCAAGCTCATCAAACGCACCGTTCAACAACGTCACCAGATCAACGGGACTGCGCCACCGATTCAACTCCTCACTCCGCTGTGAACCCGAAAGCACACCCACCAGAGAAGGCAAAATCTCATCGGCCTTGTCCCAACCAATGCGCTCGAGCACCTCAAAACCCTTATTGATAAAATCCAGCACATGCCCGCCATCGCGATAAAAGTGATCCGTCGCTGCAGCCACCAGCATATCGCACATCTCCGAAGGCGTTGCCCCCATCTGAATCGCCGTCAACAAAGCGCGTTCCGCGCCATCGGCATTCCGCACCTCAATCAGATAGCGGAACCACTCCTTAATCCGCGCCAGCGTCAACTCCTCCGTCTCCAGCGGCGTAAAAACAATCCTCGGCGATGCATTGCTCGTCTCCTGCGCCACATGCAACAACCCCTGATACAGCGCCAGAACCTGATCCTCGGGCGCCAGCTTTGGCACCACATTGGTCATACACGTCAAAATCGTCAACCCCGGTCCCCACCCCTGACGCCGCCTCAGCGCACCATACCGCGCGCCAATCTCTGCAATCTCATCGCCATCGACCCGCTGACCCCGAAGCGCGATCACCGACTTGGCAATCACCAGATTGATATTCTGCTCCAAACTCTCGCTCAACCGCCGCTTCCAATGTCCCACTGGATCGGGATGCGAGGCATGCACATTGACATAAATCTCACCATCCTGCACATCCACTGGATAACTCCGAACATCATCGGCAAACGGATCAAACGTACACCCACTCACCAGATCAAACCGTGCGTGATGCCAGTGGCAAATAATCAACCCATTGTGAATTGACCCCTCACTCAGCGGATACCCCATATGCGGACATCGGTTATCCACCGCCCGGATCTCGCCATCTGACTTTGCCAACGCAATCGCATGGCCCTCCACATTCACCGCCATAATCCCACCCTCGGGAATATCCGCCACACGCGCACAGGGCACATAATCAAGAGTCGTCACAGCCATGGTATGCCTCCTTTTAATTGGAATGAACTAATCTCACCCCAAAAATACGCCATCCGAAACCCCAAAACACCGTCCCCAGGGACAAAAACAACCTGTCCTTTCGGACAGGTCACCCTACACCGGCGTCACACCCTTCTTCAAAATAACATTGCCATATTTTGCCGTCTCCCCGGTCATAACAACCGCAAAAGCGTCTCTCGCCTGTTCGTAAAACGCAAAACGCTCAACGCGCGCGATAGGGGGCGTATCGGGCCATACCCTGTCAATAACAGCCCGGTAAGACGCCTCAACCGCGGGATCAAGCGTATCGCCCGGCACCGCATCCATCATAAAAACCGGACTATCCACATACGTATCCAGCACAAACAGCGGCAAAATTGCTTCCAGCAACGCCGCAACCCCCAGACCATCAGCCCGCAGCGTATTGGCATTCACCGAATGCCCGGGAAAATGTGCATCTGCCAGAACAATCTCATCACCGTGTCCCATGCGATAAATCGTAGCCAACAACTCGGGACTGAACAATGGGGATATACCAACGAGCATATTGATCTCCAATTATCTAAAATGCGCATCCGCCGCATGGGCTGATTTAAGCCCCTTGCTCATACGCATCAACTGCTTTTGTCTCTCCGTAAGCTCGTCAAACCACTCGGGCGGAAAACCATCGTGGGGATCCACTTGAAACATACACATCCGTTTGCGATAGTGCCCAAACAACGCATGGCGATTCGTCGTCCCCGTATTCGCGCCACCCGCATGCCATATTTGACCGTTAATAACAATAACACAACCCGCAGATCCCTCGGGTTGTGCAATATGCTTAACTGACACATCCTCTGGCGGAATAGCCAACCCGCTCTTATGCGACCCCGGCACCACGCGCGTACCGCCATTTACCGACGAAAAATCATCCAGCATCCAAATCGTATTCATCATAACTGGCGAACTGAAATTCAGCATCTCCAGCGGAATATCGCTGTGCAAACCCTGGTCTGGATCGCCCGGGCGCACAATGCGGGCATTGAGACTACCCAGAATAAGCGACTTCTCGAGATAGTGCTCGAGCAACGGAAGAATCCGCGGATGATCAATAGTCTTGTGAAAAACGCGATCCAGCACCGGCAAATTGGCGACATGCCGAGCAGTACCCCGATTTTTGGCCTCCGTGCCAACTTCCTTTTCACAGCGCACAAGAGCTTCGCGCATCTCACCAGCTACCTCAGTTGTCAAAACACCTTCGACAACCGTAAAGCCATAAACATCGAGTTCAAACAAATGTTGTTGATTATTCATATTGTCTCCTCACCAATTCGCATTCCCCTTATCCCAGGGATGCGCTTTGAGCACCTCTTCAACCATCTCAATACCCCATCCCGGACCTGAGGGAATCGTCAAATATCCGTTCTCAATATGCGGCACATTCGTCACCATATCTTCGCGCCAGGGCACATCATCAACATCAATCTCCATAATGCGCACATTCGGCAAAACCGCGCACAGACTCGCACTGATACACGTCGAAAGATGGCTATAATAATTGTGCGGCGCAACATTGAGTTGATACGCCTCGGCCAAATCCCCCACCTTTTTCGACTGGGCAAACCCATTCCACGGCACATCGATCATAAACACATCCGCAGACCGCGCCTGGAAATAAGGGATAAACTCCCGCATATAAAACAAATTCTCACCCGTACAAATTTTAGTACTCGTCGCATCCTTAATCTGCCGAATCGCATCTGGCTCGTACATATCGATCTCCAGCCACAGCAAATCAAATTGTTCCAGCACCTGGGCAATGCGCATACACGACTCGGGTTTAAAATTAAAATTCAGATCCAGATTGATATCGACATCCGGACCCACAGCATCTCGAAACGTCCCAATAAGCGTCTCAATATGCCGGAGCATCTGCCGCGAAACCACGCCATCCGTCGTCCCAGGTTCGCCGCCAAAACCCCCAAAATACACACCGGCAGGATCACCCGGTATCACAATATTCGTCTTCAACGCCGTATAGCCCTTCTCCACAACCTCTCGCCCCAGCGCGGCAATATCGTCCATCGTGCGAAGCGGCGGCGTATTGAGCAAATCGCTATTGCGCGCACGCGAAGTACCGCAATGCGACCAGTAAACGCGAACCTGCTCGCGCGTTGGCCCCCCAAAAAGCTCCACAACAGAAATACCGAGCGCACGCGCCTTAATATCAATAAGCGCGAGTTCAACACCTGCAATCGCCTTCGCCGCAATACCCCCCGGACTCTGCCGCGTCCCCCGCAACATATCCCAAAAGCGCATCTCATAAGCGCGGGGGTCCTTACCGATGAGCAAAGGCGTCAAATCGCGCACCGTACCCGTAACCCCATACGGACTGCGACCATCGCTGCACTCTCCCCAGCCACTAATACCCGCATCTGTATCCACCCGAACAAAAATCCACGGGCGCCAACCCGCATCCACAATAAACGTCTCAATATTGGTAATTTTCATATCATGTTCCTCATACCGGCGGTTGTGTAACGCGATTAAACCCCATCGTATCCTCGCCGTGAATAACCGGAAGCCCATGATCTTCGGAATCGTACTTGAGAACATGGACAATCGGAGGAACCGCGCGCACTGCCAGACCAATGCGCCGCAAATCCGAGAAATTGGCTTTCGAATGATGCAACGTACGCTCATTAAACAGAATAAACTCACCGGGCTGCATCTCGAGATCAACCAGCTGCTCCGGATCGTAATACCCTGCATCGGCCATCTCCCTGAACTGCACATCGGGCGTGGCTTTGACATGGGGAATAATTTTGCGATGTGACCCGGGAATAAGCTGCAAATTCCCATTCTCCTTAGTCGAAGCATCCACCGCAATCCACGCCGAAACAATAACCGGCGGCTCGAGCGGCCAATAATTGAAATCCTGATGCCAGGGAATCGCCTTCGTACCCTTGTATTTGATAAAAAAATTCGTGCGCCACAACAACAAATCCGTCCCGTATAGAGCCACCATACGGCTGAGAATCTCGGGATGCGTTGACAAATCGTAAACCACGCGACTATCCAGATGCCGGTTGTGAATGCGATTCTTACCATTCGGCGGATCTGTCTCCAGCACCTCTTCAATCGCCGGACGAAGATCCGCCATCTCCTCCTCCGAACACAGCGAATACGGACCGAGATACCCTCGCGTGCGAAACTGCAGCATCTCCTCTTCCGTCAATACAGCAGGTACTTCAGCTATAGCCATCGTAATTCTCCTTTATGACACAACCTCACCAACCTCAATCCGATACATCTGCCGTCCATCTCCCTCATGAGCTGAATCAATCACCACAAACTGCCCATCGGGACTAAAGCGCGGATGCAAATCACAGCGCCACTCGCCCGTATAAGGCTCCGGCGACGGAAAAACACCCAGATCAATGCGCTCACCAGTCGCAACGTGATACAGATATGGAATCTGATAGCGATGGCCCTGTGACGGATAAGAATCATTCAAAATCCACTCATTGCCCGGCAAATACGTACAATGACCATCAACCGTCATAACCCCATCGCCAATCACCTCTGGCTCCGCATCGGAAAGATCCCTATAAAGATAAAACTTACGCCCGTGCGCCGGGCGATGCGCCCACCCGAGAATCGTCTCTGGATCGCGCCAGATAAAATGCGACATCCTGCCGTAATCATCAACCACATGCAAATTTGACCCATCGGCATCTGCCGTCATCATCCGCGTATTAAAACCGCCATCTCCAAATCGCCAGCGATGCAAAAAAATGAACCGCGATCCATCCGTATTAAACAGCAAATGATTAAAATAGTGACGCGCCCCAGAAATATCGCCATGCGGATAGGGAATCGCAGCAACCTCGGCAATCGCAACAACAAGCCTTGACTCACCCGTCTCCAGATCCACAGTATAAACACCCACATCATCCGGCGCACGCACATCGCGATTGGGATCGGGAATCCCCGCATACCCATACCCGGGCCGCATGTGATTAATCCGGCGAAAATCAGCCCCAATCGCTGTTTTGCCATCGGGCGAAAGCGTATAAATCGCATGCGGAAGCGTGCGCATCACCCCTGTCTTTACATTGTATATCCGCGAGACAAACGCATCCCCTTCGCGATCATTAAAAATAATCTCCGTATCCGAATTGGGAATCCACTGCAACATACACCCCTGTTGCCAGCACCACGCCCGCGTGCGCCCGAACTCAGACCACGTATCGCCACCCTCCATATCAATAATACCCAGCGCGACCATATCATCCGCCGAAGGCGACCGGTGTTCAAAATCGACCGCCATACCGAGCGCGTACCGGCCTGAAGGATCTATTTGCCACTTATCGTAATAACCAAACCAGTGGAACTCAGGTCCCCGAGTAATCGCGCGAATGGGGAGATAATCAGACATATTATTGCCCTTCGTGAAATGAACGATCAGCAGGCGACCCCTGTGCCATCCCAGTCCCTAAATTATGCCCCCAAATGCATTCCCGCAACCCTAAGAAGCAGTGCTGAATTTAGCCACATAATTTATCACTCCTGCAAAACACCTCCGCGCCTTATCTTAAAACCGTCATTCATCACTTTTTTTTGAGACCCCCATGTCCACAAATAGCGATAACAGCCGTTTTCAGACCCGAGACGTCATCACCCTCTCCGGCGGGCATGCAGTACACGATACATACAGCGGATTCCTACCCCCCTTACTCCCTATCTTTATACAAACTCTGTCCCTATCCAAAACCGAAGCCAGTTTGTTAATGGTCGTCAGACAGGCCCCCTCGGTATTTCAACCCATCATCGGACATCAGGCGGACCGCCTGAACTTGCGATCTCTCGTAATCCTGGGACCTGCAATAACGGGCATCGCCATGAGCCTGCTCGGCATAGCGCACGGTTATCTCTCCCTCGTCGTACTACTATTAATCACGGGATTTAGCTCCGCGGCATTTCACGCAGTTGGACCGGCAATGGCCGGAACGCTCTCGGGTTCCAACCTGGGTCGCGGAATGGGCATCTGGATGTTATGCGGTGAACTCGGACGCACCCTGGGACCTATCTTGATCGTAAGCGTCATCGGCCTGTGGGGAATCGCCGGAACAACCTA
This sequence comes from Candidatus Latescibacterota bacterium, assembly GCA_022824945.1. Taxonomy (GTDB): domain Bacteria; phylum Latescibacterota; class UBA2968; order UBA2968; family UBA2968; genus VXRD01. Next base: position 102,208 of record JAJDYX010000035.1, read on the forward strand.
TCTGATACCCGCCGGTATTGTAGCATCACTGATACTCTTATTGCGAATGAGAAGCGTTGCAAGCCGCGTTATATCCGCATATAAAGCACTGACCTGGCAGGCCGCCTTAAAACGCATGGCACCGGTCATGATACCCCTATCGGGCATTGTATTTGTCCGGGCCTTCATGATGGCCTCCCTGACCGCATTCCTCCCCACCTTCTTGACCGAAGAAGGCGCCAGCTTGTGGCTATCGGGCGCATCTCTTTCCGTCCTGGAAGGCGCGGGCATTGGCGGTGCGCTAATCGGCGGATGGGTAAGTGATCGCTGGGGACGCAAACAAATCCTCGGCTTCTCCATGATCGCAACCCCCATCTTGCTATTTGTCTTTCTCGGAACCCAGGGATGGGCCTTATTTCCCATTTTAATAATCCTGGGCTTTGTCGCCCTCTCCACCGGCCCCGTGGTCATGGCAATGGTACAGGAAAGCTGCCCAGAAAACCGGGCATTTGCCAACGGCCTTTACATGGGCGCGGGATTCGCGCTTCGCGGCGTGGCAATGTTGCTCCTCGGCATCATGGCAGACGCTTATGGTCTGCGCCGGGCTTTTGAAATCAGCGCGATCTTGATGTTGCTCGGCGTTGTGCTGGTATTTCGAATACCGGGCAAAAGCACCTGATTTACGCGGCAACCTCAGCTATACCCACCTCTCTCATCTCCCATCTCACCTCCTGCAAGTGTTCATTTTCGGACACTACTGTATCAAAATCGGACACTTTCTAATTAGCCAATTTCAAGCAATTTTTCATAACCCCTTGTTATTTCAACATTTGAATCTTTTGGCACGATTATTGCAGTAAAATCAGCACAAAGAACACGCAGTGACATACAGGGAGAACAAAATGTTCCGCAACTATCTGACCGTAGCATATCGCAACCTCGTCCGTTACAAAGTCTATTCAGCGATCAATATTACTGGCCTGGCAATCGGCATTGCGTTTTGCATCTTGACCTTCCTGTACATACATCACGAATGGACCTATGATGCATTTCACAAAAATGCCGATCGCATTTATCGGGTATATGCTGAATACCGCGGTCCCGATAACAAATTTTATCGCACACCCACATTGCCGACTGCCTTGCGCAATGAATTGGTACAAACTGCAACAGGCGTGGACCAGGCTGTGCGCTTAGTTGCCGGACGAGGAGACGATCCCGATGATCGAGAGATACAGGTTACGTACGGAGAACAGATCTTCAAATTGCCTTTTTTGATCGTAGATCCCGAATTCTTAGACATGTTTTCGTTTCCTCTTCGCTACGGCGATTCGGAAATTGCCCTCAAACATCCGCAATCTGTTGTATTGAGCACTGAAACAGCAAAGAAAATTTTCGGAACTGAAAACCCAATCGGAAAACAACTGACACTGCGATCTATATGGAGCCATGAACGCGCTGATTTCACGGTAACCGGCGTTGCCGAACCCATGCCCGACAACTCATCGATTCAGTTCGATATGTTGCTACCATATCAGCACCTGTGGTTTTTTTTGCGTAGAGAAGCAGATGATTGGAAGATCTTTTCCAGGTGTGGTACTTACGTCCAACTCAGTGAAAATACAAAATCCACAGATATAGAACCTGCGATGCACGCGATTGTAAAAGCGCACATGCTGCGACCAGAGATCTCAGAGGACGACTTACATTTGCGACTTCAGCCGCTGACAAATTTGCACCATCGAATAGATCTTATAGAATCCACCTATCACGGCGTGAAGGCACCACGGGATCCAATGAACGGGTATGGGCTGATCTGCCTTTCATTACTGGTTCTGGTAATGGCTTCCATCAATTTTGTCAACCTTGCAGTGGGCCGGTTGGTCACCCGAACAAAAGAAGTGGGCATTCGCAAAGTTGTCGGTGCTGTACGCTCTCAACTGATCCGGCAATTCTTAAGCGAATCGATTTTATTAAGCCTTGTAGCCGTAGTTTTGGGTCTGTCCCTTGCCGAACTCGTGTTGCCGTTTTTCAATGAATTTATGCATCAAAATCTGTCGTTCAACAACTTTTTTACCTGGCCCGCTTTTGCCTTTTTAATTGCTCTGGTCGTACTTGTCGGTCTCCTGATTGGCAGCTATCCCGCATTTATGCTCTCCGGGTTTAACCCGGTTCGCATACTCACAGGGCGGTTTAAGCTGAGCCACCGCAATCTATTTGGTCGCGGACTCGTCTTTGGACAGTTTGCGGTGTCGAGTGCTTTGATTACCTGCACGCTGATCATGGTTTATCAGCTTCAATTTGTAAAAGAAAAAGATCTTGGTTTTAACAAGGAATCCGTGATCTCCATTAACACAGACGGTCTTCCCGAAATGGGCGGAGATCAAGCTTTGCTCAAGAACTATTATTTACAACATCACAAGGTGATAGGATGTACTACAGTGAGGTATCCACTACTGGACGAAGGGTGGCAAGACCGCAGAGACGGAAAAGGTGAACAAGGACAGTCTGTGGGTATAAAACGCTTCTATGTGGATTACGATTTTGTAAAAACGTTCGAGATGAAAGTACTCTCGGGAAAAGATTTTGACGCTAATGCGAATGAACAAGCACAGGGCAGCACGCTCGTAAATGAAGAACTGGTCAAACAGATGGGATGGGACGACCCAATTGGACAGACCATCACATTTGAAGGCAAAGCCGCAAACTTATTGAGAGCGTCAAAAGGGATTACCCGGGTCATTGGCGTGGTGCAGAATTTTTATTTGTTGCCACTCCAGCAAAAAGTTCAACCCGCGATGCTTTTACTGAATCCATCAATGGGAGATGAAGCAGAAAACTTCTTTGTGCGGATCAAACCTGGCGATGTTGCCGGGACCTTGAAATATCTGGAAACAGGGTGGAAAGAGATCGCGCCCGCTGGCGAGCCGTTTTACTTCACGTTTTTACAAGAGGATATTGAGAATTATTACCGGGACTTTTTGAGTTGGAGCAAGGTCGTGGGCTATGCAACGATCCTGGCTGTCTTTATCGCCTGTCTGGGCGCATTTGGATTAACGGCATTGGCCATAGCGAGGCGGACCAAAGAAATAGGCATTCGAAAAATTATGGGTGCCTCGGTTCTAAATATCGTATCGCTATTATCGCGTGAGTTCGTAATACTGGTTATAGTCGCAAATCTATGCGCCTGGCCCCTGACGTATCTGGTAATGGTCTGGTGGCTACAGAGCTTTGCCTATCGCATGGGGTTGACAGTTAGCGTATTTGCACTCGGTGCCTTACTGACCCTATTGGTCGTAATCGGAACTGTGAGCCTGCAAGCTGTAAAAGCGGCAAAGATGAATCCTGTGGAAGCATTGCGGTATGAGTAAGCTGCATGGTCGTCTTATTTATGCAACGAAGCTCTGCCAACATCCCAGAACCCTTTTCAGGAGGTAAGTAAAATGATAGGAATAGAAGAATGGTTTAGCCTGATGAGTTTTATCTATGTGGCTGTGGTCGTGGCAGTAGTCGTCTGTCTTCTTGTTCTGGCCTTCCGATTCGTGAGAGCTGTGGAGAGATTTGTTGAAAAATATAATCCAAAATAAGACCAATAGACTCTGCTGGTATCGGAACCACCAATAAGACCAGCTATGTCATGATCACTTGGAACAGTTAGGAAAAATAAAATGCTCCGCAACTATCTAACCGTAGCGTATCGCAACCTCGTCCGCTACAAGGTGTATTCGGCGATCAACATCACCGGCCTGGCAATCGGGATCGCGTTTTGCATCTTGACATTCCTGTACGTACGACACGAATGGTCCTTTGATACATTCCACGAAAAAGCAGATCGGATATATCGCATTTACAACAAAGGAGAAGTGGGAGAAGGCAGTGATGCCTCGGCTTATATGCCGGGTCCTCTCGGTCCTGCATTGGCAGAAGCATTCCCCACACAAATGCAGCACGTCGTGAGAATCTATAATACTTCTCGCACACTCCAATACGGCGACCATTCATCTCGAGAGCGCGTTATTTATATCGATCCGGGTTTCTGGAATGTCTTTTCATTTCCCCTGATAAAAGGCGACCCCGCAACAGCACTGAATAGCAAAGACGCCATTGTTATATCAGAAACAGCCGCCCAAAAATTCTTCGGCAACACCGACCCAATGGGGAAAACGATCTCTTTCACCCAAAACTCAAAAATCCATCAAGTTCTGATCACGGGCATAGCGAAAGACACCCCCGAAACATCCAGCATTCAATTCGGCTGCATCCAATCTTATGAGAATGTAGAAGACGCGCTCAACTCGTGGAATTATACAGGCAACACCAGCACTTACGTCTTGCTCCACAATCAGGCTCGCGCCGAAGACATAGAAAAATTATTTCCGCGTTTTATAAACTGGTCGTGGCCCATCATAGGTGAAAATCAAAAGCTGAAATTGCAACCCCTTGCCGATGTGCATTTCAACCCAAATATCCGCGCGCCCGAACCCGCCACGGACCCGGCATACAGCTACATCCTGTTGTGCATCACAGCCCTCGTACTCTTTGTCGCATGCGTGAACTTTATGACCCTCGCCCTGGGACGGTCAGCTTCTCGGGCGCGAGAAATCGGCATTCGCAAAGTCGTTGGCGCACACAAGCCCCAGGTCATCGTGCAATTTCTCACAGAATCCGTGCTCTTAAGCCTCATAGCATTTGCGATCGGACTCGCACTATCAGAACTTTTAATACCATTGTTCAACAACCTCATGGCGCAAAAACTATCCATAGTTGCACATCTGGATGTTCTGGCATTTGCCTCGCTCATGGGCCTGACTCTAATCGTCGGCCTGCTCGCAGGTACCTATCCAGCCTTTGTCCTCTCCGGCTTTATGCCAATTCACGTACTCAAAGGCAGATTGAAAATAATCAGTGCGGGATTGTTCAGCCAGTTTCTCGTGGTCTTCCAGATCGCGATGTCTGCGGTTCTCGTCATCAGCGCCCTCATTATGACCTCTCAACTCGACTATTTGCGGACCAAACCCCTGGGATTTGACAGCGAACATCTCATTGCCGTCAGTCGCCTCAGCAAGCTGCGAGATCTGGGCCCAAAAGACATTGAAACCTATCGGGATGCCCTGTTATCCCATCACGCAATTCTCGGCGTGACCCCAATATATCACATGATGCGCAACGGATACCAATCGCGCGGGGCTGTGGTACATGAAGGAACAACCTTAAAAGGCGTAGAGATCTTCTTTGTCGATTACGACTTTGTACCAACCCTCGACATCAAATTGATCGAAGGACGAAATTATTCACGAGAACTTGTAACAGACCCTGATAAGTCTGTGATCATTAACCAAACCCTGGCCAAACAACTGGGACCGGGACCACCCCTCGGAAAAACACTGAAATTTTTTGATGATATGACAGTAATCGGCGTGGTGGACGACTTTCATTTTCGCTCTCTCCATCACAAAATTGGCCCCGCATTCCTGAAATGCGCGCCAGAACATCAATTTACCCACCTGCTAATTCGGGTGCGTGCCGAAGACATCCCCAGCACACTAACATTCATGAAAGCGCAATGGGAAGCCGTAGCACAGTCCCCTGGATTCCGCTATTCATTTCTCGACGAAGGCATCGATCACCAATACCGAACCGAAGAGCGATGGCATCGCATGATCGGATACGGAACCCTATTTGCCATTTTTATCGCATGCCTGGGCGCATTCGGATTGACAGCGCTCGCCGTGACCCGGCGCACTAAAGAAATCGGCATTCGCAAAATATTGGGCGCCAGCATCACAAACGTGGTGCGTTTGTTATCGCGCGAATTCGTACTGTTGGTAGGCATAGCAAACGTACTCGCCTGGCCCGTCGCCTACTGGACAATGAGCAAATGGCTATCGGACTTCGCGTATCGGATTGAACTGGGGATTGGGGCATTCGTGCTGGGCGGTGTACTGACCCTATTGGTCGTAATCGGAACAGTGAGCCTGCAAGCTGTAAAAGCGGCAAAAATGAACCCCGTGGAGGCATTGCGATATGAATAAACGATCAGAAATAGAAAACGATGTACAATTGGTCCACATGATAAAAGCCGGCGACAAAAGCGCGTTTGGCAAACTCTACTATCTGCACCAGAATCGCGTACGCGCCATTGTCGGGCGATATGTGCAGGACCGCGAGGAAATCGAAGACTTAATGCAGGTGGTATTCATGAAAGTCTTTCAGAGCCTGCGCCAGTTTCGCGGCGAATCGGCATTCACAACCTATCTGACGCGCATTGCCATCAACGTCGGGCGGTCACACCTTCGGTCTCGGCTATCCCGAAAAAACGGCATGGAAACCGCAGCGCGACAAATGCCCGAACCAATTACTCTGACAACGCCAGAAGATAGCATCCTAAAAAAAGAACGCCATCAACTCTTAGCACAGGGCTTGCGCACATTGCCCCAGACACAACAACGCGCAATGTGGCTTCGCTACATAAAAGAACTGTCCTACCGCGAAATCGTATGGGAAATGCAAGCCCCTCTCGGATCCGTGAAAATCTGGCTCCACCGAGGGCGCCACCAGCTAAAACGCGCATTGGAAAAACAAGAGGTCGGAGGCTGGGCGGGCTGATCGCACCTGATAAAATAAAATATAGAGTTTACGCCACACCATACACAGGAGAGACCAATGTTCACTGAAATATCTTTATTCAGCAGCTACCTGAAAACAGCGATCCGCAACCTCGCCAGACACCGCATCTATTCCGCCATCAACATCATCGGCATTGCCATCGGCCTCGCCTTTTGCATCCTCACTTTCCTATTTGTCCACAACGAATGGACCTACGACACCTTTCACGAAAACGCCAACCGCATCTATCGGGTTTCTAGTATAACACCAGACCCTCTCGGACCCGCAATAGCAGAAGCATTCCCAGACATGCAGACCGTTCGTTTCAGAAGTAGCGGGGGAAAAATTGGTACAGAAGACCGCGCTTTTCAAGCGAATTTGGGGTTTGTCGATTCCAACTTCCTCGACATTTTTTCTTTCCCAGTCATTCACGGCGATTCCGCTCAAGCACTCCAGGATAAGTATTCTGTAATCATAACAGAAAAAATCGCGCAGAAATATTTCAACAAAGCCAATCCAGTCGGGGAACAGCTTCCAATTCAGCGCGGGGAGGAAATTCAAAACTACACCATCACCGGCATTGTGCAAAACGTGCCCAAAAACTCCACACTTCAATTTGACATACTACTGCCATTTGAACGGGCATCCTGGGTCCAGGCTAAAAACGAATGGAATATGTACTACCTGGATACGTATATGATGCTCCCCCCGAATGTATCCCCAAATAGTGTCGAACAGCAATTTCCCAGATTGACTAAGACCTGGTGGGGCGACGAGAAAGAACTCAAACTCTTGCCTATCACCCAAATGCATTTTGCTCAAAACATGGGGGTGCGTAATAGCAGTAATCCAGTTTATTCATACATCCTATCGGGTATTGCAATCCTCGTCCTGTTTATCGCCTGTGTCAACTTCATCACCTTAACCCTCGGACGACAGGCAACGCGGGCAAGAGAAGTCGGCTTGCGAAAAGTCGTTGGTGCGAAACGCTCACAAATCGCAAACCAATTTATCGGCGAATCGCTCTTACTCATCTTCATTGCACTCATCGTTGGCATTGCCATCGCAGAACTCGCCCTGCCAACATTCAACAATCTGGCCGGAAAATCCCTATCCATAAGCGACGGCCTCAATCTCACAACACTCGCCTTTCTCATTCTTCTCGTCACCATCGTGGGCATCACAGCAGGGGGGTATCCCGCCTTTATTCTATCCCGCCTACAGCCAACTAAAATCATAACAAGCCGATTGCAAATCAAAACGGGCAATCGTTTTGGCAAATTACTGGTCATTTTTCAGTTTGCCCTATCCATATTCTTCATCATCACCACCTTAATGATGGCCCAACAACTCACCTTTTTGCGAACCAAACCCCTGGGGTATCAAACCGAACACATCGTCGCTATTCAGACCCATGCATTGCAAAGAGAAAACAAAACCCTGCCAAACGTTTTTCGAGATGAACTGCTGTCACATCCCTCAGTGGTCAGCACGACCTGGCTCAATCATTATCTAAGCAGCACCATGAGTTCCCGGGCTGATGTAACTTATGAAGGAAGTCCAAAGCAATACGTTGAGAACATCCGTATTGATTACGACCTATTCAAAACACTCGGCATAAAGTTGGTTGCAGGCCGAGAATACGACAGAGAATTTCCAACCGATGCCAAAGAATCAATCCTTGTCAACGAGGCATTGGTCCAAAAATTCAGCATAGAATATCCCGTTGGCAAAACAATCAAACATGGACGAGACAAGACCATCATCGGTGTTGTCCGCGATTTCCATTTTAACTCCCTGCATCACAAACTTGAACCCGCTGTTCTGCCACTCGGTATATACACTGGACGCTTGTTGGTCCGCATTCATCCCGAAAATGTGCCGGGCACCATCGCATTTATAAAAGAAAAATGGGCAGAAGTTGCCCCCAACCAGACATTCAGATTTTCATTCATCGATGAAGACCTGGACAAACAATACAAAAAAGAAGAACGCTGGAATCTCATGATCCAATACGCCACTGGATTCGCCATCTTCATCGCGGCACTCGGCGCATTCGGACTGGCTGCATTAGCTGTCGCACGACGCACCAAAGAAATCGGCATTCGCAAAGTATTGGGCGCATCCCAAGCGCAAATCCTCTCCCTGCTCTCGCGAGAATTTGTCCTCTACATCGCCCTATCAAGCCTCATCGCATTCCCCATCGCCTATTACGCAACAAATCAATGGTTACAAACCTTCGCCTACCGCACCGAATTGGGTATTGGCACCTTCTTACTCGGCAGCATAGCCCTGTTCCTCGTCGTCCTCACAACCGTCACCACTCAGACCCTCAAAGCCGCACGCGCAAATCCGGCGGATGCCTTGCGAGATGAATAGTGAATAATGAGAGGAAATTCTCATGATCAAAAATTATCTAACCGTTGCGATCCGCAATTTGATGCGGCACAAACTATACACCTCAATCAACGTATTGGGACTCGCCATTGGGCTGGCATGTGGCATTTTGATCCTCTTGTATATCCAGCAGGAATTTGCAGTAAACCGCTCCCACACCCTGGGCGACCGCATTTACAAAGTGATTCGAGAAGAACGCGGCACACAAACAACTTACAGCAGCGGCACATCAGGCGCACTCGGTCCCGTATTAAAAGAAACATTTCCCGAAGTAGAAACAACGGTGCGTATCTGGCGGTTTGGCGGGTGGGGCGTATCTGCACAATATGGAGAACGCACGGGTCAATATACCTTTGCGCTGGTAGATGACAATTTTCTGGACATATTCGATTTTCCCCTCATAAAGGGCGATCCAGAAACCGCGTTTCGCACACCCTACTCTGTGGTCATTACCGACGACATGGCACAACACTTATTTGGCGATATTGACCCGATGGGCAAAACATTTTCAATCGAGAACGTCAATTTCCCAGGCGAGTACACAGTAACGGGCATCGTAAAAGCACCACATCTCTCATCAGGTCTTTATTTTCAAATACTCTCAACCACAATACCCCCCATAGAAGAAACGCAAGAAATGTGGACAATGTGGCTACCCACGCAATCCTGGCGTCCGGTAAACACATACGTGCTATTAAAAGCAGGGCAAAACACAAAAACTCTCCAGGCGAAAATGCAGTCGTTGATCAAGCAGTATATGGGGGATGAAGTTACTGCTCAACATAAGTCTCATTGGCCTCATTATCCCCTCCAACCATTAATCAAGCAATATATGGGGGATGAATTTGCAGCAAAAAACACCTACCATCTACAGCCCCTGCACCGCGTGTACCTACATGGTGAATCCGATTTTAACCCAACTGCCGACAGCCCCATGCAACACATTTATATGCTGGCAGCTATCGGACTGATCCTCGTGGTCATTGCATGCGTGAACTTTACAAACCTGGCAACTGCACGCGCTATCACCCGCAAGCGCGAAGTCGGCGTGCGAAAAGTAGTTGGCGCACATCGCCCGCAACTGATGGTTCAATTTTTGAGTGAATCCCTGCTTTTAACCTGCGCCGCCCTGCTGATTGCCCTCGCACTGGTCGAGTTATGCCTGCCCTTATTTAACCAATTTGTGCGTGGCGATTTACACCTCAACGCGGCTACAGTAATAATAGGTGCACCAGCGGTATTGGCACTCACATTGTTGGTCGGATTACTGGCGGGGTGGTATCCGGCATTTTTCCTCTCCTCTTTTCGCCCGGTCACAGCATTAAAAAGCAGGGCGTCTTCCTCCCCTGGTTCCACAGGACTGAAGAAAGGACTCGTAGTATTTCAGTTTGGCATGTCCATTTTGCTGGTGATCTGCACCCTCGTGGTTTATCAGCAACTGCGATATATAGACACCAAAGACATGGGTTTTGCACGCGATCACATTGTGAGTTTACCCATTTTCGTCCAGGACTTTGCCGGAGAGCCAAACCCACAAATGCGCCTTTCGGCACGCCACCAGATGGTCAAACAAGTCTTTCTCGAACACCCCAATATCCTCAGCGCATCTGCTCTGCGATACCGCATTATAGGATACAGCGGACGACTGCGGCTGGCCTGGCCCGATGGAGACCGAACAAAAGAACGAACATTTCGCATAAACGAAGTTGATAATTCATTCTTTGAAACATTTGAAATCCCCGTACTTCGCGGTCGTGCCTTTTCAGCCGATGTTGCCAGCGATACATCACAGGCGATCATCTTGAACGAAACAGCCGTGCGCCTGCTCGGCTGGGAGGACGACCCGATTGGCAAACAGATTGTGTTACCAGCATATGACAACCTATCCCTGACCGTAATAGGCGTCGTAAAAGATTACCACAATTTGACACTACGAGAAGAAATCGCCCCCATGGGGTTTTTGGCCCGCTGGAAGATGTTTTATGCGCTGGCTTTACGCATCCGACCAGAAAACACCGCGCAAACTCTATCTTTTCTCGAAACACAGTGGAAACGCTTTGTGCCGGACGCACCCTTTGAATATCACTTTTTGGACGAGATCATAGATTGGATCTATTTCAACGAGCAACTCACCGGCAAAATGCTCGGCGTGTTTTCATTACTGGCAATTTTCGTAGCCTGTTTGGGACTGTTCGGACTCGCGGCGTTCATGGTTCAATCTCGCACCAAAGAAATTGGTGTGCGGAAAGTACTGGGTGCATCCACACCACATCTGGTCATCCTGCTCTCGCGCGAATTTATATTCCTCGTTCTGCTTGCCAATCTCATCGCCTGGCCAATCGCCTACTATCTCATGCGCGACTGGCTCTCCGGGTTTGCCTATCAGACAGACCTGAATGCATTGCCATTTATCGCAAGCGCAATAATGGCACTCATCATCGCATTTGGAACCGTGAGCGTGCAAGCCATTCGCGCCGCGCGATCCAACCCGATTGATGCCCTGCGATATGAGTAAACGACCAACCGCTTTATAGATCTCGCCGTGAACAATAATCAATTCCTATCCTGCAAAGGAAAAACCAATGTTCACTGAAATATCTTTATTCAGTAGCTATCTGAAAACGGCGATCCGTAACCTCGCCAGGCACCGCATCTACTCTGCCATCAACATCATCGGCATTGCCATCGGCCTCGCCTTCTGCATCCTCACCTACCTCTTTACCTACAACGAATGGACCTACGACACCTTTCACAAAAATGCCGACCGCATCTATCGGGTTTGCATAAAGGAGCAAAAGGAGCTACACGAATGGATTACCGGTACGACATCAGACCCCCTCGGACCCGCAATAGCAGAAGCATTCCCAGACATGCAGACTGTTCGTTTCATATCTCGCAATGAGAAAATTGGTACAGAAGATCGCGCTTTTCGGGTACAGTTGGGTTATGTTGACGCCAACTTTCTCGACATTTTTTCTTTTCCAGTTATTCACGGCGATTCCGCTCAAGCACTCCAGGACAAGTATTCCGCGCTCATAACAGAAAAAACCGCACAGAAATATTTCAACAAAGCCAATCCGGTCGGGGAACTACTTCCAATTCAACGCGGGAAGGAAATTCAAAACTACACCATCACGGGCATTGTGCAAAACGCGCCCAACAACTCCACACTTCAATTTGACGTGCTATTGCCATTTGAACAAAGCGAGTTCGAAGACAAATGGTATTCCTCTCTGGTTTCAACTTTTATGATGCTCCCTCAAAACGTACACCCTAACAGTCTCGAACAACAATTTCTCAGATGGACCAAAATCTGGTGGGGTGAAAAGAGCGAGGAACAAATCAAACTTCAACCACTCACCAAAATGCACTTTGATCAAAACGTGTGGGCAGACGGTCGTAGTAATCCAGTTTATTCATACATCTTATCGGGCATTGCAATCCTCGTCCTGTTTATCGCATGTGTCAACTTCATCACCTTAACCCTCGGACGACAGGCAACGCGGGCAAGAGAAGTCGGCTTGCGAAAAGTCGTTGGTGCG
>JAJDYX010000007.1 GCA_022824945.1 Candidatus Latescibacterota bacterium
GGCTTGTTGCTCATAGCGCGACAAACTTTCCTTATCCTTTTCCCATGCTTGCACTCTGGAACACACAAGCTGGTTGTATAGCAAGCGACATTCGTCAATATGTGCCAGCAAGATATTCTCTTGCTTTTTCGTTGGTCGCAATCTGTATTTTAAGGACCTAAACATAAATAAAATATATACTTATGTGTCATTCTTGTCAAGCATAATGCTTGATTTACGCTTGGCTGTATAGCAATGTTCATATACCCCCTGAAAGAATCAATCAGGGGTAAAAAAGGAAGCCCTTCGCCGTGCGACCCAATGCTAAAGCTATTGGGAATTACGGGCTATTAGTTAAAAAAGGTGTAGAGGAATGATGGAAAGGTCGTTTCTGACATACCTGTTTAATGTTAGGATACTGTTTTAGATAGTACAACCGCCAAGAAGGAGTAGCGGATGGATGCGTTTTCAATACCCGAAGATGCAGAGGCTCAATTAAAAGACCGTGGTTTTTTTGTAGCTCGCAATCTCATTGGAGATCAGGCCATTGAGGCAGTGAAAAATGAAATTGAGCGTGCCATCGCAGGAGAGGTCAAATGGTTTCCACCGGATAGAAGGCGGGCTGACGACGCAGATGTAGATGGTGAAGACAGTGTGCGCGCTGTGGGTGATACGTTTGGTTGCCGAAATCGGGTTCTTTGGGAAAAGTGGTTGACCGCTGAGAATGTCGTCTCGGTTATGCGGCGTTTTGTTGGCGAAAATGTGCGGGTGATGGGATCACGATTTTTTACCAAACCGGCTCGATTGGGCGAAGCGACACCCTGGCATCAAGATATCTGGATATGGGAGCGCGATCCGTCACTGGGCACACGAAAATATATGCAACGCCATCTCAGTATTTGGATCGCGCTGGAGGCTGTGGATTTGGAAAATGGTTGTCTTCATGTCATGCCAGGGTCGCATAAAGGGGAAGTCATTGACCACATTCGCTATGAAGACAGTGTCACCCCCGAAATTCCGCGTGAGTTGGTAGCTGAAAAAACGCCTGAACCTGTGCCGCTGGGACCGGGCGATGGGGTGGCCTGGCATTCTCGCATGTGGCATATGAGTCCACCAAATACGAGTGACCGCACGCGATGGGGTGGTGTAATGATTGGGTTTCCCGATGACATGGCCGAAGGTTCGGACCATGCTGATCGGTGGTTTATGATTCGTGAAGGAAAGGCCTGTCCATATCCCGGTGATCCAAACGGAAAGAAGTAGAGAATGGGTGCGTTTTATATCCCCGAAGATGCAGAGGCGCAGTTTGAAGAACGCGGTTATTTTGTGGTTCGAAATCTGATTTCGGCCCGAGCAGTTGAGGCGGTGCGAAGTGAACTTGAACGGGTCATCGCAGAAAAGCCGGAAGGATTCAGATTGACCACTGATCGCGCAGATGACACAGGTGTTGACGGTGATGCGGCGGTATGGGCTGTGGGCGATCGGGACCTTCATAGCCGGGTGCTTTGGGAGGAGTGGCTGACAGCAGAGAATGTGATTGCAATGAACCAACGCTTTCTGGGTGAAAATGTTCGCGTGCAAGGCACGCGTTTTTTTACGAAGCAGGCTCGAATCGGCGAATCGGTTCCCTGGCATCAGGACATTTGGTTGTGGGAGCGCGATGCCTCGCATGGCATCAGGCCACACAAGCGCGAACATTTTAATTGTTGGGTGGCTCTGGAGGCTGTCGATCTGGAGAATGGGTGTTTGCATGTGATGCCGGGCGCCCACAAAGGCGACGTGATCGAACACGTGCAGTATGATGGCTTGCACCCAGAGATTCCGCGTGATCTGGTCGCGGAGAGAACGCCTGAGCCAGTGCCGTTGGGACCGGGCGATGCCGTGATCTGGCATGCGCACATGTGGCACATGAGTCCCCCGAATCCGAGTGACCGCACGCGATGGGGCGGTGTTATGATCACGTTTCGAGATGAGATGGCGGAAAAGGCGAATCAGGCCGATCGGGGGATGCTCATCCGCAATGGGCAGGCGTGTTCGTATCCAGGACCGATTCGTTGAGTCATAGAGAAAGGGTGTGCGATGTCTAAACCGAATGTAATTTTTGTTTTAACCGATGACCAGGGCTATGGCGACCTCTCTTGTCACGGAAATCCAGTGATTAAAACGCCTTATTTGGATGCCGTGCGTGAAGAAAGCGTTCGCTTTACAGATTTCCATGTGGCACCCATGTGTACCCCGACGCGGGGCGAATTAATGACGGGGCAGGATGCGCTTCGCAATGGAGCCACTTTTGTGTGTATGGGGCGATCGCTGATCAATCCCGAATTGCCAACGATTGCAGATATTTTTGGCAATAATGGTTATCGCACAGGGCATTTTGGCAAATGGCACCTGGGTGACAATTATCCCTACCGGCCACAGGATCGCGGCTTTCAGGAAACGATTCATCATCCTGCCTGGGGGGTTACTTCTGCGGCAGATTATTTCGGCAACGACTATTTTGACGATACCTATCGACACAATGGTGAGTATGAAGCGTTTGAGGGGTATTGCACGGATGTGTGGTTTGATGAAGCGATGAAGTGGATTGAACGAAGTGATGATGGCCCTTTTTTTGCTTATATCGCAACCAATGCGCCGCACACGCCCCTCTGGGTGCCTGATAAATATCGCCAGCCCTATCTTGAGCAGGTTGATTATCCTGTGGCCAGTTTCTTTGGCATGATCGTGAACATTGATGAGAATATGGCCAGACTCGATGCATTTCTAAAAGAGAAGGGCCTGTATGACAATACAATTCTGATTTATATGACCGACAATGGCACTGCAAGTGGCGAGTCGGTGTACAATGCCGGTATGCGCGGCAAAAAAACGATGCTTTATGAGGGCGGTCATCGCGTGCCGTTTTTTATACGCTGGCCTGAAGGTGGGCTGGGAGTACCACGCGATATTTCGGATATGACACATGGAACAGATTTTGCGCCAACGCTGGTTTCATTATGCGGTCTGGAAACACCTGAGGACACCGCGTTTGATGGCGTTTCACTTGCGGGTTTATTGCGGGGAGAGTGTGATCATCTGGAAGATCGCATGAAAGTGGTGCAGTATGGACAGACAGAGAACAAAGAACGGCGATTTACGGGCAAAGGTAATGCTGCTGTGTTGTGGCATCGCTGGCGCCTGGTCGATTATGAAGAACTCTATAACCTCGATGACGATCCCGGGCAGGAAAATAATATCGCAGATCAACATCCCGATGTGGTTGAGCAAATGCAATCACATTACGATGGATGGTGGAATGAATTGGGCAACAATTTTGAACGCTATTATTCCATTGCAATTGGAACCGATATTGAAAACCCTGCCCGATTGTCAAGTTGCGATTGGTTGCGCGTCTATTGTGATAATCCCAACGGTGTGCGTGGTTGCGTGATGGATAGTGGGATCTGGCAACTTGCTGTTTCGCAGGATGGGACCTATGAAATTACTTTGAGGCGGTGGCCAGAAGAATCCGGTTTAGCAATCACTGCACCCGCTCCTGTGATGGAAGGTGTGGATGGCACGCTGATGGAAGGCAAAGCGCTTCCTGCAGTGAGGGCGTGGATGCAGATTGGCAAGTCTGTGCAGGAGACGGAGGTGCAGGTCGATGACGCGGCTGTGACGATGACTGTAGATTTGGAGGAAGGGCCTACTCATTTGCAGACCTGGTGGATTGATGAAAAGGGCGAACGCCTGGCAGGTGCTTATTACGTAACGATTGAACGCGTTTCTTAAAGATGATGACGATAACCCAACCTGAGGAGAAATACCATCTTTTTGTCACACCGACATGAAGCGAATCGAACGGCTTGAACTATTGCCACAGCCATAGCTTTTTTAACCCTTAAACCAGATGAGTTGATTATGTCAAAACACTTAAATTTAGATGCGCGACTGCGCGTCCCCTACTCTATCGGCACGGGTATTCCCAAAGGCGGTGATGCAGAGATTGAGGGGTATGTGCAATCGCTGCGAACCCAGGGTTTCTGCGTCATTGATCGGGTGATTCCCAAAGATCAGGTTGACGCGGTGCGCGAGAGTGTACACCGGGGGCGCGAACTGTTGCAACAGGACCGCGAGGCAGAGCGCCGCAAGCGCATAGAGATAGAGCGTCAGAGAGACCCCGATGCCAAGATCGACGACAGCCCTGAGCGCTTCGAAAGATGGCGCGAGGACCCGGTGCGGCCACCGTTGGCACCGCACGCCGAACTGTGCGATATTGCGCGGTGCGAGATATTCGCCGAGTACCTCGCGGAGCCTCGCGTACTGCGGGTTGCCAGAGCCATGCTCGATACGCACATCCGTATTTTGCAGACGGAGGTCAACAAGTCGTCGCGACCGGCGAAGAAACCGCTATCCGAGCAGCAGCTTAAGCACCGCGGTTGGCATTCTGACTGGCCACACGATCTGAGCGCGTATGGGCCAAACAGCGAACATCCCTGGAAGCACTGCGGCGCAGTCGCCCAGCCCTTCCCCGACGTCTGCATGGCACTCTCCACGGTCTGGTACCTCGGTCCGGAAGACGTGACCCCATTCAACGGCGGCACGTGGATCGTGCCGGGGTCGCACAAAGACCCGCGTAACCCGCGGGGTCCCGACGACGGCATCGACGCGCGCGCGCCCATTCCAGGAGAATTCCAGGTCTCTGCCCCGGCAGGCTCGGTTTTTATGCAGGACACAAGGAGTTGGCACTCGACCGGGCTTAACCAGAGCGAACACGAGCGCACGGCGGTGGTGTGCCGATATGCGCCCTGGTGGCTGTCTGGGAATGAGTTTAGCAACTTGCACTCGGGCGGCCACACACTAAGGACCTATGTGCCGCGAGAGGTTTTCGCCAGGTTCTCCCCAGAGTTGAAGCTGCTGTATCGGCACATCGCCGAGGGCGAGGAGGATGTGCTACAGCCCGAGAACCAGCACAAGGCGTTGCGCGCCAGATTTGTCGATCAACCGGAACTGCGCCATCCGGACCGCATCGGCGACAACAGCCACATCGTCGCCGGGGACATGAGCATTGAGGAATGGGACCGCAGCCGCGTCCAAAACGAGCATTGAGCTTTCTAAACTATGAGTGAATCATTATACAATGGGATTGTTTTGCCAGAAACTTGGCCGCCGAGGGATGTGGATGGAGAAAGCACCGATCCTTTGAAGGTACCCTATCTGGATGCACCTCCAGAAGCGATTTGCATTGACATTGGTCGTCAGCTTTTTGTGGATGATTTCTTGATTGCATCCACGACTTTGCAAAGATCTTTTGGCAGACCAAAAATTCACGGTGCAAGTCCTGTTCTTACTCCCGAGACAGATGAAGAAATGGACAATGGCAATTGTCCGATGGCGGCGCCGTTTAACGATGGTGCGTGGTATGACCCTGAAGATGGCTTGTTTAAGCTGTGGTATATGCCGGGGTGGTTTCACAGCACTGCGCTGGCCACGAGTGAAGATGGCCTCCACTGGACGCGTCCCAATCTGGATGTTGTGCCAGGCACAAATCTTGTGTGGCCCAATCTGGATGGATACGATCGCGATGGGTGTCTGGTCTGGCTGGATCACGAAGCGGAGAAACGTGACGAACGCTTCAAGATGTTCCAATTTTATCGCTTTGGTCAAGAAGGCGGTATGAAAGGCGAAGGCTGGTTGCATACGTCGCCTGATGGTGTTCACTGGTCTGACCCGGTTTTGACAACGCCTGTGGGCGATAACACGTCGCTGTTCTACAACCCCTTTCGCAAGAAGTGGTGCATGAGTGTGCGGCGTAAACACGCAGGTTTGCGGGCGCGTTTTTATACTGAGCGCGATGATTTTTTGCAAGGTGTGCCTTGGGATCAAGAGCGCGAAGAGGTTTTGTGGCAACGGATTGACAACCTGTCGCTCTCCGATCCTCTGCGACCTGATCATCGCGTGGCACTCTACGATGTCAATGTGACGCCTTACGAGAGTTTGATGCTGGGATTATTTGCGATTTTTCGTGGCCCTGAGAATAACATTTGTGCAACTGAAGGCGTACCCAAGACGATAGACCTGGAAATCGGTTATAGCCGCGATGGGTTTCATTTTAGTCGGCCCGATCGCACACCGCTTCTGGCGGCATCTCGACAAATAGGTGATTGGAATCGTGCGTATCTGCATGCAGTCGGTGGGGTATGTATGGTTGTTGGCGATGAGGTGTGGATTTATTTTACTGGATTTTCTGGTGAATCCCCGAAACTTGGTAAAACCGATGTGGGAGCGCCCGGACGAACCCGACGTGTTATGTACGCGGGTGCAAGCACGGGGTTGGCGACCATTCGGCGGGATGGGTTTGTATCGATGGATGCGGGTGTTGATGGGGGCGTGCTGACCACGAGGCCTGTCGTCTTTCAAGGGCATCGGTTGTTTGTCAATGTGGATAGCCCTAATGGGGAATTGACAGCGGAAGTCTTGATTGATAACCAGCCTGTAGATGGTTTGGGTGCTGCGTCTTGTGTGCCTGTTTCTCAAGATAGCACCTGCTGTGAAGTCACCTGGCGTTCTGGTATTGATCTGTCGGGTGTTGCTGGGCAGCCTGCACAGATTCGATTCCATTTAAAATCGGGACGGTTGTTTTCTTTTTGGATTACGGACGATGTCGGTGGGGCAAGTGCTGGTTATGTCGGTGCGGGTGGGCCGGGATATGCCAACGGTAGGGATCTTTAGTCAATGGAATTGAAGTTTGTTATCGATCCTGGAAATACAAACGGATTTGTATGGTTCAGAGAGTGTATCCGACTCGAGAGGATAGTGAGTAGGTTCGGGTGTTCGCTTCGGATGGGCCCATCGTTGTGCGTGACATTGTGAAGTGGGAGATGGATGCGACGAATCCCTGGTGATAAAGAAGTGTAGCTCAAGGGAGTAGTGCTATGGAAAAACAAAATATTGAGAAGCCGAATATCATCTATATCATGCTGGATGAGTGGGGATACTTTGAGTGGTCCGACATGGGGCATCCCATCCTTCAGACACCCAATATCGACAAGATGGCGTCTGAAGGCATCCGATTTACTCAGATGCTTGCAGGAGGCAATGTCTGTGCTCCAACACGCTGTGCGCTGATGACGGGTCAGCATACGGGCCACACAACAATCCGTGCAAATGGCGGCGGTCTGGCACTGCGTACGGATGATGTGACGATCGCTGAAATGCTCAAAGCCGAGGGTTATGCGACTGGCGGTTTCGGCAAGTGGGGCCTGGGTGATGCCGGGACAACGGGGGTGCCAGAGAAACACGGTTTTGATACCTTCTTCGGTTATTATCATCAGGTGCATGCACATACGTACTATCCGCGGTACCTTCTCCGCAACAGCGAGAAGATGTATCTGGAGGGGAATACAGGCGACTTCCACACTGGCGAAGTGTTTTCTCATGGCCTCATCTATGAAGAAGGGCTGAAGTTTATACGGGAGAACAAAGACCGTCCGTTTTTTGCCTATTTACCGTGGACGCCTCCGCACGGCCAGTGGATGATGCCCGAATCGGATCCAGCATGGCAGAAGTACAGGGACGTGAAATGGGATGCCACGAACCAGAGAGGACCGCACGATGCACAGATGTACGCCGCAATGATGGAAATGGCCGATCGCCAGATAGGCGAGATCATGGATTTGCTGAAGGCGTTGGAGATCGACGAGAAGACCATCATCTTTGCTTGCGGCGACAATGGCGGTGCTACGTATTTCGCAAACGAGAACCATCCGCATGGCTTTTTTGCCCCGAATCTGAATCCCGGAACGGACGAACGCTTCCGCGGGGGCAAGGGCAATTTCTATGAAGGCGGGTTGCGGGTTCCCTTTATTGTTCAGTGGCCGGGGCAGATCGAGCCGGGAACGGTTTCTGATCATCTGGGATATTTTCCGGATGTGATGCCCACTCTGGCGGAACTGACGGGGGCGAAGATTGGGTCTGATATCGATGGTATTTCGATCGCGCCCACATTGCGCGGTGAGGCCGAACGCAAGCAGGAGCAGCACGAGTATCTGTACTGGGAGGATCGGAAAAGTTGCGCCGTTCGTATGGGGAGTTGGAAAGCCGTAAGCCCAGATAAGGACGGGCATTTTGAGTTGTATGACTTGAGTGCAGATGTAGAAGAACTGAATAATGTAGCGGCTCAGCATCCCGATATTCTCGAGAAGATGACGCAGTATGCCAGGGATGCTCACACTCCGATTCGCGAAGGCGATATTCTCGATCCATCTATGGGATTCAAAGGGCACGATGAGGATTAGGCAAAAAATAGAAGCTATTATTATCTACCCGACAGATTTTTCGCACGGTTCACGAGATGATGGACATCCATGTATGGTTCGGGGGCTGTGGACTTCCAGACGACCTCGCCGGTGGCATCCAGCAGGAGTGTGCCGTGTGTTGGGCCGGTGTGGGCCATTCCAAACCAGCCCGCCCATTTGCCAGCGGTGTCTGATATGAGGCTCGACGACAGCGCAGCAACTCTCTCTTGGTCCGGCTCGGATTCTGGCGTGATAATCACCAGATTGATGTCGTTCTCTCGAAGCACCTCGTCGAACAAACGCGCGTGTTCGTAACAATGCTCGCATTGAACGCCAGTGATGAACGTGACGACGGTTGTCTTGCCAGTGATCAGGCTGAGTTGCTCTGGCTCTTCCACAACCAGGAACTGTCCCATCATCCCGTTGTCTTCGTGTTCCATGATGTGGCAGTGATACATGTATGGAATCTGAGGGTCAGCATATCGCTCGAAGGCCATGATGATCCGAACGAGATCACCGGGAGGCACCAGGACTGTGTCTTTCCAGCCGAGGTCGGCACCGGTGGATGGTTGGCCGTTGCGGTCGAGAATTTGAAACTGGACCAGGTGGACGTGGAAAGGGTGAGGCTGACCGCCGCGATTGTGTACTTCCCAAATCTCAATGTCCCCCAATCGCACGACCTCATCAATTCTCGCCATATTCATTATCTTGCCGTTGATCGGTGGTCCCCCTCGACCTCCTCGTCCTCCCCGTCCTCCTCGTCCTCCTCGTCCTCCTCGACCACTTTGTACACCTTGTCCCCGTCCTCTCTGACCCCCTCGACCGCCCTGTAAGCCTTGTCCCCGTCCTCCTCGTCCTCCTCGACCACTTTGTACACCTTGTCCCCCTCGTCCACCCGGCATAGGTCCCACCAAAACCATCGGACGGGTTTTGGCGGCGTGTGAGGTATCGATGCGGGAGATGGTGTTGAGGCGTTCTGGCAGCGCGTGAGATGCGCGTTTTGTCGGCTGGGGAATGATTTTCAACAATTGCAGGTTGCCCGTGCCGATTCCCCAGAAAAACGATATGATAGTCCTCACAAAACCGGCTTCCGGATAGCTTTTCAACACCACCTCATCTCCATCGCTGAAGTCAACGAGGATCTCGGCTCGCTCGCCGGGGGCGAGGATCACGCGGTTGGTTTGGTGGGGCGTCTCGAGGAATCCGCCATCTGTGGCGATCTGATGAAACTCGCGGTTGTCGTCAAAGCCGATGTAGTAGATTCGCGCATTCGAGCCGTTTAACAGTCTGAATCGAATGCGACGCGACTCAACCTGGAGAAATGGATTATAGGTTCCATTGATCAGCATGGTGTTTCCGAAGACGGCACCCAGGTTGCGGGCATAGCGAAACGCACCATCGTCGTCAAACAATCGGTCTTGAAGTACGACTGGAATGTCGTCAACGCCGTAGGTCTTTGGCAGGCTCAGCGCATCACTGTTATCGTCATCGATCCACATGAGGCCGGCGACCCCCCGATAGACCTGCCGCCCCGTGTTGTCATGCGGATGCGGGTGGTACCACAACGGAGCGGCCTGTTGATCGACCGGAAAGCTGGCAGTCCACGATTCTCCAGGCTCGATTTTCTGATGCGGTGTGCCGTCCATGCGGGCGGGAACGTGCATTCCGTGCCAGTGCATTGTCGTTATTTCATCCAGATTGTTCTGGACGATTAGATCGACATCTTCGCCTCGACGCAGTCGCACCGTCGGTCCCAGATACGGGCCGTTGACGCCAGCTGTCGGTGTTTGTTTGCCTGGCAGGAACTCTCGGCTTCCTTCGGCAACAGTCAGGTGAAACTGCCGCCGTCCATCTACAACGGTTCCAAATAACTGATCGGGAATCAGTAGTTTATTCTCAAAGGTCAACTCGCCGTTTGTGGCTCGGATGAACATCAGCCAGTAGCAGGTCGCGCCCAATAACAGGACGATAATCAACAGTTCTATTGTGATTGGCTTCAGCCGCCGGGGCCTGATCGCCGTATCTGCAGGCATGCTTTCTCCTTACAGGGGTGATCCGCATCGCGCGCTTGTGTCGTGAGCGGCGTAACAGGTGTTTTCTTATTTGACATCAGACATCCGCGGCGCGTTCCACTACTGTTTTAAAAAAAGGCCGTGGGAACTAATCCCACGACAGTATGGTGAGCAATGGGGGCGAAACTGGCTGGACGTTGTGCGTTATGCCGATACAGCCGGGTATTCAAACGATTTTGAACGCCCCAATGCCTGGCGATACAGAGACTATGTTATTCGATCTTTCAACGCTGACAAGCCCTACAATCGGTTTGTTATCGAACAGTTGGCGGGAGATGAATTTGAGCCCAACAATCCCGAAATGTTGATTGCCGTCGGGTACTTGCGGTCCGGGCCGTGGGAACAGACCGGAATGAGCGTAGCTGCTGAAACTCGTCAGCTTTTTCTCGACGATGTGACCAACAGTGTTGGTGAGACCTTTCTCTCGATTCCGTTGCGTTGTGCCAGGTGTCACGACCATAAATTTGATCCCATTCCAACGCGAGACTACTATCGGATGCAGGCTGTTTTTGCACCCGTTCAATTTGCCGAACGCGATGTGCCGTATTTGTCAGCAGAAAACCAGAACAGATTTGAAACTGGCAGACTGCGCATTGAAAGTTTGCTTCAAAATGCAATCGACAAACAGGCAGAGATTAGAAAAAAAGAAGAGGATGCAATGCGCAAGTGGATGGAAGAACGCGGCATGGAATATCTTTCCAGAAGGGAAAGAAGCAAATTGCCGGACGACAAACGGTTGCCCCGGTTTATTGGATTAACGCACAAAGATTTGGGTACCCAAAAAGTGCTCGCCAAACAGGTCCAGCGCTTGCGTTGGAAAAAGGATCGCTACAAACCCATGCAGATCTGGAACCCTCTGCGTGGAATACCATTCCCGAAACAACGAATGGGCGACGATTGGCGCTCGCAAACTGGATTGCGAACTCAAACAATCCGCTGGCGACACGTTCGATTGTCAATCGCATCTGGCAATGGCATTTCGGGCGTGGCATTGCTGGCAACAGCAATAACTTTGGCGTGATGGGATGCTGTTTGTTTCCGGTGAACTGAATTTGGAAATGGGCGGGTTGCCGATTTTTCCCGAAATCAATATGGAAGTTGCTTTGCAGCCGCGCCATGTAATGGGTTCTGTTGCGCCTGCTCACCAGCCTTCGAGAGATCCGCCGACCGCGATGTATCACATCAATACGGGCAACAAATTCGGTGGTGACCCGGCGATGGGTTCCTGGGTGACTTATGGGTTGGGCACTGAGAATGAAAACCTACCCGCGTTTATTGTTTTGCTCGAAGTGGCTTATCCTCAAGGGGGGGCTGCCAACTGGTCCAATGGTTTTCTACCGGCGCATTATCAGGGCACACCGCTGCGATCTACTGGATCGCCTATTTTGGATATACACCCACCACCGCATATTAACCGCAAACATCAGAAAGATAGCCTTTCTCTGCTCAAAGAGTTTAACAAATCCCATGCCAGACAACATCCCCAACACAACGAACTTTCGGCACGCATGGCCAGCTATGAACTCGCCTTCAGAATGCAGATGGAAGTGCCAGATATTATCGATATAGATGGAGAAAGTGAAAAGGTCAAAGCGCTGTACGGTGTTGGCGAAGAAACAACCGATGCGTTTGGTCGGAAGTGCCTGTTGGCTCGAAGGCTTGTCGAACGGGGTGTGCGTTTTGTGCAAATTTATTCTGGCGGATGGGATTCGCACGATTATCTGGCTCGCGCACACGGTTCGTTGATTCGCAGTATCGACAAGCCCATCGCCGGACTGATCACCGATCTCAAGCAGCGAGGGATGCTGGAGGAAACATTGATTATCTGGTGCGGTGAGTTTGGGCGCAGTCCCGACAATGGTCTGCGAGGGGGCGGGGTGGCTTATGGTCGTGATCACAACCCAACGGCGATGCCAATGTGGTTTGCTGGTGGGGGCGTGAATGCGGGACATGTGATTGGGGCTACCGATGAGATTGGTGAAAAAGCAGTCGGTGTCGTGCATCCTATCCAGGACGTTCATGTGACGATTCTGAGACTTTTGGGGTTGGATGATAATAAGCTCACGTATTTTTACGCTGGACGATATATGCAACTGTCGCAGACAGGTGGTAGCGTGATTGAAGAATTGATCAGGTGAATTATACCTGAAAAATCTATTTGAGCTTAAGATCCAAAAAAGGCTGCGAAACTATTTCGCAGCCTTTTTTATATTTTTAGCCCAACCGTGCCACTCACTGAACTTTTTACAGTGTATTTTTGGGCAATTTGTCTTTCGGCGACATGTCAAGTAGAAAATCTTGACTTTTACCCTGTTCAGTTACAGATTATTATGGTATGGAGATAATATATCACCTAAATAAAAATATTTTTAATTTTTCGTCGAAATAGAAACGGCAGAAGGCCATGTCGGATTGGTAGTCAGCCTGTAGCCCTCTGCCGCAACATATAGAGACAGGAATGGTCCAACAAACCATAACCCACTCTATTTTTAATGTATAATTTTAAAATTCAAAAATCAAGAGGTAATAATATGATGAAAGATCAGAATGTCTCAGTTCAATTTTTCAGGTAAAGAGATTCGTGACTCGCAACAATTTCCTTGAAATTTGGTTATAGTACACAGATTAAGACGGGATTCATATTCGTGATATGTTATCCGATGTGAACTAAAATTTCTACCTGTATAATGAGGGTTTTTTTATGATCAAATCACTTGACCGCACAGGTACCTGGCGGACTTATTCTATCGCCGATGGTCTGGCCGGGATGCACATTGAACACATCGCCGAGGATAGCGAAGGCTATCTCTGGTTCGCCACCTGGAACAACGGCGTTAGTCGCTTCGATGGAGACGAGTTCCAGAATTTTACCAAACAGGATGGTCTGGTGGATGACTGCGTTAATTTTGTTTTACAGGACAATCGTGATCGGTTGTGGTTTGGTACATTAAATGGGGTCTGCTGGTATGATGGATCAAAGTTTCACCATTTGGAGGATGAGGGGATCGCAGGCCGTGCTGTGGAGTTCATTTACGAAGACCGTGAGGGGCGTATATGGTGTGGTGGTCATCGCACTCTGGGGTATTACGACGGCACTGTGTTTCACGACCTGATACCGCTCTACCTTCAGCACTACGAGCAGCCGCCATCTCCTTACTTGCCCAAGCAGTGTCGGGGCATTGTCGAGGACCCAGAAGGCCAGATGTGGTTTGGCTTTGACTACCTCATCCGCTTTGATGGCACATCCTTCCATCGCTATGAGGAGAAAGAGGGTTTGCCACCATGCCAGACGGCCTATGCCGTGCATCGAGACGATAATGGCAAGGTGTGGTTTGGTCATCGTAGATTGCAGAACGAACTCTGGTGCTATGTCGATGGTGCTTTCCGGTCTGTTCAGGTAGATTTGGAGGGTGTCTTACGCAAAATTCAGTGTGACGGTACAGGTCGGATGTGGCTTAGCACTTCAGAAGGGGTGCTCTATCAGGACGGTGATGGGTTCAGCAGATTTACGCCTGCCGATGGTTTGCCCCATCCCGCAGTCAAATCTGTGTTCCAGGATCGCGATCATCAGTATTGGTTTGCTACCTGGGGAGGCGTTGGGCTTTACGATGCGCATAGTGTCAACGTTTTCGGCTTCAGTGCGGGGGTCTCCAAAAGCGTGAGTAAGATTTCGCAGATCGTGCAAGACAGTCGCGGTGATATATGGGTGGGGGCTATGTCTCCTGTTTTGTACTCTTTGGGCAAAAGCGTCTTTCGCTTCAATGGCGAGGTCTTTGACTTTGTAGGCACTGAGGAGGTCTTTGATATTGACAACTGTTTTGCCATCTATGAGGACCACGACGGGTATCTGTGGTTTGGCGGTCGCAATGGTTTGTTCCGCTATGATGGACAGAAGTTCCGAAAAATGCAAACAACCGCAGGTTTAGGGGATAGAAGTGTCAGCGCAATTACCCAGGACTCGCAAGGGCAATTCCTTTTTGGTCATTGGGAAAACGAAAAAAAACTCCAGAGCCACCTTATAATCAGCCCATTAAAGCTCATTTATCAGCAAGGTGAGGCGTTCCAAACTATTTTTTTTGCGAAAAAAAAGAAAGATCCTTTTAACCACATCAGCACTGTGATTACCGGGCGCAATGGCGAGGTCTATTTTCATCTGATGTACCAGAATTTTTCAGTTAGCGATAAGGGTTTCGCGTGCTGGCACCCAGAAGAGGGGCTCAAATTTTATGGGATTGAAGATGGGCTGATAGACAACAATGTCACCGACTTGCTATTAGACCGCAATGGCAACCTGTGGCTTGCCACACTGAGCGGTCTTTGTTGCTTTGATGGCAGTACCTTCCACAACTTCACGACTGAAGACGGTCTGCCGTGCAACCGCATCCGTTGCTTACACGAGGATCGGCAAGGCCACCTCTGGCTTGGCACAGATAGGAGCGTGGCTCACTTTGATGGCCAGCTTTTCCAGACCATCAACTCACCGGATATAGAAGCAGTTTACCAGATATTGGAAGATCGCGACGGGGACTTTTGGTTTGGTACAGCTCAAAACACTCTGGTGCGCTATCGCCAGCGACAGACCACGCCCAGGGTGCGTCTGCTTCAGGTCGTCGCCGATCAGGTCTATGAGAACCCGAAAGAAGTCATCGCCTCTACGACAGACCAACAGGTGACTTTCGAGTATAAGGGGATGAGTTTTTCCACACATCCCCGCGACATGCTCTATGTCTATCGTCTTGAAGGATACGACTCCGACTGGCAGCCCGCGACACGAAAGATGCGTGCCTATTACCGGGACTTGTCGCCGGGAGACTACACCTTTCAGGTCAGAGCTATTGATCGCGACCTCAATTACTCAGAGATAGCGCAGGTGCCACTCTCAGTAGAGCCAGATCCGCGTATTGAGGGCCTGACTGCAACACTTAATAGTCAGGGGGATAACGAATTTATCGGTCAGAGCGAGGCTTTGCAACAGTTTCAAATCCAACTCAGAAAGATAGCACCCACTGATCTTTCCGTGCTGATTATAGGCGAGACGGGTGTGGGTAAGGGATTGGCTGCGCGGGTGTTACACGAACTGAGGCCCCATTGCAATGGTCCTTTTATACAGGTCAACTGCGGAGCGTTGCCCGAAACGCTGATCGATAGTGAACTCTTTGGTCACGAGAGGGGAGCATTTACCAGCGCAGTGTCTCGCAGGCTGGGCAAGGTGGAACTGGCTAAGGGCGGTACGCTCTTTTTGGACGAGGTCAGCGATATGGCTGTGGGAACACAGGCCAGGATGTTGCGCTTGCTGGAAGAGGGCACGTTTGAGCGCGTTGGGGGTAGTGAGACGCTGTCGGTGCAGGCGTGCATTGTGGCAGCGACCAATCGCAATCTTGAGGAATTGGTCCGTGCGGGTGATTTTCGTGAGGACCTCTATTATCGCTTCCAGGTTTTTCCTATTCATTTGCCGCCCTTGCGCGAGCGCAAGGAAGATATACCGCACCTATCCGAGTTTTTCAAGAATCGCATGGCCACACACCTGGGCAAGCAAATAGCTCCCCTCAAGCCGGAGGTTATGGAGGTGCTGCGAAGTTACGATTGGCCTGGCAATGTGCGTGAACTGGAGCATACGATACAGCGAGCCGTAATCGTGTGTCACGGTTCGCAAATCGAAGTGCGTGATCTGGGACTATATGGTTTCCAAATCGAAGGCGAGGTTCTTGAACACAAGAGGCGCACCGTGACAGTTTCTCAAGACCGCGAAGTCGTACCTTTGGAAGAATATGACCGACACTATATTCTTGAAGTGCTCAAAATCACGAACTATCAGATAAGTGGGGATAGAGGAGCAGCGGCTCTGCTGGGATTACCGCCTTCTACTCTGTATGGCAAAATGAAAAAACTGGGGATCAAACGCTCTTAAATTGTGTATCACATGTGCTTAATATCGGCAGTCGCCATATATGGTCAAATATCGCGATATATGGTGATCAAGAATATAAAATTTCAGACTGATTTTTATCTATATTTCTCTGATTACTTAAATATAAATAATACTTTATGAGTTAAATTACCTGTGACAAATTCACGTTGGCACGGATATTGCGGGTATATGTAGCATTACTACAGACATTGACATGTATGTGTCTGTGAACGGCAGAAGGTCCCTGTCGGATTGGTAGTCAGCCAGGGCCCTCTGCCGCAACATATAGAGACAGGAATGGTCCAACAAACCATAACCTGCTCTTTTTAAGGAGATGATTCGTCATATTAATTTTCCAACACCGCGCAACATCGTTGATAATGAGACTCTTTACTAAATCTCGCTTCCTTGCGCCTGGCATTGCCAGTGTGATAGCAATAGCACTCGCCACAGTTATCATGTGGGGTTGTGGAGGTACGCGAGGAACGGAACCCGAAGCCGTGCCCCCTGAGCCAGATCCACAAACAGAGGATCGCCCACCAGACACGCAGACCCAAACACCCTGGCACTTAACCAACATACTTTTATACTCCACAAATGAGACGCAAGACATTCAGTCCTATTGCACGACATTCACGATCCAGGGAAGTGTTCCCGATAATATCAATTTATACATCGCCCCTTTTAACCAGCGGATCAATCAGATACCCTGTTACGGAGGCATACAGACACACATTGATGGTTATACCAACAAGAACCGCTCCAGAAATACCTTCATAAGAAAAAACAGGGGTTCTATTTTTTCTCGATGGGAAGAGCGAAATGTGGATGCAATTAGACAAGCACCCGGCGGCCTTGTGGAAAGCTCTGGTCATGAAGGAGATTTTATTAGTGTGCGAAACGACTTCACATGGTCAGAAGGAACCTATCGTCTGTGTCTGCACAAGTCCGATGTTGTAGAGGGAGAGCCTCTTCCCGCCAGCTATAACGCCGAAACCATTGCGTATGGCTGGGGACGTTACGAGCATACCTGGGTACGCATGGAAGCGACAGACATGAAAACAAATGAAACGACTACCATCGGTGCGCTGGCATTTCCGGGAAAAACGCTTTCATTGAGCGCACTCAACGTCATATTCGTTGAGATTTACGGTCACGGTGGGACCGTTTCCGTCAGAGATGTCCCTTTATTCAGCCTTTCTTTTTCTAATTACCAGGTGGATGAGAAAGATCTGCACCATAATTATATTCGGGAAATTACGAATCCATTCTCTGTACACGCCTCTGCCCCGGTAATGACGCAGACAAGTTACCTGCAAGATCAGCGCGTCTTAAAAATTGAAGTGGGAAAATATACTGGAAAGACGGGAAAAATTATCACAGAAATCCTAAAAAATTAGGTTCTGGATAAACCGAATCACACGGGTCGCCTGACCCAGATTAGGAGGATAAAACAATGCGTAACCTGAGTTTGACCATGCTATCAACACTCGTACTTTTGATATACCCGCTATCTCTTTCAGCGCAGAATAGCTTTTCCCTGTCGCTGGATGTGAATAGTACTGTGGGAGATCAGGCGGATACATCTATCGCTGTATCCAAAGATGAGGTTATTGCCATTCAGATATTTGGTAAAGATATTGAGAATGCGGATGGTTTTGGTATGCGTTTTGAATACGATGCCAAGCAAGTTTCCTATGAGAGCTTTGAGGCGGGCAATGTGTTGCCCAATGCACAAGCACTCATAGGACAAGATACGACCTATGTGGAGATTGGTCTTGCGTCTTTAGGTAGTCAAACGACATCCAACAGTGGTCTGGTAGGTACAATTCGCTTTCGCACGTTGACAACATTTTCGGGCACAGAGATTCGATTGGTGCGTGCTGAGCTTGGTCGGGATGGGCAAATTGAAAGTGTGACTCTGGATTTGCGCGTTACATTGCAGCTACAAATAGCCCTTACCCCGGACTTTGATGGCGATGGTAGGGTTGGATTTTCCGACTTTTTGGCGTTTGCAGGTCAGTTCGGGTCGCGTCGGGGCGATGGGAAGTATGAAGCCAGATATGATCTGGACAGCAATGAGGCAATTGGATTTTCCGATTTTCTGATCTTTGCGAGTAGCTTTGGCAAAGAGGTATCTACGCCTGGCGATAGTGCAACAATAGTTGCCATTCCGGATGCGAACCTGCGTGTTGTCATCGAGAAAAGTCTTGGCAAGGCGAGCGGTGCGCCGATTACCCGAGATGATATGGCGAGTTTGACGAGTCTTGAAGCACCGAATGCGAATATTGAAGACTTGACTGGACTTGAGTTTGCCACCCATCTGACAAGTCTGGATTTTGGTACTCAAAAAATAGAAGAAAATTTTTTCAACAACAATAGCATCTCGGACCTTTCACCACTGTCGGGATTGACCAGTCTGGAATGGCTGGATCTTGATAGCAACAGCATTTTGGATGTGTCTGCGCTATCGGGATTGATCAGCCTGAAAACGCTGACTATTCGCAACAACAGCATTTTGGATGTGTCTGCGCTATCGGGATTAACCAATCTGGAAGCGCTATTTCTTGCCGGCAACAGCATCTTGCATGTGTCGGCCCTATCGGAATTGACCAATCTGACAACGCTACATCTTCACGCCAACAGCATCCTGGACCTTTCACCACTATCGGGATTGACCAATCTGACAACGCTACATCTTTACTCCAACAGCATTTCAGATGTGTCTGCGCTATCGGGATTGACCAATCTGACAGAGCTATTTCTTGGCGATAACAGTATCTCAGATGTGTCTGCGCTATCGGGATTGACCAGTCTGACAACGCTGGGGCTGGACGGCAATAACATCTCAGATGTGTCTGCGCTATCGGGATTGACCAATCTCACAAAGCTACATCTTTACTCCAATAGCATTTCAAATTTGTCTGCGCTATCGGGATTGACCAGTCTGAAACGACTGGATCTTAGTGAAAACAGCATCTCAGATGTGTCTGCGCTATCGGGATTGACCAGTCTGGAATGGCTGGGGCTTCACCGGAACAGCATCTCAGATGTGTCTGCGCTATCGGGATTGACCAGCCTGAAACGGCTACATCTTTACTCCAATAATATCTCAGATGTGTCTGCGCTACCAGAATGGACCTCTCTGGAATGGCTAGATCTCAGTGAAAACAGCATCTCAAATGTGTCTGTGTCTGCGCTATCGGGATTGACCAGTCTGGAATGGCTGGGGCTTCACCGGAACAGCATCTCAGATGTGTCTGCGCTATCGGGATTGACCAGTCTAAAAACGCTACATCTTTACTCCAATAACATCTCGGACTTTTCACCACTATCGGGGTTGACCTCTCTGGAATGGCTGGATCTCAGTGAAAACAGCATCTCAGATCTGTCTTCTTTACCAAGATTGACCAGTCTGGAATGGCTGGGGCTTCACCGGAACAGCATCTCGGATGTGTCTGTTCTATCGGGGTTGAACAGTCTAAAAACGCTACATCTTTACTCCAACAGCATCTCAGATGTGTCTGCGCTATCGGGATTGACCAGTCTAAAAACGCTGGATCTTAATTATAACAGCGTCGCGGACCTCGCACCTCTGGTCGCAAACATGGGATTGGGCACTGGAGATATGATTAATGTGAAGAATAACCCTTTGAGTGATACATCAATTAATACGCACATTCCAGCCCTTCAGGGCAGAGGGATTAATGTGCTCTTTGGCGCGTCAAAGCTCGCGGTGGAAAGGAAAGAATGAGACATACCCCTTGCAATGATACAACCGTACTGACCTGGACTTGACCCGTTTTGGTGGATAATAGCATAAATCATCCATCACCTATGAAAACTGCTGGCACAGAATGATCGGGTTGAACTTTCTACGCTATTCACTTAAACAACGCCCGTCAGAAAAACCGACGGGCGTTGTTATTTCATGGTCCTGGTGCAGGACTTGAACCTGCGACTCTATTTTACCAACGTCTCTTCAGCGAATCGTGGACACTGACCTCTAAGTGATGACCGAATCCCTCGATCTCCAATCGAACTTTGAAGCCATCCTGAATCGGTGATAGTGCTTCGTGATGGGTGCCGGTTGCAACGACATCCCCTGGTTCCAGGGTGATAACGCTGGTGATTTCTTCCAGCAACTCGGGAATGTGGCGGGCCATTTCGCCTGTAGAAAAATCGTGTTTGAGGGCGTTGTTGACCCATAGTTTTACTGAAAGGTCATTGGGATTTGATACCTCATCGGCTGTCACCAAGACCGGTCCCAGAGGCGCAAATGTGTGCCAGCTTTTTCCCAGGAAGAAGCCACCGGGCAATCCTCGGGCCGAAACATCTATGAACTGTGTGTAACCAAAGACGTGGTCCAGCGCGTCGGCTTGCGAGAGATGGCTTGCTCTCTTACCGATTACCAGAGCCAATTCTGGCTCAAAATGGAAAACACTCGCTTCGGCGGTCGGGAGTTCAACCGTGCTGCCGGTAGGCATCACGCTGGTATTGGCCTTGAGAAAGCCATTGAACAGACCACGCTCCGGGTGCCCTGGCTCGATATAATTACCGGCTGCACACATGAGTTGACCGGGGCGGGGCAGAGGGGATTGCAAAGTCACTGTATCGAGGGCGACACCATTCCCACCTTCTATGGCATTCTCAATTCTGGACTGCATGGCATCCCAATCAGTAATGATCATCTGCATCATTTCTTGAGCGTTGTGATGCCCCAGATCCGCGATTGAATCACCAACTGGGACGACTGTATCGCCCTGCAAAACACCCAGTTGATAATCATTATAGAGTACGAGTTTCATGAGAGTCTCCTTATTTAGAGGTTGGATGGGTCAAGCCTGATTGATCATCACCGCATTTACAGAGTGCGGAGAGAGTGATATCTTAAAGTTGGAGCCGCCAATTGGGATTTCACGCGTGTCAATCGCAACTTCATTGGGTGAATGCCAGTCGTTTCGAGACATGTAACTCTCACCGGCAATGGTTTGGAGTTCTGCGGTGTTCGCTGGATCGAAGTTGCTGAGTTCGCAAGTGATCTCGATTTCTTCAGTGGGATGGCGGTTTTGTGCCAGGATAATCAAACCATTATCCGAGACCGCCGCAAGGGCGTCAATGTAAGGCAGGTTGGACCCCGTCATAATGGATTTGATGTTCGCCGTGAAGGTTGGCGATGAGGTGAGAGAATGCACAAGGGTCGCCTCGGGAAGATTGCCGTAGAGGTGTGACACCCAGTGAACGGGAGCCGGGTAAACGATCTCCCGCTCCTTCTTCAATCCGCCTCCGTGATTCACCAACGCACTGTGGGTGAACATCTCGACGAGATCACCTTGCCGCATTGCGCTGTGTAACGCGCCTGATAGGTAGAGCGACTCCGCTTGTGTGGCATTGGTCGGTAAGTGGGGGACGCCACACATAATCTGGTGCTCCGTGACGGCGATTTTCACATCCGGGTTGTGCGGTGCCGCCTGAGCTTGCAGTTCCTCGAGTTTATCATCGTACGAGGCGATGTAGCCCATAAGAGACAAATAGACCGCTTCGGCATCCTTTTCCCGACGCGCCCCACCACCGGTAAGGGTGTGCAAAGAGAGCGACCGAACTATCTTTCCTTTCCGCTCGACCAGGGGCTTGTTCCATTCGAGAGATTGGCCATTGGCGATGATCAACAGTTCGGGATCGACCCGGAGCATCGCAGCGCGGAAGGCTTCGTACCTTTCGGCGTATTCTTCCGGTGTACAGTGGCCAATTTGCCAGCGACCGTACAGCTCATTTCCGATTTCCCAGTAGCGAATATTGTGGGGTTCTGGATGGCCGTGTTCGGCTCTGAGTGCGCCGTTTGGCGTATCGGTTCCACCATTGCAGTATTCCACCCACTCTGCCGCTTCCTGTGGTGTTCCATTTCCCGCGTTCACGCAAATCAGAGGCTCACAGCCTACTGCTCTGCAGAAGTCTATGAACTCGTCCGTTCCCACGTGATTGGGTTCGATAATGGGCCATGCGGGGTTTGGCAAAACGGGACGCCTTTCCAAAGGTCCAATGCCATCTCGCCAATGGTACCCCGATACAAAATTCCCTCCAGGATATCGCAGTAGCGGAAGGCGTGATTCTTTTAGCATTCGGATAACGTCCGGGTCAAAGCCAGAGATGTGATCGTCTGGAAAGAGAAATATCTGGTCGATCCACACCTGCCCGCGATTGGGAAGGCTAATCTGAAATTCAACTTCCTCACCTCTTTCCAGAGAATCGGCCGGAAGTTGGAGATCGGCTGTGTAGGCGGACCAGTCGTCTGTGAGGCCGGTTACGTCGGCTTCCGCAAGCACCTGGCCAGATGACGTTTTGGCGAGCGAGATCCGGATGGACTCGGCTTGCCCCCTTGCGTAGAAGGAGACTGTGTATCCCAATGTTCTGTGGGCTGGCAAATAGATCAATTGGCGGATTCCCGCTGCAGACCCAGGGACTGTGATTCGCTGGCTGGTTTTGGCGTTGTACGGGTTAAGCCAGTCAATGAGATAGGTCGCATCTTCTGATCCGTAGGAGAGCCATCGGTAGGCGATACCCTTTTCGTAGGCGGATCTGTGTCGCTCGATATCGGGGTCCCTTAGATGGTCGGCCTCTGGCGTCCAGATCCGGCTGAAGAAAGACCAGTCTGCGAAGGAAGTGTTCTCTAAGATCTGCGCCCACATTCCATTGTAGATGTTGCGACCGAGATGCTCTGTGAATTTCCCGAAAAGATTTCTATTGATGGGTTTATCCGCTTTCCGATTGCAATCAATGAACACACGAGCCTCGCCATCGGTCGGTTTGATCTGAATCAGAGGATCGGCGTCGGGCATGTATTGGTCTCCAGAATTTGGATGATGTCGGTTGTATTCGAGTCCAGTTAGTGGAGCCAATATAAGACATTTTCCCGGGTCTTGAAAATCTGAATTTTCGAAAAAAGATGATGGCTTGCGATTTTTTTTACAGGTACTATATTGAGAGGTCATTATTTGAATACAATTGGAGACCGACATGAATAAGCCCTCTTCTCATCCTGCCAATTTCATTTTTATTTTAAGCGATACACATCGTTATGACGCTATGTCATTTACAAACCCTTTGAAGGATCATTTTGAAATTTATACGCCCAATATGGAGCGCATGGCGAAAGAGGGGGTTAGCTTTAAAAATTGTTATACGAATCTACCCATTTGCTCGCCCACAAGGGCGATCTATCAAACGGGTCGATGGCCCTTTCAATGGGGTGGGATTGCAAATCATATGGATTTGAATGATCGAGTAGATGAAGATGGTAATGAAAATAAAACTTTGGGATTCTTGTTTAAGAATGCGGGATATTCAACTTTTCATGTTGGGAAATGGCATCAAGGTTTAGAGAACAATGCTCAAAATGCGGGATATGATGAATCGTATATATGGTCAAATGAGAGACATGATAGCATGCTATATTGCCATAATGGCGGTGATTTTCAGGATCTGGATCCAGGCGATATTTTAGGAGATGGGAGTGATATCCCATATACAGGCGTTTCGAAATGCGATACATTTTCTTTGCCGGCTTTCCCGAACCATCCGTATAAGATAATTGGTCAAACCGATCAAGCCCTCGCTTTACTGGACAGGCACGACATTGATGCATCTCCTTTTTTTCTAACGCTTTGCATGCAAGATCCACATGGTCCATTTACAGGAACAGATAGTGCGCCCAAGTGGGGAGATTTTTCACACCGTTCTGATTATCCAGAGTTATATCGCCATGATGAAAATCATCCTGCAAAATCCTTAAAGCCCTATCAGAGCTACATAGATAATCCCGTTTATATGCCATATGACCGCATCCATAATGCGGTCAATAACTATGACTATTATAGCAGTATTACTGCGGTAGATGAGCAATTGGGACGGGTTCTGGATTGGCTCGATAACCAGCCTGAAAGTGTTCGAGATAATACCATTGTCATCTATACGTCCGACCATGGTGCTATGGGTGGTGCCCAAAATGTTGCAGGAGGGCAAAAGAGATGGCCGCATGATCCTTCATCGAGAATACCGTTTCTCGTACGCTGGCATAAGGGTATTGAAACTCCTGGGCGGGAAGCAGATGAACTCTTCTCATTTATTGATTTCTTTCCGACCTTTTGTCATTTGGTGGGATTAGACGTAATATTGGCAGAGAAAGGTGATAAAGAGAGCCTGGAATCTTTAAGCTACTTAAAAGCCAGTCCTGGTGTGAATCACAGTAGGAAT
This sequence comes from Candidatus Latescibacterota bacterium, assembly GCA_022824945.1. Classification (GTDB taxonomy): domain Bacteria; phylum Latescibacterota; class UBA2968; order UBA2968; family UBA2968; genus VXRD01. The sequence continues at coordinate 24,489 of JAJDYX010000007.1, forward strand.
ATTATAGAAGAGTCAGGTGGGCCTGATCCCGATTCTGTATTTTTATTTCATTTTTCCAATATGAATTCAATCTCGAGTCCTTGCCCTATTCATCGAACCGTTGTGACAAAGGATTGGGTCTATAGTGTCAAGGGAAAAACGCGCCTGGGAGGAAAGCCGAATTGGACAGCGTGGGATGAACCGGGCGGTTGGATGTACGATCGAAACGAAGATCCGTTTCAACTGGAGAATTTGTTTTTCAATGAAAATTTTGAAGCTATTCGTACAGAGCTTCATTCTTTGTTAAAAAGCTGGATGAACGAGGCAGAACTTCCATTTAGAAAAAGGTGGTTTGAGAAAACGACTCGCAAAAATATCGAAGCGTGGTCATCTGAATGCGGTGTTCTCTCTGAAGACGAAGAAGCAATGAGAGCACAGGGCCAGTCTTACGTTATGAATGTATGAACATAGTGGACGCACTGGGTGAAATTTGAGGGCAATATGAATTACGACTACATCATCATTGGCGCGGGGTCGGCGGGGTGTGCTGTTGCGGGGCGTTTGAGTGAAAATGGGCAGTATCGCGTTTTATTGTTGGAAGCCGGTGGCCCGGATGATCGGGATGCGATTCACATTCCTGCGCGATTTCCAGATCTGTTTCATACAGATAAAGATTGGGATTATGAAACCACGCCGCAAGCCGGGTTTAATGGGCGGCGGGATTACGTGCCGCGCGGCAAGATGTACGGCGGTTCGAGTTCTATCAATGCGATGGTCTATCAGCGAGGTCATCCGAGCGATTACGATCAGTGGGCTGCGATGGGGAATGACGGCTGGGCGTATGTCGATGTGTTGCCCTATTTCAAGAAGATGCAGCACCAGACGCGGGGAGGCTCTGAACATCACGGAGTAGAAGGCCCGATTCATGTGTCAGATCCTCGGGATCCAAATCCACTGAGTGTGGCGTTTGTCGAAGCGGCTCAGCAGGTGGGGTTCCGTCTGAATCGAGACTTTAATGACGGGGATCAGGAAGGATTTGGCCTGTATCAGGTCACACAGAAGGAAGGCCAGAGGTGCAGTGCGGCGGTGGGGTATTTGCATCCGGCATTGGAACGAGACAATTTTATCGCGATTCCATACGCCTATGTTATGCGTCTTGAATTTGATGGCAACAGGTGTGTTGGTGTTCATTATATGCACGAGGGGAAGACGCATGAGGTTGAGGCAGGGAGAGAAGTGGTAATGTGTGGCGGGGCAATCAATTCGCCTCAGTTGCTGATGCTGTCGGGCATTGGTCCGACAGAACATCTCAAGACGCTGGATATTCCGGTTGTAAAGGCATTACCGGGTGTGGGACAAAATTTGGTGGATCACGTTCAAGTCGGGATTGCGTATGCCTGTACTGAGGAGATTACGCAGGCTGGTAGAGACAACCCTGAGCAAGCGCTCAGATATCAGAATGAAAGAATGGGTTTGCTCACTTCCAATTTGGGTGAGGCGGGCGGGTTCGTGAAATTGTCTGCCGATGCGCCCGCGCCAGAATTACAATTTCATTTTGGGCCTGACTGGTTTGTTTTGCACGGGTCTCAAGAGATGGAAGGGCATGGATTCACAATTCTACCGGGACTGGTGGGAACAAAAAGTGTGGGGGATCTGAAGCTGCGTTCGTCAGACCCGTTTGAAGCACCATTAATTGATCCCAAATGCCTGTTTGAAGAGGAAGATGTGCATGTGATGCTGGAAGGTGTTAAATTGGCGCGAGAAATTGTACGGGCACCAGCTTTTGACCGATACCGGGGGCGGGAGTTTTTGCCGGGGGATGACGTGCAGGATGATCGTGCGCTGGTTGATTTTATTCGCAATTATTCAACGACTATTTATCATCCGGTGGGTACGTGTAAGATGGGCAACGATGAGATGGCTGTGGTTAACAATCGACTACAGGTACACGGCATTGAAGGCTTGCGCGTAGCAGATGCTTCGATTATGCCTATCATTATCAATGCAAATACCAACGCGCCCTGTATGATGATCGGGGAGAAAGCAGCAGATATGATTTTGCGTGACTAAGTTGGCGACGACTTTAGAAAGGATTGTGTATGGCAGAGAAACCCAATGTAATCGTAATTTTTACAGATGATCAGGGATATGGTGACGCGAGTTGCCTGAATCCAGATGCGAAGTTTCAGACGCCAAATCTGGATCGGCTGTCAGCAGAAGGGATTGCTTTTACCAATGGGCATTGCTCAGATACGGTTTGCACACCTTCGCGTTATGGATTGCTGACTGGACGCTATTCCTGGCGGACGTTAAAGAAACAGGGCGTTTTTCCCGCCGAAGTGCCGTGTCTGATTACAGACGAACGTATGACGTTGGCTTCAATGTTTGGGGCAAATGGATATGATACGGCGATGGTGGGCAAGTGGCACCTGGGTATGAATTTTCCTGGCGAGGTGGGCAATCGCGATTGGCGTCAGCCTGTTACCGATATGCCGTTGGATAAGGGCTTTGATTATTTTTATGGCATACCCGCTTCGCTCAATTACGGAATTCTCGCCTGGTTTGAAGGGCGATATGCCAGAGTACCGCCGACGGTTTATACGGCTAAGAAACCCAATGACCGGCATATGGATTATCGCATCATGCCGCCGTATGAGAATACGCCAGAAGAAACCCTTGAAGCATTGGGCACAATGGGGATGGAGATTGCGCCTGATTTTATTGACAATGAGTGTTTGACGCGGTTTACCGATAAGGCGATTGCGTGGATGCAGGGCAAAGAAGCAAGCGCCAAAAGTGGTAAGCCGTTTTTTTTGTACCTGCCATTTACATCGCCGCACTATCCCGTATGCCCGCGTGAGGAATTTTGGAATCAGGGCGATTGTGGTGGCTATGGTGAGTTTATGATTGAGACAGATTACCATGTAGGGCGCGTGCTGGATTATCTGGAGCAGTCGGGATTGGATGACAATACGATTGTTGTGTACACCAGTGATAATGGCCCTGAGAATTCGTGGCGTGGGCGGATTGAAGAATTTGGTCATCATAGCAATAGTATTTATCGCGGAGGTAAAAGGGATATTTACGAAGGTGGACATCGCGTGCCATTTTTTATGCGGTGGCCCAAAGGTATTCAGAATCCCGGGCGCAAATGCGATGATCTGGTAGGACTGGTCGATTTGATGGCGACTTTTGCTGAGATTGTAGGTGCAGAGTTGCCTGCTGATGCGGGCGAAGATAGCCAGAGTTTTGCGGAGATACTCAGTGATCCTGACACATCCCATGAACGATTGCCTTTGATTAATCACGGTGCTGGGGGACGGTTTGCGATTACAGAAGGCATGTGGAAGCTGATTATGGCGCACAAGGATGAGCCGCTGGAGCTTTACGATCTCGCGAATGATCCCGGTGAGACAAAAAACGCGATTGGCGATCACCCTGAGATTGTAGCAGACCTGACCGATAAAATTACAAGTATTGTGTGCAATGGGCGTACGACCTCTGGAGAAAACCAGGCGAACGATACCGATTACTGGGATGATTTGACGTGGATTTCATCTGAGGATTATCGGGCAAGGCAACTAAGATGAGGAACTCTCAACAAATACCGGGACAGCGTTCCAATATTCTGATTATATGCAGCGATCAGCATCATCCGGCAATGGTGGGGTATCGGCAGTACCCATTCGTCGAGACGCCTAATCTGGATCGCCTTGCGTGTGAAGGCACACATTTTACAAGGGCGTATGCCAATTGTGCGGTGTGCGGTCCCAGTCGCATGAGTTTTATGACGGGGAAGTACGTTCACCAGATTGATAGCTGGTCAAATGGTGTGCCTCTGCCCGAAGAAGAAAAACAAAAGACCTGGGCAGCGCGGCTGGATCAGAATGGTATCGAATCGACTTGTATAGGCAAAATCGACTCCGCTGGTACCGTTGACGATCACAACCCGGGATTTACGCACTTTGACGAACCCCTCCACCGAACGGCATGGGATCCCTATCCGAGAGAAATGCCTTTTGTCACGCGCCTTCCGGGATATACGCGGCCAGCCAGTCGGAGATTTTTACTCGAAGCGGGTGGGGGAGATGTCGCAAAGATTGATGATCGGCAAGAGTTGGGATTCTATGGTCACGACCGCGAGGTGACGGATAAAACGCTGGCGTATTTGCGAGAGAAAGGGCGGGCTAAATCGGATTCCCCCTGGGTGCTTTATGTCGGTTATCTTTATCCCCACTGGCCGTATCGCGTACCTCAGAAATATTTCGATATGTACTATCCCGATCGCGTTTTGATGCCCCACGATGCAAAGTTCCCAAATCGCGATATTCATCCCGCGATGCAGGAGTGGCAAGCCTCCAATGTATTTGGGGAAGTGACAGAGGATATGCTGCGCCGGACGATTGCTGCTTATTGCGGTATGATCACCTGTATGGATGATATGATCGGCGAGATTCTCGATGAGTTGCAGGACCAGGGGCTTTATGAAAATACATACATCATCTACACATCAGATCATGGAGAATCCATGGGCGAACACGGGCTTTTTTTTAAGCACTGTTCTTATGAAGGGGCTATTGGGGTTCCCCTTGTGCTCACAGGACCGGGCATTCCCGCAGGAGAGGTCAATACCGACACGCCCGTTTCTCTGGTCGATCTCTATCCTACTATTCTGGACCTGGCGGGTGTGGATTCCGAACCTGGTCTGCCTGGCGCAAGCTGGTTGCCACTTGTGAAGGGTGAACCACACGAACGGTCTGAGCGCGTTTTTGCAGAATGGCATGGTCCGCAACTTCGAGGTGCGTATTACATGATTGTGCGGGGGGATTACAAATACACCTGGTATGAATTTCATCCGCCCTCGTTATTCAATGTGAAGGAGGACCCCAGGGAAGAACGCGATCTCGCATCGGATATTGAACAGGCCGATAGGCTCAGAGCATTTGAAGATGAGTTGCGTTCTATAGTTGATCCAAAGGCGACGGCTCTACGCGCCAAGCGAGATTTGGGACTGATTGCTCCAGATGGCACGGATTTGACCGATAGTCTGATACCCTGGGCGGGATTTGAAGACGGAACATTAAAAAAAATTCAGCGTGCCGACAGTGCGCGGCACCAGCGATCATAATGGAGAAAAAATGACACCTGTAAATAAAAAAAATACGCCGACAGTCGCTTCGTTACCCTTTAGATTGGGTGTGGGGTCTGCGTTAAAAGCTGGGGCTCTGGCTTATTCGCAGACTGTTCGCAACGAGCCTGGGCTTTTGGCTTATTGGCGAGTGGGGGATACTCAGGATGCGGATGCCAGTAGAGAGCGTTCGTATGTGGCTTTGGGGATTGTGCCACATTTGAATGAAGGTTCACTGAGCGATGCATCTGTTGAATTCTTTTTTCAAATTATTTCTGATGAGCAGTTGGACTACGAACCCTGTCTTATTTCGCATCAGATAGCCCACGGTGTACAGACGCGATTCGCATTTCATGTGACGCGGGATTTGACGGCACTTCGATTTCTCAATGGCACAACAAATACGCTGATTTTTCCACCTGGTGGACCGATAAAAGTGGGGCAGTGGTATCATTTTTTAGCTACCAGTAAGCCACGACAGGAATTTCGTGCTTATATCGATGGCGTCGAATGCTTTCTGGATATGGGTTCTCTGGCGTTTGGTGTGCAGCGGCAAGCTTGTCCGATACAGATTGGTGCGTCTAGCGAAAGCGGCGAGGATCGGGCTGTAAATTGCGCGATAGATGAGGTTGCCATATACAATGTGGCTCTGACGCCATTGGATATCGCGCGACACGTTGATGCGGCTGGTCGAGAGGCGCTTCGAAAGCAGATGGTGCATGGTCGGAGACAACGAGAGGATAAAGAAAAAGAGGTGGCGATGGAGGCGCTTAGAGCGCGTCTAAACGATCCCGCTCTATTCGATCCCGGCGAGACAAAAGTATATGAAGGGCAATATCTGGATGCAATTTCTCTGCCGGTGGGGGGTATTGGTGCGGGCCTGATTCAGGTGAACGGTAAGGCAGAGCGGTCGGTATGGCAAATATTCAACAATTTTGAGCATATCGAAGTGCCCAATAGCTTTTTTGCTGTGTGGGCGAGATCCCGGGGAAAAGAGCCTGTGGTCAGGGCGTTACAGACTTCGGATGTTGGCGTATTTCCCGCGATGGATCGTCTGAGATTCAGAGGGGAATATCCGTTTGGATGGTTTGAGTTCGCAGATGCCGCTTTTCCCATTCGGGTCGAAATGGAGGTTTTTAATCCGCTGATTCCCCTCGATGTGAAATGTTCGAGTATCCCGTGTGGTATTTTCAATCTGACGGCGATCAATGAGGGTGATTCCCCTGTGGAAGTCAGTTTTCTGGCTACGCAACAAAATGCGATTGGTATCACGGGAGATGAACTCCATGAGGGTTATGGCGGCAATGTCAACCGGGTGATTCGAGAGAATGATGCAACTTCGATTCACATGACGCACCTGTCGTCACCGGATGAAGATATGGTGCTGTCGTCACAGGTGGGAAATGCCTGTGCGACGGCTTCATGGACCGGCTTGCGCGATTTGTATGAAGCGTTTTCACGAGATGGCAAGCTGGAATATGTCGAATCAGCTGGTCCATCGGCTACAGGCGAAACGGTCGATTGCGCGCTGGCTACGCCATTTGTGCTTCAGCCAGGAGAAAAACGCACCATCACCTTTGTTCTCACCTGGTATTTTCCCAACACCAACCATGGTGCACATATATGGGTGAAACACGGCAATATGTACTCAAACTGGTGGACTGATGCGCTGGATGTTTATGCGTATCTCAAAGCCAATCTCGATGATTTGACACAACAGACGCGACGGTTTCACGATACACTCTATGCGTCTAATCTCCCACACTGGTTGCTGGATCGAATTAGTTCTCAGGTTGCCGTGCTGAGAACCAGGACGTGCTTTTGGGCACAAGATGGGTATTTTGGAGCCAATGAAGGTTGCGCACCAACTTCGGGTTGTTGTCTGGGAAATTGCAGTCATGTGTGGCATTATGCACAGGCGCATGCGCGTCTTTTTCCCGAGATCGCGCGGAGAATGCGCGAGCAGACGTTTGCTCTCCAGCGAGAAGATGGGGGATTGCCCTTTCGCCACAGCGATCGCCATTTTGAAACACAAGGCCCGGCAATTGATGGCATGCTCGGCGATATTTTGAGTACGTATCGCGAGTATCAGTGTAGCTCAGATCAACAGTGGTTACACGCGCATTGGCCCAGCACGCAGAAGGCGATGGATTTTGTGATTGCGCGGTGGGATTCAGATGAAGACGGTTTGTTATCAGGTTCACAACACAATACGCTTGATGGTGAACTGTCGGGGTCAACATCGTGGATGGGCACGCTTTACCTGTCGGCTCTTGCGGCGTGTGAAGAGATGGCTGAATTGGAAAATGATGCACAGTCCGCTGACCGGTATCGCAGGTTGCGCGAAAAGGGAACACAAAATCAGAATCAGACGCTCTGGAATGGCGAGTATTATGTGCAGAGTCCCGACGAGGATGCACATGAAGACTACGGAGATGGTTGCCATATTGATCAGGTGCTGGGTGAGTGGTGGGCACCGCAGGTGAAACTGCCGGGTCACTATCCCCAATCAAATATCCATTCGGCGCTGCGATCTCTTTTGCAGTACAATTTTAAGCATCATTTTCGGACGACGACACAGCGACCGAGAAAATTTGTCGATAACGACGATGCAGCCATGAAGATGATTTCCTGGCCAAAAAATCCCCAGCCATTCCGCAGTATGAAGTACGGCGACGAGGCGATGACGGGTTTTGAGTATGGTGCTGCTGCAACGATGGTTCAGTTTGGAATGCTCAGGGAGGGGCTGATGGTTGCCCGGGCTGTTTACGATCGCTACGATGGCAGGCTGCGAGATCAGTTGACGGATATGAATACGGCGTCGTGGGGGTATAGCGGGAATCCGTTTGGCGATGATGAATGCGGCAAATTTTATGCACGGGCGATGAGTGTGTGGTCATTGTTGCTCGCTTGCCAGGGCTTTGTCTATGAAGGTCCCAAAGCGCGGATTGGTTTTGCGCCCGTGTGGAACCCCGATGGTCACGTATCCTTTTTTACCGCAGCCGAAGGATGGGGCCTGTTCAGGCAGCGCCGCGATTTGGAAATACAGGTTATGGAATTGAGTGTTGAGTGGGGACGTCTGCCGATTCGGATATTTGAATTTGAATTGTCCGAGGGTCGGCGTGTACAATCGATTGTTGCTTCCGTCGGTGGTGGGGAGGAGGAGAGTACGATCGCCTCATTTAACGGTTCTAAAGTGACTCTGACTTTGGAAGACGAATTGGTTTTGACCGCTGGGGATAAGATGGTCATTGAGGTGTCGTTTCCTCCCTGACAATAAAAAAAGAAAGGATTAAGACATGAATCAACCTTTGCAGTTGAAGAGATATTTTTGGGACGCAGTTGTTGCAACTGTGTTTTGCTCGTTGGTTACCACATCAGAAACGGATGCACAACCTGACGGAAATGAATGGGTTGAACGTTACGAACCTCACGTTTTCAACGAGATGCCATATCGGCTGTTGAAGCCCATAGATTTTGATTCGGACAAGCGCTATCCCGTTATCGTTTCATTGCATGGCGGAGGTGGCCGAGGGACAGATAATCGAAAACAATTGCGTGGCTGGAATAGACTTCTTGCAGACGAGCAGAGGCGAACAGATTATCCCTCTTATGTGCTCGCTCCTCAAGTCAGTCGTTTGTGGAATGCAGAAGACCTTCAAAAGATCAAGGATATCATTGCGACATTACCATCCATCGATATGGACAGAATATACGTTCTGGGGCACTCCATGGGAGGCCACGGTACCCATGTCTTTTTACAAATTGATCCCCATTATTTTGCAGCAGCAGCACCTTCGGCTGGAACGGGTTTGCCTCAGACAGAAGAATTTATTGATGCGTCAGTGATTAAAGATGTTCCGATATGGGCTTTCCACGGGGATCAGGATAAGGTCTGTCCATTTGACCGCGCTCAAAAACTTTTTGGGGAGATGAAGAAATTAGGTGGGAACATGAAGTTTACGGTCTGGACGGGTGATGGACATGGTGTTGCCCTGAAAATGATTACTGGTGCCGACAATGGTAGCACCCAACTCAGCAGTGGTCGCTGTGATCCCGAGCCGGTGTTTATGAAATGGCTTTTTGCGCAGAAACGCACGGCTGATTGAGTAGATTTTTGGGCACTTGAAGAAGAACAGTATGTTCATATTTTGGAATGTAAATTGAACATTGTGTTGCAAATATTGCCTCCTTTTTTTGACATTCAAAATGTAAGTATTTGTTAATAAACAATTTGAGAAATATCCCGATCAACGGCACTAAATTTGCATGATGCTGTGAAAAACAATATCGGGGAGATGGGACATGAATGGCTTTGTAAAAAATAGAGGAGGTATTGCGGGTGTGGCGGATGTGGATATGCCACGAGAAAAGCTCGAGCGTTTGGGACCAGAGGCATTGCGCGATGAGGAACTGCTGGCGATTTTGCTGCGAACGGGATACGAGGGCCGAAATGTTCTGGAAATTTCGCGTGGGATAATCAAGAGGTATCCTGTTAATAAACTCGTGGATATGGATCTGAAAAAGCTCACGACAATCAAGGGAATCGGGCGGGCAAAGGCCGCGGGTTTGGTTGCGGGATTTGAACTGGCAAAACGAGGCCTCAATCAGGGAATAGGGATTGAGCCTTCTATTACGAGTCCGGTTGATGTTTTGGGGTTTCTGACCGATATCAAAGATCGGCGCAAAGAATATTTTGTGGCGCTTTTTCTCAATGCGCGGAATCAGGTGATTTGCCGCGAGGATGTGTCGATTGGCTCGCTCAACGCCTCGCTCGTGCATCCGCGAGAAGTGTTTGCTCCAGCCGTGGGATCATCTGCTGCGAGTGTGATTTTGGCGCATAATCATCCCAGCGGTGATGTAACACCGAGCAGGGAAGATATTGAACTCACGCGCCGCATGGTGCAGGCCGGTGAGATAATGGGGATTGAGGTCCTGGACCATCTGATCGTGGGTTCGGAGCGGTTCTTGAGTATGAAAGAGGCGAATGTTTTTTAGGTGGTGATATGAGCCGGATATTAACGCTGACAACGGATTTTGGCATTTCTGATGGCTATGTTGCTGCGATGAAGGGTGTGGTGTTCACCAGTGTGCCAGAGGCCCGAATTGTCGATATAACGCATCGGGTGCCGCCTCAGGATATTGCTGCTGGTGCATTTGCCATGTATTGCGCGTGTCCTTTTTTTCCAGAAGGTAGCGTACATATTGGGGTGGTCGATCCCGGGGTGGGGAGTGATCGACGGGGTATTGTCGTTGAAACAGAGCAATTTGTGTATGTCGGCCCGGATAACGGCCTGTTTTCTCCTGTTTATGAGCGAGAAGAGGTACGGCGCATTGTGGCGATTGAAAATGCGGCGTTGATGCGCCCGCAAGTGAGTCCGACGTTTCATGGACGAGACGTATTTGCCCAGGTGGGGGCGCATTTGCTCAGGGGAATCTCATGCGACGAGATGGGACTGGAAATTGAGGATCCGGTCACCTGCGATTTGTGGGGCGTTGAAGAACGTGGCGATACACTCGTTGGGCGGGTGGTGTGTGTCGATCATTTTGGCAATGCGATTTCAATGATTGCGCGATCTCAAATTGATGAAAAATATCCCGATGGGGATTTTGAGATCGCGATTGGCAAGACCCGGTTTGATCGGATATGCCAGACATATAGCCAGGTTAAAGAGGGAGAAGCACTGGCGCTTTACGGCAGTTTGGATACGCTGGAGATCGCGGTTTGTGGGGGTAGCGCAAGTGGGACGCTCGGTATAAAACGAGGGGAGGAGATTTGTGTTTGTAGGAGTTAGGGGAGGAGAGGTAGGAGTTGAGAAATACGGTCTATTTCAATATCGGGCTGTTCTGATGGGGTTTGGGGCTTGCTGTTTTTTTGTCGGCCATGACGCATGCGTGCGGTAGTCATACCCAGGTTTTTTGCCGTGGCGATTTCGTCGGTGAGTTTGTCTCCTACGCATAAAATTTGGGTGTAGGGTAGGGATAGGGCTTTTGCGGCCTGGGTGAGCGATGGTGTTTTATCACTGCTTTTTCGGTCGTCGTGCAGGATGAGAGTATTGTCGCCCTCGCTAAAATAACTGCATAAGCCGAGAAGGCGAATTTTTTCGCGCTGACGATCGGGATTGCCAGAGGTGACAAGGGCGAGTTGATAGCTGCGCCGGACAAGGGTAGCGAGGGTGGGAAGTACATCGGGAAAAGGAGTAATGGCTTCCACATTATGGGGATTGTACGCGTTGAGCGCCCGTTCTACAATGTTGGCCGGGATATTGTACTGTGCTCCGAGTATGCGAATGGCCTCTGAAGACCCATGTGTTTGGGAAAGTGTTACCTGTTGTTGATAACTGGTCTCTGTTGAGAGGTCGAGATGTGCTGAAGCGAGGATTTGGGCAGCTCTGCGTCGCGCCGGTTGGGTGAGTTGCCCCGTGCAGTCAAAGAGGGTGTCGTCGAGGTCAAAAATAATACCTCTAATTTTTGCCGTCATTCGTCCAGGCCCCAGTAGTCGGGTACGCTCAGGCCGCAGAAAATGCGACAGATTGCATCGGCGACTTTGGCCGGATCGTGGCTGATAAAATCACCTGCGCCGCGCTCTATGGTATCGGGATGAAATTCTTCTAAAAAGTCTGCACGGGTCCAGGGGCCGAGTGCGTCGAGCGTTTCTGAATCGCATTCAACGAGGACTTTGCCATCTTTTTTGTACTTCTTGAGCAATGGATGCCAGTCCTCGCCTTTAGATGTTTGGAATATACGGGGGTTCTGTACAAGCATGTGATCGACGACGCCATCACGCTGATTTTTGGGAAGATGTTTGAGGATGGCTTTGAGGTGGTCGGAAGCCCTAAAATCGTCGGTCTGTCCGGGTTGTGTGACGATGTTGCAAACATAGATGGTTTTGCCCTGGGGGCGTTTGATCAGTGCTTTTTGAATGTCGGGCACGAGAAGATTGGTGATGACACTTGTGAACAAGCTACCCGGCCCAATGACGACGATATCTGCATCTGCAATGGCTTGCAGAGCCTCGCGTGGTGCTCTGACCTGATTTTGTTCCAGGCTCACTTTGCGCCCATGGCGCACGCGGATTTCAACCTGTCCTGTTTCGGGATCTACGACGCGCTCGAGTGCGCTGTTTTTACGATTGAGTTCGCGCAATAGTGCGTCGTTGGTGATGAGATACGCCCGCTCAATTGGTGGCTTACCGGTTTTTCTGACCATCCACTCGGTATAGCGATGTTCGCCATTTGTCAGTTTGGCGCAAATATCGACATTGTCAGTGCTGGCAGGATATACTGTGCCCTGTACGTGCAGCATGTCGCTGGCGGTTTTTATAGCCGCGTTAAAATCACCGAGTTGCTGGGTGAGCGCGGCCACGAGAAAATTGCCAATGTGGTCGTTCTTAAAAATACCGGATTCTTGTTCGCTGTTGGGAAAGCGGTGTTGGAAGACGTTGAATAGTCCCTGAGATATCTGTTCGGGATCGGCGAGTGCTGTGAGCGCATTGCGTATGTCACCGGGGGGCTGGACTCCCAAATTCCAGCGGATGCGTCCCGAGGAAGCACCCGAATCTGTCACGGCAACGACGGCTGTGGGGTGATGGGTATAGGGGCGCAGTCCGCGCAAAACAGTGGGCAGGCCGGTGCCGCCACCGATAACGGCAATTCTAAATCGGTCGGGGGTTTTGCCGATCCGCGAGAGGTGCAACAACGTGGATAGTTGGGCGAGGTATTTGATTTCGTAGTTGGGACGGTCGCCTATCGCGGGTGTTTCTCGGGAGAATCTTCCGCGCCGCAACCAGATTGTGGTGAGGCCCTGGCGATTGCCCGCGCGAATTTCATCGTGGGTGCGGTCGCCAACGACGATGAGTTGGTCGGGAGAGAGCTTATGGCTTTCCATGAGTTCTGAAAACCAGTAAGCATGTGCAGGGGGACCTTCGTTGATGATGCGATCAAAATAAGGAGCAATGCCCAGGCGTTCAATTTTGTTGCGCTGACGGCGCGCCCTGCCCAGTGTGATCAGAAATAGTTTATAGCCCGTCTGGCGCAATTCCCGGAGGGTATGTAAGGCGTCGGGATAGGGGCGAATGTCTTCTACATCTTCGGCATTATAAACGCGCTCCATTTCAGCTACAAGGGCTTCGACCGGCTCGGCTTCTGGGTCGGTTTTTTGTTTGTCGAGAAAACGGCGTACCTGATCGGGTTTGTCTTTGAAGACAGCTTTGGCGATATCAAAAAAAGCGAAATAATAGGGCGAGGATGAATAATAAGGACCGTGTTTGTGTTCGAGCGTATTGATGCGCTGGCGTGCATAGGCACGGGTGGCAAAAAAACCGTTTGAAAACAGAAAGGCAGCAACGCGTTGACGCGCGGCATGTACGACGGGCGTCAGGTCAAATAAGGTTCCGTCGAGGTCGAATACGATTGCGCGGGCATTTTCCAGGGACACGGCACATCTCCGCGGTTGAGTTGTGGGTTCAAAGGGGAAGATAAGACTTTTTAGGTTAAGAAAAAAAATAAAAGTGGGGAAGAGGAAAGATTATGCAAATAGCGTGGAGAATTTGGAAAGCGGCACTCAATTTTGTTTATCCGTCGTCTTGTATGATTTGCAAGGCTTCGCTGCCGGATTCGCCGGGGCTGTGTGATTCGTGTTGGGATGATATCGATATTTGGGATTCGGGATTACACGAGGTGGATTTTGAACACGAATTTGATCAGATAGTTATTTTGTATCAATTTAATGATTGTGTTCGATCTTTAATTCACGCGCTCAAATACCGGGGAAAAACACTTCCTGGACAGATATTGGGGAAGGCTTTGGGGCAGCGCATTGCGGACCTCTTCGATCCCGATACGGCGATTGTCCCGGTGCCACTTCACTCTGCAAAAAAAAGAGCACGCGGATACAATCAAAGTGAGATTATTGCACGGGCCACAGGACGAGTGTCGGGCTTGCAAGTGCTGACAAACGCGCTGAAAAGAGTGCGGCCAACTCCTACGCAGACACAACTGGGCGTTTTGGAACGTCAATACAATGTGCAGGGAGCATTTCACGTGCGCCGTCCCGCGTCTATTGAAGGACGAAAGATATTTCTGATTGACGATGTCATCACAACGGGCGCGACGCTAAATGCATGTGTTCTCGCGCTTAGATCTGCAGGGGCGCAATGCGTGTCTGTTGGTGCTGTTGCCAGTCCCCTATTGGGAGAAGATGATCTGTCTCAAGACGTAGAAAAATTGGGGTCTTGATGCTGATTTTATATTTTAATGGGCGTACCTGTGATAAATACAACGGGCTTGACAGGTATGTTGCAATACATTAAACTTCAGGTCTTTGAAAATCTTAAAGGACTCTGGCAATTATGCTCATGATAGTGATTTTGCAAGAGGAGATATTATGTCTGTAAAACGCGTTGGCATACTTACAGGTGGCGGCGATTGCCCAGGTCTTAATGCGGTAATCCGCGCGATTGTACGTAAGGGAATTATGGTTTACAATTGCGACATGACGGGTGTGCAGGAGGGATGGCGAGGGATGCTTGAAGGGCTGTCAGTGCCTCTGGATTTGAATGCTGTTTCTGGGATCTTGCCGCGCGGGGGCACAATTTTGGGATCTTCGCGGACAAATCCGTATCAAGATGGTGCAGATGGCGGTGCGCTCGTGCGAGCGGGGATGGAGAAAATGGGCCTGGACGCGCTGATTGCCATTGGGGGCGATGATACGCTCGGTGTGGCCCATCGTCTCACAGATCAGGGCATCAAAGTGGTCGGTGTGCCCAAAACCATTGATAATGACCTGGATGGCACAGACCAAACCTTTGGTTTTGATACGGCTATCAATATCGTGATGGAAGCGATTGACCGCCTGCACACGACAGCCGAATCTCACAACCGCGTGATGGTTGTCGAGGTTATGGGCCGCCACGCCGGTTGGATTGCTGTGGAGGCTGGTATTGCGGGGGGAGCGGATGTGATTCTGATCCCGGAAGTTCCGTTTGATATGGATGACGTGTGTGATACGATCAGAAAACGCCATGCCCGCGGTAAGACATTTAGTATTGTAGTAGCTGCTGAAGGTGCCAAGCTCGATGATGACAGTATGGTTTTGCAATCTCAGGAAAGAGATGCATTCGGGCATGTTCGCCTGGGGGGCATTGGCAATTTGCTGAGTGATGAAATTGAGCGGCGCACCGGATACGAAAGTCGCGCAACCGTGCTGGGCCATATTCAACGCGGAGGTAGTCCTTCTGCTTATGATCGGGTGTTGGGAACGCGTTTTGGAATTGCGGCAATTGATCTGATACACGAAGGCAATTTTGGCAAGATGGTGGCGCTGCGCGGGCAAAATATTATTGCAATTGATTTGAAAGAGGCCGTGTCGAAATTGCGCACCGTTGATATGGGCCTTTACGATATTGCCAAAGTATTTTTTGGATAACGAGTATGGAGGAAATTATGGTAGGAATGAGAGTAGGAATCAATGGATTTGGACGGATTGGAAGGTTGGTATTTCGCGCGGCTATGGCGCGTGGTCTCAATGTGGTGGCTGTAAACGATTTGACCGATGCTGCGAGTCTGGCGCATTTACTCAAGTACGATTCGACCCACGGGCGGTATCCCGGGTGCGTTAATCATCGGGAAAACGGCGTGCAAGTTGAGAAGTCACCGGTTGACGCGCTTGTAGTAGATGGTAAAATGGTGGCTGTTTTGTCCGAACGCGATCCCGCACAGTTGCCCTGGAGATCATTGGGTGTGGATGTGGTGGTTGAATCGACGGGCTTTTTTACCGATAAAGAGTCCGCGAGCGCCCATTTGGGAGAAAAAGGTGCGAAAAAGGTGATTATTTCTGCGCCCGCCAAAGGGGATTTGCCCACTGTGGTGATGGGGATTAACGATGATATCTTGCAAGAGGATGATACGATTATTTCCAATGCATCGTGTACGACTAATTGTCTGGCACCTATGGTGAGTGTGTTGCACGCTTCTTTTGGCGTTGTACACGGGCTTATGACCACTATCCATTCTTATACGGGCGATCAACGCCTCATCGATGCGCCCCATTCGGATATGCGCCGTGCGCGGTCTGCTGCCTTGTCGATGATTCCGACGACAACAGGTGCGGCGAGTGCAGTAGGGCTGGTTATTCCCGAACTTAACGGCAAACTCGATGGCATGGCCGTACGCGTCCCCACGCCAGATGGTTCATTTACCGATTTTGTCGCGGTACTAAAAAAAGAGGTAACCGCAGAAGAGGTGAACGATGCCTTTAAGTGTGCGGCACAGGGGCGTTTGAAAGGGATTCTGGAATATACCAATGATCCCATTGTCTCTGCTGACATCATAGGGAATGCCCATTCTTGTATTTTCGATTCGATGATTACTACAGTGATGTCGGGCAATATGGTGAAGGTGTGTGGATGGTACGACAATGAGTGGGGGTATTCCAATCGGTGCGTGGATTTGATCGCGAAGTTAGCAGGGGTATAAAAATAATCGCGGATTTTGGCTTTTTGAGAGGCGATGGCGTGGCGAAGTTGTCGATTACAGACCTGGATTTGAAGGATAAACGCGTTCTGGTGCGCGTTGATTTTAATGTGCCCATTGAAAATGGGCAGGTCGCAGATGACACGCGCTTGCGGGCTTCTTTACCTACGCTCCAATACATTTTGGATGCAGGTGGACAGCCCGTGTTAATGTCACATTTGGGTCGTCCCGATGGCGAGATAGTGCCCGAGTTATCGCTTAAATCTGTGGCTGAA
Organism: Candidatus Latescibacterota bacterium; assembly: GCA_022824945.1. Taxonomy (GTDB): domain Bacteria; phylum Latescibacterota; class UBA2968; order UBA2968; family UBA2968; genus VXRD01. The sequence goes on from JAJDYX010000007.1 coordinate 41,342, forward strand.
GCCCTCCAGGTACTGCTGGGACGCGAAGTGCTTCTGTCTCCAGATTGCGTTGGGGAAGCAACAACATCACTGGTGAAACGCGCGCCCGATGGTTCGGTTGTGTTGCTCGAAAATTTGCGATTTCACGCTGACGAAGAAGCCAATGCACCGGGTTTTGCCACACAACTATCGGAATTGGGCGATGTGTATGTCAACGATGCCTTTGGCAGCGCCCATCGTGCGCATGCCTCTACTGAGGGCGTCACCCATTATTTTGTTGACTGCGCTGCGGGTTTGTTGATGCGGAAAGAATTGGATTATCTGGGTACGGCATTGGCCGATCCAATGCGTCCTTATGTCGCGATTATGGGCGGGGCAAAAATTTCCGGTAAAATTGATGTGATCGAAAATTTATTTCCCAAAGTGGATACCTTGCTCATTGGTGGTGGCATGGCGTTTACGTTTTTTAAGGCGATGGGCCTGGAGATTGGGAAATCGTTGTTGGAGGAAGACCGCGTTGGAGTCGCTGCCCATTTGTTAAAGCGTGCAGAGGCTGAAGATGTCGATCTGATATTGCCAACCGATACGGTTGTGGCAGCAGACATGGCTGAGGGGATACCTGCTCAGATTGTGCCGCGAGATCAAATTCCAGCGGATTTGGAGGGGTTTGATATCGGGATTGAGACGCGGAAGCGATTTGCCGATGTGGTTTTGAGTGCCAAAACCGTGGTGTGGAATGGTCCTCTGGGCGTGTGCGAAATTTTCTCGTTTTCAAAAGGATCGCGTGCGGTTGCCGAGGCACTGGTTACGGCGACTGAGCGCGGTGCAACGACGATTGTTGGCGGGGGTGAGACTGCTGCTGCGATGGCAGATTTTGGCGTGGCGGAAAAATTGAGCCATGTCTCGACCGGGGGCGGGGCTTCTCTGGAGTTTTTAGAAGGCCAAACGCTGCCCGGTGTGGCGGCGCTTTCGGATAGGGAAGAGGAAGAAGGATAGGAGCGTATTCAAATTGTGAAAGGGCGTAGCGATGCGAACGCCGTTTGTGGCGGGAAATTGGAAGCTGAATAAAACACCTGATGAGGCAGAAACACTCGCGCGATGCGTGGTGGATGCGATTTCGGGCGTGACGGGTGTGGATGTGGCAATATGTCCGCCTTTTACAGCGCTGGAACGGGTTTCAAGTGTGGTGTGCTGTACTGGCATAGAGCTGGGTGCTCAGAATATGTACTGGGAGGTCGAGGGCGCTTTTACGGGCGAGGTTTCGGCTCCCATGCTGTTGACTTGCGGTTGTGAATACGTTATATTAGGACACTCTGAACGACGGCAGTTTTTTGGCGAAACAGACGATACTGTAAACCGCCGTTTAAAGGCTGCCCTGAGTGCTGATTTGAAGCCTATTGTGTGTATTGGCGAGTCTTTTGATGAGCGTCAGGGCCATGTGACTGAGCAGGTGGTTGAGACGCAAATGCGAGGTGCTCTCAACGGCATTTCCGATGACGATGTGCGGGGGATTACCCTGGCTTATGAGCCTGTTTGGGCTATTGGCACAGGGCTGACGGCGACACCAGAACAGGCAGAGGCCGTCCATGCGTTTCTCCGCCAGGTGTTGGCTCAGCTTTATGACGACGATGTCGCACAGGGGGTTCGCATTCAGTATGGCGGCTCTGTGAAGCCCGATAATGCGGCGGAGTTGTTTGTGCAGGACAATATTGACGGAGGATTGATCGGCGGGGCTTCGCTGGAAGCCGATGACTTTGCCGCTATTGTGAAAGCGGCTATATAGAGGGTGATATGGAAATATTTCTTTTGATTGTTCATGTGATAGTTTGTGCGGTGCTCATTCTGGTTATTTTGATGCAGCCCGGCAGAAGCGGTGGGCTGTCCGGTGGTGCTTTTGGCGGTATGGGTGGTGGTGGCACATCGATGTTTGGCGGTGGCGGTGCCGTGCCTATGTTGGCAAAAGTGACGACGTATGTGGGGATTATTTTTGCGCTGACGTGCATCGGGCTTTGGTATGCGGGACGTTCGACGGATTCTGTGCCGTCAACGGCTGCTGAGCGATTAATGGAAGAAGGGCAGATGCCCATGCAGCAAATTCCTCAACCTTTGATCTTTCCGGAAACCACACCCACCGAAGGAACAACCCAAACAGCACCGGCCGATACTGGCAACACCACGCCGTAGATTTTGTGCCGAAGTGGTGGAATTGGTAGACACGCTGTCTTGAGGGGGCAGTACTCGAAAGGGTGTAGGGGTTCGAATCCCCTCTTCGGCACCACAATAAAAGCAAGGGCTTGTGAGTATGAATCGCAAGCCCTTATATTTTAAGATGATGGAATTAATCTGAACGGAGTATGCTCTATGAAACGGCTCTATCTCGTGCGACACGCCAAGTCGGATTGGAGTTATGTCGGGTTGGCTGATTTTGATCGGCCCCTGAACAAGCGGGGAAAAAGGGATGCGCCGCGCATGGGCAAATATCTGAAGCGGGTATGGAAGGTCAAGCCAGATTACGTGTTGTGTAGCACGGCCAAGCGCGTGCGATCCACGGTCAAGCGGTTGCGCAAATCTCTCAAGTTTTCCAAAAAACGGATTTCATGGCACGAGCGCATTTATTCGGGGCATAGCGGGGATGTGTTAGATCTGATTCGACAGGTCGATAATCGGTATCGGGAGGTTATGGTGATAGGACACAACCCGGATATGACCGTATTGGTCAATGAAATAGCGGGATATGCCATCGCCAATGTGCCGACGTGTGGTGTCGCTGGTATCGATCTGCCGATTGATGATTGGTCAGATGCGGTGTCGGGAGATCTGGTGTTTTTTGAGGTGCCCAAGTCGATTTGACGCGGCTGTAACTTATCTGAAACTTTGTTGTCACAGAATGCGGGTATCTTCGCATCAGTCAGCTTCCGCGTGGGGGTCGGTTCTTTACTTGAGAATCGGCCCTCGTTTTTTTTGCGGTCAGCCCCTCAGTACGTCTCTGATACGTCGAGCACGGTGCTGGCGTCTGCGCTTTTAGTCGTATTGGAATTTTTGATCTTTTCCCGGAGTTTTTCATAGAAGAGATCGCTGTCAACCGGGATATCTACCCAGTTGTCTGTCCAGGCAGATAGGAGCATGGCGTTGGCGAGTTCGACGCCTTTGATGCCCTCAACCCCAGGTGCGAGGAGTGGCTTGCCCGTGCGTATGGCATCAACCCAGTTTTGGGTGATGCCGCGATGGGCTTCGCCGCTGCTGCCTGTGGGGATGTCGCATTTCCAGACTTCGGGGCTGCCAAAGCCGCCTTTGTATTCTTTGCAGAATTCGCTGACGGATTCTCGGGTGCGCCAGAAGGTGATGTTTCCGCCTTCCATGACGACTTTGCCGCGGTCGCCAGTGATTTCGAGGCGGTTGGTGCCTGGGGCTTCGCCTGTTGTGGTGATGAATACGCCCGTTGCGCCATTCTCGTATTCCACATAAGCGGTGACTTCGTCATCGACTTCGATATCGTGGTATTTGCCAAATCCGACAAATGCCCTGCATCGGATGGGCATACCGCAAATCCATTGCCACAGGTCGAGGTTGTGCGGGCACTGGTTCATTAAGACGCCGCCGCCTTCGCCTTCCCAGGTCGCGCGCCAGCCGCCTGAATCGTAATAACTTTGCGAGCGGAACCAGGTGGTGATGATGTAGTTCGTGCGCTGAATTTCGCCCAGATCACCCGATGCGACCAGGTCTTTGAGTTTTTGGTGCGCCCCTATGGTGCGCTGGTTGAACATGAGGCCAAAAACGCGGTCGCTTTTTTCGGCTACGGCATTCATTTCTTCGACCTGTTTGGTATAAACGCCTGCAGGTTTTTCGATGAGTGCATGCAACCCGCTGTTCATGGCTTGAATTGCCAGTGGCGGATGCAGGTAGTGCGGTGTGGCTACGATGACGGCATCGACGGTTCCAGAGGCCATCATGTCATCGGCGCTATCGAATGTGCGGACGTTTTCGCCCAGATTTTCGCGTGCCCACTTGATGCGGTCGGGGTGTATGTCGCAGATGGCGGTTAGTTCGGCGTTGGATACCTGGCCCGGGTGCAAATAAAGACTGTGTCCACTGCCCATGTTTCCGATGCCGATAATGCCGATGCGTACCTTATCCATAAAAAATTCTCCTTTATTTTTGTTGGGGGTAGGGGCATCCCTACATCCCGATCCTGTTTTTTTTGATATAATCCCAGTTGATGTTCATGCCCAATCCCGGGCGCTGGGGGACGTGGACGAATCCACTGTCATCCATGGGTTCGCCGTGTTCGTGGAGCCAGGGTGCGTGTTCGTCAAAGTCGATGAAGGGGTGGAGGAGGCCGCGTTCGTAAAATTCGCCGTTGGACATGGCGCACAGGGCGTGCAAATTGCCGGGACCGCCTCCGTGGATTTCGCAGCGCATGCCAAAGGATTCGCACAGGTGAACGGTTTTCATGAGGGGCGTTAGACCGCCCACATCGCCGACGCCGCAGCGAGAAATATCGCAGGCACCGGCTTTGATCCATTCGGCGCGCACATACATTTTGCCTTCGCAGGTCTCGGGACCACATATTGGTAAGGACGTTTGTTCACAGAGCCAGACATAGGACGACATGCTGTGTTCGTCCATGGGTTCTTCCATCCAGTAATAGTCGAGTTTTTCAAGTCCTTTTGCCAGGGCGAGCGAGGCTTCGCGGTCGTAATAGTGATAGGGATCGAGCATGAGGGGGATGTCGGGACCGACGGCTTCGCGCACTGCAGCGCAGGCTTCGAGGTCGCGTTTGACACTGGGGGCACCCTCGTAAGGTGGCTGCCATGTGTGGAGTTTGAAGGCGGGGTACCCGCGTTTCATACACCATTCGGCAAAACGGGCATAGTCCTCGGGCGTGGCCAAACCGCCTTCGAGATCGTCGCCGCACATGGTAGAGGCATAGGCGGGTACTTTATCGCGGTACCCGCCGAGCAATTTGTAAACGGGTTGATCGAGGGCGCGCCCGGCCAGGTCCCAGAGGGCGAGGTCAACGGACATGATGACTTTGTCGGTTATCGTGTCTGAGTTGATGCGCTGGCGGTGGTTGAGGTCGTGCCAGATTTGTTCGCGCATAAAGGGGTCTTTGCCAATGAGTTCTGGCTTGACCATGCTGTTGATCACCCGCGCATTTGCGCCAAACCAGTATCCGGATATGTCTTCGTCGGTTGAAATTACGAGCAGGGTCTGAACGGCTTCGCGTTCGGGACCAGGATGTCCATGTCCATCACTGTCGCGTTCGGTGTTGGCGATGTATTTAAATTGAATGGTTTCGACATCGGTGATTTTCAAGTGAAACTCCTTTCAATACAGCGGTCTGTAACGCAGGTCGCCGCCTTCTTCGCGTTGTTTTTTATAATCGGCTTCGAGTGCTTCTCGCACCCAGTATTGTGGGGCAGATGTGTAGTTCGATTGGTGTTTCTGGTTGTCAATCCAGTGTTCGATCAAGCTGGATTTGAGGTCGTGTTCAACCTGAGACAGGTGCGCGTCGCCCGCGTGGTTGACGAGTTCATCGGGATCGTTTTCGAGGTCGTAAAGCTCAGCAGATCCATCGGCGTAGTGCGCGTATTTGTAGCGTTCGGTTCGCACCATAGCGCGTCCGCCGATTTCGCAAAATGCGGCCTGTCGAATGGTCGCGGTGGGGTCTTTGAATAGTGGGCGCATGTCTTCGCCTTGAAGTGTGCTGGGCGGTTCGGCATCGCAGGCGTGATAAATAAGTGGCACGAGATCAATGGTGCTGACGAGGCCCGATGCACGCTGATCGGCGGGGATATTGGGACCGCGCATGATGAGGGGCACGCGGGACATGCAGTCGTAGAAGAAGCTTTTGAAGGGCAGGCCGTGATCGCCCAGTGCGTCGCCGTGATCGCTGGTGAAGATGATGAGGGTGTCGTCGAGTACGCGGTGGGCTTCGAGCGCGGCGATGATTTTGCCAATGCCTTCGTCAATCAGGCTGATGTTGGCATAGTAGTGCTCGCGCCATTTTCGGTAGTGTTCCGGGGTTGCTTGTGAATAGTCCTGGCGAAACATAGAGTTGGACAGGCTGCCGCGACCGCGGTCTCTTTGGGCAGGTGGTTTGTCGGCGAGTTCTTCTGGGGAACCGACGGATTCGGGTATGGGTGCGTCGGCATACATACGGGCCATGTCTTCAGGGGGGTCGTAAGGGTCGTGCGGTCCGGGAAAGCTGACCCAGGCGGCAAAGGGGTCGCTCCCATTTTGTTGGAGCCATTCGGCTGCCTGGTCGCCGACAAAGCCATCGACGTGGAATTTGCGCTCGCGCGGCGTGATGGATGCGCCCAGAGTTTCGTAATATCCTGGCAATGTGGTGGGGTGCGGTCGGTCCAGGCCGTGTGCAGCGAGAAATTGTACGTGGTGGTCGGGCAGGAAAATGTGCCGTTTGTCTTCTGCCATGATGCGTTCGTCAAAGCCCTGGTGCGAGTCCCAGGGATGAAAGTGCATTTTGCCGATGGCAGCGGTGCGCCGTCCAGTCTGGGAGATGATGTGCGGCCATGTCGGTACGTGATCGGGTAGCCAGTTGCCATTGCCGAGGACGCCGGTCACGCTGGGGTACTGCCCGCTCATGATGGACGCGCGGCAAGGCACGCATACAGGGGAGGGAACAATGCAATGGTCAAATACCATGCCTTCGCGTGCGAGGCGGTCGAGGTTGGGGGTTTGCATAAAGTGGAGGCCGTAACAGGGGAGGCTGTCCCAGCGCTGTTGATCGGTGGTTATTAAAAGGAGGTTGCGAGCCATAAGGTGCTCCGGAATGAGGGTGAATTCTGGTGGACCAAAAGGACGGGATAAGGCATGTGCTGGACTTGATACAGTATAGGATGGAGAAATAGGTCTGGCAAAGTATTTTTGTTGGTCAAGTAAAGTAAAAGAGCCTGTTCTCTATCATTCAGAGCAGGACTCCTGTTTTTTATGCATTGTGCTGTTGCGTATATCGAGGTCTAACACTATCTTGTGGGGCGGTTTGGTTGTCTCATTAAATTGTGCATGGAATCCCGATTGGAAGGATTGCTATGGATGTATTGCTGGATGATGTCAAATTGCCGTCGTATTTAGATCGCCTGACGGATACGGCTCTGGATCTCAGGCGCGTGCAGGGTATGGTGCGCGTTGGTCCCGATGTGTTATTTGTGATCTTGAGTGGCTCCCTGTTCAAGTTGACGGCAGAGAGAGGGGTGCTTGAACCGGTGTTTGATTCTGTGGGACGGATTTGGCCAGCCGATGATAATTGTGCGCTGGTCGAATCGGAAGGCGCGCTGTGGCGGGTTGATCTGGACGGTACAAAGGGGCGTTTGCTCACGATTCCCAAAGGGACGATTTCCTATGATGTCAAATGGGGCATACGGGGTCTGGTTGTGGGTGCGCTTGTAGATCGCCGCGCGCCTGCGGATCCCAAAGCACCTTATTTTTATCCCGCGCCGAGAGAAAAGGTCACGCTTTGTCGATATGCTTCAATTGAGGGGTGGCACGATCTCGCCGATGTGCCAGAAGGATGCGGGAACTTGAGTATGTGTCGATATGGCCGTCGAATCGCCTGGCGAGAATCCCTCAATGTGGTTCCCGAAGAAGCGCAACGGGGAGAGTTTTACGGTTTTGATTTGAATACAAATGAGGTCCGAAAGTTGACCGAAGGGGCTGGCAAAGCCGGTCGTGTGGTAATGGCTTCGGATGGCTCTGCGCTACTTTACGAAGCCAATCACGAGGCTACGTATCCCATTACGACACATACGGATTTGTGGTGGTTGTCATGGGATGAGAGCGAACGGGTAAATCTCACAGAGGGCGGGCGCTGTATTGCGCGCTTTGGCTGGGGACCGCGCGAAAAAACCGCATGGGTGTCGTTTGTGGAAGGGTTGGAAACGCAGACGGAAGTGCTGGCTCTGGACGGGACGCCAGAGGGAACATTTGGGGATCTGGACGCGGTATCAGATATCGTGTGGATGCCCGATGGATTGGCGATTTTTGAAACCGAAGATGCGGAGCGATTTCCCGCAATTTGGACGGGAACGCGCCGGGTGCCCGTGCCCCAGCCAGAGAATTACGAGGATTTGCGCGTTTTAGAAATGGAATGGGAAGCCCCAGATGGCATGGAGATCGAAGGCGTGCTCTACGAAGCAGATCGCCTTAGAGGCTCTGCACCGCTGCTGGTTTCAGCGCACGGCGGACCTGCTGCGCCGGTGGAGAATGTGCGCAGTGAGGTGGTCCGGTATCGCCATTTGCTGCGGGCGGGGTACCGGGTTTTTCGTCCGGCATTTCGAGGGTCCCTGGGATTTGGCGACGATTTCGCACGGAGCAATATCGGATGCCAGGGGCGGGCTGATCTTGAAGATATTATTTCGGGTGTTGATTTTTTGGTTGAAGAAGGGCTTGCAGTAAAGAATCGGGTGGGTATTTTCGGTGCGTCTTATGGAGGGTATATGACGTTGCGGGCGCTATCTGTGACGGACCGATTTCAAGCCGGCGTCGCGCTTTTCGGTTTTATCGACAACAGGCGGATGACTCTGGAGACGGGTGATTTTACGTATGAGACAGAGTATTTGGAACCGCTATCTTGGCCGATTACAGAGCGTACGCGCGGGGGCGATGTGTTTCCCAATTTGGGCGCTATTCGCACGCCGCTTCTGCTGTTGCACGGCGATCAGGATCCGATTTGTCCGCTGTCAGAATCCAAAGTTACCTGTCGCGCGCTGGAATCACTTGGGGTGCCAGTGGGGCTGGTGGTATATCCGGGCGAAGGGCACGGATTTCGGAAAGAGAAAAACCGCCGCGATAGTGCGCGACGGACGCTGGCATGGTTTTTGAACTATTTGTCGCCCTGAGGATAATGGTCGTAGTTCATCATGTCATAGGGCTGCGTCGAGATTGCCCAGTTGACGCCGAGTTCCGAGAAGAGTTTGCCCGTGCGGAAGCTGTGGTCTAACAAGTCGTCCAGGCCCTTGATGATGTGGAAGGTCGCGCCGTCGCGTTTGACGTCGCGGCCATCAACTGTGACGATATTGGGACAGCTTTCGTGTGCGCCGTTGACGCACAGGGTTTGTGCGCGTGCGACTTCTGGTGGGCATAGGGGCGTGGCGTTGTTTTGCAGTACGTCGATGGCGTTGTGAAACGGGCCGTGATGGTCGCGCAGGTTGTGCTCTTCAAAGGATTCCGAACTGCCGTCGTTGTAGCGGATGATCGAACCGGGGCGGCTCCATTCGACTGTCCCGTGCTCGCACTGAAGTTGCATGAGGGGGTTGAAATTTTCGCGGGTGGAATGGGAGAGGCCGATGAGGACATCGATGCCATTTGCCAGAATGCGGAGTACGGCTGTGTCGAGTGTCTGTATATCGCGTGCGCGGTAGAGCTCGGCCTGTACGGTTTCGGGCATGGCCGATTCATGATGGGTTGCGCCACACAGGTACATGGCATTGTTGAGGTCGTGTGCCATGGCGTTGTTGATCGGGCTGTCGAGGACCAGGGTGCCGTCGTCGAGTGTGAGCCGCCCGGCCCAGGTATTGCGGCTGTAATACAGGTTGTTGCGCGGCCATCCACCTTTGATGCGAATGGCGTGCAATTTGCCCAGCCGGCCGTCCAATAAGCGGGTTTTGATGGTCTGGATGCTGGGGGCGTAGATCGATTGGTACCCTATAAGTGCGATTTTGTCCGTTTTATTTTTTATTTCGATTAAGTGATTGGCATCCTGTACCGTGGCTGCCAATGGTTTTTCACAGATAACATTGAATCCCGCTTCGAGTGCTGCGACGGAATAGGGGACGTGATAGTGAATGCCAATGGGCAGGGTGATGTAATCTATGCCTCCTGCGCTGAGGAGATCGTCATACGTGTCGTAAACGCGAACATTGCGGGTTTTAAATTCGGCGAGTTTTTCGGGATGGTTTTCAGGGTCAATGACAACGGCGGCATCGAGGCGCGCGCGTCCCTCTCGTTCGAGTGCTTCGACAGAGCGTACGTGTGTTTGCCCAAAGCCGCCAATGCCAACAATGCCAAATTTTACGGGATTCATAAATTGCTCCTTTGTGAGAGATTAAAAAAAGCAAAAACCATTGCACGAGCAACTGAAATTAGTGGGATAAACGCAGGAGGGCATGATGAAAGACGTTTTATCTGTTGGGCTGATTGGCGCGGGTTCAAATGCAGGGGGACATGCGCGCAGTATTGCGGCTAATGGGAATATCCGTCTGGCGGCAGTTATGGATATAGACCGCAGTCGGGCAGAGGCTCTTGCCGGTGAGCACAACGCCCGCGCCTATGGGGTGTTGGATGATTTATTGAATGATCCCGAGGTGGAGGCCGTGCATGTGTGTTCGATCCACAAAGCACACGCCGAGCAGGTGGTTGCCGCGGCGCGTGCGGGCAAACATGTGCTGGTTGAAAAGCCGATGGCGCTGTCTGTGGCTGAATGCGATCGCATGATTGCGGCGTGTGAAGATGCCGGTGTGGTGCTGATGGTGGGACAGGTGATGCGGCACTTTCCCGTGAATTTGAAGGTGAAGGCGCTGATTCGGGAAGGTGCGATTGGCGAGGTGGGACACATGATCCGCAGGCGATACGGCAATTTTGATCCGCCAGACCGGTCGTGGTATCTCGATTTGGAATTGGGCGGTGTTTGTGTTTTGTATTGTTTTGGTCCTCACGAGTACGATATTTTGCCCTGGTATATCGATTCTCCGGTGGTAAAAGTATATTCGCAGGGCAGTGAAAGCGCAGAGCGATACGCGGGGCAAAAGGATTCGTATTCGACGATTATGAATCACAAAGATGGTACAGTGAGTGTGCTGACGCAAACTGTGGTGACGCATACTGGCGCACACGATACGTATATTATGGGTAGCGAGGGATCCATCTGGATGACCAATCAGAAATTGATGGTCAATGGCAAAGAAGTGCCCATAGATGAGACCTCTCGGGTGGGGATGCCCAATCAGATTGGTGAATTTGTGGATTGTTGTCTCAATGGAAAAGTGCCCGATGCCAATGGCAGGTCTGTGCGGCATACGATGGCTGTGATTGAGGCGGCGAAGCTCAGTGCTGAGAGTGGTGAATCGGTGATGATAAATGGAGAAAATACATGAATCAACCCAATGTTATCATTATTATGAGCGATCAGATGAAGGCCATGGCGAGCCATTTATACGGCAGTGCGTTTTGTCAGACGCCGTCGTTAGAGCGGATGGCGAATGAGGGCGTGTTGTTCAAACACGCTGTTACACCGCATCCGCTATGTGTACCGTGTCGCATTTCATTTTGGACCTCTCAGTTTCCGCATTCGCACGGTGGACGGCGAAATCAGACGCTGATGCCGGGGGATGCCACGCATGCGTTTAAGCTGTGGAAAGCGGCGGGATATCGGTGCGGATTAATTGGCAAGAATCACTGTTTTGAGGAAAAAAGCGATCTCGATTTGTTCGATGTGTGGTGTGAGATTGGACATGGGGGATTGCCCAGAGATGCTGCGACAAGGGGGATGGATTGGTTTCGTCCAATTGAGTCGATTAATGCCGCGCATGTGGTTCGCAGAAACCTGCCCGATATTAGCCCGCAGTTTTCTTACGGGACCAGCGATTTTCCGCTGGAGGATTATTCGACAGGATTGGTGGCGGGACAGACCGTGCGATTTTTAGAGCAATTTGGCAATGATCCGTTCGCGCTGTGGGTGTCTATTCCCGATCCCCATACGCCGTATGAATGTCCCGAGCGATATGCGATTGCACCCGATGATGTGGTGATGCCGCCCTGGCGAGCGGATGAGTATAGCGATGGCACAGTGCCCGAACGCAACCGGGTATTGCATGCGATGATTGGAGTGGAAGAGGACTCGATTGAAGACGTAAAGGGTTGCGTGGGGGTGTATCACGGAATGGTGCGTTTTTTGGACGATGGCGTGGGGCAGATTTTAGACGCGCTGGATCGGCTCAATTTGCGCGAGAATACGGTTGTGGTTTTTTGTGCGGATCACGGTGATTTTTCGGGCGAACACGCGCAGATCGCCAAGGGGGGCGCGTTTTACGATTGTCTGACGCGCGTGCCGCTTATTGTGTCGTGGCCGGGGCAGATTCCGCAGGGCGTGGTGGATGAGAGTTGCGTCAATTTGATCGATATTGTGCCGACGGTTTTGCAATTGCAGGGGCACGATGTGCCGCGTTCGATGCACGGAGAGGGGTTACCCACGGTTACGGATACAGCACCGAGGGATGCGGCGTTTTCAGAATACGGCGCGGGTGGCCCGGCTTTTACTATGGCGGATTTGGAACAGTTTGAGAAGCCCTGGGGGCGGCGGGCTATTGGACAGTCTTTACAATGGCGCGAGGCTGAGGGCCGCCGCAAGATGGTGCGTACTGCCGAATGGAAGTATGTGCACGATCCTATGGGGGATCGGGATGAGTTGTACGATCTGGTGAACGATCCGTGGGAATTGTACAATGTGGTGGATAATGCCGATCACCGCGATATCATCGCAGATTTGCAATTAAAATTGGCGGATTGGAGTATTCGCACAGAGGATGCGAGACCCGTACCAATGCCAGCGTAAGGGATATAACTATGAACCAACCACATCCGGAAATTCAGAAATTCGTACAGACATTTGAAAACGCGATGCACGAGGATGGTCTGACAGATCTACACAGCGGAGGGGTGGCGGCTGCAAGGGCTTTTAACGATTCGCGCAAAATGCCAGATGATATGTTGCCGCCTGTTTATTATGTGGAAGATAGCGCGATATCGAGGGAAACGGGGGAGATCCCCATTCGCATTTATCGCCCCAATGAGGATCGAGGGTTGCCGCTTCTCATGTGGTTTCACGGTGGGGGATGGGTGCTGGGCGATCTGGATACGGGAGAGTTTAAATGCAGAAAGCTCGCTCACGATGTGGGGTGTGTAGTCGTTTCGGTCGATTATCGCCGCGCGCCAGAAACGCCTTTTCCCGGTGCGATTGACGATTGTTTTGCCGCTACGTTATGGGCGGCGTCTTCGGCAGATGAATTGGGGATTGACTCTTCCCGCATTGCCGTAGCTGGCGATAGTGCCGGAGGCAATCTGGCTGCCTGTGTCGCCCTTCGTGCCCGAGATGCGGGATTAAATCTCGTTTTTCAATTGCTCGTTTATCCCGTTATTGAGGCAAATTTTGATCGCGCCTCTTATTCTGAAAATGCCGAAGGGTATTTGCTCACGGCCAGTGCGATGAAGTGGTTCTGGGATTGTTATGTTCCCAATATCGCAGACCGAAACCATCCCGATGTCGCGCCCATTCGCGTTTCTGATCTGTCTGGCCTGCCGCCCGCGCTGGTTATGACCGCTGAATTTGACCCTCTCCGCGACGAGGCTGAAGATTATGGCCATGCCTTAAAAGCCGCAGGTGTTGACACTGTTACACGGCGTTATATTGGCATGACGCATGCGTTTTATATGTTGCCTACTGAAAATCCCGTTAATGAAATTATTGCGGCGACCAATGAATCCATAGAGGCATTGCGCTGGGCTTTTGATAACTGTGAGCACCAGTAGGGATTGCGGCTTTAGACAGACGCCCAAAATGGGGGAGGCTGACAATAGATTACTGATCACTGATGATCAAATATAGGAGACCATATATGTCGTCATTAAAAGAACAATACGTAGAAGAGGGATATGTCGTTGTCAAAGATGTGCTCAATCTCGAGCGGGACATTTATCCCTTGCAAAAAGCCTATTCTGCGCTCCTTGATGCGCTGGCGCGAATTTATCTGGTTGAGACTGATTCTGAAGCACTGGATAGATTTGATGAGATGTCTTTGCCCGAGCGGTTTGCAATGTCGCTCGGTGCGAGTCGGGGAACGGTTTTGCACCATCTCGATCCCGTGCTGAATATCTTTGTTCCTACTTTTCGGTGGCGCAAAGACCTGCCCGATGCACGGATTCCCGAAATGTTTGATCTTATGCGCCATCCAAAAGTCTTAGATGTTTTGGAAGTTCTTATCGGGCCGGAGATAGCTGCGTCGCCAATTTACCATTTTAATCTCAAACTCGCTCCCGATCATCTCAAGCTGGCGGACCAGGTGGCTGGGTCCGTGGGGGCAGATCTTTCGAAGGAAGGGTTTTATACATTTCAGGTGGGCAAAACAGGATGGCATATGGACGCGGGTTCGGGCCTGAGGGATTCTCATGAGAGCGAGATTGTCAATGCGTGGATTCCAATGACCCATGCGACCGAAGAAAATGGCTGTTTGGTCGTTATTCCCGGCAGTCACAAAGAAGGCGTAAAATACCATCCCTATCAGGAAAACCTCGATGGGCAGGGAATTACTCTGCCCGTTGATCCTGGAGATATTGTTTTTTTAGATAATAAAGTGATGCACAGTTCTACGCCCAACACGAGTCGTGAAGATTATCGCTGGGCTTATAATTTCCGTTATCTTCCTATTGGACAGCCCCCTGGCCGTCCCTTTATACCGGGTTTTGTTGCGCGCAGCCGCTCGGCTCCAGAAACAGAACTACACAATGCCTACGTATGGAGCGCAATGTGGGTTCGCTGTCTGGATTATCTCACTGAAAAGGGCGTGCCCGCATCTTATGAAGACAGGAGCAAAATGGGCCTTGAAGAGGCGCGGGCGATTACCAGCCACTGGCGCGAGCTCGCCCCCGATGTGGATGGCTGGTTGAGCCTGGGAAAGGATTGATATGGATAAGGTAAAAATTGGTATTATCGGTCTCGGTCCTTTTTGTTCGGGCTATCATGTCCCGAATTTGCTCAAGAGGTCAGATGTGGAGGTTACGGCGATTTGCGATGTTTCCGAGGAAAGTTTGGATAATCGCAATGAGGGGCTGCGTGAGAGTCGGACATTTACCGATTACCGGAATATGCTCGATCCGGATTTGGTCGATGGCGTTTTTGTGAGCACGCCCAATCAGATACATTTTGAGCCTTGTAAGTTGGCGCTTGAGCGGGGGATTCCGGCGATTGTCGATAAACCAATGACGGTGAGTTTGGAGGATGCCGAGGAACTCGTGGCGTTGAGCAAGTCGCAAAATTGCATTTTGATGACGGCGTTTACGCGCCATTTTATGTCCAGTACCGAGTATGTGAGAAGACAGATCGCGTCGGGTTCGGTTACGCCGCAAATGCTCACGGCTGTCCAGCGGAAAAGTCCCGTAAAGCGCAGTGTAGAAGACGGTGGCATGTTGCATCGGCGCACGATTCACATTACAGATGTTTTGCCGTGGATCACGGGCAGGCGCATAGTCAGAGTGGAGGGAAAAATTCAATATGAGACGGGGCATATTGAGGAAACGCTGGTGGATATGCGTCTCGAGCTTGAAGGGGGATTGCGTGCCAGTTTGCTCTGTATAAAGAGTTGCGACGAGAATCAGGATGAGGTCAATATATATACTGACAAGCAGAGTTATCGCCTGGAACGCCAACGCCTCTATGCGATTGCGCGCAGAGATGGCTGGGCGCGCGTGGATAACCTGCCCGAATATGGAAATTCGAGCGATCACTTCGTTGAGGCGATTAAAGGCAATTGTCCCGCTCCCAATGCCCCTTACGCCGATCCGCACAGTGATGACGGTCTCCAGGCTCTGCGCGTTATTTTTGCCATGCACAAAGCCGCACAAACAGGGCGCGTGGTGGAGGTGGAAAAATAAAATGCATTGTCCTCAAAGGTGGTCTGAACCGTGTCACAATGACGAGCGCAAAGGAGATAAAAAATAAAAAGTGTCATAAACCATTGAGACGGCTATTGATGAAAATAGAAATGTTGGGTATATTTGATTTGTATTTATTTTTTACAATCACAACTACAGCATAGGGGATGGGAGGAAGACAATGGGTGATAATGCGGTGGAACGTCGAAAAAACGAGACCAGGCTTGATGGCATTGTTGAACAAATTGACAGAAGATTGACGATACTTGACCAGCGAGTTGACTCAAACCACAAAGATTTATTGACCAGGATGGATGACAAGTTTGCTGCTCAGTCGGCTCAGATGGATGCAAACTACAAGGACTTGCGGAACGATCACAAGACCTTGAGTACTCGTATGGATGAAAAATTTGAGGCTCATTCAAGGGTTATCGATGACAAGTTTGCCGCTTATTCAAGAGTTATGGATGAAAATTTTGAGGCTCATTCAGTTCGGATAGATACGAATTATAAGACATTGAGTACTCGTATGGACGAAATGTTTGCCGTCCAATCAACTCGTATGGATGGAATCCACAGAGATCTGTTGGCTCGGATCGATACAAATCACAAAGATTTGTTGACCCGAATGGAAAAAGGTCAACATTGGCTCATAGGAATTGGTATTACATCAATTCTCGCGGTGGTGGGATTGTTTTTTCACCATATCAGCAACTGACCGCTTAAAAAAAGTCGCGTGAGTATTAATCTAAACATAATCACTGACGACACAAAAGGCCGTCCAGCCTCAAGTTGGACGGCTTCACCTTTTGGACTGAATATAAAATAAAGGGACTGGAAATGTCAAAAACCCCAAACATCGTTTTTATTCACGCCGAGAGCATGGACGGGCGAAAGATGGGCTGTATGGGCCATCCCGCCATGCAAAATGCCACGCCCAATATGGATCGCCTTGCCAGTGATGGGGTCCTGTTTACCAATGCGTACACCAATTGCCCGGTGTGCAATCCATCGCGGGCGAGCATGTGGAGCGGGAAATATCCCAATTATTACGATTGCTGGAACAATCACGAAGGGCTGCACGAGAATGTACCCACGTATCAAAATACATTTGAGAGCGCGGGCTATCAGACCTCTGCTATCGGTCCTATCGATTACGCTTATGGCAAACACTCCATCCGCGATCGCATCGGCTCCTGGACGCGCGCGGCCAATATTCGCCGGCCTTTATGTCGCACGACCTTGCCACAAGTTGTAGATGATGGCAAGGCGAATGGGCGCGATTGGGATCGGACGTATCAGGCAGTTGATCAGTTACAGCGATACGCGAGGAGCGATCGGCCCTTCTGGCTTTATCTCACTACGGGATTGGTGCATCCCGCATTTACTGCTGAGAAACGCCATATGCCGTTGATCGATGCGGATAAAGTCGATATTCCGCCGACTTTGATGCCGCTCGAAGCCACGCACAATCAGGCAATTGCGTATCAGCGCGTGACCAAAAATTGCGATAAACAGTTCTCCGAAAACATAGTCCGAGAGATTCGGCATACTTATTTTGCGATGATCGCCGCGCTCGACGAGATGGTCGGTCGGGTGCTTCAGTCCATTGATGATCTGGGGTTGCGCGATAATACGTATGTCATTTTTTCAAGCGATCACGGCGAAATGGCCGGGGATCAAAATCAAATACTCAAGCGTTCAATGTACGAGGCATCATCCCACGTTCCTCTCATTATTCGCGGTCCCGATGTGCAGAAAGGCGTTGTGGTCAATACGCCCGTTTCTCTCGTTGATCTATATCCCACATTTATGGATATGGCGCGTATTTGCTATCGCGATTATGCGGATAATGCAGCGTATCCCGATGCGCTGGACGGCGAATCTCTCTTTCCACAACTCGTTGAAGGGGCAGAGCGCGAACGCGATTGGGCCATGTGCGAATACCACGGGGACCGCTGTGCTACGGGTACGTTTATGTTGCGTCAAGGTGACTGGAAATACGTCAAGCATACGGGTTTTGACTCCGAACTCTTCAATCTCAAAGACGACCCCGATGAAACGATCGATCTCGTCCATGACAAATCTGAAATTGCCCGCGAATTGGATCGGGTGCTGACCGAGAATTTCGATTGTGAAGGTATTGATGCGCGGGCAAAAGAATACGACCGCAGAAGTTTTGTCGCCTGGCGCGATCAGGCGCAAAAAGAAGGTATTTACAGGGATACAATGGCGCTCGTTTATAGTGGTCATGACCGCATTTGCATTGAAGACATTGCGCCCTGGACAGACGCGGATGAACAGCGGATTGAAGCATGGCTGGATGGTGGTATTAAGTAATTATTTTTTATTCACTTAACAAATATGCCTACCGCACTTCTCATTGTCGATCACGGTTCCAGGCGTGAAGAAGCCAATCAGATGCTTCACGGCGTTGGCGATATTTTGCGTCGAGCGCGCCCCGATATCATTGTCCACATCGCGCATATGGAACTGGCCGAACCCACTATTAGACAGGGTATTGATGCGTGTGTGCGCGAGGGGGCGAGTGAGATCGTTGTTCATCCCTATATGCTGTCTCCTGGACGCCATGCTACAGAGGATATTCCGCGTATGGCAACAGAAGCCGGGGCGGCATATCCAGATGTGCATATCCGCGTTACCGAACCTCTGGGCCTGCACGAAAAACTCTGCGAGGTTATTCTCCAACGCGCCGGGTTGTGAGAAAAGGCTATTCTATGTCCACAGAAACAGCGCCATCTTTGCGTTCTGATTCAAGAGGGACGCTTCGCCCTGTTTTTTATATTACTGCTGCACACATGGCGTTGGATTTTTATATGGTCCTCACGCCGCCATTGTGGGCTTTTTTTCAGAGTCATTACAATCTCACGGTGGCGCAGTTTGCCTATTTGCCCACGGTGATTGTCTTTTGCGGTTCTATCGCGCAGCCCTTTATGGGATATTTTAGCGATGGACGCGACCGCATGGCCCTCGCTGCGCTGGGACTTTTTGCCACGGGCATTTTTGTCTCTTGTATCGGTTTTGCCCCCACCGTTTATATACTCGCTGCTTTTTTAATTTTTGCGTCTTTTGGATCCTCTCTTTTTCATCCAACCGCCGGAGGATTGGTTACGGCTTTAACGCCGCATCGGGCCAATCTGTCTATGGCCATTTTCCTGACGGGGGGAACGCTCGGCATGGCGCTCGCTTCAATTACTGGAACGCAGATTGTCGAGCGATACGGCATCGAATATTTGTGGCTTATTGTTATCCCCGTCTTGATTCTCGCGCCATTTATCCTGTGGCAGTCTCGAAAAGTCCCCGTGCATGAACGCCGCGTAACCGCGGGCAAAATCGATTTCTCCATTTTGAGAAAAACCCGCTCTCTGCGGACGATTTTTGCTTTTTTGAACAAAACCCGCTCTTTGTGGACGCTTTTTGCCATTAGTGTTTTGCGCTCTATTATTCACACGGGGTTTGTCAGTTTTACGGCGATTCTAGGAGCATCTCGCGGTTGGACTACCAGCGAAATCGGCTGGGTTTTTTCCTGTTATTTGCTTTCCAGCACGCTGGGGCGCATCACGGGTGGCTATCTGGCAGATCGCATGTCTCAACGCAAACTTCTGGCTTTTTCATGTGCTTCATCCGCAATTTTTCACGCGGGTTTTTGTCTGACAGATGGGTACCTGGCGCTTATTTCGTTTTTTGTGGCCGGGTATTTGTTCGATCTCGGCATTACGACGAATATCTCTTTGGCGCAACGCGCCTTGCCGCACAATACGAGTACGGCGACTGGATTGGTGATGGGCTTTTCCTGGGGCATGGCGGGCCTTGCCATGATTGGCGTGGGGAGCCTTGCGGAGTGGACTTCTACTGCTACTGCGCTTACGGTTGTATCCATGGTGCTCATTCCGGCAGCTTTTCTGGTCGCACTGCTGCCTGCGGAGTATGGCGAGGTAAAAAATAAAAGGTGAGGTGGGATGGCTCACACAAAGATACGAAGACACAAAGAAAGGCGGGGGCTGGGGGCTAGGGGCTGGGGGCTGAGGTGGTGTTACGCGCTTGCTGTGGTTATAAGTAGTAGTTTTTTACAGATGGCGCACGCGCAGCCCGCGTATTCTCCCGGACAGATTCTCGTCAAGTTTCGCAGTGCAAAGCCCGCACCTGCACAATTCCGCGATCTATCAGAGCGCCATGGCGTGACTTCAATTGAACCGCTTTTTACGCCACGAAGTGCCAAGGCCGTTTATCCTCATCCCTTGACACAGGTGTACCGCGTGCGCTTGTCGGGGGATCCAATCGAAGCTGCAGCCGATTACGCATTGCGTCCCGATGTTGTGTACGCGCAGCCAAATTATTTGTTTACGCACCACCAGGTGCCCAATGACCCGCGCTACAGAGATCAATATGGCCTTCGGGTTCTCGATTGGGAGCTATTGCAACAAAATCTCGGTCCCATTCAAAAACAGATCGTTGTCGCGATCATTGATTCCGGCATCGATTATAATCACGAAGACTTGCGCGACAATATTTGGCACAATACTGCAGAAGTAGGCGGTGTGTCTGGCGTTGATGACGATGGAAATGGGTATATCGACGATATAAGGGGCTGGGATTTCACCCATGCGCCCGATCTGCCGGGGATGGGTGATTACCTCATGCGGGATAATGATCCGCAGGATGAATCGGCGCACGGTACGCGCGTTGCCGGTATTGTTGCAGCTACGACGAATAATAACCGCGGTATTGCTGGCGTTGCGCCCAGTGCACAGATTATGGCACTGCGGGCGGGTTTGAGGCGGCTTGGAGGCATTGGCTTTCTCGAAGAAGATGACATTGCTGCGGCTATTCTCTATGCCGTGGAAAATGGCGCGCATATCATTAATATGAGTTTGGGGGGGCCTGAGCGCACATTTATCCTGAGCGATGTAATCCAATACGCGCATGCTCAGGGCGTTGTGCTCGTGGCCTCTGCGGGTAACTCGGGCGATGAGTTGGGTTATCCCGCAGGTAATCACTATACGATTGCCGTAGGTGCGGTGAACTCCGCCGATCGCCTGGCGAGTTTTAGTAGCACAGGCGCGTCGCTCGATCTGGTTGCACCTGGTGTCAGTATTCTCAGCACCCGCCTCAACAACCGCTATGCCTCAGGCTCTGGCACTTCTTTTTCTGCGCCTCACATATCCGGTTTGGCCGCTCTGATTCTCTCGCGTCGGCCCGATCTTTCGCCTCACTCTGTACGCAATTTGCTCATCGCATCCGCAATTGATCTGGGGCCGCTGGGTCACGACAATGAGTATGGAGCAGGGCGCGTGAGTGGGTCGCAACTCGCAAATCGCCTGAGTACTTTCGACTCACTGACGGTTGCGATTCAATCTCCTGCCAATGACGAGGGGGAAGATACCGCGTTCGATATTCGCGCTTCTGTTTCAGGCGCACAGGTCACGGGTTATCGCCTGTCTTATGGCATGGGATACAATCCACATACGTGGACACATCTTGCAGAAGGGGCGGCTTCTCGAGACATCCGCCATACGTGGGATGTTTCTGCTTTTGCAAATTCTGATGTGGTTTTGCGACTTGAGGCAGATTTATCGGATGGTGTGGTTGTGGAAGACCGCGTTCGCGTTGCCATTCAAAAAAGGGCACCCTCTATCACCGCACTTGCATGTGGCGATGTGTTGGAGGGCGACCGCCGCGTTTTTGAATGTCGCTGGCGGACAGATCAGCGCGCACACGGGGGGATTGCCTATCGCTATGGCGCGGATTTTGATACTCTGTACACCGGCCTGGTGCAAAATAAACACCGCATTGTTTTGCCCCATACATTGCCATCAGGTGTTGTGACATTCCACGTTTTGGCCGATGGCGAAAACAATATCCGCGCGGTGCATCCGGCGCAGACAATTGATTATGTTCCTTTTCGCGTCCCGCAAAATGGCTTTGTGGAAAGGGGCACATTGCCCGATGGTTTTTTGTCTGATCGCGCGTCGGATTTTGACCGCGATGGCAGGCTGGAAATCGCGCTTATGCCCTATATTACGGGCAATACTTATGGACCAGTGCATATTTACGAACGCCAGACGGATGGTAGATTTACCGATGAATTTCAAAGCGATGAGCGTTTTTTGCCCTGGGCAATTGGCGATATTACAAATGATGGGACCGATGATTTATTAGGCGTGACTTATGAGCGTCTTGTGCTTTTTACAAATAGCTTCTCCAATCCCTATCCCACTCAGGTAGAATTTGAACAGCTCGGCACATGGGGGGGCGATTTTGCCGATGTGGATGGCGATAGCATTCCCGATATTATCGCTCGTGCAGGCGATCAGCGAGGTATCCGCGTGATTCGCAATCTCGGCAGTGTGATCCGCGAGGAGACATTTCTCGCGGATCCTTCACAGGGGATTGGCGACCTTGGCCCGCGCTTTGTGGTTGCAGACTTTGATTGGGACGAGCAGCGGGAAATTCTCGCTGGCGATGCCGATGGCGATCTCTGGATGTACGAATATCGCGCGGGGGAATACGTGCAGACATGGTACTTGCCGGGCGATGGGGATGCGCGCTGGATTGGCGGAGGTATGGATTTGGACGGCGATGGGGTAATCGAATTTGCCGTTGCACGCGCCTATACAGATGCCTATGATCCTTCCAATGGTTTCTGGGAACTGGAGATTTACAGCATGCGTGCGCCCGATACTTATGCACGCGAATGGACGACGCGGATCAACGGCGTAGCGACTACGGGCAATGGAATTTCAGCAGGGGATATCGATGGGGATGGACTGGCCGATTTGATAGTATGCCTGCGTCCAGATCTCTATGCTTTTCGCGCAGAGAAGTCCGATTACTATCGCCCGATCTGGCATACGCCGGTGGATTTGATGCGCCGCGCACTCATTGTCGATCTGGACAAAGATTTTCGCAATGAGGTGCTTTTTAATTTTGATGGCGCAGTGCATATTGTTGAACGCGATGAACCGCCGATTTCAGTGGGATCGCCGCAGATTATACGCGCGCGGGCTCTGGGACCAACCCGCGTTGAAATCGACTGGATGCAAGTGCCCGATGCATCTTCCTACCAGATTTATCGCGCTGTTGGCGATGGCACGCTCGATTATTTTGATGAGATCAGCGACCGCACGGTGTACATTGATTCTTTGCTGACCGAAGGCCAGACCTACCGCTACCAGATTGTCGCTGTGACCGATTGGGACTTGCGTTCGGGTATTGTATCTCTCACTCCGAATCGTGCGCCAGAAGTCGTGCGTGTTGAATCCCTGTCGGATAACCAGATTCAAATTTTCTTTTCAGAGGAGATGGGGGCAGATGCGGCACTGCCATCGAGTTATGTGCTCAGCGGTATTGGGCAACCCACATCTGTGATACTTGACCAGCAAAATACCCGAGCGGTTCTGTCCTTTGCCGTGCCGTTTCCGGCTCGCTATACATTGACCATTCTCAATGTATCCGATGCGAGCGGCACACCTCTTGGGTTGATAAGGATTACTGATACTGTTGATCCAGACCTTCTTGCGCGAGCCGATGCCGATGGTAGTGGCGTTATTGATTTTGCAGATTTCCTATTTTTTGTCCGTGCATTTCAAACTTCTGATTCCACTTATGATTTTGATGGCGATGGTATCGTCAATTTTTCAGACTTTCTCATTTTTGTCAATCTCTTTGGTCGAGTAGTGTGAGAGTGTGATCGTGAATATTGGTATTCCCAAACGCGCGTTTTTTCAGGTGGCTTTTCCCTGTCTGTTTCGCGCAGATGTCCCGACGATTGACGGTTTGATCAATGACTGGGAGACGACTTATTTGGTGCCAGATTTGACCGGGATTGAGGGAAAAAATCCCTTTGCCGATGTGTATATGGCCTGGCACGATACCGGATTGTTTTTTGCGGTTGATGTAAAAGGTGCAGGGGGACGTGTGCCCGATGTTAGCCGTCCATTGAGCGGTGACGGCTTTCAGGTGTGGATTGATACGCGCGATGTGCGTAATGCGCCGCGAGGAAGCCGGTATTGTCATCATTTTTGTTTTTGGCCGGGAAAGGGCAAGAGGCAGGCTGGCGGGAGACAATTTCGGTTGCGGCGGGCGAGAGCGCATCCGAGACTGTGCGATCCCGAGCGTTTAAAAGTGGCTTCAAAGGTGCTTAAAACGGGGTATCGTCTGGAAGTCCATATCCCCGCTGCTGCAATGACCGGGTTTGATCCCGATGAGAATAATCGGATTGGTTTTACTTATTTGCTGCGCGATAAGAATTTGGGGCGACAAGTTTGGACGGCAGAGGAGATTTTACCCGTGTCTTACGATCCGAGTTTGTGGGGTACAGCAGAATTGGTGAGGTGAGAGTTAAAAGACGGGAAGCGGGTTTGTATTTCACCAAAGAGTTTTGTATATTGGAAGTATTGAATCGGGCGATGGCTTTGTATCCGAGGCTGGTAGCATGGCACAAGAGAGCGAACTTTCCCAGGACCTCACCGCTCGCGTGGAGCGTTTGGAGTCGCTGCTGACAATTAGCCGGTTGATGAATGCGACGTCAAATCAGGGGCGATTGATCAGTGGTATTGCACATGAAATCTCCACGTATTTGGAGGCGGAGCAGTGTTCGATATTTTTTCACAACCGCCTGACAGATGAGCTTTATACGCATGTTGGTGCAGGGGTCGAAAAAGACACGCAGGTGCGAATCCCGAGCGATAGGGGTATCGCAGGGCATGTGTTTAAGAGCGGCGATGTGAGAAATGTTTTAGATACCTCCAAAGACCCCTTGTTTTCCAATGTACTCGGGTATGAAACGCAGACGATACTGGCCTTCCCGCTGCACAACAGACGCGGGGAGGTGATAGGTGTGCTGGAACTCCTGAACAAGCAAGGTGATCCGGAGTATTTTACAAAGGATGATGAGGATTTTTTGCACGAGGTGGCCGCGCAAATCGGTGGGTTGGTCGATATGATGCTGCGGCGAGAGGAGATGGCCCACCGCAATGAGTTGCTCGAAGCGCAGATGGAGCGCTTGTCGGGGTTTGAGCATCTGGTGGAGGACCGCACGGTTATCAATACCGTGTTTAAGTACAATCGCAAGATACACTATTGGGCAGGGTTGGTCGGCATGATTTTGTTGGCACTAATGTCTATTACCTCTCTGGTGATGGTGCGATCTGCTGATTTCCGGAAAATCATGCTGGAGTTGCATTCAGGGGTTATCTTTGCGGGTGCCAGCAACGCTTATATTTATACCGATATCGTTGCCTATGTTACGTTGACGATTTGTCTTTCTGGTTTTCTGATGTATGCCTATCCACCATTGAATCGCTGGATGAGGGCCAAAAAGGATCGACTTTCGAGGTTTATGATTCAGGCGGGGGTGCGTCAGCACAATCAAAATCGCCGGGTTCAGGAGGGGTTGCGAAAAGTATTGGGGGGCCGAAATAACCCCTCTGGAAAAACTTGATTTTGTATTCGGAAAAGTTTATTATCATGGCTCGCACTGTAAAACGAGAATGGAACGAGGAGGTATCAATGCGTTATTTGAGGTTTATGGCTTTGGGTTCGGTAATTCTGGGTGTTGTGATGGTCGCTATTGCTGGTTGTGGTGGAGGCGGCGAACAGTCGGACAATAATCTGCCAGTGAGACGTGCGAAAATGCGCGAAATTAAGTTGAGTACAGATCGGATTATGGTCGCGCTGAAAAACGAGACAGTTGATGGGATTGCCGATGATGCCGAGAAGATCCAGGATGCGTTGAAAGCAGTGATCGATCTCTATCCGCCAGAACACGAAGAAAAGTACACGATTTACAACCAGGCATCTCAAACACTGGCTCTGGGGATTGCTTCGGCTGCCAAGGCGGGAAATGTCAAAGAGGCGAATAAGAAGTTTCGCGCTATGGTGCCTTATTGCGGCAAATGCCACGAAGATTGCGCGTTTATGCTGGCTCCTGCATTTCCCGAGTATGAAGAGTGACGCTATTGCCTATTTAGCAGATCAAAAGCACCGCTATTGAACGGGCAAGTGCACGGATCAATGCGGTGTTTTTTTTGAGGTTTCAAATGTCGAAGTCAATCTACTGTGTCAAGTCCACAATAGATTGGAAGAAAGAACGAGAAGAAGGCGTTTATCGGAAGGAAGATAGTAAAATAAAGCTGTCCGAATTTTGTAAAATAAAAGAAAGGAAATAGTATGGCGGAGCACCTGGAGGAAGTCTATGAAAAATATGTCAAACCTTTGCCTGCACCAGAGCGTCTGCGCCTGTTAGAAATGACGGTTCATGATTTGGCACTCACTGCTTCACATGAGCCTCAAAAACGTAGCATTCTGGAGTTGCGTGGATTAGGCAAAGAAATTTGGCAAGGCGTAGATGCTCAAAAGTATGTGGATGATCTCCGCGAAGAATGGAATCATCGGCCATGATCACACTGGATGACGCATTGGCAGATGTAACAACGTTGGGACTCGATACGTCGCCCGTCATCTATTTAATCGAAACACATCCCGATTATGACGTATTGGTTACCGAGATTTTTCGAAGGATTGACCGTGGAATCATGACGGGATTTACTTCAGCCATTACCCTGACGGAAGTTTTAACTCAACCTTTGAAACAAGGACAAATTCATCTTCAAAAAGAATATCGTGATTTGTTGCTTCACAGTGCCAACTTTTATACGCTGTCTATCAATGCAGAGATAGCCGAACAAGCCGCTATTTTTCGTGCGCAATATGGATTACGCACGCCCGATGCACTGCAAGTTGCTGCTGCTAAAACGGCGAACTGTCAGGTCTTTTTAACCAATGATAAAGCTCTCAAACGCATAAAGGATGTGAAGGTGATTATTCTCGATGAATTAGAGTTTAAACAAGAAGATGAAACACATAAAGGATAGGTCAAAACAATCCGCGTCAGGTTCAGTCAGCAAAGAAAAAGCGTCCGCTCAAGTAGCCGACGCTTTTTTACTTTTGGATGTAATCAGAATCGCCAAATTTTCAGTGCGGTTTTTCCGAATATCCATTCTCTGTCTTCTGTGCTTAGGCCAGATAGGTAATCCATCGGGACTTTGAGGCTGTTGTCATAGCCTTCGCGTCTGCTCACAGGGGGATAATCGCTTCCCCACATGACCCTTTGGGGACCGAAGGCTTCGATGGCCATGTCGGCGAGTGGGGGGATGGGATCAAAGGGCAAGGGGACGGGACAGATTTCGCCGAATCCGGGGAGTTTGATGGATAGATTGGGCTGTTCGGCGAGTTCGAGGATCTTCTTGAAGGTATCATAAGGAGGTTGTTGCCCCTCGCCAATGCCCGCGAGGTGTTCAATTACGATGGATAGATTTGGAAATTCCCTGAGTACTTCTGCAAATTCATCGCTCAGAAGGCTCTGAGGATTGCTCGGCGCACTGACGACGAGGTCGAGTTCGGCTGCCGTGCGCCACTGCGCGAGGGGGTCGGCGCAATCGGCACGGCTATTTGCCGGAAGGCGAATGCCCACAATGCCCTGTTCTGTCCATCGCCGCATGGCTGTGCCATCGTCTGTTGGTTCAACGATCATGGCCGCTTGAAATTTTCCCGGATGAACCGCCATGCTGTCGAGCATATACTGGTTGTCCGAGTTCCCCGCGTACTGGATGAAGACAGCCCGATCAACGCCGGATGTGTCCATGTGGTAGAGTAGAGATTCTACGGGTTCGTATTTGTGAAGTCCAATGTGGCAGTGTGTATCGACAATGGTCATTGCGTTTTACTCCGGGAATGGATGGGGTCAAAACAGTGCGCCCTGTTCGGGCGGTTTTGCGGGCTTTAGACAGTCTGGCGTGTCATTAATCGGACTGTTGACAAGGGTGGAAACAGGATATGAGGTCATCTCTTGCGCGGAATAGGGCAAGAGATGGGCTTGCAGGTCTGTTCGCTCTGCCGGGTCGAGCCAGAGGTCATACGCGTTAGCCGGTAAAATAACAGGCATGCGATTGTGTATCGGTGCCATCAGGTCGTTGGGTTCGGTTGTGATTATGGTACAGGATTGAATGTGTTGTCCTTCGGGTGAATGCCACGATTCCCAAAGGCCAGCAAAGGCAAAGGGGGCGCCGGATTTGAGTGCGATATACATGGGGGTTTTGGTTTTGCCGTCGGGATTGCGTTGCCATTCGTAAAATCCCGTTGCGGGAATTAGACATCTCCGTCTTTTGAAGGCTGTGCGAAAGGAGGGTTTTTCCGCAAGGGTTTCTCCCCGCGCATTGATAAGTCGGTTGCCTATTTTGTGATCTTTTGCCCACGATGGAATAAGTCCCCATTTGAAGGTGTCCGCACGCGGCTCGGCAGTGTTGGCAATTGCCGTGATACCCTGGCCCGGTGCGATATTGTATCGCAATGGTATCTCGTTGGGAAAAACAACCTGTGGAAATGCGAGCTGGTTTTCATCGCATTGGGCAGCATAAACAAATCGACCGCACATGATGTGATTCCTTGTCCATAGTTCGTAGATTGATTATATCTTTAACTATGTATAGTCTGTTCTCATCAAATGTCAAGGTCTTTCCCTATCATAATTTT
This sequence comes from Candidatus Latescibacterota bacterium, assembly GCA_022824945.1. Classification (GTDB taxonomy): domain Bacteria; phylum Latescibacterota; class UBA2968; order UBA2968; family UBA2968; genus VXRD01. The sequence goes on from JAJDYX010000007.1 coordinate 69,533, forward strand.
TTCTTGCTCGCGGGCGAGTGTCTCATTACATTGAGCCGCGTTTTATATTGATCTTTACATTTCCGATTGGAGGGATGTTATGGCAGCAGAGTTGGGTTTTGGCGTTGTTGGACTGGGTATGGGCAAGAATCACTGTCGGTCTGTCGCGCGGGCAAATGGCGCGAAGCTGGTGGCTGTGTGCGATGTGGATGAGGAGCGTTTGGGACCGACGGCTGAGGAATACGGATGCAAGGCTTATACGAGTTATGAAGAGATGCTTCAGGACGATGAGGTCCAGGTCGTCAACGTTTGCGTTGAGTCTGGCAAGCATGCCGAGTTGGGCATTCAGGCCGCAGATGCAGGTAAGCACATGATCGTTGAGAAGCCCGCGGATATTACGCCTGAACGCGTTGATCAACTAATTGGTGCGGTGAAAGATGCTGGCGTAAAGGTCGGGTGCATTTTTCAAGCGCGTTTGGAACCTCTAAACAGGCGGATTAAAGATGCTGTTGATAGCGGCAAATTAGGCAAATTGATCGGTGTACACGGCCATTTGCCCTGGTATCGAGCGGACAGCTATTATGAGGGCGCACATGGGTCATGGAAGGGAACATGGGATCTCGATGGGGGCGGCTCGCTGATGAATCAGGGCGTGCATACCGTCGATTTGATTCAATGGCTTGCGGGCGGTGTCGAGTCTGTGATGGGCATGTTCGGCGTTTTTGGACACGATATCGAGGCAGAAGATCAGACTGTGGCATTGTTCAAATTTAAGAATGGTGCGATTGGCACGGTTTATACGACGACCTGCTGCTATCCCGGGCTTCCACAACTGGTGACTATTTACGGCGAGAATGGGTCGATCATGAAAGATGCTTCTAAGCTGATTTCCTGGAAAATTCAGGGTGAGAACGAGGCATCAGAAGAAGCAGAGATGCTGGGTTTTTACGGCGACCAGGAAGATAAGCAGAAGAATATTTCAGCAGATCCTCTGGCTGTCAGTTCCGATGGGCACACGTTGATCATAGAAGACCTCATCGGGGCGATCAATGAAGACCGCGAGCCTATGATTGGTCTTGAAAGCGCGCGCCATGCAGTGGAAATTATCACTGCGGTGTTTGAATCCGGGCGCACGGGGCGGGAGGTTAAGGTGGGGTAGGGGAAGTGTGGAACGGTGTACAACTGGTCGCAGTACAGACCAGTTCACTAGGAAGTATGAAAAAAAGCCAGATATTTTGTCTGGCTTTTTTTTATGGATCGTAGCCAGGGAATGCCTCTGCCATCGCCGCTTTGTCTGTGCCCACAAATAGCCGATCACCGGTGTATATCAGCGGTCGGCGTATTAGCCGAGGCTGTTCAGCCATGTGGCGAATCAGTTCGTCCGGCGATACTTCATCTGGGTCGAGTTTTAGCGTTCGCGCCGAAGGACTTCGCCACGAAAATATATCGGCTGGGGGAGTGTCGCCCAGCAATTCTCGGAGTTCTTCCTCAGAGAACTCATCTTTGAAGAAATCCCGTTCCTCAAAACTCACACCTTCTCGTGAAAGCCACGCTTTCACCTTGCGACAAGAGCTTCATCTGTTCCAGGTATAAAAGTTGATTTTTGCCATGGATATATCCTGTACCTTTTTTAAGCGAACTCAAATACTTTCAAGGGGATGGACTTTTTCGGTTTTGCCTGCCCGTGGACCATCAGGCGAATCTTTTCCGCGGTTTCTCGGCTAAATGTCTCTTCGCCGCAGCGGTTACATACCGTAGCCGGAATGCGGTCTATCAGGACGTATTTCCCATCGATTTGGAAGATCTCTTCTACCAACTCCTCACGGCTTTCTTCAGCACCACAAATCGAACATGTGAACATGCTCACCTCCGTAGCGGACAGTTGACTACTTACCGCTTTAGAATATATAGACGAGTATTACTTGAAGCAATAGAGCAAGGAATTTCTCTTTGATTTATTCACATAGAAACGCCCAAAAGCCCTCGGGTAAATTGGAAGTCTGTGTTGCCTGTTAGAGGTGTTTTGGGGGTGTATTGGCGAGAGGCGACGGCGATGATCTGGCGCAAGAGGGCGTCGGCATTGTGTTTGGCGTTGGCGTTGAAGATGAGGTCAAAGTCATCGCCGTAGGAATTGGCGACGCGTTCTTCGGCGGTTGTTTGAAGCATGGGGGTGAGGGGATGGCCCTGCAATGGGTGGTCGCCCGAGTAGGCGACGATGATGTGGACGCCTGTTCCGCCCAATCCCGTGAGGGTTTCGACCCAGTGGTCTGTCTGGCTGTCCATGATGTGATAGCCCGGTTGGGCGGGATCTTGCCCGTGTGCAAGAGTGGGATCAGGTGGCGTACTACCCAGAACTTCGGATAGATATATGGGATGGGATAGAAAACTCGCATTGTCGGGTACGATGAGTGTGGCACCTGTGCCGATCAGGGTTTGGGATAGAATAGCGAGGGATTGCGCGGCTATATCGGAAATAGAACCAGAAGCGTGAAGACCGACGCGGAGTGTGGATAGGCTGGTGGGGGTGATTTCGGGGGGAGGAGTGTGTGCGAACTGGTCGAGAAAATAGGCTTCAACCTTGTCGAGAACGGCGTCGATTCCGCCGTCGAGTTGTACGCTGGCCCATCCAAATGCATCGGGACTGATCCCCTTATCGTCCAGTGCGTGTCGTATATAGTCGTTATGAGTCTTTTCACAGCCATGCTCTAATAACAGGCAGGTGTGTACGAGGGGGTGGGTGAGGTAGCCGAGCATGGTGCGCGTGTAGAGGCGTTCGGTGGCTTCTCCCGATACACCGCATCCTTCGGTGTGCGGGAGGGCGACGAAGCGCGAGATGCCCTTATCGAGTCCCAGACCCTTTTCTGTGAGGCGTTTTGCCGCCATCAGCGCAATTTGTCCAGAACATAAGCTGGTGGGCAGAATCAGGCCCAGGCGGTCGGCTGTGAATCCATCCCGGGTGCGAATGGCTTGGAATTGGTGTTCGTCGGTGTCCAATATCTGGATAGGGAGGGGTATGCCCTGGGGGTCTGGCCGGTTCTCAAGGTCGGGCAAGTGGTCTGTTGAGGTCTGTCGCCAGGTGCGCCATATCGAGACTTGTGCGTGTGCGGCCTTTTCGCCTTTGCTGCGTTCTCCCGAGGCGATTTTGCAGGTCAGGTCAAACATATCGCTGCCGAGCTCGTCCATGGGGGTTCCATCGAGATATGCACCCGCGTTGACATCCATATCTTTACTGAGCAACTGGTAGCGTTCGGATGTGGTCACGATCTTGATGGTGGGTACAAAGGGGAAGTTTGTGATTGAGCCATTGCCCGTGATAAAGAAGATCATGTTGCACCCCGAAGCCACCTGGCCGGCGATGCTTTCGAGATCATTGCCTGGGCTGTCCATGAAATAGTATCCCGGGTTGATCATAGGCTCTGCGTAATCAATGACAGAATCGAGACGGACATCCGGGTGGCGTTTCATAGCTGCGCCAATGGATTTGAGTACGATGTTGTAGAGGCCGCGAAATTTGTTGCCCCCGGAGGGGTTGCCTTCTGCTGTTGTACCATGCCATGCAGCGAGGGTTTTATAGGCTTCTACTTTGTCGAGAAAGCACTGGGCAACATCGTAAGATGATACATTTTGGAGGACATAGGACTCCGCGCCGATGAGTTCATCGGTTTCTGCGAGGTTGGCTGATCCGCCGTGGCGAATCATCTCTCTTGCTACCCACGAAGCCAATGGGTTGCCAGAGATGCCCGAGAATGCGTCTGATCCGCCGCATTGTAGTGCGATTTTGATGTGCGATAGGGGTTCGGGTGTGCGGACCATTGCCTGGACTTGTGGCAGCCATTTGGCAATGATATTTTCACCTTGTTGTAGCGCATCTTCAAAGCTGCCTTCAAGTGTGAGAAAATGGTGTAGAACATGGTCGATGGGATAATTGTTTTGCGCGAGAAATTTCCGCAGGTGCTGGTTGGTGATGGCTTCGTGGCCGTAGTCGATTGCGAGTACCGCACCGACGTTTGGATGTACTGTAAATCCGGCGAGTGTACGCAATAAGAGGTCTTTGTTATTGGGAATTTCAGTGCCGCCGCCCTCGGTGTGGGCAACTGCAACAATGCCATCGATATTGTGATACTCTTGCACCTGGTCTTTTAATCGCGCTTCGAGCTGTTTGGCATAACTCGCTGTGCGAGAAGATGTTCCCAGTATAACAATATTATTTCGCGTGCCTACGCCTCTGCCTCCCGATCTTCTGTATCCCTGAAAAGTGGCGTAATGATCATAGCGTTTGACTTGATCGCCCGCCTCAAAGGTGGCCTCGTCAATCTGGTGTGGAACAATGCGGTCTTCAAAGTTGGGCATCTCTGGAAGCTCAAAGTCGAGATCGCGGAGTTTAAGGGCACCGAGGATCTCCGGGTTGCAGACATAATCTCCGGGAGATATATGGTGTGTTGCAATACCAAAGGGCAAACCCCATGAGAGAAGGGGGGCGCCAGGTGCTATGGATTGGATGGCAAAACGATGGCCTTCGAGGATGGTGTGCCGAAGCGAGAAGGTGCGATCTGAATGGATAATCTGCGTGCCTCTGTCCAGTTTTCGGGTCGCAATGCCGACATTGTCTCCCGGAAGTGGAAGACGACCGATTTCAGAAAAAGTATGTGTCATGGGATGCGTTCCTTTGAAAAGTTTGTTCACAGTTATACGGAAAAGAAAAAATGATGTCAAGTTTCATATAAAAAAGACCTTGACATATCACGTACATTTGGTTTATGTTTCTATCAGTTGTTTTATTAGCAAAACATCGGTTAAATGGCTAAACTCAGTTGTGCAAATATTCGGGGGGGTGGTCACATGATGGTATCGGATGTATGGAAAGAATACGAGAGCAACGAGATTTCTCATAGTGTTGCCCATCATCTAACTGCCATTCACGAGTTGATGGACGATCTGGGCTATGCGCGGGTATCGGATGTGGCGCGTGCGCTGGAGATTACCCGGGGCAGTGCATCGCTGACGCTCAAAGCCCTCAAGGCGCGCGGGCTGGTTGTGGAAGATCACAATAAATTTTTGAAATTATCTGAAGATGGTCGCCGCATTGTCGATTCTATTTTAGCTAAACGCGCCGTTGTTCGCAAATTTCTCAACGAGGTGCTCAAGCTCGACGAGCATCAAGCCGAAGTGGATGCGTGCAAGGTCGAGCATCTTTTGAGTGCTCAAACGGGTGGGCAATTGCTGCATTTTGTGCATTTTTTGCTCTCTGACGATCCCACTGCGCGACAATTTCTCGCCGAGTTCTGGTCCAAGCTGGATCAGGATGAAGAGTGGCAGTGGCCCGTTCAGGATGTTGATCAATTATTCAATTTGGAGTCTCGATAATGGCTTATGAAACGGATGCTGCAACCCCGCTCTCAATATGGGGCCGGGGTGATGAAGGCACTATTGAAAGCGTTTCAGGTGCCAATCAACTGTCGGCCCGACTGCGCGAAGTTGGTGCTATACCAGGTGTTCCCGTACGGGTGTTGCGTGTTGGGAGTACCGTGGTGATTCAGGTGGGTAGCAGCAGATTTTGCCTGCGGAAAACCGATGCTACATGCATCAAAGGAATGAAAGCGGCCTGATTTATTATGGCAACGGATATAGCGGATCGAGAGCGACCGTATATCGGTCGTGCCACGGTCGCTGTGGTTGGCAATCCCAATACGGGTAAGACAACGCTTTTTAATGCTCTGACGGGGCTTTCGCAGCGCGTGGGAAATTTTCCCGGCGTTACGGTTGAGCGCAAGGTTGGACAATTGACATTGCCCGACAAGGGTGCGGTTGACCTGTTGGATTTGCCCGGTACATACAGCCTTTCTGCCAAGTCTCCTGATGAACTTATTGCTGTTGAAGTCATGATGGGGCTGTTGGAGAGCGAGAGTGCCATCCAGGCCGTGCTCGTGGTTCTCGACGCCAGCAATTTGAGGCGCAGTTTATACATCGTATCTCAACTTCTCGAAATTGATTTGCCCCTGGTTGTGGCCCTCAATATGTTAGATGTGGCCAAGGCCAGGGGTATTGTTATTGATGCACCTGCTCTGAGCGAGCATTTGGGTGTTCCAGTTATTCCCATACAGGCGAATAAGCGCGCAGGTCTTGATGAATTGAAAGAAGTACTTTCACAGACACTTGAAAAAGGCACGGTTCCTTCGCGCAGTCCGATATTGCCGCAATCCTGGTGGGCGGACGCCGAGCAGTTGGCGCGAAAATACGAAGGCGTATCTACGGGGCTGGCGTTGCGTGTGTTGATTGACAATCAAAACGCTTTTGCATCCCATGTTGTGGAACGCTTTGGCGATGATTTTGTCGGGGATCTCCACGCGTTGCGAGCACAGGTCAATGCGGATGATGCGCTGGCGAATCGCGAGATCGAATTGCGCTATAGATGGATTGATGAGGTTCTCGATGACGTGCTGCGCGATCCCGAACCGCTTCGCGTGACCCGTTCTGATCGATTGGATCGGTTCTTGACACACCCGTTGTGGGGTAGCTTGACTTTTGCTGTGATAATGGCCTTTGTTTTTCAATCGATTTTTTCGTGGGCCGTGCCACTAATGGATGGTATTGACGCGTTGTTTGGGACGGTAGGAGGATGGGCTTCGGGGTATCTTCCCGAGGGTGCATTGCAAAGTATGGTGGTGGATGGGGTTATTGCCGGGGTGGGGGGCGTAGTCATTTTTTTACCCCAGATCTGTATTCTGTTTCTCTTTATTGCCGTGCTCGAAGATTGTGGTTACATGGCCCGCGCTGCGCTGTTGATGGACCGCCTGTTAACGCCGTGTGGTTTGTCGGGAAAGTCTTTTATTCCTCTTTTGTCGAGTTTTGCCTGTGCGATCCCGGGAGTGATGGCTACGCGAACGATTGATGATTCCAAAGATCGCATTGCCACGATGCTGGTTGCGCCGTTGATGAGTTGCTCAGCGCGTTTGCCAGTGTACGCGATTTTTATTGGGGCTTTTATTCCCGCTCAAAATGTTTGGGGTGGGATTGGATTGCAAGGGTTTACGCTTTTCGCGTTGTATTGCGTTGGCATTTTTGTGGCTATTCCCGTTGCGTGGATTTTGAAAAAGACGCTGTTGAGGGGGCAGCCCACGCCCTTTTTGCTCGAGTTGCCGTCCTACAAAATACCAGATGTTGGCACTGTTGGGATGCGTATTTATCAAAGTGGGCGGCATTTTATCGAGAGAGCTGGCACGTTGATTCTCGCCGCGACAATTGTGATGTGGGCACTGGCGTATTTCCCGCGGTCTGAGACGATTACCGCGCATTACGAGGCCGAGCGTGAACGGTTGTCAGGGGCATCGGAGGAAGTCCTGGATGATTTGCGCGCAAAGGAAGCCGGCGAGATGCTCCAGCAGAGTTTTCTGGGGCGGATGGGGCAGGCTATTGAACCAGTCGTAGAGCCATTGGGATGGGATTGGCGGATTGGGATGGCGGCGCTGGCGTCTTTCCCTGCACGGGAAGTGATTGTCGCTGTTCTGGGTACCATTTACAGTTTGGGAGAGGTGGATGAGGAATCGACGTCGCTTAGAGACGCGCTTCGGTCTGCGACATGGTCGGATGGGCGAAAGGTATTTAATATCCCGGTAGCACTGTCTATTATGGTGTTTTTTGCACTGTGCGCACAGTGCGTTTCTACACTTGCAGTTATTCAACGCGAAACGGGTGCCTGGCGGTGGCCTGTTCTGACTTTTGTCTATATGACGGTGCTCGCCTATATCGGCGCATTTGTGACTTATCGCCTTGGTATGGCGCTTGGATGGGGGTAATGATATGACCGACTGGCAAAATTGGATCGCGGTTGTAGTGGCACTCTGGTGTGCCTATTGCGTCATTGGCGAGATTGTAAAGCCTTTTTTCGCTTCGTCGTGTACGGGCTGCGGTGGTGCGTGTGAAGAGGAAGCAAAGCGCGAGGATTTGATAGAGATTGAGTGATTTCAAAATGTCCCGTTGGGATATTAAATGAGAACATTTTAGGTGTAAAAAACACGTCTTCGGGGCGTGTTTTTTATGTTTTGGACAGTTCTGAAACGGTTTCTAACTGTTTCGCCATTAAACAATCTATTGGTTGAAGGAGTTTTCTTTTCTTGACCGGATCCCTTGATTTTTATATTTTTAGTCTTAACTAAATTTTATTTTAGCAGTAATATAAGAAGCATTGTAGCCATATATAATTGTAGATATTTTTATGGAGGCTGTATGATGTACCGTTTTTTCATTATGGCTGGCGTTTTGTTTCTGTGTGCGTGTGGTGGGGACGAAACGCCGCTGGTTGAAGAAGATAAAAAGCTGGTGGTGTGTACGACCGGGATGGTTGGCGATCTGGTGCGCCATGTTGTGGGGGATCGCGCAGAGGTGATTTCCCTGATGGGACCTGGGATTGATCCGCATTATTACAAGGCGACGCAGGGCGATTTGCAGAAACTGTCTCGAGCAGATGTGATATTTTACAATGGTCTCTTTTTGGAGGGGAAGCTGGAGGGGATTTTTGAAAAAATGGCGCGCAGCCAGACGGTGATTGCAGTATCGCGGGATATTCCCAAAGAAAGGCTGCGGAAACCGGTTGCAGGGCAAGGAGAGCACGACCCGCATATCTGGTTTGACGTCGGCATGTGGGCAGAAACCCTGCCCGTGGTTGTTCAGTCGCTGATCGGGATTGATGCAGATGGTGCAGATGTGTTTCGCGCCAATGCCGAGGCATATCGCAATCAATTGCTCGATCTCGACGCCTGGGCAAAAGCGCAGATTGCACGTATTCCCAGCGACCAGCGCGTGTTGATTACAGCACATGATGCCTTTGGATATTTTGGTCTTGCTTACGGCATTGAAGTACGCGGGCTTCAAGGGATTTCGACTGTGGCGGAATACGGCGTCAATGATGTGTCGCTGCTGGTGGATTTTATAGTCAAACGGCAGGTAAAAGCCATTTTTGTGGAAAGCAGTGTGCCCGAGCGCTCGATCAATGCCGTGCGCGAGGGTTGCAAGGCGCGAGAGTGGGATGTCGCAATTGGCGGCACACTGTATTCCGACGCTATGGGACCCGCGGGTAGTGGGGCAGATACTTACATCGGTATGGTGAGGTCAAATGTGAACACAATTGTCGAGGCGTTAAAATAATGTTACATGCAGTTGATGAATCGGTGACGCCCATTCATATCCACGATATGACGGTGGCATATCACAAGAAACCCGTTCTGTGGGATGTCGATCTCGCGGTGCCAGAAGGCAAACTCGTGGGAGTTGTGGGGCCAAATGGCGCGGGCAAGAGTACGATGATCAAAGCGATTATGGATCTCGTGCCCAAGGCTTCGGGGTGGGTTCATATCTACGGCAAGCCCTATTTGCGCATGCGTCAGGCCATTGGCTATGTGCCACAACGAGAGTCGGTGGATTGGGATTTTCCCATCAATGCCTTAGATGTGGTGCTTATGGGGCGTTATGGGCACGTGGGGTGGGTGAGACGTCCGGATAAAATTGATAGAGAACTGGCTGAGGAGGCACTTGAAAAGGTTGGTATGACCGATTTTGGGCATCGGCAGATCAATCAACTTTCGGGAGGCCAGCAACAGCGTGTTTTTCTGGCACGCGCTCTGGCTCAAGATGCACAAATTTATCTGATGGATGAACCTTTTGCAGGTGTGGATGCGGCGACCGAACGCGCCATTATCGACATTTTGATGGATCTGAGGGCGCGCAAAAAGACCATGCTGGTTGTACATCACGATTTGCACACGGTGAATCAGTATTTTGACTGGCTGGTTTTGATCAATATGCGGATCGTTGCCGCTGGTGAGACGAAAGATGTATTCACAGAAGACAATTTGAACAAAACTTATGGTGGGCAGTTGACGGTGCTTTCCGAAGCCGCGCAGGCCGTTGCCCATCATCAGAGGGGTTTATGAGGTGATTTGGGATGCGACATTTCAACTGGTCTTGCTCGGTTCGTTATTGATCGGGGCGACATCGGGCACACTGGGGGCATTTGCTGTGTTGCGCCGGCGCAGCCTTTTGGGCGATGCGCTGGCGCATGCAGCGCTTCCGGGCGTTGCGCTGGCATTTCTGTGGACACAGAGCAAGGCATTGCCCGTTCTGCTTTTGGGCGCAACTGTTTCCGGTGTGGTGGGCGTGCTTATTATTGAGGCCATTGTCAATTACACGCGCATCAAAGCAGACGCCGCGCTGGGCATTGTGCTTTCAGTATTTTTTGGTGGGGGTATTGTGTTGCTCACGCATATTCAGCAGAGTGAGGTGGGCAATCAAAGTGGTCTGGATAAATTTCTTTTTGGACAGGCGGCGTCTATCGTGCGCGCTGACCTGTATGTGATGTGCATTGTATCTGTACTGGTTATGATTGCGGTTTTTCTTTTTTACAAGGAGTTTAAGGGGCTTATTTTTGATGCGGAATTTCTCTCTGCACTGGGATTTTCCCAGCGTGTGGTCGATCTTTTGTTGATGGGGTTGATCGTGCTTACTGTTATGGTGGGGCTTCAGGCTGTGGGGGTTATTCTCATTGCTGCGATGTTGATTACCCCGGCTGCTGCTGCGCGGTTTTGGACAGATCGGCTGCATGTGATGGTGCTGGTGTCGGGTATTTTGGGCGCGCTATGCGGTGCGATGGGCGTTGGCTTGAGCGCGCTTGCTCCTCGAATCCCAACGGGACCGGTGATGGTGCTGGTCGCAACGGCTGCATTTCTCGTCTCTGTGCTGATTGCCCCCAGGCGCGGGGTGCTCGCCAGGAGGATGCGGCTCAGGGCAAATGCGTTGCGGGAGAATGGTCAGCATTTTTTGCGGGCATATCTCGCATTGCAGACGCAGGACAAGCAGGAGGTTGTGTTGGCGGACCTGGCCGGCGAGCTTCAGTTACCGCTTTACCGCGTGCGTCGGCTCGCAAAACGTCTCGCACGCGATGGGTGGGTAAGCCTGCACAATGGTGCGTGTTCTTTGACGGAATTGGGACACAAAGAGGCGGATTTTGTGGTTAAATCCCATCAGCTATGGGAATATTATCTGGTTTATCGGTCTATTTTGGAGGAGGATCACGTCGATAGACCCGCCGATGAGGTCGAACATATTTTAACGCCTGAGATTATAGAACAGCTCGAAACAATTCTGGCAGAAGAAGATATAGATATTATTGGAGATATTCACAAAGCGCACAGTGGCTATCGGAGGACCGGCAAAGATGAGTGAGTTCTGGGGACCATTTTGGATTGTGCTGGCAGGTGCGCTGGCAGGTGCGTCGTGCGGTCTGTTGGGCGCGTATCTCGTGTTGCGCAAGATGTCGCTTTTGGGCGATGCCCTGAGCCATGCTGTTTTGCCGGGCATTGTTATTGCGTTTCTACTTTCGGGCAGCCGCGATGTGATTCCGATGTTTATTGGTGCTGCTGTATGTGGGGTGATTGCCACGGTGTTAATTGAGACATTTCACCGCAAGTGGCGCGTGCAAGAAGACTCATCGATAGGCATTGCTTTTACAGCGCTTTTCGCGCTGGGGGTTGTTTTAATCACGGCATTTGCCGGGCAGGTCGATCTCGATCAAGAATGCGTGCTTTACGGAGAGATTGCGTACACGCCGTGGGACCGTCTGTTCTGGGGAGAATGGGATTTGGGACCGCGCCCGATATGGATTCTCGGAACGGTATTCGCGCTTAATCTCGCATTTGTTCTGGTGTTTTACAAAGAGCTTTTGATCGCGTCTTTCGATGCCGAGATGGCACTTTCTGTGGGCGTGAGCGCTGCTCTGGTGCATTATATGCTGATGGGAGCCGTTTCTGTGACAACGGTGGCTGCATTCGAGTCCGTGGGGGCTATTCTCGTCGTGGCGATGCTGATTGTTCCCGGTGCTTCGGCCTATTTGTGGAGCGATCGGTTGAAAGTCATTTTGACGTTGTCCGCACTGATGGGCGTTATTTCCGCAATAGCCGGATATTTTCTTGCAGGAGTTTGGAATAGTTCTATTGCCGGGGCTATGGTTGTGGTGATGGGCTTCCTGTTCGCGCTTTCCCTGATTTTTGCACCCCAATATGGATTGTTGGGGCGATTTGTGCGACAGGTGCGACTCTCTTTGAAGGTTGCGCGAGATCACGTTTTGTTGAAGTTGCTCCGCGAGCGAGAATCGCAGCGCGTCTCTGCACTCAGTTGGGGCGACCTGGTCGATACGGCTGCGCGCTGGGTGTCTGGTATTGCGATTCGGTCGTTGATCTGGCAAGGGTTGATCACGCGGGCAAATGGACATTTTTCACTGGGGGAACAGGGGGTTATACACGCGACCAGATTGCTCCGCAATCACAGGCTTTGGGAGTCCTATCTGAACCAAATAGGGCTTCCGCCAGATCATGTACACGACCCTGCCGATGCGCTGGAACACTTTACAGATGACCGCTTGCGGGAAGAAATTCGAGCGGCATTGCCCAATATTGCAACCGATCCGCAGGGCAAGCGTATTCCCGAAGGGTAGGATGTCCTTGCCTGTATGTGAGGTTTATCTTACTTTTTGTGATAGTTATTTGAGGAAATGGATATGATTAGTCAATCGTCACAGGATTATTTGAAAACGATCTACAAACTGACACACGGGCAGAATCCCGTCGCTTCTGTGACGACGTCGCTGATTGCAGAGCACAGGGATGTTGCCCCCGCTTCGGCCACCAATATGCTGAAGAAACTCGCCGAGATGAAGCTGGTGGAACATACGCCCTATCAGGGCGTTGTACTAACATCGACGGGAAAACGGATTGCTCTTGAGGTCCTTCGTCACCACCGTTTGCTCGAGCTTTACCTGTCCGAAGTGCTGGGATTTGATCTGGATAAAGTAGATGAAGAGGCGGATCGGCTGGAACATGTTATCTCTGAGGAATTTGAGGATAAAATTGATCGAATGCTGGGATATCCGACAGTCGATCCTCACGGCGCGCCGATTCCGCGCAAAGATGGTTCGATAGAATACGACCATTATCTGTGTTTGTCAGATATTCCGGCAGGTACAAATGTACGCGTTCGGCAGGTGAGTGATCAAAGTGCGGAGATGTTGCGCTATATGGCGACGATGGGCATTAAACCGAATGTCGAGATCGAGGTGGTGGGGCGCGCGCCTTTTAATGGGCCGCTGGAAATTGTGGTCAATGGTGAGGCCACGTATTCTCTCGGCCTTGAAGTGGCTGCACATATTTATGTTTCATCATTGGGGGAAGATGACTGATATGGGTAGAGTTGTCCTTTTGTTGGCGATTGTTTTGTTGTCGGGCGGATCCGTGCAGGCACAAGTTCCGCCCATTTTTGCGCCCGGAACAGAATTGCACGATATTTACTGCCGCGCATGTGCCCATTTTTCCCCCGAGGTTCTGCCCGTTGACAGCGAGTTTCGACTGGATAGAGCTATTTGTGGGACGTCGGCAATAAGGGGATTAACCGCAAATTGGGATCGTTTGCCTCCCGCTGCAAAGGAGGCATTTGCGGTATTTTTGCAGCGTCCTATCCTGAGTCATTCGGTTTTGTCTTCGGAGGGGCGTTTCAAAATTCACTACAATACGACGGGGACACACGCTGTTGCTCCAACAGACGCAGATGCCAATGGGGTGCCGGATTATGTCGATGAGGCCGCACGGGTTTTTGAGTCGGTTTGGGACTTGGAGATCAATCAGTTGGGCTACAATCCCCCTCCATCCGATGGCGATGGTGTTTACGACATTTATATCAAAAATCTCGCCCTTCAGCAGGCTTATGGCTTTACATATCCGATTGCATATACGGAATTGACGACGCCGAGTTATATGGAGATTGACAATAATTTTACGGATAGTATTTACCCTGTAAATTCACGCGGATTGGATGGATTGCGCGTGACGGCTGCACACGAGTTTTTTCACGCGATTCAATTTGGGTATTATGCCGATTTTGGCGCTGCGTGGTGGCAGGAACTCACGGCGACCTGGATGGAGGATGTGGCTTACCCCGACGTGAATGATTTTTATCAGTACCTGAGTTGTCCGAGTAATTTTTGTTGTATTTACGACGCTCCCAAAGCCTCATTAGACAAGTTTTCCGGGAGTCTCCATCCTTTTGGCGCGTCGATTTTTGCCCACCACATGGAGCAGGTGTACGGAGCGGATGTGATTAAAAGTGTTTGGGAGTTGCTAAAAAAGCGCGATCCGAGCAATTATAGTTTGTCGCTTATTGATGACGGGATGCCTCTGGGCGGATTTGCACAGGTGATGCCGCGGTTTGCCGCGTGGAATTATTTGACTGATGTACGCACGCGCCCCGGGTATTATGTTGAAGCGCGCGATTTGCCTTCGATAAAGCCTGCCAATATATTCCTCGGCACTGGTGGCTCTTTTGAAGGGTCTGAAACGGTAGATCATTTGGGGACGACATATTTGCGCGTGGCAACTTCGAATATCTTTGGTGGGCTTCGTGGGGCGTTTGCACTGGACGACCGCGGGCAGTGGCAATTGCTGGTTATGCTGATGTCTCCATCAGGCGTCGAGTTATTGTACCCGCGCGGGACAACGGTGGTGATTCCCAGAGCGAATCGTTTTGACGAGGTTGTATTTATTGTGATGGAGACATCGCTTTCGGGAGAAAGACGGCGCGTGGATTACACGCTGTCAACCGGCGGGAGTACGGCGACGGATCTCGTATGCGATGTCGATGGCGATGGGCGCGTTGCATTTTCCGACTTTCTGCGCTTTGCAGATGGTTTTAAGCTTTTGCACACGGATGATAATTACGATCCAAAATTGGATTTCAACGGGGATGGTCCTGTTGATTTTCGGGATTTTCTCATTTTTGTTTCCCATTTTGGCGAATCGCGTTAAGGGAGCGCGCTGTGATTGTATTGCGAACAGATCGAGAGTTGGATTTGATGGTTGAGGCAAACCGCATTGTGGGACTGGTGCATCGCACACTCAAGCCGCTTGTCAAAGTGGGGACGACGACCAGAGAACTCGATAGCGTGGTCGAAGATGTGATTCGAGCGCATGGAGCAGAACCCGCATTTAAGGGCTATAAGGGGTATCCGGCAGCGAGTTGTATTTCTATTAATGAACAGGTTGTACACGGGATCCCCGGATCGCGGAAGCTGGTGGATGGAGATATTGTCAGCATTGATATCGGTGTGAAATTGCGTGGCTATTACGGCGATCAGGCGATTACGCGCGTTGTTGGCAATATTTCTGACAGAGAAAAAGAATTGCTCAAAGTGACGCGAGAATCCCTATTTAAAGGGATTGAGCAAGCTGTTGCCGGAAGACGCCTGAGCGATATTTGTGGCGCGGTACAAAACTGGGTTGAGCAATTTGGATTTTCTGTTGTGCGGCAATTTGTGGGACATGGTATTGGGCGCAGGTTGCACGAAGAACCCGCCGTACCCAATTATGTGCCTCCAGAGCGCAACCCGCGTTTGCGAAAGGGGATGGTGCTCGCTATTGAGCCGATGGTCAATTTGGGAACGCACGAAGTTGTGGTGGCAGATGACGGATGGACGGCATCGGCTGCCGATGGGCTGCCTTCGGCGCATTTTGAACATGTGGTGGCAATTACGCGCGGAGAGCCCAGGATATTGACGATGTTTGAGGAAGAGATCGATGCGTAAATCTATTCTCTTATGCGTTCTTATGTGGTTGATGTCTTGTAGCCAGCACTATGAGGAAGGGGCGCATCCGCCGCCAAAGCCTCCACCTGTTCAAGCCACAGAGGATAAAGAGCGATCGCAGACATCGGGCGCCGTGGTTTCGGGGACGATTCGTCTGGCCAATGGGCTGGACGAGCGCATTGGGAGCAATGCCGTGCTATTTGTTATTGCGCGACCAGCCCCTGTTGGTGGGCCACCACTGGCCGTGAAGCGGCTCGACATTTCTGATTTCCCCCTTTCTTACACGCTGACGCAAGGGGATGCAATGATTGAGATTAACTGGTCTGAGATCGATGCGTTGTACGTTTCTGCAAAAATTGATGCAGATGGACGTGTGGGTGGTTCAAAAGCAGGGGATATGGAGGGGATTTATCCGCAAAATCCCGTTGCGCCCGGGGCCGTGGAAGTGGATATTTTGATCGATACGGTGCATTGAGTTATGAGCTATACGGTGATTCACGCGACACACGAAGCGGTTCGCAAGGCCGGTGGTATTGGGACTGTGCTCGAGGGCTTGATGGCCTCTTCTGTGTACCAGGAAGCCGTGAGGCGATCTTTTCTCGTCGGCCCGCTTTCTCGCCCAGAGGATGAAGATCTTCTTGCGGAAAGTGGCGAGGTAATTTTTTCGACTATTTCCGGGGTGCAAAATGTGGATTGTGCTGACACGCTCAATCGCGTAGCAGAGCGGTACAATGTCAATATCGTTTATGGGATGCGCCAATTCACGGGTGGATACGAAGCCGATGTGTTGCTGGTCGATGCCGAAGACATCAACCCACGTCGGTCCCGCAATTTTAAGTACAATCTCTACAGGCATTTTGGCCTTACGTCTGACCGATACGATACGATCGAGGATTACGCGTTTTATATCGAGAGTGCGGAAGCTATTTACGACGCTGTTGTCGCGCTTATCGGAAAGGACTCCGGCCCACATATTGTGCTGTCCCATGAGTATATGGGCATGCCTGTTGCGCTCAAAACTATTATGGAAAATGATCCGCGCTTTTGGGCAATTTTTTACGCCCATGAAGTTTCAGCGATGCGCGAGATCACTGAGGGCAACCCGGGGCACGATGTGATGTTTTACAATGCGATGGCGCAGGCACTTGCGCGGGGCGAAGTGGTTGAGGATGTATTTGGAGATCAGTCCGATTATTATCGACACGCTCTGGTTCAATTGGCATCGCACTGCGATGGTATTTTTGCCGTGGGTGATCCAACGTTCGATGAGCTTCGGTTTATGGGGTTTGAGGCGCAGGCGATAGATCTGGTTTACAATGGGATTCCATCTGTGCAGATTTCTTATGTAGAGAAATTACAATCTTGCACGCGCTTACGGGATTACGCGCAGAATTTGCTCGGATATGAGCCAGATGTGGTGATGACACATGTCACGCGCCCGGTGATTAGCAAAGGGCTGTGGCGCGATTTGCTCGTATTGTCGCATCTCGATAGATTGTTGGAGGACAAAGGACAAACGGGTGTGTTTTTTGTGCTTACAACGGCCGCGGAACAGCGTAGTTCGCAAGATGTCGAGACAATGGAATCCGAATATGGCTGGCCGGTTAGCCATCAGATAGGGGCTCCCGATCTGGTTTCAAATGAGGTGGATATCTGGCGGGATATGGAAGCGTTTAACCGCGAGTCTGTTGCCATTCAAGCGATTTTGGTCAATCAGTTTGGATGGGACCGGACAAGTTGCGGGCAGCGCATGCCGCAGGATATGGCGTTTGAGGATTTGCGCCGGGGCACGGATGTCGAATTTGGACAATCAATTTACGAGCCGTTTGGCATTGCCGTGCTCGAGACGCTGACTTTTGGCGGGCTGTGCGTACCGAGTAGTGTGTGCGGATGTTGCGGATTTTTGGATCGCGCAACACAAGAAAAACCGAATTCTCTCGTTGTTGTGGCTGATTATACGGCGGATGTCGCATCGGAAAGCCTTACATCTGCTCGTGCAATAGGAGAGTTTGAACGCCGTATTCAGGAGGATAAAGTGGCAGAAAAAGTCGCGTGGGATATCGCAGATGCGTTGCCATCATCGGATAGAGAACGCGAGGCGCAATTGCATTCGGGTTACAAGTTGGCTGCACAAATGAGCTGGGATCGCGTGTGCGAAGCATTTTTTTTCCCAGGTATAGAACGCGCGATTTCCCGTCGATCACAACGAAACGTTTGATGCTTTGAAGCGTGTAAAGAGCTATGAGTAGTTCAGATATTTTTACCCATTGAGTGATGATTATGATGAGAAAACAATTTTTATTGATTTTGGGAGTCGCAGTATGTCTCGCTGGTTGCAATACCGAAAAGCGCAACCCCCTGGGCGAAGGCTTTGTTGGACGCGATCCCGGCGATACAGTAGCATTGCCCGCTGTTCCGCTAACGTCGGCGCGGTCCTTTCATTCCCTAATTTTTCCCACTGTGATGGGGGAACAAGAAGAATTGCTGGTCGGGCAGATGAATGGGTTTTTGCTGCGGAGCCTGTTGCGTTTTAATGTGCCAGATGAATTTTCTGGCGGTGTGCCACCGGGTTTAACGATTGATTCCCTGCGCGTCAATCTGGGTATTCGATCGGCGCGATTGGTCGAAAATGCATCGTTGATCGCATTGCGACCCGATTCGCCGTGGAAAGAACTTCAGACCTATGTCGATACGCTCTCGCTGGTCGAGACCGAGGTGCTTGCGACGCCGATCCCCGATGCTGTGGCGCAGGTGTTTGCAGATCGCGTTCGGATCGATTTGCCCGTGTCGCTCTTGAAGGATGCGATAGAATCAAGTTCTCTATCTATGGATATTTTGTTGCAACCCGATGGAGAGGCACCTTTTTTGTTGGATATTTTTGCACGCGAAGCTACTGATATTCGTGCAGATGCAACGATTCCCGAATTAGAGGCGGTGTACCGGGTGGGTGATGTGACAGAGCGCGTAGCTGTTCAGACCGATGCAGACACCTATTGGAGTGCGCGGACTAATGGCGGTCCGCCAGAAAATCTGATAATTCTTTCCGAGGGTTTGTTTTACGGCAGCGTCATGAATTTCGATCTGCCCAATATTCCGCAAGGTGCGACGATCAATTCGGCTAAATTGCAATTGGATATCGATCTGGATCGTTCCTATTTTTCTTCTTTTCCCATTGAAATATATGGCCTGCAAATTGCAGAAGGCGATACTGCATTTACGCGGTTTAATGCGGAATTTCCCATCGAACCGACGAAAGCGACTTACCCGATTAACCAGACTTTGATTCAGGCATGGGCATCTGGTGCGCGAGAAAATCATGGGTTGGCACTTTCGCCTCTCAATTTTACTTCTTCAACAGGTTTACCAGCACTCTTAAATTCGCCTCCGCTCATCCGATGGCTCGTGTTGAAAGATGTGCGTTTGAACCTTATTTACTCTCTTTCTCCGGAATTGTGATATGACGCGAATAATTCTCGCTTTGGGTTTTATTTTTGCGCTGGTGCTGCCGGCTTGCGCCAATACAATTTTTTCTTTTTACGGCGTTGGCGATCCAGTCAGACGCGTCGATGCGCGGTCTCGAAGTATGGGGGGCGGTGGTCGGTCGCTGGCCGATGGGCTAAATTTTTCATCCCACAATCCCGCATTGTTGGGGGCTTTCCGCAGGGCGTCCGTGAGTCTGCAATTTATGGCTCAGCACCGATTTTTGAATGGCGAAAGTATCGTAAATGACGGGGATATTGGGGCTTTTCAGATCGCGCTACCTATGAGACGTGGCCCTGTTTTGGGGGTGGGACTTGAACCGCTTACTGATATGGATTTCGGATCGATAGAAGATCGCGGTACGGGTGATTTGAAGTATCGATTAGAGGTGGAAGCGACTGGGGGAATCCAGGCTATTTCTCTGGGGTTGGGACATCGGATCGGGCACAGAATTTTTGTGGGAGGGCGTATAAATTGGGTAGCTATGGGAACACTGAACGAGTCCTGGATCAAGAATTTTGACAATGAGACAGTCTTCTTTTCTCACGACAAAATCACGCGTACCCACCGCGGATGGCTGCCTTCATTTGGAATTATCTATACTCCCACTTCGCAGTGGAGCCTGGGCGCGAATGTCGATATCGGAGGCAGTATCAAGCAGCGTCAGGTTCAAAGAAATCGTTTTGTGGAGCAGCGCGAAGCTGTTGAGGTCGAGACGGAAAGCGATGTGGAATTTCCCCGAGAATTTGGGGTGGGGATAACGTATCTGGCTGGCTATCGCTGGCTGGCGTCAGTCGATATTTCTCGAGGGCTGTGGCACGCGACAGGAGATGGACGGTTTGATACGTGGGATGTGAGTGCCGGGATGTTGTGGCGCACGGGAAATCCCGATGTGCTGGTGCGAAGCCGGCGCTTTGAACTCGGCGCGGGTTTTCATTATCGGTCACTTTATTTTCCAACAGCCTCTAACAGTCAGATTGACGAATTGGGCGCGAGCTTTGGCGTGGCGTTACCATTTGTGAATAATAGCGGTCATTTTCGCTATGTGCTCGAGGCGGGAAGGCGCGGTGACCGTTCAAAACACGGTGCGTCAGAGCGGTTTATTCAGCACTCTTTTTCCGTGGTCGGTTTTGTAAGGTAGTTGGTGGCAGGACAGTTCAAACGGCCTGCGTTCGGCGCGCAAGCGCTCGGATGCGGCCGTTTTTAATTTTTTGAGCGATTTGATTGACTAAAAAGTACAGAAGGTGCAGACCAATCCCCGTGCAAACAAAGTACAGGGGTGCGGTTTCGGGGGCAATGGATTCAAAGCAAACGATCGCAAGGAGGCCCTGTGACAATAGTGGAAGCCAGGCTTGAACGGGTTGTGACGTGAGGCGACTGCATAGCAGACCCCCGGCAATCTTGCCCAGAATCAAGGCTGCAATCAGGGGAAAAAAATAAGAAGGTGCAGAGGGCATTTGCCAGTCCAAAATAAGGCCACTAACATAGTGTGCGAGGGCAAAAGCTATTAGTGCTTCCGCTTTTGGTGGGCGGATATTAGACCTCAGTCCGAGTTTGGTGCGCAAGGATAATGCAAGCCCCACTACCCAGGATAAAATAAGAGGCTGAATCCAAACGTGCCACGAAGCAAGTGCGAGCAGGAATGATAGGGCAAACCAACTCGTCAATTGGCCTGTGGGTGTGTGGATATGTCGCAGCCAGCGGTACGCGAGTTCAATGCCAATAATTCCGATCAAAACGGCCAGTGCTATATCTGCGGCCAGATTCAGAAAGGGACCAAATCCATCTTTCTGTATGAATTGGACACCGAAGATAAGTCCTGTTAAAAAGAGCAAACAGAGACCGATTGCCGTAACGCATAAAGAAAAAGGCCAGGTGTCTCGCAGATTGTGTTCTGCGCGGTCTAAAAATAGGGGGGCCGGGATACCCGATAGGATGGCGAGTTGCAAGGTAGTGACCAGGTGAAGGTCGAAGAAGATGAGCACGAAGAAGGTAGTAAGAACGGGTGCTGCATACAGGTAGAGACTCCCCGTAAGCAAACGCTGATTTGTGAAGATAGGACGGGAGAGCGATGTGCCCAAATAAAGGCCAATCCAGACCATCGCGATATCCGCGAAGGGTTTTATGCTTTGGTGGCTATCAGCGGTTGTAATAGGTGCAAAGCCAATGGCGAGACCCGCTGCAATCATGCCCAGAACATCGGGCAATTTGGCACGCTGGGCCAGTCGCGCACCCACGATAGAGGCCGTCAGGAGGAAGCCAACCCAGACCATTTCGGGAGGTGATTGAAGTAGCCAGATCAGAATACCGATACCAAGTGTAATGCACAGAAGGCGCATGGGAGTCGTCTCAAGTGTGAGATTGCGGCGAATTTGCGGGTGGAATAAGTATTATTTGACTTAAAAAAACGGCAATCACGAGGCCCGTAATGAGCGTATAGTGCTGAAAGTCGAGAAGGTAAATGGCCTGTACGCCAACAGCGATACTCAGCGTGCCCTGGGGATGCCAACTCATGGCGAGCAATTCGCGCCAGGTCTGCGGTATTTGCCAGAGGGTTTGGGAGACCGTAAAACCGATTGTGCGGCCCATTCCACGCACGAGTATCATTGTGAGGGCAAGTGGAAAAAGAGGCGACCAGAGAAAAAATATATCACCGCTAAATTCCCCTATTATTGAGCCGATTAGAGCAAAAAAAATTGGCTCAATTACATCATTTGCGCGTGTTGTAAATTCGACGACCTCGCGTTTTGCCACGGTTGTGTTAATCAGCCAGATACCCGACAGAAATCCCACTGCAAGCGATGGCAGCCCCGGTGCATGGCACAAACCAGAAAGGACGATCACAATGCCCAAGACGAGACTTAGTGCGCGAGCACCCGTGCGGTGACTGCGAAATGAAAAATCGAGTGCGATGCCTCCGACCACGCCCGCGCCGAGCATGAGCAAACCAATACCAGTTGCGCCTATAAATGGCAAGCTTCCCAAATAAAAAATGGGATTTTCTGCAAGCGGCGGGAAAGCGATGCACAACGCAGCCAGGGCCGCGATATTGCCAAGTGGCAGATTTTGACCCGGAACTGGGTCTGGTATAGGGCGGTTAGGCCACTGAAAAAAAGGCGAGGGAAAGCGTGTAGTAAGGGCGAAACTGGTGAGCAGGACGATGGCGAGGGGTAAATTTTGGAGCAACCCGAGATATCGATAAAGTATCAAACCACTGGCGAAAGCCGCAAGGACAGTAAATCCGCCTGTGGCGAGTACAACGGCTGTTTGCGAGTAAATCACTGAGATCCCGTGGTCTCGCAGATTTTGGAGGTCTGTGGACAGGCCTGCTTGCAGGCCAATCCACAGTAAAATAGCACCGATGCAATTGTACCGCAGCATTTCAAATAGATGAAATACCTCATTGGTTTCGGGAAAAAACATCCCGATGAGAACACCGAGGAGCAGATAATGTGCTCTGCCCATTCGCAGACTGTCTATCAGCGGGTATGGCGGCATCCACCGGAAAATTTTTTGACCGAGAAAAAAAGCACCAAAACCGACTATTAAGCTAAAAATAAAGGCCATAAAATGCCTGCACTTTGGGGAATGTCGTCTTTACCGCGGTGGATTATACTTTTTTCCAAAGTCCGGGTCAAGGGCGAAGTTGACGACCCGCGCTTGACAGTCACTAAAATATAGTGTATAGTCAAGATTGAGCTATAAAAGGCGGGATGCGAGAGAGCCTGCTTTTAAGCAGGGGGTGTAATATGGGCTATCACCCCATAGCTCGTATTATGCGGGACGGATGACCTGGTATTGATAGCACGAGTTCTGGAGACCCCATGCCCGATTCATTATCTCAGGTACTGATGCACAGCGCCCCAAGTTTGTACGAGCATCTCGACGCATTTGCTCAGGTTGTTGAGTCGGCCGTTCAGATAACTGGCGCTTCAGAAGATGAGCAAGTTGATCTGATGGTTGCGGTCATGGAAGCACTCAATAATGCGATTGACCATGGCAATGGTGAAGATGCCTCTAAGCAAGTACATCTCAAGATCGATATCCATCCCGCTTCCATCACGGTTTGGGTGCAAGATGAGGGTGGGGGGTTTGACCCCAATGCAGCACCTGACCCACTTGCGCCGGAAAATCTGATGAATAATTCCGGGCGCGGGCTTTTAATGATGCGTGCGTTTATGGATGAGGTGGATTTTATGCCCTCTCAAACAGGCACGCTGGTTAAGATGGTCAAGTATTTTTCTTCTAAATCGTCACCATCTCACTGTTGAGGAGGATGCCATGCAAATTGTCATCTCTGGACATCACTACCATGTCTCGGACAGCACGCGCACCCATATAAAAGCTGCTGTCTCTCGGTTTGAGCGATTTTACACGCCAGTGCTGGGTTGTCATATCACCATTACAAAAGAGGAGCCTGCATTTCGCGTTGATATTATTGTCAAAGTACATGGTCAAACCCTCAAAGCTTCCAACACTGGCAACAAGCTCTTTCCCGTTATTGATGGTTCGGCAAAGAAGATGATCCGACAATTAAAGAAACTTCGCGACCGACGTAGAAAACCTCGCGTTATTTCTAGTGAGGTATAAGCCGTGCCTCAGATTTCTATTGGCAAGATGTTAGAGAATTATGGCGACCAACTCTCGCTTTCGTCCGTTGCCGGACAGGAGGGGATTGGCAATACACTATCTACCAGTGATGTTCATCGACCCGGTCTCGCGCTTGCGGGTTTCCTCGGACTTTTTACTTTTGATCGCGTTCAAGTTATGGGCAACACAGAAATGCTGTATCTGTCGAGCCTTGATCCCGATGTTTGTCGCCAGACTCTTGAAACCATTTTTCAGTTTGACATTCCCTGTGTGGTTATCACAGATGGCAATGAAGTACTTCCCATGATGGTCGAATTGTCCAATGCGCGACAAATTCCTCTGCTGACCACGCCGTTTGCAACTACTAAGTTCGCCCACCTTTTTTCTCATTATCTCGACGATGTGTTTGCACCGCGCACGGCCATTCACGGTTCGCTGGTCGATGTGTATGGCATTGGGCTGTTATTTGTCGGTGCAAGCGGGATTGGAAAAAGTGAAATTGCCGTTGATCTCGTTGAACGCGGGCATCGATTGGTCGCAGATGATGTCGTACTCGTGTCGCGCAAGTTACAAGGCATAATTGTAGGCAGCAGCGGGGAAACACTGCGCGACCATATAGAAATACGCGGTCTTGGCATTTTGAATGTTCGCAATATGTTTGGTGTGCGTGCCGTTCGCATGCAGAAGCGGATTGAGGTTGTTGTCAAGCTCATTAAATGGGATGAGACCGCGGCGTATGACCGCATAGGACTCGATGAGGATTGGATCTCCATTCTCGACCTCGAGGTGCCACAGGTTACAGTGCCGATCTATCCTGGGAAAAATATTACTGTGATTGCAGAGACGATAGCCCTGAATTATCAACTCAAAATACAGGGCTATCACACAGCACAAGAATTCAATCGCCGCCTCGTTGAGCGTATGAAAAACAAAATCCGGGACGATATGTCTATTCGAGCGGATATCGAGTAACTGTGGAGGAATAAATGAAATTAAAGTGCGTTGTCTTATTGTTGTTTGGACTTATTGGGTGTGGGGGACAAAGTCCTTTGGAAAACGATGCCCAGCGCATGCTGGCTTCTGTACGGGATTTGGAAGAAGAATTGTCTGATTTACCGCAGGCGATTGCGCGGTATGGAGAAATTTCAGCGCAATTCCCACACACTGAGGCGGAAAAAACTGCGCGTGCGCGCCGGGCGATACTCGAGCGGGTACAAACGCGCCTGACAGAACGAGAAGCTGTTCCGGAAGACAGTATAGAGGCATTTTACGAGGGTGTGGTTGAGATCGCGCCCGATTATTTTGCCACATTGAAGAAGCTCGGCACAAATTATAGCAACCAGATACACTTTACCACGCGTTTTGCCGCCAATACAGGGGCAGTACAGATAAAAGAACAGGCTATAGGAATATGGGAGAAGCAGGATCGCATGTGGTCGCGCTACACCTTTCGCCCAATCCCATCAAATCGTTTCTGGCAGGATCAGTTGTGTAAGGACGCGCTGAATATTACAGAGATGTTAATTGACAAGTCATTTCGAGAGTACGACCGCGCGCTGAGTATCATCAATAAGGGATTGGATTATGCTTCGGGCGAGGATGTGATTTCACGGGCAAAGGTCTATGCCGCCTATTGCACTTTTTGGCAGGGCGAAACAGAGGACTTCCATCAGGGCGTCACACTGGCAAAAGAGGCTCTGAGCTATGAATTTTTGTCGGATAATAATCGCGCGCGCGCCTATCATGTGATTGGTCTGTGTTACACGTATATCTATCAGGACTCAGAGGACATGGCGCATCTCGATGAGGCGATAAAAGCACTCAATGAAGCCGTGAATATCGATGGGAATATGGGTGAGGCAAAGCAATTGCTCAAAGCGTTGCGACACCAGAGAGGAAGGGTAGCGTCTTAAGGTATGAAAAAATTTGTTTGTAAATTTGGTGGTTCGTCGGTCGCCGATGCCGCACAAGTCGAGAAGGTAGTGTCTATTGTGCGAAGCGATGAACGCCGCTGTTTTGTTGTGCCTTCCGCGCCGGGTAAGCGGTCTGATGACGATACAAAAATTACCGATTTGCTCTATTTGTGCCACGAACTCGCTCGGCAAAATGTCGATTTTTCAGAGCCTTTTAACAAAATTAGTACACGTTATTTGGATCTCTCAAAGGCTCTTGGCGCGTCAATTGATATGGAGAGATTGCTCGCTGAAGTTGAGAGCAGGATCGCAGGGGGCGCAGGACGAGATTATGTGGCGTCTCGCGGCGAGTATTTGTGCGGGCGCATTCTATCCGATGCCTTGGACGCCGCATTTGTCGATCCTGCTGGGGCGATTCTCTTTCGGTCTGATGGGCGTCTCGACAGCGATTCATATCGGCGATTGCGGGCACGTCTTTCGGATGAGCAGATCTATGTTATTCCGGGATTTTACGGTGCGGATACAGAGGGCGAGATTGTGACATTTTCTCGCGGTGGATCGGATATTACCGGTGCGATTGTTGCACGCGCTGTTGGAGCAGAAGTGTACGAAAACTGGACGGATGTATCCGGATTGCTCATGGCCGATCCCCGCCTGGTGCCCAATCCATTGCCCGTAGAGGAAATTACGTATCGTGAGATGCGCGAGTTGGCCTATATGGGAGCCGATGTTTTACACGACGAGGCGATGTTTCCCGTGCGCACAGCTAAAATTCCCATTCACATACGCAATACCAATCGGCCAGAGGATAAGGGCACACTGATTTTGCCGAGCCGAGAGCTTACACAGCGCATGATTGCCGGGGTAGCGGGGCGTCCCAATTTTAGCATGTTGTTTATTGAAAAAGACCTGATGAATCAGACGACGGGGTTTGGTCAGCGGGTCCTGGAGGTGGTTGCGCGACACGGGATTAGTTATGATCACACGCCGTCTGGTATCGATACAATGTCGGTGATCATACAGGATGAGCAATTGGACGGCAAAGGCGAACTTCTCGTTGAAGACATTCAACGCATTATCGAGCCTGATCGCGTCGAGCTAATCCACGGACTTGCACTGATTGCGACGGTTGGCGAGGGAATGTCGCACAGGGTTGGCATTGCTGCGCGTCTGTTTACCGCGCTGGCAGATGCAGGTGTGAATGTACGGGTGATCGATCAGGGAGCTTCGGAGATCAATATTATTGTGGGGGTCGAAGAAGCCGATCTCGAGACAGCGCTGGTCGCCATTTACCGAGCTTTTGTTAATTAGGGAAAGAAACCGGGAGGGATTCATGAAGATTCTCGTGACGGGATCACACGGAAGAGTAGGGGGCAATCTGGTCAGACGCTTGCTCGCTAAAGGACACGATATACGCGGCTTTGTCTATCCCGGCGATGCCAGCCGCGCGGGCAAGTGGGAAGGCATCGATGCAGTCGAGGTCGTAGAAGGCGACTTGCGCGATTACGAGGCCGTATCTCGCGCGGTTGAAGGTGTGGATGCTATATATCACCTGGCTGCGGCTTTTGCAAGCCCGCATAGCCATATCGAATATTTGCAGATCAATGGGCTGGGCACACTTCATTTACTCGAAGCAGTGCGCGAGAAAGTTCCCAATTTGCAGCGTTTTGTCTATGCCTGTACAGAAGCGATATACTGGAAGGTTGAAGAGGCTGGGCGTTTGTTTGAGAAGCCAATTTCCGAAGATATGGTCAGCCCGACTCATGCGATGCCGTATTTTTTGACCAAGTGGATCGGCGAAGAACTGGTGATGAATTACCATGTTCAATACAGCGTGCCGAGCGTTGTGTGTCGGTTCGCGACTATTTTTGAACCGAGTGAATTTTTGACCGAAGATGGCGTTCCCAAATTTTGTCCGCTCCGACCTGTGCTCGAGCGATTGCGACGCCTGAAAAACCCCACAGATGAACAGAGAGAGCAACTCGCATCTATGGAAAAAGCGTGGGCAGATGGCGCGCGGGTTTTGATTAGCAGGTGCCCCGATGGCAGGAGTTTTAAACAGGAGTGGGCAGATGTGCGGGATATCGCCCTCGGTCTTTCTCTGAGTTTGGAGCGCGATGAAGCCGTGGGCGAGGCATTTACCCTGGGCGGAATGCTCATAGTGTGGGAAGAAGATGTTCCAAAAGTTGCCGATTATCTCGGCGTAGGCTATACAGAAGCGACCATGCCTGCGCCGAATTTTTTTGAATTTGATCGGACAAAAACGCAAAATCTGCTCGGGTATCATGCCGAACACGATCTGTGGAGTACGCTGAATACGGCTCTGGCGATGCGAGAGGGCAAAGATACAGATGTTGTTCCCACAGGTGTGCGCTACGGATGAAATCTCATAATAATGGGAGGTTCTATGGCTTTTTGGCACAGATCTATTCCTATTCTGGTATGCGCGGCATTGCTTTTGGGCGTGAGCGAGGCTCAATCTGTTGGAAATATTACCGGCACAGTGACCGATGCTGCAAGTGGAGAGAAGTTGGAAGCGGTGCAGATCTATATTCCGGTCTTGAAACTGGGCGCAGTATCGGATGAGCATGGTCGCTTTATTATCGACAATGTGCCAATTGGCACGTATGAACTGAAGGCCGATTTGATCGGCTATGCGAGTGCGACAGTAGCGATTAATGTGACGGCTGGACAGACAACGCCGGTTGCTTTGCAGATGGAGTTGTCCGCGCTTTATCTGGATGAAGTGGTGGTAACAGGTACGGCTTTTAAGGAATCGCCTATCAATTTGCCCTATGCGGTTACGGTGGTCGGGCGGGAGAAGATGGCAGAACAGGGTTCCCCGCAGGCGGTTGATTTTTTTAAGAACCTGGGGGCGAGTCACGGCGTGATCGGCGAGGCGAATAGCTGGTACAACGACCAGTCTGTTTCGGTTCCAGAGACCGTTGCCAATGTGAACCTGCGCGGACTGGGAGCTTCCAGAACTCTGGTTCTGATCAATAGCCGCAGACAAGTGTACATACCCGCGCGTTTATTTGGCGGTCGCTTTGTAGATGTGAATGCCATCCCATCAATTGCAATTGACCGGGTCGAAGTGCTCAAGGAGGGAGCCTCGGCCATCTATGGATCGGATGCAGTAGCTGGTGTCGCCAATTTCTTGACGCGCAACGACTTTACAGGTTTTGAAGTCTCGGCGGGGCACGATTATTTCGCCGGTGCGGGCGATACGAATTTCGGTGCGATATGGGGTGGGAAGCTCGGCAAAGCCCATGCGGTTATTTCTGCGGAATGGATGGGACGACAGGAACTGAACGCGCGCGAGCGAAGCTGGACATTGCGCGGGTTCCCATTTTGGGGATGGTCGGGGACTGGTAATCCCGGTGCATTCCTCATGCCGTCGCTATCGGGTGCGGAGAACAAGGATGAATTTGTTCAGGCACTTGTTAATGCGCCTCGGTTTATTGATCCCAATTGTGAAGCTCTCGGCGGCTATGCCGAAAGCTGGACGTGTCGTTTCCGATACCAGCCCTGGGATATTCTGATCGAGAAACAGCGCCATCTTCGAACTTTTGCCGAGATCAATGGACCTTTGGGCGATGACGCGAAGTATCATATAGAGGCCATGTGGGCCGATACCGATATGCCCCATTACACGACGACGCCTTCTTTTCCGCCGATTACACTGTTCAACGGCAATCAACTCGTTGAGAGCAGCCACCCGGGACGGCAGGCGTTTTGCGGCTCGAGTTACGAGGCCGCGGGGTTTGCCTCTCGAGAAGACTGTCTCAAAGACGACTGGTATTTTTTTGGTCGGCTCGTTGGCAACGAGGGACCGGGACGTTCACTGAGCCGTCAATCGCAGACTGGACGCATCGCAGGGTCTGTCACGCGCGATTTTCAGATTGCAGATCGAGACGCCCGGTTTGATTTTGGCATCAGTTATTCCCGCAGCAGTGGGAATATGAACCAGCCAGCGGAATACGCCTATCGCAAGTTTCTCGCTTTTCGCGGCTATGGGGGGCCAGATTGTGGCGTTGAGGTTATCGCAGATCCAACTGCTCCCGAAGGGATGCGCCTGGGGCCTCTCAATGGCAAAGTGGCAGGGCAGGGGGATTGCCTGTACTACAACCCGTTCAGCAACGCGATTCAGTTTTCCACGCAAGCCCCTGACGGATTGGATCCCACTGCGTTTGTATTTGCGGATAAGCAAAACCCCGATTACGTCCCCGGTCTTGAGAATAGCGCGTCATTGATCGATTGGATCAACGAGGAAGTCGATTTAGAAAATGACGCTGCGCTACTGGTTGCAGACGCGACGCTGACGGGAACATGGACGGAAAATGTCTGGCTCAACGCAAGTTATGCCGCAGGGTATCAATTCCGTCGCCTCGACGTGTCTGCAGAACCAAATGATTCGGGCAATCTGACTACCAATCCCTGTCTGGTTCCCGGCGATAGATCGTGTATCGACACGGCCGGGCGTCAGATCGGTTTCGGCTCTGGTCTTTTTACGCTTATCAACGGATATTATCCCTATGAAGACAACCAGATCGTGCATCGGATTTTTGGCGAACTTCCCCTGAGTATGGGTGAGGATCTCGACGCGCAAATTGTCGCCAATTACGAGTTCCACAAGGAAGCGAGTAGTTTTAATCCCAAGGTGGCGGCAAGCTGGCGTTTCTCGGATTCCGATGCCCACTCATTGGATTTGCGCGGTTCCGTGCAGACGACTTTTCGCACGCCTTCGGTAGATGATCTGAACACAGATGTTCGCACGACTCTCGAATATCTCGATCCGGTAGGGGTCTATAAAGCGATAGACGCTTATGGAAGTACTGATCTCAAACCCGAAGAGGCGTTTACCTATAATGTAGGAATTGTCCTGCTTGCAAATCCAGATATAGAAATGACCGTCGATTACTGGCATTATGACTTCAAAAACGTGATTGCCACGCTACCGCAAAACGATGTGGTGCGGCTCTACGGAGAAGGTTATAATGGCGACGAAAGAAAATTAAACGCCGTGAAGGATCGCATTTCATGCCCTGGCAATGTCACGGACGGTTCTTGTGTCCCTGGAGATATTGAGCGCGTGCGGATTGATTTGATCAATTGGCCCGGTGTTCAAACTTCGGGGTTCG
Source organism: Candidatus Latescibacterota bacterium (assembly GCA_022824945.1). GTDB lineage: Bacteria > Latescibacterota > UBA2968 > UBA2968 > UBA2968 > VXRD01. Next base: position 100,252 of record JAJDYX010000007.1, read on the forward strand.
ACTGGCATATAGGGATGCGGTTCAATGCGGGGGCGGGGCAGCTTTCTGGCGGTCTGGATGGCACGTACACGCGTGAGTATTACATGAAGGAACTTCGCATAGATGGCGTGGAATACCGCGCTGCGCTGGATGGCGCGGGATATTACAATAGAACCCATCCGCTGGCATCACCGATTCCACAGTGGAAATGGCGAGGTTCTGCTGGCTACCACTGGGGCAACTATAGTCTGGTCAATTACGTCAACTACATATCCGCGTATGAAGATCGGGACGTTTGGACGCTGGATGGTCGCATTGATTCATTTCTCACCTATGATGTCAATTTTGTGTGGCACTTGCCCAGGCGCGGTATGAATATCACGTTCTCCGCGTTGAATCTGACCGGGCAAGTGCCGCCTCTCGTCGATTTTGAACTGGGGTTCGACGGCTTGACGCACAATCCCAAAGGCCGGCGGTTCAAGTTGGCGGCTACATATCAATTCGAGCTTTGATGGAAGGAAAGTTTTGCAAACGCCTGAAGGATTACATGATAGGGAGTATCGCAAGCTATTCGGTTTAGATATTTATTTGACGCCGGTGTTTGTGATTTCCGGTATTACCATTATTGCATTTGTCACTGGCGCACTTGTCTTCCAGGAAGCCGCGACTGTGGGGTTCAAAAATATCCGCGAGTGGCTCACTGCGAACCTCGATTGGTTTTTTATTATTGCGGCTAATCTCGTCGTGCTCTTTTGTTTCTATGTGGCACTATCTCCCCTTGGGAAGGTGCGCCTGGGAGGTGCAGATGCAAAACCCGAATACACCTATTTAACCTGGATTGCCATGCTTTTTGCGGCTGGCGTGGGCATAGGGTTGCTGTTTTTCGGGGTGGCAGAGCCGGTGTACTATTTTAAGGCGCCACCGCTTGGCATTACGCCCAGAACAGAGGCGGCCGTTGCCGTGGGAATAGCAGCGACGGTTTTTCATTGGGGGCTACACGGTTGGGCGATCTATGGCGTCGTTGGCCTCGCTCTGGGATACTTCGCGTATAATCGGGGATTACCCCTCACCATTCGTTCTGCGTTCTATCCCTTGTTTGGCGACCGCGTCTGGGGCTGGCCCGGACACATTATCGATACGTTCGCCATATTCGCGGGATTGTTTGGGCTTGCAACCTCCCTCGGTCTGGGGGTTCAGCAGGTTACTTCCGGATTAAACTATTTGTTTGATATTCCCGCGAACAATACGACTATGGTGGTGCTGATTGTTGGAATTACTGCCATCGCACTTATATCAGTGGTGACAGGTATTAATGTCGGCATCAAGCGTTTGAGCCAGTTCAATATCATTCTCGCGTTTTTACTGCTATTGGCTGTTGTATCACTTGGACCAACGCTCTATATTTTTCGCAGTATCTTCGCTGGTCTCGGCAGCTATTTCGTTCAGATTATCCCGCTCAGCAATTGGATTGGGCGCGAGGATGTCGCCTTCGTGCGAGACTGGACGACTTTCTACTGGGCGTGGTGGTTTGCCTGGGCACCGTTTGTCGGCACGTTCATCGCCCGTATTTCAAAGGGACGCACTGTGCGCGAATTTGTCGTCTTCGTGCTCTTACTGCCAATGCTTTTATGCCTGCTGTGGTTCGGTACTTTTAGCGGCACGGCGTTCTACCAGCATATTGTTGAAGGCTATACCGGTGTAACTGAGAATGTCGAGGCTTGGAAGCTCGAAATCGCATTGTTCAAAATGTTTGATAAGTTGCCGATGGCGACACTGCTTTCATCTGTGGCGATGCTGCTGACTGTTGTGTTTTTTGTTACTTCGTCAGACTCTGGATCGTTGATTATTGACACGATAGCAGCCGGCGGCAGGGTTGATGCGCCAGTTGCGCAACGCGTTTTCTGGTGTACTATTGAAGGGTTAGTCGCCATAGCGCTCCTGCTCGGCGGAGGCCTGAGTGCGTTGCAAGCTGCCTCGCTCGTAACCGGCTTGCCGTTCGCCATTGTGCTATTGGGAATGGCTGTCTGCGTGTGGATGGGGCTTCGCAGCGAATTGCGCGAATCGCGCGGATGAGCGTATTAAACAGCTCAACATTTCCAGAAGAGAATTTGACATTGAGAGAATTTTAATATCATTCAGGATGTTTTTATCGCTGGCTAACCACCTCGACTATTTCACTAAAAATAGGTCTTGTCCCCTTACACTAAGGACGATATATTATTTTACAAGACTATATATCGTCTATTTCATCAAGGCCATCGCATCTTAAATTGTGTTCACACCGTTATTAATTTCAAAAAATCCCTAACCTAAAAAAATATCCTAAGTATTGCGGTAAAAACATAAAAAAGGGAGGACCAATGTTTTTCTTGAACAGATTTATTCCGATTCTGGTATGTGTGGTATTGCTTCCTAACGTGGTCCAGGCGCAATCTGTTGGAACTATTACTGGCACAGTGACCGATGCCGCAAGCGGCGAAAAATTAGAAGTGGTGCAGGTCCATATTTCGACTTTGAAACTGAGCGCAGTGTCGGACGCGCAAGGCCGCTTTACCATCCCAAATGTGCCTTCTGGCACGCATGAATTGAGGGCCGATCTGATCGGTTATGCGAGCGCGACAGAGGTTATTACTGTGGCGGAAGGAGAAACAGTGACGGTTGCATTGCAGATGAATCCCTCTGCACTTTATCTCGATGAAGTAGTAGTGACGGGTACGGCTTTTAAGGAGGCGCCCATCAGTATGACGTATGCAGTAGCAGTGGTTGGACGAGAGAAGATGGCAGAGCAGGGGTCTCCACAGGCGGTTGATTTCTTCAAAAATTTGGGGGCGAGCCACGGGGTGATCGGCGAGCGGAGCAGTTGGTACAATGCGGGCCAGGCTGCCACGCTTGCGGAGAGCATTGCCAATGTGAACCTGCGCGGACTGGGGGCTTCGCGGACACTGGTGTTGATCAATAGCCGCCGTCAGACTTATGTTCCGGCGCGCTTGATTGGAGGACGCTTTGTCGATGTGAATGTTATTCCCTCTGTTGCCATTGACCGGATTGAGGTGCTCAAGGAGGGGGCGTCGGCTATCTATGGATCGGATGCCGTGGCTGGTGTTGCCAATTTTTTGACCCGGTCCGATTTTGAGGGTTTTGAAGTCTCGGGCGCGCACGAGTATTTCGAAGGCGCTGGCGATACAAATATAGGCGCGATATGGGGTAAAAAACTCGCTGATGGAACTCATGCGGTTATTTCTGCGGAATGGATGAGACGCCAAGAGCTACCATCTACAGAGAGGGATTATTTGTTGCAGCCGTGGCACGGTGGCGGGCAACGCCTCGGATGGTCGAGTTTGGGAAATCCCGGCACCTTTGCCATTGGTGCGCCAGCTCCGTGGACCGCTGCCATCCACGCTCCCCGATGTGAGGAATTTGGCGGTTTCCGGGAATCCTGGACATGCCGATTCCGCTATCAGCAGTATGAGAACCTGGTGGAGGAGATGAGCCATATCCGTGTTTTTTCTGAACTCAATGGCACTCTGGACAATGGTACGGATTATCATGTGGAGTACCTGTGGGCTGAGGCAGAGATCCCCAATTGGTACACGACGCCTTCGTACCCTCCGTTCCCACTGACAGACACGAGTATTATGGAAGTCGCGTCCGATCATCCGGGGCGGCAGGCATTTTGTGAGGATTACGGTGCAAATCCCGGCGATTTGTATTACGACGCCTGCCAAGGTGGGGAGAACTGGTATTTCAATGGTCGGCCCTTTGGAAACTCTGGTCCCGGACGTATTTTGAGCCGTCAATCGAATACTATGCGGTTGGCAGCTTCGGCAAATGGCGATTTTAAGGCGTTCGGCGGGCCTGACGCC
>JAJDYX010000031.1 GCA_022824945.1 Candidatus Latescibacterota bacterium
CATCTGTGATCGCTTTTGATTTTGTCCCTTCCTTTCTTATCCATCAGATACCCCTATATTTATTTTTGGATTACAAGCATTTTAATTATATTCTGTGCGTTTTTTTTATGGACAGTCATAGTACGCTTGTTATCAATGACAACCTCCTGTGGTTGTCATTGATGTGTGTATCCACTGAGATAGTGTTTCTATGCTATCGGTAGGAAATAGAATATGAGACATACGTCAAGTGCGAAGCCATCGGTTACTTCTGTCGCGCAGACCGCCAGAAAAGGAGTGTCGAACATGCTGTCAAAAAGAGGATTGCTGTTGATCCTCCTCCTCGCATTGTCGATATGCGCAGGTTTTTCCCTTGCCGATCCCAATGCCAATGACGTTGTATCACCCGACCTGTTTCCCAATTTACAAGCGTCCACCTGTCCCGGTGATTTTGACGGCAATGGAATGGTCAACATCGCTGATTTTCTGCTCTTTGCCGATGTGCTTGGCACATCTTCGGATGATACCAATTACAACGCGCTTATGGATATGGACGGCAATGGTGAGATCGGCATCGCTGATTTTCTATCCTTTGTTGACGTGTTTGGCACCACCTGTGAGACACCACCGCCATCTACTTCGGACAGAGCCGTGCTGGTGGCACTGTACAATGCGACGGACGGCCCCAACTGGAGGAACAACACAAACTGGCTGACCGACGCGCCGTTGGACGACTGGTACGGGGTGGACACCGATGATCTCAAAAACCTGACAGAGCTGTCGCTCGGCTATAACAACCTGCAAGGACCGATCCCGCCCGAAATAGGTAATCTGAAAAATCTCGAGGTTCTGAAGCTCTTCAGTAACGAACTGTCTGGTAACATCCCGCCCGAACTCGGCAACCTCACCAACCTCAGGAGACTTTATCTCCATCGGAACGCTCTCTCAGGACCGATCCCGCCCAAACTCGACAAACTTGTTAAACTGCAAGTCTTGAGACTCTGGGACAACAATCTCTCAGGACCGATCCCGCCCGAACTTGGCAACCTCACCAGCCTCAGGACACTTGATCTCAGCAATAACGCTCTCTCGGGTCCGATCCCACCCGAACTTGGCGGCCTGGCCAACTTGATTCACCTGACCCTTTCCGGCGGACGTGGCGTCCAGCGCCTCTCAGGTCTGATCCCGCCCGAACTTGGCAACCTCACCAACCTCCTGGATCTTGATCTCAACAATAACGCTCTTTCAGGACCGATCCCGCCCGAACTTGGCAACCTCACCAACCTCAGGAGACTTGAGCTCCGTTGGAACGCTCTTTCAGGCCCGATCCCATCCGAACTTGGCGCTCTGCAGACTTTGGAAAGACTGTTCGTAGATGGCAACAATCTATCGGGCTCCCTACCTGCCAGCTTCGTCGAATTCCCGTTGAGGCTTTTTGATTTTGACAACAACGATGGCCTATGTGCGCCCGGGACCACAGACTTCATCGAATGGCTCGAGGGGATTGCCACGCGCGCCGAGGGCCCGCTATGTAACGAATCTGACCGAGCCGTGCTCGAGTCTCTATACGAAAGCGCGGGCGGGTCGGGCTGGATCGATGCCGAAGGCTGGCTCAGCGACGACTTTCTGGGCGCATGGCACGGCATTCGCGTCAACTCACTGGGCCGCGTCACGGCGATTGACCTCAACCGAAACGGGCTAACTGGACACCTCACGTCGAACCTGGGCGAACTGGTGCGGTTGACCGAGCTCAGCATCGGCGGCAACTCCGCTCTCTCTGACCGACTGCCAAACAGCCTGGCTGATCTCCCGCCATTTCAGGTGCTTCGCTACGACGGCACGGGTCTGTGCGCTCCGGCGGAACCGAACTTCCAGTCGTGGCTGGGAATGACTGCGGCGCACGAAGGCACGGGGGTAAAGTGCGCCCCCATTTCCGAGCGCGATGTCCTCGTCGCCCTGTTCGATGCGGTCGGCGGACCGCATTGGAAGCGTCGTGACAACTGGGGATCAAATAGGCCGCTTCGAGAATGGTACGGCGTCACGACTGATGGCGACGACAGGGTGACCGGATTGGACCTCTCTGGAAACAATCTGATGGGCCTTGTTCCGGCTGGACTCCGTGACCTCGTTCACCTAACCTCTCTGGACCTCTCCTCAAACAACCTGACAGGTGCCGTGCCGCGAGCCCTGGGCCGCCTCACGCAACTGGAAGTACTGCGCCTTAACTTCAACGACCTGTCGGGCTCGGTCCCGCCCAAACTCGGCAACCTCACCAATCTGGAGAATCTGGACCTGTCGAGTACCCATCTGACAGGCTCAATCCCGCCCGAACTCGGCAACCTCACCAGCCTCAGGACACTTGATCTCGGCGATAACGCTCTCTCAGGCTCGATCCCGCCCGAACTTGGCAACCTCACCAACCTCCTGGATCTTGATCTCAACAATAACGCTCTCTCAGGCTCGATCCCACCCGAACTCGGCAACCTCACCAGCCTCAAGGCACTTGAGCTCCGTTGGAACGCTCTCTCAGGCTTGATCCCACCCGAACTTGGCAACCTCACCAATCTGGAGAACCTGGACCTGTCGAGTACCCATCTAACAGGCTCGATCCCACCCGAACTCAGCAACCTCGCCAGCCTGAAACGCCTTTATCTGTCTAGAGCCGGTCTGACAGGCTCGATTCCACCCGAACTCGGCAACCTCGCCAATCTGGGGAATCTGAACCTGTCCAGCAACGACCTGACGGGGCTCATCCCACCGGAACTCGGTAATCTTACCCGGTTGGTGATTCTCGAGGTTGGAGGTAATAGACTCTCGGGCCCTGTCGTCCCGGAGTTCGGCGACCTTTCACGCCTGATCAGGCTGATTTTGGCGAACAACGAACTCGCCGGAGTTCTCCCGACCAGCCTAACGAAACTCGGCTCACTCGATACATTCCAGGCCGGAGGCACCGGCCTCTGCGCACCCTCCGGCGGGGAGTTTTCGAAGTGGCTGGAAGGCATATCTGACCGAAGAATCGCGCTGTGTGAAGACGCCTCCAGGATGGCGTATCTCGTACAGGCCATCCAGTCGCGAAAGTTCCCGATCCCGCTGGTGGCTGACAAGGCGGCGTTACTAAGAGTCTTCGTCACCGCCGCGCGTGCTAACGGCGACCGTATCCCCCGGGTCCGGGCCTCGTTCTACCTGGACGGTGCCCTCGTGCATGTCGCAGATATCCCCGACAAGCCAGGTCCCGTTCCGACCTCGGTTGATGAGGGATCTCTTGAAAAATCGGCCAACGCGGTCATCCCTGCTGAAGTGGTTCAGCCAGGGCTGGAGATGGTGGTTGAAATTGATCTGGACGGGACGCTCGATGCGGGGCTTGGCGTAGCGAGGCGGATCCCGGAGAGCGGTCGCGCGGCGGTCGATGTGAGGGCCCTGCCGGTATTCGACCTGACGGTGATTCCCCTGCAGTCCGCGACGCGTCCAGACCCGGCGATAGTCGCGACGGTTGCAGCGATGGCTGCGGATCCCGAGGGCCACGAACTGCTCGGGGTGATGCACAAGCTGCTGCCAGTAGGAGGTCTGAAGGTGGTGGCGCACGAACCCGTGCTTGTCGAGTTTACTCCAGGCACCTACAACACCGCCGAGTGGCTTTCGATAGCGAAAGCGATCCGCGTCATGGAGGGCGGCACAGGCCATTATATGACGTTATTCGCCCGTCCTGGAGCCCGCGTGGGGAGAGGTACAATAGGTGGCCGGACGAGTACTTCTTCCACCAATTCAGAGACAATCGCCCACGAACTGGGACACAACATGGGCCTTACTCATGCTCCCTGCGGCTTCCCAGCCGGAGTAGATGCGGCCTATCCGTACCGGGACGGAATGATCGGCGCGTGGGGATACGACTTCAGTTCCGCGAGACTGATTGGCCCGATGAACGTAGATATCATGACTTACTGTAATCCTGCTTGGATCAGCGACTACCATTTTGAGAAGGCACTGCTCTTCCGCCTGGCCGATGAGGGCGCGAAAGCACCCGATGCAGCTACGTCCGCCTCATCGCTCCTTCTCTGGGGTGGCAAAGACGCCGAGGAGAATCCCTATCTGGAACCCGCCTTTGTGGTAAATGCGCCGCCTGCATTGCCACAGTCCGGCAGCCAGTACCGAATCACCGGACGAAACGCTACCCAAACCGAGTTGTTCTTCCTAACCTTCGACATGCCCGAAGTGGCCTGTGACGATGGCAGTTCCAGCTTCGCGTTCGTACTTCCGGTGGATCCCGAGTGGAGGGACAAACTGGCCAGCATCACGCTCACCGGGCCTGGTGGCTCCGCCACGCTGGACAGCGACACTGACCGTCCGATGGTCATCCTGCACAATTCTCAAAGTGGGCAGGTGCGGGGTTTCCTGCGCGACGTTCCGGGGGAGGCTATGGCTGCCAGCAAGATCGCGGTGGATGCCCTGTCACCAGAGCCTGGCCTCGAGGTGCTGTACAGCCGAGGGATACCTGGTAGGGAAGCCTATGATCAGTAACTGATAATGCATTTACGACCCACTACTATCGGTCGGCTCTCCTCCTTACCTGATCTACGCCAACTGGTAAAAGTTGGATGGTAGGCAGTGTTACTTCTTCCTTCACACTTCACACTTCTTCCTTCTTCTGGCATACCGTTTGCTTAAGGTCTATTGCAGTAACAAAGCAACTTACTGCAAATACAGACCTTTATACCGAAAACGGGCCCAATGCCAGAACACATCTTTCACATTCGCGCTCTCGCATGGCACATTGTGTTCACCTTGTGCCTTCCCGCGCTCCTTTTCGCGCAACCGTCCGTCATCCACACCGAAGAAGAAGCCGAAGCTTATAACGACCTGTTGCGCGACCTCGAAGGCATAAGCCTCGAACTCAATCGCGCAAGTGCAAAAGACCTGCTCATTCTGCCCGGTCTCACCCCAGAACTCGCCCGACGAATCATCGCCCGTCGTCCCTATCGCACCCTTGCAGAACTCGCCCAGGTGCAGGGCTTATCGGAAGAACACATCGACCTCATCGCGCCCTATCTGTCCATCGCACCCCTGCGCCCCTGGCGTTTGCAATACAAATCCCGCGTCACGCGTCCTTCCAAACGCGCCAATAGCTTTGGCGACATGCGTCTCTACCAGCGACTCGAAATCGCTTCGCCCACGCGCCTCTCTGCCTTTTTTCTCACCGAACGCGACCCGGAAGAACCGACCCTTACTGATCATGTCACCGGATATATTGCCCTGCCCCTATCGCGCGTCAACATCATCATAGGAGATGTGCGTCCAGAATGGGGACAGGGATTGCTCTTTTCCCGCCGCACCCGCAGCGCGGTCGGCCTGAGCTATGCCCGCGCCCGCACTGCCACGCAATTGGGCAACCGCACCAGCACAGAACACGGAGCGCTGCGCGGCATTTACCTGAGCGGCTCACACACTCACCTGCTCTGGAGCCTGATGTATGGCCGAATGACATGGGATGCGACCTTTGGACCTGACACGCGCATCTACACCAGTGGCCTTCACGACACCGAAACTTCACAAGCGCGCAAAAACGCGCTTAGCGAACACCTCACAGGCGCGAACATAGCCATTGGATCCTCGCAAAAACACATTGGATTGACAATCCTCAACACGGCCTTTTCGCCTGTCGCGTCTGACACAGTCGGAGAATCCGCCGTACCGCGCAACGCCCGGGCAGGCATGTTATTCAGCCTCAACGCCCTCTACCGCGCCGATCATATCGCCCTCTTTGGCGAAATCGCCCCAAAAGCTTTCATAACCGGCCTCGTCGCCGGCACGCCCCTCCTGCGTCTCCACCTCATCGGCAGATACTATGGCGCTAATTTCCACAGCTTACACGGCGCACCTTATGCCGCTTATGGATCCCCCCCAAACAATGAATGGGGCGCACTCTTTGGCCTGACCTATCGCATATCAAAACGCAAACGTCTCGATATCTCCCTCGACCGTCACGGTCATCTCAGGCCAGAGAAAAGCGCACTGCCAGAACGGGGCGACCGCCTGCGGCTCAATTTTACCCACCGCTTCAGCAGAGGATTTTCTGCACGTCTAACTGCCGATGCCAGAAGCGCGACAAATCGCGTCCCCCGCCAAAGCCTTCGCCTCGCGCTCACCTACAAACGCCCCACCCGCGCCATGACCGCATGGCTCCAGCGCGCCCACGCCGGTACATCGGGAAATGCCAGCGGACTTCGCCTTCAACTGGGCAAATCAACGGGCTTCTCCCTCGCGCTATGGGCCACCCACCACAAAATCTCCTCCTACAACGCGCGTATCTACGACGTTGAACCCGATGTCTGGGGTGGCATACGCCTGCTCACCCTCTCGGGAAACGGCACCAATCGCGGCCTGCGCCTCACCTGGGCAACCACGCATTTCCGTCTGTCAATGCGCTACAGCCACCACCGCACCTCCTCGTGGTCGGCACAACTCGATCTCAAGCGTTAGCTTCCTTCTCCCCTCTCTCCTCTTATCTTACCTATTATTTTTTATTGACCAATCAACCGCTTTTATATTATCATACCTCTGATTAGAGCACACAGGAATACACACCTGCAACAGAAAGGAGGAAATCTCTCGTAAGTTGTTACGTCACCTGTGCTCAGTATTTCATCCATTTAGTGCGGGCACTTTGCGTGCCTCATTCACCCCCATCTGGAGGTAAAACCATGAAGTATCGACATCTCCCCCTGATCCTCGCACTCTTCATTGCATGCAGCTATAGCGCGAGTGATGCAGGCCATCACCTGAAGAGCGAGCAAAAAAGCGAAAGCACCGCTAAAAAAATGGAGCCAAAAGCTGTCATGATCGCCGACGCCAATCTGCGTGCGGTCATTGCGGATTCCCTCGGCAAGGCGAGCGATGACATAATCACTATGGCTGACATGGCGAAATTGAGACGCCTTTTCGCGCAAAATGCAAACATCAGCGATTTGAGTGGACTCGAGCATGCAAAAAATTTGACAGTACTGAACCTCGGTGCTACGCGCGTGGAAAATAAGGTCGTCAACAGCAACGCCGTCTCAGACCTTTCGGCACTTGCCGGTTTGAAAAAACTGAGAACCCTGAATCTGACCCGCAATAATGTATCTGACATCTCAGCACTTGCTAAATTAACCAACCTGAGAACGCTGCATCTCACTGCGAACCGCGAAGTCTCAGATATTTCGGCATTGTCGGGCTTGACCAAACTTAGAACGCTGAATCTTTCCGGCAACAAAGTCGCGGACATTTCAGCCGTGTCAGGCATGGCAGAGTTGAAAACCCTGAACCTCGCCAACAACAAAGTCGCCGATATCGCACCGGCCGCTGGCCTGGCCAATCTGGCAACACTGAATATCAGGCGCAACGCGCTGAACGAGGCATCGATGAAGACGCATATTCCCGCCTTAGAAAAAAGAGAGGTTAAGGTAAATACCGATAGCTAAATACCTGTAAAATCTCAGGCCATAACCAAACGAGTTCGCCCAGTTTCTACTGAGCGAACTCGTTATCGTTAAAAACACATCATGAAATCAATCGCGGCAATAATCATCATCATGCTGAGTACCCAAACTCACACAGAAGCATTCACGCCTCCAAACCGGGATCGGATTCTAACGACTCTGAAACCCGGCCACCCGCGTCTGATGATGAATGCAAATACCATCGCACGCATCAAAAAGCAAATCGCTCAAGATACGGTCGCCGCCAAAATCTACCGTCGGGTCAAGCGGGAAACCCAGGAAATACTCACGCAAAAACCGTCGGAATACAGCATCCCGGATGGAAGACGCCTGCTCTCCACCAGCCGTCGCGTGAAAGAGCGCGTGCGCCTACTCGCCTTTCTCTATCTCATGGAGGGTGACCAACGCCATTTGGAACGCGCCTGGGCTGAACTCGAAGCCGCAGCACAATTCAAAGACTGGAACCCCGATCACTTTCTCGACACCGCAGAAATGACTTATGCCTTTGCCGTTGGATACGACTGGTTGTATAAGCATTGGACAGAAGAGCAGCGTAACATCCTTCGCAACGCCATCGTCGAAAAGGGTCTCAAACCCGGCTTAAAAGGCTATCGCGAAAACGCCTGGTGGGCGCGCAGTCACAACAACTGGAACCAGGTCTGCAACGGCGGACTCGGCATGGGCGCGCTCGCCATCGCCGATGAAGAACCAGAACTCGCCAGCGAAATTCTCCACGCGGGCATCAAAGGCATTCCCATAGCAATGAATTTCTACGCGCCCGATGGCGCGGGTATCGAAGGCGTGACATATTGGGATTATGGTACGCGTTATAACGTGCTATTTTTATCCAGCCTGTTCAGCGCACTCGGCACGGATTTTGATCTCTCATCCATCCCCGGGTTCAAAGAAAGTGGGGATTATCAGATTTACATTTCGGGGGCAGACCGCTACAGCTTTGACTTTGCCGATTGCGGATTGCGGCGCATGAGTACCCCCATGCACTTCTGGATGGGCGAGCACTACGACATACGACACTACAGCTGGTTTCGCTACGATACGCTCAGGCGACACAGCAGGGGAACAGTGCTCGACTTGCTGTGGTTCGACGACAGTGCAAAAGACTTTGATCCCAGCACCCTGCCCCTCAACAAACATTTTCGCAAAGCCGATGTTGCCACCTTGCGTTCATCCTGGACCGACCCCAATACACTGGTCCTGGGCATTCAGGCCGGCGGCAATTACAATCTGGGCATGCACCGGCACCTGGATCAGGGCACGTTCATCCTCGAAGCCCTTGGCGAGCGATGGGCTATCGACTCGGGCACAGAACGCGAAACCTATCAAAGACACCGCAACAAACGTCAACGGTGGGAATTTTATCGCATCCGCGCCGAAGGTCACAACACCCTCGTATTCAACCCCGGCAACGGTCCAGATCAGAATCCCAAAGCCGAATGCCCTATCACCACCTTCAACGCTACACCCAATCGCGCGACAGCTGTTCTCGACCTCACCGACGTTTATGCCGATGATGTAACACACGCGCAACGCACCTTTGAGATGATTGACCAAAACCAGGTCGTAATCACCGACGACATTAAATCCAAATCCCCGTCCGAACTCTGGTGGTTCATGCACACGAGAGCCGGTATCGAACTCGGCGGCCAAACCGCCCTTTTAACGCGCAGGGGCAAACATCTCAAAGCGGAAATTTTATCGCCCTCCGACGCAATATTCACAGTCCTCGACGCAACCCCCTTGCCTACCTCCCCCGATCCCAAACAAGCCGATAACGAGGGCCGCAGAAAACTGGCGATCCACTTCATAGACGTCACAAATCTGAAAATCAAAGTCAAACTCACGCCAGAATTAAGACCGTAAAAGAAGCCCGCGCCTGTGCTATGTGCAACTTTGCTCTTTCCACGTTTTCATTTCTTCTTTAAATTTCCCCCATCCTCTCCCTCCCATAATAATCTCTCTTACTATGTCCATCAAATTTCTACACGTTGCCGACACCCATATTGGCGTTGAAAACTACGGCCGTCTCGATTCGGCTACGGGCCTTCACACGCGCTTGCAAGACTTTATCAAAAGTCTGCGATTTGCGTTTGAAGAAGCTATAAAAGAAGAGGTTGATCTCGTCATCTTTGCCGGTGATGCCTATCGCTCATGCGATCCCACACCCACGCACCAGCGCGAATTTGCATCCCTCATTCACATGCTCAGTGCCCGCGACATTCCCATCGTCATGATCACTGGCAACCACGACAGCCCCGTATCTTATGGCAAAGCCTCATCCGTTGACATCTTTGGCACACTGGGCACAAAAGGTGTCCACATTGCCACCGAAGACCGCCTCATACCCATTGACACAAAATCTGGTCCCATTCAGGTTGCCTGCTTGCCCTGGCTACACCGCAGCCGCCTGTTGACACAGGGTTCCTATCACAACCTGTCGCAAGAAGAAGTCGTCGAAAAACTTCAAGACCTGGGAGCCCTTCTGATTGACCGTCTGTCCTCGCAAGTTGATCCTGATATCCCCGCCGTTCTCGCGGGCCATCTCGCCGCTGCCGACGCCACCTTGTCCGGCTCTGAACAAACCGCTATTATTGGGCGCGACCCCGTTTTTCTCACCAGCACACTCGCCAACCCCGCCTTTGACTACATCGCTCTGGGCCACATTCACAAATTTCAGGACCTAAACGCCAATGCCCAGCCTCCCGTCGTGTATTCTGGGAGCATTGAACGCATTGATTTTGGCGAAGAACGAGAAACCAAAGGCGTCGTCATGGTCACTATAGAGACCCAGGAGACAGGGCGGACGGCATCTTACAAATTTGTACGCACACCGGCCCGCCCCTTTTGCACGATATCAGTTGACATCGCCCCGGATCAGGACCCCACGACAACCATGCTCGAAGCCATTGGCAAACACACCCTGACCGATGCCATTGTGCGCGTCATCTACGATTTGCCCGGCGACCGCACAGATACCGTTGACCTCAAAGCCGTCAAAAACGCGCTCGAAGATGCGTTCATGATCGCCAGTATTGCGCCCAGGCCCAGGGCACAAAAACAGCAGCGCAGAGCCAGCATTTCAGAAGATATGGGCATAAAAGACGCGCTCCACGCATACTTGCAAAATCACCCCGACCTCAAAGACATCGAAAAAGACCTGCAGAATTACGGCGCGCAACTCGAAGCCGAACTCAGAGGTAGCGAATGATTCCCATAAGCCTTTCCCTACAGAATTTTCTCAGCTACGGTGAAAACGTGCCCCCCCTCGACTTTTCGAGCTTTCACGTCGCCTGTATATCTGGCCGCAATGGGCACGGTAAATCTGCTCTGCTCGACGCCATCACCTGGGCACTGTGGGGAGAAGCCCGCAAATCCGGCAGTGATCGTCGTCCCAACGACGGTCTGTTGCGAATTGGCGCTACTGAAATGCGGGTCGATTTTGAATTTTTCCTCGAAAATGACCGCTATCGCATCAGCCGCAGCTTTCGCAAAACCGGCAAAAGCGCGACCACTCGCCTGGAATTTCAGATTTACTCTCCGGAAACGAACGCATACAAAACCCTCTCGGAAGAAAGCGCTGTGCGCCAGACACAGGCCAGTATCGACACCCTGTTGAGAATGACTTATGAGACCTTTATCAACTCGGCCTTTTTGCTTCAGGGGCGCGCAGATGAATTTACGCGCTGCAAAGCGAGCCAGCGAAAAGCCCTTCTCTCAGACATTCTTGGCCTATCGCATTACGACGACCTGTCTTCGCTTGCGCGAGAGCACGCACGCAAAGGAGATATAGAACTTGCAACTGCTCGCGCAAAAAGAGATGACATTGCGCAAACCATAGAAAAACGCGATGAATTTGTAGTGCAGCGCGATAGCGTTAACGCACAACTCCATGCCTGCAATAGCGAATTGGAAAACGCGGAAAAACGCCGCGAAGAACTGCGAAAAATACGCACCCAACGCGAACGCCATGAAGCCGAGAGAGAGGCTCTCCAAAAAGACATATCGCGCACCGAATCGGACATGCGAGAACAACAAAACGCGTGTGAAAAAGCGCGGCAAGGTGTGTCAGCCTATCGCGAAATCCTCGACAGAAGTGCCGAAATCACAAATGCCTCCGAAAAATATCGGACACTCCAACGAGAAGACACAGACCTGCAAACAAAACTACACGCCCTGAGACCACTTGAAAAACGCGCAGGAGAACTCGATCAAAAAATCGCAGATCGTCGCCACGAAGTGGAACGCCGCCTCGGCGAATGGCAAATACGCATTGGAGACGCCGAACGCGCATTGCGAGAAACAGAAACACTTCTCTCCAATCGCCAAACCATTCAAACACAGATCGAAGCATTGCACAAAGCCAGGCAACAGGACCGCGAATGGGAAGACATACGCGAAAATCGAGAGCGCGTTGAACGCAATATTCGAGACCTGGAGCGACAAATAGACAGCGTCGTTGAAAATCTAAAAGTAGATATTAATACCCGCACACATCAACTGCATCAGATCGATGTACTGGTAGCCGAAATTGAAGCGCGCAGAAAAACGCGGCAATCTCTCCTTGTACAAGCCGAAGAAATCCAATCTCTCGCAACCGAACGCGATGAGATTCGCAACAAAGGCAGTGCTCTCAAAATTCAGATCGAAAATGCCGGGGAACGCCTCGACACCCTGCACAAAAATCACAAAGACATCGTCCAACAGCAGCAAATTTTGCAAAATGTTCAGGATGCTTCGTGTCCCCTGTGTGGTAGCGAACTCGATCAGATCCATCGCGAAGAAGTAACAGCAAAACTCTCAAAGCAGTTGCAGGAACAACAGACGCAAATCACACAGTTGGAATCGGATAATCAAAAAGCCGAAGCAGAACGCGAACAACACAGACATCGCTATCAAGAGATTAAAAACCAACTCGCACAGCGCGAAGGCATCACCCAACACCTCGCCGAAGCCGAAGCCGCAATAAAAGAAGCCGAAAATGCCGTACAAACCCGCGAGATATTATCGGCTGAAATCAACGCCCTGAAAACCCAATTGCGCGAACAAACTCAGAACAGCCCGGATGCGCGCGCCCTATCCCAGGCCCGCAGTGCGCTTGAAAACCTGACCTATAACCCGGCCGAACACCGCACCCTGCGCGAAAAACTCAAAGAACTCGACTCTGTTGAGGCACAAAATGCCCAACTTAAACTCGCCGAAGAACGGAAAGAAAAAATCCTCGCGGAATTGCCCTCGTTTCGCAAAAAACGCGACCTCGCACAACAATGGCTGGACGAAGCCAAATACGCGCTCAACGAACAAGCAGAACGCGAGCAGGTGCGCGATCGCATCCACACCCTGAATTACGATGCCGAACACCACCAGCGCATCTCCGAGCAACTCGCTGCCCTGCGAGATGCGCCAGCGCAATACGAACGCCTTCAAGTGGCCGAACGCGACCTCGAAAATGCACAAACACAACTCAAAACTTCAGAAAATCGCCTGACAGAACTCACAGAGCACAATGAACAAACGCAAAAACGCCTGTCAGAAATCGCGGCAGCCATCAACCGCGCCGAATCAACCCTCGAAGAAGCCAATACTCTGGAAAAAAATATTGTACAGATGCGCGCCCAACGCGACGGTCTGCTCCAGCAAAATGCCGCCCTGCAATCCCAAATCGAACACTGCGATGCACTCAGTGCAGAACAAAACACTGTCGAGAAGAAAATCAAATCCTGCGAGAGCGAAATCCGCATCTATCGCGAACTGACCACCGCATTTGGCAAAGACGGTATTCAGGCACTCATCATCGAACAGGCAATTCCAGAAATCGAAGAAGAAGCCAATCGCATTCTCGCGCGCCTGACAGATAATCGCACCCAAATCGCCCTGGAATCTCTGCGCGACCTCAAAACCGGAGGAACGCGCGAAACCCTCGATATCAAAATTAGCGACGAACTCGGCGAACGCAGCTACGAACTCTATTCGGGTGGAGAAGCCTTTCGCATTGACTTTTCTATCCGCATTGCCCTGTCCAAACTCCTCGCCCGCCGCACGGGCACGCGCCTGCGGACCCTGGTCATCGACGAGGGCTTTGGCACCCAGGACGCCGAAGGACTTGACCACCTCGTGGAAGCTATTCAAGCCATCAGTGGGGATTTCGAAAAAATTTTGATCATCACTCACGTCGAATCGCTCAAACAGGCATTTCCCGTACGCATCGAAGTCACCAAATATCCCGATCTGGGATCGCGCTTTGAGGTACTCTACTAAATGCCCCAACCCGACCGACCCGCATGGATTGAAGTAAATCTATCAGCCATTGCGAACAATATTTCCGCAGTCCGCGATTTTGTCTCGCCAACAACACAGGTCATGGCCATTGTCAAAGCCAATGCCTACGGCCATGGCCTCATACCCGCTTCCAGAGCAGCCATCAATGGCGGCGCGTCTGCACTCGGCGTTGCCCTGCTACAAGAAGGCGTTGCCCTTCGCAATGCGGGCATCACAGCACCGGTTGTCGTCCTCATCCCCACCATGCCCGGACAGGCCGACAGCCTTGTTGCCCACAACCTGTCTCAAACCATCGGTCATCCCGCCGCGATACCACCCATAGAAGCCGCAGCCAAACGCTACAATACACGCGCACGCATACATCTCAAAGTCGATACTGGCATGGGGCGCCTTGGCCTATCATCCGATGAGGTATCCGCCTTTGCGAAAAAAATCGCCCAAAATCCCCACTTATTCCTCGAGGGTATCGCAACACATGTGGCCTGGGAACGCACAGAAAACATGGACAAGGCCCGCCATCAGATCCAAACATTTACTACCTGTCTGTCCAAACTCACAGACCTTTCTGTTCCCTATCGTCACGCCGCCAACAGCGTCATGACCGTTCACATGCCCGAATCGCACTTTGATCTCGTGCGCGTGGGATTGCTCACCTATGGCATTCCCCCCACGCAAGGTGCAGGCACACTCTCGCTTTCTCCCGCGCTATCTATC
This sequence comes from Candidatus Latescibacterota bacterium, assembly GCA_022824945.1. Taxonomy (GTDB): domain Bacteria; phylum Latescibacterota; class UBA2968; order UBA2968; family UBA2968; genus VXRD01. The sequence goes on from JAJDYX010000031.1 coordinate 14,460, forward strand.
AAAGCGCGGATCGCACAAGTGCGAAATTTTTCTGCCGGCCAAACCCTCAGTTACGGCGGCACATACACGCTCACGCGCCCCTCTCGCATCGCCCTCGCGCCCCTGGGATATGCCGATGGGTACAACCGTCAGATGTCCAATAAATCCCATGTCCTCATCTGCGGAAAACCCTGTCCGGTTGTCGGTGCGATCTGCATGGACGTCATCATGATCGATGTCACCGATATACCACCTGTTTCCGTCGGCGATGAAGTCGTCCTGCTCGGGAAACAGGGCGACCGAAAAATCACCGTGAACGACCTCGCCCAATGGGGAAATTATATCTCACACGAAGTTGTTTCTCTACTCGGCGCACGTCTCCCCCGGCATTATATTTCGTAAAATTTGAACATTGTTTCTGTCTTCAAATCCTGTTATCTTTATTTTTTATTATTCCCAATCACCTCTTTTTTGGTACCATTATGCGCTTTCTTCTATTTTTCTTGCTCTTGTGCATCGGATGTGGTGACCACTTGCCCGAATCTCTCGGACCCGCCCGCAAAATCATCGTACTGGCCGACTCCACTGATTGGGAAATGCTGGAAGACCCCCTCCGCGAAATTTTTGAAACCGTTATCTATACGCCCCAGGCCGAACGCGTTTATGAAATTGAATGGGGCGATGTCAATTTCCTCAGCGCGCACAAACACGACCAGCGCAAAAGCCTCATGGTTATCGCGCCCCTCAATGCCAATCACCCCACCGCGCAATTCGTCAAAGAGATACTCAGCCCCGAAGTACAACAAACCATTTTAGATGGTCGCGCAGGCGTAACCTGGAAAAAAAACGTGTGGGCCAGAGATCAAACCTTTTATATCGTGTCCGGAAAAGATATAGAGACCACTGTTGAAAACCTCTTTATGGAATCCGATCGCTTGTATAGCACCCTGGAAAATGCCGTTGATCACAGTGTGCGAGAAAATGTTTACAGCTTTGGCGAGCGAAAAAATGTCACCCAGGAACTCGCCGAAACCTACGGTTGGAATGTGCGCGTGCCCTTTGGCTATCGCATCCTCGAAACCTATCCCAACTTTGTCGTGCTTGCCAGAGACAATCCCAACCGCTGGCTTTCCGTCTATTGGGAAGACAATGTACACCCCGATCAGCTCACCGAAGACTGGGTTATTCAGAAGCGAGATGACATCATGGGGCAGTGGTTTGGTGGAGACCGCATCGTCCTCGGCGAAGTTACCGTTGGTCAGGTCGAATTTGCGGGTAAACTCGCCGTAGTACTTCAGGGGCTTTGGGAAAACGAAGCCGAGTGGAAAGGCGGCCCCTTTAAGAGCTATGCTTTTGTCGATGTCGATCTCAACCGACTATTTTTTATCGACATAGGACTTTACGCGCCCAATAAGAAAAAGGGGCCTATTTTGAGACGGGTAGATCTCGTCGCCAAATCTTTCACCATCAACCACGCGTTTTTTCAAGACAAATGAACTACAACCCCGAAAATCCCCTCATCATCCAGAGCGACCTCACGGTTCTCGTCGAAGTCAACTCACCCAGATACGAAGCGGCGCGAGATCGGCTCGTACGCTTTGCTGAGTTGGAAAAAAGCCCCGAGCATATACACACGTACCGCGTCAATCCCCTCTCCCTCTGGAATGCAGCCGCAGCCGGCATCACCACCGAAGAAATCATCACCACCCTCGAAGCCTACGGCAAATACGACATCCCCCAAAATGTGGGCGTTGAAATCCGCGAGGCCATGAGCCGCTATGGCAAAGTCTATCTCGACAAAGAAGAAGACGCGCTTATCTTGTCTTCTGAAGACCCACTGATCATCCTTGAAATCTGCCGCCACAAAACCGTCCAGCCCTATATTGAAAAGCGACTCGACGCCCATCGCATCAGCGTGTTGCCTCTCTATCGAGGGCACCTCAAACAGGCTCTCACGCGCATCGGATTCCCGGTTAAAGATCGCGCTGGATATCTCAAAGGTAGAACACTCAAATTTCGACATCGCCAGACTGCCTTATCGGGAAACCCCTTTGCATTGCGCGATTATCAGCGCGAGGCTGTCGATATATTTCACGCGGGCGGAGGTCCCGATGGCGGAAGCGGCACGGTAGTTTTGCCCTGCGGCGCGGGCAAGACCATTGTGGGCATGGCCGCGATGAATACCCTCCAGTGCGAAACCCTGATCCTGACCACCAACATCACGGCCTCGCGCCAGTGGAAAGCAGAACTCATCGACAAAACGAGCCTCACCGACGACCAGATAGGCGAATATTCCGGAGAGCGCAAAGAAATTCGGCCCATTACCATTGCTACCTACAATATCTTGACCTATCGCAAGAGCCGGGAGGAAGACTTTCCCCACTTCGGCATTTTTAATCAGGGCAATTGGGGCCTCATTATTTACGACGAAGTTCACCTGCTTCCCGCACCCGTATTTCGCTTTACCGCCGAATTGCAATCCCGGCGGCGTCTGGGCCTCACAGCTACCCTCGTGCGCGAAGACGGCCTCGAAACCGATGTCTTTTCGCTCATCGGGCCCAAGCGCTACGACGTGCCCTGGCGGGAGCTTGAATCCAGCGGCTGGATAGCAACCGCAGAATGCTGTGAAATTCGCATGCCATTGCCACAGAGCAAGCGGCTCAGCTATGCCATAGCAGATAGACGCGCCAAATTCCGCATCGCATCGGAAAATGCCGACAAAATCCACCTGGTCAAACATCTGCTTAAAAAACACAAAGGCGACCAAATCCTCGTCATTGGGCAATACATCCGCCAGGTCGAATATATTGCACGAGAACTCGACGCCCCGTTAATCATGGGCAAAACCCCTACCGAAGACCGCGACCACCTCTACGAAGCATTTCGAAAAGGCAAAATCAAGATCCTCGTCGTGTCCAAAGTAGCCAACTTTGCCGTCGATCTGCCCGATGCCAGCGTCGCCATTCAAACTTCTGGCACTTATGGATCGCGCCAGGAAGAAGCCCAACGTCTCGGACGCATATTGCGCCCCAAATCCGACGGTAGCCTGGCTCATTTTTACACCCTCGTCACGCGCGACACCCGCGAACAAGAATTTGCCCGAAATCGCCAGACCTTCCTCACCGAACAGGGCTATCGCTACACCATTCGAGATGCAGACGATGTCTTTGATGAGGCCTGAAAAACATGGCCTTTCGCAAGACCAGATTTTACGCCGCGATTGAACTGCCTCGCCCTGTCAACTGCCTCATAACCTTTGCCTCGGTACTCCTCGGCGGCTGGCTGGGGATTCACATGATCACCGAACCCCTGCTTTTTGCCGCGCTATCCGCCGCCCTCATCACCGCAGGGGGCAACGCGCTCAATGATCTGTGTGGCATAACCGAAGATCGCATCAACAAACCGCACCGCCCACTCCCTTCGGGGCGTTTATCCCCCGGCATCGCCCGCATAGAAATGGGTATTTTCCTCCTCGCGGGCATTCTCCTCGCTCTTCCCCTACCAACGCCTGCCCTCGCCATTGCCCTCATTGCCATCGCGTGCCTGATCCTTTACAATACCTATCTCAAACGCGTACCTCTCATCGGCAATCTCACGGTAAGTGCGCTCGGCGGTCTGGCATTTCTCTATGGCGGCGCAGCCGTTGAGAACATCTCTGCCCCCTATCTCATTGCGGGCTTTGCCTTTCTGTTTCACCTGGGCCGCGAACTTCTCAAAGACCTCGAAGACAGCGCGGGTGACAGCCAGTTATCCGGCGGCACTGTACCCATTTCCTGGGGCGAAAACATCGCGCGCACCCTGATCACTGGCATCTTTGCGATCCTCATAATTGCAACCCCATTGCCCGCGCTCCTGGGCATGTACAGTTCGATTTATCTCTGCCTGATTCTCCTCCTCAATCTTTTGCTCATCTTCGTCCTCATCCGCCTCTGGCAAAAAGACACACTCGGATACCTGAACAAACTCCTCAAAGCGGGAATGCTATTGGGACTGGCAGCTTTTCTTTTTGCTTAACTTGACATATACAGGACTTCTTCATAATCTTAAAATTGATGACCGCAGCATCGAACCACAGTGGATTCCAGGAATTGCCGAACACTGGATCGGTGAGGCTGGCCGAGATGGAGATAGCTAATGATTACGCTGATTGAAGCCCTGAACTATCGCTGTTTACGGTATGTGCAGAGACCTTTGAAACCGTTTCATGTCCTGGTTGGCCCGAATGCGTCGGGTAAGACCACCTTTTTGGATGTCCTCGGTTTTCTGAGTGATCTCGTATCTGAAGGATTGGAAGTATCTCTGTCGGAGCGCACTTCCAACCCCCAAGAACTCCTCTTTCGACGGAAAGGCGACAGGTTAGAATTGGCGATTGAGGCACGGATTCCCGATATGCTACGGAAATTGACGGCAAAACCAGATTTGGATACGGTAAGGTACGAGGTAGCTATCGGTTTTGATGAAACACAGTACCAGTTCGAGCTCAAGTCAGAGACGCTGTTATTAAAAAATGCCGAGGTCTTGAAACCAGCAAAACGATCATTATTCCCCATATCGCCCGAGATACCAGATTCATTGCTAAGCAAGACTCGCCAGCGAGACAACAAGATCGTAATCAACAAGGTGCGAGGTGGGAATGACAATTTCTATAGCGAGACTTACAATCGTTCGGGCAAGGGTTGGGCACCCTCGATCAAACTGGGGCCGCAAAAATCGGCCCTTGGACACCTTTTGATAGACGAAAACTCTTTTCCTGTGGCTATATGGTTTCAAAAATACCTGACCAGCGGAGTACAAAAATTCATACTCAATAGCCTTGCTATCAAGCACCCCAGTCCTCCAAACCGGGCTGCGGGTTTTTTGCCAGACGGATCAAATCTTCCCTGGGTTGTCGCTCGTCTGCGGCAAGAAAATCGAGAACGACATCGCGCATGGATCGCTCATCTGCGAACGGCCCTCCCCGACCTGGTGGACATTACAACCTCTATACGTGAAGATGATAGGCATTGTTATATGATCTACGAGTATGAGGAAGGGTTAAAATTACCTTCGTGGTTGGTTTCCGATGGCACACTCAGGCTTACGGCACTCACTTTGCCTGCTTATCTACCGGACCTTCAAGGCATCTACCTGATAGAGGAGCCTGAGAATGGAATTCATCCGAGAGCTGTGGCAACAGCATACGATTCCCTCTCCTCAATGTATGAAGCCCAGGTGCTATTAGCAACCCATTCGCCAGTGGTACTGAGCACAGCTAGCCTGAATGATGTACTCTGCTTTGCCAAGAATGACAATGGTTCAACTGACATTGTTCTTGGCACAGAACATCCCTTACTTCAACAGTGGCAAGGCGAGGTTGATCTCGGCACATTGCTCGCATCGGGGGTTTTGGGATGAATCGGAAAGACCTCGTTGTTCTCGCTGCTGATAAAAATATCGAATACGCACTGAAGGGACTGTTTACGAGGCCGCAAGCACTGGATATCCGGCCAATTGAAGCGGATATTTTTATTCATCCACAACATGACCCTGGCTGACCGCGCAAGGCTGGCTGCAGAGAGATGATGTCAAGCCTAATAGGCCCAAAGAGGCGTTTCAAGCGGCCTTACGCGAGGCACGCATACAACGCAGTTCGTCCCTATACCAGCAGATTGCACAAAAGGTTTCCCTGCGCCAATGCACAGATGGATCTTTCCAGGAATTTCAAGACATTCTGCGTACCTGGTTTCCGCGAGATAGCCAGCATTAAGAACTGGTAGCTCAGGTGGTGGATAATATAAAGACCAACACAGCGAAAAAAGAGATGTATTGATTCATGAAACCCACTGACCGCATAGCACAACTCGTTGAACAACTCAACGAACACAATTACCGATACGCCGTGCTCAATGATCCCGCAATATCCGACCGGGAGTACGATGCTCTCATGCGCGAACTGAGCGACCTGGAAGCGCAACATCCCGATTTGATCCAACCCGATTCCCCCACGCAACGCGTAACCTCTGACCTGACCCGAGAATTTCCAACCGTGCAACACCAAGTCCCCATGCTCAGTCTGGACAACACCTATTCGGAAGACGAACTCAGAGACTTTGAAGACCGCATCCGCCGCGAACTACCCGACGAAGAATTGCAATATGTCGCCGAACTCAAAATCGACGGCGTTGCCCTGAGCCTGATCTATGAAAACGGCCTGCTCACGCGCGGCGTCACCCGAGGCAATGGCACACAGGGCGAAGATATAACGCCCAATGTCAAAACCATCAAATCCATACCCATCCGCCTAAAAGATCCCGTGCCCTACTGCGAAATCCGCGGCGAAGTCTATCTCGATCACAACACATTTGACGCGATCAATGTCCAGCGCGAAAAAAACGAAGAAAACCCCTTCGCCAACCCGCGCAACGCAACATCCGGCTCCCTCAAATTACAAGACGCACAACAGGTAGCCGAGCGCCGCCTGAGCTTTTTTGCGTATTCCTTCCGCTCGCCCAATATACAGCTACCAACACATGGCGAAAACCTCTCTTATCTCGAACGCCTCGGCCTGCCCGTCAACACCAACCACGCCCTGTGCGACAATATCGACGATATCCTCACCCAGGCACGCGAATGGGAGGAAGAACGCCAGAAATTGAAATACGACATCGACGGCATCGTCATCAAAGTCAACAGCATTACACAACAAAACAAACTCGGTGCCACATCCAAAAGCCCCCGCTGGGCAATCTCCTTCAAATACTCAGCCGAACAAGCCGAAACCGTACTCGAAGACATTACCCTTCAAGTTGGACGCACAGGCGTTGTCACCCCAGTGGCAAATCTCAAATCCGTGCAATTGGCAGGCACCACAGTCAGCCGCGCCACATTGCACAACGCCGAAGAACTCGAACGCAAAGACATTCGGGAAGGCGATACAGTCATCCTCGAAAAAGGCGGCGACGTCATCCCCAAAGTCGTGCGCGTGGTCACAGCCAAACGCGCAAAAGACGCCATCGCATTCGAATTCCCCAAAAACTGTCCCGTCTGCAAATCCCCTCTCATAAAGGACGAATCCGAAGTCGCCATTCGCTGCGAGAACTCTCAATGCCCCGCACAACTCAAAGGCAATATCCGCCACTTTGCCTCGCGCACGGCAATGGACATTGAGGGCCTGGGAACTGCCCTCGTTGACCAACTCGTCGATAGCGAACTCGTCCGCGATGTCGGCGATCTCTATAACCTCAAATTAGACGAACTCGCTGGCCTCGAACGCATGGCAGAAAAATCGGCTCAAAACGTCCTCAACGCGCTCGAAGCGAGCAAACAACAACCCTTTCACCGCGTACTCTTTGCCCTGGGCATTCGCCACATAGGAGCCACAGTTGCACGCACGCTATCCGACAACTTCCACAGCATTGACCGTCTGCGCGACACACCGCCCGAAGAAATCGCAGCCGTACACGAAATAGGTGCCGCCATAGCAGAAAGCATCCACACATACCTCGATGATAATAGCGATTGGGATTGGATGGGCTGGGTTTTCAACCCGTCACCGAACATCTACGCGCATATCGATAAGGGCGGCGACTGGAATCTTATTAAAAAACTCCGCGCCGCAGGCATCAATCTCGAATCCGAAGCCCCCGCCGACACCGGCCCCAAACCCCTCGACGGCAAAACAGTAGTCGTTACCGGCACCTTCTCCCGCTGGGGCCGCCAACAAGCTCAGGACCTCATTCGCGCCCTCGGCGGCAAACCCACCTCCAGCGTCAGCGGCAAAACCGACCTCGTCATCGCAGGAGAAAAAGCTGGCTCCAAACGCACAAAAGCCGAACAATTGGGCATCGACATCCTCGACGAAGAGGAATTTTTTAGCAAATACGTTAGCGAAGAAAACGTATAATCTCTAAGCGATATACCACGGTAAACTCATATCCTCAATAAAAACACAGAATTTAATCCGCGTAATCCCCCAATCCGTTAAATCCGCGATCGGCTTTTTGCTTGACACATCCATCCCATTTTGTTACTCTTGACTGCGTATAGATGTGGGGCCGTAGCTCAACTGGGAGAGCGTTTGACTGGCAGTCAAAAGGTCGGCGGTTCGATCCCGCTCGGCTCCACTTTTTTTTAGGCACTTACAATTTTGTAAGTGTCTTATTTTTACTGTGTCCATTATGAAACTACGCACAGCACTCACACAATATTCATTCGACACACTCTGTCAACTCGCCCGCGACGTGGGTATTGATCCCAGTGGTAGCAACAAAACCATCCTCGCCGACGCGCTCTGTCGCATACTCCCCGACCCCGACCACGTAGCCAAGCGCCTCAATTCCCTATCACCTGAACAGCGCGCGATGGTACAGACCCTTGCCGCCGAGGGAGGCGAGCTTTTAGAAACCGAAGCCGTTGAAAAATTTGCCAACGGATTTCTTCCCCGTCTCCAGGCACAACTCAGTAACCTGACCGGTCTCGTATTTCGAGACGCACATACACTGGGTGATTCAGACGTTCTAATCGGCATACCCGAATCGCTGCTCAAATCCATTCCCATTCCCGACGCAGATCAGGGCCGATTGCTCGTCATCTTGAAACCCGTATCTGTGGGTTTGCTCCGAACTTTTGCAGATCAGATTGGCCTGCGCCTTTCAGACACGCGCAAACCCATCGTATCCAACGCCATAAGAGATGCCCTGCTCGATATTAAAACACTGCACGCCTACCTCAACACACTCAGCGAAGATCGCCGCGCCATTCTCGACTTGTTCCTCCCTGCCAACGCACTCACACGCAGCGAAATCGCCGACAAATTGGGGGAACCCGCAGTCCGTGAATTGGAAGACATGCTCTGGAAAATGCCGATCTTTTACGCTCCAAACCGCGATCTTCACGCCCCCAATGCTGCGATATATCTCGCTTCAGACCTGTGCTCAGCCCTATCCAAAATCGCCCAATCTCAAGGAGGACAACTCGAAAGTAGCCTCGACGCCCTCCTCGAAACCTCCACCACCACTCCCGCTGCGATACGTGAAAATACCGCCTTTCTCATTCGGGACCTGACCACATTGCTCGGCATTGTTACACAACGCTTGCCCCGCAGACTCAAACACGGTGGCATATCCAAAACCGATTTGCGCGACGCGAACAAATACTGCCATATTCAGAACGATCCAGGCTATGTTGAATTTCTCATGCTCTTTGCCGAAACAATGAAACTTGTAACCCCTCAAGGCACAGTCTGGCATACCGCCTCGGATGCCGGCACCCGGATAGGACACATCATCGACATACGCAAGGCGTGCTTTAAATTCTGGTTTCACAGCAAACGGTGGAATGAGTGGTCTTCCGACCGCACCAAAGCCACCAGTGCCCGAATGCAAGTACTCAAGAATATTCGCAGTGAAATCGTGCGGAGCCTTCGGCATTGCGCCACCGATACATGGATGACATATCCATCGTATTATCAATTCCTGACGCGCCTTTCAGAGCCTTTTCGGCATTTTGCCAAAGATCCAGCCCATACCGGGACCACCGCCGATGAATTGCTGCGTCGCGTCATCACTGGCGCGCTCACCTGGATGGGCATTGTTCGCGTAGGCAACTTTCCCGATTTCTCCGCGCCATTGCAGCACAGCAAACAGGCGGTCTTTCAAATCACCCCAGCGGGCTATGCCTTATTGCACGACACGCAGGATGACGCATTGAGCGAACAAATACCCCTGCAAAATTCAGATGCAAAATTTGTTGTACAGCCCAATTTTGAAGTTCTATCCCCGCCGGACCTTCCCAGCAGGCACTATCTCAGACTATGCGTCATCGGCGACCTCAAAACACAGGATGTAATGGCGTGTTTCCACCTCTCGCGCGACTCGCTTCGCCGCGCATTCGCACGCGGTTTGTCGGGAGACGAGATACGCGCATTTTTGACACAGCACAGCACGAGCGGCCTACCCGACATGGTCGATACTTTGATTGCCGAATGTGACGAAAAATACGGCGAGATCGAAATCATTCCCGCCATCGGGCGTGTCAAAACCACTACATGTGAATTGCTCGACGAACTCTACGCCCAACCCCGCATCGCCCAGGCATTGGACGACCGCATTTCTCCAACCACTGCAACCCTCCACAATGAGGCAAATCCCGAATCACTAATTCACATACTCCAACAACAAGGCTACTTACCGCACCTCTCGCGAGAGTGACTAATACCCGTGGATATAATGCCCACCTTCTGGAAACCAGATCAAATCAATTAAAAAAGAACATCCCACAGCGAACACATACCCCACAATCAACCCATAACAACACGGCTTAATCCTTCGATAAAGTGAAATACCACCAAAACTGAGAACCAGCAATTTGCCCAACCACACCAGAAAAATATCCAACACGTAGAGCCGAACATAACCGCTCGACATCAGCATCACACCCAGCGGATGAAACGGCCACCAGGCAAATCGGCTCTGCATCACCTGAATAACACCCGCAATTACACCGCCCAGAATCCACACACCAATTTTTCCCGGATCGGTTACAGTGGGGTTGGTCTCCGCAACCGCCTTGGCAATACCTTCGTACATCCCCACTGGCGCGCCCACCAGAGACCATGTCCGGAAATTACTCCCCCCCGATTCATAGCAGATGGAAACCGTGTAGAGAATTGCCGCCAGCATCCCCAGCATCAGGCTCCCAATCACCACCCATCCCACCCGCTTTGCCGGCCTCACCAGGCGTTCCACATGGGGCAATGCTGCCGGCAAACGCCAACCTGCCAGCAAACGCCAATTCACCAACCGAAGCCCCACCAGCGTAGATTCCTGCATCTGGCTAGCTCCCACTGTCATATCCAGAATCGAAGTACCGAAACTCGGAAACAGATACGCAAACCCACTCGCCGCCAAAAACTTCATCACCACCAGAATACTCGCCCAGAAAAGCAACAGCCAGACCACGGCAATCCCAGCGCTATAACCCACGCTGTACAGCCAGAAAACCATATAAATACCGCCGCCCAGAATCCCAAACACGGCTAATCGGGGAGACAAAATCGCGGTTTCCGCCTCTTCGCTTATGGACGGGCGTAACACTTGCCGAAAAACCTTTCGCAGATGACCACGAGCAACCCAAATTGCCCAGATCGCCAGCCCCATGCTCACGCCATGGGTGAACAGGCCCAAAATCGCAGTGGGTTTAGCCTCTTGCCCGGCCAAACCCACGGAAAATCCAACCCTGGACATCCCGTAAAGTCCCACCTGCCCGACCAGCCACAAAGACCAGATGCTAAACAGGATATTCAGATCGCACAAAAAAGTGAACCCCAGCACAGGGGGCAAAATCCGATAAGAGAACGGCGACAAATAACGCGACAATGCAGCACCCCTGGGACCTCTTGGACCATAATAAGGGTCAAAAATTGCCAGCCTGGGAAACCCCGGGGTCCAGTACTCAATCAGATTCCACAACAAGGGAAGAGCAGCTACGGCAAATCCCACCCAGAAGAGCCAGTTCCGCATAAACGGCGGCCAGCCGCGCTTGCCGTCAAATCCTTCCGTCAAATCGAGAGGAACCTGTGCCAGTGGATACGTCAGCCGTTCATGTCGAACCCACTGCTTCTGGAACACCGCCGTCAAACCCAGCCCAATAGCCGTCATCGCCAACCCGGCGGACATCGCCCAAAAAATGGGCGCTATCCACGCCCCCCACGGCACTGTCGCCCCCTCCTCCAGCCCCAAGAAAAATCCCTCTGTCACCCCGGGAAAATTCGAAGGAAACATCCACCAGGGCAAATAGTCAAAAATCAACTCCTGCCACCGGTTCTCGGGCGACGCATAATATCTCGGCGCCGCCATCGCCCCCACCCACTGCGTAATCCAATTATATCCCGCGAACGATCCGCCTACCCAGAGCATACTCAACGCCAGCCTCAACTCTGCAGAAGTCATGGACAAGCGAGGCGAGAACCGCTTCAAAAAAGCATTCACCAGAAGCCATGCCACAAAGGGCAACAACACCGCCAGAGGCAGATTCGCCATCGCCATATGCGCGGAACGAGATTTGAACTCCAAAAACGTTGCGGCAATACAGGCAAAAACCAATGTGGCCGAGAAAAGCACCACGACGGTCCAGCGCAAGCTATCCTCGGCCAACACAGATGACGGGAAGAGTTTCCTTTTGATTTCAGCCATTTTTTATCCTACTCCACTGCACCGTAATGCGGTCCCCATTCCGCCGCAATCTCTCGACCAAGCGCCTCAAGAGCAATACCATCCGCGGCATTCAGCGGTGTAAATCTCCGCGCCCATTCCAGATTCTGCACAAGCTCGGCCTCTGAAAACATACCGATCACGGCTGTACAAACACCGGGCAATCCCAGCGCGTAACGCAGTGCCAACTCGTGATCGTGCGATCCATGCGCGGCCAGAGCCGAGGTCCTGGGTGTTTGATACGTCATCCCCTGCGCCCCGCCGTAAACCTTCATGGCCGCCACGCCCACATTCCGCTCATAAGCCAGAGGCAACACCTCATTCTCAAAATTGTAAGTATAGCGATCCGCGAGATTTATGGCGAGCATCACCACATCTATATCCGCCTCCCGCAACACGCGAGCAGTCCTCCAGGGCGCATTGTGCGCGGTAACCCCTACAAATCGCGTCCAACCCCGCCGCTGGGCTTCCCGCAACCCTGCCAGCGCACCATCGGGAGCCAACACCCGATCGACATCTCTATGGCCCATCGAATGCACGTAAACCAGATCCACGTGATCCGTCTGCAAATCTTTCAGCCCATTCTCCAATACCTTCAGTGCTTGTTCCGCTTCATCCGCTGCTGTCTTGGTCACTAAAAACACCTCATCTCGCCGCTCTGCCATCACCTGCCCCAGTTGAACATGCGCCCGACCATATCCGGGCGCCGTATCGATATACGTCACCCCCAGATCAATCACCTTATGGCAAAGCGCAATAGCGTCCTCATCTGAAAGCCCCATCCCGCCGGGAGCAGACCCATACCCCAGAATGGGCACCCGCTCTCCGGTCTTACCCAGAACTCTATAGGGAACCGTACTCGTCGTGACCTCTCGTAAAGTATCCTGCGCCATGATACCCTCCTTGTTTGGCCTAACCACCTGCCCGTAATATGGCATCACAGAACTTGTCTTGTCAACCTTTGATCTATTGTGTGGCTTGATTTTTATCTCCAGGCCCCTATATTGCCCCACGCAAGCTCTACATAAACGTCCAACGCCTAATTTTTAATTCGCATGGAGGAACTGTGAACAAAATGAACGTGCTATTCATCGCCGTAGATGATCTTCGTCCGCAACTCGGTTGTTATGGTCAAGATTTCGTCCAGTCGCCGAACATCGATCAATTGGCCGCAGAGGGCGTCCTCTTCGAGCGGGCTTACTGCCAGCAAGCCGTATGCGCGCCTTCTCGGGCGAGCGTTTTGAGCGGCTGCCGCCCGGATACGACGACAATTTACGATCTACAGACCCCTTTGCGGTCCGTCATGCCCGATGTCCTCTCGCTGCCACAGCACTTCAAACAGCACGGCTACGAGACGCGATCTATCGGGAAAATCTATCACCATCGAAGCGATGATCTACAAGGATGGTCCAGTGAACCACACGTCTCAACGGGCGATTGGAAGGGACGGGGCTACTTGACAGATGAAGCAATGGAAGTGATTGAGCGCACAGATGCCCTATTGACCGCCGAAGGCTCCACGCGACGGGGTCTGGGACCGGCTTTTGAAGCCGCGGACGTGCCCGACGACGCCTATCACGACGGCAAGGACGCCGACCACGCGATCAAAACCCTCAACGAATTGCGCGATCAGCCCTTCTTCCTCGCCGTGGGCTTTCACAAACCCCATCTGCCCTTCAACGCCCCAAAGAGCCACTGGGACCGTTACGATCGGGAAGCATTGCCACTCGCCCTGAATACCAGCGCACCAGAAAATGTCACCGAGTATTCTCTGACCGAATTCGGAGAACTTCGAGGCTACTTCGGAATGCCCAAGGAGGGACCAATACCAGAGGATCTCGCGCGCATATTGGTCCACGGCTACTGTGCGTGTGTCTCGTATATGGACGCGCAGGTCGGGCGCGTGCTCGACGAAATCGAACGACTCGGCCTCAAAGAGAACACCGTTGTAATCCTGTGGGGTGATCACGGCTGGAAACTCGGCGAACACGGCAGTTGGTGCAAGCACACGAACTTCGACATCGATACCCACGCCCCAATGATCGTCCGCTCGCCAGAACGCGGCAAGCAGGGCGCAAAGGCATCTGGTCTTACGGAGTTCGTCGATATGTACCCATCGCTGTGCGACCTGTGCGATCTACCGCTGCCCGATCATCTCGAAGGCCAGAGCTTCGTCCCCTTGATGGAGGATCCCGACAGGACCTGGAAACAGGCGGCCTTCAGCCAGTATCCCCGCACGGGCGTGATGGGCTACACCATCAAGACAGACGACTTCCGCTACACAGAGTGGCAATCGAGAGATACAGGAGAAGTAAAGGCACGAGAGCTTTACGACCATCGGGAAGATGCCGCAGAAAACGTCAATGCCGCGAAGGACATTCGCTACGCCGAAACAGTGAGCGAACTCGAGAAAGTAGTAAAAAAAGGTTGGGAAGCCGCGAGAGCATGACCCGGATGCGGATCGGGGTCTCCAACCAGGACTGGACTGAGCTTTCAGGTCAACGACCTTGAAGCCTCGTGTCCGGGGTGATGGCATTTCGAGGTATTAGTTAGGGGTTGGAAGAATCAAAAACTGAGGGAACTTAGAGGGAAATCGCCACGGAAATCGCACTGGTATGCTTGCGATAAAAACCGCCGGTTCGGCGGGCGCCGTTGCGGGAAAAACCGTATTGCAATGAGAGATCCAGCCGGTTCGTTAGCTGCCGGGACAATTTCAGTACCAAAAGCGTCTGTTCGTATTCATCCACCTCCGAATCCCAACCGGGCAGTGGCACCAGCGGATCATCATACCTGCGAAGCTGGAGGTTTGCCAGCATCTGCGCATCGAACTGGAAACCCAGGTGTCGCACCAGAAGCACCTGCATCCGGTGCGCTTTAAAGCTATATCCGTAGCTGTTGGATGTATTGTGGAGAAATCCATAGACGAGATCAACGAGCACCCCACGATAAAGCTGTATGCCCGCCGAAATCTCGCGCAAAAGATCCGATTGCGCAAATCTCAATTCATCTATCCTGCCTCCTGCGTCAACCGCCAGAGCAGCGCGATTGTAATCCAACCATCGCCAGGTCCCTGTCAATCGAGCTCGAAATCGCCGGGATTTCCCGTACTGGACACCCGCACCCACTTCGTTCGAAATCACCTCTGGCAATCGCATATCCCGAGAATCATGTCCTCCAAAGCGATAATACAGGTCGCTTGTAAACCCCTGTCCAAAAACATATTGGATACGTCCTTCTAAAGCGCCGCGCAAATATCCTTCTTCCCCCGGGACCCGGTTTACAATCTTTACTTTCAACACGCCGCTGCCTGCCAGCCTCACCCGGCGCCCCACGCGCGAGGACGCGGTTACGTTCAAGTGGTTGGCCAACACTGCGCCGGATTCTCCGAACATTGATCGCTCCGCAGTCCAGAATCGTTTGGCACCTACCTGGTACCGCAGCCAAACAGAACTCCGGGGACGCTTGCGCAAATCACCCGCATACGCAAAGTAAAACCGGCTGATCCAGCCGGACTGCGGATCAACCGGCGCCTCAAACAGATTGTTATCATAGACCATGCCCGCCTCAATGCGGGTCTCCGCCGACCACCCGACGCCTAAGGCACACAACATCACCGTGAAACCGAGCACAGCCCCGCATGCTCTCTGGCACTTCAACGTCCCTCCTCCAGCATTCGCTGCAGATGTTTCCGAAATGCCTCTGCACGCTGCTTCAGTGCCTGTTCGCGGGTCGTCAGAGCCTTCTGTAGTCCCTTTAATCGAGCAATCTCCGAAACCAGATCATCTGAGGAAAGCACCTCTGGCGGAGTCTGTCCGTACGGCACGCCAATCTCTCGCCCGACCACAAAGACTCGCTCGGTCGTAGAACCGGGCTCCAATAGACCAGTCACTGTCTCTGTTGCGTCGCCGGACCCAGATCGTTCGTCCGTCGCCCCTGCTGCCGCCATCGCATCGGGCAACGCATTTTCTGGTGCTGGGCTCGCCTCATCGAGCAACACACCACCCGTTCCCTCGACTGCCTGCCCGGGTGACAGAGAACGCCCTTCGAGTACAGCCTCATCAAAAAAAGCCAACTCCCCTCTCAATGTGGCCATCCGTATCCGCAATCTGCGCTCTTCCTCCAACCGTTTTATCCGCCGTACCACCACATCTGCTTTCACCCGTGTTTGAGCCGCCATATCCTCCATCAGGTCGGCTTTCTGGCGAATCTCATCTGGTCCGTCATCCTCCCGCACCACCAGCATCTGCGCCTCTGCCAGACGAATTTCCATCCCCCCTTCCTCCAGTGCGCCTCGCGCCCGCTGCAAGGCTCTCAACCGGCCAGCCTTAGCGGCATCTGGCTCTTTCTCCAGCGCTGCAATGGCTGCGCCGATCTCTCGATCATAGTGCGCTCGCAGTTTTTGCCGCAGGTCGGACAATGCAGTCCGCACCACTTCAAAGGCCATGTCAACCCGCTCAATACGATCCGCGAGTTCCAGTGTTTGCCTCAGCACCTGCTGGAGTGTCTCCGCAACGCCCCCAGTATCGGCGCGCTTCAAACGGTAGATCTGGTTTGCCAGCGTGTCCAGTCTGGCCGCCAGGATCGCCCGTTGTGTGCGCAAAGAATCTCTAACTTCCTCCAACCGCGTGTGCTCGGTCTGCAGGCTGTCGAGCGATTCGGCCGACGCTGAAAACGATAAGCTCCAAACTAAACTGTGGAAAAATAAACATCTATAGACATATCTCATCACAATTCTCATAACGATTACCCCCTACCCTGATCTATGAAACCCGCCCTTTATGTCAGCCCGTATTTGTCCAATTTATAATAAAACGCGCTGGTTTTGATACCCAGCATCTCCGCCGCCTTCGTTTTAACCCCTCCGGCCTGTTCCAGCGCCTGTTCAATCAGTTGCCGCTCCAAATCTTCCAGCCTGCGGGTCAAAGGAATCGCGCTATCCTCAAGTTCCTCAGCGGAAACCTCTGCTCGTGACGCCTCCACATCCAGCGGCAGGTCGTTCACATCCACGACATTGCCATCGGCCAGCACAAGGGTACGCTCGACCACATTCTCCAGTTCCCGCACATTGCCCGGCCAGGTATAGGACGCCATCGCAGCCATCGCCCGATCTGTCAATCGTTTCATGGGCCGGTTCATCTCTTCACATTTCTTATGCAAAAAGTGTTCCACCAGATCCGGAATGTCCGCCTTGCGATCCCTCAACGGGACCAGGCGGATCGGAATCACCTCTAACCGATAAAAAAGGTCCTCTCGGAATGCGCCCTCGGCCACCATTTCTCTCAACACGCGATGTGTGGCTGCAATCACACGTACATCCGCATGAAGCGTCTCTTCTCCCCCCACCCGATCGTACTCCTTCGTCTGTAACACCCTCAGAATATTTACCTGAGCCTCAAGGGGCAAATCCCCGATCTCATCCAGAAAAATCGTACCGCCTTCAGCCAGCTCAAACTTACCCTTTTTTTGACGAATTGCTCCGGTAAATGCGCCCTTTTCATGGCCGAACAATTCGCTTTGAACCAGTTCTCTCGGCAGTGACCCACAATTCACCTTTACAAACGGCCCTTCCCGCCGGGCGCTTCTGCGATGAATCGCTCTGGCAACCAGTTCCTTACCGGTTCCACTCTCGCCGTAAACCAGCACAGCAGAATCCGTTTCCGCCACCTTTTCAACCATCTCATACACCGTTTTCATAGGCTTGGATCGGCCCACCATCTCTCCAAAATTAAACCGTACACCGATCTCGTCCCGTAAATACTGGTTCTCTTCGTCCAGGCGATCCCTCGACTGACGCAATTCCCGATGCTTTAGAACCTTCTCCACCCTCAGCCGCAACACATCGTACAATGCATCGGCTTTAACGACAAAATCGGCAGCCCCTTTTCTCATGGCTTCGACCGCCACATCGATTGTGCCATAGGCCGTAATGACCACCACATCCGTATCGGCATAATCCCGCCGCACAGCGTCGAGCACCTCCAGCCCGTCCATGTCCACCATCTTGTAATCCGTAATCACCAGATCAAAAGGCCTCGCTTTCATCTGCCTCAACCCCTCCCCCCCGCCCGAAGCTGCCGTCACGTCGTGCCCCATCCGTTCAAGCAAAAGTGCCATCCCACTGCGCATCGTCTCGTTATCATCGATCACCAGAACCCGGCTCACTCTCGTTTCCTTTCTCGCAAATATCCCTCACCCCGCTTCTGACCATCTGGCAAAACCACCTCAAATACCGTGCCCCTGCCTACCTGGCTTTCAACGCCAACAGTTCCTCCATTCTCCTTCACGGTTTTCTGCACAATGGCCATACCCAAACCGGAGCCCCCCTCCCCCGTTGTAAAAAAAGGTTCGAACAGGCGTTCGATTACGGCGCTATCCATGCCCACACCCGTATCGGCCACCCTGATGACCGTGTTTCCATTCTCTTTTTTACCTGCCAACCGCAACACGCCTCCTTCTGGCATCGCTTGAACGCCATTCTTTACCAGATTGACCAGCGCGCGTTTGAACTGGTCAACATCTACAAATACTTTCAGTCCCTGTGGAACCTCTCTTATGCACTGCACCCCTGCCTCGTCCATCTCTGGACTAAGCAAAAAAACAACCTCTTCCACAAGCCGGGCAACATCTGCTTCCACTGGTTGCACAACTGAAGGTCGGGCAAAGTCCAGAAATTCGGAAATCACCCGATTGAGTGTGCGCACCTCTCCGGTCACCTTCTGAATGTGGGCCTTGCGCGCGTCGTTATCCGGTAGATCGCTTGCAATCAAACCCGCATAAATCTCAATGCCGCCCAGAGGATTGCGAATTTCGTGCGCCACGCCCGCCAGCATCTGCCGCAAGTGCTCATCGCGGTCCAGAATCTTCAGGCGCATTTCCTCCATGGTCTGGCCCAAATAACCCAGTTCATCCCCGGCAGACCGGTCCACTGGTCGCTCGAGGTCGCCCTCGCCGATGGCCTGTGCAGAGTTGACCAGACGATAAATCGGCCCGGTCAGAGTCCGGGCGAGAACCAAACCGATCGCTATGGTCAACACCACGCTCACCCCTCCAAAAATCAGCACAGAACGCTGAAATGCTCGAATCGCCTCGACAAATCCGGCCCCAATATCCACGCCAACCGCTGCCACAACTTCCTCTCCGGCATAAACAGGCGCGTAACCGGATTGATAATAAACACCCGATTTGTCCTGAAACAAAATCGAATGCGACGCCTGCCCGCGCCAGACGTCTGCCAATTCCGCTCGGTCCACCCGCAACCGCGTATATTCCCTCCCAATCGGCACGTCGGGCGCCGTGTCCAGCAGACTCTGTCCCTGATGGTCAAACACGTAAATCCGCCGGGCGCCGACCAGGTCTCGATACCCGACCAGCTTTGCTCTCAACCGCGCGTGAAGATTGCCACCTTCAAACCCCGAACGCAAATGGCGCACCGCATCTCCATCAATACCCGCCGCCGAAAGTTGCGCGATAGCAAGCAATTGGTCGCTCATCTGGCGCTCGAGGCTATTGCGCGTGAGGCGATACAATATCCAACCCGTGCTACCGACCACAAGGAATACGAAAACAACAAATGTCACAACCAGCCTGCGGCCAATGCGGCCCGTGTGTTGAGACGGTAACCTTTTGCCTGCTCGCGAAACCATCAAAAATACTCCGGATTCTACATCCCAGATGCACTTTCCTCTCCGGATACAGAGAAAATCTCCAGCACATGCCGTAGCATCTCCTGCCTGGCTTTGAAAGGTCCTGGAATCGATAACAACATGCCTGTAATATGGCATCACAGGGCCTATTTTGTCAACGTTTGATCTGCCGGATGGGTTCCGAAACCCATGCTAATTATCCGATCGATCACCTGCCCCGTTTGCATTGTAAGCGCCTTCTCGACGCTACGCTTCGACCTGGCCTACCGGATCGGCATCGACACCGAGATTTGGTGGGTCATTACCCAGGCATCTCGTAACGTCAATGGACCTTCGGGCGCGGGGAGGAAGTCGGCGGCCGCAGCAAACTCCGCCATGCCGGTCCTTGCCACTCCCGGTCGGCCCGTTCCAGTGATCAGCCGCCCCCTGTAGCGGAGATCGAACTCGGCCAGGCCGAAGTGGAGTCCCCAACTCGGGGTCCATTCCATCCAGCTCTCCCTCTGGTTCCGTGTCGAGCCTTTGATGTGGCTGGTTTGGGTCAGGTCGTACCTTATGGAGCGCATCTGCAGACCGAGTTGGAACCCGCCCCATCCGAAGTCGTGCCCAATGCCCATCCTGATTTTCGCGTTCAAGAAGGAGAACTCGTTCTCTACCGTCTTCTCGCCCGCTCGGACCAGATTGCCGATGGATCCGACCGTGTCGCTCGCGGCATCGGCCCACGTGTAGCTCGAGATCGGCTCCAGGACGAGGTCGATCCCATAGGTCGCCCTCTCCCCGGTCTTGGCAATACCCACGCCAAAGTCATACGCCCATGAATCGCCCGGGTCCCGGGGGATGTTCTGGATCTCGTAGTTCGGGATCTTGGGATGCGACTTCCGGTTTACGGTCGTCGCGGCTCCGAAGCGCCACCCACTCCCGGTCAGGGGCTGGGTGAAGCCCAAATGGAGACCCGACGTGTTCGTCTGATCGAGATTTCGTTCCATACGCGGCACTCCCTCTCCGATTTCCCAATCCTGTTGCCAGATCCA
Source organism: Candidatus Latescibacterota bacterium (assembly GCA_022824945.1). Lineage (GTDB taxonomy): Bacteria > Latescibacterota > UBA2968 > UBA2968 > UBA2968 > VXRD01. The sequence continues at coordinate 35,298 of JAJDYX010000031.1, forward strand.
ATCCAGATAGTGAACCTCGTGCGTCATGTCGAAGCGGTTGTGGAGAAGGAGTACCTCGAAAGACCGTCCGCTCTCCCATTCGCCGAGGAGGCCGAGGCGCAGATCCAAACTATGGCCATCTTGTTCGATCCGTTCGCTGAAGGCGTAGAGGTGCTCGACGCCATCGAGGGCACCCAGTCCGGCCCAGGAGAGGCTTCCGCCGAGGGAGAACCCGCTCTCTCCGAGCATCCGCCCGAAGAATCCGTGTAAATAGAGGTTTCTGGCCGAGCGGTCACGCAGCGGCTGCCCGGTGTTCGGACCCCACCAATTCCAGCGGTCCGCGGCAATGAGTTGTTGAAGCGCGAAGGAGCCGCCCCCGAACCAGCTATCCGATCCCGCGAGGAAGGTGATCGGAATTGTGCGCCCTGCGCCATTGTGGTCGGAGATCAAATAGAAGGTCGGAGATCCCACAATCAGCGTCTCTCCGAGTCGCGCGCCTTTCGCCGGGTTGGAGAAGGGATCGAGGAGGAGGTCGTTCATCGCGAGCGATACGCCCCCGAGTGCCAAATTCGCCGAAGGGTAGATCAGAAACTGGTCTCCTGTCGCGACGGGGACCGATTTGATTCCGATGAGCTGGGAGGTTACACGGGACGGGTAGAGGGTTGCCAGGACCGCGATTGAAAGCGCGAGAAGGGTTGTAGTCATCGGCCGTTGAAAGGAAAGTGCGTTCATTGGAGAATCTCCTTGTGTAAAGTGAAGTGCTGATTTTGCCCTGTTATTCACAGGATTTTAGATAATAACCATTCTGCCGATGCACAGACCGGTCTCTTCTCTGTGACTTCGGCGTGCATCTGTCGCAAAGCTCTATTGCCTCCCGTACAGAGCCGAAAAAATCATAAAATCTTGAAAATCAACGTATTTATTCCCATCCAGATCGTATGCAGCGTTATAACCTGCTTCGCCTTCCGCCTTTCTATACCCCTGGGCAAAGAGCAAAAAATCACTGAAATCCACACGCCCATCGCCACTAAAATCAATCCTGTATTTGTCCAGACTATTTATTCGTTCCCAAATCCGATAGACAACCCCGCGGTTTTTGACGATCACGTCCGTACCCAGCGCCAGGTACGGTCCCAGATCCGGAAACCGATCCAGCAACTCAAAATACCGGTCGCTGCCAAACCGATACTCAATAACCGGTTCCCCCTCGGTATAACCCGCATCTTTCCATATGCCATCTCTCAAATAAAACGTCTTTGTGCCCACCGTACGCACGCCGCCTTCTCGGAAAACCACGTTGGGTGAGGGTGCTGCTACAGCCCCGGCCAGGTCACGTGTGGCTTCGGACGCCGCCACTGCATCCGCCCCTTGCTGATCTGCGAATCCGGTTGGAAGCGCAAACGGCCCCGGAGGCGTATCCTCCACAATTAAAAAAGACGTATAGGGCGTAATAATGCCATATGTGCGACTCAGGCTCACAATTTCGTCAACCAGTTCCTTCACTTCTCCATTCAACCTGATCTGATTCAACAAAAAGCCGATCTTTCGCGTTGCCCACAGCCGAGGAAGAAAGTTGTGTTCTGCCGCCTCCTCGGGAAATTCCACTCGACGAGAGACGGTCATCCTTTCTCCATTGGTCGTACCCAAGAGCTCGATAGACACTGCCCCGCTGCCTGCATACCGCCCAAACTGAATAATCTGTGACCCCTTGAACAGATCCGGCAGTACCCGTGGATACATATCGCTTATGGATATCCCGTCATACGTCAACTTCAGTTCCGAAAGCACTGGATGGCTCACCTGCGTGTAAAATGCCGACACCTCTGCCTCAATATCCTCTCCTGGTTTGACATAAGCTGACGTGCCTCGGTTCTGGCTACCCAGCAAATCCAAAAGGTGTGTGTTCACGTCAAAACCTACCCCAAATGCAAATATTCGCCCCGCCAGGGCATTGCGGGTTTGCACCTCCTTCAGGATTTCTTCATTCTCTGTCACCCCGACGGTTGCGATCCCGTCCGTCATAAACAGCACCATATTCAGGTAATCGTCGCCCTTAAGCTGATTCAGCGCCGCTACCAGTGCCTCGTGAATATTGGTACCGCCACCCGCCTCCAGCATATTCACATAAGCAATTGCAGTCGAAGTATTTTCAGAGGTTGCCGGCAGCATATCCGGAGCAAATGACGCGGACAGAGTGCTATAATCAAAAATATTAAACACATCCTGTGAATTCAGATTGCGCAACACAAACTTCATAGCCTCCCGGGCCTGTGCCATCTTTTCACCCCTCATACTGCCCGATCGGTCCAGTACCAGCGCAATCCGTTTTTTTGCAGCCTGATCCGCCTGCACCTCCACGCGGGGCGCTGCGAGAAGCATATAAAATCCGTCCTGTCCCGCCTCTCGGTACGTCAAAGTATTCATTCCTACGTCATCCCGAGACACACTGTAATAGAGCACAAAGTCCGTGTTGGGTGTGGTCTCTTCGTCCGAATACACCACCGTCACATGGTGGTCGTCTGTCCGCTGAACCTCAATGGGGTGCGAAGGCGAATACACATTCTTGATCGGATCTTCAGAAACGATCTCAACCTGCACCGATACCACCTTCAGTGGACGTGCTGAGAATTTCTCTGTATTTAGTGGGTACACATATTTTCGCACCTCGTTTCGCTCCCGAATAACCTCGCTGTAGGACAACTGTACCCGCTTTTCCACTCCTGCTACAATGGGAAAAATCCGGGCGCGATAAGCCCCTCGCCCCGCATACTCCAGCAGGGCTGGATCGATCCGCTGTCGCACAATTTCCGTATAAATCCGCCTCGCCTCATCCGCCGGGAGGAGTTCTGCCGAAAGTGCCTTTCCATCTACAAACATCGAAAAAGCCGAAATCGCGGCTCTTTCAGGAATCGGGAACATATAGGTGCCCTCCACTTCCCCAGCTCTTCCCAGATTTAGAAAAGACTGATCAATCTCCGTCACTACCGCCTGATCCTGGATACGCACTTTCACCAGATGCCGCGCAATCGCAAGCTCCACCCACGGTTCGGGGATAATTATTCCGTCTGCCAGAGCAGCCCCTGGCATTAAAGAGAACAGCACCGCCATCACAAATCGCAGCATCTTTACACCTCCAATGTCGGGTTAGGGGCAAACTATTTCACCCACTCACTAGCAAAACATGTGCCAAAGAACTACTTACCTCCCGTTTACTGCCTGGAGATGGATTTTCAGGAGCGAATCATGTAAAAAATCGGTTTTTTTCTGCATCTCGGTTGAGATAGGAAGGTTGGAAGAATCAGAAATCTGAATATGTACTCAAAAAACTGAGGGGAACTTGGAGGGAAATCGTCACGGAAATCGCGCAGGTGTGCTTGGGATAAACGGCAGGCGCCGTTGCGAGAGAATTCTCATTGCAGTCAACCACCACCTGCTGAGCAGGTGGCTTGTCCCTGCCACACCCCAGGTGCTTGACCCACCCATTGGAGGCAATGCAGCATATCCGAGCAAGGGCTTAGGTTTAAACCGCTCACTGCGTGGCGAGACTTCAGGGCAGTTGACAGCAGCGGATTGCTACCGCAGGTTTGGGAGGTCAGACCCCTAACTGTGCCCATCAGATTTGACGACAACACAACCGCAATCCATGCCGCTGTTGTTACCAAATCTGCCTCTCAACTAACATCACAGAGAGGGTTTTGTGTGCTATCCCACACCGAAACCGTTTACTCTCAAGATAGAGTGCCTTTGTGTGCGCTACGATAGCACCTGCGAAATATACCCACAAAACGGCTTAACGGCAAAGCCAACTATCTCTGACCACGCCCAAAGGACGTGGCTTCCTACAGGAAAGTGAAAGCACGAGAACTTTACGATCATCGGAAAGATGCGGCGGAAAACGTCAATGCCGCAGAGGACATTCGCTATGCCGAAACAGTGAGCGAACTCGAGAAAGTAATAGAAAAAGGTTGGGAAGCCTCGAGAGCATAGTAGTGAACTTGCCTTTTATCCTAAAGAACGTATATTAACATCAGTAAATTTCTTTTGTTATCTACTATTCAGTCTTTGTAATTTAGGAGATAAATATGGCCCAAACGGGACCTGTTTGTGTCTCGGTGATTAACATGAAAGGCGGCGTCGGTAAGACTACTATTGCGGCGTTGCTGAGTCGGTATGCGGCGTTACGTCTTGATCTTGATGTCCTTGCGATTGACCTGGATCCACAAGCTAATCTATCTCAGGCTTTTATGAGGGATAGAAATTATAGGCAGTTTATAAACAACCAGTCTCCATCAATTGTTGAGATATTTAATGGATATCGCCCCCCAACCTCCAGTAGTACATCACCTAGTCCACTTGATGTTGCGAGCGTAACTATCGGCAATACTCCATTAGGAGGCCGCAATCTGCAAGTCATTCCTTCGAGATTTGATTTTTCAGATAACTTGGTTAACTCACTTAAACCTGATCCGAGGATACTGGCACGGTTTATATCTGATAATTTTCAAAACAAAGACCTCATTATCATAGATTGTGCTCCGACAGAATCGATATTCACCCGGGCTGCATACCACGCCTCCCGTTACATCCTTGTGCCCGTCAAGCCTGAGTATTTTGCAACTATTGGCTTCCCATTGCTGAATGAATCCCTTAATACATTTAGAAACCATAATCGAGGCCACCAGATTGATGTTATCGGCGTCGTTATCAACAATTCGTCATATCATTACAGCGGAAACAGGGGAGGGCCCGAAAGGCATAGAGCGATGCTTGAAATACGTCAAGACGCTGGAGAAAGCGGATGGCGCATATTCGAGAACCAGATTCCTCTCTCTCGTGGATTCCCCAAAATGATGCGTGGAGATTTTAGTCACCAGGGAAACGCCTATAAATTTAGTAGATTTGCGAGCGAGTTTTTCCAAGAGCTCGGGTTTGAATGAGGTCAGGAGGATTGCTTATGACTAAAGTTAAACTCAAAAATACGCTGCGTTTGATGGTCCGCCAATATGGTTTTGAGCAAGTTGACCGATCTCTAAGGGAAATTCGTCTTGCTGATCGTCAACCTAAAAGCTCCAAACAGAGCAAAGTGTTATCTGATAACAAAGCGATGACAAATCCTCAAAAAAAGAGGACAAAGGTTAATGCGCCTGAATATGTTGCAAAAATGGAACTCTCCGAGGAGAAAGAGTCGATAGCAGTTGAGCTTGCGAACAGATTTGAAAACAAGGCTTTTCTCCCAACCTTTGGCGACATTAGAAATTTCTGCCAGATTTACGGGATTGATGAACCCGCGTCCAAATCTCGAGCCAGTGCTATACCGAGGGTTTTTAAGTTCATAGCGACAATGGAAACGGACGAGATTCAGACAATTTTGGACGATGGGATGTTTTCGGGGCCATCGCAGCTTGGACCTATCTCGGACGCAATCCGACGAAACGGTAGAGCCGCCCGTACCTACACACCTCCCCCTCCATCTGCGCGTTAAAACTGGTTCCCCTTAAGAAGTCCCCATCAGATCATTGAACTCTTTTCAGAAGATTGTACCATGCTTTACGCTTTTTGCTATACGCGTAAAAGTGTCGGCATCTTTCCCGTCAAAAAACCACCTCTGTCCACCCTATCGCTCAAATCCATAAAATCTAATACTTTTTAGCGAATTTGTGTGGGACTATCCACTACTTGAAATTAGGCCCCCAAGGAAATCATTGACTATGGAGACGAATAAGAAGCCCTTTGATGCCGTGCAGAAACAGTACATTGATGCACACCTCTGTGGCAATGCGACAAAGGCACAGCCAAATCCTGATTATTGTGACAACGGACCTCCGTGCCCCACTATTTAAAAGGAAAAAGGTATGAATGAGGCTGATACGTGCCGCAAGTATGTCGTTCCGGCTCTTCAATCTGCTGGTTGGGATGACGCCCCACACCGTATCAACGAACAGGTGATATTTACAGATGGACGTATTACTGTAGCCAACCAGGTAGCACGTAGGCAGAAAGGAAAAAAGCCTGATTACATCCTGCGTTATCGTCCCGATATACCAATCGCTGTAGTGGAAGCGAAGTCAGACACCTCCACTGTCGGAGAGGGTATGCAGCAAGCAAAGGATTACGCTGAAATCCTCGGATTGAAATTTGCTTATGCAACCAATGGTATTGAGATACTTGAATTTGACTACACAACTGGTATTGAGCGTCTCATTACCGCATATCCCACACCTGATGAACTATGGTTTCGTCTCTGTCAGGCTGATAAAATCACGGACGAGACGGAAAAATGCCTACTCTCTTCGTCATACGCTCTCACTGATAAACCTCCGCGCTATTATCAAGAAATCGCCATCAACCGAACTATCCAAAGCGTACTTCAAAAAGAAAAACGAATTCTTCTTACGATGGCTACCGGCACCGGCAAGACCTTCGTAGCGTTTCAGATATGCTGGAAACTCTGGAATTCACGCTGGAACAAAGATGGTAGCCATCGTCGGCCGAGGATTCTCTATCTCTCCGACAGAAATATCCTGATAGACGATCCAAAGGACAAAACTTTCGCTCCTTTTGGGGATGCACGCTGGAAGATTGAGAATGGCGAGGCTATCAAAAGCCGCGAAATGTATTTTGCCATCTATCAAGCCATCGCACGGGATGAAAAACGACCAGGACTTTACCGTGAGTATGATCCATCCTTTTTTGATCTCATTATCGTTGACGAGTGCCATCGGGGCAGTGCCCGCGATACAAGCAATTGGCGCGAGATTCTGGAATACTTCCAGCCAGCTTACCAAATTGGTATGACCGCAACACCACAGCGGCAGGACAATCGAAACACCTATCGCTACTTTGGCGACCCCATCTACACCTACAGTTTGCGTCAAGGAATTGAAGATGGTTTTCTTGCGCCCTACCGGGTTCACAGAGTCATTACGGCCTGGGATGCAAAGGGCTGGCGTCCAAGCAAAGGCGACTTAGACCGCTATGGACGCGAGATTCCCGATACGGAATATCATACCTACGACTTCGAGCGCGTAGTCGCACTACGGGCGCGAACAGAAGCTGTTGCCAGACATATTACCGCACATTTGAAGGCAACAGACCGTTTCGCAAAAACGATTGTCTTTTGTGTTGATCAAGAGCATGCTGATGAAATGCGACGAGCCCTGAACAATCTGAATGCAGATCTCGTACAACAATACCCCGATTACGTATGTCGCGTCACTTCCGATGAGGGAGATATCGGAAAGGGTCATTTGAGCAATTTTCAGGATGTTGAGCGCCAAACTCCCGTTATCCTGACCACCTCTCAACTGCTCACGACCGGCGTTGATGCCCCTACAGTGAAAAATATTGCACTCGTACGCGTTATCAATTCTATGACGGAGTTCAAGCAGATCATCGGACGTGGAACTCGTGTGAGAGATGACTACAATAAACTGTTTTTTTACATCTTGGACTATACAGGTTCAGCGACCAGACAATTCAATGATCCCGATTTTGATGGTGATCCAGCCGAACCACCGTTTGAAGTGGCTATCGGAGATGGAACAGATATCTCTGAATTGGAAATTTCGCGTGAGGTAGCTCCTCACTATACTCCATCACATGAAGATACGACAAATGGTGGAAAAATACTCCTTCCACCTGATCCTGCACCTGTAGAACCGCGAAAATACTATTTTGATAGCGGGCAGGTAGAAATTGCAGCTCATCTGGTATATGAGCTCGAACCGAGTGGAAAACGACTTCGTGTCGTCACATATACGGACTACACCGCTGGGCAAGTACGTTCTCTCTACCGCAATGCCGCTGAGTTACGGAGCGATTGGGCTAATCCAAATCAGCGCAAGGAAATCATTGATAAACTCGCTCAACGCGGCATTGATTGCGATGAACTCGCCAAGATATCCGATCAACCCGACGCGGATCCTCTTGATCTGATCTGTCACCTGGCCTTCAATGCACCTGTGCGAACTCGCAAGGAACGGACACAGAAGTTGCGAAATGAAAAAAGGGATTTCTTTGAGCAGTTTGGTCCAGATGCTCGCCAAGTTCTTGATGAACTTTTGGACAAATATACAGATCACGGCACCACACAGTTTGTCATACCCGATGTGCTGGAAGTTCCGCCAATCAACCAACACGGAAATGTGCTGGAGATTGCAAAGCTATTTGGCGGTGCGGACAAGCTCCGTGATGTGGTCAATAAACTACAAACATTACTTTATGCTGCATAGAAAGGGAATAAATGACAAAAACCAAAAAGACCGCACAAGATCAACCACAGACCACAGCACAGCAGATCAGTAACCTCATCAAATCTGCCCGTGATATTATGCGAAAAGATAAAGGTCTATCAACGGATATAGATCGACTGCCGCTTTTAACCTGGATTATGTTTCTCAAGTTCCTTGACGATATGGAGCAGATTGAGGAACCAAAAGCAACGATGCGCGGAGAGAAATACCGACCAGCTATTGAGACTCCGTATAGATGGCGAGATTGGGCGGCAAATGAAGCTGGTATAACTGGACCTGAATTGCTTGCATTCGTCAACCAAGATGAGGCTATAAGACCTGATGGAAGTAGAGGTCCCGGATTATTGGCTTATTTGAGAAATCTTGAAGGTGGAAACAATACTCTACGAAGACGAGAGGTTGTGGCAATAGTTTTCAGGGATATCACTTGCAGGATGCTCAGTGGCTATTTGTTACGCGACGTGATCAATCAAGTAAATGGCATCCATTTCTCAGAGGAGATCTTCACCCTCGGACACTTGTATGAGACGATGTTACGTGAGATGCGCGACGCTGCTGGAGAAAATGGCGAGTTTTATACGCCACGCCCTGTAGTGAAATTTGTGGTTGAAGTCGTAAATCCGCAGTTAGGTGAGATGGTGCTTGATCCCGCTTGTGGAACCGGTGGATTCTTGGTCGAGGCATATCAGCATCTTGAAAAGCAATGCGAAACAGTTGAGAATCGGAGCGTACTGCAGAATAAGAGCCTTTATGGTGGGGAGGCAAAGCCGCTACCGTTTTTGTTGTGTCAGATGAATCTGCTTCTGCATGGGATGGAAGCCCCAGAAATTGATCCGGGGAATAGTCTGCGTTTTAAGTTGACTGAGATTGGGGACAAGGACCGCGTGGATGTGGTATTGACCAATCCTCCTTTCGGTGGTGAAGAGGAGGCTGGAATCAGGGGTAACTTTCCTTCTGACTTGCAGACTTCAGAGACTGCATTGCTCTTCTTGCAGTTGATTATGCGGAGGCTAAGCCGAGGAGGTGGACGTGCGGCTGTAGTTGTTCCGAATGGAACACTATTTGGTGATGGAGTATGTGCGCGGATAAAGGAACAGTTGTTGAAGGAATTCAATCTCCATACGATTGTGCGGTTGCCCAAGGGCGTTTTCGAGCCATATACGGATATTCCAACCAATATTCTATTTTTTAATAGATTAGGAGCTACAAAGGATGTGTGGTATTACGAACACCCGCTTCCTGAAGGCAGAAAGAACTATACGAAGACCAAACCCATTCAGTTTGAAGAGTTTGTATCTTGCCTTGAATGGTGGGATAACCGCGAGGAAAATGAGCAAGCCTGGAAGATTTCCTCCGAGGAACTGCTTGAGAACAATTGCAATCTGGATTTGAAGAACCCTCGTAGCAAGGAGGAATTGGTGCATTTGCCACCGGAGAAACTGGTTGAGGGTGTTATTAAAAAGGAAAAGCGTATCTTAGAGATTATGGCTGAGATTAAGGGTATGTTGGGAGAAAAGATATGATTTCAAGGTGGTCGAAGATTAGATTAGGGAATGTGCTAAAGCGTTCTAGAGATACCATTGAAATTGAACCTCAAATCGAATACCGTGAAGTCACAGTCAAATTATGGGGAAAAGGAATAAAATTACGTAGAACCATTTTAGGCGCAGAAATTTCGGCCAATAAGCGTTTTAAGGCCAAGACAGACCAATTCATAGTTTCACGAATTGATGCACGTAATGGTGCGTTTGGCTTGATTCCCTCTGAACTAAATGGAGCAGTTGTCACTACTGATTTCCCTTTATTCAATATAGAATGCGACCGGATTTTGCCAACCTACTTGAATTGGTTGAGCAAAACAGATTATTTTGTTTCTATGTGTCAACAGGCCAGTGAGGGGACTACAAACAGGGTTCGTCTTCAAGAAGATCGATTCCTTAATCTTGAAATCCCGTTTCCGTCTCTTGAAGATCAAAAGCGGATTGTTGCTCGGATTGAGGATTTGGCGAGTAAGGCCGCTGAGGCTCAGAGATTGCGGTGGCAGTCAGTTGATGAAACAGAAACATTGATAGATTCAGCATTAAATACGGTATTTGGTAGAGCTGAACTTAAATCATTCCTCACTCCAATTGCAGATGCAGACCTATCGCTAAATCGTGAATCCCGAAATCCTAATGTCTCAGCACCTGACGATAAGTTTCTATATGTTGACATATCTTCTCTTGGGCAAGGACCATCTATTCTAAATTCTGCGAGAGAATTACTTGGGAAAGAAGCACCATCCCGTGCCCGCCGAGTTATTCACACAGATGATGTTATTTTTTCCACTGTCAGACCATATTTGCGTGCTATAGCGAAAATAGGTGATCAACTTGATGGCCAAATATGCTCCACAGGTTTTGCCGTATTCTCCTGTGGCCCTTCGATCAATCCAGATTTTCTCCTTCTTATGTTGTGTTCACCCTTTTTTATTGACCAGTGTATGGCCTTATCAACAGGTGCTCATTATCCCGCAATCAACGACAAAAATCTCAAAAAAGTATTTATAGTTGTCCCTCCGTTATCTGAGCAGGAACGAATTGTTACCTATCTCTATGATCTATACCACACGCTAAACACCCTAAAACAGTTGCAAATTGAATCAACTGCTGAACTCGATGTCCTACTTCCCTCTGTCCTCGACAGAGCATTCAAAGGGGAATTATAAATCCGAAAAATGAAGTTGCTGAAGATATGAGTGCTCACCACAGATCGACGTTGCAAGATTTAATTTCTTAAAGCCTTTACAATAAGCAATATGTTTGGTATATTTTTAGTGTTCGGCCAATCCTGGATAGAAACCATGCGTGGTTTTTACCCAGGGATGGCTGAGCGGTTTAAGGCTCCCGACTCATAATCGGGTGATAGGTTTATACCTATCCGCGGGTTCGAATCCCGCTCCCTCCTCTAAGCCCCTCGCACTATCAGTTATCCAATTTGATAACTGACTGTGTGGGGGGCTTAGTTGGTTTAACTTTCAATACAATAGAGAGTATCTGTATTGCAAATTGGCTGTAATGTGACTACGTTATAATGCAGTCACATTTATGACGTAATCAGAGATTGGCACCGCAATATTTACAACAAAGAGGATAGACACAAATGCCAACAGTATCCAACCCTTTTTCAACCGGCGGTGGTGGAACTACATTCGAGCGTGAAATTCAGGCTGGATATGTCGTCAACATGCTCGCCGGCGGGACTGTTCCTTGTTTACCAGAGGGCGAAATCACTTCAATACGTGTGCAAGCACGGCAATTAGGAATTGGTATAGATGACATGATGGTTTCCCTTGTAGATACTTATGGTGACCAACACAAGCTTCTGGCTCAAATTACGCACAAAATCGCCATAACTGAATCAGATGCTAAATTAGCAGGTGTGCTCAATTTTGCGTGGCAGGATTATAACAATGCATCAGTATTTAACCCAAATCACGATGCCATTGTTTTGATTACAGGACCACTTGCTGGAAGAATAACTCAGAATCTTCCCCGCCTGCTCCAATGGGCAAAATATTGCGAGAGTGCAGCGGAATACATTGACAAGGTGCATACCGCCAACTCCGCATCGGATCCAATGAGAGAATTCCTTAGAGTTATTCGACTGCACCTTGATAAGGCTAAAGGAACAGCTATAACAGATGATGAATTATGGCGTTTTATCAAAGTATTTCACTGGCTTCACTATGACTTGGACCAGGACGAGAGTACTGATAGAACCTTGTTCCTCAATATGGCGCAACTGGCAAAGAATCCGAATGTCACAGACTCTTTAAGCACTATATGGCCGCAGATAATAGATTTCATCGCCCGAGCAAATCCCAATTCTGCAACGATTACAAAAGACAACCTGCCTGATAAAGTCAAACAATGGTTCAGACCAAATGAAAGTGTTGTGAGGTGTGATTCAATCGAGAGGCTAAGACAACACGGGCAAGTGACACTCGATAATATAGATGATCGAATTAGACACGACCTGCATATTGAGCGATTTGCACTTATATCTGAGGCAGTAGATGCTATTTCAGAAAAGAAAGGAGTTTTAATTGTAGGAAGAGCAGGTATAGGAAAGTCTGCTCTTGCAAAGAACGTCTTGGAGAGACTGCAAAAGGATGCCCCTTGTTTTGTCTTCAAAGCAGAGGAATTTAATCAACCTCATATTGATGTAGTTTTTTCGAGCATTGGCATAAATGACACTATTCCTCAGCTATCTGCGCGGTTTGCGCTATTACCGCGAAAGGTTCTTTTTATTGAGTCATTAGAGCGAATTTTCGAAAGTAATTCTGTTGAGACCATCATTCAATTTCTCACGACTATCGCTGAGGATGATACATGGAGAATTGTTGCCTCCTGTAGAATTCATTCACTGGACATGGCCTACCAGCATCTATTATATCCGAGTAGAATTCATAATCTGACAACATTGACGATTCCACCATTAGATGCTAATGATTTTGGCAAAATTTTAAGCCAGATACCGAGCATTGCACCTCTCGCGACAAACGATCGTGTAGCTAAACTCTTGAGAATTCCCCTCTATCTTAAATACGCCAGTTCAATTGACTGGTCAGACTCACCATCCACTCTAACAGAGCAAAAGTTCAAAGATGTGATCTGGCAAAATGTGATCCAAAGAAGACAGGAAAATATTCGTGGGCTGCCGCTGAAAAGGGAAAAGTGTTTTACGGATATATCACTCAGACGAGCCAGAGCAATGACAGTTACTGTGCCTTACATAGACTCTGATCCAGAGGCAATCGCAAAACTCATGCAGGATAATATTATCATCGAACAAAACGGGGGATATGCACCTGCACATGACCTTTTTGAGGATTGGGCACTCATCAGATATATAGACGAACAGTATCAAATCAAGGGTGGTGATATTCTCGCATTTTATGATGCATTAGGAATGGAACTTGCTATTCGGCGCAGTTTCCGTATCTGGCTATTGGATTCGATCAATGAGAAGTCCGTGCCAGATATTCACGATTTTATCTCAGACTGCTTGGAACTGAATGGCCTGAAACAGATTTGGAGAGACGATATCATAATTGCTGTACTGCAATCAGAAAATGCGGGCACCTTCCTCCGTGAACAGTGCCAGGCATTGCTCCGTAATGACGGTCAGTTGTTAAACAGGACAATGCATTTGCTCAGGGTTGCTTGCAAAGAACCCAATATCTCATCACTTAAGCAGTTTAGCGGACTTCATTGGCATGAATTATTCGCAATTCGTCTGATGTTCTTATGTCCATCTGGATCCGGATGGAAACACGTTATTGAATTCATCCATGCTCATTATGATAAAATCGGCCAGCAGCACCACTTTACAATTGATGGGGTATTATCCGATTGGATACAAGGGATAGAAAGAGGTCATCCCTTACCAGATGAGGCACGAAAGGTCGGTCTAATTGCACTTTATCGACTGTACGATGAAAGAGAGCATTATGGACGAGACAATCACAAAGATCTGATAAGAGTGGTTCTGAGAGTGTGCGAGGTACTCAACTCTGAAATCTCGGAACTGGCAAACGCCAAAATTCATGGAGAATCTTGCGAGAGAATATTTGACATTTTTAAAAAAGAAGCTCTGGACTTTCTCTATTCGGAGGAACTCTGTAAGCACTATCCTGATATTGTCGTCAAATTGGCAAAGCAGGCCTGGTATTCTCAGAAACCTGATTACAATATGTATAGTGCATCCCCATCTAACATAGAGAAAAATTTTGGACTGAATAGTAGCATAAATCATACTTTTTTTCCAGCAAGTAGCTTACAAGGACCTTTTCCAAATTTGCTTAAACATAACGCTGAAAAGGGTGTAGATTTCATAATTGAACTCTTAAACCACGCAACATTGTCCTATACAAAATCAGACCTTGACGACGGCGAACCTGTTCAAGTGAATGTGCATCTCAATGATGGCAAAACCATCCAACAATGGGGTGGGCAAAGGTTATGGTGTCTTTATCGTGGAGCTTCTGTCGCTCCCAATATTTTACAATCTGCATTGATGGCTCTTGAAAACTGGCTATTCAGGCAAATCGAATCCGACAATGATGTAATAGAGATATTTAACAAACTGCTGTTTGAGAGCAATAATGTAGCCATCACGAGTATGCTGGTCAGTATCGCGACCGCGTACCCAAAGGTATTCAAAAAACATGCTTTGCCTCTATTGAGTACCAGAGAATTCTATAGCTGGGATACACAGAGATTGGTTTTGGAACAATCAACTATGAGTTCTACGCAATCTATATTGGGTTTACTGACACCTTCAGATCATGAGTTTCATCACAGGGAAAGGGAAACTTCAAATGAAAGAAAACATCGAAGGAAATACCTTGAGAATCTTGCAATGGATCTACAAATAACTGAGGTACAGAGCCAAATCTTTGGCATATTTGATAATTTTAGAAGTCAACTTCCGCCACTTGAAGATCAAAGTGAAGAAGATAAGACATGGAGAATTGTATTAAGCCGAATAGACCTACGGCGATACAACCCACAAGAAGATACTGAAAGCCAACGTATCATATTAAATCCGCAGGAACTTGAACAGGATTTACAGCAATTTCAGGAACAAGGACGCCCGGAACTTGAAGTAATAAGATTCCATCGACTTGAGAACTGGGGCCTAAGCCAGTTCAAACAAGAGAGCAATAATAGCAACTATTTTGCAAACTGGCAGGAAGCACTTCAGGAGGCACAAGAAGTACGGGGTATAATACAGCGAAATGCAGACAATGAAAGCTACCAGCGTTTTTCTGGAGGATATGCATATACGGCTGCTATCATTGTAAGAGACCATTGGGCTGAAACAAGTGATGAGCAAAAAAATTGGTGTCGCCAGATTCTCCTTGAGGCACTGGCCCATAAATTCAATAGCCTTGATAGTCAAGATGAGGTTTCTATATTTGAGATGGCGGGATCTCGGCCAGCAGCAACCGTACTTCCCTTACTACTGGGCCAGTTCGATGAGCAGGGTGAAAAAGAAATAAAAGTGGGGATAGCTGCAAGCCACCTGCACCCTTCACAAGAAGTGAGATGGTTTGCCGTGAGAGGATGTCATGAGACACTATGGCAAAAGGATCCAGTGTTCGCTGAAAATTGTCTTAAGGCGCATATCATAAATGCGAAGATGAGAATTGATCATATTCCTCATTTTAATAATCTATACACAGATCAAGCGCAGCAGACACATGTAGAGGCAATTTTCAATGATAGAGCAACGCTCTTACGACAACTTGCAGAAGGTAAAATTCAAGATTACCCCAATATTGAGGACATAACATTGGAGACCCATGATTATCACGGCCTCCAGTATGCTGTTGGACTAATTCCACCTACATCAACACAAGCATATCATCAGGAGTTACATGCAAAAATCTTTACTCTATTGATTGAAAAATCGGTTGAGGTAAATACAGAGAGAAGATATTCAAGTGGATATCCCGAATATCCTTATGAATTTGCAGGTCTGTTCTCGGGATATTTCTCAAGTTTTATTCTCAACCAACCTGATGAATATATAACATCAACAATGCAACTTGCGATAGATAACTGGCAGAACTGCTACAAAGTAACCGAATTCTTCGTTCCATGTCTTTTTGATGCCGAATATCAGTCAAGAAATGATGCACAGTTCTGGAACATTTGGTCAACAATTGCGACTAAAGCTTTTACAGACCTAAATCAACGCGTTGACAACAGATCCATTCCTTCAGAACTAAGGAAAATTATCCGGACCTTGATCTTTTCGGATATTAAATGGGAAGAGAATACAACAGAGTGGGAGCCATTGACAAATAATCGAGCATTCATAAGAAATGCCTGTTTACACATAGGACACCACCCAATTGGATTCAATGCACTGGTATGTTTGTTCAAATCTGCTGTTGAAAGAGTATTTCTTCCAGATGCCTTACTTTGGCTTAATAAAGCCCTCCAACAAGGAGATGCTGAAAAAATATTTCAAGAACCTAATACACGATTTGATCTTGAGGTACTATTGCGAAATAACCTTCTGAGTCGAGAAAGCGAAATTCGAGGCAATACAAGAATTCGCCAAGCCACTGTTGAGCTTCTTGATGCGTTGATCAACGCTGATTCCTCGATAGGATTTCAATTACGCGAAAGATTCATAATGCCTTTGCCAACAGCTTTGTAGGATTACTATAACTTTGACAATTGATTTAAAATCCTGGAGTTGAAGGTATATATTTTTCTCCCTCCATTCTCAAACATCATTGCAGTTAGATGTAACTCCTGTTTTTTTATTGGGTTTTGCATCGTTGTCGTTTAGTGTGGATCCGCCATTTATTCCATAATTTCTGGTTGTTTTTTACCTGTATCCAACGTATTTTCTTTTTTAGCAGTATTGAAGCGAATGTCCAATTTAACCAATGCCCTGTGCGTATTTCTCGGACTCAACTTATGACCATCAAATATTCTCTGCGCGAACCCATGGCGCCTGGCAACACCCTGATGGAGAAATTCCAGGCCCTCAAAGAACTCGGCTTTTCCGGCATTGAAATCACCAATAGCAGCACCTCAGATTTTGCGGATGAGATCAAAGCAGCGTCAGACGCGACGGGTATTGTGCCCAATATCTGCTCTTCCCGGGGCAGTAAAGGTCTGCTTGACGCGCGTCCCCAGGAACGCCGCGCAGCCATAAATTCCATTAACGACGCCCTGACCCTTTGTACTGAAGTCGGCGGTGTAGGTGTGATTTTTCCACCGCTTATCGGCATCAAAATGGGCGGTGGCGAACGCATTCCAGACCTCTCACCTCTGTACAACACATCTACACTTGAAAAAGATCTCCTCATCGAAATTCTCAAGCAGGACATCGCACCGCATGCCGAAGCGTGCGGCAGTCGCCTGATCATAGAACCCCTGAACCGCTACGAACAGTGGTGGCCCTGCACCGTTGCTCAAGGCGTTGAAATCTGCGAAGCCGTGGGCAGTCCCTCCATCGCCACCATGGCCGATCTTTTCCACATGAGCATCGAAGAAGCCGACCTCGCAGAAGCCGTCCGCGCAGGGGATAAACACATCGCCAATGTACATCTGGCCGACAGCAATCGCATCTTGCCGGGCTATGGTCACACAGATTTTGGTCCCCCACTCAAAGCACTATCTGAGATCGGCTACGAGTACTACTGCGGGTTTGAATGCAGCATCCCCCCGGGCGATGCCAGATCAGAACTTCGAAAATCTATGGACTATCTCAACAGCCACTTGTAGTCCAAACACAAGATCCCAAAACTGGAGGTAACGCCATGTCGTCTGAACCCACAGAAAAAAGCCTCAAAAGAATGCAGATATACACGGAAAAATACTGGGAGAAAACCGGGACATCGCCGCATCCGACCCGAGAAGTTGCCGACACAGTCATCAATGGCCTTGCACAAAACATCGATGAATTGGGCCGCCCGCTATGTCCCTGCAACTTTTATCCCGACAAAAAGGCCGAACTCGAACGCAGCCGCGAATGGGTCTGTGCCTGTGACGAAATGAAAATTTTCAAATACTGTCACTGCCTGCTCTTTGTCACCCCCGAAGGCATGCCCATTACGGAATACTTGCCCGAAGATCACGAAGGTCGCCAGGTCTATGGCATCATAGAAGACCCCACCCCGGACAAGGGCCGCGAACTGCGCCGCAAAGCCGATGAAAAAATCGCCGAATGGAAAGCGGAAGAGAAATAAGCTTCGACAAAACCCACCTGCCGCCCGCACAATTTGAATGCGCGGTCATCGCCGATACGCACTACATGATCGACGTTGGCGACCGCCCTCTCGAATTTGAATCGCGCCGCGTGCAAACCCAACGCGCTGGCGTTGCCCTGCAACAGGTATCAGATATTGGGGCTGACTTTGTCATCCACATGGGCGACCTCGTCCAGGAATATCCCGAAACGCCCGACTTCAAACGCGCAATGCTCGAAGCCCGCGACCAGATACGCGCCTGCAATATCGATCCGCACTATGTCGCTGGCAATCACGATGTCGGCGACAAAACCGATCCCACCATGCCCACCCATGCGGCAACCGCGGAATCGCTCGCATTCTTCCACGATCTCTTTGGTCCTTCCTGGTACAGTTTTGATCGCGATCTGTGTCACTTTATCGTGCTCAACTCCCAGATCTTCAACTCAAAAATCCCCGAAGCAGACGACCAGTGGAAATGGTTTGAATCCGATCTTGAAAAACATAAAAATCAGCGGCTCTTTCTCTTTTTTCACCTGCCCCTCTACCTTTGGGATGACAATGAGCCGGGATTGGGACACTACGACAACATCAGCCAGCCAGACCGAGACCGCCTCCTCGCATTGATTCAAAAATACGGAATCGAACTCCTCTTCGCAGCACACGTTCACTATCCCTTTTACGACAAAATCGGCAAAACACGCTATTTCATCGCCCCTTCCACATCCTTTACGCGCCCGGGATTCGGCCATCTCTACGCCAGTTCTCCCCCACCCGAACAGGGGCGAGACGACACGGGCAAGCTGGGGTTTTATCTCCTCCGCATACGCGCCGATCACACCGACATCCACTTTATCCGCACAAAAGGCGAAATAAAACGCCCTGCCCGCGGCCACCTCATCACCTGCACATCCGCCGATCTGTCTTCTCCCATTGGTCTCACCCTTCACCACCCCATCACGCCCATTGCGGAACTCCCAATTGCCTATCCCTCTGTCGTGCGTCAAAAAACACGCAACGACCAGCATCTTTTAGCCTGCATAGAACTCGGCGTCAAATTTGTGCGCTTTCCCTGGCGCGACCTGCGCGACCCCTTTCAGCGCACGCGCCTCGAAATGCTCCGCTCCGAAGGAATAACACCCATTGCCACATTCCTCGAACCGCGCATCGCCTCATTGCCCGAACACATCGAAACCAACCTCGATTTTATACAGAACTGGGAAATTCAGATATCTGATCCCGCGCAATTATCCGATGAAGTTTGCGAAACACTCAACCGATGTGCAAAGCTTGCAGAACTCTCGATTTGCCCGATTATCCCCAACGAACGCGTACACGGCAAACAACACCTGCGAACCCGAATGGGTTATCACCTCGACGAACTCAAGGGCCTGAACGCGACCCTCCAAAACGCCGACATTCACATTCAGCGCGTCATCTGTCGCGTGCCGCCCAATGAATCGCCCTGGACTTATATCCAATCCCTGAGCAAACGCAAATACTCGAATATCGACCACATTGACGTCTCACTCGAATTAGACGCGCAGAACGACAGTACCAATGCCCGCCGAATTGCCGAAGCCACTTATGCCATTGTTCGCCTGCCGGATGCGCGCCTATTTGTCGATCCACTCACCGACTTTGACCGCACAATGGATGTCACACATGGATTGCTCGACACCCTCTGCAACCCCCGCGCACCTTTTCACACCCTGCGTTGTCTCAACACGCTCATCAACAGTCCCGTTCACGCCAATACTTTTACAGATCCCCGCGAACAAACATGGGAAAACAACCGCATCCTGTATCTCAACAACACCCATCGCAGGCTCGCCCTCATACTACCTGCCCGTGATATTTTCGATCTCAATACTCTCAATTTTTCACTCGACATCAGCCATGTTCGCATCTATCATCTATGCACGGGAGAAACCGAAACAGTATCCCGCCACGCGCAAATCGAAATCCGGGATGGCTCGCCCATTCTGGTGATTGGGTAGCCTGACCGATAGAGGCCATTATGAAACCAAAAAATCAGCGCTTTGAATCCAACTATCCGCTCAATGCAGATCAAATTTCTCAATGGGTAGAACAATTTCACAGAGACGGATTTCTATTTCTCGAAGATGTCTTAAAAGAAGAACACGTCGCACAACTCAAAGCGGACCTCGACTGGTCTCTCGCACATTTTACCAGCCGGGATAAAGACCCCAATGGCAAGCTCAATCCGCAAAGCTCCAAAGCCAGCCACCGCCTGTGCCATCGCATGTTTGAACACAGCCAGGCCAACCTCAACCTGTTTGACCTCGAACCCATCGTCAGCTTTGCCGAAGCCCTTGTTGAAGCAAATTGTCACGTCATACACAACAACTCCTTCATCACGCCACCCGGCGGCGGCCTCACCACATGGCACCAGGACGACGCCCCACATTATGTTGTCACCGATGGCAAGTCACCGACAAACATCCACCTTCCCGTACTCGTATTCACCTGCAATTATTATCTCACCGATGTGACGAAAATCGAACATGGCGGCACAGAAGTCATCCCAGGCTCACATCTCATTGGTGAAAGCCCGCGTCGGGTTTTCAGTACTGATGCTTGGAAAAAATGGCAGGACAAAGTGCATTACAACCTCGGCAAAGCCGGTAGCGTCATCATGTTCAACAACCAGGTCTGGCACAGGGGAGGACCAAACCAGAGCAATCGCAGCCGCTACATCACGCAAATCACCTATGGCAGACGGCTCATAGGACACAAATACTACCCCTTTATGAACTACACCATGCCCGAGCATATCTATCGCAACGCAAACCGCAGACTCAAACGCCTCGTCGGGTTTTTGGATCATGGAGCTTATGGATGACAAAAGACAGGAGGTCATCATGATGACAGATGCACAGCGCTACTTATTTGATATGATGGGATATTTGCATCTGGAACAAGCACTTAAACGAACAGAACTGAAAGCTGCACAACAGGCTATAGATCGGTATGTGAATGCATCAGATGATGAACTGCCCGAAGGATTTGGGCGTTCAACCTCATTATTTGACAAAAATCGCACACAATTCAAATACGCTTTTGCTTTTGACAAAGTACTGGAAGCGTTGGTCTTTCACCGTTCATTTTGGCCCATTGTACTGGAAGTATCTGGACGACGCCCGCGGCTAAACAGCGGTGAAGTGCGGATAAATACGGCTAAAGACCCTGTTCACCGGTTGCACTGTTCGCGCGAGAGCTTTGGTCCGTATAGCTGCCGATATAGCTGTGACGATGGGAAAATTTATTGCGACGACCTGGTGGTATTTATCTATCTCACCGATGTCTTGCCCGGAGATGGTGGGTTGTTGCTCGTGCCGGGATCGCACAAAAGCGATTTTAAGCGCCCACCCGATGTGTTCAACGACGGATGGATTGAAAAAGATGTGCCCCTCGGCGTGGCGAATATCACAGCCCAAGCTGGCGATATTGTCATAACCACAGAATTGATGACACATGGGGCAATGGCATGGCAACCCAAAGATCGGGATCGCCGTTTCTTTATTCTCAGATACCGCCCGCAATATCACCGACAAATCCACGAATTCCCCGATCCAGTACTGGCACGGCTTTCACCCGAAACGCAAGAACTTCTCAAAACACAATCTTATACTTATGAAAAAGAGATCGTGAAAAAAGATTATGTGACATTGACGATTTGATCCGCAGATAACGCAGATAATGCAGATGAAAGACGAATCCGAAAAACAAACCGCCCGCCAGAACGATCTGACGGGCGGTTTTGCGTCTGGACTAAAAAATCAATCGCGTTGTGACAACACATCGCGCTCATAAGCCTCTATCTCATCGAGCCAGGAAGCACCGATAGGCACATTGGCTTTGAGACAGCACATATCCCACACGGCAGAAAATGGCATCGTCTTCATATCTTCCATCAGCGCGAGCTTTTGCGCGAGCTTACCTTCTGCTTCGAGTTGGCGCAGGCGATCCGTTGGGTCAACGAGGCCATAGAGGAGAGCTTTGCGCGTGGCGCGCGTGCCAATAACATAAGCCGCGATGCGATTGATGCTCGCATCGAAAAAATCGAGCGCGAGATACATGCGATCAATCGCATTGTGGCGTGCGAGTTCCAGAAAAACATAGCGCACATCATCGCTAAAGAGAACGACGTGATCCGAGTCCCAGCGAATGGGACGGCTCGTATGGATAAGCAACTTGTCGTGAAAGGCAAAATGCGCCGAGAGCTTATCGGCAATCGATTCAGTCGGATGGAAATGCCCCATATCGAGACAGAGGAGTACGTCCCTGGTCAACGCATAATTGGCATAAAAATCATTGGACCCAACCGTATAGTCTTCCATACCCAATCCAAAGAGCTTGCCTTCAACCGCATCGACGCATTCGGGACCGATGCCCAGACCATCGTCAAAGACAGTATCCAATGCTTCCACCAGCCGCTCGCGGGGCGTCCACCGGTCAGCGGGATGGTCTTTGGCACCATCGGGAATCCAGTGATTGTTCACAACTTCATCTCCCAGCGCTTTCCCAATGGCTTCAGAAATGCGGCGGCTCGCAATACCGTGTTGAATCCAAAAATCGCGAATACCCTTATCGGGATGGCTCAGGGTAAAGCCATCATTGGCTTTGGGATGCGCAAAATAAGTGGGATTAAAATCAATACCGATATCATACGCTCTTGCCCAATCAACCCACCCTGCAAAGTGCTCAGGCTCCAGAGCATCGCGATCGACGACCTTGCCACTCGTATCACCATAAGAAGCGTGGATATTCGCCCTGTGTGGCCCCGGCAACAGATCAACCACTTTTTTGAGATCTCGGCGAAGCTCATCCCCATTGCGCGCGCGACCGGGATAATTGCCCGTAGCCATAATGCCGCCGCCTTCAACAGCCTCGTCTTTGACTTCAAAACCCGCCACATCGTCACCCTGCCAGCAATGGAGCGAGATCGGCACTTCGAGTGCTCTATCTACAGCCCGTTCAATATCCACGCCAAAAGCGGCGTACTGTTCGGCAGCGTGCTTAAAATTGGCTTCAATCTCAACATCGGTAATCGGTGTTTTATAATGCATTGAAATCTCCTGAAATCAGTGAATAGAAGAGCCTTAACGAATCACCTTCACATCGCGCAAATATCGCTCCAATGCCGTATCCACGCGCTGACCTGTAAAATCGAATGCAACAGAATCGGATGCGGCATCGCGGAGAAAATGGCGAAATGCGACCTGTCTCTCCATCGCGACGAGATAGGTACCTGCAGAATCGGGTTTTGCCTCTATCTTCAGATTTGCGATAGTTTCATCTTTGCGTTCAAACGAACAGCCCGCTGTCAGATACATCCGCGCCTCGAGAACAGCCTGAATCTGATCCCGCGAAAGGCGTGTGAGCATTACGGGTGGTCTGTATTGCCTCAGCCGATAAATATCGTTCAGGGAAATATCGCCCGCAAAAACACCGTGCGTATCCCCATTGCGTTCCAGAATCGCAACATCGGCACGCGTTTGATCTAACACCGCCTCCCCCACCAGATCGCCCAATGCCGACCGCTCATCTCGCACATTGGGCAAGTCGCGTTCTGTCCGGCAAATCACTTCATCTAAGGGCCTGGCGTATTTATCGATGAGTGCTTCAATCTTTGAATCGCGCGCAATTTGCCCATCAAGGGGCAACAACTTGCCATTCAACCGCATAACTCGATAGCCATGCGCTGCCTTTTGCAATTGCACATCTACACGCCCTAAAAACTGGTAATAATGCCGCGCTTGCACAATAGCTACGCTCCCTTCCCCATTTGCCCGAGCAATGCGCGAAGGCGTATTTAACCGCGTGTGAGTATCGCCGCCCACAATCAAATCCAATTCGGGCACAGCCGCGGCCAGCAAACTGTCGTTTTTAACGCCAATATGCGTCAATGCAATCAAAAAATCGACCTTTGGACGCAATTCTGGCATGTATTGCTTCGCCGTCTCCACTGCGTCATGCAACCTCAGCGTCTGAGACGACTGATGCCAAGGGCGAATGAGACCAAGCCCCAAAATCCCCACTTTCACGCCTTGAACTTCTTTGATCAAATAAGGTGGAAAAATCGGTCCATTGTGGTGCTTATACGTCACATTCGCGTGAACAAAGGGGGTAGATACGCGCGAGGTCTGGCGCTTCAGGTTCTCAATCCCAAAATAAAATTCTCCATTGCCCGGTGTAATGGCATCAAAGCCCATTTTTTCAAATGCCAACAGATTCACATATCCACCTGTATAAATCACCACAGGCTCTCCACGAGAAAAAATATCGCCCGCGTGCAAAAGCAAAACGCGCCCGGGATTTTCTGCGCGAATCTGCTTTACCAGCGTTGACAAACGACCTATTCCCCCAACCTTGTACCCTCCCAAATTGTAGGGAGATAATTTCCCATGTGTATCATTGATATGCAGCACCACCAGATCAACCGTATCTGATGCCCATACAGATCCCGTTAAAAAAGTGAATACAATGAGAAAATACGTCATCTTTTTCATGCTCAACCCCGCGATTTATATATAGCTCCAAAGGTCTGTCAAAGTCGCATCAAAAGGACTATGTGTCAAGGGAAAAGGCAGTGGATTTTGGCGGCAAATTTGGGTATTATGAACGACCTTATCACACAAAAGAAAGGAACAATATGAAACGACCGAATATATTATTGATTTACACCGACCAACAGCGGTGGGATGCCATGGGTGTAAATGGGAACACCGATATTCAAACGCCGAACCTGGATCGCCTGGCGTCCGAAGGTATAAACTTCGACCACTACTTTGTCCAGAACCCCGTGTGCATGCCCAGTCGGGTGAGCCTTTTGACCGGACAATATCCCTCCACACTCGGCATTACACACATGGGGGTACCCGTGCCCGAAGACTTTGTGACAATGCCCAAATTGCTGCACAATTCCGGATATCACTCCGCAAACATCGGCAAATTGCACTTTTTGCCACACGCCAATCGAGACCACCGCGAAGTACATCCCGATTATGGATTTGACCATCTGGAGATCAGTGACGAACCCGGCTGTTACGAAGATGCATATCGCGCCTGGGTACGCATGGAAGCCCCAGACCAACTCGATCATTTGAGCCTCGGATTGCCGCCATTATCAGAGCGCTGGCATCAAATGATGGGCGTAAAAGACGGTGTGCATCACCCCGACGAACGATTTCCCAAACACCCCATCCCCTTTCGCGGAAAAGATGAATACACACACACGGCGTGGGTAGCGAGCAGGTCAATTCAATATATGTCGGAGCGTGCAAGTGAAAGCCGTCCATTTTTGTGCATCGCGGGAATTTACTCCCCGCATTCGCCCTGGGTTGCGCCACAGCGTTTTCTGGACCTGTACGATCCCGATCAAATGACCCTGCCATCCTTCCCACCAGAAGCCGATGAAAAGCGCAATGAAAATCACTACGGCGACCGCGAACTTCGCCTCGCGCGACAGGGATATTACGGCATGGTCAGCGAAGTAGATCACCATGTGGGGCGCATGTTAGACGCGCTGGATGAATTGGGCATTGCAGATGAAACAATCGTGGTCTTCACATCCGATCACGGCGAATGGCTGGGCGAACATTTGCGCTATGGCAAAGGCTATCCGGGACACGATTGTGTCAGCCGCGTCCCCCTCCTGATGCACATCCCCGGGAAAGAAGGCGGACGTCGCGTATCGAGTCTCGTCGAAGGCGTAGATGTAATCCCCACCCTGCTCGAAGCCTGCGGTGTACCCACCCCACCCCATTTACAGGGCCAATCGCTATTTCCCGTTTTTAACGGAGAAAACGCCCCGGACAAATCAGTCGCATTGATGGAAGCCACGGGCTGGAAAATGATCCGGTCTGCTGCCTATCGCTATGTCGCGCATGACGATGGAAGCGAGTTCCTCTATGACCTGGACGCTGAATGGGGCGAATACCGCGATGTATCACAAGAGCCAGACCACGCAAACGCGCTGATTGAACATCGGCATCTATTGATCAAACGGCTGATCGAAATGGAGAGACCGAAAAAACGAATTTGGGGATACTGAGACAGGAGGTAACATGAAAATCATAGATATACAAAAAACGCCCTCTTTGGGGGCTGCCTGCCGCCACTGGTCGTTAGTGAAAATCATTACAGATGAAGGCATTGAGGGGTTAGGAGAATGGCGCGGAGGACAATCTGTTGACCAATTAAAAAATACCCTTATTGGACAAGACCCGACCAACGTAAACCAATTACATCACGATCATCTGTGGCGTATGCAGGGCGCTGGCGCCGGCGTGGAAATCGCATTGTGGGATATTAAGGGCAAAGCACTGGGCGTACCGATGTGCGATCTCCTGGGAGGAAAACTGCGCGACAAAGTGCGGATGTATTGCGATTGCCATTCGGGTGCGTACTGGACACCAGAAGACTATAATCGACGCTGGGATGAAGTCCGGGCATCGGGTGAATTAGACCCCGTATATGAAACATCGAGCTATGTAGCGCGGGCAAAAGAGCGCGTTGCCGAGGGATTTACAGCCTTAAAATTCGATCTGGACGTGCCCAACCCCTGGAAAATAGATGTGTACGACCGATCTGTCGGACGGCGACAACACGAACATATCGTGACGACAATTGAAGCACTGCGCGATGCAATTGGGCCGTATATCGATTTGTCGATTGACCTGCACGGGTCGTTTAACGCGATCGATGGTCTGCGAATATGCAAAGACGTGGAACACCTCGACTTATTGTGGTTGGAAGACCCGATCCGATGGGAATGGGGCAACGTAGATGCCCTGGCAAAAATTTGTATGCAAACAGAAACGCCGATCTGTACAGGCGAAATCTTTTACGGCGCAAAGCTATTTCGAGAACTCATGGAAAAGGGCGCATGTGACTTGCTCGAACCCGACATACCGCGCAGTGGTGGCGCCATAGAAACGCGGCGCATCGCAGAATTGGCAGAAATGTATCACATGTCGATCGCACCGCATTATATGGCGAGCACAGTAGCGGGCATAGCCGCCGTGCATATCTGTTCCACCATACCCAATTTCCTGGCTCTGGAATATCACTCGGCCAATATCCCGCTGTGGTCAACGATGTTGAACATCAAAAACCCGATTCAAAATGGATACATCACCGTGCCAGAGGGTCCCGGGTTGGGCATCGAATTAGACGAAGAAGAAATCTTAAAACACCTGCCCGATGGCACGGAATTATGGTCTTAAAAACAGAAAGGACCAAAATATGAAATTCCCATCCATTCGTCCGCCGCGCACCAATTATATCCGGCCACTCGACGGTGAAACGCTCACACTCTCACCTCCCGGCTTTAGCTGGTGGCGAGCCGCTGATCGGGCTACATGTCAATACCGCGTAATTGTCACACGCGAAGGAAAACCCTATTACGAATCCCCCCTGCTCTCCGATCCCATACACCACCCAGACCGCGTTTTTGCACCCGGAACATACGACTGGCATGTACAGGCCATTGTGGATGGCGCAGTTCGAGCGCGCTCGGAAAGCCGTTCTTTTGAGATTGCCGATTGCGCTGCCGAACAACCTCACCCAGACGCCGCTGCACTGTTGGCAAATGTCCCAAAAGAACGCCCGCGACTCTTCTTTCTGGCATCTGACATGGAAGATGTGCGCCGCTCGCTAACATCCACCCGATCCGAAGCATTCGAAGCCCTGAAAAAAGATGCCGACCACGCGCTCACTCTCGAACTACCATCAGAACCGACCTACGACCAGATTGAAGACCCTGCCGAACGCAGACTGGCTTATGTCGAGTGCTTCGGAACCATGCGAAAATATCACGATGGCGGCATGCGAAGCCTCGCACTCTTTTATTTGCTCACAGGAGAGAAGCGATATGGCGAAGCCGCACGGCGCTTTATCGTTGACGCCGCGCAGTGGGATGTGGAGGGCATATCCTCTATTCTCGCGCCTTATGGCGACGAAGTCGGCCTCGGATTGCTCAGGGCTGGCGCGGAAGTCTATGACTGGATCTACGATATTTTCACCGAGGACGAACGCGAACTCGTCGCGCGCATGCTCGGCGCACGGGCAGACCAGATGATCCGCAGACTGGAGAAACACGATTATACATTCACGCCCGAAGAGAGCCACAACGGTCGCCTGCCCGGCTTTTTGCTCGAACACGCCATTGCATGTGCAGAAGACGAACGCGCCCCTTCATGGGCGGAATACGCACTCAAACTTATTGCGACAAATTTCCCCCACTGGACAGGGCATGAAGGGGGCTGGGCGCAGGGGGTCCCCTATGGCCTGTCTTACAACTCGCGAGACGCAATGCCCTTTCACTCATGGACATTGGCGACCGGGCACGATATATGGCTCAAACCCTATTATCAGAACATGCCGTGGTTTTTTTATTATGTCGTTTCTCCAGTTGGCGAACTTATGCCATTTGGCGATACTGAAGATCAACCCGTTCGCGCCTCACAGGCCAGAACTTTTCTCCAATTCCACGGTCTCAGATTGCAAAATCACCGGCTGCGCGCCTGGGCAAACCAGGTACACGACCCTGAAGGTCGGTCCGCGGAGATCGATCCCTTTCCCGGCATTCTACTCGAAGACAAGCCCATCCCGAAAGAAAAAGATACAATACCACAAGACCGCGCCTTTCGAGGCGTTGGCTGGGGCGCCTTGCACAGCGACATCGAACATCCGGACAGTGATTTTATGGTCCTCTTTCGATCATCGCCCTTTGGCGGCGTGAGCCACGGTCATGCGAGCCAGAATGATTTTGCAGTAATGAAAGGCGGACGCGCTTTAATCTGCGCCGGAGGTCTTCGATTCCCGCATCACGGCACGCCATTTCACAACGAATACGCACAACACTCTATTTCGCACAACTGTGTTCTCGTCAATGGCGAGGGAGCGATCAACCGGGATGGCAATCGCGGTGGCAAAATTATCGATTTTAAGACTACAGATCCGTTTGGCTATGTCTGCGGTGAAGCCGAAAACGCTTACGGAGACCGGTTGAACCGATACAGGCGACATCTCGTGATGATCCGCCCGTCGATCTTGATCCTCGTCGATGAATTGGAAGCCCCCGAAGCATCGACATTCCAGTGGTTATTACACGCATTCGAAAAATTTGATCTCGATGCGACGACTGTCACATCCAACCGCAAGGGCGCATCATTAAAAGGTCAGCTTTTTGGCTCAACAAATCTTAGCCTCAGCCAGACAAATGCCTGGCCCGTAGCACCAGATAAAGGCTATCCGACTCTCGATAAAGAATTGCCCGAAAAGCGATGGCATTTTACGGCCGAGACAGAGCGCGTAGAACGCTGTCGAATTGCCGCGATTTTCTCTGTCCGCGGTCTCGGCGAGAGCGATCCCGACTTTTCGATGACTGTATCAGAAAATCAAATCGCGCTTTCTGTGGGAAATACAACAGCACAAATCAACATGTCTCCCGCTGAAAGCACCGTTCTCTCTCTATCATCCGGATCAGAAAATCTGACCATTCAGGCCTGATTAGCAGACCGATAGTTTGAGATCGCGATGACACCGGCAATGAGCAGTGCGATACCCTGCAAATAAAGGCGGGCATCCCCCGATGGCGTGAGGAACAAGAGAAGGGCCGCGGCGAGTAAAAAGACGCGCTGATACGTGGGCAAAGGGGCAAACGCATGCCCCGCCGCGGCAGCTGATAGAGGTAAAATGCCGAGCAGGACGACGAGAATATTGGCGATTATAGCGGTAATATCAGAGGACAAAAGCAAAATTTCTGGATGCAGAACAAAGGCATAAGGCAAAGCGAAACCCACAAGGGCAAAGCGAAAAGCCGTAACACCAGTTTGCATAATACTCGCCTTTGCAATAGCAGCAGCCGTGTAAGCAGCCAGCGCGACGGGAGGCGTAACCATAGACATCATGCCAAAATAAAAAATGAACAAATGCGCGCTCAGTGGCACAATGCCGAGATCGCTCAGAACAGGTCCCACCAGAGTCGCCATAAGCAGATAACACACAGCAGAAGGCAAGCCCATGCCCAGGATAATGGTGGAGATCATCAGCAGAATCAAAGCCAGGATGATGTTATTCTGCGCCAGTGGCAACAAAGTGCTCGGCAATTTTGTGCCAATACCCGTGAGCGTCACAACACCGATAATAATACCCACGCAGGAAGCCGCTGCAATAAGCGAAACACCACCGTGTGCGGCTCTTTCCAATGCACTCATCATCGCGCGAGGCCCCACGCGCGTTGTGGGGCTGAACGCACCGACAATAAGAACAAAGAGCAGGGCGATACTCACAGCGCGAAAAGGCGTGTATCCCAAAACGAGAAATACAATAAGTGTGATGAAAGCGACGAGAAACACCAGGCCCCGGGGTCTGGGAGGACGTTCCTGAACATCTCCATCGCCTGCAGACGCGCCAATGCGTTTGGCGTGAAAATGGACAATCAGCAAAAGAGCCGCGTAATAGAGGATCGCCGGAACCAGAGCTGCCTTGATGATCTCCAAATACGTGACAGCCGGCTCGACAATTTCGAGCATCATATATGCACCCGCCCCCATAATCGGTGGAACGAGCGCACCGCCCGAACTCGCTGCGGCTTCAATGCCGCCGGCAACAGTTGGACGAAAACCCGTTGAGCGCATCAGCGGAATGGTAAACGTACCAGTGGTCGCCGTATTGGCCACAGCACTGCCCGAAAGCGACCCCATCATACCCGAAGAAATAACAGCCACTTTGGCTGGTCCCCCGGTACTATTGCGAAAAATGCGGCGAGCCGTATTCAGAATATATCCCGTAGCACCGGTCTCTTCGAGCACAGTGCCAAAAAGTACAAACAGAAAAACGTAGGTAAACATCACCTTCAACGCGATGCCAAAAACGCCCTGAGAATGGAGATAAGTCTGAGAGACAATGCGCTCCCAGTTATATCCTCGATGAGGAAAGAGCCAATCGGGCAGGATATATCCATAAGCGGCATAAATCAGAAAAGCGAGCGCAAGCAGGGGCAACGTGAAACCAATGGCACGACGGGTGGCTTCCAGAACCAGGATAAGCCCAATGAGACCGACAACATGATCAAGCGCGTGTTCGAGTCCTGCGCGATTGCCCAGGGATTGACCATTGAGCCAGGAAAATTGAAAGAAAGATTCGGTTTGGGTCAGGACATAACCAAAACAGAAGATAACTGCCAGCACAAAAAAAAGATCGAGGATCTGGAGAGATTTATTGGAATGGATCGGATATTTCAGAAAAACAAGACTCAAGCCCAGCAGGGCAAAAACCGATAGCTGGGCTTGTGGTGAAAGTTGCGGATAATTGACTTCGACCAGAATAAAAAGACCGAGCAACGCAGAGATAATGCGAAACAGGTGGGAATGGAGGCGCGTCATTTTGAAACCACAGATGAACACGGATAAACACAGATGGTAACATCATTGTTATTTCGAACCTGGACGCTCATTGTCGCATGATGAGCCTTTATCAGTGTCCATCTGTGTCTATCTGTGGTTGCTTTTTTGTCGTTATTTTAATCCTGCCAGATACCAATTTCTTTGAAATATTTTATCGCACCCGGATGAAAAGGCGTACCCGTATCCCGAACGATATTCTTGGGATTTATCGCCCTGCCTGCCGGGTGTTTTTTTACGACTTCCTCACGGCGTTCATAGAGCGTTTTGGTAAAATTGTAAACCGTATCTTCGCTCAAACTCGCCCGCGTGATGAGATGCATAGACCCGACATTCATTCCGGCGAAATCTTCTGCTTGCCCCCGGTACGTATTGGCGGGAATCGTCGCGGCAAAAAAGAATGGATAAGTCTCAAAAAGGCTTTGTTTGGCCGATTCATCGTAGGGAATAAAATAAATATCCTGAGACGCGCTGGCCTGAGTGATCGAAGCCGTAGGCACTGCACCCCCTAAAAAAGCCGCAGCAGCCGATCCGTCGGCGAGCATGTCAACCGTTCCCGCCTGCGTATTGTAAAGCGGTGTGAAATCGTCATACGTAACGCCATGCGCATTCAGGATGGGTCTTAAGAAATACTCAAAACCCGCCCCCGCTGGCCCAACGACAACGCGCTTGCCCACGAGATCGCTCAAACCAGTGACACCCGCGCCTTGTGGCGCAATAAAAAGCGCGACATTCGGCGCCAATGTCATAACCGCATTGATATTCTGTTTCTCTCCCCACGCGCCTTCTCCGCGCACGGCAAAATAGGAAATGGCGGCATTGGCCAGTGCAAAATCCAGTTCCCCACTCGAAAGACGGCGAATATTTTCCTGCGTACCCTTGGTAGCCTCAGCAGAAACCTCCCAGGGCATGTGATCGTTGACAACCTGAGCAATCGCGCCACCCACGACAAAAAACGCACCACCGGGCGGTGCCGTACCCACGCTGAGAAATTTATTCTCTCGATCCTGAGGCGCACCGCATCCGATGAACATGGCTACCGCGAAGATGAGTAACGCTTTGTACTGCATAGCTATCCTTTCAAAGTTTACAAATCGGACACTTCAACTATTGCAATTTTTGATAGCATCCAGATTCAATCGCTGTGCGCCCGAAATAACGATGGCGCAGATTTAATCCGTGAAATCCGCGCCATCCCTTTAATCCGCGATCAATTTGCCGCAATACAATAGAGGTGTTCACTGCCGCGCAAATACAACTCATCTCCCACAATAACAGGAGATGCACCCGTGCCCTCGTCGAGTGTGTTTTCTGCGAGTACTTCAAATTCACTGCCATTCTTGATCACAAATGTCTTACCGCTAAGCCCGGCGAGGTAAATGCGGTCACCTGTGCCAACCAGCGGAGAGTATATGGGATTCACGCCCTGGAGTCGCACGGGACCGAAAACTGTTTCGCCTGTTTTGGCATTGAAACAGAACAAAATGTTAGAAGTTTTTCTCATGCTATAGATATTGTTTCCGGAAAGAAGAGGCGAGGCAACATAAGGGGTTTTGTTGCCAGTAACAGTCCACAGAACGGCATTTGTCCCCGTAATATCGCCTTTGGCTTTATCGAGTGAAATCGCCAGCATGGCCGGGTCTCTATGGCCGCTTGTAACATAGACGATACCATCGGCATAGAGGGCCGTGGGAATGACATTTGACCCAAGTCCCGCACATTCCCATAAAACATCGCCAGTTTTGAGATCGTAACTTCGGGTCTTTCCGCTCGCGCCCACAATAATCTGTTGCGTGCCTTTATGTTCGACAACGATGGGCGTGACCCACGTCGTTCGTTCTGGTCGTGCCGTGCGCCAGATTTCCTCACCCGTGCGTTTATCCAGCGCGACAATAAACGAAGCGCCCTGATGATCCCAGTTGATAATCAGCGTATTGCCGTGAATAGTCGGCGAGGAGCCTTCTCCAAAAGAGCCTGCAACTCTCATATCGCCAAAGTCCTTATCCCATTTCAAATTGCCATCAAAATCAAAACAATACAAGCCCCATGAACCGTAAAATGCGTACAGGTGCTCCCCATCCGTAACACCCGATGTAGCAGCATAATTAGCTGTTTTATGAGTGCCTTCGTGGGGCACCGCCTCGTTCACGGTCTTTTCCCACACCACATCGCCACTTTTGCGATCCAGTGCAAGCAGCTTAAATTGATAGATATGAGTGGGCAATTTCTTTCTGGCTGTCTGGGCGACTTCTACGGTTTTGTCAGTCTTGACCGCTGTCTGAACAAAAATTTTATCGCCCCATATAATGGGCGTAGCATAACCCGTACCCGGAATTTTTGCTTTCCATCGGATATTGGTATCTTCGCTCCATTCCACGGGAGGATTGCCCTTATCTACGAGTCCATTCGCATTTGGGCCCCGCAAGTGAGGCCAGTTATGCGTTTCCTTCGCCGCATGGTGTTTTGCCTGAACCAGAATTGGAATCAAACAGAACCCCATCAAAATCAAAAGCCATTTCTTCATCGCAAACTCCTTTCTGTGATGTGATATTTTGCAATTCAGAGGTGTAAAATATCCGTTTAATGAATGGTTGTCAAACCTTTCTTTTTTGTTTACGTTGGGGACAGAGGTTGATGAACCGACTACTGACCATTTAAAAAAGGAATTTTATGCCTGCACCTCTTTATCCCAAATCCATTCGATGGTGGCCCGCGGTCGCGATCGGAGTGTTAATGCTCATTGTACTATCGGTAATATGGATTCCCGAAAGGCCAAACCGCCAGATGCAAGTTATGCCGACAATACTGGTCTGCTCAATTGGCTCTCTTTTGCTCTGCCTCTGGTTCTTTGCATTCTCCCGAGCGAGTCGAAAAATTCGCGTACGGGGTCTAAGTATTCTTATACTCCTGATCATCCTGACAGTTTCATTATTCCAAATTCGCGGCTTTACGGGCGATCTGGCTCCCAAGATAGAGTGGCGCTGGTCTTCTGTTACAGCGATATCCGTGGCGGGACAGTCTTCAGATGGCCCCGACATAGACTACCCTCAATTTTTGGGTCCGCAACGCAACGCCATCCTCGAAGGAATAAAACTGGAATCCGATTGGGTTCAAAATCCCCCCAAATTACTCTGGCGCGTACCCGTTGGTGAAGGCTTTTCCGCCTTTGCCGTTGTTGGCCGCACTGCCGTAACTCAAGAGCAAAAAGGCGATGATGAAACCGTAGTCTGTTACGACCTCTTGACCGGAAAAGAGAAATGGCGTCACAGCACACGCGCGCGATATGAAACCGCGATAGCCGGAATTGGTCCGCGAGCTACGCCAACCATATCGGACAACCGCATCTATTCTTTTGGCGCAACCGGCATCCTCACCTGTCTCGATTTGGAAACCGGTCGAGAAATCTGGTCGCGCGATACCGTGAAAGAAACCAATGCGCGTGTTAAAGAATGGGGCATGAGCGGTTCGCCTCTCATTTTAGACGACAGAGTGATTGTGAGCCCGGGCGGACGAAACGAGCAATCCCTGATGGCTTATAACAAAAAAACCGGTGCTATTATTTGGGGAGGTGGTCGTGCAAGAGCGGGGCATAGCTCGCCCAGTTTGACTTCCATAGCGGGAATGGATCAAATACTCATCTTTAACAGAGGACAGGTTGCAGGTCACGATCCAACTTCCGGCAAATTGCTATGGGAATATCCCTGGACTGGTGGGATGACGCAACACGTTGCCCAACCCATTCCTCTGCCCGGAGACCGCATCTTTGTATCAACGGGTTATGGCATTGGCAGTGAATTGATTCAAATTGCGAAAAATAGTCGGGATGAATTTACTGCCGAACGGATATGGAAAAGCCCTCGTCTCAAAGCCAAATTTGCCAATATGGTCTATAAAGACGGATATATTTACGGACTGGATGACGGCGTCCTCGTGTGTTTGGATCCGACGGATGGACAGCGGAAATGGAAACGAGGACGCTACGGGCACGGGCAACTCATTCTGGTAGATGATCTCTTGCTCATCCAGACCGAATCGGGCGATGTCGTACTCGTCGATGCCTCGCCAGATGAACACAATGAACGCGCGCGCTTTCCCGCTCTGGGCAACCATACATGGAACGCTCCCACTCTTGCCGCACCCTATCTTCTCGTGCGAAATGATCGGGAAGCGGCGTGTTATGAACTTTCACTTAAAAAAATAAATTAATGCGCCTCATATCTCCTGTTTCAACGCTGGCAATAAAGGTGCTCGCAGGGCAAATAAAACAGCTATTGCGCTTGCGATGAGGCCCGCACCGTATATGATGACAAGCGTGAGAGCCAGCGATCCCCAGGGGATTAACGCCCCATAGCTCATGACATGGGGCGCTACGGCAATAAGCGCTGAGACGCTGCCGATAGCCAGCCCCACGAACATTAAAAAACCATTCTCCGCGAGCAACATGCGCGACAGCACAGCGCGGCGAAATCCAAAGGCGCGAAGAACCGCCAATTCACCGCGTCTTTCAATCACATTTCTCAATAGAACGATTCCCAATCCGAGCGTACCCAACAGCAGGCCCAATCCCCCCAGTGTCTGAAAGGTGGAGAGATACGTATTTTCGACCTCCTGAAAATGCGCGAGTTTTTGCGCTGTGGATACGGCGTCTAACCCGATGTCTTTTAATCTGCTCTCCAAAAGCTCGGTAAGCTGAACGGGTTGTTGCGTTTCAACGAGAAAAGCACCATACCCACTCTGATCGGGAAAGTGTCGCAAAAAATTGTCTTCGGAAATCAGCAGTTCACTTTGAAAAATACTCGTCTTTAGCAAGCCCACCAATCTCAGCCTGACAGTCTCCCCTATTTCATTCTGCAACACAATATCATCGCCCAATTGCTTGTGCAAGATCCACATAGCCGAATTGTAATCCCCAATTGCTGGGATCACATCTGCGCCCAGATCCTCGGATAATAGAGTCCAGGGATTTTCCACTCCGGTACTCGTTTGCTGAAATGTAAAACCACCTCGCTGACGCAGAGCTTCGGGAACGCCCAAAACGCGTGGGCTTTCGGGCTTGTAAAGATTGAGACAACTCGCATCTTCACCGGGCAAAACGCGCAGCGGGATAAACCGCGCCTGATTCAAAAGTTCTGCATCTGCTTGCGAGAACCCGAGTTCAAATTGCCCTTCTTTTGAATTGAAATCCCGATAAATCGGCACATCAACATCGGCGATGAGGGCAAAGCCACCCGTGCCAGAGGCTTTGTCCTGCGCGATATTTTGAGTCAAATCAGTTCGCCTATTTGCGCCTACTGCAACAATGACAAAACACGCACAACCGATGAGTGAGGCACACAACAAACTTCGCGCGGGCTGCCGCTTGCTATTTTGCACCCCCATCCCAATAATACCTTCTTTTACAGAGCGATGCCCGCGTCTAAACCAGAGCGAGAGAAAGCACAATCCCGAAACCATCCACAGCGCGCCACTGAGAAAAAATAAGCCTGCACCAGTTGAGGGATCCACCGCCGCGCCCCCTCCCAGACTGAGCGCGGCGAGGACGAGGCTACCCAGGGCATACCATTTTGTACGCGGCCTTGCACGTACCACTTCCGTAATACCCGATAATAATGCGCGAACAGAAATATTGCCCAAACGGCGGAGCGTGAGCCAGATTGCCAGCAGGATCACAATTAGTGAAATGGCATAGCCCAATAAAAGACTCGATGCGTGGATGTGAAGCGAGAGATCAGACGTCCCAACCGCACCCACCCAATAAGTACGCAATCCCACCATAATCAGATAGGCATAGAAAACACCGCCTATCAGCCCTGTGATGCCACCCACACCGGCCAGGACAAGGCCCTCACGACTAAAGAGGCGACGAATTTTTTTTCCCGTATATCCCGATACCATCCGCATCCCAACTTCTCTGCCCCGCTGCTCCACACTCAGGCGAAATAATAATCCAACCAGAAGAGCCGCGGAGATAATCAGGAATTGGCTGAATGCAATAAACAGCTCGCTAAAGTCCGTCGCCCCCGCAGAAGCGGCCAGGCCCTGCTGTTTGACGGGCTGAAATGTCAGACCAACCGATTCGGGCGCGATGTTTTTTAGCAAGCGATCCTCAAATCGCTTCGCTGTTGTTTCGATATCCTCTCCCGCAATAGCCCCAATGCGCACAGCGGTTAATACGCCAAATCGACTTTGCCACAATCGCTGCCCAGTCGCAGCAGACACAAAGGCTTTTGGCGCGTCGCGATAGGTATCCCAATAATCTTCATCTTTCGGGCGAACACGACTCAAGTCTATGGGAAAAGGCGCTTCCCAATCGGCCATATTATTTGCATCACCCAGACCCGGATAATCGGGGGACAACTTTTCATCTGCTCCCAACCCCGCCATTGCCACAATACCCTTGAGCTGGAATGTCGCCCAACGGGTCAGGAGTTTTTCCCCAGGCGCGACTTCGTAATAGGCAACTTTCACTTCATCTCCAACCCGTGCGTTCAAATCCTCAGCCGCCCAGATATTCAGCAATATATCGTCTTCTCCAATTTGCAGTGATCCCTCTACAAGCTGAAAAGTCCCCAAACTCCCAACATCCATCGCAGAAATTGTGGAATAGGGCAGTTCCCGCTCTCCCACCTGTGTGATATTCGCCAGATAGGTGAGAATGGACATGTGGGGCACGTTTAATTCGGCAGATACTTGTTGAACAGTCTCTGCAATATGGGATTTGAGAATAAACTGCGTACTCTCGACAGCGAAATAATCTACTTCATGGCGGATGACAATACCGAGATCATCGGATGTTACAACGCGGGAAAGAGCTTCCTGAACATCTGCATCTGGACCATCCGACACCAGCAATGTATTCACGCGACCTCTTTGCCCCAACGCTTTTTGTAAAACCGGTAGCGACAGATATGCATTGAGCGGAACGTTCTGCCGAGCGAAAAGGCCAAAGCGCCCCATTCCCCTATCGGGAAGCACGCCTGCAAGCGTCAGTCGAATTGTTTGAACCGCATCATCAGCACGTCCAAATAGCGATTCGCGGTGAATATCATCTGATTGTTCAAAAGACAGCAGAATGGCATCGCCAATCTGTGCATTGAGTTCTTTTCGGAGAGATTCGTTGACAACAACCGATGGAAATATTCCCTCGATCGTCAGCTCGGGCAATATTTGATCAAACAGATTTGCAAAGCGATTGTCAATACCCTGAATTTGAACGCGAGAAGCCCGCGTATTCGATCCCGCGTGAACAGCCGTTCCACCCAGGCTAATAGCCGATACAACATTCTGAGTGCCAAGTTCACGCTCGAGGTCGCGCTCCAGACTCTCGCGAAAAAATCGCTCGGATACCAGAGCGTGATCAATTTTGCCCAAGCGACTCAACGACAAATCCCGCAAGCTACCGCGCACAGAATCGCCCACGATCAAAGCACCTGTCAGAACAGCCGTCGCCACTGCCACGCCGAGCATAACAGCCAGATTAATTCGCCAGAAATAGATCAGACTTCGACGCACGTTCCCCCCTGTAGATCAAACCGCCGCTCAAAGCGATGGGCAAGCGCCGTACTGTGTGTCGCGCAGATCAGGATATTATTTTCCCGCTTGTGCAATTCAAACAGCAGACCGGCTATTTCCTCTGCTCGCGCCCCATCCAGGCTACCCGTTGGTTCATCGCACAAAAGCAATGCCGGGGAATTGATGAGCGCACGCGCAACAGCTGTGCGCTGTCGCTCGCCGCCAGATAATTCAGCGGGCCGGTGATCAATGCGATGCGACAAGCCCACGCGATCAATAATCTCTCGGGCGCGGTCTCGCGCATCGCCATTTCTAAATGCCAGCGTTGGGATCAAAACATTTTCCAGAACCGAGTATTGCGGCAAAAGATGGTGCTCTTGAAACACAAATCCAATCCCCTGATTTCTAAACCGCGCGAGTTCGATTTCAGATAATGCGAAGGGATCTTGCCCCTCAATCTCGAGATACCCCTCAGATGGTCGGTCCAGCGTACCCAACACATGCAACAAGGTACTCTTCCCCGACCCCGAAGGACCCATAACACTCAGCGATTGCCCCGCCGCCATTTCAAAAGATATATCCCGCAGAACATTTACATCGCCAAAGTGTTTGGAAACATTTTCAACTTTTAGTGCCATTTGCGACCTCTTAAAATATTCGGGCGGGCACAGGGACCGCGCCCCTACATTCTCGATCTTCATCCGCGTCTATCTGCGCCATCTGCTTCATCCGCGATCTGATCCGCAATAAAATTTGGAATCGGTATAGACCTGATTTTTTCGCCGGGATTGCATATACAACATACCGTACTCAATTCTCCGCGAGCAATAGCCGTCTCTCCGCGAAAAAAATCAAACCGATAGGTCAGCGATTTTGTGCCTTTGCGTATCACCTTCAGATGAATATCCAACACATCTTCAAATACGGCTGGACTGAGATATGTACATGTTGCTTCCAGCCTCGGCCATCCAATTTTATTCCCCTCCCACTCTGTTGAAACACTCGTCCCCAACGCGCGCAAGAAAGCGTGCTCGGCAGCTTCCATAAAGACAAAAAACCGGGAAAAGTGTACAATCCCGGCCATGTCCGTATCGGAAAAGACGACTCTGCGGGTAGTGTGAAATTCACTGTGCATAGTTTTTATACGTCAATTAAGACGATGGTTTAAATAAGGTCACCAGACACCCTCCCAGCGCGGCCAGTATAATACCCAGCACAAATTGCCAGTTCAAACCGCCCCATCCACCTGCTGGCGGATGCATAATGAGAGAGACGATAGCATTGACCATAGGCGCGCCAGCAAAAACAATAGACATAACCACGGGTGGCGTCCCCTTTGCGCCAAAGGCGAGGAGCACACCAAACGCGCCAATAGCACCCACAGTACCAGCCAGCAGCGACCATGTCAGCCCCTTTGTCGGAAATGACCAGTCCGATCCGTTGATCGCCAGCACGATGAGAGATCCAATAACAGCCGTCACAAGATAGGCAATACCCACAAACAGAAACGCTTTGTAGCGTCCATTTTCGGGATCGCCCATAGCGATCTGTCCCGTATGCAAAAAAATCCCGTACAAACCCCACGATCCCACAGTCATTAACGCAAAAATCAACCACGTAAGTCCAGAAGATGAAGTCGGCATTTGCCCCCCCGTGTTAAGTTCAATCCGTCACATACTGACGATATAACGCCAGTGTTGCTTCTGCCATATCGTCGTCGCTAAAATTTTTATGCACTGCTTCTTTCCCTTTTTGCCCCATCGCCTCTCGCCCCTCTGCGTCGTTCATCATCCGCAGCAACCCTGCCGCCAGTGCCTCTGAAGAATCTGGCTCTACCAGAATTCCCCCACCCGTTTTTTCAATCCATTCTGGGAAAATACCGTGCCGGGGTTGAACAACGGGAACGCCATTGGCCATAGCTTCGAGTAATGATAGCCCTTTAGGCTCTTTATAAGGCGTGGGCACAGATAAGATATGGATGCTATTCAGGAATGCAATTTTTTCTTCTCGATTGACTTCCCCGCGATAATCAAAAACATCGGAAAGTCCCCGGGATGCGATTTGTTCACATACGTGCTGAAAATACGGCGCGTCTCTTGGTCCGAGATAACCGGCAACGCTGAGTCTTACATTTTCCACACCAACTTGTTCAGCCAATTGATGAAACGCATCAACCAGCACATGCAAACCCTTCTCGGGACATATTCGGGCGAGATAACCAATCGTAAAAGGCAGCGGATCTGGCTCTACATCGCTTTCTCCATGCCCATCTAATTTGATCCCCAAAGGCGCGACGTGAATGCGATTCCTTGGCACATCGAGATAATCTGCCATAAAATCGGCATAATAATCGCAAGTGGCGACAAATCCATCGACATCTCTTGCTCGATCTCGTAAGCACTGCCGCGCATCCGACTTGTAAGGTTCTATCAATCCTTCGAGGAAAATATCTTCGCCTTGAAGAGAACACAAAATGGGAATATCGAGTTCCCGTTTCATTTCTCTGGCCATGCCCAAAAACATCGAATTGGTCAATTGCACGAGATCGGGCTGAAAATCCTCTTTCAACCAGCGCACCAGCTTTGAGAGTTCTTTTTTTTGCGCGCCATCTTCCCCCTCTAAAACCGACACCGTGAGTGCGCCGAGGTCCTCAGCGCGCGTCGATCCACTGAACCGGGCGAGACTATTGAGCAGTATTCGGCTATTCAATAATTTATCAATAAAAAAGGGCGTGTACCGAAAAATTCCCATTTTCTGCTGGAGATAAACATTGATGCCGCCATAAAAAACCCGATCGATACTCGCGCCCGGTTCATCGGTACGCAGGGGCGTGTACGTCGGAACAAGCGCGAAATCTATTCCCTTGCGCTGAAGCGCAGAGGCCAGCGCATTGTCGTGAATACAACTGCCACAATACATACCCGCCGCACCCGCGGCAATATAAGCAATTCGCATAATAATTAGGAATTAGGAATAGTGATCCACAGTCTCGGGCAGATCGCACATTTGTCCCATAGGATCAAAAATAGGCGTGACATCCTCGCGATAGACATTGCCTTTTAAGATATTGATAATGCCATCTATACATTCTGGATGCGCTTTTAAAAATTTGGCAAAACTAAAATCTTTGGTATAAAAAGCATAGACCAATTTGCGAATCGCCTCCATGCCAGGAAGAAATTCTGGTCCCCATTTGCCGAGTTGCTCGGCAGAGAAATCGCGCTTCTCAATGGCTTCGTGTATCGCATCGGCGGCCATCTCGCCCGATTTGAGCGCGAGGAACACACCCGAGGAATAAACGGGATCGATAAAACCAAAAGCATCGCCCACCAGCACCCATCCCTTACCCGCGACAGTATTGGATCGGTATGAAAAGTCCTGCGTGACTTTCATGGGAAACAACTGCTCAGCTCCTGCGAGCCGTTCTTCCATGCGGATGCACTTTGCCAGTTCCTCTTCAAAAATTTCCTGAGGAGTTCTCTTGCGGTTTTGCAGCAGATAATCCAATCCCCCAACAACGCCCACGCTGGCCACATCATCTGCCAGCGGGATGTACCAGAACCAGGAGTCCTTATCTTGCGTATGTAAAATCAGCGTTGCACCTTCGTCAATACCCTCATCGCGGAACGCGCCTTTGTAGTGCGTGAAAATAGACGCCTTTTTGAGCTTCGGTTCAATCGTCTTGGTCTTTAGCCTTCTCGAAATAAGCGCGCTTCGCCCCGTCGCATCTACGATGACACTGGCAGATATATCTTTGATCTGTCCATCGCGGTATCTTACCTGAACACCCGTTGCCTTATCTCCGCTAAAATGCACCTGATGCACACTCGCCCCCTGCTCGACCTCGGCACCCTTCTCCCGGGCATTGTCCATCATCATAAGATCAAATTCACTGCGCAACACCTGATACGTGATAGAACTTTCGTGGGGATCGTGTAAATGAAAATAAAATGGCGCTGAACCTTTTCCCGATCCGCTAAAGAACTGAACACTGTATTTTTTCACAAACGCACTTTTTTTCAGCTTATCCAGCAACCCCAGTCGCTTGAATGACCAGTAAGTACCCGGCATCAGAGATTCGCCAATCTGAAATCTGGGAAACTCCTCCCGCTCCAGCAGCAACACGCGGTGCCCGTATTCAGCGACAAGCGCGGCAGTCGTGCTTCCCGCAGGTCCCCCACCAATGACAATGACATCGTATTGATCTGAGATCATAGAAACGCTTTCCATTAAATTAAACTCGATGATCCGTAAACCGTCTCGCTTTCAGCTCAAATCTCGGCAATGTATTGTGCGGCACGGCTTGAACGCCGGCGCGAATGCCCAGAATATGTCGCACTTCTCTACCTATCGCCTCAGAAATTGCATCTGATTCTCCGCCATTTAACTCGATGCGAATTTGCATATCATCCATTTCACCTTGCCGATAAATATCCACCGCAAACTCGGTCACTTCGGGAAATTCTCGCACAATATTTTCAATCGCGCTGGGATAAAAATTGACACCGCGGATAATCAACGCATCGTCGATACGTCCAATCACGCCCCCTTCGAGACGCGAGAAACTCGAACCGCAATCACAAATTTCTGTATTCAGCTTTACGCGATCTCCCGTGCGATAGCGAATAACGGGCATGCCAGCGCGTCCCAAATTGGTGAGTACCAACTCCCCCTCTCTCGCTTGTTCGCCCGTATCGGGATCAATCACTTCAGTAATAAATTCGGCTTCGTTGATATGCATGCCATCTCGAAAAGCACATTCAAAACCCCACGCACCCACCTCAGTCGCCCCTGCGTGATCGTAACAACGCGCTCCCCATGCCTGTTCAATGCGCTGTCTGGTCGCAGGTAATCCCGCACCGGGTTCGCCCGCGTGAATCGTGGTCTGAACACTTCCGTTTGCAATATCTATACCTTCTGCCTCAGCCACCTCTGCCAGATGCAGGGCATACGTCGGCGTACAGACAAGAACAGTAGCCCCATGATCCCGAATCGCTTGCAAACGCTGAATTGAGGACATAGCCCCCCCAGGGATGGTCATTGTCCCCATTAAACGCGCACCTTCATGCCCGCTCCAGAATCCAATAAAAGGACCAAAAGAAAAGGCAAAAAACAATCTGTCATTTGCCGTCACACCCGCTCCGCGATACACATAAGTCCAGCAACGCGCAAACCAATCCCAACTCTCTACCGTATCCAACCAGTTCAAAGGCTCTCCCGTAGTCCCCGATGTTTGATGGACGCGGATATAGTGATCTGGCGGAAAAGTCACATTGCTGCCATAAGGGGGATACGCCATCTGATCAGCCGATAATTCCTCTTTAGTCGTGAAGGGCAACAGCCTGTAATCATCGCGCGTCTGAATATCCTCGGGTCGATAAATACCCACCCGATTCAGCTTATTGCAATAAAAATCATTGCCATCCAGCACTGGTGACAGCATACCGCGCAACCGCTTCAACTGCCGCTGCCAGAGCGCGTTTCGGTCTGTAGTCAAGTCAGGCATAGTTCAAA
This sequence comes from Candidatus Latescibacterota bacterium, assembly GCA_022824945.1. Classification (GTDB taxonomy): domain Bacteria; phylum Latescibacterota; class UBA2968; order UBA2968; family UBA2968; genus VXRD01. The sequence goes on from JAJDYX010000031.1 coordinate 79,751, forward strand.
TATTAACTTCAAAAGCACAGTACAGGCCAAATGGATTGGCCGGAATAACTGAGGTAGGGGCGCCAAGGCTCCCCTGCGTTTCGTATTCCCGATTGGTCAAATTTTTGGCATTGATGCGAAATTTCATCTGCTTGTACGTATAAGACGCGGATGCATCCAGCGTCAGCACATTCTCAATCTGAAATTGATTATCTGCAGCAATAAACTGGTTGGTGACATAGCGCGCGCCAACCCCAAATTCCACCCCATTGTCAAATCCTCTCGCTGTCCACACATTGAAAATATGGCGCGGCGAAAAAGCCGCCCTATTTCCCGAACGATCCATAAGCTGGTATGTAATACCCGTTTGCGTAAACACGGGAACAAACTCGGTAAAGCGTGTGAGTGTGGCATTGGAAAATGCGTAGGACACAAATGTATGCCAATTTCTCACAGGGCGCATCATCACCTCAAGCTCGACACCGCGAGACCGTTGATCGCCATCTTGCTGTGTGACACCTGTCGCATCGGGGATTCCGATGTTGTTTTTTGCCAAATGATAAACTGCGAGGCTCGCGTGCAGGCGGTCATCCAACAGGAATTTTTTCGCGCCCACTTCCATCTGAAAACTCTCTTCGGTCTCTCGCGGACCTGCTACGAGGCTCGAAGGTGGCGCAAATGCTTTACCTACATTGGCGTAAAATGAGAGAACCTCCTTAAATGAAACCACCATGCCAGCCATAGGACTTAATTTTTGATAATTGCGCGACGTAGAAGTCACGGAATCATCGTAATCAATGCGGTCATATCGCACGCCTACAAATGCCTCATAGCAGGGACAAAAGACAATGCGATCCACGATATAAGGCGCAACAACGCGGCTTTTTGAATCCGCCCCCTGCGATTGCCCCGGAATAATAAAAAACGGCTGGCTCGCGGTTTCCACGGGATTGAACACGTCAATATTGGGCAAGGCCGCCACATCTAAAGTAAACTTATCTTTCCACTGCATCAGTTCCAGTCCGGTGAGCAAGGTGTGTTCTACGTGCCCTGTGCGGAATGTGGATAAAAACTCAAACTGATTGCCCAACACTTTCTGGCGATCATCCAAAAGAACGAGCGAGCGCAAAATATCCAGGCTACCCTGAGCATTGGGAAAGATGCCGCTGAACAACGTACCCTGAGATACCCATGAAAAATCGGTATAATAGAGCTTATTGCGAAGCGTGACCTGTCTCGACAACCGAGAGTGCAGATCGACGCGCGCCCGATAAATATCTTGATCTGACGTATCAAAAGGCGATTGATACGATTGCGTGCGCGGCACATCTGCGACCGCCCCATTGATAATGGGAAGACCCGCATCCGATTTGTAACTGCTGGTGACATATTCGAAATTGGCGGTCACTGTGGTTTTGTCACTGGGCCGCCACGTCGCCGCGGGATTCACGGCCCACAAACCGCTGTCTTTATCGTCTCTATAACTATCAGATACCTGTCGTAGTGCGTTGACGCGCACGGCAACACCCTGATCGACATCTGCCCAATTTGCATCTGCTGTTCCACGAACCGTATTGTACGGACCGTAAGAACCCCCAACCTGGAAAGCATTTGAAAAAATAGGTTGTTTGCGACTCAGATTCACCGACCCAGAAAGCGGGTTGCCGCCGTATAAAAATGCGCCCGGTCCCTTGAGCACCTCCACGCGCTCCAGATTGTAAAGATTGTAAAATGTGGCTTCCGGCTCCGATGCGCCATCGGTGAGCACCAGCCCGCTGGAAAGCGAATCGAAACCGCGAATGACGAAGAAATCCGTAACGCCAAATACGGTCTGAATATTGACCCCACTCACATTTCGAAGCGCATCCCCCAAAACCACGCCACTCTGGTGCTGGAACAACCCGTGATTTACAACACCAATACTCGCCGGAGTCAAGCGGATTGGGACGGGGACCTTCATAGCGATAGTGCTCACGGTAGGCACTTTTTCCCTGCTCTCTGTCACCACGATCTCTTCCCCCGCATAAACGGGCAGTTCTTCCTCCTCCTTCTTATCCCCCTCTTCTGTATTCTGCGCGAAAATGAGATTGCCAGTTATACCCAGAATACAGGCAAAAATCAAAATCTGTCGAAAATAACGCATAGCGGCTTCTCCTGTTGTCAGATCTCAGTCCCCCGGCGTTTCCACTGTTCTTTACCAGCCTCTGCTTCAATATATTTTAACATTGTCAGGCTTCGCCCATGCGCCCGATACATCCATGCATACAATCCTGTGCATATCGCGCACAAAAATTTTGCCATTAGCGAGCGTTGGTGGTGTCCAGCATTTGCCCGAAAGCACCTGTGCACTGACGTTTTCACGGAAACTCGTGGGCGATGCATCTGCCAATGCGAGTTTGCCTTTATCGCTCAAAATGATCAACTGTCCATCGGCATAAATAAGCGATCCTTTGCCATACCCCCGGCGTTTCCACTGTTCTTTGCCGGTCTTTGCTTCAATACATTTCAAAATTGCATTGTCAAAACCGTAGATATAGTCACCGATCAGGAGCGATGTTCCAAAATGGTTTTTCATGCCGCGACTTTCCCACACCTTTTTAACGCTCAAACCATCTCCCTGCGGTTCAATTTGCAACAGAGCTGCCCCGTGATCATATCCCGAAGAGATAAATATGTGATCTGGGGGCACAAAAATTGGCGTAGCAACATTCAGATCATACGATGTGGACCAGGGAAATCGCCAGTAGAGCGAGCCATCCACGGGAGAAAGCCCAACCGCTGCTTCACCCGAAACAAAAACCACCTGGCGAATACCCGCAATATCTACGGCAATGGGCGATGAATAAGACACGATATCTCGTTGAGACGCCCACTTGAGAGCACCATTTGTCTTATCCAAAGCGATAAACGTCCCCTGCCGTGTACCCACTTCTAAGAGCAACAAATCGCCTTCCACCAGCGGCGAAGTCGAAAACCCGAATTTTGGCACGCGACTGCCCAACCCATCGTAGAGATCGACCAGCCACAGTTTTTTTCCATCTTTTGCATTGAGCGCGTACAACCAGCCTTCGGCACTGAGCACAAAAACCCGCTCGCCATCTACAGTAGGCTGAGAACGGGGACCGTTCCCACCTTGACGCTCATAGAATTTAGCACCTGTCTTAAAACGCCATATTTCCTCGCCCGTTTTTTCATTCAGACAAATGACAAATTCGTCCTCCCCAGCAGAAAACATCGTATAAACCCGTCCATCTGCGACCGAGATACCGGAAAATCCCTCACCGAGTTCTTTTTGCCACACAACCGTTGGCCCATCTTTTGCCCAGGTCGTCAACAGCCCCGTTTCAGAAGAAATACCCGTCCGGTTGGGACCCAACCACTGGGGCCAATCTGCGTGTGCGGAAGAAAAGCACAACCCAACAGCGATTAACAAATAATACCTGTACTTCATAAATCCTCCTTAGTTAGTAGAAATTGATCGTTCAGGTATAGCGCGAATTGCGATATTTTTCGTGATAAAATTCGGGAAGCAATTGATCGACGCGCAAAAGTCCCTCCCGGCTCAGAGTAACACTTTGCGAATCGAAATCCAGCATCTCGTATTCCCTGAGTTTTTTATAGGCTTCACCAAATTGGTGCAGAATATTGACGCCAAATTTATCCTGGAAATACGCTGTTTCAATCCGTCCCAGCTTGAGTTGCAAAATCATCTCCCTTATCAGCCGCTCTTCTTTTGTCGGCACAAAAGAGCGATTGATCGGAAGTTGCCCTTTGTCAATGGTTTCGATATAGGGATCCCAATGCGTCTGGTTTTGAAAATGCATACCCCCCACATGAGAAAAAGAAGCCACGCCAGTACCGATGAGATCCGCACTGCGCCACAGGGCATCTCGATAGACGAATTTATTCAGACGACCTTTTTTGACCAGCGTATAAGCACTCGATGTCTCATAGCCCGCTTTGGCGAACTCTTCAATCGCATAATTGTGCCACGCGCGCTTGGTAGGCCAATCTGCGACTGGCAAACCTCCTCCATCGCGTATGGCTTTTGAATACGTCGTATTAAACGGCAATTCCATCTGATAGATAGTAACGCTATCCGCATCGAGATCAATGGTGCCCTGCACTGTATCTCGCCACGTCTCCCACGATTCCCCAATCATACCGGAGATTAAATCCACATTGACCTGTGCAAATTCCTGAGCCTTGACCCAGGGCATAGCCCTGTAAATTTCTTTGCTGACGTGTGCGCGACCATTCTCCCGCAAAATATCGTCATTTAAGTTCTCCAAACCCAGGCTCAAGCGCGTGACGCCAATTTCCCGAACAGCCTCAACTTTGGATTGTGAAAGCGTACCCGGCTCACACTCAAACGCCACCTCTTCCGCATCATCCCAGGGCATGACAGCCTTGACCCTGTCAACCAGAGCCTTTAAGTGTTTGACACTAATATAAGACGGCGTACCACCGCCAAAATAGACAAAGTGCAATTTTCTACCTGCAATACGCGGCAAGGTACTATACGTTTCCACCTCTTTTGCCAGAGCATCCAAATACGTTTGAATTTCAGCACTGTTGCGATCTGTATAAACCCGAAAATAACAGAACTTGCACCGCTTTCGGCAAAATGGAATATGCATGTAAAGGCCCAGAGGTATTTCTCTATCCCCCGAATCGGATGTGTGCAACATCTCTTCAATCTGCGCCGTATTTTCATCGCGCCAGAAAGAGTAAGGCGGATAATTGGAAACAAACACGCTTCCAACATCTGTTTCCTTCCACACTTTACGGGTCGTCGCCGGCTCTGGAATCTGGATTTGCTCGCTCATTCTTCCGCCTTTCCAAAACAATATAACGTGCCATCTGTTGTGCCAATAATCAGCCGCTCTCGCGCCACACTGGGCGAGGCGACAAATTCCGATCCGGTCACAAATTCCCAACCGAGCTCACCGGTCTCGAGATTTAATGCCACGATTTTGCCACCTGTGGTCCCTGCAAATACGCGATCACCCACCACAACCGGAGATGCTTCAAATCGGGATCGGGACGTGTAAGTCCACCAAACATCGCCCGTATCGGGATCAAGTGCGTGAACCATTTTGTCGCGCCCTGCAACAATAACCCGCTCAGGAGTTATGGATGGCGATGCAAAATAGGGCAATTTTCGCTGCGGATGTTCGTATCGCCAGGCAATTTCTTTTGCCGTTAAGTCAATGCACAAGACCTGGCTTTCATAAGTTCCCACATAAGCGTGCGTCTGCTGAACGGCAGCACTGGCGCCCACATAAGCACCGAGTTCAATTTGCGATTGCTCTTTTCCGCTGGCAATATCGATAACGCGCAAAAGACCATCACAGCCCGCGATTAGCGTATGCGTTTGTGCGATAGCCGGCATACCGTGAACATAACCATCCGTTTCTATCTTCCACAATAAAGCCCCATCGTCCGGCGCGAGGCAATATAAGAACTGATCATAAGACCCAAACAGGATGCGCCCCCCGGTTGCATTCGCCGACGAGATAATCTCCCCATCCGTTTGAAACGTCCACAATGCATTACCTGTTTGTGCATCAACAGCGTGAAAAACGCCATTGCCATCACCGAAAAACACGGTTTTTTCAAAAACCAGTGGCGATGATTTGATCTCACCCGTAGCCACATACGTCCACTTGAGCACACCGCTGTCAAAATCAAAAGCATACAGCTTTTCATCCAACCCGCCCACATACACCGCGTCTTGCCAAATTGCGGCGGTGGATTCAATCCCTATTTCGACCTGTGCCGTCCACAACACATCCAGTTCAGCGGACAGGCTGCTATTTGCAACACCCGTAGATTGTGCATCCCCGCGAAATCGGCTCCATTCTTCTGCATGGATGGGAATTAAAAATAAAGTCAAAAAAACAACCACAGATAAACACAGATGAACACAGAGGGTTACATTGTTACCTGTTTCATCATGTATGTGCATAAAAGCCTTTCATCTGCGCCCATCTGCGTCATCTGCGGATCAATACACAGATTCGTAAAGGACGAGAAAATCATCTTCATCCACGGGTCTCGGATTAAAGGTACCCGTCCATTGTTCTGTCGCATCTCTTGCCAGCATTGGGAGGCTGTCACGCGCCACACCGAGGTCGCGCAGTTGAAAAGGCAGATTTGCACATTCTTTCAGAAAAACGACCTTCTCGACGAGTTCATCAACATCGGATCCAAGTCCACGATAGCGCGTATTTTCGGTTTCTCCATTAAATTGGACGACAGCGGGCAGCATAAGTGCCACAGCAATACCATGTGTAATACCAAAATGCGCGGTCAATGGATTGGCACACGCATGTGCTGCACCCAACATAGCATTCTCAATAGCCGCACCGGCAAGATGTGCGCCCAAAAGCATTTTACTTCTCGCTTCGTTATCGGAGGCATCCTTCAGCACGCTTTCAAAACTCGATGAAAGCAATTGCCACGCCCTTTGAGCGAACATCATAGAAATGGCATTCCGGCGCGTGCAAACATAACTTTCAATAGCGTGTGCGATGGCGTCTATACCCGTTGCGGCAGCGACATTTTTGGGCACACTTTCGGTTAGTGCCGGATCGAGAATAACACTTCGAAATCGCGCTTTCAGATCGCCACAGGCCATCTTGACATGCGTTTTTGCATCGGAAATAAGCGCGTAGGACTGCGCTTCACTCCCAGTACCCGCAGTCGTTGGAATCCCGATAGAAGGCAACATGGGTTTTCCCGCATGGCCCATACCCAGATAATCTTCCATCTGTCCGCCGTTTGTCAGGATAAAATTGATCCCCTTAGCGCAATCCATCGCGCTTCCCCCACCCATACCGACGATCAAATCAATATTTCCACGCGATTTTGCGAACGCGACACCGGCCCCTATATGCGCGGTCGTGGGATTTTCATCCACACCATCAAATACAAAAAAATCCAGAGAAGCGCGCTGAAGCACCGCATTCGCACGGTCTGCAAGCCCGGCACTTACAATCCCTGGATCGGTCACAAAAAGAATGCGACTTCCGCCCAATTCTTTTGATAAATTCCCCAACTGCGCGAGTGTGCCCTCCCCAAACACCACGCGCGTAGTGGGACAAAAATCAAATGCTTTCATCTCCTATGCCTGTTTCGCCCATTGCAGCGCGCGCTGCCGGTACAGGTGTTCGAACAAATTGCCCTCGTGTGGTTGATCCCATGAAATCTGATGCGTGGGAATCGCCCCCACATTGAGTCTTTCTACATGGGGCGAATTGAGCAATTTATCGATAAATACACGGTCTTCTGTTATAGCTGTCACCACGAGACTCGGTCCGATCTTATCCAGAATTTCCGACTGCGAGACTTCGATTACGCTCGCGTATGGAAACAGATATTCGGTATTTGCAAGAGGATGTTCAAAATCATCACACCAGACAACCGTGGGATTTAAGAATTTCAATCCATCGATCTCGACCAGCCGATCACCGCGCAATTTTTTGGTCAGCTCTTCGGCCCCCGGGGTTTTCAGATGAATGTCTATTGCTGTCGAAATTTGATCGGCGAATGTGGGATTGGTAAATGCCGCGATCTGCGCTTCCGGATCATCAAGAGGTCTCCCGACGATTTTTGCCAATCGCTCTGCGAGTGCTTCGGCAATTTCTCGACCATGCGCGGGAACCCACACGCCCGACGCATTGATACAAGAGCGACCGCCATTTGCAGTAATTGAAGCAACTGCGATATCGAGACAGTCTTCCCAGCGATCTATCATATCTTCACCAATAATGACCTTACTCTGCCCAGGCCCGTGAATTTCCACGCGGGGATCGCTCAGCCAGGGCGCGACCGTCGCCCCGCCCCCAAAGAGCATGGAGCGACCGCATCGAATCAAAATTTCAGTGGCACCACCGTGATCCGTCGGATAGAACCCAAACGCTTCTGGCGGGCACCCCGCTTCTATAAACGCCTGTGCAATTCGGAAAGGCGTCCAGGGCTCTTCGCGCCCGGGTTTTAGAACAAGGGGCACTTTGAGCGGGATGGATGGAACCCACAGCGCGTGTACCCCCGGCGAATTGCTCGGCAATATAGCCCCGAGGGCATCGGCCTGACAAATATAGCTGAGAGAACGACCATCCTGATTGTACCAGCCCTCATCGAGCACAGAGAGGTCTAACCCTCGTGTGAGCCCCCCTAAAATAGCTTCGATCTCTGTACACACGAGCTGAATTTTCTCCATATTCGCGCGGCAGAGAGCTTCGGGCATACCCGTTGTGCCAGACACCTGTTTGACATAATCATCGGGCGTCTGGATATGGTCGCCAATGGGCAAATCGGCTTCTGCAAATAAGCGAGCGGCCTCGCGGGTTATATCCACGAGTTCCGACACACTCAGCCTGTCGAGCACCCGCTTGTTCACCGCGGACGCATTTAAGTCCTTAGCGACCAACCCTCGATTTGCCTGACTGACCTGAACGAGCGGCTCGCCAGTTTGAATATGCGACACTTCCTGAACACTCAAACTCGTGTACGGTTCCCCCGCACGTAAAATGGGTAAGTGAATCATATATTTCGCCTCTTTGAAAGACTAATTATTGCCTCCCTGCAACATTTAGGGAAGGGATTTATAGTCATAAAATTAGGCTCAAGTATGGTTTTAAATTGCGTTGTAGAACATAGAAAGTAGCTTTTCACCCAAATAAAAGCAAGCGCAATAACGTGAGTATTTTCATATTGACTCTAAAATACTCACGAGTATATTGTGGTTTAGTCTAAAATACTCACGACATGCGAGAAAGGTGATAAGTATGGAACCCCGCTACATCATGGATCATATTGAAGCAGATATCGCAGACAGGATGATATTCATCGGCGGTCCTCGACAGGTTGGAAAAACAACACTCGCAATCTCTCTACTGGGGCAAGGCCAGAATGAGTCGTCACCTGCCTATCTGAACTGGGATGTACTCGCCGATCGCGAGGATATTCTAGCGGGAAGACTCCCTTCTGGACAAACCCGCATTATTTTCGATGAAATTCACAAGTACGCGCAGTGGCGAAATCTAATGAAAGGATTATTCGACAAAAACAAGACATCCATTTCCTTTATCGTCACTGGTTCAGCACGGCTGGACTACTATCGCAAAGGCGGCGACTCTTTGCAAGGACGATATCACTACTACCGTCTTCATCCCTTCACGCTGATGGAATGCGAGCAGAAGCCCGATAACGCGCTCGTGGCGCAATTGCTCAGATTTGGCGGTTTTCCCGAGCCTCTTCTCAGGGGGGAGGCGCGATTTCACCGCAGGTGGTTGCGCGAGCATTCCGCAAGAGTCATATATGAAGACCTCCGCGACCTGGAAAATGTGCGAGAGGTTTCCATGCTGGACCTGCTATTGTCTCATCTGCCCGCTTGCGTGGGATCTCCGCTTTCGGTCAACAGCCTCAGCAAGCTCTTGCAAGTGGCTTACGAAACCGTCGAACGCTGGCTCGCGATCTTTGAAAGGCTATACATGTGCTATCGCATCCCACCATTTGGAACAAAGAGAATCAGAGCCGTACGCAAGGAAAAAAAACTGTATTTCTGGGACTGGTCGCGCGTAACAGACCACGGTGCCCGGTTTGAGAATATGGTGGCCGGACACTTGCTTAAGTACTGCCACTATGTCGAAGACACAGAGGGATATGACATGGAATTGCGCTTCATCCGCGACATCGACAAGCGCGAGGTGGATTTTGTCGTTCTCCGCGATGGATATGCGGAATTTGCCGTCGAGTGTAAAACCGGCGAGCGCGGTACTTCTCCCGCATGCAGGTACTTCAGGGAGCGAACAGATATTCCGCGATTCTACCAGGTACATCTGGGCACAAAGGATTTTGGCAATGCAACAACCAATACCCGCGTACTGCCGTTTTCTACCTTCTGCCAGGAGGTCGGGTTGCCGTAGTCGCGTCTATGAACTGCTATTGTACCCCATTTATCTCTTTGTCTCAGCCACAAAAACATAAGGGGATTGATCATTTTTCACAATATTCTTCATAAAAGACACATAGGCATCGTAATCTGACCTCGGTATTTGTTTTTCATCCAATCTGAATATCCGGGTATAGTGCAATGCACCATCTGAAAAATGACTGGTGGTTTTGAAAAAGCCGAATGGCGTTGTAATTTCCACTGGCTCAGGTGCAGTTTCCAGCACATAACCTTTTGGTATATCAACAGATAGAGAATCAATGTACATATATGGATAGGAATGGTACACAGAGAATTGCCGTTCCTTCGCCCTTGGCACACTCCCGGGCCTGACGCGGTTCAAGATATTGGGATTCACAAATAGTCTCTTCGCGCTTCGGGAACCAAATTTTTCGGATGTACCACTAACGCGTACCTCAAGTGGTTGATCGAAGTCCTGAAGCAGATGATCAATTTCATAAGTAGCCAGATCCAACACGGGTAAATACCTGCCCAATTTTCTGCCCAAATAGCGCTTGCGGTCTTCGCCCTTGTTATCCCTCAGACTGTGTCTTAACCGCGTTGCGATATTACCTGTGCCCGATAGCTGTCCAGAAAAAGTAAGTTTACCCAATGTCGTGAGATGGCCTTTTATAGTGCTAATCTGGCAGTTATCCCCACTCGTACTCTCCGGCGTCCGAACGATTTCTCCGGCGTTCTCCTTAATCACGAGCACATCGCACCCCTCATCTGAGGATGGCAACTCCCCCGCGGCTATAAGGTCAGCCGTGCATTCCAACCAGAGCGTATCGCGTTGCAAGGGGACAAATGTGATACAGTGATTAAACTGATTGGATGGAAAGTCCCGAATCAACACGCCGCGGTCGCGCGTGCCAATCAGAGTTGGATACGCCGAGATACCACAAGCTTTGAGCATCGCAACCATGAATGTAGATAGATCCTTGCAATCGCCATACTTATTCTTAAACACCCATTCTGCCGAATACGGTTGCCACGCACCAATGCCCAGTTCAATAGCCACATATCGCGTGTGATCCTGGAGATAGCGATAGAGAATCTCCACTTTCTGCCGGTCACTGCTGGCTTCAGATACCAGCTCTCTTACCTTCTGTACCGCAACTGGTGGCAGGTCATATCGGCCATCAGCCAGCATCCCGTACCACTTTGCCACAGCGTCCCATGAGGCGAACGATCCGGGGGACTTATCGATTTTGAACGCGCCTGGCGCGAAAAAAAGCCCCATCTGGATTCTGTCTTCAGGGGGCATAGACCGCTCTCTGGCTCTCGGTTTAATATGCGTCAACTGCCACTTGCGCTCAGACGCCTTCTCCATTACAGGTGGTTCTATCAATCCAACGGCATGGGTTTGGTAATCAATTTTATCATGTCCCACAACAGTATAGGTTGACTGTAGAACGGGAACATCCGCCTGTGGAAACCATGAAGGCCAGAAGAACAGGCTTTCGTATTCCTGTTCATAGGTATATTCCACCAGATATGGAAACGCGCTGGCCTTCAGTTCAAATGCCTGATATTTGGTATCCTGATACAGCACATACTCGGGAAAGTAAGGAATTTTTCGAATCTCATTTTTTTTTAACTTCCGGATCAGATTGCCGTCTGCATCCAAAATTTTTCCAGAGATATGGGTGCATTTGACGTATCTATTTTCGCTAACCGCCACCTGTCCATATTTTCTTCCCGCTTCAGTGTTAATTTTGACAATCCGATGTCTGCGGTATGTCGCCTTGTTTTTGCCTTTTACGATAAATTCGTTCTCATCCAACACGATAACCGCATCAACATCTTCCCCAACGCAGTCCGCATTTGCTGGCACATGGGCTGCTATCAGTAAGACCACAAGTGCCAACCTTATGAAAGTTCTCATCTCTCCACCCTCGTCTTATTCTTCGGCTTCCAGTGGCCTTCGGCGCAAAACAATCTGTCCCTGATCGGCACTCACAATCTTTGCATACGCATTTCGCAGCCGGGGATATTGTGCCGGTGTGTAATAAACTCGGTTTACAGAAAACGTCCGCTGGAGACGCACTCGATTGCTGTCTGCCTGACAATCAGACTGAAACTTGAGTCCGAGGGATGTGACCTTTTGTACTTCGGGCATTTCGACAACCTCGAACCCCTCCGGTAGGGTCAGATCTACTATTTCTTCAGATGCAAAGCCGTAATTGAACTCGACGGGAAAAAGCCTTTTTTCGTTCTTGAAGGGGTTGGACTGACGCTGATGGATCAGACTCGAGGGGCAATAAACCATATCGCCAGCCACCTGAGCGTAATTTTGAACCCGATATTCGATCTTAACTTCCAAAGGCATATCGACATCTTTGTCATAGACGACCTGAAATCCATCGATTGTCACATCTCCAAAACGGTTTTCCAGAATATCTTTGACGTATTTCTCCGGTTTCTCTTCATCCAGTTCCTTTCGTTCTGAAATCCCGCGATACCCCTCAAATTGCCGTGTTGTTTTGCATATGAGATCGCCATTTTCGGTCAGCTTCGCCTGTGTTTTTGTTCTACTTGTGCTCGCATCTTTAGGCATGGGAATTTCGACAATTTTGCCTTCTTCCTCCGCAATCAAAAACCCTTTTCCAGACAAAAACCTGGGTGGTAGCAGTACAAACGGGCACTGACTATCATTTGTATCCAAAAAATAAATCTCATCGTCTATGGACAGGTGTGCAATCGTGTAGTTGAGTTGAAGCAGTTGGGGCCAGTTCTCTTGCAAACGCCCATTGGTGCGCGTGGAGATACGCAGCGGACTGGCTTCGAAACCAGCGGCTCTCAGCATCGCGATTAACAACATGTTTTTCTCGAACGAACTGCCCTTTTTTCTTTTTAGCAAATCGTTGGGTCTTTTGCGACTTCCACTCGACGCAGATGTTTCAATCGAATCTCTCACATAGCTGTAAATAGCTTCTGCTCGGATGCGGTCATCCCGTGTCTCGGGCGCCAGAGCAAGTGTTCGTTTTTCTAAGGTCCTGGTTTTTCTCAGGAGAGGATTATAACTCTTCTGCAATGTTTCCGCGAGGTCGTCCCATGTTTTAATGAATATAACAGGATCGGCCATTGTATCTTTGGGATTTCGATAAGAGACGATCTGAAAAAATAATGTGGCCCAATAATCTTTGAGCGTCGTCATATAAGGTTCCCGTTTAAGAGCTGGCAAATTTTCTACTCGCCATACAAATCTGCCGACAAAAGAGGTACCCATTTGGGGATCGGCAATTTGGAAGGACTCTCTATGTGGATCGGGAACATAGGCATTGCTGGCAAAAGCTCGATAATCGAAGCCTTCCGGAATAATCAGGGTCAATTCACTCAGTTTGGTAAATACCCCATGCTGGAACTGCCAGGGGGCGAGAAATGTCAGTCGTTTACTGGTAATTTCATAGGCGTATTCAATAACAGCTCCCACCTCCACACCGGGTATGGCGAATACCTTTTCAGATCCACTTCTGCGCTTTTTTGTAAAAATGCCTTTTTTTGAAAGTGTGACCTTTTTTCCATTGGGCAAAATAGTCTGTGCTCGCAATTCATCTACCTTGTCATCAGAGCCAAGTGCTATAGATACATCGCCGTATTTCAGACCGCGTTCGGTGAGAATTTTGATTCGGGTGTGCCGCTGAATTACAAGCTCGAATCGCAGTGTAATAGCGATAGTGCCTTTATCAAACAAAATCACAGCATCGGCTTCTGAGTCTTCGGGAATGCTGGTCATGCCCAAAATTTCTTCAGAAACATCTCCCCATTCCTGCGCCGGGAGTGAGCCCGCGTAAAATAGCAGCCCAAGAACCAGGATTTGTGCGGTTATAGATCGCATATCGGTACCTCAAAAAAGATAATACATACGTATGCACTCTTAAAAAATAACAAAATGATCGCCTTAAGCCTGAAACCGTTTTTTCAGATACTACCTAATACACTCCAACGACAACTGATTCCTGCAACTCGGAGAACAAACCCAGGTTTCTCACGCCATCCCAGGGATAGGCTTCTATCGGTTTGGCGCGTTCGGCCTCATCGCGTTCGAGAAAGCGGGGCATAAAAAATTCTTTCGTAAGCGTCGTCAGCATCACGCGCCCGACTTCGTCGTAATCGACCTCTTCATCGGGATTATCTGGATTCACCAATTCGATAAACGCGCGGGGCACGGGTGGATAGTAAGTAATCGCGTAATTGTCTTCGGGTTCCAGCGGCTTGGAATAAGCCAGCCCCATCAGGGTATTGCCATAGGTGGGAACAAAATCGATGCCGGGGATAAGCTCTTCTCTCGCAAACCGATTAAATTGTGCATTCATCTCTGTACCGCCGCAAAAAATGCCGCTAATCCCGGCTTTTTGCAGGGAAATTTTTTCGCACAATTCTTCGAGAAGTTTGGGAGTCGTGAACATGCACTTCACATTATCATTGGCGCGCAAAATAGTGAGCGCCTGATCGATAACATGGGCTTTGTAGAGTTCCAATTCCTGAAGTGCGCCGCGCTTGATCAGCTTGTTGACCCATCGGGGATCCAGATCCACGAGAAAGCAAATCCCACCGCGAATCTGACAGAGATATTCGACAGCCAGGCGCAATCGCCGGGGACCTGTTGGTCCCAGCATCAACCAGTCTGCACCCTTTGGAAATGTCTCTTCAGAAAGGTGCTCACTGAACATTTCGTAGTCGATCTGAAAATCATTTTGACTGATCCGATATTTGGGAACACCGGTTGAGCCACCCGTCTCAAATACATAAGTCCGCTGTTCTTCACTCCCTCTCGGGATCCATCGCCGCACGGGCCCTCCGCGCAACCATTCGTCCTGGAAATGCCCGAGATATTTCAAGTCACTGTATCCACCGATCTCCCGCTGCGGATCAAAATCCAATTCCTCTGCAAATTCCAGCCAGAAAGGACATCCCGTACCGGGATTAAAATGCCAGGCGACCATATCCCGCACATGGGCATCGAGGGTATCGCGCGCTTCTTTGACCTTATCAGCAAAAGGTGTTGCCAACACTTCCATATTGTAATGTCCTCGTCTATTTTCCCTTAATCGCATACAGCGTATTGCGCGTGCCAATGTAGAGCATGCCATCTTTTGCAATAGGCGTAGTATATACTGCACTGCCCATGTTGATTTCGTTGATGAGTTCAAACTCGGTTCCAGCTTTCAAAATCGCCACATCGCCGTCTTCATCTCCGATGTACACCTTCCCATCTGCGACAAAAGGCGATCCCCATATCGCGGCAAATGTGTCGTATTTCCAGTGCTGTGTGCCGGTTTTAACGTCAAGGCAATAGACAAACCCGCTCAGATCTGCCGCATAGAGCAGGCCATCGCTAATGCCCACCGTTGAAATGGTTCGATTGTAATTTTCATTGCCAAAGTGCCACACCGCATGGCTTCCCGTCACATCACCTGTACCCGTCGCGTCAATAGCCCACAAATGACCAATGCCCTCGCCGTGTTCGGGATCTTGCCCAACACCGATAAAAACCTTGTTATCGTAAATAACGGGCGTGGAAATAATCGCATTGCGCGTACCGCGCCCACCCAACTCCCACACCGCGTCTTTTGGATTACAGTCAAATTTCCAGATCAAATCGCCGGTCTCGGGTTCCAACGAATAAACCCAGCCATCGCCGCCGGGGCAGATCACCTGCGGCTTGCCATTGATAACGCCATAAGCGGGATTGGACCACTGCCCGTGCAAGATATTTTCGCCGGGATAGTCTTTTTCCCAAACCAGCTCACCCGTATTGAGATCAACCGCAATAAAGCTGGGCGACAGAGGCGACGGAATGGCGACATGACCTTCATCAACACCATTGGCGGTGATGACAAACAGCAGATTGCCCGCCCCCACGGGCGAACAGGTCGCCAGATTGTGAGGAAATACATCCAATTCTTCCATCATGTCGTATTCCCAGATAATATCCACACCGATATCGCTCGTCTCCTCTTCCTCAGTGTAGGGACCGTCATTTTCCCCATCCAAAAAACCCTCTGTATCCGCGCACACAATGCGACATTGATTCGAGATATAATACATCCGATCTCCGCGAATATAAGGCGTGGAGCAAATGCCCTGCTGGGGCCAGTCATTGACGCGCCCAGCTGGCAGCTTGGGATGGGCTGCTTGCTAGAGAAATTTTCCATCGGATTCCTGAAAAGCCATGATCACGCCCTTGTCACCCGTAATTTTGGGATTGCGCTCAATCTGGTTATTTGTGCCCATAAAGATCTTTCCACCGATCCTGATGGGACCGGCGTAGGACTGTGCGCCGAGATCTGCTTTCCAGGCAATATTTTCCCCTGTTTCTGTATTCCAACTCGTCGGCAAATTTTTTGCATCTGACACGAGGTTGCGATCTGGTGTAAATCCCCACATGATCTCTTCGGCAATTCCTGCTGATGCGATCAAACCAGCGATGACACATCCGCTTAAAAATCTTTTCAATTTCATTTTATTCCTTTATCTGTAAGGGTTTATAAAGATTACCACACTTTCACATTATCGTAATAAATCGTGGCAGGTGAATAGCCGTAAAGGGCGGGGCTGCCTTCTTCTATCGGCAGGGGATCCTCTACTTCGATACTCCACGCATCGGGTTCGGGATCGCCTTTTTTCCAAACTTTGCCCCGGATGATGGCTTTGCCATCTTCGATATCAACTCTCATTTTCATGGTGTACCAAACACCCATGTCCCAGTGGAAATCGATGCGTTTTGCCATGCGCAAATCCGACGACCACGACCGAACCTCAAGGCGCTGGTGAATACCCTGAAGGTCGAGGATATAGCGATGCGCGATGAGACCCATATCGGGACGACGACGTTTGTTTTGCGTGCCCATAAGATCGGCCTGAATAGTATAGCCACTGAGTTTGTACGGCGCCACATAGAGATTTGAACGATCTAAGCCGCGTGCAGCTGGCGGTTTTGCCAGGACCTTGTTGCCATCTTTTTCCTCCACCGCAAAGCCCCTCCCTCCCCACACCCAGTGCAATGGATTTGTGCCGACTTCGACATTTTCAAAATCCTCTGTCCAGGGCACATCGGGCACCACGCGCACCCATGTCTGTCGGGTTAATTCCCCCAGCTTGGCCGTGATCCAACCGCCCTGTCCCGCTCGGGATGGTACAAACTGATTATTCTTTATTTCTCCATCCAGACCATTCAACGACCACTCGGCGTCGGCATTGCCGATCAAGCGCCCCTTCTCATCATAAGTCTCTGCCCGCAGGGGCAACACCTCGCCCTGTTGTATAGTAGCCTCAGCCGGAATAGAGAGAATAGACGCGGGTTTGGCACCCGAAGGCGCGCTTTCGTGCTTTGCATGAGGAGACGCCGCGACTTCAAATCGCGCGTTTTTATCGCCCAGACAAAACAACCCGGCTTCGGTCGCAAAATAGATGCGACGATACGCAACAGCGACCGACCCATAGATCTCGGCATGTCCGCCCTCGGGCATTGCGATTTTCTTTTTGTCGAGAACTTCCGCGCCCATATTGCCCGTTTTGAGAATCTGGAAGCCGCCATTGACTTCGGTAACATAGAGTTTGCCATCGGCCCATGTCGGCGATCCCTTGCCCACAGTACCGATATTTTGCTCCCAATATTGCTTCCCCGTCCTGGCGTCCAAACAATGCACATTGGCCGAATTATCTATAACATAGACGCGCCCCGCGTGAACCGCTGGCGAAGCATAGCCCGCGGTCATACCGTCTTGTCGCCAGATTTCTTTGCCCGTGAGCGCATCCAGGCATGCAACGCGACCAAGAGAGGTATTATCGACATTTTCTTCGCTATGTGCGACAAAAACGCGATTATCAGCCACGACAGGCGAGGTGTTGATGCCGCGCTTACTGAATGGAAAACCCCATACTTTTTCGCCCGTTGCGACTTTGAAGGCAAAGATGCCGCCATTGCCATTGCCAGCAACCAACACGCGCTGTCCGTCAATTGTCGTGACAACAGGCGTAGAGTAAACGGTTAAATCGACCTGCCCACCGCCGCCCGGACGAGCCATCCACGCGGTTTCACCCGTGTGTTTATTAAAGGCAACATACCGATGAGAAGGCGGTGCGCCAGCCCATCCGCGATTGCCCATGCTGATGATGACCAGATCGCCATCGACAACGGGCGTGTGCAACCGCCCACCATAACCGGAGAATCGGTTAAATTCTTCGGTTAGAGACCGCTGCCACTGGACATAGCCATCGGTATCAAAACAGATCAATAACCCACTGACGAGATGGGCGTAAATATTACCGGTCTCGCCATCGGCCCCCAGGCTTGCCCATCCCAGACGATTGAAGGTTATGGTTGAGTGCCAGACATTGAACTTCTTTTCCCAAATGAGATCGCCCGTTTCCGCATCAAAACACGCGATGTGCTCCTGTTCGGTTATGTCTTTACCAGTTCGCCCGATAACATAGACCCGACCATTTACAATAATCGGTGTAGATCTGCCGATAAACTCGCGACGCCAGATCAGATTTTCCCCATCAAGAGACCATGTAGAAATAAGCCCCGTCTCTGGCGACGCGCCATTTTGCATGGGACCACGCCAGTGCGTCCAATCAGACGCCTCGGAAATACTTCCCAAAAGGGAACTACAAAACAACAAAGAAAAAAGAATACGTATTTTCATCGGCTTTCCTTATTTTTATGCCCAATTGGGCGGTGAAAAAAGGTCGGATTTTTCTCTAAAATAATCATAATGCATCAACTTAAGACGTTAACCACTCTCTTTCTGTTCCCAATTTCCACAGTGCATTATCGCACGATATAATATAAATGATTTTGCAAGAGCGTGTCATAATTTGTAAATTAGATGCTGTGAAACTAAAAAGGAGTGTCCAATGGGACTAACAGATGCAGAACAAAAAATCTACGATCAAAAGGGATATGTGTTAAAAAAGGGATTGCTCTCATCAGATAAAATTTCCCATATCGAACGCGAAATAGCGGGCTTACACGATCGAATGGCAGAAAACGCGCCCGATGGTATCGGAATTTCCTGGGAAGAATTCGAGGATGAGCACGCGCCCAAACGCATTCGACAGTTGATGCACAGCGAAGTGATCAGCGAGGGATTAAATCGCGCATTGCGCTGCGATCTTATGTTGGATATTATTGAGGCACTGATTGGACCAAATATCTCGCTGTATCACAGCAAGCTATTGATGAAAGCCGCACGCGATGGCACGGCAATACCCTGGCATCAGGATTACGCGTATTGGAAACGCGAAGACAATCGGCCTTTGATGGTGAATTGCCAACTCGCTATTGACGGGACAGATGACGAAAATGGCTGTATTCAATTCATCCCCGGCAGTCACAAATGGGGCCTGCAAGAACACGAACGCGCACAAACGAGTTTTGGCGTATTTTTGCCAGGGCACTATCGCGAGCGAGAAGACGCGATACCCGTAGCCATGGAACCGGGCGATGGCGTGTTTTTTAGCGCGCTGACCATTCACGGGTCGGGACCAAACACATCGCACCGAGACCGCCGCATGAATACCTTTGCCTATAATGTGACGGGCAATAGCGAAGGACAATGCCGCGAGGTTTTGCGCGGGCACGCACTGTAGGTACATATTTTTTAGAGGAACGCCGAGAATGGCAACACAAGTACCAAATATTGAACGCGAAGCCGAACAATCTCCTCGCGGGGGCATTACGCCGCGGGCCATCGGATTGGGACTGCTCCTGGTAATACTACTGGATGTAATAGCGGTCTATGTGCGGTTTTATTATCACGGCTCGCGCATGGTGCTATCGCACATACCAATGGCCATGCTCATCGTGTTTATTACCATGCTCATCGCGCTCGCGGTGATGGGCAGGCTTGCGCGATTCTCACTTCAATCCGGAGAATGGCACACCATTTTATCGATGGGCCTCGTGGGCGCAACCATACCGAGTTGGAGCAGCACGGGGTATTTGATCGGGTATATTTCTGCACCGTATTTCTATGCGACTGAAGACAACAACTGGGCTGAATTATTGCACCCGCATCTGCCCGATTTTATGATTCCCACCAATGATGGCAATGGAATCGCATGGTTTTTTGAAGGCCGACCCGAAGGCGCGGCCATCCCCTGGGATATATGGGTACTTCCCTTATTCTGGTGGTTTATGGCTTTTACGGCGGCATTTGTCGTGCTGGTCTGTATAGGCGTCATTTTTAGAAAACAGTGGGTGCAAAACGAACGCCTGGCATATCCAGCCATGGCCCCCCTGATCAATATGATGTCCGAACCCGGAGGCGACAAACGCACATTGCCCGGCTTTATGTACAATCGCCTGTTCTGGATTGGATTCGCCCTGGCATTTGGCATGATCGCCTGGAATTGTATCAATTATTTTTTGCCAAATTTCCCGCGCTTTCCCATCCACGGAGGCAGGTGGCACATCATAGATCCACAATTTCCGCGCATTCGGGCATCGGTGGGTTTATTTTCCATCTTCTTTTCCTATTTTGCCAGCCTCGATGTGTTGCTCAGTTTATGGGTATTCGATCTCCTCTTCATTGTCGAAGGCGGCTGGCTCAATAAATTGGGATATAAATCCATGGTTCCCGTTGCCTATCGCGGCGTGTACCAATGGCAGACGCGCGGCGCGTTTGTCGTGCTGGTGATTTCGATGTTCTGGGTGGCGCGACTGCATTTGCGGGATGTGATAATGAAAGCCCTTGGCAAAGACGACAGCGTGGATGACCGCGACGAACTATTGTCCTATCGCGCCGCTGTGGTCGGCGTGGTGATGGGCCTCGCGTTTTTGTTTATCTGGATGATGCAGATGAACATGGATCCCATCATCAGTGCCCTGTTGCTCATGGCGTGTGTGTGTGGATATATTGGAATGGCGAAAATTCTGTCAGACACCGGCATGCCTTACACGCAGATACCGGGAATTGCGTGGAATTACGTGGCACCATTTTTCGGCAATGTCGGGATTCCACCCACCACGCATGTGGCGTTTCGCTTTGCCAATTTGATTACGGGGAATGCCAAGGGTTTGTTTTTGCCAGCAACCGCACAGGTCGGCAAGTTGTCCGAG
This sequence comes from Candidatus Latescibacterota bacterium, assembly GCA_022824945.1. GTDB lineage: Bacteria > Latescibacterota > UBA2968 > UBA2968 > UBA2968 > VXRD01. Next base: position 100,765 of record JAJDYX010000031.1, read on the forward strand.
GGCATCACCGACAACCGCCGCAAGTTAATAGCCACGCTTTACATGGCTTTTGCCGTGAGTTTTGTAACGAGTATTTTTCTCACTTTGAACCTGGGCTATAACGAAGGCGCGTTTAATTTTAATGTCGCCGAGATTCCCAGAAGCGCGCGCAATTATTTCAGGAATTCCGCCAACGCGGTTAAGAATGCCGACAATCCGCCCTTTTACGTGGATAACCCCGAAAATCTGGTCTTTTTCGGCATAGGCGGTCTGGCAATGATTGGTCTCATCTTTATGCGCCACCGGTTTGTGTGGTGGCCCCTGCACCCGGTGGGCCTCGCGCTTTCGGGAACCCCATTGATTCGCGCCAGCAGCTTTACACTATTTATCGCCTGGCTGATTAAGCTGATCATGCTCAAAGTGGGCGGCCCCTCTGTATATCACAAATCTCGGCCCTTTTTCATCGGCCTGCTCGTCGGTTATGTCCTGGGCGTAGCCCTATCCTTAATGCTGGACATAATCTGGTTCCCAGAAAGGGGCCACGCCGTGCATTTCCGCGCGGCTTAAAGCAACCATATATAATTTTCCTAAGGAGTGTATATCCATGATTTCTCAAGACCAAATCCGTTCACAATTGAATAACTGTTTGTTAGAAGCCAAATTTGACCGCTGGGTGAATCAATACCAGAAAGGGAAAGTGCGGGACATCTATCTGCTCGACGACAAGCGCATTCTCATCACCACAGACCGCCAGAGCGCGTTTGACCATGTACTCGGTGCGATCCCCCTGAAGGGACAGGTATTGAACAAAACGGCAAAATACTGGTTTGATCAGACCGCAGACATCGTGCCCAATCAGGTACTTGACGTACCAGACCCCAATGTGACGGTTGCGCGCGAACTCGACATGTTACCCGTTGAAATCGTCGTGCGGCGGTACCTGACCGGCAGCACCGACACCTCGGTGTGGACGAATTACAATAACGGCGTAAGGAAATTTTGCGGCGTAGATTTGCCCGATGGCATGATAAAAAATCAGAAATTTGACGAACCGATTATCACGCCGACCACAAAAGCAGAAGATCACGACGAATCGATCTCGCCGGAGGAAATTGTCGAGCGCGGCCTGGTCGATGCAGACAGGTGGGCAGAAGTCGAGAACGTGGCCCTGGAATTATTCGCCCGCGGAACAGAACTGGCTGCACAGCGTGGTTTAATTCTCGTAGATACAAAATACGAGATGGGTCTGGACCCAGAGGGCAACCTGACCGTTGCCGATGAGATTCACACGCCCGACTCTTCGCGCTACTGGATCCTGGACTCTTATGAAGACCTCCATGCGCGCGGCGAAGAACCCGAAAGCCTGGACAAAGAGTTTTTGCGCCTCTGGCTCGTGGATAAGGGTATATCCGACGATAATATCCCCGAATTGGATGACGAAATTCGCACACAAGTCTCCGCGCGATACATCGACCTGTTCGAGCGCGTAACAGGCGAACCATTTGAAACCGAAGTGGATGATACGCCCATTCTCGAACGCATCGAAAAAAATATCGAGCCGTATTTTTAAAAAAAGCGATCAACAGTGGAAGACCTGATTAACAGTTTGCTCAAGAGTCTCGAAAGTGCCAGCGGTCGCAGCATTGGGATGGTAATGGCTGTAATCGGGGCGCTGATTTGGTGGGGTGTTCATCTGATTCGCAAAATTGGTCGCAAGATGCGCAATGATGTTAGTGTGCCTGAAAAATCCAGAGACATCCAACGACCGCAAAAGCGTTTGTCTTTGCGCGAATATCACCGGTAAGTTTATGCATGAATGATCAAATCATACAACAATGTGCTGTGATGAGCGATCGGGAACTCGTGCGTACACTGACGATTGATCGGGAAAATTTCCAGGAGACTTTTCTCGTGATCGCAGAAAGTGAACGAGAAAAACGCGCATTATCCATAGAAAACTTTATCGACGATGTCCATCTGGCACAGAATGATGAGGAAGGCGAGTCATGTAGCATTAATCAGGCGCTTGTAAAAGTACATTCGGATATTCCGCTCTGGTCAATTCTCACAATCACCAATTGCCTGGAGGACGCCTGGGTTATTCAGCGCGAATTCAGTCAATGGCTCGTTCACCACTATGTAGAAGATGGTTACACAACGTCGTTTTTTTTCGATACCACAGAACAATTGAAATCAACACTCAGGCGTTTTTTATCTCTCGAGTTTTGGTCTGTTGATGTATCGTATGATCTCAATACCTGGAAACCCATTTTTCAATCGCGATCCCCTGCGTTTTTGAACAAAATTATTTCGGAATTGGGCGACATTTCGCACACGGTCAAAACGCCCTTGTTTTCACAAGATCAAAAGGGTCAACTCGTCTTGCTGGTGCATCCAGAATTTGAGAAGCAAGCGCAAGAGATCGTAGATAATAATCATACTAAAATTGAGCAACTCTACGATCGGGCTGAATATTTGGCCAGGACAAAAAATTCTGAACAGGAACTGAGAATTTACGACATCTTATCTGAATTGGTGCCCGATAATCTCGCTGTGCATTATAATCGAGGAAATGTTTTAATTGAACTGGATCGATTAGATGAAGCGGTTGAATCCCTGATTGAAGCCATTGTTCTCGGCCTTCCCGAAATTGGGGATAAAATTGATCTCAAACCGCGTCGAGGTAGCGGCGTTGCAGGCAATGTGAATCCATTGTTAAATCTCATGGCATTGTCTGGTGAAAATAATGAACCGCTGCATTATCCCGACTATATTGATGATGTTGAAATACTGCTGCTGCAAATTGGCGAACAACATCTGGAAAATACCCGCATTCTACACGGATTGGCCATCATTGCCGAACAGAAAAACGATATCGCGGTAGCCTGTCAGCACTACCGCGATATGCTCGCCATTGATCCTCAAAACAAAGCCGCCCAAATCCATCTTGCCTATTTGGAACAAATACAGTGAGAATACTATAAGTTACGCCAACAGTGTGCGCTCTACTGCTTTGTGCCAGCCCGCCAGCAATGCTTCGCGGCGATCTTGCGACATCGCAGGCTCAAAAATGCGTTGCGGTGGGTTAATATCGGCAAGCGCGTCAGTATCATCCCACACGCCCGTCGTCAATCCCGCCAGCATCCCCGCCCCCAATGCAGTCGTCTCCACATACTTTGGACGGATCACCGGTACATCCAGAATATCCGCTTGAAACTGCATCAAAAAATCATTCACCACAGCCCCTCCATCCACGTGCAAACTCGCCACAGATTGTCCGGAATCGGCGACCATCGCCTGGACGAGATCGGCGGATTGATAGGCAATGGACTCCAGGGCTGCGCGTGCCAGATGGGCGCGCCCCGTACCGCGCGTAAGCCCTACAATCGCGCCCCGCGCATCCGCATCCCAGTGCGGTGCGCCCAGGCCGGTAAATGCGGGAACGAAATACACACCCCCCGTATCGTCAATCGCCTGGGACCAGGCCTCGGTTTCAGCGGCGGTATCAATAATCCCCAAACCATCGCGCAGCCATTGAACCGTCGCCCCCGCGCTGAACACTGCACCTTCAAGCGCGTGGGATACGCGCCCAGAAGGCCCACACGCAAGCGTCGTCAACAAACCGTGCGCGGACCGCACCGCCCGATTACCCGTTTGAAAAAGTGTAAAGCACCCCGTGCCATACGTATTTTTAATATCACCTTTGAAAACGCCGCGTTGCCCAAAAAGCGCGGCTTGCTGATCGCCCGCAATACCCCCTATTGGAATGCCCGCAGGCAAAATGCCCAAATCCACAGTAGCCCCAAAGTCGCCAGCCGATGATCGCACTTTGGGGAGTATGCCCGCGGGAATGTCAAAAATCTCCAACAACTCGTCATCCCACTTCCTATTGTGAATATTGTAAATCATCGTACGCGAAGCATTGGTATAATCAGTCGCGTGAACAGCTCCCCCTGTGAGTTTGTACAACAAAAAACTATCTACTGTGCCAAAACACACCTCACCTTGCTCCGCATGCGCACGCAGACCATAGACGCGATCGAGTAACCACGCAATCTTACTCGCCGAAAAATAAGCGTCAATAACCAATCCCGTCTTTTCGCGCACCATATCTTCGAGGCCATCTGCGCGATATAGAGCGCACAAATCCGCCGTGCGTCGGCACTGCCAGACAATCGCGTCGTGTAAGGGTTCACCCGTCCTCCTATCCCATAAAACGGTCGTCTCGCGCTGATTGGCAATGCCAATACCTTTTATTTCTGAAACATCTATCCCCGCCTCTGTGATTGCTGCGTCAATAACTTTCAGTGTCGTATCCCATATCTCCGTCGCGTCGTGCGACACCCAGCCGGGACGTGGAAAAATTTGTCGAAACTCCGAATATCCCCGCCCCAAAATTTCCCCCTGGGAATCCAACACCAACGCGGTTGTCCCCGTTGTACCCTGATCAATACTCAAAATCATAATAACCCCACTGCCAGCCACCAGTTGTCAGTTGTCAGCCCACCCAACCAGCCCCAGTCCCTCGCCTCTCGCCTTTCATCCTGAAAATCCTTTCATCCTGCAAATCCTGATCCGCCTTTCATCCGTGCAATCCTTAAATCCGTTTAATCCGCGATCGTTTTTTCCGGTGCTGTATGCCAGTGCTTTAAGGCAATCTCGCCATTTTCGAGCACAGCATAAGAGTCGTATCTCATCCAATCGCCCAATACAACAAGTGTCCCGCCGTCTATCGGCTCAACACTCAGCGCGTGATAGTGCCCACAAATCACAAAATCAAATCCCTCGGCAAATTTCTCTGTCGCGCTTTTAATAAAATACAAAGGCAAATATGTTTTCCTTGTCTTTCGCGTCCCTTTTTTGATACCAGCATCCGAAGACCTCGACACAATACGCGCCAGATAAGCGCCGATATCTGGATGTAACCACCGAAACAGGGCGATACACAGTGGATGCTTCAAAATGCGCCGTCGCAATTCAAATTTCCAATTTTGCTGAAAAACATCGCCGTGTGTCACATACAACCGGCGATTCTGGTGTACGACGTCGCAAAAAGGCCCGGGAAGCTCCGCCCCCACCTGATCGGATAAATAGTCTCCCAGCCAGCTATCGTGATTGCCCGGCAGATAAATGACGCGCGTTCCACTTTGAACGAGATGGTAGAGTTCAAAGATTACGCGCGCGCCATGTGCGGGAACGACGGACCGATATTCAAACCAAAAATCGAAAAGATCACCCACAATATACAGACACTCGGCATCTTTGCGAATAGCGAGAAGAAAATCGATCAGCGCATCTTCCCGAACGCGCGGTGGACGGATATATTTGCCCCCACCTATATGCGCGTCAGAAATAAAATAAACTTTGTCTTTTTTCATAAGCCAATCGGGAAAAGGATTTTCCTCTTACACCACAACTGTAGGAGCGGCATCCCTGCCGCGATCTCAACTCCTAATTCTTAATTCCTGTCGCCCCTTCGCGTTCTAAACCGAGTTCATCCCAGAATCGAGAAGGCACCATATTTCGGCCCGGACGATGCCGTACACAGGAAAGCGTGAGGCGATCCATTGCGCGGGTGATCCCCACGTATAACAACCTGCGCTGTTCGGCTAAATCTGCGCTGTTCAAGGCACGGGCATTGGGCAAAATGCGATCTTCGAGACCGCAAATATAGACCTCTCGAAACTCAAGCCCCTTTGCCGCGTGCAATGTCAGCAAATGCACGGCATCGCGATCTGGGGTATCCAATTCGACTTTGTAGAGATCGGCAAAATCGAGCAAATTGCGAATGCCCTCTTGAAGAGATGGTGCGGCAGCACCATGGCGTTCGCAAAGGTCTCGAAAGCGTTGAATCTGATCGGGAGCGTGCAACGCGAGCACATCCGGACGGGGATCTTCGCCGAGCAACATCCGCGTCTGCCCCCGCAGCCGGTCGGCATCCAATCGAGGAAACTGCTGCACGAGATTGCGAATACACAAATTGGCCGGTCCCAAAAGACGCTGCGCCCCCAGGTTGAAATGCACGTGTTCTTCGCGGGAGAATTCCGTATCCCTTGCGCCATTGCGCGCGCGAAAAAGCAAACCCAGAGCCACTTGATCCAAAAGGCGTTCATGCGTCATGCGCCGATAGCGAGAGGCGCGTTCTTTCTTCATAGCTTCAAACACGCGACACAAAGCCAATGCCCGTGCGAGTGCTGGCGGATCGTTTGGATCTGACGCAATATCATACCGCTCGCAAAGAGGGCGCAGATCTCGTGCAGTGGTCGCGTTATAGCTTCGCGCCATAGGCAATATATCAACCGTCGGATTGGGCATGCGAGATCTGCCATTGCGACGGGCTTCGCGGTGCAAAACCTGAAAATCAAAAGCATATCCATTGTGTGCGACCAGAATGTCAATACCGACAAACGCCTGAAATGCGAGATATATTTCCTGAAATGTAGGAGCCGTGCCTTTGTCCTCTCGCAGGCGCACAGGAGAATAAAACGTATCGACAACGCGCCCATCTCGCACGCGCACAGCACCCAGACCCGTAATTTGTGCATGCTCGGGATCGTCACTCGCGGTTTCCAGTGCAAATGCAGTGTATTCCGGCATATACGCCGGCAAATCAGCACAGCGGATCGCCTGACACAATTTGAGAGCAGCGAGCATCGCACCACACGTCATGCCTCCCAAATGTAAAAAGTGTTCAGGGGTTTTCGGCGGATCTTCGTCGAATGACAAAACCAGAGTATCGGATAAAACATCCAATCGGCTGCCGGGCACAGCCTCTCGTATGATGAGACCTGGCCGAGCCAGCGCATCCCGGATCAGAGTTGTAAGCATGTGCCGCAGCACCTCATCTCGACACGCCACATACAAGGTGCCGCCACTGCGCCAGAGAGGCAACACGCGATTCAGTGCAATATTCAGATCTGAAAATTCGAGCGGATCTACAATATCATCGAGATGATTTTTCAGGGATGGCAACTCCGACGTATTCAATTGATCCAGAATATCATCTACCAGATGGGGCAAAGATGCGACCGCGCCTCTTTGCACGGCATTGTGTACAACACCTGCCAGACCCAGTGCGCGTTCCACATCCACGCCCTCTTCTTCTGAAGCGGTTCGAGGATACAGAAAAGCAGCCTGTTTGAAACTCCCAATATTTTTTTGTTTCTGAAATCCCCGCACCGCCGGGTATAATTTGGGATCCACTGCTTCGAGTTCGCGCCGCAAAAACAACTCGAGACTCGCATCATTTGCGCCATCGAGTGCATAGCGCAACACAGACAGAGCGCGGCGGATCACGGGCTGGTCGAACAAGCCCCTGCGATGAGCCATCAGGCATGGTACATTGGCGCGCATAAAAATGCGCTCGAGCTCGCTGCCTATTGCATGTTGGGGATAAAGCACCGCAATATCCCGGTGAACCAGATCGGGCGTTTCCCTGATTCGGTCCCATATATCACCTGCAATAAACTGGCCTTCTTCCTCAAACGTATCAAAAGCCATCCCCCGCACGCGGCTCCCCGATCTCTGGGTATGGATGCTGCGTTCAAACAATACGTCATTCTTGGCGATAAACACGCGCGCCAGCCGCAAAATTTCTGCAGATGATCGGTAATTTTCCTCCAGAAAAATGGGTAGGTGCCCTTTGAGAAAATCATCTTGAAATTGTTCGATATGTTCTGGCCTGGCATGTCGCCACCCATAAATGGATTGCTCGTCATCAGCAACCACAAAAACACTGCGGTGAGCCGCACCCAATAAATAAACGAGGGCGTATTGAACCGGATCGGTATCTTGAAACTCATCGACGAGGATATGTTGAAACTGCGCGCGGTAATCCGCCAGAATCTGGCGATGCGAATGAAGCAAGTCATGCGCGAGAAAGATGAGATCGTCAAAATCGATCAATCGGTTTTTCTTTAGCTCGGCTTCGTACTGATCGAGCAATGCCGCATCCCCTTTTTTCATCGGAACATGCGGTTTGTATCGCCGTTGCCACTTCAAACGATTCACATTTTGCATCACATTATTCAAATTGCTTTCATTGGGATTCAGGCGTGGAAATGCGCGATAGATCAGCGTCCGCTGAAGATCTTCATCGGCAATGCCAAAATGCGGCGGCAACCCAACCGTTTCGCGATGCTCGCGCAAAATCGAGATACAAAACCTGTGAAATGTACCTGCGGTAACAGCCTCCGCCGATTCTTTACTTAACGTGCGCGACAAGCGGATTTGCAGTTCTGCCGCAGCCTTATTTGTAAATGTGAGCGCGAGGATATTTTCCGGAAGAACGCCGCGCCGCGAGACCAGATACGCAATGCGTTCGGTCAGCACTCGCGTCTTCCCCGTGCCCGGTCCCGCCAGCACGAGGACGGGACCTATCGGCGCGGTGACGGCTTCGCGCTGACGCGCGTTTAATGTGATGGGATCGAGTTCTGGCATGGCGAGTCAAAATGCAGATATGAGATACAAGAGGCCTGGTCCAAACAGTGGGCAATATATGATAAACAAACAAAAATAACCCCGATTGTCATAGAAAAAAACAATAGGCCATTGCGCTATATCGGCACAATATGAACCAATAAAGGCTGGCATTTTTCGTTCTACATTCGAACACATATCTTTCACTTCTCCACTCACTCATCGCTCAAAATGTACACTTTTTTCCCTCATAGCTGCACTGAGGCTGATCCGATTCAACAGATAATTCTTAAATTTGAGTGATCAATAACTGGAAAAAAATAAGGAGATTAGCGCGTCTTATCCTGCCATTCATCGCCCAATTCCAGGCCATTGGCATAAGGTTTGCATAAGATCTGAGTGTTATATCACCAAAGAAACACAGACCAAAGGCAAACACATGCCCCAATATGATACCATCTCAAAACACTTCATCCAAACCTACCCTCAAGACTTCATCCAACTCTCTCTCCAACGAGACGACGTCCAATTTCTCGACATCCTCGACACAGAACAACCCACAACCCAAACACACCACATGGACAGCCTCATCAAAGTTCAGATTGCAGGCGAAGAGGCATTGGTACATCACGAATTTCAAACCACCACCGATCCGACAATGCCCATCCGAATGGCCGGCTATATCGTCAGAGCCATTGAGACGCATCACTTGCCGATCTATTCCAGCGTGATCTACTTGCGTTCCAATGCAGGAAAGAACGATCCGGGACACTATATCCAAAACCTGCCCGGTCATCATCTTATCGTCCAATACAGCGTGATTCGGCTCATCGAGATCGAAGGCCAGCACATTTTGGATGAGGGACATGCGGGCTTGCTTCCATTTGCGCCATTGATGAAACGTCCTGATGAAATGGATTCAGAGGCGTGGTTACAGGCGTGTATTGATACGACCAAAGCCTTGCCTTTGGAAGAATCAATAAAGGTTGACATTTTGGGTGGGTTGACGATATTGAGTGGGTTAGCGTATGCGCCAGCCACGATCAGTCATATTTTATACCAGGAGGGTCTTATGGATGCGATTATGCGCGAATCTTCCTTTGCACAATACATCATGAAACAAGCCAGAGAAGAAGGCAGAGAAGAAGGCAGAGAAGAAGGATATAGAAAAATTTTTGCCGCCATTCAAAAGACGTATCCAGATATTGACATGGAAGCCATCCGGGCTGTATTGAAAGAGGAAAATGGCAAAAAATAGAAGCGAGCCAATAAGATAAATTGAAATGGACGATCTGTGATCGCGCCATCACGCCCGCCTGCTGCCTGTCAGCAGACAGGCAAACAAAAACCCCCTGTCCAAAATGATCAGACAGGGGGTTTTGTGAACGGTGACAGCAGTTATCGCTCATAAATATTGGGCGACCAGTCAACGACATCGAGTTCCTGCTTGACGAGTACGGCCTTATACGGCTGCACGTTTTTCATCAACACCACGCCCGCCCCCACCATCGCACATGGTCCCACAATGCGACCGGGCATAATCATTGCGCCGATACCCGTACGCGAATAATCCCCAAACAACACACCGGTAAACCCAGGTGCTTTTCGGCGAATACCCTGAACTTCGACCTCAATCTCCGCATCGTCAAAGCGCAGTGTGCCCACCTGTGTACCCGCGCCTATTTCTGCGCGCTCGCCAAAAATCCCCGAAAGCTGAATCTGGTGGGTCACGCGACCTTCTTCAAGCATAATACCGCTAAACTCGCCCAAATAAGTGATGTGGCAATTGACATCAACCGTACCCGACACCTTGGCAAACGGACCAATTTTGCAGCGGTCGCCGATCACAGTACGAGATGCGATGTGAGAGCCTTCTAATATCTCAGTATTTTTCCCGATCCAGACCGGCCCCTCAATATAGGCATCTCGGGCAATCGTGGTATTTTCATCGACGAAGATGGGACCGCGAATACGGGCGTCGGGATCGACCGTAGCCGTTGGTGCAACAACAGACTCCGTCAGTGCATCAGCCATTTCAGCAAGTGCCATAAGCGCGACATTTTTCGGATGCCAGGGCAGATCCATATCGAACCACGGCCCGGGCAAATCGGCCGCAATAAGCGCGCGTCCTTCGTCATAGAGCAATGGGATAACATCGCAAATTTCCTGGCCCTCAGGCGGAAAGATACCAAATTGGGTCCTCGGCACAAAATCGGAAGTATTATCCAGATCGGACAAAATTGCATTTTTGAAAACATAGAGACCAGATAGCGCCTTGCCCGATCCACCGCGGGGTTTATAGGTGTAAGAAGATAGGCTCTGATCCTTTTCGACGTGTGCGCGTATATGAGATGAGAGATCGTCAACCTGGACAATACCAGCGACACCAGAACAATTTCTATCTCGAAACACATCTAACAGGTGCGGGATTGCATCGCCTCCAAAAAAAACATCTCCCAAAATGACCAGAACATCATCAGCACCAATAAAATCTGACGCCAGCCCCACCGCATGCGCCGTGCCTTTTGGTTGCGGTTGCTCAATATAAGTAATTTGACAGCCAAAACGCTGTCCATTGCCAAAATAATTGCGCGCCCGGCCCCCCCGATGCCCCACCACAATGCCGATATCCGTAATACCCGCATCGGTCAGACGCGAAACAGTCCACTCCAAAAGCGGGCGATTGCATATTGGAAACATCGGCTTGGGACGAAAGACATTAAACGGAAAAAACCGCTCGCCCTTTCCCGCCGCGAGAACAAGTGCTTTCATAAAAACTCCGGAATAAAGTGTAAAGTCCCCAGCCCCCAGTCTCCAGCCCCCGCCTTTTGCATCTTGACATTGCCTGCATTATGGACTACAATTTTTTCAGGACCACATCGCAAAGGTTTTTTGCAATGACATTTTTCAAAAATAGATTTGATCTCCTATTGAGCCGCATCGCATTATTTGCTCTCCCCTTTATCGCTGTATTTGTAATAGTCGGATATTTGGGAATAGGGGAACAACGCGATCCCATTTTTCGAGTTGCAGAACTAATTGCACAGCAAAATTTTTCCGAAGCATTATCCGCACTCGACAATATGGATACCGATAAACGCGATGCCTGGGATAAGCACACCGCCGCGTTACAACGCGCGATTTGTCTGATGCACCTGGACAAATATTCAGACGCACTAACAATTTTGCAATCTTCAGGCACCACGCGCAAAGAAATTGCCGATTATGTGGCCTTTTGGATGGGACAATGCGCCGAGGCTTTGGGACAAGCCAAAGACGCTGAAAATCATTATGCAAAAATTCTGCACATGAAACCAGTGAGTCTGCTCGGCGACCAGGCGACACTCAATGCCGCGCGGGTCGCGCTTGCACAGGGCAATGCAGAAGATGCTATCGCATATTATCAAACACTTATTGACAAGCGCTCGCATGAAGGCGATGCACTGGCCGGGCTGGTTAAAGCATGGACTGCTCTGGACGATTCTGTTGCTGCGCGCGAGATGCAGTTGCAATTGATCAAAAACTATCCCAAACATCCAGCCATTCTCGAAATGCTCCCCGATCCGAGTGATATGCGCGATGTTGAAGAACTGTTTTACGCGGGTGTGGCCTGTATGCATGCCGGAAAATATCAACAGGCTATCGTTTTAGTGCGCCGAGTGATCGATGAATCTCAAGATGCCACATGGCGCGGAAAAGCGCAATACGAACTGGGGCATGTGTATTATCGCAGTCGAAAATATCTCAAAGCTGAAAGCGCGTTTGACCGCGCCTTCAAAGTGTATCAGGTGCCCGAAGCACTTTTTTATTTCGGCCGATGTGCCATCAAACGCGGGCACGATTTAACGGGAACAACGCGGTTTCGTGAATATGTGCGTCGCTATCCCAACGCAAAAAACGCATCCGAAGCCCTCTGGCAGGCGGCCATGGCCTATGAGCGACGGGGGCGTCATAGCGATGCGAGAAAACTATTTATAGCACTGGCGAAAGCCTATCCCAAAAGCACTTATGCCGATCAGGCGGCGTGGCGCGCTGGATTCGCGCTTTATCAAACGCGGCAATACACGGCTGCTTCCAAAGCCTTTTTGCGCCTATCGCGTCAGACCTCTGCGAGCCATCTGCGCGATCAGGGATATTACTGGGCGGGCAAATGTTACCAAAAATTGGGACAAAAAGCAGAAGCGCGATTCTGGATTGAACGCGCCTCAGAGGGATTTCCCACCTCTTATTACTCAACGCGCGCGCATGCGGTCCTGGGCAAAACAGAAAATGCTTATGTCGAAGTGCCCCAACCGGGCGAACACCTATCAGTTGGTCAACCCTATACGCCTTCGACGCATATCCCAAAAGGAGATATACTGGCGTCTATCGGGTTATATCGAGATGCCGAGCGAGAATACGACCGCGCGCGGCAAATTCTCGGGCGCAATTTATTCGCGTTGGATGATTTGAAGCCTCGCTATGAGCGCGTTCGCGCCATGCACAAGGCACTTCAAATTTCCGCACAGCTTGTAATGTTAGAACGCGCACATGGGATATCCATGACGCGGGCCTCATTCCGTCGATTGTACCCGACGTATTATTGGGGCGAGATCAACCGGGTAGCAGAAAAGATGAACCTAGATCCCAATCTCATGATCGCCATCATGCGACAGGAAAGCGCGTTTAATACAACTGCTGTATCTCGTGCGGGCGCACGCGGGCTGATGCAAGTAATGCCACAAACAGGACGGGACATGGCCCGACTTGTCAAGCTCAAAAATTTTTCAACTGCAGACCTGCACGATCCCCACACGTCAATTTTATTGGGCGGAAAACATCTCTCCGACCACATGAGGGCATTTCAAAAAGATAAGCACAGGCAACTTAGTTTGGCACTATCGGCTTATAATGCGGGTCTGGATGCTGCAAAGCGATGGGCGAAACGCCTCACAAAACAAGACGTCGATGAATTTATAGAGCGCATTCCCTATAAAGAAACCCGCAATTATGTGAAACTCGTGTATCGCAATTATCGAGTTTATTCTTACCTCAACGATACACAGTCAGAAGTAAAAATATCATTGGGATACAAAAATGAATGAGCGACCGCTGTGGCTGATTTTAGAAGATGCATTTATCATCCTGTGCATCGGAGCACTCTGGCCGGGCATCCTGGGCTGGCAGGGCATGATATGGGATCTGGTGCAATATATCGCACTTATTGGACTCGTGTGGATTTTAATCCGGCGAATTGGTCGCTATCGGATGAGGCGGGACGAGGGTGACGACGATTAGTGGTCCTTCTCCCCAAACCAAATAGGAAACCCGAACATGAACGAACACGAAAAATTCTTCTTTGACCTCAACGGCTATCTCGTCGTCGAAAACGCTTTAACACCCGACGAAATTGCCGCGTGCAACAAAGCCATTGACAACAACCCCGACAAGATGCGCATTCGCCCGCCAGAGCAATCCCTCTCCGGCGAGTCCAAAGCACTCAAAGGCAAACACGGGCGCACCGATTTGGGTGGCATGCTCACCTGGCCCAAACCCTGGTGTCAGCCCTTTCGCGATTTGCTCGCCCATCCAAACATCGTACCCTACCTCGCGGAATTGCTGCGCGAAGACTGCCGTCTCGACCACCTCTATGGCATCGTCATGGAAAAAGGGGCCGAAGGCCATGTCATACACGGCGGGGGCACGGCCGACGACCTCACGCACTTCTATCAATTTCACAATGGGCGCATGCGCTGTGGCCTCACCGTAGTCTCGTGGGTACTCACCGATTGCAACCCCGGCGAGGGCGGATTTGCCTGCATTCCCGGCAGCCACAAATCCAACTACAAAACACCCCGCGATGTCGCACGTGTAGATCGGGACATGGGCGTAGTAAAGCAAGTCCCTGCAAAAGCGGGATCGGCCATCATATTCACAGAAGCACTGGCACATGGCACGCTTCCCTGGACAGCCGACCATCAACGCAGATCCATCCTCTATAAATACTCGCCCGGCACCCTGACCTATTCAGCGCGGTATTTGCCGCCAGATGTTGAAAACGCGCTCGACGAATTTACACCCACACAACGCGCCCTGCTCGAGCCACCCTACCGCACAAATCGCCCGCGCGTCACCCAATAATCCCATGAAAATCCTCATCCTCGGTGGCAATGGCTTTCTCGGTCCTTACGTCGTCAAAGCACTCGAAGACCACCATCAACTTCGCGTCACCGACCTCATGCCCATCGATACATCGCACGACACGCGGCAGGTCGATGTATCCGATTTTGCCCAGGTCATGTCCGCTGCCGAGGGCATGGACGTCATCATCAACTGCTCTGTTCAGCGCACCCATCGCAAAATCGCTTTCGGCGTGAACACAATGGGAACGCACAACGCACTCCGCGCCGCAGTTGCCTGTGGCATGAAACGCTTTATCAACACGGGACCGCGCTTCTCACTCGTCGGCCCTTCCTACCTCAATTACGACCATACCATTCCTGAAAACATCCCCCCACAACCCGGCACGGAACTCTATGCAATGAGCAAAGGCCTCGGCCTCGAAATCTGCCGACTCTTCAGCGAACACCATCCGCTACACGTCCTCTCGCTCATCTTCTCGCGCTTTCGAGAACCCACCGCCGATCCCCACAACACCGATGACAGCACCCTCAGCATATCAGCCAGAGATGCCGCACAAGCCGTTAAGTGCGCCATAGAAGTCGATCTTCAAACACTCCCATCGCGCTTTGAAGTCTTCTTCATCACCACAGACCTGCCGCACAATCGCTTTCCAAACACGCGCTTGCGCTCAATACTCGGTTTTGACCCTGAAGACAAACTCGAAGCCTACTGGACAAAACCCACCTAAATCGCCACCTGCTGTCCCGTCTTTGCCGATTCAAAAATCGCGTCAATCAATCCCATTGAGGCGCGCAACTGATCGGGCGTTACATTGGGCTTTGCCTCCCCCTGGCACGCAGCAATCAAATTTTCATAGAGCTGATCGCGTTCGTGAATAGCCTCCATTGTCTCGGCTACATCCATATCTTCTGTCTGCACAGTGATTTGGCTATTGACCCCCTGCGCGGTAATACACCCCTTCGTGCCCACCACATACCAGTGAGGCGCAGGTAGAATCGTCATATTGCTCGCCTCCAGATACGCTGTCGCCCCCCCTTCAAATCGCATCAAACATGAAAAATGGTCATCTACTTCATCGCTGAACACAATGCCGCGCGCATCTGCCGACAAAGCCGTTAATGGACGATCGACGAGCCGAAGCACCTGATCGCCACAGTGCGGCGCGTAATCGTACACCATCCCACCGCCGTAATCGCGCTGAATGCGCCACGTCGGATTAAAGCCCTCAATCCCCCACTTAGTCCATCCTTCGCCGTATTGCGACCACACCCGACGCACATGTTGTACCTCTCCGATGCGCCCACTTTCCACACATTTTACGATCGCCCGATACTCCCCGTCATATCGCCGCGACTGATGACAATGAATCACCACACCAGCCTGCTCAGCAGCGCCAATCATTTGTTCGGCTTCGGCGCGCGTCATCGCAAATGGCTTATCCACAAACACATGCTTACCCGCCTCAGCAGCCTGCATGGCCAGTTCGCAATGCGTATTCGGCGGTGTGGTCACAATAACCAACTGAACGCCATCATCCGATAGCAGGTCGCCAAAATGCTCGTAAATCGCCGCCTCGGGATTATCCTCTGCTGCCGCCTGACGGCGCACCTCGGTCATATCGCACACAGCTGCCAACCGCGTATCCTCCCGGTTGTTAATCCAGTTCCTGTGTGCCCCCGTAGCAACTTTCCCATACCCGACAATACCAACACCCATTTCTCGACTCATTTTTTTCTCCTATACGAATCAGCGGAACGGTTTACAACTGGCCGTCTCTCAGAGCTTGCCCCACAAGTGGGTAATGTGGGGCCAGTTCATCTACGAATCTACGCCCTCCATCCTCCCAAAGCATGTGCTGACATGATGTAAGTCAGTATCGGTATGTATTACCATTCGTCTATTCGTCATCTCAGCGTCACAACCCCTTTAATATAGCTCTCATCGCCCGTCAAAATTTGTGCCATCAAATCCGGATAATCTTCGAGCGTTGCCGTATGTGTCACCAGCGGTTTGAGATCAATAATACCTTTGTGAATGAGGCGAATCGCAGGGTCAAAAGTATCTCGCAATTTTGAAGCTGGCGCAGAATTGACAACGGTAAATCCCCCCAAATGCCACTTCGTGGGGTCAAAAGAGGCCGTCTGGCCTTTGAGCCAGCCAAAGAGATTGATGCGTCCACCGCGTTTCACAATATCGGTAGATAGATCCAGACCGGCCTGGCTCCCAGACGTATCGACAACCACGTCAATCTCTCTACTCTTGAGTTCGCGCGATAAATCTTGTAGATCAGCTTCAGCCGTGTTATACACCTCCCCAACACCAAGTCGTTGTGCCAAATCCAGACGGCTTTGAACAATATCCAGAACGATCAAATCGTCGAGGGGATAGCGCAGAAGCCCTTGCAGAATCAACAAGCCCATAAATCCACAGCCGACTAACACAATGCGGTTTCCGGGCTGAATCTGGCAATGGTCAATCCCGGTAACGGCACAGGACACGGGTTCGACAATCCAGTATTCGTCCGGCAAATCGGATTCTGGGATTTTGAAAACGCGCTGTGAGGATAAATTGCGGACATTGGCAAAACCACCACCGGCGACCCGGTCGCCCTCTTTGAAACCCGTGACACCAGCACCGATCTTGGCGACATAACCAACGCCTTCGTGTCCTGGAGGTGCCATCGGATGCATCTGATTGCCGAGTTTGGCCGTAGCCACATCCCACGAACATATCCCACACGCGCCATCTTCAACTTGCACTTCATTCTCGCCGGGGTCCGGCACTTCCCTTTCAAACAGTTCAATACTGCCATCGTCTAAATAGCGAAGCGTTTTATTTGACATTGTCTTCTCCTGTTATTTACACACCCCGTTGATCAAACCAGGCGCGGTAAGTCCGCACACCGGATTCGAGATCGTATTTGGGTTCGTAACCGAGTTGATCTCTGGCAAGGGTAATATCGAGTGGCGCGCCGCGCTCGAGGTTGACGCCCGGTCCAACTTCATACCGGGGATTGCCCGGCGAATGCCGCTTCACGACTTCGATAATTTCATCAATGGGATTGTAAGTGCCCGTGGCAATATTAAAAGATCGACTGGCGACATTTGTCGCTCTAAGCATGAGCAAAACACCCCGTGCGGCATCTTCGATATAAGTCCAATCGGCCTTTTGTTCACGGCCTTTTGGCAAGCTCACATCTTGTCCGCTCAACCCGGCAAAAATGCGCGTATTAAAGCCCGCATCCGGACCGGGGGCATTGGGAGGACCATATAAAAAAAAGAGGCGGGCGCAAAGCACATCAACGCCATAAGTTGCATAATACTGGTGGCAGAGATGTTCCGACATGGCCTTGGTCGCGCCATAGGGATCACTGGGAATCATGGGGGTATCTTCAGTCAGCGGTCCGTCTTGCTTGCCATAAACCGCGCCGCTGGATACATATACCACCTTCAGACCGCCGACCTGTCGCGCAACTTCGAGGATATTGTGCGTCCCCCCCACATTGACCTGTGTCGCAAAATGGGGATTGTCGCGCACATCTCCCCCCAGAAGCGCGGCAGTGTGAACAATACCCGTGAGATCCGGGTTATTGCGCACAATCTCGTTAATATGTGCAAGACCCAGAATATTGCCTTCAACAAATGTGATGCGATCCGACACATGGGACAAAAAATTGTCGTGCCGTTCAAACATATCAAAAGCGATGACGTCTTCGCCTTCTTCAGCGAGGAGTTTGGCGACCCAGGAACCGACAAAGCCAGAGCCTCCGGTTACGAGAATGGACATATTAATCTCCATATAGGTTAAAAATGACAATTTTTCGGCCCTATGATAATTGCCCCCATGAGGGATGTCAACGGCTTTGTGCGAAAGGCTTGACTTTGGCAATGAATTTCGTAACCTCATACACGAAATGTGTTCTTATATCACTATTACGGAGGAAAAAATGGCAACAGTAAAACTGACCGTTCACGCAGGCCCTCACAATCGGATCAACTGTCCGGTTTCGGCGGTGGTGGAAACGCCAGAAAGCGCGACAACAGCAACCCTGAGCGCGGGAGATGGCGAAGTCCCCTGTCAGGTAACGCCCGTAAGCGACGGTTTGCAGGTCAATTTCATTGTCGATAATCTCGAAGCGGGACAAACCGCTGAGTACGAACTCGCAATAGGAAAAGAATCCAAAGATCGCGGGCACAATGTGGAAGTCACACAAGGAGAAAATGAAGTATCTGTCTCAATTGGTGGCCAACATTTTACGACCTATTGTCATGGCACAGAACTGGCGAGACCACTTTTGTATCCCGTCATCGGACCTTATGGCGATCCGGTAACGCGGCGGTTGGCCACGCCGGCAGACGGACGGGAAATGGATCACCATCACCATCGCTCCATCTGGATTGCACACGGAGAAGTGAATGGCGCAGACAACTGGTCAGAAGGCGAATCTCACGGACGGATTTTGCATCGGGACTTTGAATCGCTCGAAAGCGGCCCCGTATTGGGGCGAATTGTATCGAATAGCGACTGGGTCGGCATGGATGGTTGGACAGGACCTCCGGGCAGAAATCGCGAGATTTTGGATCAGCGTGCAGAGTGGATTGTGTACAACACGCCCTCTTCCGTGCGAATCATGGATTTGCACCTCACGCTCACCGCCCGAAATATGGATGTGTTATTCGGCGACACAAAAGAAGGCGGTCTGGCGTCTATTCGCGTGGAAGAAACAATGGAAGTAAAACGCGACCTGGGCGGCAAAATCGAGAATGGCATTGGCGGCATCGATGAAGACGAGACCTGGGGAAAACGCGCGCCGTGGTGCCATTATTCAGGTCCAGTAAATGGCAATATAACAGGTGTCGCCATCATGGATCACCCCGACAGCTTTCGGCACCCCACGCACTGGCACGTACGCAATTACGGCTTGATGACAGCCAATCCTTTTGGACACTCGTATTTTTACGGCGATGAAAGCCAGCGCGGACATCACACACTCTCGCAGGGCGAATCACTCGTGGGCATTTATCGCTATTATTTCCACAAAGGCGACGCCACCGACGGCAATATCCGGGAGCGGTATCACGACTTCGCCCACCCACCTGTGATTGATCAGGATTAAAGGATTAAAGGATGGACCTCAATCTCACCAATAAAGTCGCCCTCATCACCGGGGGCAGTCGCGGCATTGGTCGCGCAACCGCATTGCGATTTGCCGCAGAAGGTTGCAACATCGCCTTGTGCGCGCGCGGGCAAGCAGGCATTGACAAAACACTTGAAGAAATTCGCGCACACGATGTCGAGGCATTCGGACTCGCGCTCGATGTAGCCGAACCCGGCGAAACCGAGCGATTTGTCAATACAGCCGCAGATGCACTCGGCAGCGTTGATATCCTCGTCAACAATGTGGGAGGCACAGCGGGATCGCGCGAATTGCTCACCTCCACAGACGCCGACTGGCAACAAACCTTTGACCTCAACCTTTTTCACGCGGTTCGCGCCAGCCGCGTAGCTGTTCCCCACATGACAAAAAGAAATGGCGGCAGTATTGTCACCATCTCTTCCATCTCCGGTTGGAAACCCGCAAATAGGGGCGCGCAATACGGCGCAACCAAAGCCGCTGAAATATTTCTCGCTGGCGCACTCGCGTGGGAACTGGCAACCCACAACATCCGCGTCAACACCGTCTGCCCAGGCTCGCTCCTCTTCCCTGGCGGCGGTTGGGAACGCTTCCAAAACGAAACACCGGAACAATACGAAATCTTCCGCACGCGCGAATTTCCCGCACAGCGACTCGGCACGGACTTCGAAGTCGCAGATGTCGTCGTATTTCTCTCATCCGACCGCGCGAGTTGGATCAACGGTGCGTCCATTCCCGTAGATGGCGCGCAGGGAAGACCCACGGCTTTTTGAGCTATTGCACAATAATAAATCGGGCATATCGAATGACTCGACATGCCCGATTTTCTATTTATCGTTTCTTTTTTAGAACTTTGTGATTTTTCAGGTGTTGCTTATATTAAATATATGTTGCGAATAGCATTACTGACCCTGTCACAAGGAAAGACATCATGTCTCTTCTCGAAACAATCGATTCACCTGACGACTTAAAATCCCTGTCAATAGAAGAATTGCACCAGGTCTGTACAGAACTGCGGCAATATATCATTGACGTGGTGACTGAGATAGGCGGACATTTTGGATCCAGCCTGGGGGCGGCGGAATTGACAGTGGCACTGCACCATCTATACAATACGCCTCAGGACAAAATTGTGTGGGATGTAGGGCATCAGGCTTACGGGCATAAAGTGCTTACCGGGCGGCGCGAAGCACTCAAAACCATTCGCCAGCCGGGCGGCATTAGCGGATTCCCAATGCGATCAGAAAGTCCGTACGACACATTTGCCGTAGGACATGCGGGCACATCGATCTCCGCAGCATTGGGATTTGCGACACAGCGCGATCTGATGGACGAAAAACACAAAGTGGTCGCCGTTATTGGCGATGGTGCTATGACCAGTGGCATTGCGCTTGAAGGATTGAACAACGCCGGTGCATCCAATCGCGACCTGCTGGTCATTCTCAATGACAATCGCATGTCAATCTCGCCCAATGTCGGTGCTATTTCGCATTATTTGACGCGCATTATCACCGATCCGATTTACAATCGCGTGAGAGATCGGATTACAAACGATCCCCTTTACAAAAAAATCAAAAGAGAAGTCTGGAATTTGGCCGGACGCATTCCCGTTGTCGGCACAAATTTGCGCCATGCACTGAGTGGATTCGAAGAGGGGTTAAAGGGCCTGTTAGTTCCGGGTATTCTTTTTGAGGAACTGGGATTTCTGTACCTGGGACCTCTGGATGGCAATAATTTGGAAGAGATGGTAAAAACCCTGAAAAATGTGCGGGACTTGAAGGGACCGGTGCTATTGCACATCCACACCATCAAGGGCAAGGGCGCGATTCAAGAAGAAGAGGAAGACCCGTATGGCGTCGATTCGATAAAATATCATTCAATCAGCCCGCCATCGCCCAAAACCCCCCTGCCCAAATATCAGACGGTTTTTGGCGAAGCAATGATTGAGCTTGCCAATAATGACAGCCGCATTGTAGGCGTGACAGCCGCGATGTCCGAAGGCACGAGTCTGGATATTTTTTCCGAAGCGCATCCCGACCGCTTTTTTGATGTGGGCATTGCCGAACAGCACGCCGTGACATTTTCAACCGGAATGGCACTCGAGGGCATGCGCCCCGTCGCAGCGATCTATTCCACATTCTTACAACGGGCTTACGACCAGATCATTCACGATGTCGCCCTGCAATCGGCACCGGTGATTTTCTGCATGGACCGCGCTGGACTGGTAGGTGCAGATGGGCCTACGCATCACGGCGACTTTGATCTGTCCTACTTAACCTGTGTGCCCAATATGATCGTAACCGCCCCAAAAGACGGCGACGAATTGCGCGATTTGCTATACACCGCGGTGCAGCAAGTCGATAATCCATTTGCCATTCGGTATCCCCGCGGCAATGTACACACCCCGCTTACAGGGCGCGATCCCGAAGTCTTAAAAATCGGTTCATGGGAGGCATTGGCCGATGGTGAGGATCTGGTATTCCTCGCAGTGGGCACAATGGTAGATCACGCCTGCCAGGCACGAGAAAAACTCATAGAAGCTGGCATCTCCGCCGCAGTGATCAATTGCCGATTTGTCAAACCCATGGACCTGGAAATGCTCGACGATCTCGCCGACCGCTATCAAGTGCTAATCACCGTCGAAGAGAATACCATTGAAGGCGGATTCGGATCGGGCGTTGCGCGTTATTTGAGCGACCAGATGCGAGAGGGCCAGCGCGTACACACCCTCGGCATACCCGATCGCTTTTTCCAACACGGCTCACAGGGCGCGCTACGCGACGAAGCGGGCATCTCACCCGAAGCAATAGCAGCAACCGCCCAGCGCGTTGTCGCACGAGAACCCGTTGAATATTGAGCGCACCAAAGAGCTATCCGATGCACTACTTCAAGAACTTCAGAGGATTCAAAGACGTCAGTATTGACCTGATGCGGCCATTTACTCTTTTGATCGGACCAAATGGGTCAGGCAAGACCAACGTCATTGAAGCAATCGAGTTGCTCTCCTTTATCGCACGAGGTCGGCCTCTCTATGAAATTGCCGATGTTGGTTACGCCGAGATCGGCCTCCATATCCGCGGAGGCCTTCAGGCTTGTGGTCGTATGGATCGGAACACCTTTCTGTTGGGATTTAGTGCCAGAACAAGATTCGATGGTGAGATCAAACCAGTCACCTATAGAATACATATTCGCACTAAACCGCATCCTCAAATACAGGAAGAGGAGCTCAAAGTTGGTAACAGAGTAATCTATAAAACGCTGGCCAAGAACCCCTGGTCAGAAGACTTAATAGTAATATATGACAACTTCGCCCGCGGTGGCCGAAAACCTCAAGTAGCAGCTTCGTCAGATCGTTCTGTTTTATCTCAGTATCCAGAAATCGCACAGAAAAATCTCAAACTCAAGCAGTGCGTTCGGCTGGTGCAAAAAATCATGTACCACTTGCAAGCCTCTTATGTCTTCGATCCAAATCCAAAACTAATGCATGGCTACGAGCGAATCGGTAACAATATTCTCTCTAAAGATGGCGCAAACCTATCGGCAGTGCTTTACGCGCTTTACGCTGGAGATGAGACACAGAAAGCATCGTTAGATCGGTTGCTTTCTCAAATAAGCCAACTCCCGGATGATCCGTACGAAGCGTTCGACTTCACGACCACCGATCTCGGTGACGTGATTTTCGGCCTACGTGAAAAAACGGGTTATCAAGTCGATGCCCGTTCATTATCAGACGGAACATTGCGAACACTCGCTATCTTGACGGCGCTGGAAACCGTCCAAGAAGGTTCGCATATTATTCTGGAAAATTTTGATAATGGACTTCATCCAGGTCGCGCAGGTGTTCTGACCTCTGCAATAGCGGAAGCAATTGAGCGTCGAGACCTCCGTGTCCTTGTCACGACGCATAATCCCGCGACCATGAACAATTTGACCCCTGAGCAGATGAAAGGGGTCGTTCTTTGTACTTCGAGTGCGGAAAAGCAAACCGCTGATCTCGTCGATTTGGACAGCTTGCCGAGATCCGATGAATTGCTCGAGCGCGGACAGTTAGGGGATCTCGCATCGCGCCGTGTCATTGAGCAATATCTCGCGCCCAAGTTTGAGGAACAGCAACGTCAAAAGATGCTGAAATGGGTTAAGTCTCTACCATGAAATGGAACCGGATAACGAACCTCGGGGCTTGCCCTTTGCGTAAAATATGGATATAATTGCCAATATACCCGAAATCCCGAGAACCGAAAATTAAGCGCATACATATAGGATAGATAGCAGATGGTCTTGAGTTTCGTATCATTTCTCTTAAGTCTCTCCGTGTATAATAGAATCTCAAAACTGGTAGAGGAGCGACAAAATGACTGAGATACTTATCATCACAGGTTCAATCCTTGCCATAACAGGGGCTGGGGTTGCTATTTGGTCCATCATAAACACAAGAAAACGGTATTATGAGGAGTATATGAGTAGGAAACGCCATGCAGACAATTAAAATTTTTTAAAATAGCCCGAACATGGATAAAAAATAGTGCTTCAATGTCAACTCGGTTATCCTTGGTGTCATACAGCAACAGGATCGTTCTGTGAACCAGAAAACCATCTTCTCAATGTACCTGAAGAACCTCACCGCTATAGCCCGACAAGGTGATGCACGGGAGGAAAGTTACTATCCAGCACTGGCAGATATGTTGAAGGAAATGGCCCAGGTCACTGATAGGCCACATGTACACGTCACCACCCTTCCCAAACCCACCGAGGGTGGGAATCCGGATTTCCGGCTCTGGAATGGAACAGATCGCATCATCGGCTATATTGAAGCCAAGAAGCCTGACGAACGACTGGATAGAATCGAGAATTCCGAACAACTCAAACGCTACCGCGAAACTTTTCCGAATCTCATCCTCACCAACTTCCTCGAATTTCGCCTGTACCGAAATGGCGAACGCGTCGAGACCGTCCTATCTGGTCGCCCCATCGTGCTCAACAAACTGGGCACAACGCCACCGCTTGAAAATCAAAATGACCTCTACGCCCTCCTCAACCGATTCCTGAACTTCGCGCTGCCCCAAATATTTACGGCTGAATCCCTCGCCGTTGAACTCGCAAAACGCACGCGCATTCTCCGCGATGTAATCGGCGAGCAGTTGCGCGATGAACAAGACAGCAGAATCGCTGGCTTCTTTGAAGCATTTCAAACCTACCTCATCGGATCATTGACTCCCGACGATTTCGCCGACCTGTTCGCGCAGACCATCACCTACGGCCTGTTCGCCGCCCGCACCCGATCTGGCGATGGCTTCAATCGGCGCATCGCATTTGATAACATCCCACATACCATCGGCGTCTTGCGAGACCTGTTCCGGTACATCTCACTCGACGACTTACCCGATCCCCTCGCATGGTGCGTGGATGACCTCGCCGAAGTTCTCGCCGTAGCCGACGCGCCCGGTATCCTCGGACACTACTACCGCGAAGGCAAAGGTAGCGACCCCATCGTGCATTTCTACGAGACCTTCTTGGCGCAATACGATCCCGACGAGCGCGAGCGACGAGGCGTTTATTACACACCCGAATCAGTGGTCGGCTACATCGTGCGTTCCCTCCACAACCTCCTCAAGACAGAATTTGACAAGCGCGATGGTCTCGCCTCCGATGGCGTCACCCTGCTCGATCCCGCAGCCGGCACCATGACCTTTGTGGCTCGCGCCGCTCAACAAGCGGTCGCCGAGTTCGAGGACAAATACGGCAGCGGCGGACGCACAGACTTCATCCGTTCCCACATTCTCAAAAATTTCTACGCCCTTGAACTCATGATGGCACCTTATGCCGTCGGGCATCTCAAGATGAGCTTTTTCCTCGAAGAACTCGGCCACCGCCTTGACGACAACGAGCGCGTACCCTTCTACCTCACCAACACCCTCGATACAGAAGAACTGGAACAGAGCCGCTTGCCCGGCCTCTCTGCGCTGGCAGAGGAATCGCGTCTGGCTGGCGCGGTCAAAAAGCAAACCCCGATCCTCCTCATCCTGGGCAATCCACCCTATTCGGGGCATTCGAGCAACACCGGCGCTTGGATACGAGAATTGATTGATGGCAAGATGGTGGAAGGCGAATTGATCGGCGGGTACAAACAGGTAGATGGCGAGCCGTTGGGTGAGAAAAATCCGAAATGGCTTCAAGACGACTACGTCAAATTCCTCCGTTTCGCCCAATGGAAAATTGAACGTGCCGGGCGAGGCGTCGTCGGCATGATCACCAACCACAGCTACCTCGACAACCCCACCTTTCGCGGCATGCGCCAAAGCCTAATGCACACCTTCGACGACATCTATATCCTCGACTTGCACGGCAATTCTCTCAAAAAAGAGACGGGTCCAGACGGCAGTCCCGATAAAAATGTCTTCGATATCCGACAAGGTGTGGCAATCGCTTTTTTCGTCAAGCGCGGCGCAAAGAAAAAACGCGATGCAATCATACATCACGCGGAACGCTACGGCACACGCGAAAACAAATATGACTATCTGGACGATCATGACCTCGGCAGCACGGAATGGCAAAAAATAACTCCGCACTCGCCATTCTATATGTTCATCCCCCGCGACGACGCTCTCGAAGCTGAGTATCGCCAGTTCCCTTCTGTTTCCGATATATTCCCAATCAACAGTGTCGGTATCGTAACCGCACGCGACCGCCTGACAATTCGCTGGTCAGAGCAAGAAGCCTGGGATATAGTGCGTGCATTCTCGCAAATGGATGAGGAACTGGCGCGACAGGCGTACGAACTCGGCAAAGATACGCGGGATTGGAAAGTGACAATGGCACAAGAGGACTTGCTCAATTCTGGCCTCACACGCGAGAACGTAGTCCCGATTCTTTACCGCCCCTTCGACGTGCGCCACACCTATTATACTGGACGGTCACGGGGATTCATTTGTATGCCCCGTCCCGAAGTAATGCAACACATGTTGGCTGGAGAGAATCTGGCTCTGATGACGCCGAAGCGCGTTGAGCATGTGGGAAGTTGGCAACATGCCTTCATTTCAGACACCATCTCTGGACACGTTGCTGTTTCGCTTAAAACTATTGATTATATCTTCCCCCTCTACATCTACCCCACCGCTGACCGCGACGACCTCTTCGCGCAACTCGAACCAACAGAGAGACAGCCTAACCTGAACCCAAATCTGATTGCGGCACTGGAAAGCGCGCATGGTAGCGAGCCATCGCCCGAGGCGATCTTCCATTACATCTACGCCATCCTACATGCTCCGACCTACCGCGAGAAATACGCCGAGTCCCTGCGGATTGACTTTCCGCGCATACCCTTCACATCTGACAAAGCATTGTTTGCCCAACTCTCATCTTTGGGCAAGCGATTGACCGACCTCCACCTCCTCACATCGTCAGAACTCGATCCACCCGCTTGCCGCTTCGAGGGCGAAGGCGACTCGGTCGTTATGCGGACAAAAACGCAAGGCTTCCGCTACGACCCCGATGAATGCCGCATGTATATCAACAAAACGCAGTATTTCGGCCCCATCCCTCCAGAAATTTACGCATACCGCATCGGCGGCTATCAAGTCTGCGACAAATGGTTAAAAGACCGCAAAGACCGCCCTCTCGAACTCCACAACATCCGCACCTATTGCCAAATGGTAACAGCCTTATGGCGCACTCTTGAGATTCAGCAAGAACTTGGTATATTGTATGATAATATGGAAGATAACTGTGTGCTGATGGAAGAATGAACAGGAACCTGGCGCAATATGCTGACTGTTTCTCTGGAGAGGAAATATGAAACACGATCCCATTGTTGAAGAAATTCACCAGATACGACAGAAACTCTTGGAAGAATGCGGTGGCGACCTCAACCGATTGATGGCCCGCTATAAAGCCGCTGAAATACAAGATCGCAGTCGTCTGGTAAGTACTATCTCTGTCCGCAAAAACCTGCGTCGTGAAGGGGAATGAAAAGGAGCACAACATGGCTAAGACAGTGATTCTTGAGACGAATGTGCTTTACGACATAGGACTGAATCGCATCCGCATTGAGGATGTCAGACAACCCGGAGAGCACCTCTGTTACTCTCCCATCTCAATCATCGAGTTGGTATCTAAACTCAATGACAGATCTTATGAAGATCGAAAATCAGTGGCTAATGTTATCCTCAACCACCGGATAGACGAACTTCCGGACCCTGAATCGCATCTGACGAGATTATTTGGCTACAAGTTGGCGAAACCTGTACCCTCATACTCCGATGCTGTCCGTGCCCTGGCGACCGGTCAGAGTCTTGAGGAAGTTCGCAGAGGCGTACCGGACGACGAGGCCCTTGTCCGACATAGTTTGCATGTACCGTTTACAGCGACATGGCGCGAGAAGGCAGAGCAAGAATGGGTGGATTCTCTCATCTCCCTGATGGAGGAGAATATCCCCGGATTTCAAAAGTGGTACGCAAAAGATCCAAAAAAGCGGTCTTCTTCTGTGCCTAAATTGCGAGGCGAAAAAAAGAAAAAGTTCCTCTACGAAATGAAGTCGAGAGAGTGGTTTTCCCAGGTTATATCCGCCTGCCAGATGCGTGCTTTCTTTAAGGCTGACAATAATGATCTCCGTGTGGTCACCAAACAGAAAGGAAATAAATTAACCGATGCTATTACCAGGATAGAGTTCTACGCCCACATGTACACATACTACTTGATCCGCCTCATGACGGAAGGGCTTTTGCCCGAAAAAAACGATAGTGAGGATATTGATTTCTTTCTCTATGCAACTGATGATGACCACGTCGTGGCTACCAATGAGAAGAAGTGGAGTGCCCTCGCGGCTACCGCAGGTTTCAGCCATAGGATACGCAAGTATGGACACAGTGAAGTTACACTGGCCGGAGATAAGAGACATCCAGAGGAGAGTGCTGCAAGATATCGCATCATGCGCGATGCCGCGAAGTATCGCAAAATGCGCTTCGAAGACTACATTAAAGTTACACGGACTGAAGACAGGAATTGGATAAAAGAAAGTGCTGCAAAGTATCGCAAAATGCGCTTCGAAGACTACATTGAGCCACAACCTTTTGTTCGCAGTGGCAAGTTCTGCTTCAAGGGTACCCGAATAACCGTCTATGACATATTGGAATACCTGGCTGGGGGGATGACTGAGGATGAACTGTTAGTTGATTTTCCAGATCTAACGCCGCAACACATCCGCGCTGCAAAGGATTTTTCCGATTTCCATAAACTCCAACTTGAATCCAGTGCCACAACGTGAAACTTCTCCTTGATGAGAACCTGAGCCATCGGCTCGTGGCGCGGCTTGCAGAAGCCTTTCCCGGCACCGCCAGTGTCCATCAAGTTGAGCTTCGTAGCCAATCTGATGATACAGTCATTTGGCCCTATGCAGCCGAACAGGGCTTCGCAATCGTGTCGAAGGATGAAGACTTTCGTCGCCTCAGTCTCCTCCGAGGTTATCCGCCAAAGGTCATATGGCTTGTCGCTGGAAATGCTGAGACCAACCAGATTGCGGACTTGTTGTTGAGGCACAAAGACAGGATCATTACTTTTCTCGACGAACAGAATGAAGACTCACTTCTTATCTTGAATTTGAACGATTCTGACACAGGCCCATCAACAAGGTAAGTAAAAAATTATAGGACAAACCATGCCTAAACCATACCAGGCCGTCATATTTGATATGGACGGCCTGATTGTCGATACGGAAAATATTTATTACAACACCTATAACCAAACCCTCAACGAACTGGGGATTGACATACCGCGCGAAGGTTATGTGCGCTGTGTTGGACACCCCGTGGAAAGCAACAGCGCAGACGCCATCGAACGCTACGACTTGCCGATCCGCCCAGAAGACTTCCACGAAGCGTGGATGACCCGCTTTGAAACCGCGATCTCAAACCCCGATCAAATTGACCTCATGCCCGGCTTCCTCGACCTGCTATCACATCTACAAAACAAACACTACAAACTCGGCATCGCATCATCCACGCCGCGCCAGCGCATGCAAACGACACTTCAAAACGGCGTCTTGCCCCACATAAATGTCAACGCACTCCACGACATTTTCGGAGCTATCTTTTCGGGCAGCGACGTCACCCGCACCAAACCCGACCCGGAAATCTACCTCAAAACCGCAGCAAAACTCAATGTCCCACCCGAAACCTGTGTCGTATTTGAAGACAGCGAAGCTGGCGTACAATCGGGAAAAGCCGCAGGCATGACCGTCTTCGCCGTGCCCAATTTCTTCACCGCACATCAAAACCACGACGCAGCAGACCGCATACTCCCCCGCCTCGACGCGGCAATTGCAGTATTGTGAAGCGATCAGCGGTCAGCGAAAACCTTCTGGATCGCGGCCCCGTATAGAGGCACTACGGGACATGCTTACACCCTGCCGCGATGACAACCGCTTGGGAGCCTGCCCCTACACAATCATCTGCGGACATCTGCGGACATCTGCGGATCACACTTCTCACGTTCTTTCCCACGTCTCATACCACTTCCGATACCCCGTCTCAACAGGCTCGATATCACCCACCTCAAACTCCAGTGCATAGTCCCGATCGTAGCCCAGTGCTTCCACCTGATCCCACACCCAGTGATAATCGATAATACCGTCACCGAGCATGCAACGCTCCCACTTCCCTTCCGAGTTGTAATCGCCATCCTTGATATGCACATGCACGATATAATCCTTAAACACATCAAAAGCGGACTTATAATCTGCACCCGCAGCCATCAAATTGCACGGCTCGTACAAAATCCCAAAATATTCTGAATCCACCTTCTCACAAATCTCCTGACAAGCCTCTGGATTGCCAGAAATTTCAGTACCGTGATTTTCAATCCCCATATAAATACCCAATTTCTCGGCATATTCCGCAGATTCACGAAAATAGGGCACCATCGTATCAATCGAAGCGCGTTTCCCATCACCCGGCATAATGCGAATAGACTTTGAACCAAACGCCTTCCCCACATCCAGGGTCTTTTTCATCTCATCCATTGCCGCCTGTCTCTCAGCCTCTGAGGCAGCAATAAAATCTCGCCCGCAATACGACCCGATATTTGCCAATCCCACGCCGTACCTATCACAAACCCGACGCAGTTCGTCCATATCGTAATCCGGATCCGTCACCGAAAAATGCGGCATGCGTCCCACCAGATCAATTTTGTCAAACCCCGCTTCGGAAATCACCTTAAACGTATAATCCAGATCCTTTTCCCGAAGCGGAAAGCTACACGCTGAAATGCGCGTCACATCCATTTCAATCCTCCTCTACGGCATAATCCACAAAAATTGGACTGCTCCAGGCCATCTCCATATCGGTCTGCACCACGCGAACATAATACGGATTGATGCCCGGCTTCGCATCTTCATCAGTAAACTCGAACGATACCTCACCCGCAGCCTGTACCTCGGGCGCATAGTCAATTGTCACGCGCCGATTCAATGGACCGAGTTCCATTGTCACCGGACCATTTTCCAGATCACTTGACCCCACATGAAATCCGACCTTTTCAGCCGGCGCATAAGACATGCGGGGCGTTTTGACACCCTGATCGCCGAATATGGGACGGTTAATCACCGAAGAATTCACCACGCATTCGATATCCACATCACCATCCCCCGGAAGATCGAGAATAATACCACTGCGATACCCACACGCCACAGAATACCAGCACAACCCCTCATCGGTCACATCAAAAATGTGAGAGCGCGGACTATCAAACCGAATCTTTTCAACACCATTAATCGCGCGTCCCGAAACCCTCAGCGTCCCCTCCCAGATCACGCCGGAATAACTGCTCTTGCGGCTCGCGCCCTCCCACAAAATACGCACGCGATTGCGGTCTTTCTCTCCTTCAATTGGATGGCTGTAAATCCGTTCCAACCCGCGGTACAATTCCACGGATTCATACGGCGCAGTACCCGCCACAAAAGCCGAGATATGCGGTGTATTTCCCGTTGTGAACTCCTCTCCCATCAAATGGTCTTCACACGCGGTATGCAGCAAAATCCGCGCACCTGTCGTCGCGTAAATGCGCCTCGCCTTGTACGCATCCAGAACACTCTCAATCGTCAACTCGGGTGCGTACACCGCGGCCAGTCCCGCCTTGGCATAACGCCGGTGCTGAAAACCCGGCGTATCCCCGCCCGGTCGCCCATTGTGGCTATCGCTCCCGCCGAAAAATCCCATGCGATAATTGCGCTCAAAGGTCTCCTGCAAAATCCACTCAAATGTCCCGTGATCCGATGTCACTTCCACAGCGGGTTCCAGATAGGGATCGTGGTATTGCAAATCGGAATGTTCGCCGCCCACATGAGCCGTAATCACCGTATCCGTCCCGCGATACGCTTCATAGACCTCTGTAATATGCCTCAAATCCGTATCCTCATCCGACTTGTCATCCAATCCCTCATGCCCAGACCGGCGAATCGGCTGATCGTGCCGCCGAAAATACACGTTGTGATGCCCACCCCGCGTGGTTTCTGCCGACCACTCAAAACCCGGCAAAGCGACAAATTGCCCCGGCTGATTATACGCGCGTTCCGTCTCTTGTTGCAACACCCAATCGCGTTTGCTCAAAACGTGATCATTGCGCTGGTATCCCGCAAAGTGAATGGCTGCAACATCTCGCGCATACCTGAAAAAATCGGGAATCTTCTCCGCCATAGCCACCTGACCGCCGTGTGAGTCCCCCCAATACAGCGCGAACTGCGGTGCTGCATTGCGGCACGCGATCGGATTGCTCTGCACGACCAGTGTGCCATCATCGGCATCGATACGGTGAATCCCCCCGCGCTCTACCACACACTCATCCACCCACCGCACGCCCCCGTCTGCATCGCCAAAGCTCACGGTTTGCGGCACCTGCACATCATTGCCATTGAGCGCCACATCCCCGCGATAAGAGACCGCTGGATTGCCCCAGGCATCTTCGGCCTTGACCTGAATGCGAAACGGTTTGCCAGACACGACAATAGACGGCGCATTGATCACCAACTTCACAGCCTCGCCCCCCACAATGCACAAAGACGGCGGATCGGGCAATATCGCGGCCTCGCCATCCCCCGCATCGACAGCCACCCAGAAAAAGTGCTGTGCCTCGACAAAAGTCTGCGATCGAAACCCCGGTCCGCCACCAGTCGTATCGCCATAAGTCACCGAGACCTGCTCGCCCGCTGCCAGAGCCTGCCCATTCACAGTCAGCAACAGCGACATCATACTCTGCACCAGAGTCCCCACACGCGCTTCCCTCGGCGCGTCAACTGTCAAATAATCCGCCCCAGCGGGATCATCTATCTGAGGGGTTGCGCGGTCTGAATCCGCATCCGTATAAATCCGAATTGTCCCCCCTTTCGCAATCCCTTTTTCCCCCGCCGTATAAGTCAGCGTCCATGTGCCATAGGACCCGGCCACCACATCTTCCGATGGACTCACTATCGCACTTCCATATAACTTTTTCACTTCTGCATCAGACATATCGCACTCTCCCTTACCAACCGTGAACAAAATGTCCGCCATCTGGAAACCAGATCGCATCCACAACACTCGACAGCGCAATGCCAAACAAATACCCGACAATTGCGCCATACCAGAACGGCAGCGACCGCCTGTAAAGCTGCACGCCCCCAAATCGCAACACAACCACCTTCACCAGCCACACGAGCAACAAACAAAACGCATATCGCCCGGGCGGAAACGCAATAGCGACCGGATGGAAAGGCCACCATGCAAACTGCGAACGCAAATAAGTCAAAACACCCGCTTCTGCAAACCCAAACAACCACACACCGAGCTTTTGCGTATCAAAAACCGATATTTTACTGCCCTCAATATAGGGCACCCGCGAAATCAGTGAATCCATAGGCCACGACACCAGCAGCCCATTCAACCCGCCTTCGTCATAACACCGGAACAAATAAAAACCCCCCGCACTCATATACCCGACCAAATACGCCAGCGGCACCATCCCCCATATCCACGGATGCCGGCGCAGCGAATTGCCAAACATGCGAAAAATATGCG
This sequence comes from Candidatus Latescibacterota bacterium, assembly GCA_022824945.1. Taxonomy (GTDB): domain Bacteria; phylum Latescibacterota; class UBA2968; order UBA2968; family UBA2968; genus VXRD01. Next base: position 134,458 of record JAJDYX010000031.1, read on the forward strand.
GAATAGCAGCCAGACAGGTCGTTCGGATTGAGGCTCCCAAAAACACGTTGCGATTGAACAAAATCAGCATCGACTGCGACGTGGGCGAAAGTCTCGACGTACCAATCACAGAGTGAATCAGTGCCACGCCCTTACCGCCAGCGGGATTGAGATAGGTAAATCCGGTTGCGGCCGCGTATTTCGCAATACCGAAATAACACATAAACATCAGAATGAGTTGCCCCACCATCGCCCAGAACCCCACCCCCGAAGACATCATCCAGCCGCCGACACCAACCGTTGCCAAACCCAGGCCCATCCAGGCCGTGCGATACGTAACGGGCACGCCGTCATCAACGGCGCGAGATCGGTTTAATGCTTTTTGAACCGTCTCCCTTAAGTGTTTCCGCGCAACCCACACTGACCACAACACCAAACACGCCAGCGCACCGTGCATCTCGAGCATTGCAATCTCGCCAGCCTTGGCGGGCTGCCCCTCTAATCCCACCGTAAAGCCCGTTCGATTCAGCAGACCCACCTTAAAAATATTGATCACATTGTAAAACCACACACTGAACAAAATATCGGCCGGACAAAGATAGGCCAGGCCCATAATCAGCGGTTGTACGCGCAAATAATACGCAGGAAAATACGGTCCCAAATCCACGGCTTTGGTAAGATAGTGATCAAAAATTGTAATCCGGGGCATATTCAGTTGAAAATAACCCACAATATTCCAGCAAATCACACCGCCCACACACCAGAACCCGATCCAAAAAATTTTGTCTCGCAACACAGCGGGCACGCGGCCTTCATCTGCGCCCTCGATCAAAGCCACGGGAAATTCGGACATGGGAAAGACCAAACGCTCTTTCTCCTGCCACTGCTTAAAAAAAAGCACGCTGCCGAAAAATCCCGCCATCACCGCGCTGATACAGCCGACAAACCACCAGAAAAAAGGCCGCACCCACAGCAACCACGGCACGGGATCGCCGCGATGACGCCCGGTGTACACCGCCCGCACATCGGGGATATTGGCGTCCAAAAAGAACCACCCGGGCAAAAAGGGAATGACCGCATCTCGCAAGCGATTTTCCGGCGATGCGAAAAACTCTGGCGACGGAATCAGACTCACCGCATAAAATCCCCACCCCACCGCGGGCAAACTCCCGACAATCCACATCATCGAAAAGATCGTGAGCAACTCAATGCGGGACAACGCGAACCGAGGCGCAAAATGAATCATCCCCGCATTGATCCCCACCCACATCACAAAGGGAATCAAAGCCGCCACAGGCAAATAGCTCTTGACCAGATTCCCCGCAAAATAGCTCATATACCACGTCGCAACCGCAATGGTCACCAGCCCCAACAAAATAGACCGAAACGTTATTGTATCCGGCGCGGGAGATGTTTCAGCTTGTATTTCAGATGAAAGGGCCATGGATAATTGTCAGAATCAGGATTCGCAGAGCCTGCACTGGAGTGGTTCTATCCAGTGATGAAAGGATGATCAGGATTAAAACCCGTAGGGTCAGAGTAATAAGCGTATAAAAGACCAAGAAGCCACAAAAAGCATAGAAGTCAAAAAAAAGCGAAAAGCAACCACAGATGAACGCAGATGAACACCGATGAAATGCGAGAAGCGCACAGGCTACAACCTGTAACTCAGCAGTGGAGTGAGTAGAAAAACCCACCTAACACTATCCCCGGTCAGTTGTAGGGACGCCCCCTGCGGTCGCCCGTCGTGATCAAGGAAGTCGGACTTTGAATTGGGCAGGGTCCTGACCGACATGTTGGATGATAGTCCGGGCATTCTCTACACAATTTGGGCCACTATAATTTGTCTCAAGATGGAAGGAATCTATTGGGTAAGGGGCCTTAAACGGCGTGCCAGTCGAATGCGCTGGATCGGTAGATATCAAATAACGTTTGACACTACGAGTACCACTCCCCGAAATGGGACAATGGTCTTTGGTCAAGATATTTTTGTTTATTAGCCACTTCGCAACCTCAACCATGATTACTTTCCAAGTCTTGATTGGAACACTTGTATTGTCGGGAAACAAAATTTCAGTTGGTTTTGGATCGCCTGTTTGGGGCACAAACACTGAAAGCTGAGTCCATTCCGCGTCATCTTGATCAGGCTCAGTTAGCTGAACAGTACTTTCTTCAACGGGCTGAGGATCGGTTGTACGTGTCTGATTATCAGGCAATCCAATAACAGGAGTTCCCCCAACAGCAATCTGCCCTGAAATTACGCTGGGTCTCCACAGAGCTAATGCCTTCAGACACGCATCCGCCGCCGATGGATCTTTCAAATCGAATTGGACTATTCGCTTATCATCTATGGGAACGGGTTTGTGGGTTTCGTAGATTTCCCAACGCCTGCCATCAGTCACTGCAAAGTATTCTGTTCCCTCCACGAGACAGTATTGAATGCCTTGACCGATTGCATCATTCAAGGGTGTATCCAATTTTTTGGCTTCCAGCATAATTACGGATTTGCCATTTTTACATAGCGCATAATCTACTCGGCCACTACCCGAACTATACTCAGGCATAACTACATCCGGATCTTCAGTATCCCACCCCAATTCGCGCAGAAGGGGATCAATCAGCGCGTAGCGGGTCAACGCTTCACTTTGCCTGAGTGCATCGCCATGAGCGTCAATGCGCTCTCGGAGCTTTTTTATTAGTGTCAGCAGGTTTTCCAGTGGCATAACGGACCTTTCTCAATACTTTGAAACGGACAACCCTTTGTTTACATCTGCGTTCATCTGCGTTCATCTGCGTCATCTGCGGATCACACTATCTCTTCTTCTTTTTTCTTTTTTTCTTCTTTCGATTCTGCTTTCGAGATTTTCGCGCCATGTTTCGTTTTGTTTTTGCTTTCTTGCGTTTTGCCGCACTCTGAGGCTTGAAGGCAAAGGGTCTGTCTTCTGGGTCCAAGTCTTCGATATCGTCCATAAAGAACTCGGCATCTCTTTCGAAATCAGATTTCAATCCCAACGCAACCTGTACATCTTCCCAATCTCCCATAACTATCTCATCTACACGACCAGCCGCATAAGCTCTTTGCATAAGCGGTGCTATTTCTATCGCTTGCAGATCAACCAGATAACTGATCAGAAATCCATTCAACTCGCGGTCATTTTTCCGAAACGCCTCTAACTGCCGTGTTAAAGCGGTAATACAGGTCTCTCGCGCTTCGGCATGTGACATCCCAATTTCAGCCAGCGCATGTGCTACACTAATTCGAGGAGATATACCGCGAGAAGTATCCGCAAGATACGCTGTAAGAGCGGGAATAGCAGCCGCCCCGATCATGCCATATACTCTGGGTAATTCCTCTCCAACCCAATCATCTTCTTCCAGTTCGTGAAACAAATTGAGGAGGGGTGCAATCGCCTCTTCTGCCCGCAACTGTCCCAATGCTCGCCATGCATGGATTGGCGCCCAAACTTCTAAACTCTCCGAATCTGCCCAATGCAATTCTGGATCAGTCGCCAGTTGGATCAAATCGGGAATATGTTCTGCACCGATCCCGTATTCCGAATAATCGGGCCATTTTCCCACAGAATCTCGTGCATCGCCAAGTGTAAGCAATGCATCTACTGGTTTTCTATAGTCAGCCATGACGTTTTACCTATCTCTGTGAATGGTGAAGGCACCAACGACCGCTCAATATAACACGGAACACAAAGGGATTCAAGGGCGAGATTGGAGATGAAAAATCCACTAAAAACGACAGATTGATAACGAACTGCGTTTATCTCACAAAATTGTCACTGAACCGCAACACATTTGAAATAGGACTGTGACCTGTGTACAGTAGTATGAACTCGCTCTATTTTCACTTCTATACGCGAGCGAGGACAGGTTGCCGTGCCCGAACAGATTCTCATTATAGAAGATGAACCCGACATCGTCGAAACCGTCCGCTATCACTTGGAAAAAACGGGTTTTGATGTACTGAGTTCTGGCGATGCGGAGACTGCATTGGATATTTTGAACCAGCGCATTCCAGACCTGATATTGCTGGACCTGATCTTGCCCGGGATGAATGGATTTGATTTTTGTAAAGAAGTAAAGCGAGAACCCCGAACGCGCGCGATACCAATTTGCGTACTCTCTGCGCGGCGCCATGAAGTCGATCGGGTGCTGGCTTTTGAACTCGGCGTAGATGATTATATCGTAAAACCATTTTCCCTTCGGGAACTCCTGTTGCGGATACGGGGCATTTTACAGCGCGTAAATCAGGTCAAGCAGCGAAATGATGATCGCCTTGCCTATGGCATTTTAAGTTTGGACAGCGCCGCACACAAAGTAACCGTTGGAAATGAAGTAAAAAATTTGACGCCAATTGAATTTCAATTGCTATTCACACTGATGGAACGCGCCGGACGCGTACAATCGCGCAGAGACTTGCTCAACGCCGTATGGGGATACAACCATCTGGGCAATGGACGGATGGTAGATGCACATATTCGTCGCATGCGCGCAAAACTGGGCACAGCACAGGAAATGATCCGCACGGTGCGAGGTGTGGGATATTGTTTTAAGCCAATTGAGTAACCCAGTCCATCTTTCTCCCCTAACGGGATGTATGTTCTTTTGAGCATACGTCCCGTTTTTTTGTATAATTATATAAGCAAGACATAGTCACGGAGGTCGCTGTGTTAGATTTACAGATATTAAAGCAATTGCCGCGAGAGACCGTATGGGAAGATATGGTAAGTCCATTGGGACTGTTGACCGTGTTGGCTTCAGATAATGGCGTACATGCGATTGCGTTTGAAAGTGATCAAACGGAACAGGCAAAGACAAATTTGCCTCGCGCAGTGAATCATCCGACCATAAATGCGGCGGTCAAACAACTCGCGATGTATTTTAATGGGACACTGAAAATTTTTGATTTACCACTGAACCTGCGCGGAACAGACTTTCAAAAGCGCGTGTGGAAATTACTGCTGGAGATACCCTTTGGAGAAACGCGAACTTACGGAGACCTCGCCTGTGCATTGGGCAATGCGGGCGCATCGCAAGCCGTGGGCGCGGCCAATGGCAAAAATCCCGTGGCGATAGTGGTACCGTGTCACCGCGTGATCGGCGCATCCGGTCATCTAACGGGATATGCAGGCGGGATGGAGAAGAAAAAATTTCTACTGGCGCATGAAGGTATAATTCAACCAACGTTGTTTGGATGATAGCCGATAACTTTTTCAAGGAGTTTAAAATGGCTGAAGGACATAAATTGACCATGTTGGGAACTGGACTGATCGGGATGTTTTACACCATGACCTTGCACAGACATCGGGGAATTGATCGCGTACAGGTCGTATATTCGCGGACCGAAGAACGCGCCAGGACATTTGCGGAAGAATGGGACATACCAAAATGGACAACGGATCTCAAAGCCGCAATAGAAGATAAAGAAACCGACGGCGTAGTAATCGGCTTACCCAACGACCTGCACCTCGAAGCCGCAGCACTCGCGGCACAGGCTGGCAAAGCCGTATTGTGTACCAAACCCCTCGGACGCACCGCTGATGAAGCCCAGCAAATCCTGAATGCAGTGGAAAAAGCAGGCGTATTTGGCGGATATTTAGAAGACCTGGTATATCCCCCAAAAACCTTAAAAGCCCTCGAATCCGTGAAAAACGGCGCACTGGGCCGCATCTTGTGGGTGCGATCGCGCGAAACACACCCCGGTCCCCACAGCGATTGGTTCTGGGACATAGATAAAGCTGGTGGTGGCGCGATAGTCGATATGGGATGTCACTGCATCGAAATTATTCGCAACTTCATCGGGAAGGGCATTCGCCCGGTCGAAGCGATGTGCTGGTCTGACACACTCGTACATCCAGTCGAAGCAGAGGATCACGGGATTGGACTAATCAAATTTGAAAATGGATCCATGGGCCAATTTGAAGTCGGATGGGCATTTCGCGGAGGTATGGACCTGCGAGACGAGGTCGCAGGTACAGAAGGAACCATCTGGCTCAACCACTGGTTGCGCACGGGATTTGACATGTTCACGGCTGTGGGACAAGGGGGCTATGTGGCAGAAAAAGCCGAAAGCGATACGGGATGGCTCTTCCCCGTGGGTGACGAAGTCGCCGAATTGGGCTATTCGGACATGTTCGTAGATATGTTCAATGCCTGGGATGAAGGGCGCGAACCAATGGAAACACTGTACGACGGCTATGTCGTCAATGCAATTATAGATGCATGTTACAAATCGGCAAAAACAAAACAATGGGAACCGATAGAAATGGAATGGCGCGGTGGTGAAGTGGATCGGGAAACCGCATCGGCAGAAACAGAAACGCGGTTTGCCACCCTGAAAACAGAGCGCATGCCCGATGGACGCCTGAAGCGAATTGTAAAAGACAAAGAAACAGGTGAAATTAGTGAGCGGATTGAAGAATAACTATGGACCATGTACTAATTGCTGATCAGGACACCCTGCAAGGCAAAATCGCGCAACTGAACTACTATACGGGAATTGAGCAACTATGTGTAGTCAGCGATTGGGACCGCACATTGACAAAAGCGCGAACAGAAGATGGACAAGATGCGACATCTTATTCGGTGATTGCACACGGAGCCTATTTGGGAGAGGCATATCGCATCGAAATGGATCGCCTGTACGCGCGGTATCGCCCCATTGAAATATCGCAGACAATCTCGCACCGCGAAAAACAAAAAGCCATGCGCGACTGGTGGGCAGCGGCACTTGCGATGATGCAGAAATACGGCCTTACTGAAGATATAATAGAAGACATTGCCATTCGAGATTTCATGCGCTTACGCGATGGTTCCATCGATCTTTTTAAAATATTGGCAGACAGAGAGATACCCCTGTTAATTTTATCCGCAGGCATTGGCAACGTAATTGCGAAATACTTAAAAGTCAGAGCCTTACTCACTTCAAATGTGGCAATAACCGCAAACAAATTGATATTTGAACAGGGCGCTGTGGCGGGATATTGCGAACCGGTAATCCATAGCTTTAACAAAGCGCGTCATGCAATTACCCCACAGGGCTGCGTCCTGCTCATAGGAGACACCATAGAAGATGCGCAGATGGTAAACGACACCCAGGCGAACTGTATCATTCGCGTGGGATTTTTAAACGAATCGGTCGAAGAAAATAGTGCTACATATCTACGCGCTTACGATGTTGTAATCTGCAACGACGCATCTATGAAACCCGTGATAAAATTGTTGGAAACCTTATGTCTTTGACCTACTCCGCCTGCTCTTTTCGCTTTGCCTGTAATCCTGAAAATCCTAAAATCCTGTACATCCTGATTCAGACAGGGGTTACTCTTGACACCTTATGAAGCCATGCTCCTGGGCCTATTGCAAGGGCTGACCGAATTTTTGCCTGTGAGCAGTTCTGGGCATCTCGCATTGGGACAAGCGGTATGGGGTATTCAAACTGGTAATGTGACCTTTGAAGTGATCGTACACTTTGGAACATTGCTGGCCATAGTGACTGCATTGCGAACGCGAATCACTCATTTGATCGTCGGGTGTTTAAAACGCGATGGCGCGTCCTGGCATACAATCTATCTGTTGATTGTAGGCTCTATTCCCGCTGGTGCCGTGGGAATTTTGTTCAAAGATACACTCAAAGAGGCTTTTGCCAGCCCAGTCGCCGTGTGCGGATTCTTAATCGCGACCGGTTGTATTTTGTGGAGTACGCGGTTTGCGCGGGGCAACCGCGTAAAAATCACATCTTTAGACGCAATTTTAATCGGCTGTACACAGGCACTCGCCGTATTACCGGGAATTTCCAGATCGGGTTCAACCATTGGCATGGGCCTGTGGCGCGGGCTGGAGGGTCGCGAAGCCGCAACATTTTCTTTTTTACTATCCATCCCCATTATTTTGGGCGCAACCGCATTAGAAGTTGGTGATTTTCTCACCCATCCCCCGCAAATGAACGCGCTATGGCCGCTGCTGATTGGCGCTCTTGTAGCTTATGTGTCCGGGGTATTTGCCATTCGATGGCTCCTCGGTTTGCTCAGTGGCGGGTATTTTGCACAATTTGCCTATTATTGCTGGCTTATCGGTCTGGTGGGCATGGCGTATTTTGGAGGTTAAATAATCTATGAGGTGGCTGATCATATGCCTTTTACTCGGTTGCGGCAGCGTTCCCATATCGCCCGAGAACGAACTTCTTTCGGATTTTATGTCCATCACCAACGTGCGCCGCCAGCCGATCCAAAATCCAGCGGGTAATATTGTGGGAGTAATTATCCTGGCAGATGTCGTCAATACGGGACCAGTGCCGATAATCAGCCCATTCATCATGACCTGGAAATTGCGGACCGCTGACAGCGAAGAAATTGCCCGTGCAACCCATCGGTTTTCCAGATTTGACGCGGGACAGGTGCAGAGAATTGCATTGACAATAGAGTTTGCCCCGCGTTCGAGTCTGTCTGGTGTGCAGAATGTGGTGACATTTTATTTTGAGGAAAGTAATCAGTAACCCACTGACAACTGATAAGCCCCCCTTGCCCGATACGATTTTGACGTGTATATTGTTGCGTCAAATGCGCCGGATCACACTATAGAGGACACTGCGATGAAATACATCATTAGTTTTTTCTCCGTCTTTTTCTTATTTGGATGTTCCAAAGATGACTCCGCCGGATCGCGGGTCTTTATGTCCGAAGATTTAGTTGTTTTGGGAAACCCATCCATTATAGGCGAACCTGCGGGCACACCTGAAGATCCGAGCTTTATCCGCATTAGCGGTAATATTGACAGTCAATCGGGTTTGGACCTCACGGGGCTTAAAGTGCGCGTGCGTGTGTTAGGTGAAAACAGCGCCGTATTGGGGATAAGCGAAAATGCATGTACACCCGCTGCAATAGCCCCCAGGGGTTCGTGTACTTTTTTATCAGCTATTGCATTGGTCAATGTGGATTTCAAGGATAGTCAATCAATTGAGATTACGCCAGTTTGTGATCAGGGTACTGGCACACTGCGACTTATTCCAGTGATCTGGCCTGATTCATAGAAAGGAGTATTATTGTGGCAGAAGTGATTTTATCGGGTTTTGCCGACGAAGGACCGGTGAGCAAGCGCGCCGAAGAGCAATTTACCATGATGCGCGCGCTCGGCTTGTCTTATTACACAATTCGGTTTATCGACGTGGGCAATGGCGTAAAAAACGCTATGGAATTGACCGCGCAGGAGATCGAACAACTCCAAAAATTGCACGGTGAATTTGGTATTTCCGTATCGAGCATTGGTTCCCCGCTCGGAAAAGTGAAATTGCTGGACGTGGATGACGGGACCGACAATCGCTATGTGCCGTTTAAGGAATATCTGGAGACAGATGTCAAACGCGCTATCGAACTCGCCCATGCATTTGACACAAAACTCATCCGCGGCTTTAGCTATTACCATCCGCATGGGACCGATCCCTGGGCGCATCTGAATCAAGCGGCAGATCAGCTCTCAGAAATTGTCGCCCTGTGTGCAAGCGAGGGTCTGATCTACGGCTCTGAAGTGGAATCGCATTTAATCGGTGGAGATGGCGAAACACTGATTGCACTGCACGAAAAGATCGACAGTCCCAATACCTGTATCATCATGGATGTGGGCAACATGGAAAGCATGGGACACAGCCCGGACAGCGTCTTTGCCGAATATGAAAAAACAAAACCCGGATTGGGATGGATTCATATTAAAGGATTTAACGCGCCAGCCAATCAGCCGATGCTGGACAGCGCAACAAAGAGAGGGCTGACGCGATTTATCCCCGTCGATCAGGGCGATGCCGGACATGAAATGGTCCTGCGAGACTTTAAGACCCTCGTACCGCGTCTGCAAAGCCAGTTTCAGGAGCTGGGTGTACCGGGTGTATTTATCGACCTGGAACCGCACGTAAAAGGCGGTGGACAATTTGGTGGCTTTAGCGGCATCGATGGTTTTGGCGTGGCATTCCGCGCCCTGTGCAATTTGCTGGACTATCTGGGATATGAATATCACCTGACGGGTTACGAAGATCTAACTATGCCGTAAAATGGAGGTTGTAATGGCAGATAACATTCGCATTGGTATTATTGGTGCGGGCGGTATTTTTCGCACCCGCCACTTCCCGGGATTGACTCCAATTGACGATGCCGAGGTCGTGGCAATTTGCAACCGCAGTGAAGAGAGCGGCGGCAAAATAGCGGCTGAATTTGGCTTAAACCCCGACCTGATGACCGATCCCTACGCGCTCATTGCGCGAGATGACATCGATGCCGTGATGATTGGCACCTGGCCGTACAAACACTGTGAGTTTGTGCTCGAATCGCTCAAGGCGGGCAAACATGCATTTGTGCAGGCGCGTATGGCAATGAATTTGCGCGAGGCAAAAATCATGTATGCCGCAGCAATGGAATCAGAACTCGCGCACCAGATATGCCAGCCACCGCACGCATTAAAAGGCGACTGGTTCATACAGCGTTTGATCGCCGAAGGATATGTTGGCGATATTCGCAATATCGTCATCCGTTCAATGACACCAGGGGGCATTGATCCCAATACCCCGCTACACTGGCGTCAAATCGGCCACTTCTCCGGCTTAAATACCATGAGCGTAGGCATGCTCGTAGAATTTGTACACCGCTGGTGCGGCTACACAAAATCCGTATCCGCACACGCAGAAACATACATCACCGAGCGCGCCACAGAGGACAGCGTAGGACCCGTAGATCGTCCAGATACGGTCAATATCCTGGCACAAATGGAAAGCGGCGCGACTGCGGTCTATCTCTTTTCTGGCACCGCGCATCACGCGCCGGGTGAATCCATTGAAATTTACGGCACGGACGGCACACTCATCTACGAAACCTCACCCGTTTTGGACGAGCAGCGGATATTGGGCGCAAAGTCCGGCGATGGCGCATTGCAGGAATTGGAGGTCCCCGCATCCGACAGGCGCGAATGGACAGTTGAAGCGGATTTCATCGACATGATCAAAACCGGCAAACCCGCTGAATCGACCTTCTATCAGGGCGTGAAATACATGGAATTCACCGAAGCCGTATTCCGCTCCGTCGAACGCGGCGCCACGGTTCATTTGCCCATTGTTGATTGAGAGGCCACATGACCACAGACTGGAGCAGGCTGGAACAAACGGTTGAAGAGTACGAATCGCCCGGCACGATCGGCGTCAGTGTGATCTCGCCTCAGGGGGAGCGTTGGGCCTCACGAGGTGATCATCAGTTTCCGGCGGCCAGCACAGTTAAAATCCCGATCATGATCGAGATCTACAGAGCTATTGATCGCGGTACGCTCGCGCTTGACGACACATATATCACCCGCTCTGTGGATAAATCCCCCGGCAGTGGTGTGCTGCGACACATGCATACCGGGCTACAACTATCTTTTGGAGACCTCCTCTACTTGATGATGTCCATCAGCGACAACACCGCCACCAACATATTGATCGAAGTGGCCGGAATGGATCGCATCAACGCGACAATGCGAGAACTCGGTATGACCGCCTCCTGCCTCGGACGTCCCATGCGCGGGCGCCTCGCAGTTGAAGGGGAACAGGAAAATTGGGCTACACCCAATGACTACACTACCGTCGTCAAGACAATCCTCGACGACCAGGCCGCATCCCCCGCAGCCTGTCAGGCCATGCTCACCACCTTGACCCTGCAACAAAATGGTCGCCGCATCGGCCGATATGTACCGACCTCCAAGACCTATCGTTGGGGTTCCAAAACCGGCTCGAATCGGGGTGTAATCAATGATGTCGGCTTCATCGAATCCCCAGCAGGGACGATGGTGATTGCACTCTACAGCCTGAAACTCGGCGATCGCGTCACCGGCGAATGCACACTCTCCGAGATTGCCAGAGCAGCGATGCAAGTGACGGGCATGATCTAAGGAGAAGGTGACCAATGACAAATCACGGGCCACTTGAGGCAAAAGTCGATCGTGTATTCGCGGAATGGGACAAGCCGGATTCCCCTGGCGCGGCCCTATCGGTTATCAGAGACGGTGAAATTATATACAAACGCGGATACGGTATGGCGAATCTGGAATACGACATCCCGATTGCGCCGACAACCATCTTCGACATTGCTTCGGTCTCCAAGCAATTTGCGGGCTTTGCCATCGCCACATTGTTACATGAAGGGAAACTTGCGCTGGATGACGACATTCGGATGCACTTGCCCGATGTCCCGGATTTTGGAACAAAAATAACGATTCGACATCTGGTGCATCACACGAGTGGATTGCGGGATTGGGTACAGGCACTTGTCATCGCGGGCGGAGAGATGGACGATGTGATTTCGTTTAAGCATATTTTGAAAATGGTAAGGCGTCAGAAAGAACTCAATTTCGAGCCTGGAACAGCGTTTTTATACTCCAATACAGGATATAATCTGCTGGCGGAAATCGTAGAAAAAATAACGGGAGATTCATTTCGCGAATGGACGGACGCCAACATCTTTAAGCCCCTCGCCATGACCAGCACCCACTTTCACAATGACCACGAGATGATTGTGAAAAACCGGGCGTATTCCTATTTGTCCGTGAAAGATAATGGGTTCAAGAATGCCGTGAACAACTTAACCGCTCTCGGTTCGAGTTCGCTCTATTCAACAGTAGAAGACCTGGCAAAGTGGATTATGAACTTTGATGATGCACGGATAGGCGGACAGGCAGTGATTGAGCAGATGCACCAGCGGGGGGTTCTCAATAATGGCAAACAGATCAGTTACGCCTTCGGATTGGACATCGGCGAGTACAGAGCGCTGAAAATGGTCGGACACAGCGGATCATGGCGGGGATTTCGCAGCCATCTCTTATGTTTTCCCGATCAGAAATTTGGCATTGTCATATTGTGCAATCTGGACACCTTTAACCCACTTAATCTGGCGAAAAAGATCGCTGATATCTATCTCGCTGATGTTCTTGCGCCCGAAGCACCCGGTCCGGATACACAACCCTCTGAACGCAACGAGACGGAACCCATAGCACCAGAACAGTTGTCAGAATTCGAAGGCGATTATTACACCGAAGAACTCGATACCACCTATACCATTGGTGTGCGAGGAGACCGGCTCGTGGCGCAACACAGACGCCATGACGACATATCGCTAACCTGTGCCGACGATCATTTCGTCGGGGATGCGTGGTTTTTCCCAGAAATTCATTTTACGCGAGACGATACGGGACAAGTTACGGGGTTCAGACTGACGGGAAACCGGGTCAAAAACTTGCGTTTTAAGAAGAAAAATTAACGCAATACGAACAACGGGGGTAGAATCAATGTCCGATCTGGATCCGATTCGCGTGCATTATGTTCGGGAATTCACCCGGTTGAGCCTTTGGTACGCGAACAAACGGCTGCAGGAAAACCCTGGAGACCTGGAAGATACCGTTAACGTGCGAGTCAATCTGTACCGGAATACCTCACTCTACGACGGCAACCACCATCCGGCAGCGGGAGACGAAGATCCCGAATGGAACGTCATTGTAGGGAAGTTGGGAGAAATCTTCGACACGTATGGAAATGAGAGTAAATCCGTGGAGACCAGGGGACTTGCGATCCTCTGGCCACTTATGGAAACGCGCATTCGCAAGTTGGGTAATGAACAGCCCGGACCTGGCGATCGTTCACACGAATGCTGGAATTACGACTACAAACACGAGAACGCGTTGAGCCTTCATATTGCCAATGTCTATCAGCCAAAATCCCCCCTCAGCGATATGCATGTGCCGTTTGCGGCATCGCTAATCAGGCTGCTCAGAGATTCGCAAGTACGCCGACCGGAAGTAAAAGTGGTTCAATGCGGCAGCTGGTTGAATTCGGCGCCCCGGTTTCAAATGCTGTTTCCCGAAGCCTGGATTCAGAGCGCTGAAAGAAGGACAGAGATGCGATACACGATGGGACGCTGGGGCCAATTCACGGACCGGCGGGGTGATTTTCACGAAAAGAACGGGGCATTTTTCCGGCGTACCGGCGAGATGCCCTATCCCAGCACTTTGTGCAGGTGTAAGATCGATATGGTTCTCGACCACCTTCACGAGACCTTCCCCGAAGCTGTGGCATATAACGACCAACTGTGAGATGTTCCAACGGCTTAAGATACTGCCAACGCGCACCGAGGTGACGTTCGATGAATGTTGTTTATATCATGACCGATCGGCACAACCCCGAATTTTCCGGCTGTTACGGTAATGCCATTACCCGTACGCCTCACATCGATGCGCTCGCCAGGCGAGGAAAGAGATTCGACAGTGCCTATTGCCCGAGTCCTCTGTGCGCGCCTTCGCGGGGAGCGATGATGGCGGGACGGTATGTTCACGAGATCTCCGCCTGGGACAATGCGTTTCCCTATTCAGGAGTGCCCAGAGGCTGGGGGCATTACTTTGCAGAAAATGGCGTCATGCTTACGACCATTGGCAAGCTCGATTACAAACCAGGCAGTGATGCTGGCGTGGAAGACATGCGCCTGGCCAAGACACGGGAGAGTCTGGACATACACACGCTGTTCGAAGAGGGCCGTGTGCAACCCCGGTACCATCACCTGCATCGGTTGCGAGAAGCGGGTCCTGCAAGTGGGAGCGGGGAACACCAGCACGACGCGCAGGTCGCAAAAGAAGCGGTACAGTGGCTGATGAATGAACGCCCACAAGATCGCCCCTGGGTCCTGATCGTGAATATCAAACAGCCCCATCCCGGATGGAATCCGCCGCAGGAGCTGTGGGATTACTACGATCCGCTGGTGCGAACCGAAGACCTGGACGAGCGCTATTCGGAACCTGTTTCTCGACTGCACCCCTTCCACCAGGACTTTGTTCGTTACACATGCAGCGATCTTTGCACACCCGAAGAGTTGCGCCGTGGTCTGGTAGGCTACCACGGCATCTGTGAGATGGCAGATCGCAACGTGGGGCGCGTGCTCACAGCCATAGACACCGAGAATCTCTGGGATTCGACGCTGGTCGCCTATGCTTCGGATCACGGTGGCAGCATGGGGGCACATCGCAATTCCGGAATGGGATCGATGTATGAGGATTCAATTCGCGTACCCATGATCGTGGCTGGACCCGGCATAGCGTCAGGCGGGGCCGAGCCTGCACCTGTTTCACATTTCGATCTTTTCCAGACATTCTCGGAAGCCCTGGAGTTGCCTTCGCCAATACACATGCGGGGGACATCCTTGCTGGGATCCCTGAGGGGCGAGCCGGGTGCGGCGCTTCCCGAATTCGCCATCAGTGAATTTCATGGGCCGGGCCTTCCAGGAAGCGCTTTTGCTCTTCGATTGGGTTCAGATAAATATGTGGCGTGCGTTGGGGAACAACCGATGTTATTTGACCTTGCAGAGGATCCTTTGGAGATGCAAGATCTTGCGGCGCGTCCCGATGCGTCTCAGAAACTGGCTCGGCTTCGGCGAATTCTATACCAGGTGTGCTGTCCGGAAGCGATTGATCAGAGGGCAAAGGCGGACCAGCAGGCACTTCGCGAAGAACTGGCTAAAAGTGGCAGGCTTGTGAAGGAGTTGTGGAAACGAGGTTACGAACGAAAACCGGAACGCATGATTCCACGGCCGGAATTTGTCGTGCAAAAACCGTGAGATGGCCCTGAAAAGGACATGATTAACCATGAACCGAATCCTATTAAAAATAATGCTGCTCGCTTTACTTTTCCCCACCTCTTCGGTTTTGGCCGATGAATGGCCGCAGTGGCGGGGGCCGCACCGGGACGGTGTCTGGAGCGAAACCGGGATATTGGAGGCATTTGACGGACCAGAGATCCCGATTCGTTGGCGAGTGCCAATCGGCAGCGGCTATAGCGGCCCGAGCGTCGCTGACGGGCGCGTTTACGTTACTGACCGTCTCGCGAAACCGAAACAGGTTGAACGGGTTCAATGTTTCGACTGGGAAACAGGTGAATTGATTTGGTCCTTCACGTACGAGTGTGAATACCGTATTGACTATACCGCCGGGCCTCGAGCCAATGTTATCATTCATGACGGACTCGCTTACGCCTTGGGAGCGATGGGGCATCTTCACTGTTTCGATGCCGCAACCGGCGCGTTGAAGTGGAAAAAAGACCTCAACACCGAATACAATATTAAGATGCCCACCTGGGGGATTGCGAGCGCGCCGATTGTCGAAGGTTCACACCTCATCGTCCAAATCGGTGGCACGCCCGGAGCGTGCATCGTCGCTTTTGACCGCGAAACCGGAGCCGAAAAATGGAAAGCCCTTGAAGACAACGCATCTTACTCAGCTCCAATTGTGATTACACAGGGTGACGAGCGGGTGCTCGTCTGTTGGACAGGTGAACATATCGCTGGGCTCAACCCACAGACAGGCAGCACGCATTGGCGCCATCCGTTTCCACCGACTCGTATGGAGATCGGGATCGCAAGTCCCGTTTTTTCTCAAAATGAGTTGTTTATCACTGATTTCTTTGAAGGCTCGCTGCTGCTGAAACTGAATCCAGATAAGCCGATGATGCAATTCGGTTGGCACCGTAAGGGAAAAAATGAGCGGAACACAGACGCGCTCCATTCCACGATGTCAACCCCGATCCGACTCGGCGATTACATTTACGGTGTGGATAGCTATGGGGAACTCCGCTGTCTCGACGCCCGCAACGGCGATCGGATTTGGGAAGACCTCACCGCGGTTCCGAAAGCGCGCTGGAGCAACATCCATTTTATCAAAAATGGCGATAAGGTCTGGATGTTCAATGAGCGCGGCGAACTCCTGATTACAACGCTTTCGCCGGACGGGCTGAATATCATCAGTCGCGCGAAACTGATCGAACCGACGCGCGACCAGTTGAACCGCAGAGGAGGTGTCACGTGGGCGCATCCCGCGTTTGCCTATAAACATGTATTCGCCCGAAATGATAAAGAACTGGTTTGTGCCAGTTTGGCGAAAAGCGAAAATAGGAATGATTAAAGGCAGCGCTGCCGTGACCGATTTGTTTGCTAATTGACAAAAACTGTGATACATTCGCACTACAGTTTCTACACCCCTTAAAACAACGACAACACAGCGAGGTAAAAAATGGCAGATAAAATTCGCATTGGTATTATTGGTGCGGGTGGTATTTTCCGGAGCCGGCATTTTCCGGGACTGGCAAAAATTGACGATGCCGAAGTCGTGGCAATATGCAACCGCAGTATAGAAAGCGGAGAAAAGGTAATAGCCGAACAGGGCCTATCAGCCGAAGCCATGACAGACCCACAGGCATTGTTGCACCGGGACGATATCGACGCGGTAATGATCGGCACCTGGCCGTACAAGCACTGCGAATTTGTCCTCGCATCCTTAGACGCTGGCAAACACACATTTGTACAGGCCCGCATGGCGATGAACTTGCGAGAAGCCCGATTGATGTATGCCAAAAGTCGAGAATCCAATCTCATAACCCAAATTTGTCCAGCACCCCCGTGGAAAGGTGGGCGTTTCTTGAGGCGGCTCATAGATGAAGGGTATTTGGGCGATCTCTTCCACGTATATGTCCGCGACCTGGGCGGGCGCTATTGGGATACCGAAGAGCCTTTGCACTGGCGACAAATGGGCCGGTATTCGGGTCTGAATATCCTGGGAATGGGCATTACCGTCGAGCGCGTAGCGCGCCTATTTGGCTATATGTCAACCATAACGGCTGAAACTGAAATTTTTACCAGAGAGCGCCCCCTGCCCGATGGGGCAGGCACCGGACCAGTTGAAACACCTGATATGGCGCATGTCATAGGCAAAATGGAAAATGGCGCGCGTGCGGCATTTCTGTTTTCGGGCGTCGCGCAATTTGGCGGAAAATCCGTCGTTGAAGCTTATGGCAGCAAAGGCACATTGATCTACGACATGGGAACGCAAATCCTCGGCGCAAAAACGGGTGACCGACGTCCACAACAAATTCCCATCCCCGAAGACGAAGCCGCCGAATGGACTGTCGAAGCCGATTTTATCAATGCCATCAAGGGCGGACCTCAGGGCGATACCAGCTTTTACGAAGGCATGAAATATATGGAATTTACCGAAGCGGTTCACCGCTCGGCAGAGCGAGGCGGAACTGTTCGGTTGCCTCTGGTAGATTAGAGGAGATGCAGTGATCAGACTTGTGGCATTTGACCTGGATGGAACGATCTTAAATCACAACAATACCCCATCGGATGCTTCGATGGCGGCGATTTGCGAATTGTTGGATCGCGGCATAGCTGTAGCGTCTATGAGTGGGCGCAATTTCGAACGCAATCAAATCCCGTTTGTAAGCAATCCCAACGTGGCCGACGCGCTCTACGCCGGATGCTATAATGGCGCGATGGTTTTTGCTCCTGAGAAGAATGGCACACGCCAACTCATGCACGAACAGCGTTTGCCCGATGACATATTCTTATCGCTGATCCAATATGCCGATGATCGGCTCATGAATTTTGTATATTGCCGCTGTGACATGAATAGCGAGGGGCCTTGCGAAGTTTATATTACCGACCGCATGACAAAAATGAGCCGCGCGGTAGCCACAATGACCAATATGGTCTATGAAGTCGATGCCGATCTCGCTCAGCGAATACGCGCGAAAGAATTGGCATCGCCGCCCAAAATAATGCTCTTGCCCAAACCCGGGCAGGCCGATGAGACAGTTGATGAATTAAAAAATATATTTGGCGATCAAATCTACATGGCCTGGGCCGTGGCGGGACGCATCGAAATCATGCACCCGGATGCGAACAAAGGCGCGGCACTCACAGCGATAGCCAACCATATTGGCAGCAGCCTCGATGAAGTAATGGCTGTGGGCGATGGCAATAATGATTTACCCATGTTGCGCGCAGCCGGAACTGGTATATTGATGCACAATGCAGACGCAGCAACCCATCGCGCAGTGGCCGGGGAAAATATTTTACAAACCGACCACATTGAAAACGATGGTTTTGCCAAAGCCGTGCGCCAATATGTGCTTGAAAGGTAGAGGAAGGATTCTCATGGGACAGACTTTAGATCTTGGTCGGCGAATAGAATTGGTGCCAATGGATACCCATTTTCACGACATCACAATAGGGCTATATCGGCAAGAAAACGCACAGGGCACGACTTTTCGCGTTCACACATACAGCCAGATAGACGGAGCACAAGCGCGTATAGATTCTGTGAATCATGCGATGCGAGTCCTGGGAGGCATGGAAGACACAGGCGAGGGATTGCTGCGCTTTCCGTGTGGCGCCACACATCTGCTCTCTGTAAAACGACTATTCATAGAAGCGTGCAAACTCGGCATAAATGACGATGTATCTATGCGACCATTGACCATACTGGACAAAAAATCGGGATTGCACATTTCCGCAACGCCCCAATCTGATGGCGCATACAAAATCACGGCTGACAGCGATGAAAAAGGCGCAGACCGGCGCATTCGATTGGTGGCCGGAGGGCTTGCAAAACTGGGCGAATTGGAACAAGTAGAAGAAGACCAGGTGCGCTTTGATTGCGGCATGACACACGATCCTCTCATAGGCGTCCTCCTCGTACGCGCCCCCAATGTACGCTCTGTCCTGCGAGAATTGGAACAGGCTGCCAGCCGGGGCGTACTCGCTGCCCCAAGCGCGCAAAATTAGGGAATGGAGTCACGTATGCACGACCAGACAAAAAAAACAATGAAACCGCGCGACCGCGTATTGGCCGCACTCAATCGGGCACCTGTGGATCGCACCCCAACGTGCAATCCAACTTCGGTTGCAACCGTAGAATTGATGGATCTCGTAGATGCCCCATTTCCGCAGGCGAACCGCGAACCAGAACTCATGGCGCGGCTGGCTGCAACGGGTTATACCGAACTGGGGTTTGACACGATAATGCCCGTATTTACGATTATTCAAGAATCGTCCGCACTGGGATGCAAAATTCAGTGGGAACAAAAAGACAACTGGCCCACAGTAAAAATGAAAGAACCGATCTGGCACAAGGCAGATGATATTGAAATCCCATCGAACTTATTGACCCATCCCGATACAAAATGTGTGCTGGACGCGATTGGCATATTGCGAAAAGAATACGGCGACGAAGTGGCGATTATTGGCAAAACAATGGGGCCCTGGTCTCTGGCGTATCACTGCTTTGGCGTAGAGGATTTTTTGCTCCTATCATTGGACGACCCGGATCACACGCGGCAAATTCTGGACAAATTAAAAGAAGTAACCGTCGAATTTGGCGTGGCGCAAATTGAAGCAGGCGCCGACGCTTTGACCCTGCCCGACCACGCAACGGGTGATCTGGTCAGCGGCGATTATTACGACCGGTATTTGCGCGAATTGCACATCGAATTTGCCGATCGCATACCCATTCCACTGATTTTACATATATGCGGACGCACCGTTGATCGGATGGAATACATCGCGCAAACGGGCATGGCGGCATTCCACTACGACTCCAAAAACAACCCGGATGAGTCAATCGATATTGTAAAAGAGCGGATCGCCCTGGTGGGCAATATCAACAACCCGGAAACGCTATTCTCAAAAGAGCCGGAAACCGTAAGAGAAGAAGTGTATAAAAACCTGGACGCCGGTGTGAATCTAATCGGGCCTGAATGCGCGATCCCTTTGCAGACATCAATTGAAAACTTGAAAGAAATCCCAAAAGCAGTCGTGGATTGGCATGCGGAGGCAGTGAGCGTTCATGGCTGAATTATCCGATATTCAAAATGATTTTATCAAAGAGGAAATAGAAGAGTTTTTAGAACGCCCCGATGAGATCCAGCGCAATATCGATCTGTTCTCAAATGCGAGCCCCGAGATGCAGGCAATTGCCGCCGCATTGATCGATGGCGCGCATCACGATGTCGATCAATTGACGCGTGAAGCCCTGGACGCAGGCGTGGGTGCGCTGGAAATTATGGACGATGGATTGATCGCCGGCATGGGCATTGTGGGGATTAAATTTAGAGAAAATTTTATTTTTGTACCCGAAGTCCTCGCGTGCGCCCGGGCAATGAAAGCGGGAATGGCGCATATTGAACCCATCTTGTCAGCCTCGGGCGTCGATCCGGCAGGTACGGTCATTATGGGCACGGTGAAGGGCGATTTGCACGATATTGGCAAAAATTTGTGTATCATGATGTTGCGCGGCGCCGGGTTTATCGTCCACGACCTCGGCGTGGATACATCCGAAGACGAATTTATGGATGCCGTGGAAGAACACGAAGCCAATTTGCTGGGCATGTCGGCACTGTTGACCACGACAATGCCGAATATGGGTAAGACAATTGAGGCATTTATCGACGAAGATTTGCGAGACGATGTAAAAATTATGGTAGGCGGTGCCCCTGTGACACAGGAATTTGCCGACGACATGGGTGCGGATGGATACGGTGAAAACGCCCTGGACTGTGTGGAACTGGCTGTGCAACTGTTGAAGGAGTGGGAGGAGGAGAATGCGTAAACCCCAAAAAATAGATCGAGAAGCCTATCAAAAGCGGCTGGATCGCATGTCTGAAATTTTTTCAGATATTGTCCAGCATGCCGATGAACAGGCGCAGATGCGCTGTCCCTACAAAAATAAGGACGACGAATGCACGGCCAAATTTGGATGTAAATTCCAGCGAAAACCAGCGCCCAACCGGGCGCTTTTTCAATGTGCCAGCAACGATAACCTCGACTATCGCACGGCCTGGGAAACAGATCCAGATGCCTATCAGGAGATGAAGACCGCGCTCAAAGGGCGAAAAAAGCGTCGTAAAAAAAAGGGAACAGGCACAATTACACACATGGGCAAGGTGCAACAACTCGAAGCTCGGAAGACGATATTTGATTATGCCGACGATCTGGCCGTTCAGGTTCCAACGTCGTGTTTCCGGTCGGGGATATGCCATGAATGCGTGGTAGAAATTACAAAGGGCGAAGAGAGCCTGTGCCCCAAAACCGAAGCGGAAGCCTTCTTAAAAGACAATTACCGATTGGCCTGTCAGGCCGAAGTCGTAGATTTAGATGCAGAAGTTGAATTTGTGCCCCTGCGCCGCGCGCCTCAAATTTTGACCTTAAGCCAGAAAAAAGAAATTGATCTCGACCCCGTGGTAACGCGCCGTGGAGACCGGGTATTCTACGACGGAGAAGACATCGATCGGTTTCGGGGACACATCTATGGGCTGGCAATTGATGTGGGCACCACGACAATCGTGATGGACCTCGTAGATCTGGAATCTGGCGAGAGTATTGCTAATGCATCTTATGAAAATCCCCAGCGCTTTGGCGGCAGCGATATCATGTATCGCATTTCCTATGATGGCGAATATCCAAATGAGCTGTGGAAGGCACTGGTAAATGCGATCAACCACGAAATTCTCGTACTGTGTGAAAAATTGGGGTTTGAGCGACAGGAAATTTACGAAATTGTCGTAGCTGGCAATGCCACCATGCGGGATATGTTTTTCAGGCTCGATGTGCAGAGCATCGGTCAAAAGCCCTATAAATCTCAAATAGAACACGAATATCTGGCCGGAGAGCGAAAAACAACCGCCCTTTACGAAAGCAGCAGGCGGTTGGGCATTCGGGCAAACCCCAAAGCGCGGGTATATGGCATGCCCCTTATAGCAAGCCATGTAGGCGGTGATGTCGCAGCGGATATGCTGGCCGTAGAAATGGGTGATCAGGACGAAGTATTCATGCTTGTCGATGTAGGCACCAATACCGAGGTCGTAGTGGGCAATCGAGACCGGTTGGTAGCGGCATCATGTCCGGCGGGACCGGCATTTGAAGGCGGCGGCATTGCATGTGGTATGCCCGGGCAAGATGGTGCGATTGAATCGATGGTGTGGGAAAATGGTCAGTTTAATTATCGCGTAATTGGCGACGGTCCACCCCAGGGGCTGTGCGGCTCTGGGCTAATCGATTTGTTGGCCGCGCTCCGGCAACATGATATGATGACGGAAAAGGGCGTATTTGCCGACCGCAAGCAATATGAAATGATGGTGGTGCCCGAACACGGCATTGCGCTGTCGCGCGAAGATGCGAGCAATCTGGCTCAGGCCAAGGCTGCAAATTATTGTGGGCAATTACTCGTCATGCGCGAATTTGGCATTGCCCCCGACCAGATCCATCGGCTTTATCTATCCGGTGGTTTTGCCAATTACGTAAATGTGCAAAATGCGATTGACATCGGTTTTCTCGCACCCGTGCCACAAGAGCGCATTGAAAAGGTGGGAAATGCCGCGATATTGGGCGCAAGAACAACCCTCCTCTCGCGGAAACGACGCGACGAGTTAGAGCGCCTTGTGAAACGGATTGAGCATGTGGAACTGGAGACAAAGCCAGACTTTTTTGACGTATTTGTCGAAGGGTGTCAGTTTAAGAGGATGACAGTATGAAGACTTTTGCAGAACGCCTCGCAGATGACCAGCCAATGGTGTATGACGGCGGGTTTGGGTCTCAATTATTTGCACACGGGGTGAATCTGGCAAACAGTTCCATCGCCAATCTATCGCATCCCGACGAGGTTGTGGCAGTGCATCGCGCATATATCAATGCGGGTGCAAACGCCATCGGCACGAACACATTTGTGGTATCCCCTCTCCATCTTGAGATGGCCGATGCAGATGAGGATGATGCAGAGCGCTTAACAGAATTAGCTGTCCAACACGCGCGGCAAGCCGTTGAAGAAAGCGGGAAAGATGTTTATGTAGGTGGCTCCATCGGCCCCTCCCCCGGTGCTATCGAAGCCGATGCCGGCGATACGGTTTTTGGCATTCCCAATGCAGATGTGCGATCAGCCCACGCGCGCGTGATCTCTGCCATGGTCAAAGGCGGCGTCGATTTTTTTGTCATAGAAACGCAATTTTCCGCCAAAGAAGCGGCAATCGCCGTTGACATTGCGCGGCAGACGGGCTTGCCCATCGCCGTGAATATGACGTATAAATTCACAAAAGATCGCAAAACAGGCGAATTGATTTACCGAACTGACTGGGGCTTTTCGCCCGGCGATGTGCTGGACATTTTGGCAAGTGGCGAATTTTCAAATGGCGACAATCTGCTCGACGACGTGCAACTCCTGGGCCTGAACTGCGGCGCAGAAACGCGCAATACAGATCACACGGGCATGCCCTATGCAATTGAGGGCACAGTGCAAATGCAAAAAGCACTTGCGAATCGCGGCATTGAAAACAAGCGCTTGATGGCATATCCCAATGCGGGCTTACCCACCCTGGACAAAGTCACCAAACAGGCGTCGTATTCGCAAGGCCCAGAAGACATGGCACAACATGTCGAAGACTTATTGGACGCCGGTGGATTCTTAATAGGCGGATGTTGCGGAACAACGCCCGATCACATTCGGGCATTTCGCAATATCGTAGATGCGCGTTAGGACTATTTTTACACCGATTTAAACTCGAGGATTTGTTTATGGCTGATTATTGGGACAACGATATAGAAGAAATCGAGGTCGAAGATATGTTTGTAGGCGCACTACTGGGCGGCGCAATAGGCGATACCCTGGGCTGTTTTTGTGAAGGATGGGACCGGGATCGGATCAAAGCAGTAGAGGGATTGACAGACCACTATCGGGGCCGGGTCAATCGAGAAGGCGTGTTGACCCGACCGGCTGGAGAATATACAGACGATACCCAACAAACCCTCGTCCTAATTGAATCAATTATAGCGTGTGAAAAGGTCGATCCCGAAGACCTGAGCAACCGATTTTTAGCGATGTGGCGCAAGGGACTCCTGCAAATGTATGGCAGGGCTTTTCGGGAAACCCTGGAACGCCTTGATGAGGGTCTCTCGTGGTCCGAAGCCGCATCAAAAGACCACCCCTCCAACGGGGCAATCATGAAAATCGCGCCAGTGGGTTTGTGGCACTGGGCAACCGGTGAAAATATCCTGGAAGATGCTATTGCAGCGAGCCATGTGACACATCAGGATCCACGCGCGGTTGCACCTGCGGTCGCGATGGCCCATGTGGTGGGGCATCTGGTGACACATCGCCCCTTAGATGGGAATGAAGTGCTGGACGTGGCCGAATGGTCGGCCAGACCAATTTGCGAATCCACAGGCGAACTAATCGCGCAGGTACGCACATTGCTGACAATGAATGAAGAAGATGCGTGGACAACCATGGTACAAATGCCCGAAGCAGCGCGAGAAAATGCCATCCCAAGCGAAGCCCAGGCCACAATCGTCGTGGCTTTAGAGGCATTTTTGCGCGCAGAAGGAGAATTTATCCCCACTATTGAACGCGCGCTGCTCACGGGTGGAGATGTAGATACATTTGCGGCTATTGCCGGTACATTAAGCGGTCTATATCACGGGACATCGGGTTTGCCGCAACATCTCGTAGAGACATTGGTTGAACGCACAGAAATCGAATCATTGGCCCGTACACTTTACGAAAAAACAGGAGGCGCCCTGTGATACTCGACGGTTTTAAGGGCATGTATCCCGCACTGGTCAGCCCCAGAGATGGAGCAGGCGCATTCAGTGTCTCGGCGTACGAAAAACTCATGGCGCGTATTTACGAACAGGGATCACACGGCGTATATGTAGCCGGCAACACGGGCGAAGGCTATTTGATGACAATGGCCGAGCGCAAATTGGCCACAGAGGTTGCCGTCAAAGCATCAAAAGGACATGGACGAGTGGTGGTACACGTCGGCGCGCCCTCGGAGCGCGAAGCGGTTGCACTCGCCAAACACGCCGCAAAGGCAGGTGCCGATGGCATATCGAGTTTGCCACCTTATGTCCAGGGGTATCGGTTTGAAGACATCCTATCGTATTACAGCGCGCTGAGCACGGCGGCAAATTTGCCGGTCTTTGTGTATTACATCCCCGTAGTCACGCATCAGGAGTATTCATTTGAACAAATCAACCAGATGCTCGCACTTGAAGGGGTGATAGGCATTAAATTCACAAATTTCAACTTGTTCTTAATGGAACGCATACTCAACGGGCCGCATAACCCGCATATTTTTAACGGACATGACGAAGTCGCCCTATCGGGTATTGCGGTAGGTGCTCAGGGGGGTATTGGCACGTTTTACAATGTGATGCCCGCGCATTTTGTGGGCATTTACGAGGCGGTGAACAAGCGCGATTTGGATACGGCACGCGCATTGCAAGCAGACGTGAATGAACTGATCCGGATTTGTCAAAAATACAGTGGACACGGCAGCGTACGCGCCGTATTGCGCTGGCAGGGAATCGAATGTGGCGACCCCGTCAAGCCGACACGCCCGTTAAACGCGGAAGAAGAGAAAGCACTGAGGAAAGAAATCGAAGCAGCGGCATTGGATATTTTTTAATCACATCTCACAATCTCATACACCGTCCCACCCTCCCGCTCAGTTATAATGGAAAACGCCCAGCCCGCATCTTGGAGACGGTCAAAGAAAGGTCTGCCTAAAATGCGATTGGGTTCAGAAAATAAAACGCGCCCTCCCGGTGCGAGAAGGGCGTCGAATGTGGCGATGAGAGGATCGAAAAAGCGCGGTTCGTACACGAGATCTGCGCCCAACAAGGTGGCATAGTGTTGATCTTGCGGCGGGGAACGCCAGTCGATGAGCATCGTCTGTGGAGCGACACCGGCAATTTGCAACCCATTGAGTTGCGCAAACTTGAGTGCGTCGGGCTGGTAATCCGTGGCAGTGACACGCGCGCGTTTGAGACAGGCAATAGATGATACGAGGCCCAATCCACAGCCGAGTTCAAGCACGGAGTCGCCTGGCGCAATCAGATTATCCGCGAGCAGAACATCCGACAAAATAAGCGCAGAATCCCAAAGCGTTGCCCAATACGGCAGACGTTCGTCTTGCACCTCAAGGCTATCGGGATCGGCCACTGTCAGCTTGTCAAAAAGTGCTTCGGCATCTTCAACACAAGTCACACCTATTTTGCGCCCACAAATATTGTGGTGTTCTTCGCCGAGTTGATAGCGTGCGGCGAGTTCGCGTTTGAGGGCGTAAATTTCTTTTTGTACGCTTATCAAAGAGAACAGAGCCTACCTACTGATATGCTTCCCACAACGCCTTGTAATATTGGAGCAGACGCTCGGCATCTGAGCTACCGGGTATTTCAGCCAGCGTATATCCCGCATAGCCTTCGGCTTTGAGGAGAGAGAAGAGTTCGCGCCATGGATAGGCCGGATTGCACAATTCGGTAATGTGTACCAGGCCGATTTTGTGTTTGAGCAGATCAAAATTGGCTTTGATAGAACCGTCTTCTACTTCGCCCAAATTCGAATTCCAGCACACATAGGCATTGTCGTGATCTGCCCAATCCATTATGGTGCGCATATACGCGGGCCGTTGTGTTTCGCGCCCGTGTACTTCCACCCGGACTTGCACCCCCAGATCAGCAGCAGCAACCGCGCATTCACGCACGGATTTGCCAATTTGTTCGAGTGTTTGATCTACCGAAATGCCCTTCTCGGTTTGCAGGCCATTGGGCCGCACCTTAACCCCCGGACAACCCAGGTCGGCGGCGAGTTTGGCGTATTCAATAGTGCCATCAATATTTTCGCGCACAACATTGGGATCATCCGAATGATATTCAAATGCCGAGCCTAAACCCGCAATTTCGACCCCCCCATCTTCAAATTGTTTGCGGATATCCTGCCGTTGGCCTGCCGAAAGGTCTGATTCAACGCCGTGAGCATGCGTAGTACGCAGTTCGACACCGCTATAACCGAGTCTGGCACAAGTTTCGATAATAGTGGAAACATCCCAGTCCGCAGCGATTTGATACGTGACAATACCCAACTTCATTTTTATCTCCCGATTAGTAGCTCTCAGCCGCTATCAGTCAGCAAAACAAAGGGCCAAAAGCTGAAAGTGGATGAACTTGCAGTTGCCGACCACTTCTGAAGATAGGACTTGCTGTAATAAT
Source organism: Candidatus Latescibacterota bacterium (assembly GCA_022824945.1). GTDB lineage: Bacteria > Latescibacterota > UBA2968 > UBA2968 > UBA2968 > VXRD01. Next base: position 162,309 of record JAJDYX010000031.1, read on the forward strand.
GTCAATGCCTTTGAAGGATCTCCCATAAGACATAGAAAATAACTTGACGCACATCAAACATTTCGCCATATCTACACAGGTACAAACCGCTATTCACAAGGATATTTGAAATGCATATTCAGCGTGCCGAGACACGCGATTTTTTGGAAATCGCAAAATTGGATCGCGCAGCCTGGGCACAAAACCGAAATTCTGAGTATATACCCGACGGAGAACACGTCTGGCGATTGTGGACAGAGCACGCGCTGATATTTTGTGCCTGGGAACGCGAAAAACTGATCGGCGCAGTGCTGGCATTTCCCACAAAGACAGACAGGCTATATTGTTTGCACAAAGTATTTGTAGATCATCCCCATCGCGGCAAAGGCATTGGTTCCGCTTTGTTCGACGCGATTTTGGCCGCGTGCGATCAAATCGGTGTGGATTGTTTTTTGACCGTAGATCCCGAAAATAAAAGTGCTATTTCCCTGTACGAAAAATGGGGATTTAGTGAGAGAAACTTTGTGAAGGGTTATTATCGCGCCGCAGAAGACCGATATGTACTGACGCGCCGCAGTAAAACAAAAACGTGAGATTACGCCTTTCCTCCCAATCTCAAAAGGAGCCAGATACAATGCACCCCAAATGTCTCGATTATTGTCTGACAGAAGAAGAAGCGCGCAAATTCAAACGAGATGGCTATTTCATCGTTCCGAACGCCCTGCCCCCCGACATGGTCAGCGATCTCGTCGTTGCAGTAGATCGCGTGGATAAAGAAGAACGCGCTCGGATGGGTAAAAGTGCCACAGCGCGCATCAACCACTACGACTTCATTGGCAAGGACGACCACTTCTTGCCCCTGCTCGACTGGTACAAAACATTTCCCAAAGTGTGGGGCATCCTGGGCTGGCACATCCAACTCTACCACACTCACATGACCGTGACCCCTCCTGCAGAACCGCACAAAACACTCGAGAAAGACGGACCTGGCCTCGGTTTCCATCAAGACAGTGGCCGCATCAATCAAGACTTTGACATGATCCCGCGTCCCATGATCTCCCTCAAAATCGGCTTTTTTCTCACCGACACAACCGAACCGGGCCGCGGCAATTTCTATGTCCTTCCCAAAAGCCAGACGCAAAACACATTTCCCGGAGAAGATCGCCAGGCACCGCACAAAGACGCTATCCCGGTGCTCGTACCCCCCGGATCGGCCGTATTTTTCGACCGCCGCTTATGGCACTCGGCCAGTACCAACTACTGGAAGGAACCCCGCCGCGTACTCTTCTACGGCTACTCCTACCGCTGGCTTCGCCCCCGCGACGACATGCGAGTCGAACACTACCTCGACCGCTGCACACCCATCCAAAAACAACTCCTCGGCGTCAGCTACTCCGGCGGCCGCGGCTACACCTCCCCCACGCCCGAAGATGTGCCCCTCAAAACCTGGCTCGAAGAACACGGGATCGGTAGCGAATAGTCAACGGTATCGGTAGTGATTAGGAGGCAATATGTCTGAAACCGAACTTATGCAGCAAGAAATTGATCGTCTGCGTACACAGGTAAAAGCGCTCAAGTCGCGCAACCAACTTTCCCAAAATTACTATTATTCAGATGCAGCACAAAAAAATTGGCTGGATATCACACATATCCCGGAGAACGGCATTACCCCAGAAGCAGCGCAGATCATTATTGAGAGTGTCAATGGACTCGATTTCGACTATCGGTTTAACACATCATCTTATGTCAATGTCTTTTTAGAAAAAGAAGAACGAGATATTGCCTTGCTCGGCCTCCACGTTAATATGGCAGACCAGACGGTCTATCCCAATTCGTACAAATTGCACGATACTGTTGTCAATATGATTGCCAACTTGTGGCATTGCCCAAAACCCGACGATTTTGATGACTATGGCGTGTATGCAGGTGCGGGTACCGTTGGTTCAACTGAAGCGTGTTTGTTGGCAGGGCTTACCCTCAAATTTCGCTGGCGAGCCTGGTATGCAAAGCGCAAAAACTTAACGGACAGCGATGTACTGGGCATCAGGCCCAATCTCGTTATTTCCACTTGTTTTCAGGCTGCATGGGAAAAACTGTTTAAATATATGGACATTGAACCACGCCTCATTCAGCCATCCGTGGATACTTTTACCCTGGATCCAGAAAAAGTACGCGAAGCGATTGACGAACATACGATGGGTGTGGTGTGCATTATGGGGAATCACTACAGCGGTCACTACGATCCTGTCGAACAGGTCAATGAAGTGGTCAAAGAAGTCAACGCAGACAGAGGATATCAGGTCGGTATTCACGTAGATGCTGCATCGGGCGGGTTTATTGCGCCATTTCAGTCAAACCTGCGTCCGTGGGATTTTCGCCTGGATAATGTGTTGTCCATATCTACCAGCGGTCACAAATACGGAGAATCGTGTTGTGGTACGGGTTGGATCGTGTGGCGACAACGCGAAGACCTGAGCGAGCATGTCGCAATTTCAGTGACCTATCTCGGTGGCAATGCAGATTCCTATACCCTCAATTTTTCCAGACCCGCCAGTGGGGTTTACGTGCAGTATTACCAACTGATACGGCAAGGATTGAGTGGATACCAACAATGTTGCGACAACCTGATGCAAAACGCAAAATTCTTGCGCGAGGGTCTCAAAGCCATGACATACCGCGGGAAGCCGAGGTTCACGGTCCTCGACAATGGGGATACAGAATGTTTACCTGTTATCACAGCCAGACTAAATCCAGACTGCGATATCAGCTACGACGATATTGACTTGCAGCACGTTTTGTCTCAGTACCGTTGGTATGTGAGTGGCTATAGAATGCAATACGAACATCCCTTGAGCGGAGAAACTTTGCCCTTATTTTACGATCAAGCGGGCCAGACATCCATGTTCCGCATCGTGGTAAAAAGCAATTTGACGCGCAATGTGGCTAAAAAACTCTTAGAGTCGTTCAGGAGCGCGTTTGAATTTATCGATCCACTTGATTTTTCTAAGTTGCATGGATTTAAGACCGAAAATTTGCGCCACCAGGACCAGCGCATTACAAACCACTGTTGAACGGCAAACCGTTTATCCCGCACACCTGATAGATTACAAAAAATTACAGAATCGCTTTTGGATGAGATCGCAAGACAAAGGTGCATAATGTGACCAAACGCAGAGAGCCGGGAGGTTGAGATTGAGCGCTGTCGATTTGAGAATAAGACCAATAACCGCGAGAAGATAGGCGGTTCCCCATTGATGCAGATTTATGTTCGGAATCAGGGTGAGAGGCATCACATCCACCACAACCACTTCGTCGATATTCCAGAGGGCAATGGCTACGAAACGCTTCAACTTATTACAGAGGGAAATCCCTGGGACCCGGAACCGGGACACTGTGAAACGCTAATCGAATACAACCTTTTTGAACGCTGTAATGGCGAAGGAGAAATCATCTCTGTCAAATCCAACGGCAATCTTCTCCGCAGAAATACGTTTCGCGATTGCCGGGGCGCGCTGGTGCTTCGGCATGGGGATGACAATGTGGTGTCTGAGAATTTCTTTTGGGGCGAGGGCGAACATCGGGCTGGCGGTGTGCGTTTGCAAGGAACAGATCAGGTTGTGGTGAATAATTTGTTCCACTCGCTCAATGCGTTTGGCGTGGGTATGATGGATGGGGCATCAGATGATCTCTATGTGCGGGTGGAGCGCGCTGGTTGCGTTTAATACGTTTGTGAGATGTAGTCCGGCGATGGTTGTGGGTCTAAATCATAGTCTGTATCCCAATGGCACGGCACCTAAGGAATAAGGTTGCAGAGACCAGAGTCTAAAAGAGGAGGCACGCTATGAAAAATAAGAATCCAATCTGGCAGGATCGCATTGTCACTGACCCGTTGATACTGGCCGGGAAACCAACAATAAAAGGCACTCGGATTTTGGCTCACAACACCAAACGATGCGCTTGATGGAGCCGAACCGCTTGCCCTTCTTCACAAAGGAGAAGTCGCCCGCGTTAAGGCTGCCGCCAAAGGATACCTCCAGGGTGACTTTGGATAATGGCTGGCTACGTCAACCTTTTCAAGTACAGCATTAAAAGCCCGTTGATTATTACCGATCGACGGGCTTTCTCTCATCTATATCATGACGCTGGCGCACTGGCATACAAGATATTGTGGGACACGTTGGCTGAAGAAATACAATATATAGACGCGCCACGTTGTTTTCTCAATGCCTATGATCTAAATACCTCATAGCCCCCTCTACACCACTGGCAACACCACCCTGAACATCGTCCTACACCTCGCTCAGTCTTCCAGCGTTAGTAGAAGATGTACTGCTCCCTGCTTACCACATGCAGGGACAGGCATCGCAATTGTACTGGTATGAGAAAGTTAAGTAAATAGAATTTGATTTTCTTACATAAGGGCGATATATTGTCTTTATTGGACTATATATCGCCCTTATTTTGTATAAAAATTTATGCATATTTTGTGAAGGTAAACACCATGCAGAGCGTGAGCAGAAGTTTTTTCGTTCTATTTTCACTGGGATTTTTCACAGTTGCATCCTCCCAACTACCGCCAGAGATCAGGGCAGACGCCTATCTCCTTCAATCGGAGCAGGCTATTCACAATGGAGACACCTTCCGAGCACAAGCCGCAATACAAAACATCCTCCGCCTGCAGAAAGAGCACGAACTGGATCTATCGGATGAGTTTCATTTCAGATATGCGAAAGCGGCGAACGCCGTAGATTTGTCCGACCAAGCACTCGAATCTGTCTTGAAATATCTGGTTTCATCAGGACGCGAAGGCCAGCACTATGTCGAGGCTCTGGCGTTGATGAACAAGATACAGGATAGGTCTTCAGGGGATGTTGTCGCGTCCCAACTATCGCCGAACATCATAACGGACGCCTATCTGTTGCAAGCTGAGCAAGCTATTCGGGATGGAGACCACAACCGGGCCAGAGATGCGATACAAAACATCCGCAACTTGCAGGAGCAGCACAAACTGGATCTATCGAATGAGTTCCACTATAGGTACGCGAAAGCAGCGGATGTCCTGGACTTGTCTGATCAGGCACTCGAATCCGTCTTGAAATATCTGGCGGTATCAGGACGCGAAGGCCAACACTATCTTGAAGCTCTGGCGTTGATGAACAAGGTTCAAATGGCGGTGAGTTGCAAGGGGTGGGATACAGAAGAATATTTCAAGACGGCGACAATCGAGGAAGTGACCGCCTGCCTTGACACTGGCGTTGACCTGAATGAGCGGGATGATGCAGGTGCTACGCCCTTGCATCGCGCGGCCCAAAATACCGAGGATCTGGATGTCGTCAAGGCCCTGATTGATGCTGGAGCCGGTCTGGGTGCAAGAGACAAATATAAAAACACACCCCTGCATTATGCAGTCCTGAACAAGAATACAGGCGTTATTGAGACCCTACTCAATGCTAGAGCTGACATTGAGGCGCAGGATAAATATAAAAATACACCCTTGTCTGATGCGGTCTTTATTAAGCGTCCTGCCGCTATAAAAGTTCTGATTGAAGCCGGGGCCAATACACGGGTCAAAGATAAATGGACTTCTCTACATTGGGCGGCTACGTATAATGAAAATCCAGTTGCTATCAAGGCTCTGATCAATGCGGGTGCTGATCCCAAAGCCAAGGACGATGATAAACAGACGCCTCTACATTTTGCGGCCCAGTACAACGAGAATCAGGATATCCTCAAGGTACTAATTGAGGCTGGTGCCGACCTTAAAGCACGGGATGAATACAAACGGACACCGCTGCATTTTGCGGCCTGGTACAACGCAAATCCGGAGATCGTTAAAGCCTTGTTCGAGGCTGAAACCAATACCAAGGATCGAAACAAAAATAGATGGTCACTCCTGCATCATGCGGCTACATACAATAAGGATCCAGAGGCTGTCAAGGCTCTGATTGAAAGTGGAATCGATCCTGAAGCCCAGGACCCATCTTTTAAACACACGCCCTTACACCGGGCCGCTTACAACGAGAATCCGGATGTCGTTAAAATTCTGCTCAGTGCCGGAGCCGATCTGAATAGGCGAAGGCCATGGGGCCAGACACCCCTGCATGATGCAGCCAGGTACAACGAGAATGCTGATGTCACTAAGGCTTTACTCAATGCCGGAGCCGACAGCCGACCCGAATAAGAAGAATTCAGTGGGCGATACACCCCTGCATGATGCAGCTGAAAACAACGAGAATCCGGATGTCATCAAAGTTTTGATCAATGCTGGAACTGACATAGAGGCGCGGGACGATTATTCAAAACAGACACCCTTACATAAGGCGGCTGAAGATGCCGATAATCCGGCCATTGTCCAAATCTTGATTGATGCTGGTGCAGACCTGAATGCGCAGGATAGGGAGGACTTCACACCTCTGGGTCTGGCAGTTGAGAACAACGAGAATCCGGAAGTGATCAGGGTTCTGCGCGCTGCCGGAGCTACGCAGACAAAAATAGCGGGAAAATCACAAGAAGGGGATGGTTTCGGTAAGACAGCAGCCGCACTTTTAGGCGGTGCTGCGATTATGTATGCTGGCAAAGACGCTGCAGACCAGGAGGTGGTCACAGAAGCCGCACGCCAGTTCATGGAAGGGGTGTTAAGTGAGCAACCTGCTGGGAGTGGGAATAGCAATTCGGCTACGCCCTCCTCGCAAACCCAGGGTGGACAATCACAAGATACGATGCAACAAGCACTTCAAAATCTCGAGAATGTGTGCGGGGAAAAATACCAGGGTAATTTTGCGGATAATGACCACTATAGATTTTACTGTATGGCTGCTTTTAATGACTACTGCGCGCTCAAGAGAGCACAAAGTAGTGAAGCCATAAATAAATTGCGTGCGAGCTTGCAACAGAACTGTGCGGTTTTGAAAAGTGTTGGTGCAGATAGTAAGTGTTCATATTGCAAATAAAGGGGTTGGCGATCATTAAAGTCTATTGACTGGTCTGTTTTGAAGGCCATCGGGCTGTTAGAAATATGTGGACAGCGATAGGTAATAGCCTTTGCAGAAGTTTCATGACCGCGTTTGTGGACAAGGAAATCGTCCATACCTTGGATCAAGCGTTGTTGAACCCACCGAAACGGGTCAAGTCCAAGCATCCAAAACGGGGGAACTCTAAGACTGAAAGGGGGAAGCCATGAAGGTACTAGGTATAAAGCTTTTATGCATAGTGCTTGCAATCTGGGTCGTTTCTCATCGAAAAAAAAAGGAAGAGATATCTGATCTCAAAGAGTGGGGATTGATTTTTTTGTATTCACTTTCGTTCTTTTTTGCCATAATTGGATTAATTTCTATTATTAGGTGAACCATGTGAATCAAGTCCCATTTTTAGTTAAAATAATCGAGGCATATTGAATCAAGTTCAGCACCTTTTTAGTTAGCAGCAAAAGCGTCTTGTCTGTCTGCATCAAGCTTCAAGTCCTTCAATAGTGGGAGTATGAGTATAGGCGGAACCGAAAGTCTTTGGCCTTATTCTTTACTTCTTTACTTTTTTTGGGAGAGAGGGGGATTTTACAATTTTTGATAGTTTAGAGTGATTGATGACTCACCTAAGGGAGATAAGAAATGGCGCGTGACACGACTCCAAGCAATACATTACCCATCGGTCAGGTTTTCAAATCATCCGGAACATTGGTGTACAAGTACATTCTGCTTTGGCTTGTCCTGGCAATCGCACTTCACTTTGTTTCTTGGAAATTTTTAATAGAAATGGGGGAATCTCTCAAGGACTATATAGAACATATGTTTGGTCCAGTAAAGTTCAAGGACAATATAGAACATATATTTGGTCCACAGTTAGTGATGAATTTTAAGAAGTTCCTCAATACGATTTTGGAGAATCTCTCCGAATTTTGGGAAGAGGAGGTAACACTCAGGAATTTGGTTGACTCTGTTAAGAATTACGTAATAGCACTCGGCCAACTTACACTACTGCAAGTGATTGCCAGTCAACTAATATACGACCAGCTTGTATGTGAAAAAAAAGAAACAGGTATAGGTAGCATTCTCCAACGTATCAAGACAACGGACTTTTTTTTTGATGTGTTGAGAACTATCGGAATTACGACGATTTACTATGGAATATACTTTGTTTGGTTTATCCTATACTTTATACTTGTAGCCATAGTCTTCTTAGCTGTATTCTATCTCGAAGTGCTACAAAATTCCCTTGGCCTGACCATTCTATTGGTTATGGTAATCTACATCATTTTCCTGTTATGTCTCCTTTTCATTATGAGCAGGCTCTTCTTGGCCGTTCCTTTGACAGTGGTCGAAAATAAGAATATCCTGGAGAGCCTCAAGCGTAGCTGGCGTATAACCGCCTCCTGCTGGATAAGGATGCCCATAGTGGTCGTCCTGACCTGGGTGCTGACGTTTGCGATTTTTGGTTTGCCTATCTCAGTTCTGTTAGAGTCTGATTCCAGTGCCCTATTAGAGAGAGTGGTTGATTGGATTTATGTAATATTCGCATCTTTGCTGTCCGCGATTGTGATGGCAGTTTGTTACTGTTATCTGCGCAGCGCTGAAGACAGAGTGGGCTTGACTCGTTTCGGTGGAGTATTTAAGGCTTGAGCTAAGCCAGTGATTGATGCAGTTTGCCTTTTCATCACTGGATAGAACCCTCCCGTGCGGACTTCTATAAATCCTGATTCACTTTTAATCCGCGTTCATCTGCGGATAGCTTTTCTCCACCACCGGCAACATCACCTAAAACGTCATCCCCACGCTCTGCTCACTCTCCACGGTGATCTGCCCATCGTGATTGCGAATAATGGCGTAAATAATCGACAACCCCAAACCCGTGCCTTGGTCGGCGTCTTTTGTCATAAAAAAAGGCTCAAAAAGACGCTGACGGGTCGCCTCATCCATCCCTACCCCATTATCCTCTACCTCGATAACAACCGCATCGCCCTTGAACCGCGTCTGGATCCAGACCCGCTTATCTCATCTCCAAATTCCCACTGCTGTCCATCGAAAGAGACGCATACGTTGGCGTTGGCCGAGCCGTTCAGAACGGTTAGAAGGCGCGAGATATCTGTGTGAGATACTGACGCCCTTCACAATGATAACCCCATAGATGCCTACCTGTTGGCAGACAAGTAGGCACAGAACAACGAAAAATTTTGACTTCCAAATAGAGAGCGAAAGCGGTATAATAATGTATCGAGCAGGGCGACCGTACTGACATCACAATATAGAGGTACGAGATAGGCATATCAGACAGACGCAAGTTGCCTATCGGCATTCAGGCCTTCTGCAAAATGCGGGAGGAAAACTGCTACTATGTCGATAATTGGCAAGTGCGCTATCCTGTTCTGCGCCTCGACTTCGGTAGCGGCAATTTTAATGAGCCGGAGAGCTTGCACAAAGAGGTTATGGCGCTACTGGACGCTGTAGAAAAAGAAATAGGCGTAGAAAGCCACTACGATACTCCTACCGCTGGCTTCGCCCCCGCGACGACATGCGAGTCGAACACTACCTCGACCGCTGCACGCCTATCCAAAAACAACTCCTCGGCGTCAGCTACTCAGGAGGCCGCGGCTAAACCTCCCCACGCCCGAAGATGCGCCCCTCAAAACCTGGCTCGAAGAACGCGGGATCAGTAGTGAATAGTCAACGGCATAGGTGGTGAGCAGGAGGAGGCACGCTATAAAAAATAAGAATCCAATCTGGCGGGATCGCATTGTCACTGACCCGTTGATACTGGCCGGGAAACCAACAATAAAAGGCACTCGGATTTCGGTGGAACTGATCATGGAGTTGTTGGACGGGGGGCGCAGCGAAGCCGATATCATTCGTATGTACTCGCACATCACCCCGGAGGATATCCGAGCCTGTCGGGATTACGCCGCCACTGGTGCAAAGCTGTCCAATGTGACCTGGGAGGATATTGACGCGATTATGGATGGCAAACGGTAGATGAGAATACTTGCCGACGAAAATATATCGGAGCAAATCGTTGTCCGGATACGTGTTACAGGCCAGGATGTACGATAGACGAAGGAAACGGATCGGGGCGAGGCAGACCCTAACCTTCTAAAATTGGCAACGCGGGAAAGACTTACGCTGATAACTTATGATAAGGACTTGGGAGTCGAACACTATCGCGACCGCTGCACGCCTATCCAAAAACAACTCCTCGGCGTCAGCTACTCTGGTGGTCGCGGCTACACCTCCCCCACTCCCGAAGACGTGCCCCTCAAAACCTCGCTCGAAGAACACGGGATCAGTAGTGAATAATAAAAAAAGGCCGAAGTATATTGGCCTTTTTTAGTGCATTACGTTTTTAATAAATCTCTCGGCGATGCCCGATGTTCTCAACAACGATTTGATGCTGTACAGTATCGAGGTGATAAATCACGCGGAAGTCACCAACACGCAGGGAACGCTTATCCTTGAGCCGACCTTTGAGGGATTTCCCCAAATAGGGTTGCTGTGCTAATGCATTAATCCGTCGTGCAATTCGTTCCATCATACGTCTATCTAATCGCCCGAGATTTCGCGCGGCTCGTGGTGCTATAACGATTTGATATTGAGGCGTTGCTTCACCCGGTCCCAAGAAACCCCCTCACCATTTGCGAGTTGTTTTTCCGATTCGGCAATATCGGCCATCGTGTCAGGATCGGCGAGAATTTCTGCGGTTTCCCGCCAGGCGTTGATCACTTCATCAACACCTGCACCACTGTCCTTTGCGGCATCTGAGAGTTCCTCAAAAAATTCGTCGCATTCCGCATCGGACAGATACTGCACCCACGGATAGATTGACAACAGGTCCGTCCGTTTGGGACTTTCTCGATCTTTGAGAGAAACCAACAAACTGATTACCACCCCCAAACTCTCATCAGAGAGCTTATCGAGAATCTGTTTTGCTTCCGTCCTCAAATCAACAGTTGCCATTTCATCTATCTCCAAATCACTCTTCCAACGCCCGCTTCCACGCATCTAATTTTACCAGCGCCTCAACTGGCGTGAGACGGGCGACATCTAAATCGCGCAACTCAGACAGCATCGGGTGGTCCTTCTGCTCAACCTTCACTTCTGTTGCTGGCGCAAACAGCGGCATCTGCCCATTCTCCTTCACGCGGTCGGGCTGGGGCTTTGACCCCACGGACAGATCGTTTTGCTCCAGTCGGTTCAAAATCTCCTTTGCCCGCGCAATCATCTCCGTCGGCATCCCGGCCAAACGCGCCACCTCTATGCCATAGCTATGGTCGCACCCCCCCGGCACCAACTTGTGTAAAAACGCAATCGTATCGCCCGTCTCGCGCACGGCAACGCTGTAATTCACCACCCGCGGCAGCAAATCCTCCAATTCTGTCAACTCGTGATAATGCGTCGCAAACAACGTCCGCGGCTGAATCTGTTCGGCATTGTGCAAATACTCCGTCATGGCCCAGGCAATGCTCAGCCCATCAAACGTACTCGTCCCGCGCCCGATCTCATCCAAAAGCACCAGACTCCTCGGCGTCGCATTATTCAAAATATTCGCCGCCTCATTCATCTCCACCAAAAACGTACTCTCGCCCCGCGCCAGATTATCGGATGCACCCACCCGTGTAAAAATGCGATCCACCACCCCGATACGCGCCTCGCGCGCAGGCACAAAACTGCCGACCTGTGCCAAAAGCGCAATCAACCCGGTCTGGCGCAAAATCGTCGATTTCCCCGACATATTTGGGCCAGTAATCAGCAAAATTTGATCTTTCTCGCCATCAATCGTCAGATCATTGGGCACAAAATTGCCACCCGGAAGCAACTGCTCAACCGCGGGATGTCGGCCTTCTTTCACATCAATACGCACGCTATCATCCACCTGGGGACGCACATAATCATTGGACGACGCCACCTCGGCCAGCGTACTCAACACATCTACAGTGGCCACGGATAGTGCCGTGCGCTGAACAGGCTCCACCCAACCGGCCACCTCTTCGCGCAACGCGGCAAACAAATCGCGCTCGAGATCTCTGGCCCGCTCATCTGCGCCCAAAATTTTCGCCTCCCAATCCTTCAACTCCGGCGTGATATACCGCTCGGCATTGACCAGCGTTTGCTTGCGCACAAAATACGCGGGCACCTTATCCTGATTGGCCTTGGTAACCTCAATATAATATCCAAATGCCTTATTATACCCCACCTTCAACGACGTGATACCCGTTTTCTCGCGTTCATCTGCCTGCAGATTGGCAACCCAATCGCGCCCGCCCGAAGCGATTTCCCGCAATTCATCCAGTTCTTTGTGATAGCCTGTTCTGATATATCCGCCATCGCTGATCTGTGCTGGTGGATCGTCTTCAAGTGTTTGGGCGATCAAATCAATCAACTCTGTCAGATCCGGCATGCCCTGATCGCGCGCCCTCACCAGCAAATCCGCGCGAAATTCGCGCAGGGTTTCTCTCAGTGGGACAACCGCTTCCAAAGACCGCTGGAGAGCCACAAGCTCTCGCGGATTGGCCCGATTGCAACAAATCCGGGACATCAACCGCTCCAGATCTCCAACGCCCCGCAGAGCCTCTCGCGCTTCGTCCCGACACGCCGCAGATTCGACAAATGCTTGCACGGCATCTAAACGCGCTTCAATGCGACCAACATCTACAAGCGGTTGTGATAGCCAGGTACGCAGCGTTCGCGCGCCCTGCGGCGTACACGTCTGATCTAAAACCCCAAATAATGTACCCTCACGCCGCCCCTCTTGAATAGTCGTAACCAGTTCCAGGTTGCGCTGCGTCACCAGATCCAGTTCCATCACCGACTCGGTGTGCTCCCGCGCCAATCGCGTAATATGGGATACGGCTCCCTTCTGATTTTCGCGCAAATAACACAGCACCCCGCCTGCAGCGCATATCCCAACGGTGAGATCATCACACCCAAAGCCCTTGAGAGACGCCACCTTAAAATGCTCTTTCAGCGCATCGTACGCATAATGCTGTCCGAAATGCCAATCTTCTATATGCGTGAGCAAAGCACCCGGCATCCGCGCTTCAAACTCGGCTTCATTCTCTTTAACCCACGACTCGGGTGCCAGCACCTCTGCGGGAGCCACGCGCTCCAATATCTCCCACAAATCATCTGCCGCGCGCTCCGATGCCCTGAACATACCCGTTGACAAATCCGCTGTTGCCATCCCCAATTGATCGTCAGAAACAAAAATGCCCACGAGATAATTATTGCGCTTTTGATCGAGCAAATCATCGGACATTACCGTTCCCGGCGATACGACCTGCACCACCTCGCGGCGCACCACTTTCTTGCCCTTTTGCGGCGGCTCCATCTGCTCGCAAATCGCCACCTTTTTCCCGGCTTTGATAAGTCTTGCGAGATAAGTCTCCAGCGCGTGATGTGGAACGCCTGCCAGCGGAATGCGGTCTGCACGCCCATTGTTGCGCGACGTCAACGTCAATCCCAAAAGCTGAGATGCAACAACGGCATCGTCGTAAAACGTCTCGTAAAAATCGCCCATCCGAAATAACAAAATCGCATCCGGATGCTGCTCCTTAAAACGCGCGTACTGTTCCATCGCTGGTGTCAATTGCGTCGCCATCCCAAATCCTCTAAAAACTACTCATTCCCCAACCGCTTTTCGATACGAATAATCAAATAACAACTCCCATTCGCACAGTTGAATCTCGCGGCAAAGCGCGTCGTGTGCGGAACGCCCTTCAAGAGCATCGGCACACAGATCAACATAGGCACCTGCATCCCAATGGGCTTGCGTCGTCAAAAACTCTGGCGCGCCGGAAACACCACCCGCAATACTGGCCGCCGCCTTGCACAAATCGTCAAAAATGGCGTGGTTGCCCACTTTGCCAAACCAGTATTTTGAATTGGAAAAATCGGTTTCTCGGCGGTGCATGATACCGTGCCAATAACTTCCAGTCGCCGTATGAATGCCCTGACTGATGGTGTGAGATGCATCTAAAAAGTTGTGATACAGCCACATACCAGAAATACAGGCTTGCGCCATACCTTCATCCACCACTGTTTTTCCAGCAAATGCAGACTGCACAGCCAGCGCGTCGAGCGCGCTTTTTGCCGCGGTATTCTCTTCGCCGCCATCCAGCGGATTCAATCGCTTTTCGGAAATCAATTCCGAAAAAACATCGCCATAAGCACCTGAGTCAAAAGACATAATCTCACTCCTTTATTTTAGTGGATCGCAATAATCACCTTTAACAAACTCAAAAATTCTTTCTCTTCGGAATATACTCAGAATTTCGAAAAAAAAAAGACCAATTCCTTTCGGAATCGGCCTTTTCTGTCCAGATCTCGCTATTTATGCACTTTGCACCTGCAATAACTCCCGCGCGTGACGCTGTACTATTTCGCGCTCGAAACCCGCCAATTTTCCGACAACCACATCGCCTTCAACCCGCTGCAAACACACATCGACAATCTGTTCGCACGCAGCATCTGGTGCGGGCGCAACCACCCGGATATAATTATCGGTCAACCCCTGTAAAAGCTGCCCATTGCGGCGGTTTTCAAAAAGCACGGGCAATGTGCGCCCAATAAACCGCGCTTGAAATGCCGCCACCTTTTGCTGCCCCAATTTGCGGAGTATTGCACCGCGTTGTTTTTTCACCTGAGGATCAACCTGATTTATCATGCGCGCTGCAGGCGTTTTCCCTCGAGGCGAATACGGAAATACGTGCAAATACGTCATGGGATGATTGGCAATCAAATCGCGCGTATTTTGAAATGCCTCATCCGACTCACCGGGGAACCCCACCATTACATCGCCGCCAATGCCCACATCGGGAATCCGATCCGCGAGTTTTTCGATCAGCGCAATATACTCCTCCCGCGTATAGGGGCGGCGCATCGCCTTCAACACGCCATTATCACCGCTTTGCAATGGTATGTGCAAATGCCTGCAAAACTTCTGGCTCGACGCAAAAAAGTCAATCATGGCATCGGTCACATAAGTCGCTTCAATGGAACTCACGCGAAAGCGCGCCAACCCGCTGACCCCCTCAATAGCCTCCAACACCTGCAACAAGTCGCGCGCCGCCAAATCCACGCCGTAATCGCCAATATGCACACCCGTCAGCACCACCTCTCGATAGCCCGCTGCCACCAATTTCTCGACCTGCAATACGGTACTCTCAAGCGTACGACTGCGACTGCGCCCACGCGCAAACGGAATAATGCAAAACGAACAAAATTCATTGCATCCTTCCTGAATTTTGACAAAAGCCCGAGCGCGTCCGCCAAAATTGTAAATATCCATATCCTGAAAATCAGCCGTGCGGCTGCGCGTCACAAATGTGCGCCCCAAAGAACAGGTATTATTTACCAGATCCAGAAGTTGCGTCCGCTCCGTTGTCCCGACCACCAGATCGACTTCGGGCATTGCAGATAGGGCATCTGGATCGGTTTGTGCATAACACCCCACCGCAACCACGGTACCTGTGGGCGAAATCCGATGTGCTCTGCGCAATGCCTTGCGCGACTGCGCGTCCCCTTGACCAGTCACAGTGCATGTATTGACCACAGTAACATCTGCCAATTCGCCAAATGGCACCTCGCGATAACCCTGCGTCATAAACTGCTCGGCATACCACTGCGTGTCATAGGTATTGAGCTTACAACCCAGTGTATAAAACGCAACTGTCTTTTGATCTCGCATAAAAATCGGCCATTTGAAAAAACAAAGCGTTGAGACGAGATGCCCCAACGCTTTGCAACCGCCAGAAAAATCTGAGCAATCTTATTCCTCTTTGCTGCTCTGTGCTTTTTCCTCTACTTCTGTTTCTGCCTCTGCTTCCACTTCGGCTTTTGCTTCAGCTTCGGCCTCTACTTCAACCTCTGCCTCGGCTTCTACTTTTGCCTCAACTACTTCTGTTTCTGCTTCTACTTCTACCTCGGCCTCGGCTTCTACCTCAACTTCTTCTTCGGCTACTTCATCTTCCACTGCTACTTCTGCGTCTTCGCGTCGAGGATGTGCTGCATGAAAAGCGTCTATTTCATCTTGATCGGCATCGCGCAAACGCTCTCGCACGCTCAACACAATTTTCTTTTGATCTTCGTCAAACTCCACAACTTTCAGCGGCATCTCATCTTCTTCCTCGAAATATTCATCGGGACGTTGAAGGTCGTCAATACCCAGTTGAGAGACCGGCACAAATCCCTCTACATGGCCTTCGAGATCAACGACCACCCCGCGTTCGAGAATACGTGAAATAGTACCCTCTACGGCATTGCCCACAGCATAGGTAACGGCCAGTTTTGCCCAGGGATTTTCAATGGTCTGTTTGTGCCCCAGCGAGATGCGCCGCCGCTCTTTATCGATATTGAGCACGACAATATCCAATTCCTGGCCTTTTTTTATCACCTCACTCGGATGGCGAATGCGCTTGGTCCAGGACATATCGGAAATATGAACCAGCCCGTCGATCCCCTCTTCGATTTCGACAAAGGCTCCAAAATTGGTCAAATTGCGTACAATGCCTCGAAGAGGTGTACCTGAGGGGTATTTTTGGTCGAGATCTTCCCAGGGATCGGGCTGCACCTGCTTGAGGCCCAGCGAAATTTTTTGCCCTTCCTGGTCAACGCGCAGAACCATAACCTCAACTTCATCACCAATGGAGACCAGCTTGGAAGGATGGCGAATATGCTGCGTCCACGACATTTCAGAAATGTGGACCAATCCTTCGACCCCCTGTTCCAACTCGACAAAAGCTCCGTAATCCGTAATGCTGACAACCTTACCTATCACCTTGCTATCAACCGGATATTTTTCCTCAACATCTTTCCAGGGATGATCTTGTAATTGCTTCATACCCAGCGAAATGCGCTCGCGTTTTTCATCGTAATTGAGCACCTTGACTTCTACTTCTTCACCAATGGACAAAACTTCTGATGGATGTCCAACTCTGCCCCAGGCAATATCTGTAATATGCAACAATCCATCTAAGCCGCCCAGATCGATAAACGCACCAAAATCGGTGATATTTTTAACCGACCCCTGACGCACTTGCCCCACTTCCAATGTGGCGAGAATCTGTTTGCGCAACCTGGCGCGTTCTTCTTCGAGCACAACGCGGCGAGAAATGACAATATTTCGGCGATTCTTGTTGAGCTTTATAATCCGGAACGGGTACACATTACCGAGAAATTGATCAAAATTTTTGACCTGTTTGATGTCAATTTGGGAGCCGGGCAAAAAAGCATCGACGCCGAAAAGATCGACCACTATGCCACCCTTGATTCGCCGCATCAAGCGACCTTCGACAATCTGATCGCTATCATACGCATCCTTAATGCGATCCCACACCCGCATAAAGTCAGCCTTGGTCTTGGACAGCACCACCTGGCCTTCTTGATCCTCAATACTCTCTAAAAAAACCTCGATTTCATCGCCATCCTCTATAGCTGGCGGGTCGCCAAACTCAGAGAGGGGAATCGCGCCTTCAGACTTAAAACCAATATCTACCACTACGATTCCATCGTGTATGGACCTCACAGTGCCCATAACAATCTCGCCCTGCTTAATGGTCTCTAACGTCTCTTCGTAGAGCTCCATCATTTCATTAAACTCTGCCTCGCTATATTCGCTTTCATCCAGCGCGGCCAGTGCTTCTTCAGGAGTGGGTTTGGGAAGGGTATTAACGGACATACCAAATAATTCCTTTCACGCTAAAAAATCGCGCAAAATAATAAAAAAAGAACGACGAACAACGTCGATCAAACCATGCCGGCACCTTATCGTTAACCATTGCGGGAAGCGGGTGCGACCGTGCCGGCTTTCCGCCGCATCCGCTTGAGAACCGCGAGATGACGCATCACCTCATGAGTGATAAAATTGTAGGCGTCGCGACGCCTATCGGGCAATTGTTTTGAGGAATGAAAAATGGGCTCGCCAAACCGCACCTGCAACCGCTCCAACCCAATCATCGTTTTCCAGATATTAACTGTGCCCGAAATATATACGGGTATCACAGGTGCCTGAGTGCGATAAACCAGCATGCCAACCCCTGCTCGGGGACGCAGAAAACCGGGACGCTTATTGCGCGTGCCTTCTGGAAAAATGAGCACGGAATTGCCTGCCTGCAAAGTTTTTGTCCAGGCCAAAAATGCGCTGCGGTCTCCACGGCTCCGATCTACGGGCATCGCGTGCAACCTGTGAATCAGCTTTCCCAGCAACGGAATAGGAAAGAGTTCAGCCTTAGCAAGATACCAAAGTTCGCGTCCTGCCGCAACTCCAATAATAACGGGATCGACGTAAGAACAGTGGTTAGCAGCTAAAATCAAAGCACCCGACCGGGGTATGTGACACCGCCCTTCGACCCGTAATCGAAAGAGAATAACGGCCAGCCCATAGGCCAGCCACCAGAAAAAGCGATAAAATGTCATCGATACCATCCATTTACCATTCACGCCCTATTTTGCCGTTGGGCAAGTGCTACAATCCGATCTACTTGTTCTACTATTGACAATCCCGTGGTATCTACACATATGGCATCCGATGCGGGCCAGGCGCCGCGCCGTAACTGCGTCTCCCGGTCGCGAATATCCCGAATGCGAATTTCGTCCAACAGCGACTCAAAATCGGCGGATTCACCCCTTTTTTTGAGATCTCTGAGTCGTCGCCGCGCGCGTTCGGCGGGATCGGCAACGAGAAAAATTTTCAATTCAGCATCTGGAAAAATAGCAGTACCAGTGTCTCGACCTTCTAAAACAAGACCCCCATCCCGTCCCATGGCCCTCTGTAATGCCACGAGCACATCACGCACCCCCGAATGGACAGCTACGCGAGACGCAGCCTGCGAAATTTCAGATGAGCGAATTGCATCGGATATATTTTTCCCATTGAGCAGGGTTTGCGACTGCCCATCTCGCATCTCAAGTGCGATATGGAGCGCACGACACAATGCGGTCACGCCATCGGCATCATCGGGATTAATGCCCTGTTGCAGGACCGCCAGCCCTACGGCGCGATACATCGCCCCGGTATCCAGATACAGGTACCCCATTTGCTCTGCAACGAGCCGGGCAGTCGTGCTCTTGCCAGCACCTGCCGGGCCATCAATCGCAATGACAATCCCATTTTCGCGCATACATTACTCATTGTTCCTGGTTCAGCCCGACCAGTTCTCGGAGCCTCTTTACCTCTGCTTGAGTCAAATGCCGCCATTGGCCCAACTTGAGGTGCCGCGTTGTGAGACCGGCAAAATGCGTGCGTATTAAAGATTGCACCCGATGTCCTGCCGCCTCGCACATCCGCTTCACTTGTCTTTTGCGCCCCTCGTGAAGCACGAATTCCAATTCTGTATCTCCACCTCTTGCGCGCATAACCCGAATATGTGCAGGGGCAGTGACACCATCGCTGAGCTTCATTCCCTCTCGCAGTGCTCTCAATACCGCCTCGCTGGGATGCCCGCTCACCCATGCGCGATAGACTTTTTTTACACCATACCGCGGATGGGTCAACCGAAATGCCAGATCGCCATCGTCCATCAACAACAAAACCCCTCGCGTATCCAGATCGAGCCGTCCGACGGGAAAAACCCGAGCATCAATGCCGCGCAACAATTTGTAAATTGTTTGGGCATGATGTGGATCGCGCGCCGAGACCAGATATCCCGGGGGTTTGTGCAATAAAATATAAGTTTGTCTATCAACCGATTGGATCGCCCGGCCGTTGACACACACCTGATCGCTACGCGGGTTTATTCGCGTGCCCGGATGTGTCACAACAGCGCCATTTATTTTAACGCTGCCCGTTTGAATCAACCGATCGCTCGCCCGCCGCGAAGCCACCCCCGCGCGGGCCAGAAACCGGTTCAGGCGCTCTGTCATGGGTATCCCGTTCGCTATTCCCATCGGTATTGATCACGCCCGATAACGGGCTGTCTTTGCCTTCGGCCACCCGTTGCTCTTCTTCTCGGAGCAATTCTTCCAACTCGCGAATCCTGGGTAGATCAGACAGGGTCTTGAGGCCAAAATGCTTCAAAAAATCGCGTGTCGTTCCGTATAACAGAGGCCGTCCGGGTGCGTCTGACCGCCCGGAAATGCGGATCAGGCCCTTTTCCATTAACTGTCGCAAAACGCCATCGACAGACACACCGCGAATATGCTCGACCTCGGCTTTGGTAATCGGCTGCTTAAAAGCCAGGATAGCGAGGGTTTCCAGAGAAGCTTGAGAAAGCCGGGGCGCGACTTTCTCGCGCATCAGTTGCCGAATCCAGGGCGCAAATTCGCTGTGTACAGCCAACTGAAAGCCTCCTGCGACTTCGACAACCCTGAAACTGCGACCCGTCTGTGCGTATTCTTCATTGAGATCATTGACATAAGCGCGAATCTCTTTTGCGCCAGTATCCCGTCCCAAAACCGATGACAGGCGCGATGCTCCCAGAGGGTCATCGGCTGCAATCAACAATGCTTCAACCACGCCTTTGTTGCGTGCTTCTTCATCGGTAGCCAAATTTGCGACGTGTGTGTCATCTCTTTCAGACATCGGTTGTGGTCTCCTCAAAAGACGCCGTGTCTAAAACATCGCGGCGATAAACCCAGAGCTCCCCATCGATATCGGCCTGCTGGACGCGAACTTTCCCTTCTTTCATCAAGTCCAGCAACGCGATAAATGTCACTACCACCACAATGCGATGTGTACTGGCAATCAGTTCACTAAATGGAACCTGATGCCGTCGTTCAAGTACATCGAGCACGTATTCAACGCGCTCCTCTGTAGTCACATCAACCCGCGTCACCTCGTGAAAATCGACTTTTGGTGCAGCATCCATCGCTTGCTTAAAGGCGCGAAGCAATTCGAACAAACTCACGGGACGAAATTCTCCAGCTTCGGCCGCGTGTTGCTTTCGAATATCTTCCAGGTCCATTGAAGCACCCCGATAAAAAACATCGCGGTACTCCGTCTGCTGATCGTCCATCCACGTGGCTACTTCTCTGAATTGCTGATATTCCAACAAGCGGCGCACCAATTCCTCGCGCGGATCTCCTTCTTCCTCCTCAGCCTCTGGATCAGAGGGCAACAACATGCGCGATTTGATACGCATCAATGTGGCGGCCATCACGACAAAATCGCCGGCAACCTCTAAATTTAATCGCTGGATGATCTCGACGTATTCTAAAAATTGCCGCGTAACATCGGCGATGGGAATGTCGTAGATATCGATCTCGTTTTTTTGAATGAGAAAGAGCAACAGATCCAGCGGGCCTTCAAACAAATCGAGCTTCACGCCATAAGGCGCAGCATCCGGATCGAATTGAGCCGTCAAATTGGATGCAATCATCGCGCCTCCCTCTCTTGTTTTTTTATTCTATCTCGCGCTTTGCGAGAAATCCGATTCCATACGCCGGTAAAACCCATCGCCTTTTTCATTGCCACGAGAGTTTCGTGTGCAAGTGCTTGTGTTTTGAGCGTACCTTCGTAAATCACTTGCTCGATATAACCCGACTGCGCCGCAAAATGTGCTCGGCGCTGGCGGATAGGATCGAGAAACACATTGAGCGCGCGAGCCAATTTATCTTTGACTTCGACATCGCCCACACGGCCTTGACGATAGCGGGTTTTGAGATCTTCAACCTCATCGACATTGGGATTAAACGCGTCGTGATAGATAAATACGGGGTTGCCTTCAACAGTGCCCGGAATATCTGCGCGAACGCGATTGGGGTCTGTGTACATACCGCGCACTTTTTTTTCCACTGTTTTTTCGTCGTCAGACAAAAAAATCGCATTGTCGAGACTTTTGCTCATCTTGGCCTGTCCATCGGTCCCCACCAGAGTAGGCACATCGCCCATGAGGAGTTCGGGAATGGGAAATACATCGCCGTAATACGCGTTAAACCGACGCGCAATTTCTCGCGTCACTTCAACGTGCGCCTCGTTGTCTTTCCCCACCGGCACAACATGTGCGCGCGGCATTAAAATATCGGCACTTTGAAGCACGGGATACCCAATCAGACCAAACGGAATTGCCTCATCTGTCATATTCGCCGCGCGTGCCATATCTTTCACACTGGGCAACCGCGCCACGCGGGGCAATGTCACGAGCATCTCAAAAAACAGATTCATTTCATATACAGCGTGAATGGCCGATTGAAGATAAATGGTTGATTTTTTTGGATCTATTCCCAAAGACAAATAATCCAATACCATCTCATAGATATTTTCACGCAATGCCTCGATGTATTCTTTTTGGGGCTGCGTAGTCAACATGTGCAGGTCTGCCACCAAAAAATAGCACTCGTAATCATCTTGCAAGGCCACGCGGTTTTTCAAAGACCCGACATAGTGCCCGAGATGCAAACGCCCCGTTGGTCGATCACCTGTTAATATTCGCTTTTTGTCCATCAGTTCCCGCTTTTAATCATCCATAAAAAGATAGGGACGCCAGCGGCGATCTGGCACCCCAATATGATGTCGAATAAAGGTCACGCGATTGGGAGACTGAGGCTTGCGCAATAATGACAAACCGGCTTCAGCAGGCGTATTGTCGCCCTTGCGGTTGTTGCACCGATGACAGGCGCACACCAGATTGTCCCATGAATTGCGCCCATTGTGGGACCGCGGCACCACATGATCAATGGTAAACGGACCGCGGCGAATGCCACAATACTGACACTGGAACCCATCGCGTTTTAAGATATTGCGCTTGGTCAAAGCGAGCGGTTTGGGAGGCACGCGCACATATATAGCCAGACGCACCACACTCGGCACGGGGAATGAATCGCTCACCGTATGGATGCGAGAATCGCACGCTTCAACAACTTCAGCGCGGCCTCGAAAAACCAGCACAATAGCCCTGCGTACAGAACACACATGCAGAGGTTCGTAACTCTGATTGAGCACCAGCACAGACTGATTGAGTATTCTGGGCATTGTCACGGGCATGGTAAATCACCTCAAAAAATAGCGATTAGCCTCCTCCCATCCACTATCTAACTATAAATCCTCATGATATATCGCATTGACTACAAGGTGTCAAGCCTTATTCACGCTCATTTCACTCTATCTATTCATCAACCAGGCCTGCATAGGCGTGTGCATCCATCAAGGCCTCTGTTTCTGTAGGATCTGAAAGGCGCACTTGAATCATCCATCCCTCTTCATAAGGCTCGTCATTGACCAGAGCAGCATCATCTGTCAACTGGATATTGACATCAATCACCTCACCCGAAACTGGTGAAATGAGATCGGACACGGTCTTGACCGCCTCAATTATGCCATAAGATTCCCCCTGAGTAACAAAATCGCCAATCTCTGGCAATTCTAAAAACACAATATCGCCCAACTCGCCCTGCGCGTAATCGGTAATCCCGCATGTGCCCGTATCACCCTCAATCCGAACCCAGTCGTGATCGCTATTATAGAGTAAATCTTCTGGAACCTCCGACATTTTCTGCTCCTTTTTACTTTTATCTTTCGAGGAAAATAGCCTCATCCCCCATAGCCAAATTTATTCACAAATTCTGTTGTTGCCTATTTTGTACCCCTTGACCAAAAAAAGCAAAGTGTTTATTTTTTATTAAACACACTACACATGAGGAGAGATGCCATGACAACACAGGTGAAATTTTCCAGCCAAGCCTCCCCAGAGTTGCTGAATGAATTGCATGAAATAGCCAACCGGGAAGGCCGCAATTTCCAAGCTGTGCTGGAAGATGCCATGCGCGACTACATTAAAAGTCGGAAAAAGCCCCGTGCCTCGGTCATGGCGCATTTCCAAGCCAGCGTAGAGAAAAACCGCGAACTCGGTGAATTACTCGCCAAATGACGCATAATTTCCCCACGCTCGAAGAAGTCATCACTATACATGAAGTTCTGATTGGCGAATTTGGTGGCACATTAGGTATCCATGATGAAGGTGCTTTGATATCTGCCCTTATGCGTCCCCAACTTGGCTATTACGACGGACTCATTCAGGAAGCGGCCGCCCTCATGGAGAGCCTTGCCAACAATCATCCCTTCCTCGATGGCAACAAGCGCGTTGCTTTCTTTGTCACGGATACATTTCTACGCATGAACGGACATTTTATTGACTGTGACAACAAAGAGACATACCGGTTCTTCATGCGGTTATTTGAAACGGGTTCATTTCGATTCGCTGAATTAGAGGCCTGGCTTGAAGCCAAGGTCCAATCCCTTCCAACGTAGCCACCATAAATCCTCATCCGCCCTCCTCTAAGTAATTATTTCATCCCCCATAGCCCAACTTGCTCACAAATTCCGTTGTTGCTCGTCCCGTTCTAAAATCCTCGTGTTGCAAAGCATGGAGGTGAAAGGGAATAGTCGTTGGCACGCCTTCGATCACAAACTCTTCGAGCGCGCGTATTACCCGCGCAATTGCCTCATCGCGCGTGTCTCCATATCCAATGAGCTTGGCCAAAAGGGAATCGTACTGCGGCGGAACCGTATATCCCGTATATACGTGTGAATCAATGCGAATGCCCGGGCCTCCCGGCATATGAAAAGAGGTAATTGTGCCGGGCGAGGGCCTGAAATTGTGCTCGGGATCTTCGGCATTGATCCGACACTCAATAGCATGTCCTTTGAAATCAAATAGATCTTGAGAAAGTGAAAGAGAAGCACCGGCTGCGATGCGGATCTGCCATTTGACCAGATCGAGACTTGCCACCGTCTCTGTAACCGGATGCTCAACCTGGATCCGCGTATTCATTTCTAAAAAATAAAAATCACCGGAAGCATCGAGCAAAAACTCAACCGTGCCAGCACTGGCATATCCAACCGAAAGGGCACCTTTAATCGCTGCCTCTCCCATACGCTGGCGCATGGCGTCATCAACTACGGGAGAAGGCGACTCTTCAATGAGCTTTTGGTGCCGACGCTGAACCGAACACTCTCGTTCTCCCAAATGCACAATACGCCCCGCCAAATCTCCCAGCACTTGAATCTCCACATGCCGTGGCTGCACAATCTCTTTTTCCAAATAGAGCGCACCCGACGTAAATGCCGCCTGTGCCTCTGCCTGCGCCATTTGCCACGCGCGTTCTAACTCGCGCTCTGAAAACACAGTGCGCATTCCCCGTCCGCCTCCGCCTGCTACGGCCTTGAGACGCACGGGATATCCAATGTCACGTGCAGATTCTTGAGCCTCCTCATAGTTCTCCAAAACACCTGTACCCGGCGCCACGGGCACACCGGCCCCTTGCATGGTCTCTCGTGCAATGGCCTTGTCACCCATCTTGCGTATCGATTCTGCAGATGGACCAATAAAAACAATGCCGCAGGTGCCGCAAATTTCGGCAAATTCGGCATTCTCGGCCAGCGGGCCATAGCCCGGATGAATCGCATCGGCATTGGTCACTTCGGCAGCACTTAAGATGCGCGGGATATTTCGATAGCTTTGCTCGCCGGGAGGTGGACCAATACAAACATCTTCATCGGCCATACCGACATGCAGCGAATTGCTATCCGCTTCAGAATAAACCGCAACGGTTTTCAGGCCCAACTCTTTACAGGCTCGGATAATACGCAACGCAATCTCGCCGCGGTCGGCAATGAGAACTTTCTCGAACAAGGGTATGATCTCAAAAAAGGAAAGGTCAATAGGGCCTGCCCATTCGCAGGGGGAGGGCAAACGACAACAAGCGAACGTGCATCCCCGAAAGGGTCACGGCTACTTTTGTGGATCAATCAAAAACAAGGGGGTGTTGTATTCGACGGGCGCGGCATTTTCGACCAGTACGCGCACTACCCGACCATTCACATCACACTCGATTTCATTCATAATTTTCATGGCTTCAATAATACACAGGGTCTGCCCTCTCGCCACCTCATCGCCTTCTGTTGCATAAGGCGGTGCTTCGGGGTTTGGCGATTGATAAAACATACCCACCATAGGCGAGCGCAAAGTGTGATAGCGCCCATCGTCTTCACTTACAGCATCTTCAACCTGGGTCTCAAGTGCATCAACAGGTGCAGATACTGACGCTGGCGGTGCGGCCAGCGTTTGCACTATGGGGGCTTGTTGGCTGGCGCGCACAATGCGAATGCGTCCACGTCCAAAGAGCTTGCGCTCAATTTCAACTTCCTGCACATCATCGGCACCAATCAGATCAATGAGTTCTTTTGCACTCGCTATTACCTGCTTGGAAATTTTCACAGTAATCTCCTAAACCCGTTCGACATAAGATTGGGTGCGCGTATCAATTTTCAACACATCGCCAATCTCGACAAATAGCGGAACCTGCACTGTCGCCCCGGTTTCTACGCGCGCGGGCTTTGTACCGCCAGTGGCCGTATCGCCTCGCAAGCCGGGATCGGTTTGATCGACTTTCAATTCCACAAAAATAGGCAGTTCCACACCCAGGGCATTTCCCTCGGCAATCAGCACATCGACAATCTCATTTTCCTGCAACAGCTTTTGCGCATCGCCCACAGTCTCTGTGGGCACTTCGTATTGGTCGTAGGTGCGGGTATCCATAAAAATGTAAAATGTATCTTGTTTATATAAGTATTGGCTCTTTCGTTTTTCCAGGCGAACATCATCTACTTTGTCGCCCGACCGGAACGTGCGGTCAATCACAGCGCCCGACTTTACACTCTTGAGCCTGGTGCGCACGACCGCTGCACCTTTGCCTGGCTTAAAATGCTCAAACTCGGTCATAAAAAAAAGCTGCCCATCCAGACGAATAACCATACCATTGCGAAAATCAGAAGTAGAAACCATAAAATTATCCTTGCTTTGACGCGCTAAAGCCAATAAGTGGGGGATGAGACATAAAAGCATCCCAAAATGGGTTGTGCCGCTGAGATGGGTGTATAAACGGACCTACCCATTGAAAATCGGAAAAACCAGCTTTCTGAAAGGCCCACTGATACGTTTCGGGTTTGAGAAAATAATTCTTAAACTCAAACCGCGTGCCATCTTCATTGATCATATGATACGAAATAACATCGCCCTCTTGAGGCGAAGGAGTACACACTTTGTCAAAACCGTATTGGGCGAAGGAGATAGTTCCCCTGGGAACATGCTGGACATTGTCATTGAATCCGATAAATCGCCCCCCCTGTTGCAGTCTATTATAAGCCACTTGGACAAAATTGAGAAGTTCCTCTTTTGTCCTGGCATAATTTAAAAGATACATCGCCAACACGACATCGACAGATTCAGCCATATCGAACCTTGCCACATCTCGATTCAGGTACTTGCATCCCAGAGGACGGATGCGTTCTTCTTCTTCTGCCAACTTGATCATTTCTGCGGAAAGATCGACGCCTGTGACTTCTGCCGCCCCGGCACGCTTGACCTTACGCGTGTAAAACCCCTCACCGCAAGCCAGATCCAAGACCGTTGCCCCTCGGACATCGCCCAGTATCTCGAAAAAGGTATATTCTTCAATATATTTTCGGAATGAGAGTTGCTTGGAATCCTTATAGGCCTCCGCAATTCCGTCATATTCAGGATTCATGCCCCGATTCCTCTGATTCCGATAAATTCCGCAACTCATCCAGACGGGCAATAATATGCTCATTGTCAGGCTCGCGTGCAATCACCTGTTCAAAAACTGCGATAGCCTCCTGAATAAGGCCCTGACTCGCGTAAAGCTCGGCCAGAGTAGTCGTTGCTATAACAGGAGCCTCTCCCACGGATTTTGGCTCGCGTTTAAGCGATGTAACCAGCGCATCCAAATCGTCTTCGTCATCTTCTTCTAAAAGCGCCTGAGCAAATGCCTCGCTCCCAGATATGACTTCAAGACCGCCAGACTCAGGACCGTTGTCCTGCTTCTCTTCAATCTCCTCGCCTTTGAGTTCGCGAATCTGCTCTATAAGTTCGGGACTAAATGGATCGCGTACATGAGCCTGTTCAAAATATTTGAGCGCGAGGTCGTCACGCCCCAATTGCAAAGCGATTTTGCCCATATACCAGCGTGCGACAAGATGACCGTCATCTAATTGCAATACCCTTTGAAACGCCAGACGCGCTTCTTCATAATGCCCGGACGCCTGATAGCACTTGCCCATCACCACATGGCCCGCCGTATATGACGGTCGATAGCGCAATCCGCGGCGACAAACCTCAATTGCGCGTGCGACCTCTCCACGCTGCAATAATCCATCTGCCAGGCGCGCAAATAAAATGGACGTCGGATTTTGAGCGCAGATTTTTTGGAGTTTTTTCAATACCGACATGGGAGTAATTCGCCATTAAAAAAGAGCGGGCATAATAGAAAAAAGGTTCAAAATTGTCAACGACAAACCAAAATTAAACCAGATCTTATCCCATTTCTATCGCGCCGTTTTTCCGCACAATTACACATAAATAGATTAACGCGCAACAAAACTGTGCTCAAATGTAAAAAATCTGGCAAAAAAATCCAATGCAAAATCAGGCAACAATTTCGACGATTCCCGATGTGATTTACCTTGTCTCATAAGCGTGAAATGGATATATTTCCATTTCGCTATAAGAAGTGATTTTATTCATAACATTGATGTTTAACAAGCTGTTACGCTTACAAGGAGCGTTTTAATGAAGCTATGGGACCTGTTTGTTTCATTCACCAAAGTCGGCATCTTTGCCTATGGCGGTGGCCCTTCGATGATCCCACTCATTCAAGAAGAAGTCGTCGATCGCAATGCGTGGATGACTATAGAAGAATTTACAGACGCCCTTGCGATGGGCTATGCACTTCCCGGTCCCATTGCCACTAAAATGGCTGCGTATATAGGATACCAGGTCGCCGACACACCTGGCCTTTTGGTCGCGCTCTTTGGCACGGTATTCCCCTCATTGCTCATGATGATGGTCCTCGGTCTGTTTTTTATGAACTATAAGGATACGCCGCTCGTACAGGCCATGCTCAAAGCCGTGCGTCCGGCAGTTGTTGGGCTTTTAATCGTCGTGGTCTGGGAAATGTGTCCCAAATCTGTTACTTCCTGGCACACGGCCCTCATTGCGGTCGCTGCTTTTGCAGCCATCAATTTTCTCAATCTTCATCCCGCTCTGGCCATTGTTGTAACCGCAGCTCTCGGCCTTGCATTTTATCGATAACCACAAAAAAGTATAGACATTCAGGACATACTATGTACACCTCTTATGCCCAAAAAACTCTCTCCGGGACCGACTTGTCAACCGCTGAAATGCACGCTGTTCTTCAAACGCCTGACCGCGATATTCTACCGCTTTTGCACGCGGCATACCAGGTGCGCCATCATTATTTTGGGCGCAAAGTACACATCCATGTGCTGATGAATGCCAAAAGTGGCCTGTGTCCCGAAGACTGTGCCTACTGCTCGCAATCGGCTGTCTCAAACGCACCAATTGATAAATATCCTCTGCGACCGGCCCGTGAAATGATAGATGCAGCTCGCAAAGCCAAAGAAAACGGCGCGTATCGCTACTGCATTGTTACGAGCGGACGCGCGCCCACCGATAATGAAGTGGATGCCATTACAGGTGTAGTCCGCCAGATCAAACGGGAGGTAGATATCGACATCTGTTGCTGTTTGGGCTTGCTGACGGGCGAAAAAGCAAAACGTTTAAAAAACGCTGGCGTCGATCGTGTAAACCACAACCTCAACACCAGCAAAGCGCACACGCCGCATATTGTATCTACACATACCTACGAAGACCGATTAGAAACCCTGTACAACATTCAAAAAGCGGGCCTGGATACGTGCAGCGGCGGCATTATTGGTATGGGAGAAACCCACAACGACATAATTGATATGGCAGTGTCTTTGCGCGACCTCGGCATCAATTCCATTCCCGTCAATTTCTTACACCCCATCGCGGGCACGCCCCTATCGAATCAAAATACCTTAACCCCTCACGATTGTCTGCGCGCATTGTGTCTGTTCCGATTTGTCAACCCTTCAACCGAAATTCGCGTAGCGGGTGGTCGAGAAAAAAACCTCCGATCTCTCCAACCCCTGGCGCTTTATCCCGCCAACTCACTGTTTATGGAAGGGTATTTGACCACAGGCGGCCTGGATGTAGAAGATACACACCAGATGATTACCGATCTGGGATTTGAAGTCGAAACGATACAAAGCGAATCGCAAAACGATCATCTTGTGGCGATTGGCACACCTGTATAGCA
Source organism: Candidatus Latescibacterota bacterium (assembly GCA_022824945.1). Taxonomy (GTDB): domain Bacteria; phylum Latescibacterota; class UBA2968; order UBA2968; family UBA2968; genus VXRD01. The sequence goes on from JAJDYX010000031.1 coordinate 192,359, forward strand.
GTAAAAACAAATATGTGGACATACAAAAAAAAATACGACGTCATTGTTGTCGGCGGTGGACATGCGGGAGCAGAAGCCGCTCTGGCCTCTGCGCGCATGGGATGTGAAACGCTACTGCTGACCATGAACCTCGACACTATCGCACAGATGTCGTGCAACCCGGCCATCGGAGGCATTGCAAAAGGCCATATGGTGCGCGAAATTGACGCTCTGGGCGGTGAAATGGCGCACAATATTGACGCTACGGGTCTGCAATTTCGCATGCTCAATCGGCGCAGAGGCCCCGCCGTACAGGCCCCCCGGGCGCAGGCTGATAAAAAAGCATATCAGTTTCGCATAAAAGAAGTAATCGAAAACCAGCCACACCTCGATGTTAAACAGGGATTACTCGAAGATCTCGTGGTCAAAAACAGACGTATTGAGGGCGTGGTTACCAAAGCCAAAACCGTTTTCGCCGCCAAGACCGTAATCCTGACCACGGGCACCTTCCTCAAGGGCCTCATCCATGTGGGCGATTTTTCCTACAGTGCGGGGCGTGCAGGAGAGCAAGCCGCCGACAAAGCATCCGATGGCCTCTCACAACTCGGCTTTGAACTCGGACGGCTCAAAACCGGCACCCCCCCGCGCGTCAATGCGCGCAGTATCGACTTTAGCACCTGCGAAGAGCAACCCGGCGATGCCGATCCCCGGCCCTTTTCCTACCACACCGACTGCATTGAGCAAGAGCAACTCAGCTGTCATCTCACAATGACCGTGCAAAAAACGCACGATATTATTCGCAGCAATCTGGATCGCTCGGCCATGTACAGCGGGCGTATTCAGGGTGTAGGCCCCCGGTATTGCCCCTCGGTAGAGGACAAAATTGTGCGTTTTCCCGACAAGGAAGGGCATCAAATTTTTCTCGAGCCCGAAGGATATCACACCCTTGAAGTCTATCTCAACGGCCTGTCGATGAGCCTGCCAGAAGATGTACAGATCGAGGTTGTACGCAGCATCCCCGGTCTTGAACGGGCAGAGATCATGCGCCCGGCCTATGCCGTCGAATACGACTATGTGCCTCCGACACAAATCCATCCCACCCTGGAAACCAAACCCATCGCCGGTCTATTTTTTGCGGGGCAAATCAACGGCACCACCGGATACGAGGAAGCTGCTGGACAGGGGATTATGGCGGGCATCAATGCCGCCTTAACAGCCCGGGGCGACGATCCCATAATCCTGGACCGCTCGCAGGCTTATATTGGCGTACTGATCGACGACCTCGTGACCAAAGGCACAGAAGAACCCTATCGCATGTTTACCTCGCTGGCCGAATACCGCCTGCTCTTGCGGCAAGACAACGCGGATTTGCGCCTGTGCGAACTCGGACGAAAAATTGGCCTGCTTTCCGACGAAGCGTATAACCGCTTTTGCAAACGCAAACAACAAATCGACGAAGAAGTCGAACGGCTGCGGTCAACGCGCCTTACCCCAACCGACAATGTTCAAACAACACTTAAAGCGTCGCATTCTTCTCCGTTAAAACGCGCGGTGACGCTCGCCGAACTTTTGCGGCGTCCAGAATTGTCTTACGACATTGTCACACAATTATCACCTGCTTCTGAAACCCTGCCCGAGGATGTGTGTGAATCGGTCGAAATTGAACTCAAATACGAAGGATATCTCGACCGACAAGAAGAACAGGTGCAACGCTTTCACAATTTAGAAAAAAAATATATTCCCGAAAACTTTAACTATGCTGCCATTGCAGCTTTGCGAAATGAAGCTATTGAAAAATTCACCCGCATTAGACCTCGGTCACTGGGGCAGGCATCTCGCATTCCCGGCATTTCGCCTGCGGATATTGCTCTACTTATGATCATGCTAAAAAAACGCGGTGCATCTGTATGAAACTCCACTCCGCACAAATCCGCGCCATTGTATCGCTTCTATCGGACTCCCCCCCCGATATTGCGGATCGCATGCGCCAAAAATTGTATGATTTGGGCGAGAAGGCCACACGCGAAATCCACAGTGCCTGTGCCGAAGACTCACGCGCACATCGAGAAGTCAGCCGCGTACTCAGGCGATTTAGAGAACCGTCTCTCGACATGCGGTTTCGCAATCTCACACGCGACCAACACGGCGATATTGCCCTCGAAGAAGGCGTCTTTGCACTGGCGCGATTCGGATATCCCGACCTCGATGAAAGTGCTTACAAAACGCGCCTGGGATACATGGCCTTTGAACTCGCGCCCAGGATTGCCCCCGACGATCATCCCATTCGCATCATTCGCACACTCAATCATTATCTCTTTGACGAGCAAGGGTTTCACGCATCTACCCGCTATGACCCCGACGACACGTATTTCAACCGCGTAATTGATCGAAAGCGCGGCTGGCCGATCACGCTCTCAGCGGTCTATCTCATTCTCGCAAAACGCCTGGAATTGCCCATCTCAGGCGTCGCTTTACCCGAGCACTACATCGTCAAATACACCCAAAACGATCAACATATTTATATTGACCCGCATAATCGGGGGCAGATCCTCACGGCAAATGAATGCGCCGACCTCATTGGTAAAGAAATCCCAAAAGATCTCTTTTCTCAAGCCAGTAACCGCTTCACGCTCTTTCGCATGATGAACAACCTCAGATATACATATCTGAACCTGGACGACTCAAACCGCGCAGAAAAACTCGAACATCTCATGCACATCCTTCAGCCTGATATATGAGCGGAGGTGCTAATGCCAGAAAGCATCAAAATCATCGCGCAAAACCGAAAAGCACGGCGAGATTACCACATCCTCAGCACTTATGAAGCCGGCTTGCAATTGCGGGGCACAGAAGTCAAAGCCCTGCGCGAAGGCCGGGCCAATTTGAAAGATGGCTACGCGCGTATTGAGGACGGGGAAGCTTATTTGCACAACACGCATATCAGCGAATATGCACAGGGCAACCAGTTTAACCACGATACCGAGCGCAAACGCAAATTGCTGCTCCACCGCCATGAAATCAATCGCCTGAGAGGATATGTCAATGAAAGAGGTCATACATTAATTCCCCTCAAACTCTATTTCAAACGCGGCAAAGCCAAAGTAGAACTCGGCGTGGCACGCGGCAAAAAACAATTTGACAAGCGGCGCGACATTGCCCGGCGAGATGCTCAACGCGAAGTCGAACAAGCGCTGAAAACACGCATCCGAAGTGGGAGGTAAATCATCACATTTCCACAAACAACAGGTATTGACCTCCCCCCCGATGACCTGGGCTACTACTACGATCCTCATGTCGAAGTGGGCCTTCACGGCAAAACCAAACTTTCTTCAAAAGTCCTCGAACACTGTCAATGCGGCGGCAAGTCGCCTTTTATGGTCCTCAACGCAAAGAGCGGCGAACCCACCTGGTGCCCGTGTTATTCCTTTCGGATGAAGATAATCCACATTGACAAGTACATCCGGAAATCGGGCATTCCCGCGCCCTTTCGCTTTAAGTTCTTACAGGACTTTAAGGAGCAGTACGACAATGGTCAGCCCAACCGAGAAGCCATACTCCTCAAGTCCTATTTCAGCACCCTGGTCGATAATATTTACGGCAACAAAGAATCGATCAAAGGCTTCTATTTGTGGGGGGCACCTGGCCGTGGAAAAACTTACTTTGCATATATCTTGCTCAACGAACTCATTTTTCGGTTTGTAAAACCCGGCAAATTCATCTCACTCTCAAAAAGCTTTCAAGAACTCAGACACACATTTGACGAAAGCAGTGACACGCATGGGCAGGCCATGCCCATGATTGACGTGTTGAGCAATGTGCCCTATCTCGTCATCGACGACTTTGGCGTGCAGCGCAATACCGAATGGGAAATGGAAATCCTCTACAACCTCATCGATGCCCGCTATGCCAATCGACGCCTGACATTTGTGACCACAAATCAGAAAGCCGATGAATTGAAAGACCTCGCGCAGGGTCGCATCTATTCCCGCTTTCTCGAAATGTGTCATATTATTCACGTTGACGGGCACGACTTCCGAGAATTGGGTAATCCCGAAGAGAAATGGATCGGTTCGCAGTAACGAAGGAGCACTTATGAGCCAGCGCATAGATGGACGCCACCCAGATCAATTGCGTTCCGCGAGTATTGAACGCGGATTTATGAAACACGCCGAGGGATCTGCACTGATCAAAATGGGTGACACACACGTTATATGCACAGCGAGCGTTGAAGATCGCGTACCCCATTTTCTCGTGGGCAAAAACACGGGCTGGATCACGGCGGAATACGCCATGTTGCCCCGTTCGACCCACACGCGCAGCGAGCGCGAAACGCGCGGCACCAAAGGACGAACCCAGGAAATTCAACGCTTAATTGGCCGCGCACTACGCGCCGTGATCGACCTCAAAAAACTCGGCTCGCGCACTCTCTGGATCGACTGCGACGTGTTACAGGCCGATGGCGGCACTCGCACAGCTTCAATTTCGGGAGCTTATGTCGCAGTCGTCGATGCGATTGACAAGCTCAAAAAAGAGGGCAGTATAAAAGAAAATCCTCTCGGCGATTCAGTCGCAGCCGTCAGCGTGGGCATCATTGGCAATACCCCCATGCTCGATTTGTGTTATGCCGAAGATGCAACAGCCGAAGTGGATATGAATATCGTCATGACCGGTCAGAGCAACTTTGTCGAAGTGCAGGGCACAGCCGAAGGAACCCCCTTCACATTCGACCAGATGCAACACCTGATCGCCCTCGCCCAAAAGGGCATCTCCGAAATCACACAACTCCAGCGAGATGTTTTGGCGCAATAGTAGCCAGTTACCCTACAAGGCTGAGTGGATTCCCCCTTCACACTTCACACTTCACCTATGCCTACCCTCATACTCGCCACCCGCAATCAGGGCAAGCGCACGGAAATCCAGGACATGCTCGGCTCTGAGATTCAGGTACTCTCGCTCGATGCGTTTCCCAATGCGCCCGAAGTGATCGAAGACGGTGACACCTTTGAAGCCAATGCCATAAAAAAAGCCCGTGAAATTGCAAAATACACGGACTTGCCTGCTTTGGCGGATGACTCTGGTCTTGTGGTTGACGCCCTAAACGGCGCGCCTGGCATATATTCTGCGCGTTACGCCGGAGAAGATGCTACAGATGAGACAAATAATACCAAACTCATCAAAAAGCTGTGCGGCATTCCCGAAAGCCAGCGCACCGCGCACTTTTGTTGCGCGATGGCTCTCGCCACAACTGATGGCAATGTACAAACCACCGAGGCTATATGGAAAGGCCGCATCCTCACAACCCCCCGGGGCGAGAATGGCTTTGGCTACGATCCGCTCTTTTACATTCCCAGCCACAACTGCACTTCCGCCGAACTGTCTTCTGACGAAAAAAATCGCATCAGTCATCGGGGCCAGGCTCTGCGTGCCATCTTGCCCTGCATTCTCGACCTTTTCAGCGCGTCCATACCATGAATGATCCCAACATCCCCCCCCGACCCAAATGGTGGTATCAGAAACACGGGTTTGTTCTCCTCTGCGTCGCTATCTTTATTATTTTCGCAATAATTTTATTGCTCTATGTGCGCGGCATTGATCCCGTCATTGCAGAATTTTATATCTTTCAATAAAGAGCATAAGGAGCGAACAATGAACGCAAAACCAAATGTCAAACAAGCAGTCCCATTTTTTTCTGTATCAAACATCAAAGCATCTATTCGCTTCTATGTCGAGGATCTCGGATTTGAAATGATCCATAAATGGGAACCGGATGGAAAGCTCCGCTGGTGCTGGCTCCAATGCGGGGACGCCGCACTGATGTTGCAAGAATTCCGAAAGGAAGGACACGATTCGTGGGTGCCCGAAGGAAAAGTGGGCGAAGGCGTCTCGATTGTATTCATGTGCGAAGATGCCCTGGCGATCTATCGCAAAATCAAGAATCGCGGTATCGAGGTCTCGAATCCCTTTGTGGGAAACGGAATGTGGGTTGTTTCATTGAACGACCCGGATGGATTTCGCATCTGCTTTGAAAGCGATACAGATGTACCAGAAGGCACTGAATTTTCAGAAGATCTGAATCGATGAATTGCTGATACAACTCAGGAATCTACCATGCGCTGGGACGACCCTCGACGAAACCCCTATCACGATCCAGATGCCCGAACTCCGGGATGGCTGCTGTGTCTGATTGCCGTGGGTGTGGCGATAGCGGTGACGGCTATCGGGTGGGTCGTTCTCTATTTGAGAGAAGTATTCAGCGCGCGACCGCTTGGGTGACGAATCGTCGAACCGCCTTTCTCACCTCTCACGCACCTACCACCTCAAAGGCCGTTATATTGCGGGTATCCTTGCTGAACTCTACCCCGATCAGATAGATTGGCTGATCCAGACCCCGATATTTGTCCGCATATCTCTTTTCCTGCAATTGCGCCATTGCAGCACCCTCAGACGCCAGTTCCACCACCTTGAACTCGAACAGATACACATTGTCGTTGAAACGAACCGCCATGTCCAGACGCCCATCACTGCTGCTGTCTTCCACAACAATGTCGAATCCCACCGATGCGAAGTAGGAGTAGAAGACGCTGGCGTAGTAGCCTTCGTAGTTCGCTATTTCATTATTCGTATGCCACTGGTAGGGGATACT
>JAJDYX010000014.1 GCA_022824945.1 Candidatus Latescibacterota bacterium
CCTGCTTACACCCGCAGAGCCTGCCCCGTAGTGTTTTTATACGGGGGACATGCCTGCGTTCATCTGTGGATGCGTCCAATCGCCTCGCGCACCGCTTCTATTGTATCTTCAATATCAGCCTCAGTGTGTGCAAGAGAGAGAAACATCGGATGCGAGGGATGTAAGTAATACCCCTGTGCAAGACACCCCCGCAACATCTCCATGCAGCGATCGCGATCAGAATCTTCTATCGCGGGACGCGGCATTGGCCCAACGCCAATGAGCCGATAACTCAGCCCTCCTGCTTCGCAAACCGCGTTGATGCCTTCGATCAATCGATTTCCAATCTTCCATTGATAAGCAATGCCATTGCGCCTTTGAAGTTCCCTTATCACGACCTCCATAGCCGCCAAACTGAGCGGGTCCCCGTGCGCGGTAGCTGTCATCCACACAGACTGGCACGCTTTCGACGCCAGAATCTCGCGCTTTCCTGCAATAAAACTCCCGGCATACCCATTACAACACGCTTTGCCAAACGTCGCAATATCGGGTATAACCCCATAATATTCACCTGCACCGCCCATCGCCACGCGAAAACCCACCTTTGTCTCATCAAACACGCAGATCGCGCCGTGGGCATGGGCCAAATCCACGCACCCTTTCAAAAACCCATCCGGTGGTCCCCCCGCTTGAATCGTCTCCATCACCACACAAGCCACCTGATTGTCATATTCCTTCAAACGCGATTCCAGAGCGTCTAAATCGCCATAGGGAACCGCACAGGTCAACTCGCCGACAGTTTGCGGAACCCCCACATCGCCGGGACGTGCCCAATCGTGCCAGCCGTGATACCCGCACATAATCACTCTATCGCGCCCCGTATAGACCCGCGACAGGCGCACCGCGCTGGAAGTCGCTGCACTGCCCCCAATAAAAAAACCCACCACCTCAGCCCCTGGAATCACTTCGATGAGCAATTCTGCAACCGTCAACTCCCGGGGATGAGCCAGACCGTACACCGTGCCATTCGCCATTTGCTCCTGTACAGCACGGCATACAGCGGGGTCATCATACCCCAGAACAATCGGCCCAAAACCCATTAAATAATCCAGATACACATTGCCATCCACATCCCAAAACCGCGCCCCCGCTGCGCGCTGGACAAACGCGGGATAGCCCCTGTCCGCCATATCAAAAATATTCTTATGTGGAATGTACCCGCGCAACAGAACATCGTCATAGCGATTCAGCAGAGCCTTTGACTTTGCAATGGTGTAATTCTCTTTTGACATTTATTGATCTCCTGCGTCCATAAATTGAACCTCTGTTTTAACAAACACACTTCTCATCCCTACACAAGCACAAAATAGACTGCTTCCACGCTCCTATTGTACTTGCCACCTGTCTTTTCTTATCTTATCCTATTTTGATAAGATCGCCTTCACATCTTACAGGATAATTTATGCCACGCGAACTCATCGCAGACCGACCTGGACACACGGTATTGCGAGAATACGATGAAGCCCCCTTAAAACCCGATCAAGTGCGTGCAAAGTCGTTGTTCTCAGCGGTAAAGCACGGTACTGAATTTCGGGGTTTTCAAGCCAATACACGCGATGCGTCCGATGTTTTTAGCTGGGAATGGCGCATGCACATGCGCGGACAAAAACAGAAAGATGCATTTCCCAAACGGCTGGGCAATATGTACGTCGCCGAAGTGACGGACGTGGGACAAGACGTGTCAAATATTCGGGTGGGAGATCGGATTTTTGATCATGGTCCCGTTCGAGAGACACATACACTTTCGGCGGATCGCGTTGAGAAAGTTCCGGATGGCGTCTCGTGGCAGGCTCTGATGGCTACAGATCCGGCGGGCGTTGCCCTCGGCGGCATCAGAGACGCCAATATTCGCATTGGGGATCGCGTCGCAGTATTTGGTCTGGGAGCGATTGGACTGATGACCGTACAACTCGCCCGTATCGCCGGCGCACGCTGGGTCGCGGCAATTGACCCCATTGAAAAGCGATGCCTGATCTCCGAAGCCTACGGTGCGGACATCGTCCTGGACCCGCGCGAAGCTGATGTGGGCATGGTCATTAAGCAAGCCACTGCAAAACTCGGCGTCGATGTATCCATGGAAACCAGTGGATCGTCCGCCGCAATGACCGACGCACTGCGCTCAACGCGCTATCAGGGCACCGTTGTATCCACAGCCTATTACAATGCCCCCATGCAAAATCTGCATTTGACCGGCGAATGGCACCGCAATCGGATTCGTATTATATCCGTGAGATCCGACAGCGAACCCTGGCTGGATTACGGATGAGACAAAAAGCGCGGAAATAAAGAAGCCTACGACCTGCTCGTTGAAGGACGTCTAAACGCCGAGGGCTTAATTGATCCCATCGTTTCACTCGATCGCGTTGCCGAAGCCTATATGCAAATGAACGAACATCCCGAAACGGGGATTAAACTCGGTGTTGATCATTCCCTCTAATGGGTGATCTCACCACTTTCTCATGAAAAAAATTCACACCATAGCAATATGCCTTGTCCTGTTGATCACCACAGACCTGCTGGCGAATGAGGGCACAGTACAGCAAGTCTCAGGAGACCTCGTTTACGTCACGGGCATGAACGGTTTGGCTCCTCTGTGGTCAAATCTCACAGTGCAGAACGGACAGGAGGCAGGCGCGAAACTCGAAGTCATCAAAGAATTGCCAGAACTGGTCGTGACGAGAATTGTAGAGACCAACGGAACAGCAGTGAATACTGGCGATGTGGTGGCACTGAGCAGCACACAATCAGATGCGCCAGCGCGAAAAGCCAGGCGGATTGTTTACGCTACCCGCGTTGACAACAATCCAAATATAGATGGCGTACTGGACGACCCCGTATGGTCACAGGCAACGCCGATCAGAGGTTTTGTACAGCGCGATCCCAACTACTGGATGCCGAGTCCCGAACAAACAATCGTGCGGATTATCTATACGGACAAGAGCATCTACTTTGGTTTTGAATGCCTCGTCCCGGACTCCTCTCAATTAATCGCAAATAACATGCGACGAGATTCCGAAATCCGCGGCGATGACAATATTCAAATCCTGCTCGACACGTACAATGATCGGCAAAATGGCTTCTTTTTCTCTGTCAATCCCCTTGGGGCGCAAAGCGACTTAATGCTCTCCAACGAGGGGCGGACCTATAACCGCGATTGGGATTGCAATTGGGTGGCACGCACCAAACACTATCCCGACCGATGGACAGTCGAAATCGAAATTCCGTTTAGTCAACTGCGGTTTAAGCAAGCAGACAACGTCACATGGGGCATCAACCTCGCGCGTTATCTTGCCCGAAAAAATCTGGCAACCCAACTCGTCGTCGGTCTGCAAAGTTCCTCATCCACAGAGCGGTATCGCATGGCGGACATCGGCGAACTGCACGGCCTCCAACACATTCGCGCCAGACGCCCGATATACCTCAAACCCTATGCCTTGCCGGGCACGACCATCGACGATCAGGCAACCAGCTCCTCTGAAAGCCGCACCTTTGAAACGGGCATTGATCTGCGCTATGGCATCACGTCAAATATCTCGCTCGACTTATCCTACAACACCGACTTCGCACAGGTAGAAGGCGACCAGGAGCAAACCAACCTGACGCAGTTCCGCCTCTTCTTTCCCGAAAAACGAGAATTCTTCCTCGAGGGCGCCAACCTATTCCAATTTGGCGAACTGGCGCGAGTAACTGGCAGCGGTACCAGACCTCCCACCCTCCTCTTTTACACCAGACGCATCGGCCTTGAAGAAGGGAAAAAAATCCCGATTATCGTGGGTTCAAAAATTGCCGGAAAAGAAGGGCGAACCAGTATTGGCGGCCTCAATGTGCTGACCGATGCAGCATTATTCGCAGAAGATGGCGACACTGTCCAGGTACACCGCACCAACTACTCGGTCCTCAGCGTAAGGCGCGACGTATTCGCACGGTCAAACTTCGGTTTCATCATGGTCAACAAACAAATTGATGACCCTCGCGAGGGATGGAACCAGTACAACCGCGCGGGCGGCATTGATTTCAACTATTCCCCAACTACAAACCTGAATTTCCAGGCCTTTGTAGCGCGAACATGGGATTCACAGGTTGAACACGCAGACGATGCGCGGTTTGTATCTATGAATTATCGCGGCACCAAGTATTGGGCACGCCTTAAATTTCTCGATGTCGAGGAAAAATTTGACCCCGCCGTGGGATTCATTAATCGCAGAAGTGGATTGGCAGGTTTCAGGCGCTATGACCTCTATGCGCGCTACCGCCCCAGACCGAAATTCGCCAATATTCGCTATATGTCAATCGGTCCCGAAGCGCAAATCTTTACAGACCAAAACAACAATGTGAAATACTGGACAGCCGAACTCTCGACATTTGCCATCTTTAATACTGGCGACTACTGGCGGTTCGAAATGAAACGCACTTACGACGTGGTCGATGAGGCATTCGAGCCATCCGCACGCCACAAAGATGTGAGCATTCCCGCCGGAAAATATACCTTCACGTCATTTGCCACGGGACCGCGTCCCAGCCGGGCCAGAAAATTGCGCCCCGGCATTGTCTTCGAGGCCGGCACATACTACACGGGAAGACGCTATACCATTCGCTCAGAAAGCGCCTTTCGCCCCTCTGGCCGACTGTCTTATGAGGCAGAATACCAGGGCGACTGGGTCCGACTTCCGCAGGGGAACTTTAACATCCACACACTCAGCAATCGCCTGCAGTACTCCTTCTCCACAGACTTTTTTGTCAAACTCTTTGTGCAGTGGAACAACGACAAAGAATTTGCAAGCGCGAATTTTCTCCTCAACTACCGGTATCGCCCCGGCAGCGACATCTTTCTCGTCTTTGACAGCGCTTATGGCACAGATCCGACCTTAACCCGGCGAAACCGCTCGGTACTTCTCAAGCTCTCCTATCTCCTGGGGCTGTGAGGAATTTAAATTCGTCTAACAGCCAGTGCGACGGCCTCACCTCCGCCAATGCAGAGTGCGGCAATGCCAATGCGCTTGTCGGCGCGCTTCAGGGCGTGAATAAGAGTTACGAGAATGCGCGTGCCGCTCGCTCCAATAGGATGTCCCAGCGCGATAGCACCGCCGTTGACATTGAGTTTTTCTGCCGGGATGTCCAGATCCTGCGCCGTCGCCATTGGAACGCCGGAAAAGGCTTCGTTGATTTCAAATAGATCGATATCCGAGACCGCAAGAGAAAGTTTGGACAAAAGTTTGGAAATGGCGCCAATAGGCGCGAGCGTGAACCACTCTGGTTCCTGTGCGTGTGTGGCATAACCCAAAATCTCAACTTCGGGTGCAATACCGCAATCTCCTGCTTTCTCGCCCGAAAGGACGATAACAGATGCCGCACCATCGTTGATACTCGACGCATTTCCAGGCGTCACAGTGCCGTCTTTTGAAAACGCAGGTCGCAGTTGTCGGAGTTTGTCCTCGTCAAATCTCCGGGGTTCCTCATCCCTATCTATGGATATAATTGTCTTGCCAGAGGGAGCTTCTACAGGTACAATCTCGCTGCGAAATCGGCCTTCACTATCGGCGCGAAGAGCTCTTTTATAACTGCTGATGGCAAAATCATCCTGATCTGCGCGCGAAAAATCGTAGCGCTCAGCACATCGGTCGCCACATGTACCCATGTGCAAATCATTGTACACATCCCATAAGCCATCGCGGATCATTGAGTCAACGAGTTCGCCTGCCCCGAGTCTGTAACCCGTTCGCGCATTTTCGAGAAGATAGGGCGCGCGGCTCATGTTTTCCGTGCCGCCTGCGAGAACCAGATCGGCATCACCACACTGGATAGCCTGAGCGGCGAGCATAACGGATTTGAGGCCCGAACCACAAACTTTGTTGATCGTAGTCGCCCCCACCGACGTATTGAGACCCGCGCCAATCGCAACCTGACGCGCGACATTTTGGCCCAGACCCGCACTGAGCACATTGCCAAAAATCACTTCATCGACATCATCGCCGATTACGCCCGCCTGCACTATCGAAGCAGCCGCAACAGCACTGCCCAATTCAGGCGCAGATACCTCGGCAAAGCCCCCCATAAATCCACCAATCGCTGTACGCTTACTCCCGGTAATATAAATGTGTTTCATGGTCATCCTCCATTTTACTATCAAGATACGTCCAGACCGGGAAATGACGCAAGAAATAAGAGGTAAGAAGTGAAACACCTGATCGTCATTGCCCTGTGTAGCATTCTGTGTGCATTGATCCTTTTGATGGCCTGTTCTGCCCCCCCCGATGGCAAAACCGTATTTATCGAATCGGGTTGTGCAAGATGCCATGAGATCAATGGCGCTGGCGGTTCTCAGGCACCGCGACTACAGGACTTACAAAGCAAGTGGACACCCGAATCACTGGAAAAATTTCTGATTGATCCCCCTGCGTATGCAAATGACAATGCCCGATTGCTGGCGTACACAAAAAAATACCCAGTGCCAATGCCCAAACTTGAAATCGCACCTGCACGGCGAAAAATACTCGTCCAATATCTCCTTAAAAGGTATCCATGAGAAATCAGATCGATAAAAAATACGAGCGGATATACCGAGAAGTTACCAAAATACCCGAAGGTACCGTGGCTACTTATGGACAAATTGCCGAACGGGTTGGGTGTGGGCCGCGCGAAGTGGGCAGGGCACTATCGGAATTGCCACCGCACGCATCCTGTCCCTGGCATCGGGTCATCAACGCGCGCGGGATGGTATCCATCCGCAGTGGGAATCACATGGCACATCACGACCAGGAAGCCCGCCTTGAACGAGAAGGCATCGAATTTGTCAATGGCCGCGTCGATCTGGAAATTTACAGGTGGGAGGCAGATTAAATGGAATATTTTTGGCAAGACCGTGCAAATTTGCGTATTGACAAAGGTACCCTGTTTTTTTATCATTCACACTCTTGATAAAACACAGGAGAACGTCTGTAAATACTGAGAAAGGGGATGCGGTGACCAAAGCTGATATTGTCAATCAAATTGCCGAAGCTACGGGATTGACCAAAACAGATACCTCTGTCGTTGTAGAGGGCTTTCTCACCTCGCTCATTGCGGCAATGGAGCAGGGCGAACACGTCGAAATTCGCGGCTTTGGCACGTTTAAAGTCGTTCACCGCGCACCGCGCACAGGTCGCAATCCCAAAACAGGTGAGGTGGTCAAAATTCCCTCGCGCGCAATGCCCGTGTTCAAACCTTCACGCGAACTGCGTAATTCTATTTCTGAGGTTTCTGTTCTTCCATCCAGCTAATGCACCTACAGGAGGTAGCTCTTGCCCAGCGGAAAAAAGCGCAAACGCGCAAAAATCGCAACGCACAAGCGAAAAAAAAGGCGCCGAAGAGACCGACATAAAAAGAAGATCTAAAGGCGAGATACGACACTGGTGTTATGGGTTTAGCCCCTGACCCTGGATATGCCGAAGTTTTCAGTCACAAACGGCTGTGATACACTCTGGTATAGACCATGAGGGCAGGGGCCTATCCGTAGTCTGCCCGTCAGAGGGGTCATCTGCGGCATTAGCTCAGTTGGATAGAGCACTGGTCTCCGGAACCAGAGGTCACAGGTTCGAATCCTGTATGTCGCACCACAACCAAAGGGGCGAGAGTCACAAACGACTCTCGCCCCATTTTTTTGTTTTTCTATCCCTATGCGTCTATCTGCCTGATCAAATCCCGCAACGCCAGAATCAGCGCGTCCAGCCCCTGGCCAGTGACAGAGGAAATTCCCATATCTGTTTGACCTTGAAAAAATGGACCCTTGCGTTGTTCCGGCGGTAACAAGTCCAGTTTGGTGGCAATAAGCATCGCGGGTTTCTCGCGCAATTTGGGACTGAAACGATCGAGTTCTTCTTTGAGAACCGACAAATCGTATTCGGGATTGGGACTGGCGACATCGACCATAAAAAGGAGAACGCGCGTGCGTTCAATATGGCGCAAAAATTGGAACCCAAGCCCTTTGCCCCGATGCGCCCCTTCAATCAAGCCGGGAATATCTGCCATAACAAAGCTATCGTAATCGCCGCATTTGACAATGCCCAGATTGGGTTGAAGGGTCGTAAAGGGATAATCGGCAATTTTGGGTTGCGCCGCAGAAACTCTGGAGAGCAGGGTCGATTTACCTGCATTTGGGTGACCGACCAGACCGACATCGGCGATGAGTTTAAGCTCGAGTTCCAGATGGCGTTCTCGCCCCGCTTCTCCGGGCTGAACATACTCTGGTGCTCTATTTGTCGCCGTGGCAAAACGCGCATTGCCACGGCCGCCACGACCGCCCTCAATCAAAACAACGCGCTGACCGGGTTCGGTTAAATCCGCGAGAATCTCGCCTGTCTCTGTATCCTTGATAAGCGTGCCAACCGGCACGGGGATTTCAGCGTCTTCCCCCCGTCGTCCCGCTTTCTTTTGGCCCGACCCATGTTCTCCATGCCCTGCACTCAAGTGTTGTCGATACCGGTAATCGAGCAGTGTGGAAAGGCGCGGGTCCGATATAAAGACGACATCTCCCCCATTGCCCCCATCGCCGCCATCTGGCCCTCCTCGCGGCACATGCTTTTCTCGGCGAAAGCTTTTGCATCCATTGCCGCCACTGCCCGAACGAGCATAAATTCTGGTTAGATCGACAAACATGGGAAAATTCGCTATGTTGCGGACTCTGCCTGTGCGCTATTTCTCAAAAGCAGAGCCTCTTCAATGGGGATATGCTCATCTGCGCTGTTGATGAGATCCCTCGCAGTATTGTAGGTAAAAGAAATGACTTCAACACGCGGTCCCAGGGTTTTAACGAGTTCGACCAGAGGTACAAAATCACCATCGCCACTCACGAGAACCACGACATCGAGTTTATTGACAAATCTCATGATATCAATAGCCATGCCCATGTCCCAATCGCCTTTGGCAGAGCCATCACTGCGCTGCCGCAAATCTTTTCTTTTTACTTCGTAGCTCTTTTTTTGGAGCATCGAGATAAAATTACTCTGGTCAACATCCGGCGACTGCACCACATAAGCGATAGCGCGGATCAAGCGGCGTTTGCCCACACTGAGTTCCAGAAGCTTTTCAAAATCGAGACGCGCATTAAATGGTTTTGCGGCATAAAAGATATTCTGCACATCGACAAATATCCCAACCCGCAATTCGGTCGAGGGAATGGCTGTTCGCCGATCTAATCGGGCACCGGCATTGGCCTGTATATCGGCGATATTTTTCTGGATATCATCGAGAATAGAAAAAATTTCCCGGCGTTCTCGCGCACCGCTGATAGCTTCTTTATAGACCCTATTCTTAATCTCGCGAAGGTCTCGGATTGCAGCCTGTGCTATGGTCACCTGATCTAATTTTTGCTCAATACGCGCTATGGCTTCTTGCATTTGTACAATCTGATCGTTAAAGTCTGCCATTTGTTATGAGGTCTCCGATATCATTAGTTTGTGTAACCCTGCACCAAAGGCAAGGGCAAATCTGCTCGCGTCTCCGAGTTTTGCGCGATCTCGTTTTGGCAAATGTGCGGTATCTATACCGCGAAATATTGGATGTTCCGCAAGGCTGAGGCCGGCTGGCGGATCAATGGGCGGTATGTCTCCCGATAGATAAACCTGTTTGCAGGTGCGGTGTGGAGAACTGGCGAGAGAGAGCCAGCGTTGTAAATTTGAAGAATCAGGACCTGCTGTTTCAACGCCGACTAAAATACCGTTTTCAACGGAAATATAAAAAGATCCAGCGGGATCTCTATGAACAGCCATCTGCCTGCCCGACTTCCATACGCCAGCGGGCAGTCCCGCACAAAATAGAGCCAGTGGAGCGACGGAGAGATGCAGGTGAGTTTCGCCCAGTGCAGAACACAGGGTTTTGTGTGCGTCAATCACCCCGTTGCGTACCGCGGTCCAAAAAGCCACGCGCCCTACCGGAATAAAGTCGATCGCGCTATTGTCGATAGGAGAAATGAGAGCCTGTGATGCTTCCCACAAAATCTGCTCGCGGAGGTCTTCTTTTCCCGCGACTTCAAGAGGAACTTTTTGGATGTGATACAGGCCACCCGAAAGACAAAAAGAAAGTGTGCCAAGCGGTTTTGAGAAGATTTCAAGTGCTTGCCCCAATTCCTCAACAAAGGACTCAGGTATTTCTTTTTGCGGATCAAAATCAAACGCCTCCGATACACGTTGGTTGATCAGGCCCCTGAGATAATACGCATTGTCCAATTTTTCAAGGTGAGCCACGCGCAGTGTATTGCTCGAAATATGAATGCCCGTCGCTGTGCTCATGGCGTACTCATCGTAAGGTGCGGACGCAGACGCTCGAGGGTTTTGGGACCAATCCCCCTGACCTTTGTAATATCGTCAACGCGCTTAAATACCCCATTCTTTTCGCGATAGGCCACAATGCGCCCCGCAATTTGAGGCCCAATACCGTGCAAACGTTCAAACTCTTTTGCCGTTGCAGAGTTGATATCGATCAATTCTCTCCCCTGGGGAACTTCTTCTTTCGGCGATGGAACTTCCTCCGAACTCTGCTTATGTGTCAGAGATGTAACCTGGGGAACTTCTGCCTTTTCTTCTGGCGATGGAACTTCTACGGCATTTTTATGCACCTCAAAATCGGGAATGTAATCCGAATCTTTGCTGTCGAGATAACGGATAACAATCCCCACAATAAGAACGCCGCAAAGCAGCAATAAGATAATTTGTTCGTTGCGGTTAAAAGAGAACATAGAAAAGTCCAATTATTGAAACCCGATTTCACCCCAGAATCGAAAATCCCAGGTCACATTAGTAAGCCCTTCTCTCAGGTTGTCTATACGCCGTTCATGGCGAAAAGTAGTACCGCCCGTAAAGCGCGAGCTAAAGTTATATTGCGTGCCAAGGCTGACAGACCAGGATGTCGAGTCCTGGCGAATAATGGGGTCGGCGAGCACATCGGGTTCAGCGCTTCGGGGCATTTCGGTTTGCTTATTGAAAGTGTTCGAAAAAGAAAGCGTGAGATCGAGATTGCGCTGCAATTTTCCGCGCAGCGAATAGCGTACATCCGCTTGCAATGAGCCGCTTTCCGTCAAAGTGGTACTAAGCAGGCGGTCCGCAAGGGTCGGTTGGACAGAAGTCGTATCGACAGTCACATTGCGCTGGTAGCGGATTTCATCGTTTCTACTTTGTCGGCGGCTAAATGTCGTATTCACATTGCCTTTCCAGCGCGCGCTCCACTGAAAAAGTGGATTGTAGGATATTTCTTTGGCATCGCTTGTCAGATAAAGCGGTGAGAGACTAAGGCTGCCATCACCCCGTCGGGTGCGCGATTCCTGGTATCCAAAAGTGGCGTTGGAATTGTCCCATAACCAGCCGATCAAAGGCACGCGCTCGAGGCCGCGCCAACTCGCGTCAAATTTGGGAAAGACGACCTGATCGTCTTTCCCGATTGTATTGCCTGTGCGTTCGTTTTCAGAATAATTGGCAGAGGTGTTGAAATTCAGGCCCAGGGGCAACCGAATACCACTGGATACCTGCGCCTGTCTTCGCACACTGATAGCATTGGTTCTCGTTCCCGAACTCGTGATTACAATGGGGACCTGCACCGTATCTTGAAAGCCAAATTGATAGGCCAATGAAGGGCGGGCTGTGAGGCCAAACAAATTATTTGATTTATTTTGAGAAACACTGCTCGTCACATTTTGAAGGCGACCTCCTAATTTACCAATCCATTGCAAAATGGAAAAGCCACCATCTTTGCCGGATCTGCGCGTCCAGCGTTGAAACAAACCGGGCAGGTTGAGATTGACACGCGCATTCGCCGTCTGCTGGCTATTGACAGTAAGGCCGCGCCGGACGCTGCCGTACTGCACGCGCTCCCCACCGATTTCAAAACGATCCGTGTACGTGGCCGAATACGACGGATTCACGGTAATCCAGTTGGAAAAGCGCGGTGTAAATCTGAAATTGAGCGATTGGTTACGCGATAGTTCGCGTCCAAATTGGAGTTGGGTCAGGGCATATCCATTTCGCAAATCGCGGTTGATCGTGAGTGAATAATCGGCATTTAGACTGCGAAATGGAGAGAGTTTGATAGCGTAACTTTCGGTCAAATTGAAGGTTTCTCGCACTGTATCGATCACATTTGAAGTGTCGCCAGCGATGGCGCGAAAAGAGGTTTGGTCCGACACGCCACGATTAAAACGCAGGTTGTAATTGATACTGGTGGGCAGGTAAAAAAACTGTGCCTCTTTGAGCGGTTTGTAAAAGGGCAACCACTTGAAAATAGCGAGAGTTTTGCGCTGAGACCACGCCTGATTATAGGTCATGTTGCCGTTTAAGTTCTGGTTCTGGCTTCGCCTGCGCTGTGTAATCGCACCCGTTGTCGATGCATCAGAACTATAGTTGAGTGACGTGGAGGCTTTGTCAAAAAAAATGCGAGACAGCAAGCTCGGATCTTCGCGGGCAGGTCGCTTTCGCAGCGAAATGGTAAAGCGCGTCTGAGAGCGTATATCGCTTTCGTTAATTTTTTGTTCGGGAGTGAGCACAATGTCCGATCCCGGGCGTATGCGAGGGCTTGAGGTAAAGCGGTTATAGCTAAATCGGGCGGGTATAGAAGTATTCCATTCTTTGGGGAAAAATTTGTCGATGTTGAGCTGGCTGTCAAAGTTGAAGCGCGTAGTGGTATTGCCCGAAGCTCTGCCTTGCAGGTCTTGAAAATCGCCGCTTCGACGTTCCAGATTGACCGTCAAATTGCCCAGATCAGCGAGGGTTATGCGTGTATCAGCCAGGGCAGATAAGGCGGGGTTTTTGCGGATTTCATCAACGCGCAATTCATCTATCCAGATCTCGTTTTCACCCATAAGAATCTCATCACCGCGGTTGCGAATCCCCACAGTAAAGGCACTAATCGAAGCCAGGGCGGGATTGCCGCGCACAATATAGGTGCGGCCATCCACATCGATCTCTATGCGATTGCCCTCCTTGTCGTATTGGGCGAGAAAATCGCCGTGGCGAAGCGACACACTAAGGGTGTCCGATGCTTGCTCGATGGATTGAAGGTCCAGTAATTGACCTTTGAGTTGCGACATGATCTCGAGGTCTAAACGGACGGTATTGGTTTCTTCTGCCCAGCCGCGATAAACCCGCGATCGATATTCGTAAAAGTTGAGAGAATCGTCATTGATGGGAGAAAATCGCATGAAAAATTCGATGGGACTGGGGCCAGCGCTCACGGAATCTGCAGCGGCTAAAAAATTGGTGTCATACGTTGGATCTGCCGGGTTTCCGCCGTGCAAAAACATCGTCATAGAACCGTATTCCGTATAGTTCTCTCCTGCGGCGAAGTTGCGGGATGCAGAGATGGATTCACCCGGGTAGAGATCGACAAATTCGAGCACCAGAGAATTTTCAGACACACGGATACCAGTGGTGGGATCAATTTCTTCTTCGAGGCCCAGAGGGGACTTGTAAAGGGGATTGTTTGTGCCGATGGTAGAAACCTGAAAATCGCCCGACATCTGCCCGGTAGCGACCGGGTCTTCTTGCCATTCACTGCCGGTCGCACTAAATGTATAGATTTCGACGGATGTGGTGTCGTTGTGTTCCAGCCAGACGCGCACAAAGCTAATCGCGCTGGCAAATGTGGTGTCGGGACTGCCTTCAAAGGTGCGGGGCGCGTCTTGCCCTTCGAGGGGAATGCGCAATAAACGCCACGGAGGATCTGTAATACCACCCAATTCGGGCAAAAGATCGGATTCGGTGCCGGGTACAAGCGTAGATGCGCCGGTAAATGTGCCCGATGCGGGAGACAGACCCCGATTGCTGGACAAATCAATGCTGTATCGGATAAAACTTTCGCGCTGGTCGAGAAAACCATTGCCATTGAGATCTTCGGTATCGGGTCGAGATTGGCGCTCTGTCCTGTTGCCCTCTGTTCCGTTTAGGCCAGAGGGATAGCGGCGTAGGATATCTGTCGTGTTTTGATCTACATCTTCAAAATTATCTCCCGAAGGATCGTTGGGCACAGTTACCCCCGGAAACATGTTTCGAAAAACCTCGGCTTCTTCGGCATCGGTCAATCCATCCAGACCAATATCCTCTTCTTCGATAACGATATCGTCTCCGGTGGGCAAGCCGCCGATGGGTTTGTCCTCTGTGCGAAAACCACTCGGAAATCTCTCTCGATCATCTGGATCATTGTGTTCGGGATGATCGAGGGGCAAGAGGACGCGCTCAGATACATCGCCCAAATCGATGTGCAAATGCCCGTCGTCTCCCCGAATCCAGAGTTCGAGAAATTTAGACCGCGACAAATCGGGAATATCGACATAGCGCATAATACCCGCCCATGATTGCCGGGGAACGCCACTTTCGTTATTCTGCGAACGAATGGGAAATCCATTGCTGCGCGCGGGATCAAACCGCAGTCTGAGAACATCGACAATGTCTTGTTCCGCGGTTATGTCCGTGCGGGTGGGCCAAATCCGGGAAAGAGATGCCCTGTCGCGGTCAATGGGATTATACCACGTGAGCCGCCCTTGTAATGTGTCTGCGAGCGATTCGTTGTTGCGAACGGGAGCACTCGCGCGATTCCACCCAATTTTTCCAATCCCAAATGGCGTACTCTTCAGAACACCTTCAAAGTCATCGATATAGGCCACATTTTTGGTATTGGGATTTGGCAAACTCTGCGCGATTTCAAAATCCATGTCGATAGACGACGGAGCCTGCGTATTCACAAGAGGGATTGAGTTGACAAGGTCGCTCAACAGTTTGGGTTGCATCCGAAAGCGTGCATTGGCATCCCACAAAATAGTGCGCGTGGGTTCCTGCCCAACCCGCACGCGCGGCGTGGCGGTACTTTCACTGCCGTAGAGCAAGGTCATGCCAATAAGTGAATACTGATCGTCAAAAGGCCGCTCGAGACGCAGACCCAAGAGGCTTTTAGACGATTGCCCCAAACCACCAAATAGATTTTTGCTTTGATACGATATGTCCAATTCAGCCGTGGGGTCTGCAACCAGGTCTTCTGCCTCACCAATAAATTTCAAACGACCTATCTGGTAATTTATTGTGTAGTCTTCATCGCGTCTTAAGGTTCGGTTGTTCAGGCGCACGACTTCGCTGTCTTGAACCAGGCCACCAAATCCGCCGAGGTTGAATTCTGTCGATCGGCTCGTCGAACGCACCCGAATAACATACCGCCCTGCGTCCTGGCGGTTGGTCGCATTGGTCTCGTTGTAAATGCCCGGCACGCGCACCTCGAGGCCGGGTGCCCCCAAACCCTCCTCGCCAAAAGGCTCGAGAAAGGGAAAGACGAGATGACCTCTGGCGAGGTTCAGTCCGGGGATCTGATTCCCCGTGCCTATATCGATGAGCCCATCTGGAGGAGAAGATTCAGAAGAGAGATTGGTGTGCCGATCGAGGCCAAAAATTTGCAGAAATGGCGTGCCTTCCTGATTATCCTGTTCGCTTTCACCCGGCACCCTGCGATAGATGCCGACTTCCAGACCAGTTTGATCGATATTGCGCCCGCCGAGGCTATAGACATTGCGCCACGCGAGTCTCCAGGTCGGGTCTGTGGGGCGTTGTTGTCTGGCTTTGATGAGCTTGAGTTGAATTTTTTTATCGGGATTTCCCGGCTCGGGAATAAATTGTATATCACCAAAATTTTCACCCGACGCGGTTTGATAAGCCACCGCGAGCGTGTAGCTCTGCGAAATCGAACGTGTATGGATGAGATAGCCTTCGGATAAAGCTATAAATTCGGTAGGGTCGAGTTCGTGAAACGTGCCTTCTTCAACGCCCTTGTCTAAACCGCGCGATGCCGCTTCATCGGGCGCCCCATTGTTCCACGCGAAGTATGCAACGCCGGGAATCGCCGAGTCTTCCAGGTCGTTTCGCGCGTTGTAGTCGTTTATGAATACGCGCACGCTTTGCTCATTGATGCGATCGCCCGGCGCGGGGAACAAGCCGTTGCGGAAATTTTCGCGATAAGTGTTATCGAGAAAAAAGTAGGTGTTTTCGACGTACCTGTAATCGTGGATTTCATCGGATCTTTCTTGCCCTTGCCCCGTAAAGGTCTGGCGATCACTCGACGATTTGTCTTGAGACGTGACAACCGTAAAATTGAGGGCTCCAACCCGGCCCCGCGTTTTGATGCCAAATAGCCCACCTCTACCGCCGCTAAATCCAATCAGGCGCGTACCGGGCAACGCCAGTGTCGTATTGCCCGCTTCTATGGTTTCAATAATGCCGTCTTCATCACCTGTGTATTGCAGGCGCAGGCCCTCGGCCAGATCAAAGCCTTGTCGCTCGCTATCTTGCTCCAACGAAACCATGATCCGATCGCCAATGGTGCCTTCGACAGTGAGTCGGGCCTCTTGCTCAAAATTGATAGTGGGAAAGCGAGATGTGCGCGTGTGAACTGCTTGCGCCTGTCCCAAAGTGTATTGCGAGAGACCTGACAATTCGATGCGGCGATGTCCCCTGATGGTGAGATTGGCAGCCCCTTCCCCCGTAATAGCACTCAAACGCTGGGGAACGCGAATAGGAATTTTGACATCAATCAATCCCTCGCCTTCTCCATCGTCATTCATGCGGCTTCCCAATCGCTCCAGTGCAAGGCGACGGGTATCATGGTGGAACTTATAACGCATAAAGTCGCTTAGACTGATAATCACCGGAAGGCCATAAGGCGCACCACCCAGATCGCGGAACACCATCAGTGTATATTCGGTTTCCGTCTCAATCAGTTGCGCCGTAGGGGTCGCATAAGGGCGTCTTTGGGGAAAATAAGAAGTGGTTCCAGGCGTATCGCGCAAAAAGGCTTCAAGCGTTGACACACCTATTTGCGGGCGCAAACCCGGCGTGGCAAGAGCAATATTCGGGCAGAGCAACGCGAGATAAAACAAAGCACTGAGGCCACGCGACCACAGGTGAATGTGAATAAACTTCATAAGGGCTTTGGGAAACAGTCGGAAAGTTGTATTAAGGAGCGGGTGATAGATCATTGAATAAAGTACATAATAGCACAAGCCACATGAAAGTCAAGGTAAAATCCGCAGAAATTGGCGGGGAATAAACATCGGTAAGCGCGTCTTTTTTTTAGAGGTAAAAAGCCGTATATTTCTTTGAAGAACTGGCCTGAGGATGGTGTACAACGAGCCGTTTTTCAGGCTCGTTCACCGGCCAGTTGTACACCGCTTCGTTAAACTCATTTTTTTAAAAAAGGTTCCTCATGCGCTTGCGTCGGTATGTGCTATCCGAACTGATGATGCCATTTTTATTTAGTTTTTCCGTTATCATCTTTCTTCTGGTCATCGATCTCATTTTGCAAATGCTCGATCGGATTCTGGGAAAAGGCGTCCCCATAAGTGTGGTTTTTGAGTTGTTTTTTTTAAACACAGCCTGGATGATTGCCCTCGCCGTTCCGATGGCCGTGCTTGTCAGTACCCTGCTGGCATTTGGTCGCTTGAGTGCTGCGGGCGAAATTGTGGCCCTGCGTGCACTCGGCATTGGAATTCACCAGGTTGTAGGGCCGGTACTACTCGTCGCCGCACTCCTGGGAATTGGACTGGTGGTTTTTAATGACCGCGTGTTGCCCGAATTTAATCACCGCGCTCGCGTGTTGCTGACAGACATTCACCGCAAACGCCCCGCGGTCGCGCTGACCGACAAGGCCGGGGTAATGATTGGCGATTTCAAAAACTACCAGATTTTGTTTGATCGCGCCGATACGAGCGGCAATACGCTTTACGACTTGCTGGTATATAGCTTTAATAGCAATGGGTATCCCGAGACAGCGGTTGCCGATTCGGGCGTTGTCGAATTTGACGAAGCGCGAGATGAGGCTTTGCTCTATCTTTTTAACGGGGAAACGCACCGCATTGATCCAGACGATCCCACAGTCTATGCGCTCACGACATTTGCCAAAGCCAGATTGCGGCTCGGAGATGCGGGCCAACAGCTATCGAGGTCTTCATCGGCATATCGCAATGATCGAGAAATGGATATCGCCACCATGCAACATAAAATCTCTCAGTATGAAAGCGAATTACATCAGGTGAAGGTCAAAAGGGCGAACCTTTTAGATGCATTTGTGCGTGAAGTGTTAATAGATTCCACAGATACAAAACCCGTGCAGTCGCTACGCGCTGTATTGGGGCGCGCAGAAGCCGATATGCGGATTGCACGCCATAAGTCGAGAGCTGCAGACCGATTGCGCGTGGAAGTACATAAAAAATTTTCAATCCCCGCAGCCTGTGTGGCATTTGTGCTGGTGGGCGCGCCTATCGGCGTGTGGACGCGCAGCAGCAGTGCGGCAATTGGCGCGGCGATTAGCATTGGCTTTTTTTTAGTCTGGTGGATATTTCTTATAGGTGGTGAAAAATTGGCTGACCGAGGTGTACTCATGCCCTGGTTGGCGATGTGGACGCCCAATGTATTGACCGCCCTTGTCGGCGCTGTTCTGTCTGCGCGAATTATCTGCGAGTGGGGCGTAAAAAGGAGATAGCCGTGCGTATTTTGAGCCGCTATGTCGTCGTCCAATTTGCAATGCCCTTTGGCGTCAGTTTGCTGGCTTTTGCCGTTGTTTTTGTCGTCATTGACCTGGTAGATCGCCTCAGCGCATTTATAGACCGCGAAGTGGGCCTGGGAACAATTCTATCTTATTATCTCTGTTATTTTCCATATATTGTCGTCCTCGTGCTTCCAATGGCGGTCTTGCTCGCGGGGTTGTTCTGTATGGGTGGGCTGATACAGCGCGGGGAATTGCTGGCAATGAAAAGTGCTGGCATAAGTCTTTATCAAATCGTAATTCCATTGCAAATGCTGGCTCTTGGAATCAGTCTTGTGGCCGTTGCGATGGCCGATCAAGTCGTGCCGCGAGCAAATCGGGCGCGATCAAAAATTGAGCAACCGCGGCAATCGGCGATCGGGCCTCAGTCCATCCGCGTACAGGTCGCACTGCGAGATACGGGCAGACGCGTTTTGTCAATGGTAGAATACGACGCCACGGCTATGAAAGGGCGGCAGGTAGTCCTCGACAAGCATGAAGGCGGATCGCTCACAGAGCGCGTTCGCGCCGAAGAGGCGGTTTGGGCCGCCTCAGAATGGCATTTTATGAACGGCGATCGGCGCGTATTTTCAGATGGAAAAGAATTTTATCGCCCATTTCGCGTGTGGGCGGCAAAAGATGTAACACTAACACCCGAAGACCTCGTCCGCGATGTCGTGCCCGAAGATCAGATGACGTATTCCGAACTGACGGATTTTATCCATCGCAAATCGCGCAACGGCAGCCAGACGCTTCGAGAATCTGTGGCGCTTCACATGCGGTTGGCCTTTCCGTTTGCAAACTTCGTTATTGCCCTTTTTGGCCTGCCCCTGGCCTCTCGCATGCGACGAACGGGACGCCCCATTCAAATTGGCATGTGCTTGCTCATCTGCTTTGCATTTTACGGATGTATTCAACTCGGACGCGCCATGGGTTGGAACGACGTGCTATCCCCTGCCTGGGGCGCGTGGGGGGCAAATGCAATCTTTGGCGCAATAGGGATAATCACGCTTCTCACAACGCGCAAATAGGGGCTGGTTGGTAATCCCGTACATCCTTTAATCATAGGAATCCCAATCCATGTCTGAAAAATACAATATTCTCCTGATGATCTCCGATCAGCACAGCAAATATCACATTGGTGCTTATGGAGACCCTCTCGTGCGTACGCCTCATCTCGACCAACTCGCAAAAAACGGTATGCGCTTCACCAGCGCGTATTGCGCCTCACCCGTTTGCGTACCCAGCCGCATGTCATTTATGACGTGTCGCACGCCTTCGGCCAATCGCGTGTGGAATAATAATCACCTGCTGCATTCGGGCATTCCCACCTGGGCACACGCCATGGGACTGGCCGGGTATGAAACATCGCTTATTGGGCGAATGCACTTCAACGGACACGACCAGCGACACGGCTTTGAAACTCGTCCCTTCGGCGAATACGGTGCCACACATCCGGGCGCAAACAGGCGAGGTGCCCCCATCTTCAAAAGCATTTCAACGGCAACCACCGGGCAAAATCGCACAGCCGTCGAAGTCGCCGGACGAGGATATGGCTCGTATCACGTCTTTGACGAAATGGTCGCGGAAAGAACCAGTGCTTATCTGCGCGACAAAGCGAAAAATCCAGGCAATCGCCCCTTTGCTGCCGTGGCGGGATTTCTATTGCCCCACTGTCCCTTTATCGCGCACAAAGAGCTTTTTGATTATTACTACGACCGCGTCGATATCCCCCAACACACGCCCAATGAACCCGGAGCTATTCGCAAATTCAAACAGATTCGCGGCCTCTATCCCCCTCTTGACGAAGAACGCATCCGCGTTGCCCGCGCCGCTTATTTTGGCATGTGCGAATACCTCGACCTGCAAATCGGGCACATCCTTCAGACCCTGCGAGAAACGGGCCTCGACCGCAATACCCTGGTCATTTATTGCTCGGACCACGGCGAAATGGCCGGAGAACACGGCTGCTGGTGGAAAAGCAGTTACTACGAAGGGTCTGTCGGCGTCCCCCTCATCGCCAGCCTTCCAGGCGTGATCGCACCAAATGAGGAAAGCAACCAGATATGTAATCTGATGGACATTGGTCCTACCCTGCTCGACATGGCAGATGGAAATCCCATGCCAGACATCCACGGACACTCACTCTGGTCACTACTTACAGGGCGAGGAGCAGGCGACCATCCCAACGAAACATATAGCGAACACCTGGGGCAAGAAGGCATACCCTCGCGTATGATTCGAACGGGACCCTGGAAATGTTACACATACCACGACAATACCGCGCCCGTCCTCTACAATCTCGAAGACGATCCCGATGAAATGCGCGACCTGGGTGGAGATCCCAATTATGAACGCATCCTCAACCGCCTCCTATCCCGCATTTTTGAACACTGGGATCCCGAGGATGTACTCAGAGAAAGCGCGGATATCGATCGCGATATACGCCTGATTACCCGTTGGGGACAAGCCATTCAACCCACCCTACCCGACACTGTCGCAGTACCCGATGATGCCGAAGATATTGAATGTCGATGAATTAAAAATTAAAAATTGAGAATTGGACGGCTGGGCTGGGCGGCTGAGACTGGTGGGTTGGGGTGGTTGGGACTGACTACTTTTATTTTAAGTGACAAATGACTCTTTTTTACTTTACTTAACATTATTCGCTATCGCATTATACACCTTTTGACTGAACAGTTCTGCGAGATGTCTCGGTCATTATTTTTTTAGAGGGCATATTTTATGCAACGCAAGTTTTTAATCCCAACAATATTTGTCATTGTCATCGGATTCGGGTGGCTCTCATCCTATTATACCGACTGGCTGTGGTTCTCGAGTCTCGATTTTCAGGCTGTCTTCTGGACCACCCTTAAAGCGCGTTTCCTGTCCGGCATATTTTTCGGTCTGATTGCCGCTGTGGTCATTGGAATCAATCTCCATTATGTCGGTCGATTCACCCGCTCCGCGCTCGAAGCAGATGCCTCACTTTACGAAGGCGAAATGCCCGGTGCAAGTCTGTTGCGCTCAAATACTGGCTATTTGTTAATCGCCGCTGTTCTCGTCCTCATTATGGGCAATGTCGGATCCTCCCAGTGGCCCACCCTGTTGCGTTACTGGTACGGCGGTTCATTTGGCACTTCCGATCCCATTTTTGGACGCGACGTTGGATTTTATGTTTTTGATTTGCCCTTTTACCAGTTTACAGTCGGTTTCCTCATCGGCACAGTAATCGTATCAGCCCTCGCATCAGGCGTTATTTACATGGCCACAGGCGGTATTCGCTTGCAGGAAAGCATTCAGGTCATGCCGCGCCCCGTCGCACACCTATCTGCCCTTGCCGGGCTATTCTTGCTGTTTTCGGCTGTCAATTATTACCTCAAAATCTACGGCTTACTCTATTCTCCGGGCGACGTCTTTTTCGGTGCTGGATTTGTCGATGTCAATGTCCAACGCTGGATATATTGGATCCTCATCATTGCCTTTGTCGCAACTGGCATCATGCTCTTGCGAAACATCAAAGCACGTGAAGCGCGCCCACTCCTCATCGGTGTTGGCGTCTTTCTCGTTGGAACCATAGGGCTGGGCAGTATTCCGGGTGCAATTGTGCAAAAACTCATCGTAGATCCCACCGAACTCCAGCGCGAAAGTCCCTATATCAAAAACAATATTGAATTCACGCGAAAAGCTTATGCACTCGACAGAATTGTGGAACAACCCTTTGAGGCATCCGAGAACCTCACCGCAGCGGACATTGCCGCCAATCCTTTGACCATTCGCAACATCCGCATCTGGGATGAGCGCCCAATGGTGCAAACCTATCAGCAAGTTCAGGAAATTCGCCCCTATTATGTCTTTCCCAGCGTTGATGTTGATCGCTATACCGTTGACGGCGTTTACCGTCAGGTGATGCTCTCAGGACGCGAACTCGACACCAATCGCCTGCCTGCTCAGGCGCGCAACTGGGTCAATGAAACCCTGCAATATACACACGGATATGGGGTTGCCATGAGCCCGGTTACGCAAGTCACTCCCGAGGGCTTGCCAGAGTTTATGGTCAAGGATATTCCCCCGGTGACCGACGCAGCAGAGCTACAAATTTCCCGACCTGAAATCTATTATGGCGAACGCACCTACGGCAACGTAGTCGTCAAAACCAGTGCCGAAGAATTTGACTATCCCAAGCGCGATGGCAATGCGTTTACCACCTACGAAGGCAATGGCGGAGTGCCCATGGGCAGTTTTGTCAACCGCCTGGCATTTACCATTCGCATGATGGATCCCAATTTGCTCTTGAGTAGCTACATCCTATCTGAGAGCAAAATCATGTACCATCGGCAGATCGCCCAACGCGCACGCGAGATCGCGCCCTTTCTCTTCTTCGACTCCGACCCCTATCTCGTTATCTCCGAAGGCCGTCTGTACTGGATTTTAGATGCGTACACCACCACCAACATGTATCCCTATTCCAAACGCATGGGGCGGTCGCAGATCAACTACATCCGCAATTCAGTCAAGGTCGTTATGGATGCCTATCACGGTTCTGTCACCTTTTATCAGGCCGAGGATGAACCCGTGATTGCCGCTTATGCTGCGATATTCCCCACCCTGTTCAAATCAATTGACACCATGCCTGCTGATTTGCGCGCCCATGTGCGGTATCCCGTTGACCTCTTCCGCATTCAAGCGACGATGTACCGCGAATATCACATGCAGGAAGTACAGGTGTTTTACAACCAGGAAGACCTGTGGGAAATTCCAAATGAGATCTACGGCCAAAACGACCGCACACAACCGATGGAACCGTATTATATCATCGTCAAATTCCCCGGTGAACAACGCGAAGAATTTCTGCTGCTCGTACCCTTCACACCCGCCAAAAAGGACAACATGATCGGCTGGCTTGCCGCGCGATGCGATGGAGAAAACTACGGCGACTTGCTGGTCTATCTCTTGCCCAAAGAAAAACTCATCTTTGGTCCCATGCAACTCGAAGCCCGCATCGACCAGCAGCCAGATATATCGAGTCAACTCACCCTGTGGGGACAGGGCGGCTCCGAAGTCATTCGCGGCAACCTTTTGGCCGTACCCATCGAATCCTCTTTCCTGTACGTCGAACCCATCTACCTGCAAGCCCGTCAGGAATCCGAGCAATTCCAACAACAGGGCTTTGAGGGCGAAGGCGGTGGTGGACAGCCTCAGCAAGGACAACCACCGCGTCAACTCCAGCAGAGCACTGCCATCCCCGAACTCAAGCAAGTGATTGTCGCCTTTGGCGGACAGGTCATCATGCGCGATACATTTGAAGATGCCCTCAACGAACTATTTGGCTCTGGTGCGGGAAAAACTCTGGAATCCCCAGGTTCCGAAGAAACATCCGCAACCACATCAGAACAACCCGCTGAACGCACCGCAGCAGCGTTGGCCTCAGAAGCAGATATGCAATTCCAGCGGGTGCGGGAATCGCTTCAAAAGTGGGATTGGACAACCGCGGGCGAGGCGATGAAACAATTGGAACAGTCGATTCTCGAATTGAAAAAGACACTGGAGCAATAATCGTTCCACCCATTTTCTCAGTTCAAACATGGATAGACGGGATTATTCTGTCTATCCATGTTTTTTACAACCTCACAGAAAGGAAAAAAATGGCCGTAAAAGTAGGATTCATCGGAACTGGCGGCATATCGCGCCCCCACCGAAAACATCTCAAAAATATGGATGACGTAGAAGTGGTGGCAATGTGCGACCTCGAAAAAGACCGCGTCGCAGAAGCCGCCGAAGAGTGGAATGCAGTTGTCTATACAGATTACAAAACAATGCTCGAAAACGAAGAAATGGACGCGCTATACGTATGTATTCCGCCCTTTGCACACGAAGAACAGGAAATCATGGCCGCCGAAAAAGGCATAGCCCTCTTCGTGGAAAAACCCGTATCTGTCACAATGGAAAAAGCCCGCGAAGTCGATGCAGCCATTCGCAAAAACAGCGTGGTATCGTGCGTTGGATTTCAAGGGCGCTATTTGGACATTATCGCGCAGACAAAAGACCTGCTCAAAGACCGTCCCGTTGGCCTGGCAATGGGATACTGGATGGGCGGGATGCCGCAAGTCCCCTGGTGGCGGCGCAAAGAAATGTCGGGCGGACAGGCCGTTGAGCAAACCATTCACGTCACAGATATGGCGCGGTATCTCTTTGGCGAAGTAAAATCCGTCTATGCGGCCGGGCGCACGGGATTGATGACCGACGTACCCGACTACAACATTGAAGACAGCAGCGCAGCCACGCTCGTCTTTGAAAGCGGTCTGGCCGCCACTATCTTCTCAGCGTGTTTTCTATCCGGAGGACGAGGCAGAGGCGGCATTGACATCTTCACCAAAGACCTGAACATCGAATATCGAGAGCGCAGATCCATCACCATCATTCAAAATGGCAATTCGGAACTGGTCGAAGTACAAAACGATTTCTGGCAGGACATGGATAATGACTTCATAGACGCCGTGCGAAAAGGCGACGACTCCGCACTCAAAACCACGTATTCCGATGCCGTAAAAACACAAGAAGTCGTCATGGCCGTCAACCGATCGATAGAGACGGGCGAGGTGGTGCAGATATCGGATATGTGAGGAATTACTGTAAAAACCGCTCAAGGCGATATCGCTTCAAAAAATCTATTCGGACACCATCCAAAATCTCAATCGCCGCGCATTCGCCAATTAGAGGCGCGAGCGTAACCCCGCTGTGTGTCACAGACAAATAGAGATTTGGAACCCGTTGGGAAAATCCGAGAATCGGGTGTCCGTCCTTTGGAATAGGCCGTCGCCCACGCCGAACCTCGCGCACGGGCACGCCTTCAATAGCCGGCAAAAAACGCGCCACAGCATCGACACCCGCTGCACTTCTCGATCATCCTGCCCAAGCGAACCGCCATCGTACACGCGACCGTGCGCCCCGCCGTGAAGCATCACCGAACCATTGGGCAACTGCCTGAAATTGGTCTGCGGCGGACAATCGCGGGGCGAATGCACCACCGATGCGTTTTCAAAAACAGGTGGCACAGGCTCGGTCAAAATCGTACATCCGAACGTGTAATACATCGGCACATCAACATCTGCCATTGCCGCGAGACTTGCCGTATCTGCTCCCCCTGCAAGCACGACCGCATCGCATGCGATCTCTCCCCTGTTCGTCACCACAGCCGCAATATCCGATCCCGAACGCGCCAGCCCTGTGACAAGCGTCTGAAACAAAATATCCGCACCCCACTCCTTTAACCGTTCAACACACGCCCCAACAACAGCTCCCGTATCCGCGTGTCCTTCTATATCCGTATAAGAAGCTGCTGTCACAACGCCCGGCTCCAAACGCGGCTCTAATGTTTCAACCTCCTCCCCATTCAGCAAACGGATGGGATATCCCCACGACTGCAAAACGCCCGCGCGTCTCACAATTTCCCGCGCTCCATCATCTGTAGAAGCCCACCGCAATTCACCACCCCATGTCGCGCTTTGCGGGCTACCCAGCCGCTCGACAAATCGCGCCCACATATCCAGCGAGCGCCGGTTGAAAAGGTGATAATGCCTGGGATTTTTATCGCGCGCATTCATCCATGCAAAAGATACCGCAGTTGCTGGTTGAACTTTTGATTTCTTCCCGGGTTCACCCGCATCAATCAGCGTGACCTTTGCACCGCGTCTCGCCAGATGAAATGCGATTGACGCCCCTACAATACCCGCACCAATCACAGCGATATGTGAAAAATTGTTCACGCGCCTCTCCCCATACAGAAAACGGGTTCGCCTTTTGTGGTAAACCCGTGTTATTCAGATATTTAGTATCTATAAAATGAACAAAATCCAATCAAAGAAATTGAATATTGTTTTTCATTTCTTCATCAGATCTCGTCTGTATTAAATTTATCACGCGCCTTATTTGTTCTCCAATAGAGTAGCGTTGTCGATAAACCACGATGATGCCAGCATGGTTTTTCCCTTGAGCGATAAATTCTGTGTGAAGCTGACAAAAATGGCCAACATTAAATGTATAGATTACTCGCCCTTGCTGTGTTGCATAGTCAAGTTGAGCCTCATCACTTTGCCCCAACATTCCTTCTTCAAATACGGTCTTTAAATCTATATTCCGCGCGCGAAGCCCGCTGACAAAAGCACGAGCCATCGCATCTTCATCTATATACAACCTGATAGGCATTCAAACCGGCCTTGATATTTGCTTGTGCGCTTGTTCAAGCTGGTCAGATTTTTTTTCCTCAATCGCCAAAGACGCTTCAACTTCTTCTTTGTTTGCGTGGTAATACGCCAATGCCGTATAGACTTGCGATAGTGTCAAATGCGGATATTGATCTGCAATTTCTTCCGGACTATACCCTTGTTTATACCACACAACGATTTGATTTACTGTCATGCGCGTGCCGTCTATGCGTAAGAGTCCACCACATATATCCGGATCTTTAACCAGTAAAGTGCCAATTTCTATGCTCATAGTTATTCATCCATGATTTCTATTTGTCGCCAACACGGTTATGATAGTATGACGTAATAGATAACAGGAGGTTCCTGTGTTATTTGATATTAGTCCAAACAAAAGGAACCTCCCATGTGCACGCATTGAAATATCAAAAAATCAACCGTTTATTTATATACCGTCAACTCACCCGCCTTGTAACGCGCCCAGTATTCTTTGAGCACTGCCTTGATCTGTGGGCTTAAGATAATGCCGCCAACAATATTCGGGAACGCCATGCCCAGGATCATCGCATCGGAAAAATCGAGCACACTCTGTAAAGCCGTAACAGCTCCGATAAACACAAAACACACAAAAATAATGCGATAAGCCAGAATGGATTTTATACCAAAAAGATATTCCCATGCACGCTCGCCGTAATAGGACCAGGAGATCATGGTCGAATACGCAAAAAGCATCACGGCAACCGCGAGCACATAACGCGCCCCGGGAATAAACGAATCAAATGCAGCAGCCGTCATTTTGGCCCCTACAATAAACCCACCCTGTCCCTGAAATTCGGCAAACTGATAAGCACCTGTAATCATACAAACCAATGCCGTCATCAAACATATAATAATGGTGTCGATAAAAGGTCCGATCATCGCAACCATACCTTCGCGCGCGGGTTCATCGGTCTGCGCTGCCGCGTGTGCAAATGCCGCAGAACCCAGACCTGCTTCATTGGAAAAAGCTGCTCTGCGCACCCCCTGAACCAGAACCCCCAGGAAGCCACCATACATAGCTTCTGGTGTAAACGCCTGTGAAATGATAGTCGCAATAAGTCCAGGGACTTCGGTAATATTCGTCAGAATAATTAGAATTGAAGCCAGAACATATAGCCCACACATAAAGGGCACAACGCGCGACGTTACATTGCCAATGCGCTTAATACCACCAATAATGACAATAGCGACCATCGACGCCATAAAAAGCCCGATAACCCAGTTATATGTCTTAAATCCTTCGGCCACAGTACCGAGAATTTCAACCGTTTGATTTGCCTGAAACATATTGCCGCCACCCAGAGACCCGCCAATCGTCAACAGGGCAAATATGATGGCAAATGGACGTCCCAGTGCCCTGAGACCTTTTTCTCCAAGACCGTGCTCCAGATAATACATCGGGCCACCCGACACGCGGCCATCGGGGTGAATTTTCCTGTGCATAACCGCCAGCGTACAGGACGCTAACTTTGACGCCATACCGAAAAATGCCGAGACAATCATCCAGAAAACAGCACCCGGTCCCCCGGCACTCACCGCAATGGCAACGCCCGCGATATTCCCC
>JAJDYX010000056.1 GCA_022824945.1 Candidatus Latescibacterota bacterium
CGTAGGTCCCGAGGCGAATGCCTTCGTAAAGCGAGGGGGTAAGTACTTTCGCACGCTTGAAAACTGGGTGGATTACAACAAAGCTGGGGGAGTCGGACGCAACATAATCAGCATGGATGGCCCCGAACATATTCGCCTGCGTAAAGAACTGGCGGATGTGTACACCCACCGCCTCATTGAAGGCCGCGTGGCAGACGTTGTCCGCGTTCTTCAACAAGACATCGCCGGATGGCCCCAGGACAAGCCGCTACCGGGCTTATACACCTGGCAGCGCATCGTCTTAGATCAGATCGGTGTGCTGGCCCTCAGCATGCCTGTGCGGGACTACTTAGACGACATTATGGTTTATTTTCACAGCAAGATGAAAACGTATATCATGCGGCAGCAACCCAGGCTGATGCTATATCGACCACGCGTCCGGCGTGCCTTCAAGCGGATGGAAGAACTGACTCAGCGCATTCTGGCAGATCACGAACCAGAAAAACGCCACAACAAGCCGCCGGATGCCATTGACCATTTGCTGGAACTGCACCGCAGGGATCCGCAATTTCTTCCCGAGACCGATTTAGACATGCTGGGTCCTCTCACGGCCGGTCTCGATACAGTGGCAAATACCTGTGCCTTCATGTTATATGAACTGTTGAAGCGACCCGACCTGCGCGAGCAGGTAATTGCTGAAGCAGACGCCCTCTTTGACCAGGGTATGCCTACTGTGAGCCATCTCCGTCAACTCGACGTCCTGCACCGCACGGCAATGGAAACCCTGCGCCTCTATCCCCTTGCACCGGTAATGTCCTTGCGCACGGTAGCCAACTCATTTGAATTTGAGGGCTATAAGGTCCCTGCTGGCGAGACCCTTCTTATTGGATTCACAGTACCTCACCGGATGTCAGAATATTTCCCCAATCCGGAGTGCTTCGATATCGACCGCTACACCGCAGAACGCGCTGAGCACCGCCAGCACGGGGTCTATGCGCCCTTCGGCTTAGGAGCGCATCGATGCTTGGGTAGCAATCTCGCCGAGGCACTCATTACGCTCAACATGGCGGCCATCCTCCGCGAGACCGAATTGGTCCTCGATCCGCCCAATTGCGAATTAAAGACCAAACAGACCTATTCCCTTCTCCCCTACTTCAAGTTCCGCCTGGTGCGTCGGCACCGATAGCAAAATGGAGCGTCAAAATACCTACTAAGAAGCCACAGTCCAGGAATGTAGATCACCCCAACACGCCCGCACCGTTGCGCGTTTGGGCGAGGCTCCTTTGGGGGCAGGACGGGGTGAGGTTTGCGCCCCAGCACCGGGGACGAGTGAGGCGAATTCTCCTTGGCTCGGCCCTGATGGTGCCGCTACGCTTGACCGAAAAGATGCGCTACGGGCGCGCCGTGGCTCGGACGGAGATCACGCACCCACCGATCTTTATCATTGGACATGCCCGCACGGGCACTACGCACTTGCACTATCTCCTGACGCGCGATCCGCAGTTCGCAATCGTTTCGATGTTCCAATCCATCGTCCCGACATTCTTTCTGATAGGTCGCGGTTGGATCAAGCGTTTCATGGCCAAGCAGCTCGATCCGAAACGTCCGCAGGATAATGTCAAACTGGCGATGGACATGCCCAATGAGGAGGAATTCGCGATTGCCAACTCCTCTGAGCTATCCATGGTTCACTTCCTTACATTTCCATCCAGAGCGATAGAATACTTTGAAAAATATGTCTTCATGAGGGGGCTGACCGATCGACAACTGACGCGCTGGGATGCCGTCATCATGAATATCATTAAAAAAGCCACACTTGCGGGCGATGGAAAACAATTGGTACTCAAAAGCCCCTCTAACACCGGCCGAATCCCCCACCTCATGCGCCTTTTCCCCAATGCCAAATTCGTTCATATCGCAAGAAATCCATGCGATGTCTATTACTCGACAAATCATACATTCAGAAAGCTATTCGAGGTGTTTCCGTTGGAGGAGCATCCGGGTGATTTTTCGGATTTTGTCATCACCGAGTACAAGGCTCTAATGGAACAATACCTGAAAGACAGAGCTTTGATCCCGGAAGGCAATCTGGCAGAAGTGAAGTATGAGGACCTCATATCCGATCCGTTGGGCGAACTGGAACGCATCTACACGATCCTCGGATTATCCGGTTGGGAAAACGGGGGAAGACAGGCAGTGATCGAGTACCTGAGCACACTTTCGGACTATCAAAAAAATACATTCGAGCCGGATCCTGCCGCTATGGAGCGTATCTCACAAGTCTGGCGGTTTGCCTTTGAAGAATGGAATTATGAACTACCGGTGAAGCTATAGACTGGCTCCAATCAGAAAACTTACCCTAAAAAATCCCTCACCCCTGAACATTAGCCTCCACCATCACCTCAATCGCCGCCAGATGCGCTGCAACGCGCACATCCATCGGCTGCGCCGTCGGGCTTTCTGACGTCACCAGATGCCCCGTATGGCCCCTCTGATACAAAGCGATCGGTATGCCCTCTCCGTACTTCCGCCTCGCCACCTCCATATTGGGATGAATCACCCCATCAACTGCAATCTCGCCCTCAATCTCGGCCTCTTTGTTAATCGGACACACCTGTGCCACCCGCGTCACCATCTCTCGCCCAAGAGGTCCCTGATCTCCAAACATCTCGTACAAATAAAATCCCGGACTCTCCCAATCCTCGTGCAAATCGATCACACCCGCAAAAACCCGTCCCTCCACAAACCCCTTCAAAATCTCAATTTCGGGCACATCATCGCGCAAAAACGCCCAATTCACATCCACCTCCTGTGCATTAAGCCGCGCATTGTGAACATAGCTCCACGGGCACAAACACGGAATAACTTCAAAACGCACCCTATCACCCCAGCGATCCCATCCCCCCTCCAAAAAAGCCAGCGCGGCCTCCACGCCAGCCGGTTCATCGCCGTGCGTCCCCCCATTGATATACACAACAGGCGCATCGCCCCTGCCAGCAGACACACACAAAACCGGCAACCCTTCAACCTCCCCCAACTCATACACATCAACACCAGACACCGCCTCCACGCGCTTAACAACAGCATCGTAATCCCGTTGAACCATCACATGCCCCTGAGCGCGTCAATCACCCGCGCGTGAACCTCACGGACACTCACCACCACCCCGCGATTGTCTTCCATCTGCGCCGCAGACACAAAATCCAGCGGCCTGCCAAACATATCGCTCACCTCTCCACCGGCTTCCTCAACAATGAGAGCACCCGCAGCGTGATCCCAGATATTCTCGCGATAATCCGGATATTCTGGCGACGGCAACCTCAAATACAACGCCGCATCGCCGCGTGCCACCGCACCGTACTTAACCTGACTATCCATCCTGAGCGACGGCGAAACAATCCCAACTGCACGAGCCACCGCTTGCTGTGCATCGAAATCGCAGTGTGACGACTCCACACTCTCGGCAAACCGCCACGCAGGGTCATCAATCCGAACATCAACACCATCGCCACCCGCCAGAGGCATCGCCCGGGTACCCTCTCCCCGCACCGCCACAAATAACACCCCACAATCGCCGTCCGCCTCATCCATATCCACCGGCAGAGCCGGACACGCCAGCGCGGCAACCTTTACCTCACCGCAATCGACGAGCGCCAGCGCCACCGCGTATTGATCCCCCCGCAAAAAACCCTTTGTACCATCGATGGGATCGAGCGTCCAGAAACGCTTTGCGACACCCCCATTACCCGTATCAATCCAATCGCAAATTGTATCCTCATCCGCCTGTGCATACGCCCGAACAAACTCACACACCATCTCTCGCATCGCAGATTGCTCCGCATCCCGAAGCACCGACGCATCTTCCTCCGCCACAATCGGATCATTGGGAAAAACCGACTTTAATCGCCTGCACACAAGTGCCTGCGAGCCAAAATCCGCAACCGTCACCGGACTGCGATCCTCCTTCTCCATCGTCCCTACAAGTGATTTCCGCACATCCACACAAAGTCGAGCCGCCTCGCGCACAGCCTCCACAGCGACCTCGCACTCCCGATCATATCCCATAAACACCCCTATTTCTTTTCTGCGCCAAAATGATCCATCTCGCCGCGATCGATCCAACCCGGCAATCTAATCTTCTCCGACATCTTCCACGCCGTCAAATAAAGCGAAACCGTAAAACCCGCAGCTCTCTTTGCATGCTTCTCCGCAAAAGCGCGCACCGCAGGCTCATTCTTCCAATCCACATCTTTTGGAACGAGATACTGCTCCATCGACAGCGCGGACTCAACCTCTCCAAAACTCCTGTGCATCTGCGCCACAATACCCGTCATCAAACTATCCACAGGCACAGCAGTCAAGCCCTCGGCAATATCTTCGGGTTTCAAATCCAAATTCTGAAGCAACCCATCAATCTTTTCGTGAATACGCGTCCTCGAAGACTTGCCATCTACTACGCGACCATTCCAGTGAATCGTCAGATTCAGAGGTTGACAAACTTCCTGAGCAAAATGCGCGACATACCCGGCGTATATCAAACACTTATTTTGAACAAACGGACTCTCGGGCCACCTGCGAAACTCCGCAAATGCCAGAGCCAGTTGCTCCGTATATTCCGCTGTCGCGTACGGCAACAACCCCACCTGCTCTGGCTTCTTCCCCAACTCTGCACACAGCCTGCCAAACTCGTACCGCGACGCGGGCAAATCCTCCGCTTCAAACAACTCCATATTAAAATAATGAACTGGATGACCTGCCTTCTCCAGATGAAGCGTACCGCGATTCTTCGCAACATCCGGATCAACCGCCGCATGAGCCACCATACCTGCACCAGCCCTGAGAAAAGCAGGTGCATCTG
Organism: Candidatus Latescibacterota bacterium; assembly: GCA_022824945.1. Lineage (GTDB taxonomy): Bacteria > Latescibacterota > UBA2968 > UBA2968 > UBA2968 > VXRD01. The sequence continues at coordinate 4,838 of JAJDYX010000056.1, forward strand.
GCGGAAGAGCCTGAACAGCCGCCCGTGTCAAAATGCCATGTCCTCGCGGCCACCAGCCCCATGCCGAAGACCCAAATACAAACAGTACCAATAAAACCATACCCAATCGACGCATCGATAATCTCCTTGAATGAATAGACGAATAGACGAACCCCGCCCCACCACCCAAAACCTCTGGATTGCGGCTAAAACCCTGCCGCAATGACGGCTTTCATGTACATTACCTGCTTCATTGATTCATTGATTCGTTGATTCGTTGATTCGCGCTTTTCTACTCCCCGTCCCAAACCTCTCGCTTCACATAATCTGCAATCTCCAAACGCTCGGACAAACGCCAGGCAGTCAAATAAAGCCGCGCAGTAAACCGCGTTGCAGCGCGGGCACGATCTTTTGCAAAAGCGATCACCTCGGCATTCGGTACCCAATTCTCCTCATCATATCTGGGAATATACGGTCCCAATTCATAAACCCGGTCAACCATTGCAAACCCCTTCTCAAACTCCCGCATAATCTCAGACATCACATCATCAAAAGGCGTCACATCCTGATCGCGCGATAAAACCCCTGGCTCCATCTTCAAAAACTGCACCAGACCATCCACCTTCTGGTGAATACCCCTCTGCAACTTCTCGCCTCCCTCTTGCACGCGCCCATCATAGTGAATCGTCAAATGCAAAGGCTGACACATATCCTCGGCATAGTGCGCGAGAAAACCCGCATAAATCAGGCACTTGCTCTGAATATGCGGATTATCGGGCCACTTGCGAAACTCTGCAAAAGCCACCGCCAAACGCTCTGTCCACTCATTCACCGCATAAGGCACAAAACCCATCTTCTCGGGCGACACCCCGTGCTCATAACACAACTTGACAAACGCATATCGACTATCGGGCAGCGTCTCCACATCGAGCATCTCGCGATCCAAAAAATGCTCGGGATACTCTGCCCCTCGCACCTGCGGTGTTCCCCGATTCTTGCCCATATCCGGATCAATACTCAAATGTGCCACCGTCTTTGCCCCCTGCCTGAAAAACGCCGGGACCTCATCGGGCAACGCCGCCACAGCGGACAAAGTCAAAATATGATGCCCTTCCAGCAACCAGCCTCGAGCGGGGGAACACAACCCTGCCAAAAGCAAAACAGAAATAGCAAATCGTTTGATCATTAATACCTCCTGTAAAACCACAGTCAGAATCAGGATGTGCAGGATGAAAGGATGGACAGGATGAAAATCAAAAACCAAAACCTCTGGATTGCGGCTTTAAGCCTGCCGCAATGACGGGCGAGACATGCCTCGCCCCTACAATGGATAACTAACCACTTACTGCTGTCACACATAAAGACAGCGGAGAAACTCAAAAAGTTTCTCCGCTATCAAAAATGGCGGGAATGTGTGGGAATCGAACCCACCTAGCGTGGGGTTAGCACGCAACAACGGGTTTGAAGCCCGCGGGGGACACCAGTTCCCCATCCACTCCCAATCACGCTCGTACCTCAATTTCACCGGAATGTTCTGCAACCACCTCGCCAATATCTCGCGCCATCACACCGCGATCGTCCAACGACTCAAGAAAAGCATCAGCCACATCGGACGCAAGTGCAATTAACAGGCCACCAGAAGTCTGCGGATCAAAAAACAAACGCCTCAAAGCCTCGTCAACATCATCGGCAAATCTCACCGCATGCCCTCGCGCTGCCCGATTGCGCCGCAAACCACCGCCCTCGCGCCCCTCTGCAATCTGCAAAGCCAGATCAAAACGCGGCACATCAGAAGCGCGAATGCGAAACCCAACGCCACTTGCCTGTGCCATCTCCAACCCATGCCCCAGCAACCCAAACCCGGTAATATCCGTACACCCATGCGCTTTATATGCAACCATCTCCTCGGCTGCGATGCGATTCAACTGCACCATTGAATCCACGGCAATCTGCAAATCATCTTCATCGATCTCACCATTTTGATAGGCATCCGACATCAAACCCGTACCCAGCGGCTTCGTCAAAAGGAGACAATCGCCCACCCGCGCACCTGCATTGGTCTTCACATCGTCTGGGTGCACAACCCCCGTCACAGACAAACCGAACTTGGGTTCCACATCCTCCACAGAATGCCCACCGACCAGAACCGCGCCGGCCTCCGCCACCTTCTCCTGTGCCCCTCTCAAAACCTCGGCAATCACCTCTGGCGCGACATCATCACTTGGAAACCCGCAAATATTCAGCGCAGTAATCGGACGCCCCCCCATCGCATACACATCGCTCAGCGAATTGGCTGCCGCAATCTGCCCATACGCATGCGGATCATCGACAATAGGCGTAAAAAAATCCACCGTCTGAATAAGCGCCGTATCCTCAGAAATCCGAAACACACCGGCATCATCAGCCGTATTCATCCCCACCATCAAATCGGGATGCGCCACCTGTGGCAACTTTTTCAAAATCACATCCAGCACCGCTGGATCGAGTTTCGATGCTCAACCACCGCAACTGACGAGTTGGGTCAATCTTTTAGCGCGATACTTCATTTTTTCAATTCCTCATCTTCTCTCGCCATCTGTTCCTTTTGCCAGCGATAATCAACCTTACCATCGTAAAACATCCCGGGATTCTCTATTGCCCACAACTGCTTTCGAATCAACCAATTCTTCGGATCCAGAGCATAAGCGCGTTTTAATTCTGCAATAGCGTCTTTGCGCTTGCCCTGTTTTAGCAACGCAATAGCGCGCTGAAATATTGCATCGGCCTCCCGCTCATCCGCAGTCAGCGCGCGGGGTTTCGCACCCTTATCCCCATCGCGCCAGGCTCCAGGAATAGCCCCCGATGTTATCCATTCAACCAGTTCTCCGCGCAGGGTCTCATTGTCAATATTAACGCTACCAACAGCGCGGACAAGTCGCCCTTCTTCATCCACAAAAATCCCAACCGGCACGAATTTGACATTATACGCTTTCCCAATCGCGTTATGCTGATCCAGCAATGCACGATATGTGCCACCGGCTTTTTCAACCCAGGGTCTGGCAACCTCGGCACCCTGAGCATCCTGAGCAATAACCACCACCTCAATCTGTTCACCGTACTCATGATAAAACGCTTGCCATCCAGGCAACTGAGCGCGGCACCCTCACCAGGACGCCCACATAAAAAACGCCGTCTTCTTCCCGAGAAAATCACTCGAAGAAATCATCTCCCCAGAGTACAAATCCGGCAGTGTAAACGCAGGCGGCGCCTGCCCAATACTCAGGCCAACATCATTCAATTCAGGCTCCAAAGTCTTCACAGATTCCTCCCCGGACAGAATATGAATAGGGATGAGTACACTCACCAGGATCAATACAAATACTATTTTCTTCATCTTATATCCAATCTAACAGAATTTGAACAACACACAAGCCCGTCTTCATCTCATATCCGAACCCGTGAACACCAAGCCGCTCGGCAATCATCTCACCGAGCGGCTTGACATACAACGAACATTTCTTTTCACTAACCGTACAGATGCGCCACATAATCGCCATACCCATTGTACATCCGGGTAGGCACGCGATCCATCGTCCCAATCAACCGCTCTGTTGCCTGAGACCAGCGCGGGTGTGGCACATTGGGATTTACATTAGACCAAAAATCGTACTCTGAAGGTGCTATCTTATTCCAGAACGTCGGAGGTTGTCGTCTCGTGAACTCGATCTTCACAATAGACTTAATGCTCTTATATCCGTATTTCCACGGCGCGACCAACCGAATGGGCGCCCCGTGCTGCTTGGGCAATGCATGACCGTAAATACCCGTCGTGAGCATCGTCAATTCATTCGTCGCCTCTTCCATTGTCAGACCCTCAAAATAAGGCCACGGATACCAGGACTGCGACTTGATGCCCGGCGCCTGATCCGGACGATTGAACGTCACCATCCGCACGTACTTCGCCGACGACTGGGGCTGCACATAATCAATCAACGCCTTCATCGGAAATCCCGTCCACGGCACCGTCATCGCCCATGCTTCCACGCACCGAAACCGATAAACGCGCTCTTCCAGCGCGAACCGCTTGAGCAAATCATCCAAATCATACGTTCCGGGCTTCTCCACAAAACCCGAAATCTCCACCTCCCAGGGGCGCACCTCAAATTTATCCGTCAACTCGTGAACCTTGCCCTTATTCGTGGTAAACTCGTAAAAATTATTGTACCGCGCGGCAACCTTCTCTCGCGTCAATTCCCGCTCCACCGTGTAAATTTCATTGCGCTTTGCCGGATACAAACCCGGCAGTGATGGGGGAACTTCCACCTCGAACTCATCTTCTGCCATCGCGCAACCCGCACCAATCACCGCACTCGCGCCCGCAACACCCATAGCCTGCATAAAGCGCCGCCGATTCATGTAAATGTCTTCGGGCGTAACCTCGCCTTCGGGCAACTGCCAGCCTTTGGGAATATGGATAAAAGCCATCGCATGCCTCCAATTTGAATTACCGCTGATCCATCGCCACGTAATCGCGTATATCTGCTCCGGTATAAATCTGGCGCGGACGGGCGATCTTCTGTTCGCTATCCCCCAGCATCTCTTTCCACTGCGCCAGCCAGCCACAAGACCGTCCCACCGCAAATAACACCGTCATCATCCGCGTGGGCAACCCAATAGCCTGATAGATAATACCCGAATAAAAATCCACATTGGGATACAATTGTCGCGAAATAAAATAGTCCTCCTGAAGCGCAATCCGCTCCAGTTCCAGCGCAATATCAATCAGGGGATTCTTACCCGTCACCTCAAACACGCTATACGCGGTCTCTTTGACAATCGCCGCCCTCGGATCGTAATTCTTGTAAACCCGATGCCCAAACCCCTGCAACACCACCTCTTTGTTCTCCACCCGCTCGATATAAGCCGGCACCTTATCCACCGAGCCGATCTCATTGAGCATATTCAGCACCGCCTCATTCGCGCCCCCGTGTGCCGGACCGTAAAGTGCTGCTGCTGCACCCGCCATAGATGAATACGGATCTGCACCCCCACTGGCAACGCCCCGCATAATACTGGTAGATAAATTCTGACCGTGATCGGCGTGCAAAATAAGCAACACTTCCAGCGCGCGCTCGAGCACCGGATCAGCCCGATATGCCTCGCCCTCTGTCCCAAACAGCATATTCAAAAAATTGCCGTAAAGCCCCAACCCGGGATCTGACGACACATAAGGCAGACCCGCACTGCGGCGATGTACCGCTGCACCTATGGTCACAACATTGCCAACCAGACGACAAATATGACGAAGTTGTGCCTCTTCGGTTCCAAAATCTCCCTCATCGTCGTAAAACACCGACAGTGCCCCCAGCGCACCCACCAGCATCCCCATCGTATGAGACCCTCTGGGAAAACCATCGATAAAAGACAAAATATCTTCTGAAATCATCGTTTGAGAATTTACCTGATCGGAAAACCCATCCAACTGATCGCGGCTGGGCAACTCGCCATAAACCAGCAAATAAGCCACTTCGAGATAAGAAGAAGACGCCACCAACTGCTCAATGGGATATCCGCGATAGCGCAAAATCCCCTTCGCCCCATCAATATACGTAACCGCACTGCTGCAAGACGCCGTATTGACATACGACGGGTCGTATCCCAACATGCCAAAGTCATTTTCCGAACTCTGGATTTGATTCAAATCTCCTGTGCGCACATGGGCACCGTCCTCAGAATACGTGCCATAAGCAATAGGTAAATCATACGTTTTATCTGTCCGATTATCAATAACTGTCAGTGAATCCTTGCTCATCACAAGCCCCTTTCTCATAATCCACCCATTTGGAGGAGAATTGTTTTACTATTGTGCTATAACCTGATAAATTCTACGCGAACTGCTCTGATCTGCAGGATCGGACTGCACAGAAACCGCATCAAAAACGCGCTGCAGCGCCCGGTCATAAGATGACCCACCCGCACAAATCGCAAGTGCCCCACCCGTTCGAAGTCGCATTTGCAATACGCGCAACATCGACAAACTGTAAGCCTGGCGATTCTCCGCTCGCGCCACCTGATCTGGCCCAACATCAATATGCATCGCAATACCGTGATAATTGCGCGGAGAACCCTGCACATAAGAACAAAAATCGCCCACAATAAGCTCGACCCGTGCGTCATTCAGCAAATCGGCATTGGTCAAATACGTGCGATTCCATTCTACAATTTGCGGCTCAATTTCCACCACACACACGGACTGCACAGCCCTGTGCTCCAACACCTGCCTCAGCGTCACACCCAGTCCAAGCCCACCGATCAACACATCGGCATATCTCTGATCTGGAGAAATGCCAGATAGTGCGAGATCGGCAAGAGCGATCTCCAAATTGGAGTGGGTGCTTGCAATCGCACATCCATTTATAGAAAGCACATGATACCACTGCCCGTCAAACATTGCCTCATCAAGCCGAAAATTTCCATTTTGCGTCTCGGCCGATGCCACATGACCTGACGTGCTATCGCTCTGCATTCATCGCGCCTTTTTTATTAGAAATTCAGTTTGGGCCAGTATTACAATATATAGGAGATTCCAAAATTTTCAAACATATTTGGTCGGGAAACAGCTATCATTACGCACTTGATTTTTCAAACGTGAATCCCTTTATTGACGCACCGCCTAACAGGAATACATTTATGAGTCAATACATCGGCAACATCGAAATCATAGCAACACATATCCCCCGCGGGCACTATCGCTCAGTACTCTTTGATTTTGACGGCACATTATCGCTCATTCGTCAGGGCTGGCGCGAAATCATGATCCCCATGATGGTCGAGGTACTCTCCAAACTCAACACCGGCGAAACCGAAGCAGAATATCGCGTCCTGGTCACCGAATTTATCGACCGCCTCACCGGCAGGCAAACCATCTACCAGATGATTCAGTTGTGTGACGAAATCCAGAAACGCGGTGGCACACCAGACGATCCCCTGACCTACAAACAGCGCTTTCACGACCTCCTCAACGCCCACATAGCCCATCGCATTCGCGGCCTCGAAACAGGCGATATCGCCCCCCACGACCTCATGCTGCCCCATACCCGCGCCCTGCTCGACAACCTGTCCAACCGCGGCCTGGTACTTTATTTAGCCAGCGGCACCGATCTCGTCTTTGTCCGCCGCGAAGTCGAATTACTCGGCCTTACAGCCTACTTTGGAGACCGCGTCTTTGGCGCCCTGGACCAGCACGAAAACTTTTCCAAAGCCATGGTCATACAGAACATGCTCGAAACCCACGCCATAGACGGTTCTGAACTCCTCGGATTTGGCGATGGGTACGTCGAAATCGAAAACGTAAAAGCCGTGGGCGGCACCGCAGTCGGCGTCGCATCAGACGAAGTCAAACGCGAAGGCATCAACACCTGGAAGCGAAACCGCCTCATCGAAGTCGGTGCAGACATCATCATCCCGGAATACCGCGAGCAAGAAACCCTCATCGCATATCTGTGTGATTAACCACCCTAAAGGAGTTGACATGAAAATCACCAAACTCGAAACCTTCCTCGTCAAACCGCGCTGGCTCTTTCTCAAAATGCACACAGACGAAGGCCTCGTCGGCCTTGGCGAACCCATCCTCGAAGGACGCGCCCGTACCTGCGCTCAAGCCGTAGCAGAACTCGAACCCTATCTCATCGGCAAAGACCCCCGTCGCGTGGTACACCACTGGCAGGCCATGTATCGCCATGCATTTTATCGCGGCGGACCCATTCTCACCAGTGCTCTATCCGGTGTCGAACAAGCACTTTGGGATCTCGCCGGAAAAGCCGCAAACATGCCCGTCTATGAAATGCTCGGCGGACCGCTGCGCGACCGCATCAAAATGTACAAAGGCACGGGAGGGGGCGGCACGCCCGAACAGGCTGCTGCCGCAGTAAAAGAACGCAAAAAGCAGGGATTTATCGCCATAAAGACCGGTCCAGCCAAAATTCGCCCGGCGCGCATCGTCGAAAACCCGGCCTTTATCGATCACGCAGTCGAAACATTTGCCGCCATGCGCGAAGCGGGCGGACCGGACTTTGACATCGCCATCGACTTTCACGGCGCCATATCACCGCAAACCGCCGCCATACTCATCAAAGCACTGGAACCCTACCAGCCGATGTTTGTCGAAGAACCCATCCAGTGTCAAGACATAGAAGGCATGGCAGAACTCGCGCGCAAAACCCACTTGCCCATCGCAACAGGCGAACGCATCTTCACCAAATGGGGCTTCCGAGAACTCCTCGAAAAACGCGCCTGTTCCATCATACAACCCGACCTATCACACGCCGGCGGCATCTTCGAAACCCGTCTGATCGCGGGCATGGCCGAATCCTATTACGCAGCCGTTGCTCCGCACTGTCCGCTCGGCCCCATTTCATTAGCCGCCTGCATCCAGCTCGACGCCAGCATACCCAACTTCCTCGCGCAAGAACACACCATGTTTGGCGAAGACTATCTCAAAGAACCGTTCCAATTCAAAGACGGCTACGTCGAATTGCCCAAAGGACCCGGCCTTGGCATTGAACTGGACGACGACAAAATGGAAGACAAAATTGGCCACGACTGGACCAATCAAAGATCCCTTCACCCCGACGACGGATCGGTCGTCGATTGGTAAAATAGTTTCTCAAGGAGACCACATGTCACAACTCACTGGAAAAGTCGCACTCGTCACAGGCAGTGGACGGGGTATTGGTCGCGCCATTGCCATCGCCTTTGCCAAAGAAGAAGCCGACCTCATACTCGCCGCACGCACGACCGAACAACTCGATGCCGTTGCCGAAGAAATTCGCGCCCTCGGTCGCAAAGTCCTGTCCGTACCCACCGACGTCACCAACCGCCAGAGCGTAGATGCATTGGCAGAAAAAGTCCGCGGAGAATTTGACCGCCTGGACATCCTCGTCAACAACGCGGGCGGCGGCATAGAGCGCAACAGCATCCTCGACAGCGATCCCGATCTCTGGATCAAAGACGTCACGGTAAACTGCATCAGCGCCTACCTCGTCTCGCACGCCCTGCTACCCCTCATGATTGACTCCGGCGGTGGCAGAGTCATCAACGTGGGATCGGGCATGGGCCATCGCCCCAGAGCGGGCGGTTCTGCGTATCAAGTTGGCAAAGCCGGCATGTGGATGTTCACCCAATGCCTATCAGAAGAAGTCTGGGAAAACAACATCACAGTCAACGAACTCATCCCCGGCCCGGTAGCCACACGTCTTACCGGCGATCGCATGAGAGTGGGCGGTCCACCGCCCTTCGCGCCCAGCGAAGTCGTCAAAGCACCCGAAGACGTCGCCCCCCTCGCGCTCTTTTTAGCCACTCAACCCGACGGGGGACCGACCGCTCAAACCTTCAGCCTGACCCGTCGCCCAATTTAGAACGCGGATTAAACGGATTAAACAGATTAAACGGATTGAAGCTAAACCAAAAAATCAACTCAAATAGTCATCAGATCATAGTATTGATCTTAACTTTTCTACAAAAGGAACAACTATGTCAAAAAAAATCATCGCCTACGGCATGGACGGCTTCATCACCCCCATGATGAAATACTTTGCCGACGAAGGCGTTATCCCAACTTTCAAACGCATGCTCGACGAAGGCGCAGTCAACGAAACCTTCCCCTCCTTCCCGGTCTGGACACCCACCAACTGGGCAACCCTCTCCACTGGCGCGCACACCGGCACCCACAGCGTCACGCGCTGGCGCGTCGAAGTAGGTCCCGGCGAACGCATCAACTCTTTTCACGGTCGCGCCAACAATGCCCAGCGCCTGTGGAACGCCCTCGAGCGCGAAGGACTCAAAGGCGTTGCCCTGCACTATCCGGCAGCGCATCCCTCAGGCGTGGAAAAAGGGTATGTCATTGACGGATTTGGCCATCCCGGACACGCCAGCACCGACTATGAAATCGCAGCAGCGCAGGCTTATACCACTGCCGAACACGTCGAAGAAATCGTGGAAATGGACCACGACGGCACAGCCGTACGCCGAAGACAGCGAAGCATAGAACCCATCCCCGCCCTATCGCCCGCAGATGGCTGGGCCAATCTGCCACAAAGTGCTGTCCCACCCCTCGCTTCCACCATTGAAATCCACGCACGCCTCGGCGGCGACATCAACCGCTATCACCTGCTCGTCTTTGCCAGCGCCAACAGCGGATACGACACCCTGCGCGTCTGCCGCTCCCAAAACGGCAACGACCACATCGCCGAAGCCAGCGCGGGATCGTGGAGCAACTGGGCCATCGAACCCTTCTGCATTGAAAGCCGCGAACAACGCGCCTCTGTGCGCTTCAAACTCCTCGAACTCGAACCCGACGGTTCCCATCTCAAGCTCTACCGCTCTCAGATCACATATAGCGATGGCTTCACGTATCCAGATGACCTCGCCGACGAACTCATTCAGCGATTTGGTCCCTATCAAGAACACGCCTCCATGACTCCCTACACCTCTGGCATGACCGACTTTGACACCGCCCTTGAAGAATGCGAATATCAGGGCCTCTGGTTTGCCGACGTAGCCAATTATATGCTCCACGAAAAAGGTGCCAATTTCTTTATCTGTCACTGGCATCTCTACGACTACATCAACCACATCCACCTCGACGGCGTCGATCCGGTTTGCCCGGCTTACGATCCCGACAAAGCCGGCGATATTATGCACCTCTTCCGCAAAGCCTACATCGTCGGCGACAAAATTTTAAAACGCATGTGGGACGCCGCCGATGACACCACATACGTCGGCGTGCTTTCCGATCACGGCGCATCGCCAGATGTGCGCATCGCCAATATCCGAAAATTCCTGCACGACAGTGGATTCACCGTCCTGAAAGAAGACGCCAGCGACGGCGTCGAGCGCGACGAAGTCCTGGAAAGAGAAATCGACTTTGAAAAAACCCGCGCCTACCTCAAAGACGACAAGGGATTCGACATTTGGATCAACGCCGAACCCGGTTCCGTATTCGACGAAATCGAACGCGACCTCCTCCTCGCCCTTCGCACCTGGGTCGATGAAGACATCGGCCGCAATGTCGTTGCCATCGCTCTGCCCAGACGCGACGCGTACATACTCGGACAATGGGGCGACCAGTGCGGCGACGTCATCTTCGCCTGGGATCACGGGTTCGTCAGTGGGTACTACGGCCAGTGGAAAGGCATCGTGGGCGGTGGTTGCGTCGGCGCGCCCGAAGTCTTCGGCGCACACCACGGCGGCTTTATCCCCACGCGCAGCGACATCTCATCGAGCTTTGGTTCTTTCTTCCTATCAGGTCCCGGCATCAAAAAAGGCTACGAGCGCCCCACCGACAAACTTGGCTACATCCACGCCGCAGACGTCGTCCCCACGCTTTGCCACATCTTCGGCATCGCCCCTCCCGACCAGAGCCAGGGCGCGGTTGCCTACGACATTCTCGAAGGGCATGAAATGGTACGGGAACGGCCTGAGTAAAGAAAATATGACACAACAATTTGCCCTTGTTCTTATCGCCTGCCTGACGATTACGTCCTGTACCTCCACAAAGGGCGCAACCGAGGCTGAGTTCAGCTTCACTTTTCAAAGCGATGCCGAAGGGTGGACGGCCGGATTTGCCGATCTTCCCGCCAACTTCGACCCATCAATCTACGAACTCGACTCCGATTATCGCCCTCTGCCGCCAGGTCTTGAAGGCAATGGTCTCTACATACAGGGACATAATCGCAGCGACGACCTTTTCATGTTTTTCAAGAGGCGGATTGATGGGCTTAAGGCAGATGCGACCTACGAGATATTAGCGTCCCTCGACCTGGCGACCAACGTTCCGACCAACACCTTTGGTATCGGTGGCTCTCCCGGCGAGAGCGTGTACGTAAAAGCGGGCGCATCTACCGTCGAACCCGTAGTAGAGGGGGAAAATCTCAGACTGAACATCGACAAGGGAAACCAGTCCAAAGGCGGTGCGTCAATGGTCGTTATAGGAAACGTCGCTCATCCCGAGGTTGTCGGCAGAGAGTTCCGGCTCAAGTCTCTTGACAATGCCGACAATCCCGTGACTGTCACTACTGACAGTGAGGGAGGACTCTGGCTAATCGTCGGTACTGACTCCGGCTTTGAGGGACTGAGCACTTTCTACTACGCCCGCATTGCCTACACACTCAAAGTCGTGGAATCCCTCAACTCGGGAGCTGCGCTTCTCGGGCCGAGTAACCGGGGTTTGGATTAGGTTTACGCGGGCACTCAATTTCTTGGTTGATTATGAAAAAAAATAATTTTACACAACTATTCGCCCTCTGCATCAATAATGAAGGATACGAGGCGTCTCTTGAAGTGGGTAAGGTTTATCGCATCATCCCCGATGAAGAAGCAGCCGCCCATGGCTATATTCGCATCATTGATGAAAGTGGTGAAGATTATGCTTTGGGCGATGACCGCTTTCATCGTGTTGAACTACCCGATGCTATTAGTGAGATGTTGGAATCAGCACAGCAGGTATAGCTCATAAACACAGGGTACAAAAAAGGGCGTGCGAAATCGAATCGCACGCCCTTTTGTATTAAAATGAGACTGTTTTTCAGATCATGAGGCCCACTTGAGCTTTTTCTTCGTCTGGACGCAGTCCCTGAGATATAGATTGATCAAACTCTGGTATGGAATACCCGTTTCGTCCGCCAAATCCTTAAAATACGCAATCACATCCGTCCCCAAACGAAGCGTAACCTGCTTCTTAAAATGCTTTGCATAGGGATTCCTGACGGATTTCGAGAAGTCGTATTCTTTTCTCATAACATATACCTTTCGTATTGTCGTTGTTCGCTCTTATTGGCCTTTCGAGCTGAAATAATTCTGATCACCGTATCTTCTTCTCGATAACAGTGAATGACAACCAGGATCCGAAAAGATGAACTGAACCCGATCATAATAAACCGATCTTCTTCTTCATAGTGATCTGGATCAAAAATCATTCTTGCATTGGGATCGTAAAATACTGTTTGAGCTTCTTCAAAAGAAACTCTGTGTTTTCTTAAATTCACTTCAGCTTTATTATGATCCCATATAAATTTGATCGGCTCCATAATTAAAATATAATTATATTAGCAACATATTGTCAATATAAATCTTTACCTCTTCCAAGTCTCACATCACCGACAACAGCGGAACCCGATCCCCTTCCCCTGCCATATAGGACTCAGTCGTCCGCGCTCTTGCACCCGCACGGCTGGCGCGCCATTTACCCAACCGCCACCGCGCATCACGCGCAAGCTCCCACTCTCTGGACCCGGAGGATTTTCCCGCGGACTATTGCGATAATAATCCACGCGATACCAATCCGCCACCCACTCCCACACATTACCCGACAAATCCGACACCTCAAAAGGACTCACACCATTGGGAAAACTACCCACAGTCGAGGGCTTGCCCACATGCCCATTAAAATTCAACCGCGTCGGATCGGGCTCCTCATTGCCCCAGGGATAGATCCGCCCATCGCCTCCTGCGGCCTTTTCCCACTCCGCCTCGGAACACAACCGCTTGCCTGCCCACCCGCAAAAATCCTGTGCATCAAACCATGTCACACCAACAACCGGTTGCCGCGCGGCATTAAACCCCACGGAATCGGCACAAGCCGAAGGATCGCGTCCCGTAGTCGCAACAAATAATCTGTAATCCGCGTTCACCACCTCAAAGCGATCAATCCAGAAAGCATCCAAAAACACCACATGCTCGGGACCTTCATCCCTCCCGTATTCATTGGTACCCATCACAAATTCGCCCGCTGGAATCTCAACCATCTCTTCAATCAACTCGTCCTCTGATTCTGGCTGAACGGGATAATCATCCCCGCAACCAGCGAGCAAACCCATCCCAATGAGCACGCACAAAAATTTTAGAATATCGCCCATTGCAGCCTCCTGATGACACCGCTAAAACAGCGGCATCCGAAAGAGGTTGTTTGTTCTCAATATCGCGTGTATTTTTGCAATCTAAAATCAAGCTATCAGCAGTCAGCAAAAACCTTCTGGATTGCGGCTTTAAGCATGCCGCAATGACAGACGGAAGCCTGACCCCTTGATTACCCTCTCAAGGGCAAGCTCTGCATGGTTTAAGCAGGAGCCGCGATAACATGGGTGGATTGCAGTCCTGCGGATTACTACGCCGGAGAAATCATGAACAAAGTCACCACATACTACCTCGAAATGAAATCGCCTTCATCGCTCAACGAAAAAACCGAATCAAACGGACTGGATATACACGAATGCGAAATCAAACAATATCAATTTAACAAATTCTTATATCAATTCATAGGCGGACCCTATGAATGGACAAACAAACTCTCATTGTCAGATGAACAATGGAAAGCACATGTAGAAAACGACAACCTGAGAACCTGGCTTGCGCAGTACAAAGGCGCGCCTGCTGGATACTATGAACTCCAGAAACAAGACAATGGCAACGTCGAAATCCTCTATTTTGGTCTGGCTACCAAATTCATTGGACAGGGCTTTGGAGGGTATCTCTTATCCCATGCAATAAAATCGGCATGGGCGTGGGGAAAAACAAAAAGAGTATGGGTGCATACCTGCACCCTTGACCATCCGCATGCACTACAAAATTACAAAGCACGGGGCATGGAAGTCTATCGCGTGGAGACTGATGAACATGAGCCTTAAGTAATGACACCAAAACCTTCTGGATCGCGGCTCAAAATCCTGCCGCGATGACAAACGGGACAGCACAGGGACGGTCCACTACAACACGCGAACAAAAAAAGGAGAACCCATGAGACTGGAAAACAAAAACATCGTCGTAACGGGCGGTGCATCGGGCATAGGACAGGCGGCAGCGCGATGCTGTGCCCGGGAAGGCGCGCGCGTAGCCGTCGTAGATCTGGATGGAGCGGGCGTGGAACGCACAGTTCGAGAAATCGAAAACGCGGGTGGGAATGCAGCGGGATTTCAGACAGACATAAAAGAGGAAAACCAGGTACGCGCACTCTTTGAAAACATCGGCAATGCCTTTGGGCACATCGATGGCTTAATCAACGCCGCCGGCATCCTCGAAGGCGCGTTCGTTCCCGTCGATGAATTTGATGAATTCACCTGGGACAGAGTCATGGACATCAATCTAAAAGGAAGTTTTCTCGCCGCAAAATACACTGTGCCACTAATGGAAAAAGCCGGTAAAGGCGTCATCGTACTCATCGCCTCTGGCGCGGGCGTCAAAGGTGGTAGCTCATCCATCGCTTATGGCTCCAGCAAAGGCGGCGCCCACGGCCTCTCCCTCGTATTGGCAGCCCAACTGAGCAACCGCAACATCCGCGTCCACGGCGTATGCCCGGGCGGCATTGAAACACCGCTCAAAATGCGCGTTGTACAAAAACAAGCCGACGCCTCAGGGCGCGATGTCTCACGCATGGCAGCCGGACTCGGCGACCCCGAAGGCGTGGGCAAAATACTATCCTTCCTCGTATCTGACGAAGCCGATTATCTTCGCGGCAGCATCTTCACGCGATAGGAGACCAGACCATGCGCTTAGGTGTCGTTGGCCTTTTGCCCAGAGATTTTCGCACCCTTGAATCCTCACATCTTCAAACCATCCAGGACCTCGGATTCACCGGCGGAGCCTTTCACTTCCCCGCAGAACTCTGCGAAGAAATCACAACCGCCGACACGGACCGGTGTCGCGCACGCTTTGCCGAACACAACCTCGACCTCGCACAATTCTCCATCACATACCCCGAATGCCTCTTTGATCCCGACTCAGAAATCCGAAACACAATCATCCGCAAAATGAAAAAAGGAGCAGAAATCGCCGCGGGTCTATCTGCACAAGCCTATCTCCTGCGCCCCGGCAGTCGCAACCCCGCCGGAAGCTGGACGCCCCATCGCGACAACCACACGCCAGAAGCATGGGACCGCCTCATCGAAACCCTGCGAGAAATCGCCCCCACCCTCGAACAAAACGGCGTCACAGTCGTCATGGAAACCCACCTCGTCTCCATCCTCAAAAACCCGGAAACATGCCGCAAAATGGTCGAAAATGTCGGATCGCCCAACCTGCGTCTGGTCATGGACTACGTCAACCACTTTGAAACCTTAAGCCAGGTCTATGATAGCACCGACCGCCTGGACCACATCTTTTCCGAAATGGGCGCTTATTCTCCGGTCATGCACATCAAAGACATCTCCATTGGCAAAGGACTCGTCATCCACCTCGACGAAACCGTACCCGGCAATGGCGAACTCAATCTCGCCCACTGCTTCCAACATTTCCAGAACCACCACCCCAACAACTACGGCCTCATCGAACACCTCAAACCCGACCTCATACCCGAAGCTGCATCCAACACCCGCGCCATCGCCACCCGTGCTGGTGTTCCGATAATATAAAAAACACAAGTCAATTCGGAAAAATCCAGCGTTTTTTCCACTCCCGCATCATGTGAAAATGCTGCTGCACCTTGTGATAACGGCGCAAAATCTCGAGCACCTTCAACCGCAAAACATACTTTTTTTGATCCATAACGCCTCTCCCGATTGTAATAGTTATTCCAATCCCCCTCTGGATCGCGGCTCAAGCCTGTCCCTGCATGATTTAAGCAGGGAACCATGCCGCGATGACGGGTTTCACACTTCTCTCTTCACACTTCTATCTCCTTCCCGATACCGATCCAAAATCCCCAGCAATTCCTCTGCCACCGCTGATTTTTCACAGAACAAATTATTCTGCTCCTCCGGATCGGATGCCATATCGTAAAGCTGCATCGGCGGCGCATCTTCTGGCACATCTGCCTCTCTCAAACTCCAGCCACCCGACCCACGACATGTCACCAGCTTCCACTCATCCTTGCGAATCGCAAACTCTCCGCTAATCGAATGATGCACCGTCGCCTCCCGAATCGTATCCTCCTGATCGCCCCTCATATACGGCAAAATATCATAACTATCCTCCCCCGCATCCCTCGGCAAATCCACATCGCAAATCCCGGCAACCGTCCCCAGCAAATCCGTCAAGCACACCGTCTGATCACAACGCGAACCCGGCTCAATCACCCCCGGCCACGAAGCGATAAACGGAATGCGATGCCCGCCATCCCACGCATCGGACTTCTGCCCCCGATAAATATAATTCCCCAGATGATCGTACTTCTCCTTCAATCCTATCGGCTCCTCGTGACAGCCATTATCGCTCGTCACAATAATCAGCGTATCATCCGCCAACCCATTGCGCTTAACCGCCTCCAAAACGCGGCCAACGCTCCAATCGTGCTCCGTCACATAATCCCCGTATTCCCCTGCCTGACTTCGCCCTGCAAATCGCCCGCGCGCAAAATGCGGCGTATGCGGCGAAGGCGCTGGGAAATACAAAAAGAACGGCTTATCCCCATTCTCCTTCGCGTGCTGATTGATAAACCCCTCGGCGCGAATCGTCAACTCCAGTAAACACGTATCATGCATAAACCCGGGCGCACACGCACCCCCGCGCCAAAATTCTGGCCTCGGCGAATCCGCAGTCTCCTCGAGCGGTTGCTCCACCACCACCCCATCTTCAATATAACAATACGGAGCCATATCCAGCGACGCCGGAATAATAAACGAATAATCAAAACCCACCGTATGGGGACCATCTGACAACGGCGCGGAAAAATCCACCGACTCCCCATTCACCCTCTCCGCCCCATCTCGTACCTGCCAGCCCAACCCCAAATGCCACTTACCCACACACGACGTCGTATAACCCTCATCGCGCAACAGCGATGGCACAGTCATCCGCCCATCTTCAATCAACGGCTCAGAATACCCATTCAAAACCCCGCGCTTCAACCGCGACCGCCAGCAATAGCGCCCCGTCATCACCCCGTACCGCGTAGGTGTACACACCGCAGAATTGCTATGTGCATCCGTAAAAATCATCCCCTCAGACGCGAGTTGATCCGTATGCGGCGTTGGAATCTTCGAATCGGGATTCAAACAACTCACATCTCCGTATCCCCAGTCATCGGCTAACAGGTAAATAATATTTGGCTTGCGCATAAGACAAACTCCCTTCATTATGTCTATTCAAAAGCTACAAAAATCATGATCATCGACCACTATAATACACTCATCCAATACTATGACACAACCTCATTTTCTCCAAACACTCCAGCGCTCTAAATCCAACCCCCTCTTAACCATCGACGACATCACCTGGGATTTCAAAAAAAGGCGATCCATCATGTTTCCCAGCGTCATCGACATGAGCGACAAACTGGACAACCCCATTGATCGCTACTACATGTATCTCGCCTCACACGGCGGCAGAGAAATCGGCTTTGCAACCGCGCCAACGCTCGAAGGCCCCTGGACAATGCAAAAAAAAGCCGTCCTCCACCTCGACAATTGCCCCGCTGTCACGGGCCACCTCAGCTCGCCCGAAATCATTTATTACAACAACCGCTTCATCCTCTACTACCACGGCAACTGTCCGCCAGAAGTGCTCAAAGAACAAAACCGCCGAATGCCCACCCACTATTATCGCCGCATTCAAAACTCAGGCGCAGCCACCTCAACCGATGGCATCCACTTTGATGTACATCCCAACAACCTCCTCTTGCCCATCACCACACCCGATCATTGGCGTGTGGCCACCAACATGTATCTGCGCGTCGTGCCCACAGAAAACGGATGCCACGGCTTCTTCATGACCATGAGCCGAGAAGAAGCGGATTACAATGGTGAAACCAAAAAACTTCCCAAAGAACAACGGGCAGGTCGCCCCCATCCCACAAGCATTGGACACGCCTATTCGCCCGACGGATTAGATTGGACCCTCGATGAAACCGGTGCCATCCTCACCGCCGAAGAAATATATGGAGAACACCAGCGCATTCGCCATATTGGATGTACACGCATCGACGACACACACATCCTGGCAACCTATTCTTGCTTTGCCAACACCGATGCAACCTTTGAAAACATCTTCGCTGCCACATTGCAAATCAACGGCCAGGCGGTACGCCTTGTTCAAAAACACGGTACAATTCTAACACCTCAGGGAGAATGGGAAAAGCGAAATGTGCGCGACCCCTTTCCCACATTTCACGATAAAAAACTCTATCTCTATTACGCTGGTGGTGGAGAAAAAGGCATTGGACTGGCTATCAGCGCGTAATTGTTTGTGGTATTCATTGTATAACACGAGGTCTTCATGCCCAACAAACCAAACATCCTCTGGATCTGCACTGACCAGCAGCGCTTTGACACCCTCGGCTGTTATGGCAACCCCTATGTACACACCCCTAATCTGGACCGCCTCGCCGAACAAAGTATCCTCTTTGAATACGCCTTCTCGCAAAGTCCCGTCTGCACGCCCAGCCGATCCAGCTTTCTCACCGGACGCTATCCGCGCACCACGCGCTGCCGGCAAAACGGCCAATCCATCCCCAGCGACGAAATCCCCGTCACCAAACTACTTCACGACGCCGGATATGTCTGCGGCCTATCCGGCAAACTCCACATCTCGGTCTGCAACCCCAGCGCGTGTCACGGCACAGAACGCCGCATAGACGACGGCTATGACCAGTTCTTCTGGTCACACGACCCGGCCCCCAGATGGCCCACCAACGACTATCACCAGTGGTTGCGCGACAAGGGCCTGACGCGCGACGTCCAGCCCTTTCCCGACTCCCGATACGTACAGACACTCCCCTCTGAAGAACACAGCCAGACCACCTACTGCATCCAGCGCGCCATCACCTTCATCCGCCGATGCGCTGAAGAAAACATGCCCTGGACCTTCTCCCTCAACCCCTTTGACCCGCATCACGCCTTTGATCCCCCGCGCGAAGACCTCGAACGCTACCGCGATATAATTGACGACATACCCCTGCCCAACTACATCGAAGGCGAACTCCACGACAAACCCCTCTGGCAACGCATCGATCACGGCGGCTCCTACGGCGGCAAAGGCATGTATGCCTATGACCAAATGACCGATACCGATCACCGCTGGGTCACCGCGGCGTACTGGGCCATGGTCGATGTCATCGACCGCCAGATCGGCCACCTGCTCGACTGCCTTGAAGAAACCGGACAGCGCGACAACACCTATATCATCTTCACCTCTGACCACGGCGAAATGCTCGGCGACCACGGCATCTACCTCAAAGGCCCCTTCTTCTACGAACCCGCTGTGCGCGTCCCCCTCCTCATCTCAGGACCCAACCTTCGCAACGACGGCTCGCGGTCATCTGCACTCGTTGAACTCGTTGACCTCGCGCCCACCATCCTCGAATGGGTCGGCCTCGACCGCCAGCCCGCCATGCAGGGCCGCACCCTCCAACCCCTCCTGAAAGGCGACACGCCCCTCGATCAGCACCGCGACGACATCTACTGCGAATACTACAACGCCATGCCAGGTCATAAAAATCCGCCAGCTCATGCCACCATGGTACGCACCCATCGCCACAAACTCGTCGCTGCCCACGGCACGGGCAGTGGCGAACTCTACGACCTCGAAACCGACCCCGCTGAAACGCACAACCAGTGGAACAACCCCAACTACACCGCCGTAAGACTCGACCTCATGACCCGCCTTGCCGACCGCATGGCCTGGACCGTTGATCCCATGCCCCCGAGAGAAGCGGGATTTTAAGAAGGAGAATTTCATGCCCGAAACACAACCGCGACCCGAACACCCCCGTCCACAATTTCAGCGCACCACATGGCTAAACCTCAACGGCACCTATAACTTCGCCATAGACTCTGGACAATCCGGCGAAGCCAAAGGCTGGCACCAAAATTCCACTGAATTAGACCGCGCCATCACCATCCCCTTCTGTCCTGAATCCAGCCTCTCGGGCATACAACACACGGACTTCATGCCCTCGGTCTGGTATCACAGAACCCTCGACATCCCCGACGAATGGACGGACAAACGCGTACTCCTGCACTTCGGCGCGGTTGATTACCACTGCAAAGCCTGGGTCAATGGTCGGCTCATCGGGCAACATTACGGCGGCAGTTCATCCTTCACATTCGACATCACAGACGCACTCACATCTGACGCAAACCACCTCGTCGTCTGCGCCAATGACGACACGCGCTCTGGCGACCAGCCCTCGGGCAAACAATGTCCCGACCTCTATTCCCGCGGCTGCCACTACACCCGCGTCACGGGAATATGGCAAACCGTCTGGCTCGAAGCCGTACCCGAAACGCGCATCGAAACTGTGCGCATCGTACCCGACCTCGACAGCAGCCGCTTTGTACTCACCCCCACATTCAAAAACGCACACCGCGGACACATCTTCCGCGCCGTCCTCCTCAACGGCAAAGAAGAAGTCGCAGTCTCCACAATGCCCGCTACGAGTGGTACAGCCATGTCCTTGCGCATCAAAAACCCACAACCCTGGTCGCCAGACAACCCTCACCTCTACGACCTCCGCTTTGAACTCCGCGATGGCGACACCACCATCGACACAGTCAACAGCTATGCCGGACTGCGAAAATTTCACATCGAAGGCCACAAATTCTACCTCAACAACACCCCCATCTTCCTGCGCCTTGTACTGGACCAGGGATTCTATCCCGACGGAATATGGACCTCCCCATCCGACGACATGCTCAAAGCCGACATCGAAAAATCACTCGCCGTCGGCTTCAACGGCGCGCGCCTCCACCAGAAAGTATTCGAAGAACGCTTTCACTACTGGGCTGACAAACTCGGCTATCTCACCTGGGGCGAATACTGCGACTGGGGCATGAACTTCGGATCCCCCCAATCCATACACAACCAGCAGCGCGAATGGCGAGAAATCGTCCAGCGAGATCTCAACCACCCCTCTATCCTCGCGTGGACCCCCTACAACGAAACCCGGGGCGGCGCGACCAACCACTTTGAAGCGCACCACCAGGCCGTACAGGAAACATACGACCTCACCAGAGCACTCGACCCTTCTCGCCCCTGCCACGACACCAGCGGCTACGTACACGTCTGCACGGACATCTACACCGTACACGACTACGAACAGGACCCCGTCAAATTCAAAGCAACTTACGCCCCCGTATCCCCCGACGATTGGGAAAACACACCCATCCGCTTCCCCGAACTGAGCGCGCCCTATCAGGGCCAACCCTATGTCGTCGATGAATACGGCGGCACCTGGTGGGATCCCAATGCCGTCGAAACAGAACAAGCCGCAGACCGCAAAAGCAGCTGGGGCTATGGCAAACGCCCCACCGACATCGAAGAAGTGTATCACCGCATCGAAAAACTCACAGCTATACTCCTCAACCACCCCAACATCGCGGGGTATTGCTATACCCAACTCACCGACATCGAACAAGAACAAAACGGCATCTACACTTATGACCGCCGGGAAAAATTCGACGCAAAACGCCTGAAAAAATACTTCGGCGCCCCCGCGGCGATTGAACGAATAGACGAATAGACGAACCCCGCCCAACCACCCAAAACCTCTGGATTGCGGCTTAAAGCATGCCTGCCCCTGTATGATTTAAGCAGGGGCCGCAATGACGATGGATGGGATTAATCGCTGATTTTTGACCACTGACCGTTGATTCGTTGATTCGCGCTTTTACAGGAGACCCCATGGACCCCCGATGGCAAAACCTCCCGCACACCCACACCGAATTTACGCCCGCAACATATCCCGACCGCGAAACCTGGGAACGAGAAAAGACGAGACTCAAAAAGCAAATCCTCTTTGCCGCTGGCCTCTGGCCAATGCCCGAAAAGCCCCCGCTCGACATCCACATCTACGACCGCATTGAACGAGACGGGTACACCATCGAAAAAGCCTACTTCCAGAGCTTGCCCAACTTCTACGTGGGCGGTAGCCTTTTTCGACCCCTCAACCCACAACCCAAAAGCCACCCCGGCATCTTAAGCCCACACGGGCATGCACAACTGGGCCGCCTCCAACACGGGGACACATCCTACCCGGGGCGGGGCCTCACCTTTGCCCGAATGGGCTGCACAGCCTTCATGTGGGACATGGTCGATTACAACGACAGCGCCCGACACCTCTCCGGCGCATACCAGGAAGAAACCTACGGTATTGTACACCGCGCACCCTGGCCCCACAGACAGGACAACCGCATGCTCTGGAACATCGGCATCCTCGGTTTTCAACTCTGGAACAGCATCCGCGCACTCGACTTCCTCTGCGAACTCCCCGAAGTCGATACCAACCGCCTGGGCTGCACGGGCGAATCGGGCGGAGGTACCCAAACCTATAATCTCTACGCCGTTGACGACCGCCTGCGCGTCGCCGCACCCGTCTGCATGGTCTCCGCCTACATGCAAGGCGGCTGTGTCTGTGAAAACGCGCCCCTGCTGCGCATCGACACCAACAACGTCGATATCGGCGCCACCTTCGCGCCCAAACCCCTCATCCTCGTCAGTTCCTCACAGGACTGGACACAACACACCCCCGACGTCGAATACCCCGCCATCAAACGCATATACGACCTCTACGACGCCGACGACCGCATCTCTCAAATCCAGATTGACGCGCCCCACGGCTACAACCTCGAAATGCGCGAAGCCGTGTACCGCTGGTTCGCCCGCTGGCTCGACCTGCCCTATGGCGACGACTTCCGCGAACCGCCCTTTGAAGTCGAAGAACACAAAAACATGCTCGCCTTTTTCGATGGCCTGCCCGACGGCGCAATCACCCAACACAAAGACCTCATCCGCCAGTGCATCGCCGCATCCAGAACAACACTGGAAACCTATCGCCCAAACACGTCCGACATATTCGCCAAAAATCGACGCATCCTGGGCGAAGCACTGCGCATAACCGTCGGCTACGACAACAGCACCGTCACATATCAACACAACACCAGAGAAAACGGAACACTCATCGGCAACCGCCGCAATGTGCGCGTCCCCATCCGCACCTTCACACCCGAAACCTCCTCCGACGCATCCACCCTGTTAATTCATCCGCATGGCATGGACGCCCTGTACTCACCTCTCATCCAGGCCCTCCTCGACAAAGGGCAAACCGTCTATGCCATAGACCCCTTTGGCACGGGTCAGAACATCGGCGAAGAAAACCCCGAAGAACCGCGCGGAGGCGGGAACTTCTTCAACACCTTTAACCGCACCGACGACGCCGAACGCATATACGACATCGCACTCGCATTGCGCCACATCCCCGGTGGTCGGGTAAACATCGTCGGCTTTGGCAATGCCGGACTCTGGACCATTATCGCAGGTGCAATCTCGGAACGCACCGACCTGCAAATCGCATCCGACATCGGCGCATTCAGCACCAAAACCGAGAACGACTACCTCAAACGCCTGCCCATCCCAGGCATACTCAAAGCGGGAGGCTTGCCCAATGCCGCAGCGCTCATCGCCCCAAATAACTTGCTCTTACACAACACGGGCGATACCTTTGACACATCCTGGGCAGAAGCGGCCTACGCGCTTCATTCCGAAGCGACCCTGACAATAAAAAATGACCTTGCAAAAAACGAAGACCTGATCAATTTTTTGTGCAAAAAATAAAAACAGGAAAACAACAATGAACGACCAAATGCAACACGCCCGCGACGTCGCACTCGGCATCCTCAAACCGTCACAGCGCGACATAGAACACGGCCTGGAGCTTCACGAACACGCCCTCGTCATCGAATCCTACGGCCTTGGTCTGCGCTCACCCGTCGATCCCGACCCCGTCAACGCAGCCATCGAAGCAGGCGCGTCTGACCGCGAACTGCAAGACCTCACCGAAGACATGGGCATGACCCGCTGGGCGCTCACACCCGAACTCCGTCGAGAATACCGGGAAATCTGGCATGCCTCTGGCGTCACCTGCACCTTTCAAAACGCAGGCGAAGAATGCAACGACCCCCTGCGCATCATCAAACGCCTTGCCAGACACACGTACAACACCGACGCCATGCCCGACTTTCTCCAGCGCGTCACCACACCCGACGACATCGTTGCAGCCCACAAAGCAGGCAAACGCTGCACCTATCTCACCTGCAACGGCATTCCACTCGCCGGCGACCAGACCAACCCGGCAGAAGAACTGCGCTACATCCGCGTCTTTGCACAACTCGGCGCACGCATGATGCACCTCACGTACAACCGCCGCAACCCTATCGGAGACGGCTGCGGCGAACCCAACGACGCGGGCTTGAGCGACTTTGGACATGCCACAGTCGCCGAAATGAACCGCCTCGGCATCATCATTGACCTCTCCCACACCGGCTGGCAAACCTGCCTCGACGCAGCAAAAGCATCCGCACAACCCGTCGTCGTCAGCCACTCCGTCGCCTGCACACTCAACGAACACATCCGAAGCAAACCCGACAACATCATCCGCGCGGTACTCGACACCGGGGGCACCATGGGCATCACCAATGTACCCGCATTTCTCGGCGGCAACGGCGACATCAGTGCCTTCCTCGACCACATCGACTACGTCGCCAAAACCTTTGGCACTGACGCCGTCACCATCGGCACGGATCGAGGCTACCCCTCTCAATACATTGCCGAAGCCAACCGCAAACTCAACCCCCGTCCCAAACAGCGCAACCGCTGGGAGGCACTCTGGCCGCCCAGAGACCCTCTCCATTCCTCCGAATGGAGACAACCCCACCAGGAACAAAGCCTCACCTGGACCAACTGGCCCCTCTTCACCGTCGGCCTTGTGCAACGGGGTTACAGCGATGACGACATCGCAAAAATCATCGGCGGCAACATCCTCCGCATAGCCAAGGACGTTTGGAAAGATTCGGCTTATGCAACCTCACGAGAGGAATAAATGTCTAATTTTACACAATTATTGAATGCGGACCTCTCTTGCCTCTTTCTATTTTGAATGTATATTTTTGGAAAGGACCATTTTGCCTGTCATTTTAAGAATACGAGGCTATCGGTTCTGGTTTTATCAAGCAGACCTCAATGAACCGCCCCATGTTCATGTGGGAAAACAGGGAAAGGAAGCGAAATATTGGGTTGATCCAATTGCGTTGGCACGAGCCGGAAGATTTCGTCCCCATGAATTAAACGAAATCGAAAGGATTCTAATAGCCTATCGTGAAAATATTATGGACGCCTGGCAAAAGGAGCAGAAAAAAAATGACAACCGTTAAAATTAGAATACAAGCGCGAAATGGAGAACACGCATCCATTGTACCCATCGTCATTCCGGATATTGACGATATTATGGCGTTTGCTAAAAAGCTTCATGCCAAAGGACAGACATGGAGCGGCGAGGCATTTGGCTGGATAGCTGAATACAATCCCGAAAAATCTGATCCGCCACTGGACTCAAAAATGACCTTTACTCCTGCAGATTTCTGCATCGGTGAGAGTGGTATCTGGTTTTATTCTCTGATGTGGGAAAATGGCAAAGAAGCTGAACCGGTTGCGTTTCTGGATGACGGAAACATCATTGAAACAGAGCCGTTATCCAGCAGGCATTAAAAAACATTTTCGGAGGAAATCATGAGCAAAGCGCGTCAAATTTACGAAGACCTGGGCGTTTTCCCTGTAATCAACGCATCGGGATATCAGACCGTCATTGGCGGATCGCGTGTAGGCACAGAAGTGCAAGCCGCAATGGACATAGCGAATCGCTACTTTGCGGACATGGAAGAACTACTAAGAAAAACCGGCGCAATCATCGCCGACACCCTCAGCGCAGAAGCGGCAATGGTCACACCTGGATGCGCGGCAGCATTAGCCCTCAGCTCAGCCGCCTGCATGTCGGGCAGCGACCCCGAGAAAATGGAACAATTGCCCGACACAACGGGCATGAAACATCACATTTTAATACAAAAAAAACAGCGCTATCACTACGACCCGGTACTCACTGTTTTCGGTGCCAAACTCATCGAAGTTGGCGATGAAAACGGAACGACCGAAGCCCAACTCGAAGCCGCCATCTCAGACCAGACCGCAGCCATCCACTATTTCGCACCCGGAGGCCAGGCAGGCGTCCTATCCCCTGAAGACGTCGTCCGCATCGCCCACGCCAATGGGATACCCGTCATCGTCGATGCAGCGAGCCAGGTCTATCCCCTCGAAACCATGCTAAAATATCCCGACATGGGCGCAGATCTAATCGGCTACGGCGCAAAATACATAGGCTCGTGTCACTCCACAGGCATCCTGTGCGGGCGCAAAGACCTGATCGACGCCGCCTTTCTCCACTCCTTCATCGGCTATGAAACCAGCCCCTACGATACCATAGGCCGTCCCCTGAAAGTAGATCGGCAAGAAGTCATCGCCGTCGTCGTTGCCCTGCGCGAATGGTTCAGCATGGACCACGAAGCGCGCCTATCCGAATACAAACGCAAATCCGAAGCGCTACTCTCAAACCTGAAAGACATCCCCCACATCACAGCCAAATTCTCGGCCGACTCACGAGGCCTGAGCGATGGCGTACACATCACAGTCGATGAAACCGCACTGGGCAAAACTGCGGTGCAAATAATCGAAGAACTTCGACAGGGCAATCCATCCGTATGGACACGCGGCAGCGCAAACACCTTCCGCGTCGCCGTAACCAACTTCATCGAAGACGACCAGGAAATCGTCACCGCACGCCTGCGCGAAATACTGACCGGATAACTTGCCACACAAAATCCCAACATAAAAAACGCCATCAGCTATTTTGCCGATGGCGTTTATGATTACCTCCGCTATAACCTCTCAACCCCGTGCGAGATCGCGATACGCCCTGAACAGATCGGAATAATAAGCCACAAACATCCACAGATCGCCCACCCCCTTATCGGGACGCCGCTCTGTCTCTGCCGACATGTAGCCCTCATAGCCCTTCTCGTGCAGCAGCCGGAACAACTCGCGATACGGATAGCCCTGTCCCGCCAGATCGTGCATATGCACATGATCCAGCCAGGGCCACACCGTATCCAGTGCCTGTTTCACAGATCCATCCACCACATCTTGCGGCACTGAATTCCAGACCAACCCAAAATTCTCGTGATCCACCTGCTCTGCCACTGCCCTGCACGCTTGCCAATCGAACTCCCCGTGCAACTCCAGGCACGGCTTCACCCCCTTCTCCACACCGTAATCACACAGCGGCTTCAGCGCCTCTGCCACCTGAGCAATCGTCTGTTCCCTGGGCACTTCTGTTGGGAAATTATTCCCAAACACGCGCACGCGAGGCGCGCCCAGATCCGATGCCAGATCCATCCGAACCATCGTCTGCTCAATATGATCCCGAAGCTCGTCCGGATCCGTATCGTGATACCGATTGCCCGTCGCAATACTCATAATATCGATCCCCATCGCCGCGCAATCTGCCACCACCTGCTCTCGCTCTGCTTCGTCAATCGACGCCTCCACCCCGTGACCATGCCCTGCATCCGTCCGAAACTCCACCCCTTCAAACCCGTGATCCTTCAACATCTGCAACAAATCCCGTCGGGAAAGGGCCTTCAAAATACCATACGTCATCCACGAAGGTTTCATGCTTATTCTCCTATTGAGTTAAAATTGCAAAAGTGCCACCAGATATATTGACAAGCGACCTGTTTGATCTATAATATACTGAAAGGGTAGAAACCTGGTGGATTTTCCATATCCAAAACTATCTAAAATCTCACCGCGTAACATGATAGACGCGATGTGTGACTTCAAAATCGCCACAGAATAATGCCGACAAACAGATATAAGAAAGTCAAAACCACTGGATTGCGGCTAACACCCTGCCGCAATGACGGCTATAGAATCCTTGTTTTGCTGACTGCTGACCACTGATTGCTTGTTTTTTTCACCATTATCCTAAAGTCACACATGACGTATGATAGATATCAATGAACAACACAATATACTGGACCAGGTTGATCTTCTTAGATATAACCTCGTTGTAAATGGCAAAAAGAAAAACCACCTTGGCCAGTTCTTTACACCTGCTCCGATAGCTGAGTTCATGTCACAGATGTTTCGCATATCAGAAACCTCTGTTCATTTGCTCGATGCTGGTGCCGGAATAGGTTCTCTTTCTGCTGCTTTTGTCGATTATGTATGCACACAGAAGCATCTCCCGAAGGAATTTACAATCACAGCCTATGAAATTGATGCTTCATTGACGCCACTTTTAGAAAATACATTGAAAGCTTGCCGCTCAAAATGTGAGCAACTGGGCATTCATTTTAGCTACAAAGTGATCAATGAAGATTTTATCAAAGCTGCTGTACCCGCACTCAGACAAGATCTATTCTCTCCCCATGTCAAAAAGTTCAATTATGCCATTCTCAATCCCCCCTACAAAAAAATCCAGAGTTCTTCTGAACACAGAAGATTATTGCGTCGCCTTGAGATTGAAACGAGCAACCTTTATACAGCCTTTCTTGCAATCATAAAAAAATTACTAACTGACGAGGGACAACTCGTTGCAATTACACCGAGAAGCTTCTGCAATGGACCTTATTTCAAAGCATTTAGAAATAACTTTCTCGAAGAAATGGCATTGAAGAGAATTCACATCTTTGAATCCAGAAAAAGGGCCTTCAGCGATGATGGTGTGCTACAAGAAAACATCATTTTCCATACGACCAAATCTAAGTCAAAACCATTAAAGATAGCGATTTCATCTCATTCATCTCCAGGAGACCCTCTATTCTGGAGAGATGTGGAATATGACCAAGTGATACACCCAGAGGATCCCGACAAGTTCATTCACATCATTACAGATGAGATGGACCATCAAATAGCTGAAAAGATGAAGCATTTTCAATCAACACTGGAGGAACTCGGCATCTCGGTATCAACGGGCAGAGTTGTTGATTTCCGGGCGAACAAATTCTTGAAACATGTGCCAAATAAAAAAACAGTGCCTTTAATTTATCCCATGCATTTCCAGCAAGGTTTTGTTGAATGGCCCCCCAAAAATAGCAAGAAACCCCATGCCATTACTTTTTCAGAAGAATCCCAAAATTTATTGGTCCCTTCTGGCACGTATGTTTTAGTAAGGCGTTTCTCTTCAAAGGAAGAAAAGCGCAGGATCGTAGCTGCTATCTATGATCCAGAGCGAATAAAATCAGAAACAGTGGGCTTTGAGAACCATCTGAATTATTTCCATTGCAATGGGAAAGGACTGCCTACACATCTTGCAAAAGGGCTGGCAGTTTTTCTCAATTCAATGATGGTTGACGCTTACTTCAGATTGTTCAACGGCCATACTCAGGTAAATGCCACGGACTTGAGAAGTCTCAAATATCCTTCAAGAGCAAAACTCGAATCTCTGGGGACAAAAATTAAGGACAGATTACCGGATGGTGATGCGTTAGATAATTTAATTGAGCAAGAGGTCTTTGATAGGGGAGACAGAAGTCTGGATCGCTGAATCTCCAACGCATATGATACATTTTGACGGGGAGAGGTTTTTAGGGCCTTATAAATGATGTTTGATTTTTTCCAAAATATAAAAAGGCAGGATGCTACCGATTTATTCCAGATCGGGGAGTTCCTCGCGGGACAGGAGCAACTTGATTGAGCGTGGTTGGCGGGGAACTCTCGATATAAGACCTCGTTTTTCCAGGGTTTTGAGCATGCTGTTGACGGAAGGACCTGAGATGCCAAAATACCTCTGTATATCTGCCTGGGCTGGGGGATAACCGTTCAACTTCGTATAATAATAGATGAATGTCAGATATTGTCCCTGTCTATCGGTATATGCTGGTGCCTTCTCGCGCTTGAAGACCTTGTAGAAGTCGAGAAAAGATAGCATCCGATTGCTTTCTTCAAGATCAAAATTCTCAGGATCGAATGTCCCCTCAATCCATTGTAAATACATTTCATGCTCTGGATGATTTTTGTTCTGAAGCGCGCTTAAACATTCCTCGTACCCCCAAACGCCACCCACGTCCTCTGGTGGACATGCGCGTTTTCCCATCAGACATACAGGATAAAACACCCCGACTTCTGGCTCCTTGATCTGTTCAACCCGAATCCTGTGTTCCCAGCTATCGCCGAAATCATACTCATATATAAATTGCGTCCCTACCTCAACAGCGACCTGCTGAAGAGTGGTTACGTTTGCATCTCGGATATCCTCCATCATTCCCCAGTCTTCCATGCCTGGATAAGGAATGCTATAATAGGTATCGTTGACGATGAATTGGTGAAGATGAGAATCTGTCCATCCCATCACAATCTGAATCACCTGATGCAATTCTCCAAGTGAGATATTGCCGTCAACCTCAACTCGCCGCCATATCGGCGGTCTGGAACCCGTTAGCGTAATTTTGAGTCGATAGATCATAATGTATTCTTTTCTAAATTGGTGTAATATCCGTTATTTTATACCCGCAGGCCTTATTTCTTCAAGTTCGTCTTTCAAAGATTGCTCTACACGCCACAAATCACAAGCTTGTTGCAAGCGCAACCAGAGTCCGGGACCGTTGCCTACAAGCTTACCGATTCTGAGTGCCATTTCTATCGTAACCGGATGCGTACAGGCCAGAACGCGATGCAATTGCTGACGCGAAACACCGAGTCGCCGAGCAGCTTCACTAACCGATAACTCAAGCGACGGCAATACATCTTCGCGCAGAATCTCACCCGGATGAACAGGCGCGCGCTTCAACGGACGTTTGACGAAATATTCAGCCATTGTCACCTCAATGATATTGCTATGAAAATTTTTCCTTCTCGCACTCTTTCGCTGAGGAATTTTAGCGATCCGAACCAAAGCCCATTCGCGCATTGGGGTTTTTCAAAGCTGAGATACAGGACATCTGCATCTTCATCATAATCACTCCAAACTTGCGAATATGGCAAACGCAATAGTTCGGTAGCAAATGTCAGGTCAATTGTGGACGTGTCCATATCGTAGTTCTTCGTTGACAAAACAATATCTTCAAGTGACATAAAATCAATATATAGTATATTGTGCGGTTAATCAAATACTCAAAATCTTCGACAAAAGGACTTGAAATTCAACAAAGGATATATCTATGAGCAGATCGAAAAGTGCCGCAGACATTAACATTCTCGACGCTACCGAAAAATGGAAACAGCAGTGCCTTTTGGATGGTGGATCGCTATTCTCGGAAGAATCACTCTGGACCCAAGAAAACTTCAATCAACTCCGCATCCACTTCGTCGAGAATCTGGATAAGGGATCGGGTAATTTCTACGAAAAACTGGAGCAACAACTGGAACCTGCTCCCCCAGAGGCGAAATGTCTATGGGCTGAGATGACCTGGGTACTTTTTTTAATCGTCTATCGCGGCGTGCTTAAACCAGAGACAAAACACGACCAGATCAGGCGAGTCTGGGAATGGTCGGGGTCGAAACTTCCGGATAATCATTGGGCACTGGGCGACGTCTTAGCAAAAGGGGTTACAAATCCAGGCCATGCTTATCATACTTCCCGTTGGCGTGAATGCCGCTTCTTCATCACCACGATGATGAGCTGGTTTTCCCTTTCCTCAGAGGATCGGGTTTCGCTAATGACCGATCCCTGGGACTTTGCCGAATGGCTCGACGCTCAGGAGTACAGTCAAGGCCGTCAATTTCGACATGCTTTTCTGTACCTTCTGTTTCCGGATGCGTTTGAAGCAATTATGAGTCAAGGCCATAAAGAAAAAATAGTCAACGCTTTCTCAAAAAAATGGGGCGAAAATTTCTCCATCAACGACAAGGACAACGTCACCCTTGATAAGGCATTATTGGAGATACGAAAACGACTTGAAGATGAACATTCCGACACGCAAGTCGACTTCTACAGTTCGCAACTCAAGGATATTTGGCAACCCAGGCAGCCTCGTCCACAACCGCTTCTATCGCAAGTGAGGGAAACAGCACCTCTCTTTACCTCCTATTCTATAGACAGCATCCTGACAGAAGGCTGTTTTCTTGAACGGGAAAAATTGGAGACAATTCTTCAACGCCTCCGAGATAAGAAAAATCTAATTTTACAGGGACCGCCGGGTACGGGCAAGACCTGGCTGGCAAAAAAACTGGCCTTCGCCTTGATAGGTGAGCGCGACGAAGACAAAATACGCCCCGTGCAGTTTCACCCCAACCTTTCTTACGAAGATTTTGTCAGGGGATGGCGACCATCAGGCGATGGCAAGCTGGATTTGATTAACGGTCCCTTTCTCCAGATGATAAACACAGCAAAAGATGATCCAAAGTCAAAATATGCGATCATCATTGAGGAAATCAATCGCGGCAATCCCGCACAAATTTTTGGCGAGATGCTCACGCTACTGGAGTCGGACAAGCGAAATAAGGCCGAGGCATTGGAACTCTCTTACCGAAAACGCGAAGGCGAACGGGTTTACATTCCCGAAAATCTATATGTCATTGGCACAATGAACGTCGCAGACCGCTCAATCGCTATGGTCGATTTCGCCCTTCGCAGACGATTCGCCTTCGTTGATTTAGAACCCGTATTTGGCAGTGTCTGGCGAGACTGGGTACATGATCAGTGCGAAATAGGCGAGGAGATTCTATCGCAAGTAGAAGAAAGAATGAATGCGCTGAACAAACAGATAGCTGAGGACTCTAACCTCGGTGCTCAATTCAAGATAGGACATAGTTATGTAACCCCTCCGCCCGGGCACACGATTTCTGATCCTAACGAGTGGTTTATACAAGTGGTCGAAACCGAAATCAGTCCCTTGCTGGATGAATACTGGTTTGACGCGCCGGATACAGCCCAAGAGGCTAAGAAACAATTATTGGAAGGGTTTTAATGACCACCGTTCAAGAAAGCGACAAACCGGGATATATCGGAGAAATTCCAGTTAGAAATCTCTATCTGCTGATGCTGTATGCGTCCCAACTATTCCGACAGATAAACGATTTGCAAAAGAGAAAGGTCGAAGACAATCCGGACGACATCCCCGATCTGGTGGCAGAAATCCTGGCGTGGGCGGTAGAACGCCGCCTGAGGCGAAACCTGAGCTTTGGCTACCAGCCCCGGCAAGCTATCCTCAGCAGAGTGCGCGGCAGAATTGACCATATCCATACAGAACGCCGTCAACTGCTGCAGAGAGGATTAATCGCATGCCGGTTCGAAGAACTGACAGTAGATACACCACGCAACCGCTATGTTCGAGCGGCATTGGAGAAGTCGGCCAAGATGGTGCGGCGCGTTGACTTAGCGCGTCGATGTCGCGCCCTTGCCACCAGTTTGGTGCGAATGGGAGTGAGTGGAGAACATTTTATTCGACATGACCCATCGGTAAATCTCATTGGTCGGATGGACATCGCCGACCGGCAGATGCTGGCTGCGGCGCAACTGGCCTTTGATTTGGCACTGCCTACTGAAACCGCTGGCCCTAAGAATTTATCTTCACCATATCGTGAAAAGGTATGGGAACTTTACGAAAAGGCCATCGCCGGATTCTACGACGTTACGCTTACACAGTGGGGATGGAAAGTTCAGTCCCAAAAGACACTCCAATGGAACACTGGTAATATGACTGAAAGAATTAATGCCATCCTCCCCTCAATGCGTGCTGATACTATTTTAGACCATACCGCTTCCGGCCGTCGTATCATCATAGACACTAAATTTACATCCATCCTTAAACCCGGAAATTATCGTACCCAAACATTGGCTTCAGGCCATATATACCAGATATACGCCTACTTGAGATCTCAGGAGGGATTGGGTGATCCTTTAGCAGAAAAGGCATCGGGAATACTTCTACATCCTGCTGTCAATTGCTCAGTTGACGAATCGGTTGAGATACAGGGCCACAACATACGATTCACCACCGTAAATCTCGACGCAACTCCCAGAGAGATCCGGCGCAGGCTCCTTGAATTGATTGATCCCGCCATAGTATAAATAAAAAAACGCCATCAGTTATTTGCCAATGGCGTTTATGTTTACCTTCTGAGCATTCAAACATCGTATAGTATTCCTAATTGCTCAGGGAGTTTCACAGATAAGTAATACCCTATTTTTCATCCTGTCCGTTGCCTATCTCGATGAACTGGGCGTCCGCAAGCGAAGTCACAAAATCAACATCTTTTGCGTCCTTGCTTCTGATCAGGATAATTGGCTTGTCAAGGGCAGATGCCATTCCAGCCTCATAGTTCACCCATTGTGATTTGGCACTATTCGGCGTGACAATAATTACCACGTTACTCGCGCTACACATCTGCTGCTTTATTGCCTCCCGAATATCGTCACCAATCCTGGTATCTACGCGAGGATCAATAAACGACATGTCGCCGGTATCGTGACCATTCTCCTCCAAGAATCTGGACACCTGTTCTGCAATACCACGGTCCTCATATGCGTATGAAAGGAAAACTTTTTTACCCATTCTCGCGCTCCTTTGATTTTATGAGGTCACGCACTTCCTCTACTACTTCTTTCCAAGATGAGGCTGGGTTGCATTGACTCGTTAATAGAAGAGGCGGAACACCGTGTTCGCGCCGCCTGAGATCCTGGTAGTCAATGCGGTGTAAGAGAATAAATGTAGGAACTTCAAAGGCATCTGCATAAGCCAATTCCATCCATTGTGTGGCACCAGCATCCAGTGTCTCAGGCGACACCAATAGAAGCATGGCTACCGACTCTCTGACACGTTCTTTGAGACTCTCCGCAATCTCCTTTTCAGAGCGACTCTGGTCTCTCTGAAAGGTCCATGCCGTCACATCTTCTTTTGAAAGCAGAGTTTCAATGGCGTACTGAAGCAAGCTAACTTCGAAATCATTTTGACTTGAATACGAAATAAAAATCTGCCATTCTCTACTCATTGGCAAGTGCCTACCTCCGAGACTTTCAGAGATCGCATAGTAATTACTCAGGGAGCTTTCGCTGATATGTTGGCATGTAGCATATTTTGAAAAAAACCCGGATCCACTTAGAATCCGGGAGCCGCAGAATATATTTTTCTGCGGGGAGAATAAAAAAGTGTATCGAATATATTATACTAAGTCAAGCAGATTCTGTACAAGCATTGCTCAACGCTTCGCAAGACTTATAGATCCTACAACCTATCCACCTGAGTCTGTCCGTGCTTCAGCTCTTCCATAAGCTCATCGTATTGATCCCGATCAACCGGAAACGCGACCTCCTCTTTTCGTATAGCCGAAAGCACAATCGCGTTAATCAGCTCCAGTGTTCGCCGCGCTGTCACCCCATCTGTAATCGCCTCTCCGCCATCCAGAATCGCGGAAACAAAACTCTCCACCAGTGTTAGCCCGCCCTCATCGGACGGCACATCCTCCCAGCTAATACCTGGCTGATGCCCCTTTGCCCCCTTTATAAACGCCCGCATGGGCGCCTCGTACCGCCCCAGCCGAAACACATCTGGCACCTTTGAATTCGCATTCTTCTCATCCCGAAACTCAATCGTACCCAGATCGCCTGAAATCTGTCTGTAATTCAATCGTCGATCACACGTACTCAACTGCACATTCGCATGGGCACCACAGGCAAAACGGATATTGGCAACAACCGTATCCTCAATCTCCACCCGATGACCCCAATTGCACATCATCGCAGAAACCGCAACCGGATCGCCCACCATCCAGCACAGCAAATCCAGATCGTGGCTGGTCTGATTCATCAGCACTCCGCCCCCTGCGTGCTCCCAGGTACACCGCCAGATATCCCGGTCGTAATACACCTCTGGCCGCGTCTCAATCCACATCCACAGCACCCGGTAAATCTCTCCCAGCGCCCCCTCATCAATCAGCCGCTTCAGCGCGCGATTGCCGGGAAACGTGCGATAATTGTGCCCCACAGCCAGCTTCAGATCCCGCGCCTGCGCCGCCTCGATCATCTTATCCGCTTCGG
Organism: Candidatus Latescibacterota bacterium; assembly: GCA_022824945.1. GTDB lineage: Bacteria > Latescibacterota > UBA2968 > UBA2968 > UBA2968 > VXRD01. Next base: position 41,580 of record JAJDYX010000056.1, read on the forward strand.
AAACCGTATTCGCAATCGGCTTCTCCACAAAAGTATGCAACCCCGCCTCCAGACAATCCAAACCCATCGGCGCGTGCAGATGATGTGGCGTTGCAATCACCACCGCATCCAGATCCTCGGACGCGATCATCTCCCGGTAATCGCCCCAGGCGCGCGCACCCCGCTCTTCCCCAACCTGCCGCGCATAATCCAGATCCAGATCCGCCACCGCCACCAACTCCGCCCGATCCAGTCCTGAAATCTCCCGTACATGCTGCCCACCCATACCCTTCAAACCGACCACACCGAACCTGACCATAACGCTCTCCTTGATATGAGGGGCGAGGCATGCCTCGCCCCTACGGTTGCTTTTCGCGCCTGATAGCTTATTTGCAGCACAGTACACCCATCAGACATATTGACAAACAACGTGTCAATCCATAATATTCAAAAAACAAACTCGGAGGACTCCCCATGCCCAACACCTTCCAAAACCGCGCCGAAGCCTTTGCCTGGCTTCACCAAAATGACCCCCGTGCGCCCAAAGCAGGAGATCCCGCACCAGACTTTGAACTATCGGACATCAACGGCGAAAACCCCGTGCGCCTCTCGCAACTATGCAAAGACAAACCCGTTGCACTCATCTTTGGCAGCTTCACATGACCGCCCTTTGTCCGCGAGGCAGTTAGCCTCCGCGACCTCTATGCAACATATCACAAACGGGTACACTTTCTCGTAATCTACATCCGCGAAGCCCACCCAGAAGACGGCTGGAAACTCAAAGACACGGGCATCTACGACCCAAAAACCCTTGCAGAACGCCGAAAAGTTGCAAAAACATGCGAAGACGCCATGCAATACGGCATACGCACTTATGTTGACGACATGGACGACGCCGTCATGAACGACTATGTCGCCTGGCCCGAACGCCTCTACCTCATCGGCACGGACAACCGCATCGCCTATGCGGGCAAACACGGTCCCTATGGATTCAGCCCCGAAGAACTCAAAGCGGCAATAGATCACATCATCCGTTGAAATTTTTCAAACGCCTCGTCCCAGGCATCCGTATCCGTCGGGCTATACGTCTTAATCTCAGTAGAAGCGCGCACAATATCGCGCAATTCATCCAAAGAGCCAATCTGCCCTTTGCCCATCGCCTGCATCAAAAGATTGCCCATTGCAGTCGCCTCAGCCGGACCTGACAGCACCGCGCGCCCTGTCGCAGAAGCGATAAACTGGCACAAAAGCGTATTGTGAATGCCCCCACCCACAATGTGAATATCCCCGAGCGTCTTGCTCAATACATCTTCGAGCTGCCCCAGAACATAGCGACATTTGAGTGCCAGGCTCTCCAGCGTCGTGCGAATAATATCCCCCTCACTATCGGGCAGTGGTTGACCCGTGCGCTTGCAAAAATCCCGAATGCGAGACGGCATATCCCCGGGCGTACCAAAATCGGCGTGATCCGGATCGATAAACGACGCGAGCCGATCCGATTCCATCGCCAGCCCCATCAACGCCTCCCACGAATAATCCTTCCCCGCCAAAGCCCACACCCGGCGGCACTCCTGCACGATCCACAGTCCCGAAATATTCTTCAAAAACCGAATCGTATGATCAACACCGCCCTCATTGGTAAAATTGTGCGCGAGCGCGCGCTTATTAATCGCGGGTTCAGGCAACTCCGCCCCCATCAACGCCCATGTGCCACAACTGATATAAACCGCATCGGGCGAAGAAAGGGGCACAGCCGCAACCGCCGACCCCGTATCGTGACAGGCCGGTGCGATCACGTCAACAGGTGCAATACCCATCTCATCAGCAATGCTCTTGCGGATAGGCCCAAGAACTGTACCCGGCGACACCACATCCGGAAGCATATCCGTGGGAATATCGAGCGCATTGAGCATTGATTTTGCCCAGGCATTTTCGCGCGGATTGTAGAACTGCGTGGTCGTAGCATTGGAATACTCACACACCTTCATACCCGTGAACCAGAAATTGAACAAATCGGGCATCGTGAGAAACGTACGCGCAATATCGAGCTGGGGCGACTGCGCGAGACGCTGCGCGAACAACTGATAAAGCGTGTTAAGCTCCATAAACTGAATACCCGTCTGCTCAAAAATCTCCTCGCGAGAAACGCGCTCAAACGCGACATCCATCATCCCCTGCGTGCGCGCATCGCGGTAACAAAAGGGATTGCCGAGCAAATTGTCCTGCGCGTCGAGCAAGCCATAATCAACCCCCCACGTATCACAGCCCATGCCATTGAGCGGTTCCCCGGACCGAACAGCGAGACGCAACCCCGTACACATCTCGTCAAACAGCCGTAGCGCATCCCAATAATAATGATTGCCAACAGGTACTCCCTGATTGGGAAAACGGTGAACCTCTTCAATATCGAGACGCGCGCCATCAAAACGACCCAAAACAGCCCGACCGCTGGACGCACCCAAATCATAAGCGAGATAATTTGTCGATGACATAAAAAACTCCATCTGAATCAGGATTATCAGGATGAAAGGATGAACAGGATGAAAATCAAATGCAGAAAAGCAACCACACTTGCCTGCGTGCGTAGCACGCGCAAGCAGAGATGAAAGGCAGCACTGCTGTGAAAAACAAATACAAGAGCAACTACAGCACTGCTGCGATTCGCATTGTGATTACATCACTCATTTGCTATTATAAGGCACAGTGATAAAGTGTCAAGTATTTCATTTTTTCTGAGTGAATTATAGGTGGAATTGATAGGACAATAAAATGAAATCAGAATACGATTTTTCCAAAGCCGAAAGAGGAAAATTTTATCGCGAAGGAGCCGAAATCCGGCTGCCATGCGAAACTCCAGCACCAACAGAAAAAGATCGCGGAGAAGATAGGCAAAGAATTGGGCGAGGTAATGCATCAACTATTGAAAAAGGAAGGAGGTAAGGGAATGCCGAAACCGAAGAAACTCACACGCACAGCGAGGCTTGCCAACAAGGACCTCATTCATCCCCCACCCTGGCTGCCAGACAACATGATGCTCGAAGGACTAACCGGATCTTTTGCCTACGGATGCGAAGACCCCAAAAAAGCTGATCGGGATATTGTCGGAATTGTCATTCCCCCAAAGACAGTTATTTTCCCCCACCTTGCAGGATATATCCAGGGCTTCGGTACACAACCCCCAAAGTTCGATCAATTCCAGGCGCACGGCATAGAGGCAAAGGATGAAAGGAAGACTTATGACATTACGATCTACAATATCGTGAAGTTCTTCCAGCTTGCAATGGAGAACAATCCAAATATGGTGGAGATTCTATTCCTGCCTCCCAGATGCCTGTTATCTACCTCCCAGATTTATAATCGCATGCGGCAAAGCCGAAAAACTTTTTTGCACAAGGGAGCATACCACAAGTTTTTGGGTTATGCCCATTCCCAGCTCAAGAAGCTCGATGCAGAAAGCCGCACAAACCCGCGTCGGCAATCAGATATCGAACAGTTTGGATATGATACCAAATTCGGGTATCATCTGGTTCGCCTGGCTTATGAGTGCGAAATGATCATGCGAGAAGGCGATATTGTGCTTGATCGGTATAAAGAGATCTACAAATCAATCCGTCGGGGAGAATGGACAAAGGAGCAACTCAGAGAGTTCTTTGACCGCAAAAAAGCGGAACTCGACAAGCTCTATGATGATAAGGAAAGTCCGATACCGCACAAGCCAGACGAAGACAAGATCAAGGCATTACTCCTGGAATGTCTCGAGATCCATTATGGTTCTCTAAATACCACCATCGCCAAAGACGTATCCGTTGAGGCCCTTCTCGATGAGATAGAGCTGGTGACTTCGAAATATCGCAAACAAACCGAAGGCAAAAAGTAGAGTTATATGGATTTGGAGGGAAGAGGACAGAGGATGCTAATGATCGTTGGGTATCATCAATTGCTCAAAGAAAGTGTCTATCCAGCCAGGCGTCTTTCCGGTTCTTTCTGCACAGCGAACGGCTTTCGCGACCTCCCTATTCGAAAGTTCATCAAACACCTGTTGGCCTGGTACAAGCGCCTGATTCAGATCATTAGGCTCGAACTTATCCAGCGCGTCACCGTATCTTCGAACACATAATGAAACTACATCTCGCCCCGGCGCAGAGGCCAGATAGAGAAACAGGCGGTCGAGATATGCCATACCAATAATATTGGGCTGAAAGCCGTGAAAACACGTCAAGTTCAACACCTCACTTCTGTTGCGAATAATCTTGTAACCTCCGCGAGAAAAGACGCCAAGCAGAAGAGGGGCGGGTGCTCTCCTTTCCGTCTTGTACCAGGGATTTCGGTTTTTCGTTAAAAACCGCGTGTTATAACCCCTTTGCTCCCCACTCCGAATATAATCCGCCGCGTGTTTAGAGTGTGTCTTACTAACACAGAATAGCAAAACAGGCGCGTCGTTTCTGACCAAATCATCGTAGTCTGCGCGACCAAACACCGGTTGCCGAATTTGAGAGCTTTTCGTAATGCAGGGAACAACCTCCGGGCCATTGATTCCCAGCGTTTCGGCGCGAGACGGTTTCAAAACAAAAAATTCGTTGGCGCCGGTGGCAATGCCTCTGCTGAAATGACCATAATAGTTCAGCGGCACAGCCATTCGATGATTGATATCGAATGTATTTTTTTGGAAGTATGACAACCACTTCGACTCGGGATTGAGCCGGTCCAATGCGACTCTGGTGGTTGGTTGGCATTCAAGGATATTCTTCAGTGAGGAAATAGAATCAGCGATATGGAAATCAACGTGGGAATATTGCCGACAGGCGTCATATAGAATTATTCCCACCGAGGTTATCGCATCGGGAAAGATATCTTTCTCGCATTTAAGATTGATAATAGAGACAAGATGACCACTCTCTATAAGGCGTTTCTTAACAATGATACCATATCCAGTATTGAGAAACTCAAGAGGCATGATATACGCAAGCCGTCCCGATCCATTCAGTTCGGACAGCGACTTCAGCAAGAATGCGGATGCAGTGTTCGTATATCCCGACAATCTCAAGCCCAGATTATCGACAAACGCTTTGAATACAGAGTCCCTGCCAATAAACTTCTGAAAGCGCATGTAAGACGGATTACAGACAATATTGGCGTGCGATTTCCCCCATGAGAGCAGATAGTCTTCATGCTCAATCTCCACTTTCCGCCCGCCTGCCTCGCCTGTCCAGAAATCGAGGATTTTGGAATCTTTCTCACTTCCGGCAAACACCATGCCCGGATCGTCGGCAACGGGATCAAAAAGAGCCCCCATACCAAAGCCAGGATCAAAAAGCGTCCTCTGTCCTGATTCCAAGACCCACCGCACCATAAACTCGGCTACTTCAGGACGAGTGAAGAACTGCCCGTATCTCTTGCGATGCTCCTCGCCAACGCTCCGCAGGTATTCGGCTTCGTGCTGGGGTGATTTCTGTTGTTGAGCATAGACCAGAATATATTGTCCTCTCCACTGGTATTTATTGCAAACAGTCTATAGATTGAAATTTTAAGAGTACGGTGTTATACTACAAAAGTCAATGGAATGTCTCAAGAGGATAACAATATGAAACACAAACTGGTCGCTGTAATTGGCAACACACCACAAGTTATGACAGAAACCTTCTGGGCATTGTTCCATGGGAACAGTATCGTGAGGATTAGCGGCATTTCCTCATGTTTTGGTGGGTCGCAAATTTCTAACCTTTTGCAAGAGTGTGTATTATGATCAAAGATTTGAAAGCAGTTTTTCATTTCTGGAAGCGTTTTACGTGTCAAAATGGCCTGAATCGCCGTGATTTAATCAAAGGCGTCGCAGCCGCAAGTCTCGGTCTGGCAGCCGGAACCTTCGGCGCGCCACAGCTCTACGGAAATTCAAACGTATCGAAATCAAAACGACGCAATCGTATCCAACTCGAAAACGCCAGGCGTGGAACGCGCGACTGGATGCTCACTAAGACCGACATTAACGACATCGAACCGGTAGAGTTGTGGCGTTCCCCGCGAATCGAGGGCTACTGCTCCGCGATGAGTGTGCGTGCCGGCGAAACGCTCAAGGTCATGGTGAGCACGAATCCAGTGTCGGAGTTTGATCTGGAGATCTTCCGCACAGGCTATTACGGCGGAACCGGCGGTCGTTTCATGAAGCGCTTTGATTCTATACAGGGCAAAACCCAGGCCGATCCGTCGATAGGCGAAAACCGTTTGCGCGAATGCAAGTGGGAACCTTCCGTAGAATTTGAGATTCCGGACGATTGGCTGAGCGGCGTCTATCTGGGCAAACTCACTGCCAAGAAGGAAGGTCTGCAAAGCTACGTCATCTTCATCGTGCGCGATGATCGCCCCTGCGATTTGCTCTTCCAGTGCAGCGACATGACCTGGCAAGCCTACAACAGTTGGCCTACCAACGAGTGGTCTCTTTATCACAACGACAAGAATGGCTACACGGGATACAAGAAAAGAAAAAAGTGGAGTACCGGTCCGGATACCGGGTGGGTGAGTTTTGACCGTCCCTACGCCCAGTTCTGCATGGATCATCTGGTCAAGAATCCCAAGTCCCAGGGTTCGGGCGAATTTCTTCTTTGGGAGTTTCCGCTGTCCTACTGGATAGAACAGCAGGGGTACGATGTATCGTATATTTCGAATGTGGATACGCACGCGGATGGACCTGGACTGCAGCGCGCGAAAGGCTTTATCTCTGTGGGGCACGACGAGTATTGGACCCGGGAAATGTATGACAACGTCATCCAGGCTCGGGACGCCGGTGTCAACCTTGCCTTCCTGAGCGGGAACGCCATCTGGGGTGTTGTATCTTTGTTGCCCTCCGCCAAGGGGCGGTCCCACCGGATCATGCGGAGGGAAGGCGTGTTCCTTGGCCAGGAACTTGGCGGGATGTATCACAAGCGAACAGGCTTCAAGTCTCCGCCAGGGCCGGACGGGGCGCTGCTTATGGGTGGACGTACGGCCGGTATCGGCGGCGGCGGAGACTGGGTCTGCGTCAAGCCCGATCACTGGCTATATCAAGGCACAGACCTGAAAGAAGGCGACGCAATCAAAGGCCTGGTGGGCTGGGAATGGCATGGTTCTCCCCCTTACGATCAGCCCGGGATGGAAATCCTGGCGAAAGGCGCCACAAAAAATAACCAGGGAAAAGTCAAACCGCCCCATGCCGCTACGATCTACGACGGGCCCAGGAACAACTTTGTGTTCAACGCCGGGACGATCTGGTGGGCGCAAGGCTTGTCATCGCCTCCAAGCCACGTACTACCCGCACGGGTTGCCGAGCCGCAAGGCCCGGACCCGCGCGTGCAACGCATGATGGAGAATGTGTTTAATCGGTTTGTAGAGTAAGGTCCAACAATGGGAAAAGGAGACAATATGACCGAATCACACACACCCGGGGGCGGTCTGCATCGCCGCGATTTTATCAAAGGCGTCGCCGCCACAAGTCTCGGTCTGGCAGCCGGAACCTTCGGTGTGCCACCGCTCTACGGAAATTCAAACGTATCGAAATCAAAACGACGCAATCGCATCCAACTCGAAAACGCCGAGCGTGGAACGCGGGACTGGATGCTCACCAAGACACGCCAGCTCCCGGGGAAGATCAATCCCATCTTGACCAACGGGCGCTGCCCGTGGATTGAAGGGTATTGCTCGGCGAACAGCATTCGAGCTGGCGAGAAGTTGCAGATTATGGTGAGCACGGCTCCAGCATCCGCGTTCAAGTTGGAGATCTTTCGGACCGGTTACTACAACGGGGATGGGGGGCGGCTTGTTCGTACTTATGATGCGCTCGAAGGCACCCAGCAGCCGGACCCGCCCATCGATGAAAACTATCTGCGCGAATGCAGTTGGAAGCCCTCTGTGGAATTCGAGGTTCCCGAAGATTGGCTGAGCGGCGTCTACCTGGGGAAACTGACGGAAGAGACCAGCGGAATTCAGAGCTACGTCATCTTCATCGTCCGCGATGATCGCCCCTGCGATCTGCTGTTTCAATGCAGTGACCTGACCTGGTCTGCCTACAACCGCTGGCCAGCCGATTTCTCTATTTACACAAAACATGAAGGGTATTCCAGCACCGGTGTGCCCAGCGGGACAGTGAGCTTCGATCGGCCCTACGGCTTGTTTACCCACCCCGTCAACAAGCACAAGACCTCCGGTGGCTCCGGCGAATTCCTGCCCTGGGAATTCCCATTGTCCTTTTGGCTGGAGCAACACGGGTACGATGTTTCCTATATCTCCAATATCGACACGCACGCCGACCCCGCGGGTTTGCTGCGCACCAAAGGGTTCATTTCGGTGGGGCACGACGAGTACTGGACTTTGGACATGTACGACAATGTGCTCAAAGCCCGTGACGAAGGCGTGAACCTGGCGTTTCTAAGCGCCAATTCAGTTCTCTGTGTAGTACCGCTGCTGCCTTCCGCAAACGGTACGCCCAACCGCGCCACGCGCAGAGAAGGCTGGTTCTTTCCATCCGAATACCACAGCAGGGTCGAACAAAGAACGCACAATCAGAAAGGTTTTCAACCCAACATGGGTCCCGATGGCGCACAATTAATGGGGGCACGGTGGACTCCCCCCGGTAGAGGAAGCGGCGATTGGACATGCGCCATGCCAGAACACTGGCTTTTTGAAGGGACCGGGATGGAAAAGGGAGATTCGGTCAAAGGTCTCGTTGGCTGGGAGTGGCACGGTGCTCCCGCGATGGACCTGCCCGGAATGCAAGTCGTTGCTGAAGGCGAAACACTGATCAACGGCAAAAATCCGGGCCATTATACCGCAACCGTTTACGACGGGCCAAAAGGCAACATCGTGTTCAACTGCGCCACCATCTGGTGGGCCAATGGTTTGTCCAGCCCACCGGGGCACGTCAACCCATCAAGGCATGGGGTAACGCAACAAGGCCCAGACGAGCGCGTCCAGCAAATTACTCACAATCTGTTTCAACGCTTTATTGGGTGAAAATAAAGGGGAAATCTAGAATGAAAATAATGATACTGTCTCTGGCGGTTTGCCTCTTGTGCATGGTAGGAAAGATTGAAGGGAAGGACTTAAACCAGCAGGACGAGAAGCCCAATATATTGTTTATCGCTATTGATGATTTAAATGACTGGACTGGCATGTTGAAAGGCAATCCTCAGGCCCGAACGCCTCATATAGACAAGCTGGCTTCTCGTGGGGTGGTGTTCACAAATGCGCATTGTACAGCTCCCGCCTGCGGTCCTTCAAGAGCTGCCATTATGACCGGGATCCGTCCTTCGACATCGGGTAATTATGTCAACCGAAGCTCGCTTACACGCAATCCGATACTGAACAACTCGGTTCTATTGCCCGAGTTTTTTCAACAAAATGGATACTATGTCTGCGGCTCCGGAAAGTTGTTTCACGGCGCTCATTTCAAACAGGAAGTACAAGGGCGGGGCTTTGATGACTATTACCCGAGCAAAACGCAGGACCTGTTCCCTTGGATAGACAGATTCTCCAGCCCGAGGCCCATGAACGGGATGAAGAATATAGCAAGATATGCCGACTGGGGCCCTTACGCCCCAGACGTTAAACTGGAGGATATCAATGATGGGAAAACCGCGAAATGGGCGGCAGAGACACTGCTCGGGGGAGAGCTGAAAGAACCCTTCTTTTTAGGCACCGGCATCTTCCAACCGCATCTGCCCAATTATGCGCTCCAAAAGTATTTTGATTGGTTCCCTCTGGATGAAATAGAGCTTCCGGAGGGTTACAAAGAGGATGATTTGGAAGATGTGCCCGAGGCGAGTGCAAAGCAGCAGCATATTGCGTGGCTTAAGAAGATTAGGGCAGCCGGTCAGTGGAAGCCTGCGATTCAGGCTTATCTGGCGTCCACTGCCATGACGGATGACCTGATCGGCCAGATTGTAGGGGCGCTCGAGAAATCAAAGTACGCCGACAATACGATTATCGTGTTGTGGAGCGACCATGGTTTTCAGCTGGGCGAAAAAGAGCGTTGGGCAAAATACTCTCTCTGGGAAAGGGCCACGAGGGTGAATTTGGTATGGGTGGCGCCTGGTGTGACAAAGCCTGGTTCGACCTGCGCCAAGCCCGTGAATTTGCTGGATATTTATCCTACACTTGCCTCCCTGACCGGCTGCAAACCACCTGAAAAACAACTGGAAGGAAACGATCTCTCAGTCTTGATGAAAAACCCTGAGGCTCCATGGGATAAGACTTCCTTAACCACTTTTGGGTACAAGAATTATGGCGTTCGATCCGAACGATACAGGTATATCGTATATGCTGACGGAAGTGAAGAGTTGTATGATCACGAGAAAGATAAGTGGGAATGGCATAACCTCGCGGATAGTCCTGAATATGCAGATGTGAAAAAAGAGATGCAAAAAGGGATTCCTGTTCATCATGAGCCACCTGGCGAACTATCTGGACGCAACCGATAGGTCCAATATCCAGAGGAGCGCCAGAATGAACAAAGAAAACAGCATGAACGAATCCAGCATGAATCGCCGTGATGCACTCAAAGGCGCCGCTGCAGTAAGCCTTGGGCTGGCATCAGGCGCGCTTGGCATTCCTGAGGCCTTTGGCCAAACGCCAGTAGGGGAAAATATGATAGAACTCGAAAACGCCGAGCGTGGAACGCGGGACTGGTTGCTCACTAAGACCGACATCACTGCCAACGAGCCGGTGGCGTTGTGGCGTAGCCCGCGAATCGAGGGCTACTGTTCCGAGACGAGCGTGAGCGCTGGCGATACGATCAAGATCATGGTGAGCACGAATCCGGTTTCGGAGTTCAGTCTGGAAATCTTCCGCACGGGTTACTACGGCGGCACCGGCGGGCGGTCCATGAAGCGTTTCGATTCGCTGCCGGGTAAAACCCAACCGGATCCACCAATCGGCGAGAACCGTCTGCGCGAATGCAAGTGGGAACCTTCCGTAGAATTTGAGATTCCAGACGATTGGCTGAGCGGTGTCTATCTGGGCAAACTCACGGCCAAGGAAGGAGGCGTGCAAAGCTACGTCATCTTTATTGTGCGCGATGATCGCCCCTGCGATTTGCTCTTCCAGTGCAGCGACATGACCTGGCAAGCCTACAACAGTTGGCCTACCAACGAGTGGTCTCTTTACCACAACGACGAGAATGGCTACACGGGATATAAGAAAAGAAAAAAGTGGAGCACCAACGCGAACGATACCGGGTGGGTGAGTTTTGACCGTCCCTACGCGCAGTTCTGCCAGGATCATCTGGTCAAGAATCCCAAGTCTGTGGGCACGGGCGAATTTCTTCTTTGGGAGTTTCCCTTGTCTTATTGGATAGAGCAGCAGGGCTACGATGTGTCGTATATCTCAAATGTGGATACGCACAGGCACGGTCCGAGATTACAACGCGCGAAAGGCTTTATTTCCGTGGGCCATGACGAGTATTGGACCCGAGAGATGTACGACAACGTCATCGAGGCTCGGGACGCCGGTGTCAACCTTGCGTTTCTGAGTGGTAATTCGGTTTGGGGTGTGGTGCCTTTGCTGCCCTCTGCCGAGGGGCAGCTCCACCGGATCATGCGACGCGAAGATAAGTTCCTTGGCAAGGAACTCAGCAAGATGTTGAACAAGCGACGCGGCACCCCCGCCAAGTATCCAGCGGGACCGGACGCGGCGTTGCTCATGGGGGGACGCACCGCCGGCGTTGGCGGAGGCGATTGGACCTGCGCCAATGCCGATCACTGGCTGTATGAAGGGACGGGCATGAAAGAAGGCGACACGATCACAGGCCTGGTGGGCTGGGAATGGCATGGATCGCCTCTTCCCGAACTGCCTAACTTTGAAGTTCTGGCCGAGGGACCGATGCTACCGAAGAATCGTAGGTACAGTCCTCATGCCGCTACGATCTACGATGGGCCAAAGAATAATGTCGTATTCAACGCCGGGACGATCTGGTGGGCGCAAGGTTTGTCGGCGCCTCCCGGCCACGTATTGCCCGCACATAGGCATGCCAAACCGCAAGGCCCGGACCCGCGCGTGCAACGCATGATGGAGAATGTATTTAATCGGTTTGTAAAGTAAGGTCCAACAAAAGGAAATGGATTCAGTCCCAAAGAACTCAAAGCAGCAATAGATCACATCACCCGTTGAAATTTTTCAAACGCCTCGATTCAGGCATCCGCATCCGTCGGGCAATCTGATTTTTCGCATTGTGTTTACATCACTCATTTGCTATTATAAGGCACAGTAGTAAAGTGTCAGGTATTTCATTTTTTTTAGTGAATTATAGGTGAAAATTGATAGGACAATAAGTGACTAACCCGTTTCAATATCAATTTGAATGGGACCCTGTTAAAGCACAGCAAAATCTTCAGGACCACGGCATTGCTTTCGAGCGTGCTGCTACTGTTTTTTGGGATCCACACGCCCTCTCTGAGTTTGACGAGGAGCACAGCCAAGACGAGGATAGATGGATCATTCTTGGCATAGATCGAACAGGTAGTTTACTGGTTGTTTGTCACACATACCGAGAAGAGACAGCGGTAACTGCCCGAATAAGATTGATCTCAGCACGTAAGGCAACCCGGAAAGAAACAAGACAATACACAAGGAGATAGCCAATGAAGCCAGAATACGATTTCTCCAGGGCTGAAAGAGGAAAATTTTACCGCAAGGGCGCTGAAATCCGACTGCCGATTTACCTCGATGCGAAACTCCAGCACCGGCTTGAACAGATCGCAGAGAAGAGAGGCAAAGATTTGGGCGAAGTGGTGAATCAAATCTTAATTACAGAAGTGGAACGAGTTGACGCATTGCCCTGATGGGAACAGGAATATCTAACTGAGTTTAGAGACTGATGTACTTCACATATTGCAAAATTTTAAAACCCCTGGAGAGATATACTCTTCAGGGGTAATTTGTTTGGATAGATTTGGATTGCAAGCAGTGGGGAGAATTTGGAGAAATTTCGTCACGCCACTATCATATCATCTATCTTTATTATATGCCAGACAAACACTCATAAATTGATATTTCAAAAGTACGGTGTTATACTACACAAGTCAATGAGATGTCTCAAGAGGATAACGAAACGGAGCAATACAAAATCATGAACCGTCTTTCACGACAAGAGCAAATCCGTATTTTTCGATATTTATTTCCTGCCGCTTTTGTCCTGGCATTATTGTTGTACGGCATTTTTGGTTCAAAGGTGATATGGAATGCGGTCTTATATCTGGCGATTGCCACATTTATCTTGCGGATGATACGCATGTGGCTGGAGTTTAAGGTCGAAAAAAAAGATCAAAAAAAAAGGAATGTAATCTTGTATAGAGTGGTAATTCGGTTTGGGGTGTGGTGCCCTTACTGCCCTCCTCCGAGGGATAGCTCCACCGGATCATGCGACGCGAAGATAAGTTCCTTGGCGAGGAACTCAGCAAGATGTTGAACAAGCGACGCGGCACCCCCGCCAAGTATCCAGAAAGACAAAGCAGAGGATCGTTATGAGTTCAAAGACGTTCGGGAGGATTCAGATGAACGTGACAACCAGACGAATCAGTCGACGACGATGGCGCAGTTGGATCCCCCTTCTCGTGTGTTTGGCTGTGAGCTTGCCCGTTTTCGGGCAAGAGGTGAAGATGCCTGTTGCAACGGATCTCCAATCGCATGGTGTGACGCAAGATCAGATCGATTCGCTTTCTGACATTATACGTCAGGCCGTAGAGCAAGGGCGGGTTGCGGGGTGCTCTTTTCTTGTTGCACACAAAGGAGAAATCGTCTATCGCGAGGCGTTTGGATATGCCGATCTCGAATCGAAGCGGCCATTCACAACGAACGAATTGTGTATGATCGCATCGGTCTCCAAACCCTTTCTGGCAAGCGTGTTCATGGTCTTGATTGAACAGGGCAAGTTGAAGTTGGATGATCCAGTGGAGAAATACCTGCCGGAGTTCAAAGGGAAGAGGGTTGAAGGCAGTCAGTCGCCAGCACGGCCGATGACCATTCGCCAGTTGCTCTCGCACACAGGAGGTTTTTGGGGGAACAACCGGAATACCACGCCCGAGAAGATGGAACTGATCCGCAATTTTGAACGCCCTCTGTCCGAAGCGGTCAAGCTCATTTCAGAGTACGATCTCGAGTACGAGCCGGGAACAAGATTCCTTTACTCCGGCACCGGATATTGCGTGGCGGGTCGTGTTGCTGAAGTCGCTCTTGGCCAGTCGCTTGAGGAGATTGCACAGGATGCCTTGTTTGGCCCTCTGGGCCTGAATCGCACGACCTTTTTGCCCTCGAAGGAAGTAAGAGCGACTATGCCCACGACGTATCAGTGGCGGAGACAAAGCGGGAAGCTGCAGAAAGCCAGGGAACAACCTTCCTCGGGGGAGATCGAACTCCGCTTCATCCTGCCGGGTGGATCGCTGTTCACAACGATGGACGAGATGGCGGTGTTCGGTCAGATGCATCTCAACGATGGCGTCTATAACGGAAAACGAATCCTTTCCGAGGCTTCTGTAGCAGAGATGTGGCGACTTCAGGTACCTGAAGAACGTCCGAGAGCTTACGGATTGGGATGGTTTCGAGATGACGTTTCAGAGTCTGGTCTGGCCGATCTCGTTTTTCACAACGGTGCGTTAGGAGCGCATTTGCGAATTGACCGGAGGCGGAAGATAGTGAGCGTATTTCTCGTTCATCAGACTGCGGGTCCGTTCCTGTTCCTGAAGAATAAGCGCTATGAACAAGTGAACGAGATGTTTCCACTACCTAATGATCATTGATCGTGTAAAAACACAGGAGATATTTCATGAATGAGATCCTCATTATCGCAATCGTTGCTTTGACCATGATTTCGAGTGTCAGAGCCCAAGAACCCATCCAGCATGAACTTCCCATTGTCACCCACTGGAGCAATGAGAAGAACGCCTTTGAATACATGGCCAACGACAAACCGGACTACACGGTGCCGCCGCCCGAAGAAAAATATCGGCCTGGTGATTCTTACTATTATTATCGGAAGGGAAACAGCAATTTTCTGCCAGACCTGAATCATTACGTGGGCATGAATTTCAGCCTGAGAACCTTCGGTGCCAAACGCGTCAGCGATGTGGCAGAGCAAGTAGCCAAAGCAACCGGTGTTGAGCTAAAGTTTTATCGTCCGGACGCCTTCACAAGTCGAAATGCGCCCACAAGGCTCAAAGAGGCTCCGGGTTATGTCCAGGTGCTGCATGCAAAGATTATCAAAAGCAGCGACGATGATCCTGGATGTTTGGCAACGTTCTTCCTGCCGCCAAATTGGAAGCGCGACGCACCTGAAGGCACCTATCCGATCATTACAGTAGGTCACTACGATCTTAATGAACATGTGTTCTTGCCATCAGGCAGAGGGGCTGCCATTGGCTCCCTCGTTGCCAAGAGTGGCATTGAGGGACGTACCGGCGCGATCGGTGTGATCTGGAATGGGGGAGGCGCCTGGGCCACCTACACACGAAATCCAAGGGCATTTCAGCAATTTGGAAAAATCATCGATTACGCGGCCAAGGAACTTGGCGGAGACCGTCACTGTGTCATGGCAACCGGAAATTCCAGAAGTGGGATAACCTCAGTGATCATGGCAAGCAATCCTCTGAACCTTGATTACACCATGAAATTTGTCTCCGCAGGTTCCTTTGCTTCGAACCCCGACAACAGAAAGACAATTTTTACAGCAACCTACCCCAAGCAACTCATGAATCTCTGTAAGGTAACGGGATTTCACGATGCCTGGAAACCGGGGTGGAGATATCCGGCTACAGATGGTATTCATGTCCGCGCAGAAGACATCAATCAAGAGGCACTTGTCAACACGCACTTCACAGGTAAAGATGTTTTTGAAGTAGCCAACTATGTCTCTGCTGGAAGCGAGGCCAACAATCCTGACTGGAGCCAATTCTCAGACAAAATGATGGATGGGATATTGGAAGCGGGAACGTCGCTGTTTCTCGAAGTAAGAACGAATGATGTCCTGCCTCACTTCAACATGCTCGAATATGCGAATAAGCTGGAAGAAAAAATGAAAAAAAAGGGAGATGTCCGGCTCCATGTGGATCATATCGTGCGCGCTGGCCACGCTTTCCGAAGAACGCCTCAAGGAGGTATCGTCTTACATGAGAAACTGTGGGAGGCCCTCTCGCAATTTGTGGACCCAAAGGTGCCAAAGGGCCCATTGGTTGACCCCGGCAAAGAATACTTCAAGGTCAACAGAAAGACGCGACGCTTTGAGAAACTTGAGCTGAAAGACGGCATGCATCCATTCAGCATGGATATGCCAGTTGGCATCATGAGAGGCGATACCATTACACTGGTTTGCACGGGAGAACCAGGAACTACCTATCGCGTACAACTCAACCCGGTAGAAGGCCTTGATGCACCCGGTTTCGAAACAAAGGGAGAGATTGCGGCAGACACAAGTATGAGAGGCGTGAGTCTTATAGAAATTCCACTGGATCAGCCCCTTGGAAGATATCGATATCGCCTGTGGATCAAGAAACCAGGCCAGGAAGAAGTGGAATTGGACAAGAGCCATACCGTATCAGGCGGAGAAGCCTTTATGGAAATATGGGATGAGAAATCGGCAGACAACATCGTGAGCGGCGACCACGTCTGGCGTAAACTCTATCTACCGCTCTTGCCAAAAAAGCTCGGACCTGTAGGCTGGGGGTTCTCTGAATATTAGCCTAGATCTTTCGTTTCGAAAAAAAAAGGAGATGTGGTGCTCAAGGCCCAGTGGGATACCCAGGAGGCCATACCGAACGCCAAGATGGTGATTCTCCGGGACATGGAAAGGCACCTTGATGGTTCGCACGCAGGGAAACGTCGATAATATAATTGAAACCTGTTCGCGATAGGCGCGAGCGGTTGTATGTGGGAAATATCAGTTCATAAGGAGGAACCATGAACAAACAACGCCCAATCCTACTCTTAGTGATCCTCGCCCTGGTGGCGGCCGCACCCTTCTCGAATGCGCAAGCGCAACAGTTCTCCGAAGAAGAACTGTCTCGATTCCTCAGGCAACATCCCGGCGCGGATGCGGATGGCGATGGCAAGCTGACCGCAGAGGAGATCAAGGCCGCACGCGCGCACAAGGAGCAAGCTGAGGCCGCAGCAGCGCAATGGAAGGGGAGATTTCATCCCGGCTGGGAGAAGGATGAATTCCCGCCGCACGCGGTAAGCTTTAAGACGCCTGATGAGATTATGGCAATTTATAAGCGCGGCCCTGCGGGTCGAAGTTATGTGGATGCGAGCGACGCCCTTTCCTTTCCCAAGCCTGCCGACGGCATCATGCGCATCGTGGGCACGGGCCACAGCTTCACTGCGCCCGGCTACAGAACCTTACCCGCCATCACCCGTGCCGCCGGGTTCGAGCAGCCCTTTTGCCTGCATAACGGCGGCGGGGAAACGGGCAGCGTTCGCTACAAATGGGAGCAGGAAAATGGCATCTTCCAATTCGACGGCAAGCCCCTGCCCAAACTGCTGTCTGCTATTTCCAACGCGGAATGGGAGGCGATGATCTGGGGACCCTACGTCGGTGATCGTCCGGAATTTTACACGTGCTGGATCGATTTCTGCGAACAATACAATCCCGGCATGAAGTTTTTTCTCATCGACGGCTGGCCCACGCTATCTCAGGTCCAGAGAGTCTTCAATCGGAAAGGAAACCCGGAGTCTGAAGCGTTCTTCACCGATGCGGTCTTCGATCAGCTCAACGCCCCTGTGAACACTGGCTTTGCGGACTTCGTGAAAACGCTGCGCGAATCAACCGATGAAGTCTACATCTTGCCGACGCGCGCCGCCATGACGGAGGCGGCCAAACGCTTCATCCGAGGAGAGCTTCCCGGCGTAGAAGGCCTGTATAAGGTCATTGGCGGAAAAGAAAGTTCTATCTGGGCAGACCAACGCGGCCACTTGGGGCCCGGCTTCGACCGCCTGGAGGGCTATGTCTTCTACGCCACGCTCTACGGCAAATCCCCCGAACTCATTTCAGCGCCTATCAAGTTCAATAGGAATCCGAGTTTCCTAAGCGCCGACCTTGACGAAATTTTCCGCGAAATCGCCTGGAAAGCGGTGGTGGAGCATCCCCTCTCCGGCGTTACAGATAAAAACAAGAACGGCATTGGCGATCATCTTGAGTAGCGGTCGAGCAATCGTATAAAAGTAGAACGGCGCAGACAAATAAAGTGATGCACGGAGAAAACAGCATGAACGAATCGAATAGCCTGATCCGGCAAGAAAACGAAAAACCCGGAACGCGCGACTGGTTACTTGCTAAGACTTACATCGACCCAGATACATGGTGGCGTTCTCCCGGGATCGAGGGTTACTGCTCTGAGACGAGTGTGAGTGCTGGCGATACGCTCAAGATCATGGTGAGCACGAATCCAGTGTCGGAGTTCGAGTTGGAAATTTTCCGCGTGGGTTATTATGGTGGTGACGGCGGGCGCTCCATGATGAAATTTGAATCCATTCAGGGCAAGATCCAACCCGATCCGCCTATCGGTGAAAACCGCTTGCATGAATGCAAATGGGAACCGTCGGTTGAATTTGAGATTCCCAGCGATTGGTTGAGCGGTGTCTATCTCGGCAAACTCACCGCCAAGAAGGAGGGCCTGCAAAGCTACATCATCTTCATCGTGCGTGACGACCGGCCCTGTGACCTGCTTTTCCAGTGTAGCGACATGACCTGGCAAGCCTACAACAGTTGGCCCGATGACAGGTGGTCTCTCTACCATAACGACAAGGAAGTCTACAATCCCAATGGAAGAAAGAAGTGGAGCACCGATCCGAACGAAACCGGGTGGGTGAGTTTTG
Source organism: Candidatus Latescibacterota bacterium (assembly GCA_022824945.1). Lineage (GTDB taxonomy): Bacteria > Latescibacterota > UBA2968 > UBA2968 > UBA2968 > VXRD01. Next base: position 60,381 of record JAJDYX010000056.1, read on the forward strand.
ATCGTCCGTACGCCAATTTCTGCCAGAATCATCTTGTCGATAGACCTAATTCTGTGGGTTCGGGCGAATTTCTTCTTTGGGAATATCCCCTGTCCTATTGGATGGAACAGCAGGGTTACGATGTGTCGTACATATCGAACGTAGATACGCATACGGACGGGCCGGGATTGCAACGCGCGAAAGGTTTCATTTCCGTGGGCCATGACGAGTATTGGACGCGGGAGATGTTCGACAGTGCCGGTGTGGCCCGCGACGCCGGTGTGAACCTTGCATTCCTGAGTGGTAACACGGTGTTGGGTGTGGTGCCTTTGCTGCCCTCCGCTGAAGGACAGCCTCACCGTATTATGCGACGCGAAGGCTACTTCGTCGGCGATGCCTACGCCAAGCGGTATCCGGAACGAAAACTCAAGTATCCAATGGGGCCGGACGGGGCGCTGCTCATGGGTGGACGCCACGCGGGCATCGGCGGCGGTGACTTTATCTGCACCAGGCCCGATCACTGGCTGTATGAAGGCACCGATATGAAAGAAGGCGACGCCATCAATGGCCTGGTGGGCTGGGAATGGAACGGTTATCCTGCCCGCGATTTGCCCGGTCATGAAATCCTGGCGACAAGCAATGCGGTTGACGGGAAAAATAGGCCTGATTCATCCCATGCAGCGACGATCTACAATGGACCCAAGGACAACGTTGTATTCAATGCGGCATCCATCTGGTATGTGCAAGGTGTGTCATCGCCTCCAGGCCACATTTTGCCCGCAAATAGATTCGCCCGGCCACAAGGCCCTGACGCGCGCGTGCAGCGTATGACGGCGAATCTATTCGATCGGTTTATTCAGACGGATCTACAGTCGCAGGGCGTGACGCAAAATCAGATCGAATCGCTGGCCGGAATTATGCGTCAGGCTGTGCAGCAGGACCAGATTGCGGGGGGCTCCTTTCTTGTCGCCCACAAAGGAGAAATCGTCTTTCGAGAGGCGTTCGGATATGCCGATATCGAATCGAAGCGACCATTCACTACGGACGAATTGCTTCCGATCGCATCTGTCTCCAAGCCCTTTATGGCAAGCGTGGTAATGGTCCTGGTTGAACAGGGGAAGGTGAACTTGGACGATCCGGTGGAGAAATACCTGCCGGAGTTCAAAGGGGTAAGGGTTGAAGGCAGCCCGTCGCCTGCGCGGCCGATGACGATTCGCCACCTGCTATCGCACACCGCAGGCTTTTGGGGGAACCAGGGAATCACGCCCGAGAAGATGGATCTCATCCGCAACTTCGAACGCCCGCTGGCCGAAGCGGTCAATGGCATTGCAGAGTACGATCTCGTCTATGAGCCGGGAACGAAATGGATCTATTCCGGCACTGGATATTGCGTGTTGGGTCGTGTCGCTGAAGTCGCTCTTGGCCAGTCGCTCGAGGAGATTGCGCAGGATGCTTTGTTTCGCCCCTTGGGTCTGAATAACACGACCTTTTTGCCCTCTATCAAAGCGCGAAAGACGGTGCCCACGGGGTATCTAAGACAAAAAGGGAAACTACAGAGACAACGTTCCATGGCGGAGATCGAGGATTTCCGCTTCATCCTGTCGGGGGGATCGCTGTTTACCACGTTGGACGAGCTGGCGGTGTTCGGTCAGATGCACCTGAACGACGGCGTGTTTGACGGAAAGCGAATCCTTTCCAGGGCATCCATAAGCGAGATGCGGCGACTACAGTCACCTGACAGACCTCGGAGGACCTACGGATTGGGATGGTTCCGGGGCGACGTTTCAGAGTCCGGCCTGGCCGATCTCGTTTTTCACGGCGGCGCGTGGGGGGCGCATTTTCGAATTGATCGGAGGCGGGAGTTGGTGTGCGCATTTCTTGTTTATCAGAATGCGGTTCAGGTCCAAGTCCTGAAAGATAGGCTTATACAACAAGTCTATGAGATGTTTCCGGTGCCGAAGGGGCGTTGATCGTTGGAGTTATCCCGCTTACTGGGGTATTGAAACAAGTTATGGAGATCATAACTATTGAAAATTTTAAACCCCTGGAGAGATACGCTCTTCAGGGGTGTCATTTGGATGGATTTGAATTGCAAATGGTGAGAAAACTCACATTGCCCTATATCTGCTATTTCGGCAACTTACTATATATCACTTTGTTCTGTCTCCGCGTCTTCTTCATGCTCCTGGCTTTCTGCTACGTCAATCGCTTCGGGATTCAGAGTCTCAATCTCAGAAAAAGTGGCAAAATGTCTGATATTGAAGGTATATACTCTGGTCACATTGTTTTCCAGCATAGTCGCCACATGCCTTAAATCGTGGAGGCGAAGACCCTGTACCGGATACCGCTGGAGAAGTCCGAGCATCCGTTCCATAATGCGCGGACCGGGATGGACAACAACCAGTTGCTCAGACTCACAGTATCGTTTCACCTCATTCGTAGCTTCTGCTGGAGACAGCGGTTCATCTACAGCTCGACCATCGGTTCGAGTAACTGTAACAAAAAATTCGCTGAGAACTTGAGGACTGATACAGGCAGCAACCTCGCCGTTAAGGCACTTATCTCTCAGCGATTTGGCAACTACGTGCCGAGGTGATTTCTGTTGTTGAGCATAGACCAGAATATTGGAATCAAGATATACGCGATCACCAAAATTATTCATCATATGCCATTGCTCGGGTCACTTCACCGCTAACAACATCAGAATCCTTCAAAATAAATTCCGACGGGGCTACCTTCCGCTTGATAATGGGCTGTAGTCCATCGCTATGCTCACCTCGCGCTTTCCAAACCGCAACGAGATTTTTGAGATATTGTATTCGCTCTTCAGGCAATCCTGCCACATCAAGCGTCGTCTCCATTGTCCTCTCCACTGGTACGTATTTCAAACAGTCATAGATTGATATTTCCAAATTACTGTATTATACTACACAAGTCAATGGAATGTCTCAAGAGGATGAATCATGACAAAGCCAAAACTATATGAAGAAGTGGCAATAGCGCGCAACATACCGGAAGAAAACTTAAAACAGGGTGATGTTGCTGTCGTGGTCGAGTATGTACCGCATTCTACGGGCGAAGAAGAAGGGGCAATTTTAGAGATTTTTAATGCCATTGGCGAATCTGTAGCTGTGGTCACAGTGCCTATCTCCACGATTAAATCGCTACGTGCTAATCAAGTGCTGATGGTGCGTGAGAGAACGCCTGCAAAATTTTAAATCAGGAAAGACGACCCGACTACTGAGGTATTGAAATCTTTGATCTTCAATGTAAAAGTAGCCGTGTATGACGCATCAAGAAGGATTACCCAACTACTGGGGTACTGAAACTCTGCTCGTCTATGGTATGCCGCAGTGACGAGCAAAACCTTCTGGATCGCGGCTAAAGCATGTCCCTGCATGATTTTGAGCAGGGATGCATGCCGCGATGACAACGCCCAACCAGCCCCCAGCCCTCAATCCCCAATAACGGTTCGGGAAAAGGATTTCCCTCCTACTTCACACTTCATTTTTTATACCATATTGAAGCTGAACAGTAACAAAATCGTTACCTGAATGAATTAAATTACAGTGCGATATGAAGCCTCTTTGGAATTGAAGCCATTTGAGCCTCGGGGAGATGCAATACAATGACAACCGCACTGGACAGAACACGGGAAATCGAAAGATCTAATAACGGCACACAAACGACAACCGCACTGGACAGAACGCAGGAAATCGAAGAACAAAAAAGATCTAACAACTGCATACAATGGCTCTATGTAAAACAGCTCTTCAGAGCTGGCGACATGGATCACCTCATCAGATATGCAGAGGATAAGGGTTTTACAAGCGCGACTTATGTCGATGGCAGGGAACGAGAAAATGTAAAAGTACTTTTCGTAAACAAAGAGGAAGACACAGCACTAAAACACATATTCGACCGCATCATGGCAGCAGCCAACAAATTCGCGCTCTTATTTGAAGTAGATGTTTACCCGGAAATACTTAGCTCAATCCAAATCGCACGATACCTCACAGGCGACCATTACGAAGTACATATTGACCACGACACGAGCATGTCAAACCTCGAATACGACAGAAAACTATCGGTATTTGTATCCTGCTCTCCAAATGGCGCACTCGAAATCGAGGGACAACACATCAACGTTGGCAAAGGCGATGCAATCGTCTTCTCAAGCATGAGCCACCACGCCGCACCTGTTCAGGGTGAAGGCAGTCGCTACTCATTTGTCGCATGGATAACAGGACCGAGATGGAGATAAGTTGACGACAGACAAAAAAATCGCTTTTTTTCACACCTGATTGCGCCCCGTGGAATTAAGCCAGAATTTACAAACCCGTTGATGGAGCGTATCAACGGGATTTTTTTTATGAGAAACCGTATGAAACCTGTCGTCGCGCACAGCGCCAACCCCTTCTTGCCAGCCACAGCAACCTGGATATACGATCAAATTCGCGCACTGAAACGGTATCGCCCCATCGTCCTCACACAAACGCGCCAGAACCTGGATCGCTTTCCTATAGACCCCGTTCTATCAGCCGAAGACATCTCGCCCATCCGCAGAACAGTCCTGCGCCTCATACGCAAAATGCGCGGCACGTACGCTGGCTATGAAAACTGGCTTTGCGAACACAACGCCGCGCTCATCCACGCGCACTTTGGGCAGGAAGGATACCGGTGTCTCTCCGCAAAACAGCGCACAGGTATCCCCCTGATTACCACCTTCTACGGCCTGGACGTATCGGCACTACCCCGTCAAAAAAAATGGTCAAAACGATACAAACGGCTCTTTGCCGAAGGCGATCTCTTCCTGGTCGAAGGACCTTTCATGGGCGAACAACTCATCGCACTGGGATGTCCTGCCAACCGGGTAATCGTACAACACCTGGGCGTAGATCTCGACAAAATACCCTTCAGAACAGACCCCACACCCGAACACCCCATCGTATTGACATACAGCGTATTTCGAGAAAAAAAGGGATTGAAATACGCAATCCGGGCATTTTCAAAAATAGCAAAAAAATATCCAGATGCCCAACTGCGGATGATCGGCGACGGACCCTTGCGCCCGCAACTACAAGCCGAAATACGAAATCTACACCTTGAAAACCGCGTCAAAATGCTCGGCCTGCTCCCCCATCCCACAGCACTTGAAGAACTAAAACGCGCAACAATCCTTTTATATCCCAGCGTCACAGCAACAGATGGCGACACCGAAGGCGGCGCCCCCGTCGCACTCATCGAGGCCATGGCAATGGGCGTCCCCATCGTATCGTCCCTACACGCCGACATCCCCGAAGTCGTAATCGACAAAACCTGTGGCCTATTATATCCCGAACGAGACATCGCGGGCCTCGCCGCGGGCCTAGACACCCTCCTCAGTTCCCCCGAACAATTTGGCCGCGCTGGCCGCGCTCACGTCGAAAAGCAGCACAATCTGGAAAAACAGGGTGAAAAATTAGAGGCGATTTATGATCGGGTTATAGGAATCAAATAAAGAAGTACAGAGCACCCCCCAATGTATAGTTCTTGACATCAGCGACTATTGACCCAATTTATGCAGTACCCATTCTCCGCGAATTTAAACTGGAGACAAAAATGCCTGAACGCCCCAACCTCGTATTTGTATTCCCCGATGAATATCGCAAACAAGCCATGGGATTCATGAACGAAGACCCCGTAATAACGCCCAACATAGATCGATTTGCGTCTGAAAGCCTCGTATTAACCGACGCCGTAAGCACCAGACCCGTATGCAGCCCATATCGGGCAATGCTCTTCACCGGACAATATCCCCACGCCAATGGCGTACTCAGTAACGTCAACTCCACCACAGTACAATACGAAAACTACCTCCGGGAAAACGCACGGTGCTTCTCAGACGTCTTGCACGACGCTGGCTACAACCAGGCGTACCTGGGCAAACTACACCTCGATCCCCCCAACGAACAGTATCAATACACAGAAGGACCGAGAGGAAATGGCATCATCTGGGACTCATATACCCCACCGGGACCGCGCAGACACGGCTATGACTTCTGGTATTCCTACGGCTGTTGCGATTGGCACTTCAACCCCCATTATTGGACCGGCGATGATCCCATAGACAAACGCATCGACCCGAAGGAATGGTCTCCCAAGCACGAAACTGACATCGCAATAAACTACATCCGCAACGAAGGTGGCAAATACAGAGATCCCAAAAAACCATTCTCACTCGTCATATCCCACAACCCGCCGCACATGCCATTCAAACAAGTACCGGAAAAATACGTCGCCCAATACGGCGATGCCACCCACGAAGACCTCTTAATACGCCCCAATGTCCCCGCAGACACAAGCGGCGACAGCGCCCGCGAAAACGCGAAACACTACTTCGCCATGGTAACCGGCGTCGATGAAAACTTTGGACGCATACTGGACTGTCTGAAAACAGAGGGCCTGGAAGAAAACACCATCGTCGTCTTCACCTCTGACCACGGTGAAATGATGGGTAGCCATGGCCGCATCGGCAAAACCGTACACTACGAAGAATCCTTCACCGTACCATTTATCATCCGCTGGCCCGGAAAAATCACACCCGGCATAGATAACCTGTTAATCGGCACACCCGACTTGATGCCCACATTGCTCAACCTCATGGGCGTGGGACAGGTCCCCGACAGCGTCCAGGGAACGGATTACTCCGATATCCTCATGGGCAAAGAAGGCACACGCCCAACATCTGCACTCTACCTCAACGTAATGCCCGACAACCCCGCTGGCGGATCGCGCGGCGTGCGTACACACCGACACACCTATGTCGTCACGCGAACAGGCGAAGGCGAAGAAACAGTCCTCCACGACAATATCGCAGACCCCTATCAGCTACAAAACATCGCTGGCGATCATCCCGACCTTGAAGCAGAACTTGAAAAAGAAATGAACACCTGGCTGGAAAAAACCGGCGATCCATGGTTACGCGAATAGACGAATAGACGAATAGACGAATAGACGACCCCCGCCCCACCACCCAAAACCTCTGGATTGCGGCTAAAACCCTGCCGCAATGACGGCTTTCAGGTACATTACCTGTTTCATTGATTCGTAGATGAACTGGTCTGAGAAGCGACCAGTTGTACACCGTTCCGCTGAAAGGAGCAATAAATGGCAGATTCTCCAAATCTCCTCGTCATACACACCGACGAACAAAGCTGCTGGACATTGAGTGCGTATGGCGGAACACTCGTCGAAACGCCCCACATTGACGCCCTCGCAAACGAAGGCGCCATCTTGACCAACTTCATGGTCAACGTCGCCGTATGCACCCCATCCCGAGGCGTATTCCTCACCGGACGCTACGAACATGTACACGGCGCATATCGCAACAACATCCCCCTCAACCGCGACGAAATCACATTTGCTCAGGCATTAAAAGACCGCGGATACGACACCGGATACGCGGGCAAATGGCATCTGGACGGTCCCCCGCGCCCCGGCTGGGTACACCCCGAACGCACAATGGGCTTTGACGACGCCCAATACATGTTCAATCGCGGACACTGGAAAAAAATCGAAGACGTCGAAATGGGCGATGTGCAGCCCACGGTGTTTAATTACAGAACCATGGGCGACGAAAAAACCTATCCAACGGACTGGCTAACTGAAAAAACCAACGAATTTTTGACGCGAGATCGAGAAAACCCATTTTGTTTCATGCTCAGCATACCCGATCCCCATCCGCCATTTACCGTACGCGCACCCTACGACACCATGTACAATCCCGCAGACATGCCATTGCCCGACACGCGCAACGAAGAAAATAAACCAAGTTGGGTAGCCAACAGACAGGCTCCAGAAGATAAAATCCTGCGCAAACACATGGCCCAATACTGCGGCATGGTCAAAGTCATAGACGACTGCGTGGGCAAAATGCTCGATGCACTCCGCGAAAAAGGCATCCTGGACAACACAATTGTGGTCTTCACATCTGACCACGGCGAATACCTCGGCGAACACGGATTGATGGGCAAAAATCAACTCTATGAAACAGCGTATCGCGTACCCATGTTAATCCGCTGGCCCGAGAAAATCCCGGCTGGCACGCGAATAGATCGCCTGGTCGGCTCCGTCGATTTTATGCCTACCATCCTGACCCTCATGGGATTTGAACCCTGTGGTCGCGAACACGGGCGAGATGCATCCGCACTCTTGCGCGGCGAAAAAACCGAATGGGACGACATCTGTTATATTCACCACGACCCGAACAGAGCCGGCGTATTCACCCCCAATTACGAACTGGCTTATGTAAAGGACCACGACGCCATCCTCTTTGATCGCCAGAATGATCCCGATCAGGTCAACAACCTGTTTGACGCCCCCGAACACCGGGAAATGATCGCAACCATGACCGCTGACCTCGCCGCGCATCACGCATCGGTAGATTCCCCAGCGACGGAGTGGTTGCAGGAATTGTAAAAGGAGTATCTATGGCATTTGATTCACGGCTGCAACGAGATATAATGGGACGGTTTGCAACGGGTGTCACCGTCGTCACCACGCGATACAAAAACGGCGACATAACCGGCATGACAGCCAACGCCGTCATGTCTTTGTCGCTGGACCCACCACTCGTCGTGGTATCGGTCGATAAATCGGCCACCATGCACAGCGCCTTATCGGACGGACAGTGTTATGCAATCAACATCCTCACCCGAGAGCAAGAGCATCTGTCCAACCGATTTGCTATGCCGGGACCAAAGGACTTTTCCGATCTGGCATTGCGCGAAAGCGAAACAGGCGCGCCGATCCTGGAAGGAACACTGGGATATCTCGACTGCAAGATAGTGAACATCTTGCCAGCAGGAGACCACGACATGTTTGTAGGAGAAATACTGGCGGGAGAACTGAGAGAGGGGAGCCCATTGCTCTATTATGGAGGGAAGTATCGAAGTCTGGCAGAAGAATAAGCTCAGGTATGGACATACCGATCCAAAAATCGCTTTTCCCCTTCCGAACTGCCAATAAGGAGAATCTCCGCTGCTCTTGGCAGAGGTTCATTGGGATCGGGATTGAGTTGCATTTCGTGGTTATCGTTAAGTGCGATAATCGTGCATCCCGTATTCCTGCGAATAGCTGAATTAGCAATCGTTTTTCCAACAAGAGAAGAAGGCATTTTCATTCTAAACACACTGATATCCTCACTAAACACGCTGAGGCTCTCTGCCACCATCAGGGTATCACTGCGTTTTAAAAAATTGAAAATCGCATCTGCGCCCATCGACGCATAAGACATAACAAAATCCGCGCCCGCGCGGTGCAGTGTTGCGATATTTCTCTCTTGCGTAACGCGGCTGATAATCTGGATTTCCGGATTCAATCGCCGGCAATAAACCGTGAGATAAACATTGATATCATCGTCGTGCGTCGTAATAATAACCGTCAACGCATTCATAATCTCGGCTCTTTTCAAAACCTCAAAATCCGCAGCATTGCCCACAATACAATTATCGAGCTTCTGAGCCTGGATCGCATCTTTTTCCACAATCCGATAGTCGATACCCTGTTCCACAAGCGTGCGCGCAGCCTCCATGCCAACACCACCACCACCAATAATCACAACAGGAGCATTTGAAACTTTGTAGATACAGAACAACTCGTTAAATCTATCCAATTGACTCTGCGTCCCCGTCATAACCAGCACAGTGTGGGGACCAATGCGGGTATCGGGCAATGCCGATTGAAAAATACCGCGTTCCCAAACACCGACCGCCGTCAAGCCCAGTTCTCTACGCAATCCAATCTCCTCGAGCGTTTTGCCCACAAGGGGCGTATGGGCCGCCGTGGTCTCGGCAATGAACAAATCGTCGTACTGACCAATCACATGCGCTGCGGTCTCCCCGCTCTGGGTGCGTCGCGCAAGAGATGCGCCCAGCATTTTTTCGAGTTGAAGCACATGGTCGCATCCCGCTAATTCGAGAATATCCACGGAATCGGGATCATCCACCTTGGCAATAATCGGCACAGTGGGATTGAGATCACGCACGGTAAATGCAATATGGGTATTAATCGGATCGGTATCTGTTGTCGCAACAAGCGCCGCTTGTTCAATCTGCATTTTTTTGTACGTTTCCGGATTGTCCAAATCCCCGACCACAACATTGATACCCTGATCGTACAGTTGTTGTGCATGCGCCAAATCTGGCGTGATGAGATAGTAGGAATATTGGTAGCGATCCAGCTTGTTGATAAGCGCGTGTGCAATGGGGTCATAATTGGTCAAAAGAACATGATCTCGCGTACTGCGGGGCAACTGACGCGGCGCGCGGGCTTCAGACTGGGCTTGAATCCACGGCGCGTAAAAAAACTGAATAAAAGTAAACGGCAAAACGATAAGCAAAAAAACCATGCCAGTCAGCAAAACCAGCATGGAGAATAAACGCCCCAAATCTCCCTGAAAGGTAATATCCCCAAAACCCAATGTTGACATAACCGTAAGCGTCCAATAAAAACCCGTAAACCAGCTAAACTCCTGGCCCTCACTGAGCATAATCAGATGAAAAAGAACGCTAAAAATTGTAACAATCACAAAAACGGCCAGCAATAATTTGAACAGTGTTCCGAGATTTTGCCGAGTTGTGCGCTTTCCCAATAAAAAGGCGAATTGTGGGGCAAGACCCTTGATCATATCGGTTATTCCTCAACAGGTAAACGGAAAATGAGGATAAAAAAGATAGGGCATCACAACAGTTGTGTCAATTTGGTTCTCAGTTCAGAAAGGAGTTCAAAATGTCATCCAGGTACAACATCCTGCTCATAATCTCAGAAGACAATGGGCAGCATATCGGCTGTTATGGCGACCCTTATGCCCAAACGCCGCACATAGACAAACTCGCCTCTGAAGGCGTGCGATTTGAGAACATGTATGCGACGCAGGCCGTATGCAGCCCCGGGCGGGCGAGTATTCTAACCGGATTATATCCGCACCAGAATGGTCAATTCGGATTGGCAACCCACAAATACGCATTGTACGATGAATTTCCCAACATGCCTCGCCTGTTAAAAAACGAAGGATACAGAACCGGGCTAATCGGCAAATTGCACATCAACCCCGAAGACGCCTTTCCCTACGACCTGCGATGGAACCCCAAAAATTTTATCAGCTTTGCCAACCGCGACGTACGCAAAATGGCCGAAGTAGCGGGCGAATTTATGAAACCATCCGACGAGCCATTCTTTTTACAAATCAGCTTTCCCGACGCGCACCTGCCATTCCACCGCCAACAATTCGGCGTACCCGAGCACCCACAGGAAGGCAAAGACGTCGAGACACTTCCATTTGTCGGTATTGACACCCCTCGCCTCAGAGAGGAAACCGCAGACTATTACAACTGCATGTCCAGATTGGACACCGGCATAGGATTGGTCTTAGAACAACTGAACGCTCTCGGAAAAGCCGAAAATACACTCGTAATTTTTACAACCGATCACGGCGCCCAGTTTTCCCGGGGAAAAACATCCATCTATGAAGGCGGACTGCGCATACCGCTAATCGTGCGATGCCCCGGTATTGGCCTTGAAGGTCACACGCGCGACGAATTAGTATCCCAAATCGACATCTTGCCAACCGTGACAGACATCCTGGGAATCGCGTGCCCCACGGTAGCAGGCGCATCCTTTGCCCCCCTATTAAAAGGGCAAAAAAGTGACTGGCGAACCCATCTATACGCCGAATGGGGAAGCGGTGGCGTCGTCACGTATTTCCCACAGCGTTCCGTCCGAAACGACCGATACAAGCTCATCGCCAATCTCCTCCAGAACCGCCCAAGCCCGAGCGCATTGGGATATTCGGACAGAAACCAAAAATGGACATCCGGCGCAACACAAGAGGAAATTGCCAGCGCAGATAAACGCATTCGGGCAGCATACCAACTCTACGAACAACCGCCTGAATACGAACTCTACGACCTGCAAAACGACCCATGGGAATTTGATAACCTATCCGACAACCCGGCATACCGCGACGTATTGCAGGCATTAAAAAATCGCCTTGAGACCTGGCAAAAAGAAACCAACGACGCCTTGAGACACCCCGAAAACCTGCATCGGCTCACCCGCAAACACGACGAAATTATGGAAAAGTACTACGCGGAGAGCATATGGGGGAGTTCTCGGGATTACGAATGGGACTACACCGAATACCTCTATGACCATTAAGGAGAAAACATGGCAAAAACACACCTGACCATAGAAGGCGAAAATTTCCTGATAAACGAGAAGGTGACATATTCAGAAATCGATGGAACGAGACCCGGCGCCCAGGGACTGCTGATGAATGCCCGATTTATCCAGGGCATTTTTGACGACGCGATGGACCCCGACCGCTTTGCACGGTGGGGCCACAGCGAATGGGATGCCATGGCCAACACCGAGCGCCTCATAGCTGCACTACCCGAGTGGTACCGCTATGGACTGCGCGCATTCACAACCGGATTCCAGGGCGGCGGCCCGTGTTTCACAATTCAAAACCACACCATCCAGAACAATCCCTTTGGTGCAGACGGCCTGAACCTCGACGCCGACTACGCCGAGCGGATGGACAAATTGATCCGGGGAGCAGATGCAGTTGGCATGATCGTCATTGTCAGCTTCTTTTACGGCTCGCAAACCCGCTGGTTAAAAGATGGAAAAGCCATCCGCAACGCCGTAACAACCGCCTCGCGTTTTGTGAAAGGATATCCCAACGTCATCATCGAAGTCGCAAACGAAATGAATATTGGATCCTTTGCGAATCATCCCATTATCCGAGAACCCGAGGGAATGGCTATGCTACTGGACCTGGCGCGAAAAGAATCGGGCGGCTTGCCCTGTGGGTGCAGTGGCGGCGGTGGGTATTATAATCGAGAAGTCGCAGAAGCCAGCGACGTCATACTCATACACGGAAACGGCTGCACGCGGCAGCGATATCACAACATGATACGAGAAGTGCAAAGCTGGAACCTGAACCGCCCCATCGTGTGCAACGAAGACTCCCAGGCCATAGGACAACTCCAGGTCGCCTATAAAACGCAAACCTCGTGGGGATATTACAACAACATGACCAAACAGGAACCACCCGCCGACTGGGGAATCACCACCGGAGAAGACACCTTTTTTGCACACCGCATGGCAGAAGGCATAGGAATCGACACGGAACCGATTGATGACCAGTACTACCTCCAGGGCTTAGAACCCCATTGGACATATCAGGGCCAGCGCTGGCTTCGACTCGCCAGCTTATATCCCGAAACAATCAGCCATGTCGATTTTTATCGGAACGGCGAATTCTACGACACCGCGTATGACGAGCCCTTTTCTCTGCACTTTCAGACCAACTGGCGGCAGGGCGGCATAGACGTCCGGGACGATGACCGGGAATGGAAAGCCGTTATCCACCGCGGCGATGGGGAAGTGATTGAAAAGACGGTTCAATGTTAATCAGTCAAAAACTCATCCAGCGCATTCACCGCCTCGTCAATATGTTCCTTCTCAATCACCAGCGGCGGCAAAAAACGTACCACATCTGGCCCTGCGACACATAATAGAATATCGTTATTTTCTCGAATCGCATTCATCGCATCCGCCGCTGGTATCTCTTTCAGCACCGCGCCCGCAATCAACCCACTGCCGCGAATTCCCGTCACCTTATCGGCGTGTTTATCTTTCAGTGCATTTAGCTTCCCAAACAAATACGCACTCTTCTCCTGGATACCCGCAATAAATGCGGAATCAGACAGCGTCCTAAACACCTCAATCGCCACCGCGCACGACACGGGATGCGCTCCAAAAGTCGCGGCGTGATCCCCCGGCTCCACGGCATCGGCCACATCCTGAGTCACAAGCGTCGCCCCAATCGGCAACCCACCAGCCAAGGGTTTGGCAAGCGTCATAATATCTGGCGTCACGCCATACTGCTCATAGCAAAACAGCGAACCTGCCCGCCCCAAACCGCACTGAATCTCATCGAAAATCAACAACATCTTCATCTCATCGCACAGAGCGCGCACACCTTCCAAAAATGCTGGATCTGCCGAATGAATGCCCCCTTCTGCCTGTAGCGGCTCCAACAACACAGCCACCGTCTGGCCATCTGCTATCTTCTCCACCGACTCCAAATCGTTCAAATCGGCAAACTCAATACCCGGCAACATCGGCCCAAAACCCTGGTGATATCTGGGCTGACCCGTTGCAGAAATCCCGCCATAGGTTCGCCCGTGAAAAGAATTATTCATCGCAATAATTTTATTCTTGGGCGCATCTTCAAAATTCTTGTACCCCCACTTGCGCGCAAACTTCAGCGCAGCCTCGATGGACTCTGTCCCGCTATTGCAAAAAAACACGCGATCGGCAAACGAATGCTCGCACAACAACTGTGCCAGCTGAGGTGCCGGAATCGTATGATACAAATTTGAAACATGGATCAACTTGCCCAACTGCGCGTTGGCAGCCTCTTGAATCATCGCATTATTATATCCCAGGGCATTGACAGACAGGCCACTTACAAAATCGAGATAATGCTTCCCATCCGTATCCACAATATGGACCCCATCGCCCTTTTCCAGCACAAACTCGGGCCGTCCATAGGTCTGCAAAATGTACTGCTGTTCTAAGTCAATAATTTCTCGAGTCGTCATGCTAAATCCTTATGGTTAAAGGCTACTGAACAATTTGCGTACCAATACCCTCGCGGGTAAAAATCTCCAGCAAAAGCGCGTGCGGAACACTGCCATCAATAATATGCGTCTTGTGAACACCGCCCTTCACAGAACGTTCACAGGCGCGCAACTTGGGAATCATCCCCCCGCTGGCAATACCTCTCTCAATCAGCACCTCCACATCATTGACATGCAGCGTTGAAATCTGCGAATCCGGATCATCTGGAAACCTTCGGATACCATTCACATCCGTCAAAAACACCAGCTTCTCCGCTTGCAGTGCCCGCGCAATCTCCCCAGCTGCCGTATCGGCATTCACATTATAACTCTCGCCCTCTGGTCCCAAGCCAATAGGCGAAATAACGGGAATCATGCCCTCTTCACAAGCCAGACGAATGGGTTCGGGATCAATTCGGGCGACATCGCCAACATAGCCGATATCGACCCTCTTCGTCTCCCCATCTTCCTCCTCTACCGTCGCAAAATGCTTTGTCACATACATCACGCCAGCGTCTTTTGCCGACATACTGCGCGCGCGTCCATCGAGTATCTCCAGACCATCGACAATGCGCCGGTTCACCTCGCCAAACAGCGTATCTTCCACCACCTGCATCGACGCCTTATCCGTCATCCGCAAGCCATTGACCCATTGTGATTCGATACCCGACTCCTCCAGACGCCTGCTAATATCCTTACCGCCTCCGTGTACGACCACGGGACGCATACCCACGGTCTCCATAAACACCAGATCGGCCATTATAGTAGGGGAACCACCCTCTTCGGGCTGTGTGCTACCGCCGTATTTCACCACAATCATTTTGTCGCGAAATTCGCGAATATACGGAAACGCCTCAATTAAAATCGCAGCTTTTTCAATAATCTTGTAATCCATTTAACTCTCCAACGTGCGATACCAATAGCGATAAACCTCGCAAAATCCGATAGATTCATATATATGACGCGCGGGTGAGTTATCTTCTTCAACTTGCAAATAAGCCATATTTGCGCCAGCCTTGCGAACGCGTTCCAAAAGCGTCCACATCAACAAGCGACCAAATCCGCGATTGCGTTTCTCTACATCAGTCACCAGACCAAACAAACCCGCCATTTTACCCTCGTGAATGGCAAAGCCACCTGCAACTGGCGCATTACCATCCATCAACAAAACGAATCGCGCGGGCACAGCCAGATTGTCGAGAATATTCTTAAAAGCACCAATCTCATAATCCGACAGATCTTTCAATTGTACATAAATATCAAACCATGCCTTTTCTGGTCGCGTCCACACTTTGACCGATCCGGTCTCGGGAAGCACAACTTGATAGAGATCCAGGGAGGCTACAACCGTCATCGCTTCGAGCGCGTAACCCCGTACAGCAAGTAATGCATCAAGTTGAGGCGGCTGATTTAACGGTGTCATCTTAAACACAGGACGCAAACCACGCGCGCGATATAGTCCTTCGCACACCGCAATTTTTGTTTCGGAATCGGCGTGGCCCGGGTAAATTGGACTGACCGAATTTGCCCGTCGCGTATATCCATTAGCCAATCGAATTACCCACCCATCGTGGAGCACTTGCTGCATTGGCGGGCAAGCGTTTAAACATCTTTCTTCTATATCTCGGATCACATCAATCACGCGGGCTTCACCCCTTCTCAATCCCATAAAGACGCGGCAGAGCCTGCATCAAATTCATATTTTCTACAGCCTGGGTAGCTGCGCCTTTTTGCAAATTGTCTTCCAGGGCATTGATATAAGCAAAGCCATCATCAACGCCCAACTTGATAATCAGTTTATGCGTATCCACCACATCGCGCGTACCCCACCAATGCGCGTCGGAATCTTCAACCACCTGCACCAGATCGTCAGAACCATACGCACCTGAAATCGCCTCGCGCAACTGCGTAGCGGCATCTTCATTTGCCAGCACCTTCAACTCATCAGCCAATTCAACTCGAATATTTGCATTAATACCCGCAAATACCGACCGCAATACAATAGGCGTAAAATTCACTTCAAAGCCCGAATACAAAACCATTTCGGGCACGTGTTTGTGTCGCTTGCCATAGCTATACGCAACCTCATTAGATACATCCTCCACCTCGGCTCGCGCACCCGAATTGCCCGAAGTCGCCACAATCGTCGCTTCCCCCTGCACGAGTGATTTAAGGGGGTACAAAGCCAAAATAACACTCGTGGGATAACATCCCGGATTGCCCACCAGACGCGCCATAGCAATCTCTTTGGCAAACAAAGCGGGCATGCCATAAACCGCTTCTTTGAGCAATTCAGGCGCCGTATGCACCAGACCATAACCTCTTTCAAACGCCTCTCTCGGCAACCGAAAAGCGCCGCTCATATCGATCACCTTCGCACCTGCGGCCAGTGCCTCGGGCGCAAACTTCATCGACTCGGGATCCTTCGTCGCCAAAAACACCACATCGCAATCGGCCAAATTGCCATCCCGACGCCTCGAATTTTGTCGAAACGCGATCGTTGCCCGACCGTGGTGTTTCAACACCTTTTGGAGTTCCTGCCCCACCATCCCCGTATCGCCGTAAATGCCTATTTTGATCACCGTCAGGTCCTTCCTGTATTCCCAATTTGTCCCTGAATATCGCGCTCGAGACTCATCCGCGCTTCAGGGGAACGACACAAAATAAAAATCGTATTCTCGCCCGCAAGAGTACCCACGACTTCGGGCCACGACATCTGATCGATGGACTCACAAACCCCCTGCGCGTGCCCCGTTATCGTCTTTACAACCAGCATAAGATCAACCCCATCCACACCCACGACAAAATCCTGCAACTCGCGCCGAAGCAAATTTTCGCCCTGTAATACCAGCCGATCTGTTCCGATAAACGCACCGGGAACCTGATAGCGAAATCCCCCTTCGCCATCGGGCACTTTAACCACGCCCAACTCCTTAATATCTTTTGACAGAGTTGATTGCGTAGTCGAAATCCCAACATCCATCAACGCGGTGCTGAGTTCCTCTTGCCGAGCAATGGGCTGATGTGCAATCAGCTCTAAAATTTTTTGCTGGCGTTCTTGTTTCGCGCTCATAGGACTATGAAAATACGTGAAAACTCGCCCAAGTCAAGAATAAAAATTCAAAAAATTGAATTTTTATTCCCTTTTCGCGTACTTATCCAACCACTCCGACATCTCCCACAGAACGTGCATAACCGACTCTCGCGCCCGATATCCGTGGCTCTCGTGCGGCAGCATCACCAATCGACAGATCGCACCGTGTCCCTTGAGCGCATTGTAAAATCGCTCGCTCTGCATGGGAAACGTACCCGAATTATTATCCGCCTCACCGTGAATAAGCAGCAAAGGCGCACTAATTTGGGGCACATGATTAAACGGAGACATCGCCGCATAAATATCTGCTGCCTGCCAGAACGTGCGCTCTTCCGCCTGAAAACCAAAAGGCGTCAACGTGCGGTTATACGCGCCACTGCGCGCAATACCACAGCAAAACAAATCGGTATGTGCCAGCAAATTCGCCGTCATAAACCCGCCGTAGGAGTGTCCCCCCACCGCCACTTTTTCCGGATCCGCCACGCCCAGACGCACCAACTCATCAACCGCGGCCCTTGCACTATCGGCGAGTTGCTCGATATAAGTATCATTTGCCTCGCGATCTCCCTCGCCCACAATCGGCATCGCCGGACCATCCAGCACAGCATAACCACGCGCCAAAAAAGGCATTGCACCGTGCGAACTGATACGCACAAAGCGAAAAGGAGAATCCTTCACCTGTCCCGCGGCATCTGCGCTCTTAAATTCGCGGGGATAAGCCCACATCAGCACTGGTAGCGGACCATCGTCTCTATTATATCCGGGCGGCAAATACAACGTCCCATTCAACTGCACCCCATCTTTGCGCTGGTACTGAATCAGCGACTTCTCCACCGCCTTCAACTGCGGCATCGGATGAACAAAATGCGTGAGCTGCCGCAGGTCATCGCGCTTCAAATCCCGCACATAATAATTGGTCGGCTCATCAACGCTCTCCCGGCTCATCAACACCGTATTGGCATCGATCATCGTCGTTGGCCGCTCGTAAAACGGTGCCTGAGAATGCATGAGACGTTCCGCTTTACCCGTCTCCAGATCATAGCGATCCAAAAACGGGCGATCACCTTTGGGCGACGCACCATCGCCTGCAAAAAACAGATGACGCTGCGACGCATCGGTCAGCAACACAGACCGCCCATTGGGCAACCGCGTAAACACGGGCGCGCCGGGCGCGCCATAGCGATCTTCCCACGACCGATCAAACAACACCTGCGGTTCAAAATCCGAATCATCCGGGCGAATGCGCCAGGTACGCACGCGCCGCGTCTTCCACCAGCGTTCTGAAACCAACGCGAGATCACCCGTCCCCCACGAACACCCACCATAGCGCATCGCCAGCGACATGAGCGCGCGCCCATCACCTTCATAAGGCGCGTCGAGCGCATATACAATATCGCGCACCGCCACATCCACCTCGGGATCGCCGCCATCCTGTGCCACAGCCCACGTCACAGTCGCAGGCGCGTCTGATCGCCAGCCAAACGAACGCGCACCTTCGGGCACGGCATCATAAGCAATCGGAATAGACTCGGCCAATGGCAAATCCACGAGTTCGCGCACCTCGCGCCCGTCCAGATCCCAGATCGCCACCTTTATCGGAAAACGATACGAAGGCACCAGATACGAAAACGGTCGGTGAATGCTCAACACCAGCACATAGCGACCATCTGGCGACGGATCGGCGCGAAGGATCAACCCGGGAGAACCCAGATGCTTCACATCCCCATTCAGGCGCACAAGTGCAACCTGTGACGTGGCATAATATTCAAATAGCAACTCATCGTGTGCATTCTTCAACAAATCTTGATACGTGCGCGATGGTGCTGCCCGTTCGCCCACACTTTCCTGAATCACCGGACCTCTGGGCACAGGCGAAGCCTCGGGCGGATCGCCCCGACCATCACACACCGCGCGCACCAACAACCCCGAACTGTCTGGCAACCAGGCGATTGCCCCGCCAAACACCTTATTCAACTTCACATCGCCAACCGGACGCACCCTGCCCGTCTCCGAATTGCCGACCCACAGATCAATCCCATTGTCACCCGTCACCGAAAAAGCAAAGCGCCGCCCATCGGGCGCCCAATAAGCCCGCCCAATTCTCGCATCCTTCGGCAACCCTGTCACAGGTATTTCACGACCATCGGCAACCCACTTCAGCGTCAACCCATTGTAAAACCCCACGCGACTTTGCCCGTTCACATCCGGATCCAGGCGCAAACCCGCCAGGCGCAACTCGGACCGCGACACCTCTGCAATAGGCGGTGCGCCCGGACGGTGCATCAACAGCAACACTGTCCTTGTCGGATCAATGCTAAACGAAGGTGTCAAAGGCGCATCAACAATCGCGGCGAGTTCTTCGGGTGGCATTTCGTAAGACATAAATTCTCTCTCCTCTTCACTCTGTTTACGGTATATCCAGAGAAAATAAATAACCTATTGCAATACCCATCGCCATCATAAATAACCCCCAACCCACTCCAAACATGTTCTTTCGAAAAAATCTCCTGTACATCCACATGGGCAATGTCACATTTTGTTCTTGATACTCTCTAAATGACTGAGCCAATTGAATTTCGATCAATCCATCCAAAACCTCTTGTAAATGTGCAACAGTTACTTCTCTATATTCTCCATCCAACATTTTTACAATTAAAGGATCTCTGTCACTTAAAAACTGAGAATCATTTTTACTATCGTAAACATATCCATCATCGTACATCTGTTGCACGATATTTTGTATAATATCTTCAGGGACTTTTACATAAATAGATTGCATGTTTCTTCTCCTGTATCGGTTCGACAAGCCCTTTATACTTGAAACTTGTAATCATTGACCAAAATGCAACAGACTCTATCACACTGTCAACCACTATTAACACTTTTCGCGTCGCTGACATAAAAAACGCCATCAGCTATTTGCCGACGGCGTTCGTGCTTACATCCGTATCGTAAACTGATAAAGCAACGATTGAAACGCAAGAGCAAAATTTATGCTATGGCCCGTATCTTATCCACACAAAATGATTATTAGTTTGGATGATTCGTCCTATGTTAGTATTGGCTTTCAGAGAATCCAAAAGAGATGAAAATTTCTCTCCACTCATTGACATTACAACTGGTGTAAGACCTATTACATCGGATAAATTAAGTATCCCACGAAGATAGGTCTCAGGCACACTGCGAAGTGTGAGGACACTGATAGTATCAGACATACTCCCACTCACGCGGATACTATCAGTGAGTCTCGCGAAGTACAAATAATACCGGTCTTCGGGATTCTCTTTCATACGTCCGATACTGAATGTGCCTCTGATGCCAATGTACGGATCATTGAGGAAATATTTTCCAGAGAACTGCTCATAAAATCTAAAGAATGCATAATTCCACTCGTTATAGTGAAAAGAACTATCCGCACGGGTACCGAAGGCATATACTAAACTTGACTCTCTTGGCCAAAAACCACCAGCGAGGTTCTCGTAACTCAGTTCTTTATATTGAGGTTCTGGCTTTTGTTCTGGTTCTGTTATCGGTTCTGGTTCTGTTATCGGTTCTGGCTCAGGCTCAGGTCCTGCACTATTACCGCCACAACTCAGAATGCAAAACGCAAGCAGAATACACCAAAAGCACCTCATGGCAACCTCCGATATTTAACGGCTTGTCACACAGTTTTCAACTCATTGACCAAACCACGTAGTAATGCTTTAGCCCTGGGAGTGCGTCAAATTCGCAGGGCTTATTTCTGCAAGTTCGTCTTTCAAAGATTGCTCTACACGCCACAAATCACAAGCCTGTTGCAGGCGCAACCAGAGTCCGGGACCGTTGCCGACGAGTTTTCCTATTCTAAGTGCCATTTCTATCGTAATCGGATGCGTGCAGGCCAGAACGCGATGCAATTGTTGACGCGAAACACCGAGTCGTCGAGCAGCTTCACTAACCGATAACTCAAGCGACGGCAATACATCTTCGCGCAGAATCTCACCCGGATGAACAGGCGCGCGCTTCAACGGACGTTTGACGGAATATTCAGCCATTTTATTACCTCAATGATATTGCTCAAGATCGACCCTGAGTGCATCACCATCTTGCCATTCGAACGTAATACACCACGGGCCATTGACATGAATACTATAACGTTTGGGTAATCCTTTCTTAAAAAGGGTTATGGCCATCACTGTCTAAACGGGGTATCTCTAAACTGAAAAGTACGTCCTAAAAGGTGGGATTGATCTGTGACATTGTTTTTTTGTAAAGAATCCAAAAGAGATTCGAATTTCTCTGTATTCATTGACATTAGTGTATCTTCTGTAATTGGTAAATTAAATAGATCTCTGTAATTCTCACTTAGAGCTGTAAGTGTAAGGACGATCTCAGTTCTTGTTTTTACTGTTATCCACTCTGGATAGGGTACGCGAAGCGTATCCCTTCCTATACTCGCTGGGTAGGGTGAGATGAGCGTATCAGTTTTGGTTACAGTTATTGTCGCCACGAAACAACGAACATCATCAAAGGAAGCTCGGCTTATTACCCCTACTGTTTCTGTGCCTCTCATAATAATGTACGGATCACTGACGTAATATTTTCCAGTGAAACTCTCATTCAAAAAAAAGTCCACTTCGCGAACCGAATTATCAGCACGAGTGCCGAACGTATAAGACCAAGATGGATGCATTTTATAGTACCAACCACCAGCGAGGTTCTCATAATTCAGTTCTTTATATTCAGACTCTGATTTTAGTTCTGGCTTTTGTTCTGGTTCCGTTATTGGTTCTGGCTCTGGCTCAGGTCCTGCACTATTACCGCCACAACTCAGAATGCAAAACGCAAGCAGAATACACCAAAAGCACCTCATGGCAACCTCCGCTATTTAGCGGCTTGTCATACCCCTAAAACCACCTCTTATAATAAAACGGACTATTTTCATCTTCATTCAACTGCTTGACCACCTCGTAAAACCACAGATCCAGCGGCATCTCATGCGCGTCCAATCGCGGAAAGGGATTAAAATCATCGGACGCCAGCGTCTTGCCAATAACATCTATCATCCCCAAACCCAACTCCGGCACATCCACGCGCCGGATACCCGCCCTCTCCATCAACTTGTCATACACATAAGACATCGTCGTACCGCCCGGAATAAACGGCAAAGCGCGCGTCCGCATCACCGGGAAAAACACATCTATCACCTTCCGGTCTGTACCATAAGCCGCCGAAGTCGCCGCGTGAAGCGCGTCCTTCGGCAAATACAAACTCGTCGAATACGCGCCATTGCGCCCGTATTCCACCGCATCTGGATCGCGGCTCGGCTTGTCCAAACTACCGCGCCAATCGCAAAAAGCCGTCACAGCCACAGAAACTCCCGAATCCATCAGCGCATCTGTAAACTGCACAGCCATATCGCCCATCAAAAATTTGGTCGCCTCAACAGCCCGTTCACTCAACGGGGTCAACTGCCACTGGAACAAACCCTCTGCATCCACATCCTTCACAAATGTCGGTGGATAGCCCGGCAACATCCCCGAACTCGCTGCCGCCATAGAATTGATATAAATCACATCCTCCGCACCGGCTACCTTGAGCGCATCTACAATTTTATCCAACGCCCTTCCCTCCAACGCATACCCATCATTAATCCAGTGAAACCGATCGCCAAAACCCGCCGCATCTGCGCGCATCTGCATCTCTTCGCCCGTCGCATATCCCAGCGACCTCGACAAATCGCGTGCCACCACCGTCAGACTTCCACTTTCGGCAACCAGATCGAGCAAAGCCGCTGCCACCGAACAGCCAATGCCCAACCCCGTCCCACCAATAATCACAAAATGTCGTCCCTTTACCCAATCGAGCGCGTACCGATCCACAGCGGCACGCTGTGCCGACCCTCGCTGATCCAGCAATTTCACTGCCTCTGCCGGAAACGCCTCAACCTCTTCTTTGCTCGGCCGCGAAAGTGCTGGCGCGCCTTCCACGACACGCACCCCTAACATCGGACTTGCAAACGGACTTGGAAAATCACTCATATTATTTCTCCTGAAAAACGTAAAATGCAACCACAGATGAACACTGATAAACACCGATAGTAAGGTAAAATACAAGACGTGGGAGGCCACCTACCCCTCTTCCCACTCAATTGTAAAACCCGTACTCTCTTCAAACGCTGTCGCGCGTGTACCTGCATCCTCTGGCACCATCGCCACCGGCATCACCACGCGATTTTCATTCAGATAAATTTTCGCCGCACCGCGCACCACACACGCTTCTGGCGTAATTGCCCGCGCTTCTCGGGCAATCTCATCTTGATTGGCAGACGGACGCACCCGAATCTCCCACCCGATCCTCTCGCCCACCACGTCTAACACCTCCCGATAGCGTTCGCCCACCTGAGAGGAAATAAAAGCCACCTCAATATACAAACCGCTCTTCAGACCCATCTTTGACGGCGCGTGGCGTTGATCCCCAAACGCCTTTCGGATCTCGCTATATGCTTTATTAATCTCCCATGCATCTGCTCTCTTCCTCGGCATTGCGACTTCTGTCTTTACACCCCCCGGCCAATCCAGTATCAAAACAAAACCCGTCTTTGCCTTAAAACCCGCCGTCGCCTCATCGCTCACCCGCTCCCAATCATCCGCCCCATCCTTTGAGATATCAACAGCTAACACCACCGCCTTTTGATCCAGATGCAGCGCAGGCGCCTTCAAAACCCTTGCACCTGTAGGCACGGCATCCTGCGCCTCTTCAAAAAGTCGCCCCTGATGCGGCGTCTCCCGCAACCTGAGCGACCACCCCGTTTCATCCTCTAATTTGGCAAGCATCTCCCCATACTGCTCTCGAACCACATCGGGAAAATAAAAAGCCAGTTCATACACACCCTCATTTACATACGCGCTACACTTAAACAACCCCGCCTCGGGCGGAAAAACCGACATAATATGCGCACGGGCCTCATTCATCTCCATCGGCCCGGCGGCTTCTGACACCTCTTTGGAATGGAACAAAAACGCGCGCCGATAATCCGGCTCAAAAAATTCCCTCGAATCCGCCAACAACAGCCGAAAAGCCTCCACCTCTGACGGCGTCGTCATCTCCGTACCGAACCACATCTCCGCCAATTCCTGTGCGCGGAACGGCCCTTTCGCACCCGTTTCCAACACATAATTGTGTACCTCGGAAAGCGTATCATCGCTCAGCGGTCTTCCTCCTGCAACACCTGCCCGTGAAACGCGCCGACCATAGCCGCGTTGCCGCATCACCCGCATTGCCTCCACGGAATACGCACCGCCATTTTCCGGCAACTGCACGCCCTCTGGCAAATAAACATCCACCATCGAAGACAATGCGCCGCGCGCCTCTGCATCGCCGTGAACGAGAAAACAGGTACGCGGTTTCAACCTCTGAACCAACCCCGTCAATTCACCCCCATCAGCATGCGCCGAAAGCGAATACGGTTCCACCTGACACGATACGCGCACACGCTGACCATTCAGCATCAACACGCGCGCCTCGGGATCCTTCGCCTGCATCAGATCCAACAGCGCACGCCCGGGAGACTCTTCATCCTGATACCCCGTTATAGCAATCAAATTCGCCGCATCACCAGCCAAACGCTCGGCATAATAACTCGACGCACCCCCGATCAACATCCCCGAAGACGCCACAATACAACACGGCGGCCCCGACAAAACCCGACGGCGATCAGCCGGTGACGACACCGCCCCCACAGTATCCGAATAAAAAATATCCTCATCGCGCTCTGCCCGGCGCCGCATCGATGGCGCAAGATCATCCCCAAACGCCGAATACACCGCATTCACCGCCCGCACCATCCCATCGACAAACACGGGAAACTCGGGAATCTGCTTGCGCCGCATAGCCCGTGCCAAAATCAGAATAACCTCCTGAGAACGCCCCACGGCAAAAGCCGGAACCAGCACCTTGCCACCCGCTTCAATCACCTCGGCCACGCGCAATGCAAGCGCGGCCTCTTGCTGGGCGCGGTCTGCATGCTGGCGATTGCCATACGTCGATTCCATCACCATAACATCGGGTCGGCACTGCGGCACAACCATGCCCGGAATAGTCAACTGATTGGCAACCGACACATCGCCCGTCATCAAAACACTTTCACTCTCACCCTCAATATAAATCAATGCCGCACCCAGAATATGCCCTGCGGGAATCCACGTCGCGGTCAACGCACCATCGCAAATCGGCACCGTTGCAAGCCACGGCACATCCACCATACGCCCCAATGCCGCATCGGCCGCCTCCGGTGGATAAAGCGGCAACTCGCCATCCCGGTCTTGCGCCATCAATTTCACGGCATCTGACAACAACACCCGTGTAATCGCCTGTGTTGCAGGCGTACAATACACCTTCACACCCGCTGGCAAACTATTCACCAGCACCGGCAACGCACCCGTATGATCGGTATGCGCGTGTGTAATCAGCACCTCATCGGGTAGCCCCACATCGTCCAACACCGAAAAATTGGGCAACTGCGACCCCTGTGCAGCACCCATTCGAATACCAGCATCCACCAGAACGCGTCGCCCTTCAATCTCAATCAATGTGCAGGAAGCACCGACCTCGTCGGCACCGCCCAAAAAATGGAGTTTCATAAATAGTTGTCCAAAAAACGAAAATACGCTATTTTTCTGCCCGAGACAGCCCATACCCAACACATTGCGCGTCTTGCGCGAGATCGGTATCCTTTAACTTATGATCCCACGTACCTATTTTTTTATTTTCTCAGCTATATTGCTCCTGGGCTGCACTGAACGCCAGGTCCGCATCCACTTTGAACAGGCCGAAAAATATCGGCACGAAGGCAAAATCGACCTCGCAATCGAAGAATACAAAGCCATCCTCGCGCTTCGTCCCGATGCGATTGACGCCCTCAACAACCTCGGTTATCTCTACGTTGAAAAAGGCCAGTATGCCAATGCCATTGCGCAATATCAAAAAGCCATAGCCGTCAAACCCGACTTTGCCGAAGCCCTCTTCAACCTCGGCGTCGCCTATGTCGCGCATAGTCAAATCGACAGCGCCATAGCCGCGTATCAGGGCGCCCTGCAATACGATCCCAAAAACCACGAAATCCACAACAACCTGGGCGCCGCCCACACCATGGCTGGCAATCGCACAGAAGCCGAAGCCTGCTACCAGCAGGCCCTCAAGCTCAAACCCGACTACGCCGATGTGTACCACAACCTCGGCCTGCTCTACACTTACGAAGGTCGGTACCGAGACGCCATCCCAAAATACGAAAAAGCCATCCGCTACAAACCCAATTTTGCCGACGCATACAATAACATGGGCAGTGCGTACCTCGAATTGGGCCAGTATGAAAACGCCATCCAGCACTTTCAAACCGCCATCCGCCTCCAGCCCGATCACGCACTCGCCCGGGAAAACCTCCGAGAAACCGAAACGCGCCTGAAAGCGCGCGAAGCCGGAGAAATGCGCGCCCAACACATCCTCGTCAAAACCGAAGCCGACGCCCACAAACTGCTCGAACAACTCGACTCAGGTGCCGAATTTAGCGCTTTGGCACGGCTCTATTCTACCGACACTGCATCGGGGCGACAAGGAGGCGACCTCGGCGCATTCCTCCCCGGCACGCTCTTGCCGAAATTTGAACAGGCCGTAAAAAAAATCGAACCCGGTAAGGTCGGCGGACCAGTTAGAACTCCGGCGGGATATCACATCATCAAACGCATCTATTAACCCCTCAGTCACCCAGCACAAACTGCGCCTGCTTGCTCACGCTGGGTGTATCCGATTTGTTCAAATCCGTCACCACCACCTCGATCTCCAACTGCTCTTTGCTATTCTCGGGCACATCCAGCGCAATATAAAGCGGCTCTGATGTCGCGGTACCCGTATGCTCATAGGAAATCTGCACCCCATCAGCCCGTGGCGTTTGGCCCAACAGCCGGCCCAATCCCCGAATCACGCCCGTACCCTGTATCCCCTTAAGCCTGTACTCCACGCGGTAACTCGTTTGCCCAAACGCATCTCGGCTCAAATTATAAACCTCGTAATAGAGATAAACCGGTTGCGCCTTCGCAAAAGTCTTAGATGGCAGGGGTACCACCCGCAAATCCCCCTTTTGGAACTTCCCTACCTGCTCTTCCACCTCGACAATCTGCCCCGCCAGTTCCAGATCGCTCAGCGCCAGAGCCTCACCGCGGAAAGATTGAACTGTGACATACGTCTTATGCGCCTGAATTTTTCGGCTTATGGGATCGCGCACCTGAGTAGCCAGGAAATACTGCCCAGGAGACAGTGCCGCACGCACCTGATCCACCATCAGCGTCCCCTTCCCCGCCTCCCCACTGATAGCTTCAGCCATCCGCACACTATCCCGAAAAACCGGCCTCAGCGAACGATCATAGACCACCACGTCTCGATCCAGCATCACCTGTGAATTTCCCGACGGCGTCAAAGCGGCCATCGGCACCCCCATATACGCCTCCATAGCTGTCTCTCGCTCAGATTCGCGGAAATTTGCCGTGTACATATAAAGATCCAGAGGATCGCCCCCGTAATCATGCACATAAATCGAAGGCGATTGAGACACAACCCGCGCCACAACCGTCTCGGGTGCCATCCGAGACCACAGCGCGTGATTGGGCGAATTGGGCGGAATAGGCGCGAAATCGAAAAACCCGCTACCCGTAGGATCCAGAAATGTAATCTCGATCCCTCCGCCGACCTCGGCATAAATCCACGACTCCCACTTATAACCCAGTTCAGATCCATCGAGCATCACACTGCGCCTGCGCGGCACCGGAAAAGTCGGCATCCCCCGCACCTCAGCTGTCTCAGCCTCCACCCCATATCCATACGACGAACTCGACTGCCCGTGTACATGCTTGCTCGGTGCAACCTCCTCCAGGGCATTTGCGGCCATCATATTCAGGCGATTTTTCACCTTTGCGACTTTTTCATCCGTCTCAAACACCAGATAATCCGACCAACTCTGATGATCCGGATGCCCCAGCCGAATGTACACATCGCCCCGCCGGTCCCATCCCCGGCCGTGCCATTCTTCCAGGCCCTCGGTAAAATTTGAACGCGCAAAATGCACCCGCCGATAATGCTCAACGCGACGCTCGTTCACCTGTGTCGTCGGCGTGGGATCCTGCTCCAGCCAGAAAACTTCTCGAAGCTGTGTTAGCGACCGCCCAAGAGCTACCCGAATTTTGGAAAGCACCTCGGCAGGAGCCACCAGCGACAAATCCTGATAGTATTCCCGTTCTGTCGGATCCAAAAACTGGAAATAACGCTCAAAAGCCGCCTGTGCCTGGGCAAAATCCTCTCGCTCAATATACATCTCTGCCAAAAGCGGCAAATACTCTTTCGGCTTTGTCTGTGCCATCTCTTTCAACTCATCCAGACCATAGGTCTCCTCCCCCACACTCTTCAACCGCATCGCCACATGCGCCAGACGCGCAGGCGTAATAGGATGACCGGGATTCACCGCCATCTGCTGCGAATACGCCTTCATCGCCTTGTCGTAATAGCGCAGCGACTCGTAAAAAACACCCAGCTTGAAATATGCGTCATAGTGATCCGGAAAAAGCTCTATCACATTTCCAAAATAATAATCCAGATCCACGCGATCCATCCCCACCATAGCCAGATGGCACATCCCCAGATTGTAGTGCGCCGCCGGATATGCTTTGTCCATCGCGCAGGTCTCGCGGAACAACCTCAGTGCCCGCGACTTCTGGCCCGGCATCTTCAACGCAGCCAGCGCCCGCCCGTTGCGCGCCTCCACAAATCTTCTCTTTTTTTGAATCGCCTTTAAGAACAGCTTTTCAGCTTCTTTTACCTCATCCTGCTCCAGGCGAAGGTAGCCCAGCGCGCACATCGCCACCGCATCATCTGGGTGTAAAATCATCATCCGGTCGCAAATACGGGCAGCCTCCTTCACCAGTTTCTCATCCGGAGCCTGCGCCCGCGTAATATACTTCTTCGGAATCAGGTCTCCCCGCTCAAAAAACGCATCTGACACCGTCACATAGCGGCGTCCAAAGTGGTAATCATAATAATATTTCAGCACCAGCGGATTGCGCGCCTGCCAGAACCGCGCCAAAAACAGCCCCTTGTTCTTCCGATCCAATGCCTTGTAAAAAGCCGCCGTATCCGCGTCGGCAACCTCCGCCAAAATCAAACCCGCCACCTGCTCTTCAAACTCGCCAAAACTCGCCTGCAATTCTGCCTCGGCAACCTGTTGACCCGCCTCTCCCTCCTCCGCTTCTCTTTCTCGCTCTAAAATTTTGATGTGTACCCGCTCTACCCGAAGCTCGCCGATCAAAGTCTTAAGCACCACCTCTGACTCTGATTCCGACGCGATCTCACCCTTCAACACCGTACCATCCACGAGCAACACAGTAACATTGCGCGAAGGCTGCTCTATCATTTTAATCAGCGACTTTTCCACCCGAAGTTCGCCCATCGCCGTCTTGATCACCACCTCTGTCTCAGACTCAGACACAATCTCGCCCTTCAACACCGTACCATCCTCGAGCAACACCGTTGCGCCATAAGCGGGTGCAACCGCCAAAAAGAGACAAAGCGCGATTGAAAAAATATTCAACATGCATCTCTCTCCTGAAGAACCCCGGCAAAGGCAAATACAATACCCCTTCCCCTCATACCTGTCAAGCCATGAAAAAACGGCGGAAGGATACCAGACCCTTCCGCCGATTATATTACCTCGAGGTGTTAGTCTTCAAGTCAGAGGTTAAAAATCAACAGCCCCTGAAATCACATGCACAGAAGAAAAGAAATCGCTGTCAAATGCCTTAAAGGCATAATCGAGCTTAACACCCCTGCCAGTCTCCGTCAAATACTTCAGACCACCACCAAAAGCATAGCTTTCCGTATCGTGATTGGTCTTATAACCCGCACGACCAGAAAAGCCAATCGGACTACCGGCAGCCTGGAATGTGTATTCGATTCCCACCAGAACCTGCTCGTCAAAATCCACGGGATTCGTCACATCAAAAGCCAGATTCAGATGGTGGGGCACCGGAATGCTACCCGACAGTGACAATACATCCACCAGCATTCCCAGACGAATATTGCGCGGCAACTCAAATGCCTCGCGCTGATAGGTCTGTTCAAAGCTGTAATTTTGCACCGTCATCGCCAGAATCGTATTGCGGAAGCCCGTATTGAAATACGTGCCCAGATCCACGGCAAATGCTGTCTTTGAGTTATCGACAGTCGTGCGATTGCCACCGATCAACACACTACCAGTACCCAAATTCTGACTGGCAATCTTCACATTGGCACCCACTGAAAAGCGATCGGTGATCTTCATACCATAAGCCGCAGAAAGCGCGTAGTTCGACGTAGTAAACGTTCCCGTCTCTGTAAAACCCGCACCTGCGGGATTTGGATCAATGGCAGTGCCATTGAAATTGCCGGCATCATAAGTCACAAACCCCAAACCAAAGGTACCGCGGCCTGGAATATTGAGCGCCGCACCAGCGACCTGACTTTTGGTATCCGCAATCCATGAAACATAAGTGAAAAATGCTTCGCGACCATCGAAAAATGCCAGCGTTGCGGGATTGGTAAACACACCGGCTGATGAACCGATCATGCCTGTACCTGCACCTGCAAGGGCTGCTGAACGCGCATTGGTCGGCAGCTTCAAAAATGCAAAGCCAGCCTGAGCAACTTTGATAAATATGGGATTGTTTTCCTCGTGATTATCCGGCAAAATTTTATCTGGCACACGCAGTTGCGCTTGTGTTGTTGTAGCCAGAAGCCCGAAAAACAACGCGAGCATCATGAGGGCCAGTTTTGTGTATTTCACAACTTATCTCCTTGATCAAAAGCAAGTCAGCTCTAACAACTGCTGACTGCTGGAAGCTCTCTACCTGACCACGACAAAGCGCTCGATGTGCTTGGCACCAGTTGCCGTATCTTCGATGTGAGCAAAGTAAATTCCGCTCACCAGGAACTGGTTATTATCCGAAGTCATCAGATCCCACGACTCGTCGCCAGAGCCAGAAGTGTGGTCAATGCGCGTCACGAGATCACCGGTAATGGTAAAAATGTGGATAACCGCCTGCCCCGGCAGATTCACAAACTGCAGCTTATTGGGCTGTCCCTGATAGTTAAAACCCCCATCGTCGAGTTGCCCGCCCTGCACCTGATAGGGATTGGGCACAATGCGAACCTGCGTAATATCACTGGCAGGACCGCGGAAGGGACTCACGCCCTCTGCTTCGGTGCGCGTGGCAAATCGGCTGCTCTCCAGACCATTGGCATCAACGGCTGTCACGGAATAATAATACCGCGTACCGCGAAGAGCCGTCTCATCGTTAAATGTAGTACCTGTTGGCGATCCAATCAGTTCGGGAACTTCCGTGTGGCGGCCCGCGTAGCGATACACATTGTAATGAGCCGCGCCAGAAACCGCATCCCAGCTCAACTCATTGAGATCGGGACCAGAGGTCACCGTCACCGAGGCAGGCCAATTGGGTGCAGCGGGCAATCGGGGCATCGTCCCCGTGCGATTTGCCCATGCCTCGCGTGCAACAGCCACAGTCGCCTTCAGCGAATCCAGACCACTGTCGAGAAAAGCTTCTTTTTCCACAAAACCAATCGTGCCATCTGCCCAGGCCTTGCCCACGCGCTTGTTTTCCGCTTCAGACGGACCAGCGACAATTACTGCCGACACAATGTGAATGCTCTGACCGGGCTTCAAATCCCAGGGACCAAAGGTCGTGACCCACTGATAGATCTGCTCAGTGGTTACATACCCCGGTTGGTCGGGATCGGAAATCGCAATGCGGTCGTCGCGGCGGACCGAGTTCGGCTGCACATAAAAATCATACACGGTCTTGCGGTCTGCTGTGCGCGTACTCGTCCACACTTCACCCGGCACCCAGCGCACATGGCGCGGCTGTGCATTTTCGGGATCGGAGTTGTCATCCAGCCAGTTCTCGCCCAACACATTGGGATCATTGGTCGGCGTCTTATCCACATGCAAAAACACGCGTCCCTTGTAGTGCGATTCCATAAACTCGCCCGAACTGATATTGGCATCGCGCACCCCATCGAGCAAATCGCCAACTGCTGGCGCGGGTTCGCCGCGGTCATCGCCATCGGGGCGATACCCCAGCTTATCGCTGTCATCGCCATCGTGGATGTAGAGCAACTTCTCTTCATCATCCCAGTAATTCACCTCATCCCATATACCACCAGCGAGCAAGCCAGCATCGTAAGCGCGGCCCCCATCTTCGGGATTAATCGTGATATGCGCGCCACCGGCAGGACCTGAACCACCGCGCTGCAAATAGTAGTTCAACCCAATGTGGAAATTGTCATAAGACGGATTTTTCTGCGCCGTTTCCGGGCTTGCAGCAATGCCGCGTTCGCCCGCTCTGAGATCAACCACATGCGGATTTTCCGGATATGTAATCGTCGTAACTTCAAAGATCATATCGTCGGCATTCTGGTTTGCCCAGGAATACGTCTCGCGCACAATGCGCAAGCCCTCGGAGTTTACAATTGTGCTACTAATCATAAAATCAGCACCTAAATCCGACCGCACGGCATCGTCGTCTTCGGGGAACAAACGCCAATTCGTACGCAATATCTCTTTGCCATCCTGAGTCAACGTTGGCGGATTGATGCGGAAGAATTTCGGATTGGGTCTGTTCAGTCGCGTCTGTGTGCCCCCCAACCTCGAAGACGAAAAATCGGCGAGGTCATCGAGCAGGTCATTGCACCAGGGGCTTTGCGTGGTATTCACCAGATGTTGCCCGCCTTCGTAATAGCTGGGCACATTAAACGACGAATACAACCCGACCACAGCCATACCCGAATTCCCAATGCGATAGCCGATATCCGGATCTGTATCGCCTGTTTCGAGACCGCCGGGCCAAATCAGACGATCCGAGCTCCACAGCGTACCGACCTCGTGACTCTGTGCATAAGCACTGCCAGCCATCAGTATCGCTATCAGCACAAATACAAAACGTTTCATAAGTTTATACTCCTGTAAAAAATCTGTCGCCCTCTCCCACTTGCAGGAGAGGGCGAAAATGGACACACATTAGAACGAGAATCGCAAACCAAATGTGATGTCTCGACGGTCCAGATAGACGATGTACGGACGGTACGTTTCCGGGAAATTGTCCAGATCGGCATCGGAACCCGGACGGCTACCTTCCTGAAGTTTGCCGCTGGCATCAACAGTCCAGCCAAGTCGCTCCATATACGCGTCGGCGTTGGCATCGTCATTTGTGCCTGGATAGTCCCAGACCTCGCCATCGTAGTCACGCAGATTGTTGAAGTTCTTGAAATTGAAAATATTGTGAATTTCCAAATACAACAGCGGTGCGCCCGCGGTATCAAAGGCTTTTGAAATCCGCAGATCTGCCATGTTGCTATCTGTCCACTGCACATTCAGCACATTCTGCAGCGCAGCGTCATTGGTCGGATTGTGATTCATCCACCAACCGCCCTGGCGGCGGTAGAACAAATTGGCTTCCCAACCGCCTTTCAACATGCGCTGTTCGGCGCCGTAGTCCAGCGGCGTTCGGAAGTTCAAACCCAACTTCCAGATTGGACGCGGCTTAAATTGTGGATTGGCGGCATTAGCACTGGCCTCAATAGTCAATCGGGAAGGCGTCGATACCGTGTTCTGATCGTAGATATTCTCCCACCCAATCCGCTTGCTACGCTCCTGGCGGTAATCATAAGAAATGAAACCCGTAAAGAACTGACCGCGCGATTTCTTAAACGCAAGCTCATAACCGCGCACATCTTTAATGCGACCCTGCGTTGTCCACCGCGTACGTCTGCTGGTCGTATTTTCGGGATAATAACTCGTGTTGGGTTCGAGTTCTTTGTCAATGTCCTTAAAATACACCGTGCCCGAAGCCAGATATGTACCTTCAAAACTCTTCTCAAAACCGAGTTCATAAGCAATGGTCTGTGGCATCTCTACCCAGGGATTCCCAAAGTTCTCCAAAGGCTCACCCGCACCGGACTGCGCGCGGTAGAGTTCCACTGTCGTCGGCACCTGATAGAAGTGACCGTAGTTAAAAAAGAGCTTGGAAGTCGCCGTCGTCGGATGAGACACGCCAAACCGCGGACTCCATTCCCATTTGGTTGGCGCGCGAACCGAGCGTCGATTTGAATACAACAATTCGGCATTCGATCCCAGATATTCATTGTGTGGCTGTCCCACGAGGTCAAACCACTTGTCCGGACGGTGAAAATCCAAACGCAGACCCGCATTCACCACGATCTGGCGATATTCCATGCGGTCTTGCACAAAGAAACCGCCATACCACGGCGTCTTCACCCAATAATTGTGCAAGTTGGCTGTTTGCGTCGCCACGATATCTGCCGGATTGTCGCTCTCCCAACCTTCGGGGCGGTCTGGCAACGTGGAGACATAACCTCGGAACTCTCTCAAGAAAAACGTATGCGCCTGAATACCGGCTTTGATCTGGTGATGTGGTGTCATCTGGCTGGTAATATCAAAGGTTACATCCGTCTCTTTGATATAAGACCAGTCCGCTGAACGACTGGCACCACCGCCGCCGCGCAAACGGTAAATACCCAAAATATCAACGCGGCGGTTGGCATAGTTCCAACCCACAGGCGCTTCATCCAGAATCACAGCCCCTGCTGCTTGTGCGGAGGCAGCACCGGATTCGGTAATCTCTTCAACCCGACCATCGGGATAAACCGCTGCTGCGGGAATACCCACGGCTTGAGGTTTCTGCCAGGTGGCTTCCCAATCTGTGCGACCATACCGCGCCGTCAAATTGTAAAACGTCTTTGGAGAAAGCGTGTGCGACCAGTTCAGAGTATAATAATTGCGGTCAATGGTCTCTTGATTGGCTTGAGACCCCGGCGCAAACATCTGAACATCGTCAAAGCGGCGCGAGGCTTCCACCTGCGATCTGACAAAGGTTCCCGTAAAGTCACCCGTTTTTGTGCCATCTGCCCAACCGCGCAAATAACCCAGCGATAGCTTGGTCGTAGCCGTTGGTGTAAACGTCAATTTGGCCTGCGCCATGTTGTCGCGATACGACGTCTTGGACAAATCGTACACATACGCCGTGCGCTCGCGCTGGCTGGTCACCATCACCGACAATTTATCCTTGATCACCGGCGTGCCAACCGTCACATCGTAGAGATAATCGGCCTCGCGATCGGCAGCATTGGCATTAAAGCCATTGTTTCCTTCCAACTCAAAATTGCGGTGCTGCCATGCCCATATCCCTTTTGCCTGGGCAACAGTTGTTATCGGAAGATCGAAAATACCCGCAGTCCATTCGCCTGCCGGACCGCCGCGATCACTGAACTCCTGCGTCCAGCCCTTAAAATCAGGTACGCCATCGCCATTGCGGTCTGCTGTGGGACCATCGCTCTCAAAACGACCAATATCCCACCAATTGTCCGAGCTATATACATCGGGACCAAAATGCTTGCGACCAGCGGGATTGTAACGCGCATCTGCACTGATTGTAAATTGACGAGGCTCGCGGGTCACAATATTGACAACGCCACTGCGCGCATCGCCATACTCAGCACTAAAGCCACCCGTCAAAATCTGAACTTCTGCCAGATTTGTTTTGCTAAAAGAAGAATACGGACGGTTATTGCGGTTGTCTTTCATACCCACACCGTCCATTGTGTACAACATCTCTTCTTCACTGGCACCGCGAATGGTCAAACCCCAGTCATCGCTATCCACGCCTACCTGTGTGGCAAACGCATCGCGCAAACGGGGACCCGTGGGTGCTTCGCGGACTTCACTTGCCTTCATAATCGTCTGAGCGTAAGAAACTTCCAATTCGACCGGCGGACGCTCAGCCACCACCGTAATCTCACTCAATTCAACGGTCGATTCTGTCAGCGAAAAATTCACAGGCGAGGTGCGGTCAACACTGACCACCACATCCGTCTTACTCACCGTGTGATATCCCACAAGCGATGCCTGAACTTCGTACACGCCAGGCAAAACCTGAATAATGAAATAATCGCCATTGACATCTGCTGTGGCGCCCATTCTGGTGCCTACAAGAACGACGTTGGCACCTGGTAAGGGTTCACCCGCAGCATCTGTAATGCTACCCGAAACTTTACCCGTAGTGGTCTGTGCATCGGCCTGATACGCCAGCCCAAACCCCAGAGCAATAGCAAGCAAGGCTATAAACCCAGCTCTCAAACGGTACATAAACTCCTCCTTTGGTTTCTTTCCCCGGCTTGGGAAAGATAAGGGAAAAGCCACCCGGCTCATTCCCACAAAATTCTCCATCTGAATGGAGCAATATCACCTGCAAAATATTATCTGATCAGCCCTTAACATCACCTCCTTCTCAACTCCTCCCTGTGGTTGCAAAAGCGGGCTTAAATACCCCACCTCCTTTCGGTCTGTGATGTTAATTTTCATTATAAACTTCTAAATAATTTCCGATAAATCATCATCGCCTAATTTAATATGCCTCTCAAAACCTGTCAAGTAATATCAACCCACATTACGCGATATGCACTTTACGTCCATAACACATTGTTTTTCAAAAACTTAAATTTCAATCGAAAAAGATGTCAAGGTGCGATAAAAAATATCACCTCTTTGCTCACCTTCATCCCCGTATTCAAATCCGTTACCGTCACCTCCATCTCATAGTGTCCCGATTCTGACCCACTCACATCAATCTCCAGATAATTGTACTCTGTTTCCCGCGTACCCACCTGCTCGTAAGAAATAGTCACCACTTTCTTCTCCTCAATACCCAAAAATTTTCCAACCGCGCGCAAAATCGTCACAACAAGGGGTTTGCCTTTGCGCGGTGAAATTTTGTAATCCATCTGATAGCGCGTCTGACCAAATTCATCGGATGTCAACCCATAGACCTCGTAATAAATCGTCACGGGTTGTCCCGGCACATAGGTTTTGGACGGCATAGGCACGACCTTATGCCCTCCCTTGACCTTCACCGCAGCATCCTCCACTACCGATCCGGCCATCTCTATATCGCTCAATCCCAACTCACCGCCCTCATAAGCCTCCACCTCCACCTCGCGTGTATAAGCGCCCATCAAATTGCGAGCGCGATCATGCACTTCCACGCCCAAATAATATTTGCCCGGCGGCACATTGAGCACCAACTCATCAATCAACAGCGTTCCACTACCCACCTCAGTATCATCTGACACGGCAAAAGGCAACCCGGCGACCTTCCGAAAAACCGGTGTCCACGTACTGTCAAACAGCGCAATACCCCGTTCAACCTGACCTTCAGTTCGCCCCGAATCAATCAGAGCATCCAGAGGCACACCGTAATAGACCTCTAACCGGCTGCGCGGACGCTCCCCACGAAAATCTATCGCATCGAAGTGAAACTCTAAATCATCTGTTATGGCCCGATAAATTTCAGATTGTTGCCGCACCGCCCGCGCCATCACCCGATCGGGCCTTTTTGCCGTCCACTGGCTCTGATTAAAAGTTGACAGCACGCGCCCCTGCGGCATATCGGGAAAATCGAACCCCCCGCGGGAATCCAACGCCGCAAACACAACCTCAATACCACCTGCCACATCGGGATAAATCCAGTACTCCCAATTCGTACCCCCATCAATGGGAAAAATGGGAAAACCCCTAATATTGGTCATACCCGCATCGCGATCGCGGTGCGAATCCTGAACATCGTCGTAATATTTTCCATCATTGCGATCGGCACCACCGCCAAAAAACGTGCGATTGGGATTTAATTCGTAATCAATAGACTCAAAATCTGAAACAATCAAATCTCCTGCATCTTCACCCTGATATTGCACATCCCGCGTCGATGTCCGCAACCTGCCCATCCGCGCAATAATCTCTTTATGCGCTTCGGGAGTCAAACTCATCCACAATCGCTCCTTAACCCGCACGACATCGGGATCCGTCTCATAGCGCACATCGCCTGCGCGGCTCTTGTGGGCTGGTTCGCCATAGCGAATATAAATCTCTCCGCGTTTGTCCCAGGGCTTTTGTCCGGACGAAAAATTCTGCATCGCATACAACACCCGACGATAGTGCTCCACCAGACGCTCATTGCTCGGCGTAGCCGGTGTGGGATCGCGGCGCTGCCAGAACATCCGCGCAAAGTCCGGGTGTTGCTCGGGCGCCAATGCCTCGTAAGCAACGGTCTCTTCCAGAGTTGCCAATAGGCGAATATCTTGCAAAAGTCCGCGCGTGTCGTCATCTACCGTACGCAAATACTCCGCCATCACCTTCTGCGCTTCTCCTGTCTGTCCCATCAGTTGATACACGCCCAATAGCAAGGGAAGACATTCCGCACGCAGTTCGGGACGCGTATCCATCAACTCGCGCCACACGCGCGTCGCCCTTGCGCGTTGTTCCCGTTTCAACCATATTCGCCCCAGATCGAATCGCGCCCGGGCGTGCATCGGATTCACCACAGTCTGTCGGGTATAGGCTTTCTCGGCAGATTCGACCTTGCCCTCGCGTTCAAACACCCGCCCGAGCAAATACAGCAACTCGGGATGATGTGGATACGCTTCAATCGCCTCTTTCAAAGCGTCTTCTGCCCGCTGCTTGCCCCCCAGCAAACGGGCAAGCGCGCGGTTGGCCTGCGCGATTTTCCAATTGGAACGAAGAGCCAAAGCCTGATCAAATGCCGCCACGGCCTCGTCCCACCGCCTGCGTCCGATATGGGATATCCCCACACCGTTGTACACTTCGGGCAATACCCCGCCTGAGTTCAACGCCGCGTTAAACGTCTGTTCCGCATAGGGTAAATTGCTCGCAAACAAATAGGCATATCCCTGCGCGGCTCGCCCCATCAAATCGTTTCCATCTTCATCCAGAAGCGCCTCCAGCACCTCCAGAGCCGCCCGCGCCATTGCTGTATCCTGCAGCACCTGTCGGGCCGCATAGCGCGGATCGATATACCTTGCCAGTTCTTTGCGCCTGCCCAGGGCTGTGATTATCGCCCCATCCAGGTCAGGAGGCGCACCAAAACCGAGTAGCGGATTGTAATACGACCGCGCCACAATCGGATTGCGGTCCATCCAGAACCCGTAGAGAAACGCCGCACGGTCTGCGCGTCCCAGACCAGTATAAATGGCTTCAACCCCGGATCCCCCAAATCGTTTTAACAAATGCTGCGCTGTTTTTACTCGCCGATCATCAAAACCCGAAGCAGGAACAAGCGTCTCACCCATCACCTCAAATTTTCGAGCCGATACGAGTGTATCCCTCCCCGCCGTTACCTGAACCCGCAACGTATATGTCCCCGGCAGCAGTCCATGAGTGGGAATGCCCTCGGCAAATTTGACTTCACCCCGATACCCGGGAAATGACCGCTGATCGCGCCAGAGGCGATGCCCGTATCGGTCTTCTATCTGCATCTCGACCCTGTGGCTCTGATAGCCCAGATAATACACCTCAAAATACAGGTAGAGTGGATTCCCCCGCCGATATTGCCGCGCCGGGTTGGGCAGTATCAAGCGCCCGCCTTTTCGGAACATCTCAAGGCTCTCTCCGGCTCCCTGTGGATTGAATCCGGAAGACAAATACAGATCGCTCATGCCTGTTTTCCCTGGATCGTAAGCGGGTACATCGAGAGCAAACACCGCCAATCCCGCCCGGTCAGCCTGCAAGTCACTCAAGGTCAGTTCCCCGCGATAGCGACCTGTGGGCAGGCGCACCTGCACCATGTCATATACCATGCGGTCTGTATCGACGGTGGCTTCTATGGATTCGGCTGTCAGCCTGCTTTCCGCCGCCACCTGTTGCACGACCTCTCCGGCATCGTTTAAGACCCGCAGCGAAGGCCTGTACCGCGCGAGATAAATCCCCGAATCTTGCCTCAAAAATGCAAATTGCGCCACCGGAAACCTCAATATCACTTCCTCGAATCCCTCGCTGCCCCGATATCGAAAACTACACACATCAATCTCAAAAGCTATGGATCCTTCTCCGCGCGGTGGCAGGTCCATCTCGTTGGCGTGTATATCAAAAACTGCGATCATAAAACTCAAAAATACCGTCGCGATACGCATAATAATTTCCCTTTCTAAAAAACAGTCTCTATCTCACAGAAACGCTTCCAAGAAGGTATAGGTCCCAAAAATTTGCTTAAAAATAACACATAACCAAAATTCGACTCAAAAAAAATAAACAACAATGTCCTGCGGGGTTCGGTGTTTACGAATCGAAAGCACCTGTATAAGCGTGTAATAATAATCCCGCAAAATTTTTCTTGTCACGGGCCACAATTTTCGTTATTTATATATCTTAAATTCACAATCATTATAGTGTAAATAAATGTAAATAATGTAAATAAATGTAAACCGCAATGAAAAAGGAGCCACTCATGAAACCACTGAATCGGCGTACATTTCTCAGGAGTGCAGGTGTTTGTCTGGCATTGCCGTTTTTAGACGCCATGATCCCCGTGGGGCGAACTGCGAGTCGGGCATTTGCGGTTGCCCGCGCACAGGCCGCAAAGCGGCTGGTATGTATTGGCAACCCCTTTGGAATGATCCCCGAGCGATTCTTCCCAACGGGAAGCGGAGCAAATTACACACTCCCCCCACTCCTACAACCCCTATCAGCGCACCAGCGAGATTTCACAATCTTCTCCAACCTGGACCACGGCGTAACTGGCGGACATCGCACCGCGCATACATTCTTGAGCGGCATTCGCATCAAAGACGCCAAAATGATGCCCGAAGGCAACATCAGCATCGATCAAAAAGCCGCGGAATTTGTCGGCGTCAACACGCGGTTTCCCTCGTTAAACGTAAGCATCAACGGCCACTGCGAAATGTGCTGGACGCGCACGGGCGTGCGGGTGCCGCCAATTAACAATCCCCAAAAGGTATTCCAGGCACTCTTTGTAGATACCACAGCACAGGAAAAAGAACGGCGTGCAATCGCGCTCGAACAGCACGGCAGCATCTTAGACGCCGTAATGGGAGAAGCGCGATCCTTTGAGCGCAAACTGGGCCAAAGAGATCGGGAAAAACTGGAAGAATATCTGACCTCTGTGCGCACAGTCGAGAAAAAGCTGGGCATGTCCAAAGCGTGGCTGGACAAACCCAAACCCCAGGTCAATATGGAAATGCCGGAAAATGGTCCCTTTGTCGAAACCCTGCCCTTGATGTACGACCTCATTGCCCTATCACTGCAAACGGACTCCACGCGGATAGCAACTCTGGAAGTGGGCATGGGGATCAAAACCACAGACCTGGGCCTGAACACGAATTACCACAAATACTCACACCACGGCAAATTGCCCGAACTCATGGAAGGCCTGACAATAATTGAAAAATATCAGATGAAACACCTGGGCCTATTCTTCGACAAACTCAAAGCCATTGAAGACCCCGCCGGGGGAACTCTGTTTGACAACACAATGATATTATCGGGCAGTGGCATGGGCAATGGCAGTTCGCACTCCAATAAAAACCTGCCCATCTTACTCGCGGGTGGCGGATTCAATCACGGACAGCACATAGTATTTCCAGAAGCCAAGACCCAGCGCGTACCACTGAGCAACCTGTACCTATCAATGTTACAAAATTTCGGACTGGAAATCGATCACTTCGGCCAGAGCACCGGCACGCTAAAAGGATTCAAATAAAAATGAAAAAATGCGTTCTATTCCTCCTGATTGGCATCTTGTCCTCATCGACTGCCTGGGCAGAAGGGGATGCGACATACAAAAACACCGTGCGGACATTTCTATCCCAGCGGTGTTATAAATGCCACGGCGCAGAGCTTCAAAAAGCCGATCTGCGGTTTGATACCCTCACATTGGATTTTCACAATGAAGATGTCTTGCTAACCTGGCAAAATATCGCCGACATGTTAAACCTCGGCTTAATGCCTCCCTATGAAGAGCCGCAGCCCGAACTGGCGGAAATGAAACCCGTGATCGACTGGATCACCGGCGCGCTAAAAGCGCATCACGAAGCCGAAGAAAGCACGGGCGGACAAACGGTCTTGCGCCGCTTGAATCGGAATGAATACCGCAACACAATTCGGGATCTCTTGCATCTGGACATGACCATGTTTGACCCCACAGATGCATTTCCCCAGGACGATGAAGAACACGGATTCGACAACATCGGCAAAACCCTCGTCATGTCGGACTTTCTGGTCGAAAAATATCTCGACGCAGCCGATCAAATCGTGGAACGCACCGTATTGCCCAGCCCGCCGCCAGAAGTAAAAACTCACGAATTCACCTTTCCCATCATGCGCGGTGCCGGTGGATTTTTGACACCCGCGAGCCGCCGCTTGAAACAGGGATACGACGAGATATTCCGTCGCCCCGATGACCGATGGGGATACATGTCCATCGACAGATTCCGACAGGGCGTACCCCATTCGGGAATGTACCGCGTTCGCGTTCGCGCATCCGCACACAACCAGCAACACCCCTATGACAAAGCCTTGCGAACAGATGAAAATGAACCCATGCGCATGGGCATTGTCGCCGCGTCCGGGCGTTATGGCGACCTGCGGCAGAGCAACACATCGGATATAACACTGGCCGAATTTGAAATGGTCGCAGATGGCAAACCCCGCGATTACGAACGCGAACTCTGGCTGGATGAGTCTTACGTGCCGCGCGTCACCTATCCAAACGGGCCTGTCACGCTCTATTGGCGGAGTATTCTGAGGCGTTATCACCCCCAACTCTACGACAAAACGGACCGGCGCAAACTATCTCAACGAGAGGATCAGCAACTCGTACATCGGCAAACAGAAGTCGCGGTAATGAATTATCTGGGACCGAGCATTCGCATATACAAAGTCGAAATCGAAGGACCCCTTTACGACCAGTGGCCCCCGCCTTCGCACACGAGCGTCTTTGGCAAGCGCGACCCCAACAAAGTCAAACCGCGCGATATCCTGACCCGCTTTGCAACGCGCGCGTATCGCCGCCCGGTCAAACAGAGTGAAATCGCGCACATCCTGCAACTGGTCAATCAACACGAAAAAGCAGGCGCCTCGCGCGTTCAGGCCATCAAAATGGGCTTAAAAGCCATCTTGTGTTCGCCCAATTTCCTCTATCTCTACGAAAACGAAGGCCAATTAGACGACTACGCCCTCGCATCCAAGCTATCGTATTTTCTCTGGTCATCCATGCCCGACGAAGAATTATTCAATCTGGCAAAGAAAAAGCGACTGCACAAACCAGACGTCTTGCGCGCACAAATTAATCGCATGTTAAAAGACGAAAGAGCCAGGGCATTTGTAGAGAACTTCACAGAACGCTGGTTAGCCCTGTACAAAATTGGCGAAATGCCGCCCGACCCGCGCAATTTCCGATTGTACTATCAGGCGCATCTCGAAGACGCGATTAAAAAAGAAACCCACGCCTTTTTTTATCACATCCTCGACAAAAACATGAGTATCGCGCATTTTATCGACTCGGACTTCACTTTCATCAACCGCGACCTGAGCTTATTGTACCGCATAGAAGGCGTAGAGGGCCGGGAATTTCGCAAAGTAAAACTCAACGACCCCCAACGCGGCGGCCTATTGGGACACGCCAGCGTATTGACGGCGACCTCCAACGGAATCGAAACATCGCCCGTAGTGCGCGGCGTATGGGTATTAGAAAACATATTGGGCATAACACCCCCGCCACCCCTGCCCGATATCGAGCCACTCGAACCCGACATTCGAGGA
This sequence comes from Candidatus Latescibacterota bacterium, assembly GCA_022824945.1. GTDB lineage: Bacteria > Latescibacterota > UBA2968 > UBA2968 > UBA2968 > VXRD01. The sequence goes on from JAJDYX010000056.1 coordinate 104,842, forward strand.
TCGACGACCATTCGCCAGCAACTGGCAAACCACCGCAATATCGCCACCTGTAACGAATGCCATCGCCACATTGACCCCATAGGCTTTGCACTGGAAAATTACAACCCCATAGGCGCGTGGCGATATGGTTACGGTCCCAAAAAACCAAAAATAGATGTATCAGATGTCCTATCTGACGGCAGCAAATTCAACGACCTTGTGGGCTTTAAAAAGATCCTCATGGGAAAGAAAGATCAATTTGCCCGCTGTCTGACCGAAAAGATGCTCACCTACGCGACCGGACGCACACTGGAAGCCACCGACCGCCCCGAAGTGGATCGCATCGTACACAACTTGAAAACACAGGGCTATGGCTTGAAAGATCTGGTCATGCTCGTAGCGACGAGCGAGCCATTCTTGACGAAATAAGTCGCTAATTTCACAACGGAAAAACAAAAACGCTCTGGTATTTTGCCAGGGCGTTTTTTCTTTTTGTAAAAAAATGTAAAAATAAATTTGGAAAAACCGTCGTTTACCATTGACCCGCCTCAATTTGAATATTAACATGATTTAAAGTTAAAATAAATCATTTTTATCAATGCGACAGAAGACTGCTAAATGGATTAAACTTCGTTGTGGTATGGCAGTAATGACAACCAAAACCTTCTGGGTCGCGTCTAAAGCATGCAAGGGACATGCCGCGATGACGGCCTTTACTGGTCCCTACCGCTCGTCAGACAAAATCCGCGCCATCCGCGTAATCCGTTTCATCCGCGATCCGAAAGGAGGTTATGCCTATAGCCTGAGAACAGAAGTGTTTTACCCGTAGTATGCAAATCGTCACAAACCGCAACATAAGGAGGTCGTTCTATGAAGTTTATTGTAGCAGCGTTACTAAGTCTGGCTCTTATTGGGCCGGGAGTGGCAGAAGTGAACGGCACCTGGTCTGTCGGAGTGACCGGGCAATACGACGTACCGCTGTTCAAATTGAACCAGTGGTTTCCCTCGGGAGGGATTGACATCGGGGGAACGGTCTCTCGCATCAACAACCCGACCTGGACATTTGAACTGGACGCGCGGTATGCCAAATACGGATCGGGCGAACTGGAAAACCGCAGATTCCTGTGGTCGGTTGACCTGCAAGAATACGAAAGCTCAAACGCCAGTTCGGAAATGACCTGGTTTACAGTAACCGCCAACTATCTTTACCACTTCGACGGCGGAGGTGAAAAATTGAACACCGGGGGTGGCGCGCCCTATTTCGTCATCGGATCGGGCTTTTACCACTACAACAACGAAATCAGTGGACTAATTTACCCCGGTCAGAGCGGAACCCTGGACACCAATTTGATACAACGCCCCGAATCAGATGTTCGCACGGCTCTGGGCGTAAACGCCGGTGTGGGCGTCGAATACTTTGCCTCTCAGAATTTTGCCATTGACCTTCGGGCACAATACCACGTCATCTGGGGCCATGTGCGCCCCCTCGAAGCCTGGGGCTTACAAGAGGCATTTCCATTTCACAAACTCAACCTGGGTGTTCGGCTCAAGTTGTATTTCCCCAAATAATAGCGGAGGTTCAGCATGCGTTTTACCATTCGTTTGAGCTGTCTCCTGATCCTGGTCGGCGCACTATGCGTCTTCCATCCTGGCGATGGAATGGCAGCCACAACAGGAAAAGTCACAGGTGTCGTAAAAGATGCCCAGGGTGAGGCACTACCGGGCGTCAACGTAGTCGTAAAAGGCACGCGGCGCGGCGCTGTAACCGATACAGATGGCTACTTTTTAATATTAGCTGTCGATCCGGGCGTGCATGAAGTCGAAGCGTCCCTCGTGGGCTACCGCACCGAAACCATACAAAACGTACTCGTACAGGTCGAATTGACCACCACAGTAAATATCGTACTCCAGGAAGCAGCCGTAGAACTCGGCGAACTGGTCGTCATTGCCGAGCGACCTGCCGTGGAACCCGATAAAACCGTGAGCCGCTATATCGTAGGCGTCGAACAGGTCGAACAGGTTCCCCTTGCGCGAAACGCGGCAGAAGTCATCGAATTGCAACCCGGCGTATCCCTGGACGGCGCCATGCGCATCCGCGCAAGCCATACCGCCTCGGTAACCAACGGCACCAATGAAGTCTTTGTGGAAATCGACGGCATTCGCCTGTCCAACGACGATGGCGTAGCCGAAAACAACACGGCCTCACAGGTCAACAGCCTGGCGCGCGGGGCACTGCAAGAAGTCGCCGTCGTCACCGGCGGCATGAACGCCGAATACGGCAATGCACAGGGCGGCGTAATCAGCCTGGTAAGCCGCGAAGCCAAAGAGCGATACGGCGGACTGGGCGAATACCGCCTGACCCTGCCGGGGCTAAAGCACTGGGGCGCAAACGTCTATAACAGCCCGCTTCTGGAAGGCAAAACCCCGGACACTGGCAATCCCAATATAGATTCAACGCCTTCGGATTACGACAAAGCATTGGGACATTTTTTGGAAGGCAACGTCTCCGGACCAATTAATCCACAACTCGGATTCTTCCTCAGCACCTATACAGATCGGCAGGCATCCGTTTTTCCAGGTCCTGCCAATCACGCGCCCTTTAACCTGAACACATCGGCCAATGCGACCTATCGGCCGGGCGACAAGTACAAAGTCAAGCTCGGCACCACATGGGTGTACAAAGACGGGTTCAACAACGGCTCGACCAGTGTGGTACGCGGTCCGGGCGGTGCAACCACGGGCGTACCCCCGGGTGGCGTGCGCGGCATCTCGGAAAGCGGCCTCAACCTCTACCTGCCCGCTGGGTATAGCTCCTCGGGCAAGTCACCGCGCACAGATCAGGTATTTTACGGCGTCTTGACACACACCATATCGCCCAAAACATTTTACGAAGTCCGCGTATCTTTCCAGCGCACATCCCTCGATACCAGCGATGTGCCATCAGAGACAACAGACATCGTCCGCGGTGCAAACGGATTTTACGGCACGCGGGACATCCACGCCTTTAGCTGGGCGCGGCGCACGCGCATCCTGTTAAAAGGCGACTTGTCCAGCCAGGTGACGCGGGGACACTTTGTAAAAGCTGGTTTTGAAATCATTCGCAACAGCATCCAACAGCAAGATGTGGTCTATAACACAACCCGCGAACGCAACATCCGCTTGCTGGGCAAGGGCGACCCCATCGTGGGCATGGAACCTTTTAATCCCGCGACCTACGCGGCTTATATCCAGGACAAAATGGAATTTGAGGGCCTGATCGTCAATCTGGGTGTGCGCTACGAAGTCCTCGCACCCGGCGAATCCTTTGGCCGCGCCATGGACCACGTTACCTGGAACCACTACAACTCGCTGACGCGCTGGCGAAACGTACCTATCGTGGATTCGCCCACGCAGACGGCCATCAGCCCGCGTCTGGGTATTTCACACCCCATCACAGAGCGTTCCACCATCCGATTTTTCACCGGCCGCTTCCACCAGTTTATCGGTCTGCAAAGCCTTTACAACCGCACCTGGCGGGCGACGGGACCGGACAAGGATCTGAACGGCAATGGGCAAATCGACGAGATGGAAATTTTCAACGCCCTGGTCTATCCGCTGGCGGGCGAATTTGGCAATGTCCACATGAAGCCCGAGCGCACGACCAACTTTGAGGTCGGCTTCGACTACAACTTCTACGGCGATTACGTCCTGGGCCTGACGGCTTTTTACAAAGATCAGGAAGGCACGCTATCCAGCGGTGGGTCAGACTTCTTCATCGACGAGCCGGTATTTGGCTTCAACTCTTCATATACCCACGCCTTCTTCAATCGCCGCTTTGCCACATCTCGCGGATTTGAGCTGTCCTTCCAGAAAAAATTCAGCCAGATGACCGCCCTGTACGTGGCTTACAACGTCAACTGGGCCAAAGCGCACCGCGGCGGCAAATCATCCTGGGAATGGTTCATCGCTCCCACGGCTCAATATGTGAACAGCGACAAGTTCTTTGCCGGCGTCACCGTGCAAGCCGACGGGCAGGAAGTGCCCCGCGCACCAACGGCCGAAGAGCGGAGGGCATTCGCAGAAAAAGCCAATGAAATTGCTCTGAAATACAAATTAAAAGCAGACGTGATGGAACCAAAGAGCAATGCCTTCTGGGAACAGCCAGTCCTCGTCGAAGATGGGCTGTATTCCTTCAACATCGCCAACTACAGCATTCCCACCTTAGATGGCGGTCTGGACAGGCGCAACTTTGCCAGCGTGCAATTCCTCTTCTCTGCACCGCCGGATTTCCACGTTACTGCGCTGGCCGGATTCCGCGCGACCATGGTCTGGCAGATGCAGACCGGCGGCGCATTCTGGTACACGCCACCCACCGGACCGAGGGAAAGGCGCAACGGTCCCCCCACCACAGCCACAGACGTCAGCTTTGAAAAAGACTTTGGACTGGGGCAGACGGGTACGGCCACGACATTCCTGGAAGTCCGCAACCTCTTTGGGCAGCGCGACGACACGGGCACTGGTTTCCGCTGGATCCAGTACGGCCTCCAGAAACCGCCGCCCGGAGACAGCAAATTCGATAACTTTGGCGATATTTCCGAACTGACCCGCTACAACGGCGGGCTGGGCAGACCCCGAACCATCGTGGCCGGGGCGCGGTTTAAGTTCTAAATTTGACAGGAGGAGCATATCAATGTCTCTGAAAAATCTGAAAAACCAATGGCTATCGGGTCTGATGGTATTGTGCCTCATGTCAATCGGCACAATAGATTCGCAAGCGCAAGTGGTCTATAGCGCGTCGCGGCACATGACCCGGTCACAGGTGTGGCTCTCGTTTACCAACTCCGGTACGTCGAGCATGCACTATCAGGTAACGCCATCTCGGGTAATGATGCGAATGTCCTACCCGGGCGAATTGTATTCACTATATGCCCTGTTGGGCACCGAAGAATTTGTGGAATACTGGGGCGACAAAGCCTGGGGATCGTCTCCGCAAAAGGCATTTACAAACATGCATTCAGCCGGTGAGGGCGTGCTGGTATTGACCAATGTGGGCGGTGAAAAATACGTCTCAGTCACAGGCCCACGCACGCCCACCGAAGATGTAATCCCCATGAATTACGACATCGCCAACTCAAAAGAAGCCTCGTGGGGCATCCAGTCCATTGTGCCCAATCGAGGTGTGGGTCCCGGCACGGTAAAATCCAACTGGTGGCAAGGTGCTTCGCCCCAATCCGCTGACCCGGCCAATTTGCGACCCTACGAAATTCACAACTTCGATTACGGCATTTATCCACCCGTACAAAATGCAGGCGAGGAAATCCACATCACGCAGTGGCAGACAAAACACAACCTGGTCGTAACGCGCAAAGCCCATGCGTGGAGCCATCAGGATTTCGACGACTTCTTTATCATCGAACTCGAATTCGAAAATCGGGGCGGACAGCAACTCGACAACACCTACCTTGGCGTGATGAACTCGATGTATGTGAACAATGCGGGAACGGCCTATCGCTGGGGCCATGAAGGCGGCCTGATTACCTATCGCCGCAGTCAGGCACTGGACGACCACTATCGCTATAGCGAAGCACCCAACTTCGAAAACAATTCCTTAAGCGGGCTGTCGCCTGCGGATTTCCAGGGCAAATACATCATGTACCAGTGGGATGGCAACTCCCCGTCCAGCTTCGAGGAAGACACGGGCGATCCCTACTTCTCAGATGTGGAAGTCTCGGGTTTCCCGGGCAGCAAGAGCAGGCCTGAAGGCATGCCCATTGCGCCAGCCTATCAATTTATGGCACCTCTCGCTTTTCGCAATGCCGGGAGTCACACATTCAACGCAACAGACGCAGCAGAGGGCTTTGTCGATCCACAGGGCGAACCCCTGTCGCACTGGTACGAAGTATTTGGTCGCCGCAACATCGACGACCCCACGCGGGGCGCGTTGAGCATGGCCGCCCAGTACGACTTCTTCACCTCGCCCACAATGGACAACCCACCCTCTGAACAGATGCAGTGGGAAGACCTGATCTTTGGTCCCTACAGCCTGTCACCCGGGCAAAAAGCCAAAATCGTGCTCGCCTACGGATTTGGATCATCCGCCGAATTTGACATCAACAGCCAGACGGGTTATGCCAATGACATCACCAAATGGTCGTGGAACGTGGGCGATATTGGTCCAGACGCCCGCAAATCGCTCTTAGCCAAAGGCGAAGAGGCCATGCTGCGTCATCTGGAACACGCGCAATTTGCCTACGACAACGAGTACCAGATACCCAACGCACCCCCGGATGTAGATTTCTTCCAGGGGAGCAATGCCCAGGCAAAAATTACGCTGACGTGGTCAGATGCCGCGGAAAAAGCCATCAACCCCGAATACGGTCAGGCCGATGTGGTCTCCTATCGAGTCTATCGCTCGATCTGGCAGGAAACCGGACCGTGGGAACTGGTGGGCGAGGTCTCAGCCGGTAGCAGCCAGGGCGGCACGTACACCTGGGTGGATGAAAATTCGCTGGCCGGATTCCAATTCGCCTACAACGTGCGCTCTGTTGCCAGCCCCAAATCATCGTGGTCCGAAGGCTCCAAAACCCTATCCGATCTACCCGAGACCGTGCGCAAGCACCTCACGGAAAATGGTCTGGAGAGCGGATGGTCGGCAGCGGAACAGCGCATGATCGTTCCGGGCAGCCCAATTTTGGCCGCCAATGACGCCGCCGACAATATGGAGAGACCGGTAGTCGTGGTACCCAATCCATTTAGTCTGGCGCAAGCTCAATCCAATTATCAGGGCACGCTCAAACTGCGCTTTGTCGGCGTACCACACCAGGCAAAAATCTCCATTTTCACAGTCTCGGGAGACCTCGTTGCCGAAATCAACCACAACGATCCAACGGCCGGGGAAGCGCAGTGGCTCTTAAAAGATCGCTTCCTCACAGGTGAAGCCACCTCATCCGCGTACTTCTTTGTGGTGGAGTCCCTCGTGCCTGCCAGTCGCGGTCAAAAGACCAAGGGCGCGTTCATAATCAACCGTTAAAACACAAGGATTGATGCTATGAAAAATACGATGTCCGTAGTACTGATCGTTTTGATGGCGCTCGCCCTATCGGCTTCGGCCCAGGCGCAGGCACTCTTCCCAGAAGCCGAAGAAGTCCTGAATCCAGAGGGCCGCAGCAAGATCAAGCCATCCACATTCAATTTTTTGAAAGTGACCAACAATGCCCGAATCGCGGGCATGGGCGATGCTTTTACAGCGGTATCCGACGGGATAGATGGCATAATCTGGAACCCGGCTGGGCTGACCAAAGTGGATAATTTTGGCTATACCTTTGGCTACACCCAATGGCTGGTCGAATCGTCATTTGTCACCGGATCCCTCGCTTACAACACCGGACAGTGGGGTGTGCTGGGCGTATCATTTGTGAACTTTACCCTGCCCGATATACCCGAAACAACCACCATGGAACCAGACGGCACAGGTGCTATGGTGAACTCGGGCGACCTCGCCATCGGCATGGTTTACGCCTATCAATTGACCGACAAGCTCTCCGCAGCTGCCTCCCTGCGCTTTGTCCAATCCGCGCTGGGACCAGAAACGCTCAGCGCAGTCTCCGTGAATGTCAGCACCTTGATGTACACGGGCTTTCAAAGCCTGCGCATTGGCATGAACATGAAAAATCTGGGCGGAGAGCAGGAAATTGTGAGCGAAAAATCGGAAATGCCCCTGGTATTCCACACCGGGATAGCCATGGAATTGTATGGCAACCTCGGCGATCCCGTATCCCTGACCGGTTCATTTGAAGGCGCTTTCTTCACCGACCGGGAACAACGCTGGAATCTGGGCGGTGAACTCTGGATACAGAACCTCATCGCGCTTCGAGCGGGTTATAAGCTCAAATACGACGTGGAAACCTGGAGTATTGGCGGTGGTATCAAGGGGAAATTCGGCGGGCGACACATCGCCTTAGACGTGTCGTATAGCAATCTTGGCGATTTGTTCGATCCGCCCCTGCGCCTGAACCTCTCGGGTTCATTGTAGGAGGAGTCTGACGGGAGTGGATGGGTTCCGGAACCATCCATTTCCGCATTCTGACAAGGAGTATTTCCCTTGTCCACACAGATGTTAATTTTTTTTCATACCCCGCCGGAATTGGAGAACAATCCGACTTCTGTGCGGGGTATGCCATTTGCGCTAAGAGGAGAGATGATTGGCTGAAGAACTGCAACCAGACCCAACAGATGAATCCGTAAGAGGTATAACACTCCGCTCGGTTGCCCTGGGCATTGGAATCGTAATCTTCATCAACCTGTGGGTGACGTATGCCGAGACCGTGGTAAAAACCTCTCGCCTGAACCTGAGCGTATTTCAAATAACGCTCCTCGCCATCTTCATCGTCCTGATCGGGGTAGTCAACCCCCTGATCAAATCTGTGAATCGCCGTTACGCTTTTGCACCCGCCGAATTACTATCCGTCGTCGCCATTGGCATCGTGGGCTGCGTCGTGCCCACATCCGGCATCACGGGATTTTTGATCGGGGTCATTTCCACCCCCTTCTATTTTGCCACACCCGAAAACGGATGGGCCGAGTACTATCACCCCAACCTCAACTCGTGGGTAGTACCCACCAATCAGGAGGCTGTACGCGCCTTTTACGAAGGCTTATTGCCCGGCAGCGCCATCCCCTATCGCGTGTGGCTGGCACCACTCGCATGGTGGGGTAGCCTGGTGGTGGCCGTATTTGCCGTTTCCGCCACACTGATGATTATCTTGCGAAAACAATGGGTAGAATACGAAAAACTCGCCTACCCCATCGCCGCTGTACCCATTGAAATGTCGCAAGACGCCCTCTCTGCACGTTTCTTACCCGCATTCATGCGCGGGCCCATGTTCTGGATTGCAGCGGCTATACCATTTTTGATTTTTGTCTGGCACTCCCTGTCCTGGGCATACCCGCTCCTGCCCAGCATCGGCATCCTGCCGCACGGAGGGTATTTCCGCTTCACGCGCTATTCGCCTGGCATGTACATCCAGCCCATGCAATTTTTGACCATCGGCTTTGCGTACTTTGCCAATACACAGGTGCTATTCTCAGTCTGGTTTTTCTTTTTACTCCACGTCCTGGAAGGGGGTATTTTCAACCGCCTGGGCTATCAGATCGAGCGATCAACCGATTCATTCAGCGCAGACCCGCCCACCGAAGCCTGGCAGTGTTTTGGCGCACTCGCCTGTCTCGTGGTATGGCGATTGTGGGTCGCGAGGCGGCATCTGCGCGATGTCGTTCTCAAAGCACTCGACAAAAATCACCCGGTAGATGACCGCGAAGAAATACTGTCCTACCGGGCGGCGGTCTCCATCTTGTCGTGCAGCCTCATCTACGTTTTATTCTGGCTCCTGCAAATCGGAATGGACCTGAGCACCGCATTGATTTTCATGTCCGGTGTCGCCGTCATCTACATCGGCATCGCGCGCGTGGTATCAGAAGCTGGCGTCGTGTATTCTGGTGCCACGGTGACACCGCAGGCATTTGTCATGGACCTGCGCGGCACCCACGTCATATCCGGAAGCAGCATGACGGCCATCGCATTGTCCTACTCCCTCATCGATTACATGCGCGGGCTATTCACCCCGGCACTGGCTCAATCGATCAAATTGGGCGATCTGATTCGCGGCAACCGCCGTCTGTTATTCTATTGCGTGGGCATTGGCGTACTCGCCGGATTTGTCTCTTCCGTATGGCTCATGCTCCATCTGGGCTATACGCATGGTGCTTACAATTTCCCGCGCTTCCCCTTCTTCAGCGGCGACCCAAAAGGCATCTACGGATCTACCCTGACCATGATGCGAACGCCCAAAGCACCCGACCCAAACCGCATCATCTTTTTTGCCATAGGCGCGGGCGCAATGGCATTGTTGACATTTTTGAGATACCGATTTTCCTGGTGGCCCATCAACCCCATTGGCCTGACCATCTCCGCTGCGGATAACACGGCATCCCTGGTCATGCCCGTATTCATCGCCTGGGTATGCAAAGCCTCTTTGCTCCGCATCGGCGGCGTAAACCTCTACCGCAAAGCCAAGCCCCTATTTTTGGGCCTGCTCGTCGGCTACACAGCCGGCGTCGCGTGGTCATTTCTCGTCGATGCCATCTGGTGGCCGGGTCAGGGACATTCGGTTCACTGGTGGTGAGTTTTTGAAAGGCAAACCGCGTGGCAATACAAACAGATTTTATAACTGAAACCGATCCCCAGCAGGAAAAGGGCCTGACCGTCCGATCAGTAGGCATTGCGCTGGGCGCAGTGGTATTCATCAACCTCTGGGTGACCTATGCCGAAACCGTGGTACATGCATCCAGACTGAACCTCAGCTTTTTTCAGCTCACATTGATGGCCGTATTTGTCTTGCTGGTCGCAGCCGTCAACCCGATTTTGAAAATCTTGGGATCGCACCGTGCGTTCTCACCCTCAGAACTGCTGGCAATTGCGGCCATCGGCATGGTCGGTTGCGTGGTACCCGCTTCGGGCGTAACCGGATTTCTCATCGGCGTCATCTCTACGCCGATCTACTTTGCCACACCCGAAAATCGATGGGGCGAATTTTATCATCCCAACCTCGATTCGTGGGTCGTGCCCATAGATCCCGAAGCCCTGCGCATGTTCTACGAAGGCTTGCCACCCGGCGCGTCCATGCCCTGGGAAGTGTGGCTAATGCCCCTGCTGTGGTGGGCGAGCTTTATCGTCGCAGTATTCGCGCTCTCAGCCAGCATGATGGTCATCTTGCGCAAACAATGGGCAGAACACGAAAAACTGGTCTATCCCCTCGTGGCCGTGCCCCTGGAAATGGCGCAGGATGCACGGTCTAAGCGACTGTTACCGGGATTTATGCAGGGCAAGCTATTCTGGATCATGGCCGCAATACCCTTTCTGTTATTTTTGTGGAATTCTCTATCCTGGTTTTATCCACTCATGCCCGGAATCGGGATCTTTCCCCACGCCGGAAAGTTTAATTTTACGCGGTATTCTCCCCACGTCTATCTGGAACCCCTGAACCTGTTCACCATCGGCTTTGCGTACTTTGCCAACACACAGGTCTTGTTTTCCGTCTGGTTTTTCTTTTTACTCCACGTCGTAGAAGGCGGCATATTCAACCGCCTGGGCTACCAGATAGCAAAGTCAACCGACTCGTTCAGCGCCGATCCCCCCACCGAAGCCTATCAGTGCTTTGGTGCGCTGGCATGCCTGGTCGTATGGCGATTATGGGTCGCGCGGCACCATTTGCGAGACGTCTTCCTGAAAGCATTTAGAAAGGCGTATCCCGCCGACGACTCCCGAGAAGTACTGGCGTACCGCACAGTGGTCTTTGTATTTTTAGTGAGCCTGTCTTTTGTACTCTTCTGGCTCTGCCACATCGGCATGGACATAACAACCGCACTCGTCTTTCTCGGTGCGCTATCCATCATTTATATCGGCCTGGCGCGGGTCGTATCAGAAGCCGGGATGGTGTATTCGGGCGCCACAGTAACACCGCAGGCATTTGTCATGGACATGCGCGGCACAGAAGTCATGTCTGCGGGCAGCCTGACCGGCATTGCCCTATCGTATTCCATTGTCGATTACATGCGGGGTCTATTTACACCCGGCGTGGCACAGTCCATCAAAATGGGCGAACTCATCCAGGGCAACCGCCGCGCATTGTTATTCTGGGCTGGCATAAGCGTTTTGCTGGGACTGGCCGCATCCGTATTTTACACCCTGCACCTGGGCTATTCTCACGGCGCGTACAATTTCCCGCGCTTTCCCTTTTTCAGCGGCGACCCAAAAGGCATCTACGGATCGACGTTAGTCATGATGCACACGCCCAAAGCACCCGACGGCGAGCGCATGGTCTTCTTCGCAATCGGAGCGGGCCTGATGGCATTGTTGACCTTCTTGCGCTACCGGTTCCCGGGCTGGCCCTTGCATCCCATCGGCCTCACCCTATCGGCAGCCGACAACACCGGTCACCTCGTCATGCCCGTCTTTATCGCCTGGGCGTGCAAATCCGTAATCATGGCCGTCGGCGGTGTAAACCTCTACCGCCGCTCCAAACCCGCGTTTCTCGGCCTCCTGGTGGGCTATACAGCCGGAGTGGTACTATCATTCCTCATCGACGCGCTGTGGTGGCCGGGGGAAGGGCATCTGGTGCATTATTGGTAGAAAATGTGATCCGCAGATGGACGCAGATGGATACGGATGGATACGGATGGATACGGAGATTAGACGAGAGGGTCTTTAGCTCACGAGTGGCGTGGGTAGGAATAGAGATAACTCAGGGCAATTCTGAGCCTTCAGATTCTGTATCGGGTGCGGGGAGTATAGATTCTGCCCATTGGACAACAGCCTCGGCAAGTCTCACCGCTTCCTGATATTCTTCTTCATCAACTGATTCTGACACATCACCGGGATAACGTAAAACAGTCGCATAAACGGACAGCTTTGCAGATTGAGAAAGTTCCGGTATCTTGGAAACATCTTCAGGGAGAAGATCGATCAACCTCTCGATAATGTGAATTTTGGGAAAAGCAATCCCTCTATTTACAAGCACAGCTTTGATGCTCTTTTCTGCTGCCTGTTGGGCATGGAAACACAGAAGCTCGTAAAAACTATCTTCTGGCAAAGAGACTTGTGCCAGAGCCAAGTCTCCTCTGGCATACCGGAGCCAATCAGCCGGAGAACCAAATGTTGGGACATCAGGCGGCATAGATTTCTTTTCCTTCTTCTAAAATGCGATAATAGATTAAACCGATATTATTTTTGTGCCTTTCAAGGTCTTCAGGTGTTGCAACCAGAATATCAATGGGCAGAGGAATACCCCTCATTTCAATATGAAGATGCTGCGCCGTTCTTCTTCTGTGAACGCCATTGGGCATGACAACGAGCACATCCACATCGCTGTCCGGTCCCATCTCGCCTCGCGCAGCCGAGCCAAAAAGGATAATTTTGAGCGGATTGACAACTTCGACAATTCGCTCTACGAGTTGATCAATGACATTCGTATCGGGTTGCATGTGTCAACCTCCAAAAAGCAGAATCCATCTCTGTTGAAACATAGCTTGATAAGCATTAAAAGTCAATGCGATCGACGATTTCTCAGGATACTACAAAATGAAATTCACCTATAGTGCTTAACACTTTTGTCAAGGAGGCTTGGATTGGTTTTTGTTCGACAAGGCCATCCGAGTTCCCTATATTTTGATGTTGTTGTCGAATTTCGAATATGGAACTGACAATATGGACACCATAAACAGAAACGAACATCAAGAGCGAGCAACGTCGCAAGTGCTGGAATCTGAAAAAGGCGGTTCTGGACCTACCCTGAAAATAGGATTGCTGTTAATTATCTCATTTGCAATTGCAATGCCGGGCGAAGCATCACTTTACCCCGGTGCTGATGACCTCGACGCCCTGCTCGATGGTGTCGCCGAGATTGCGGCTCCTGGTGTCCCGAGTTCCTTCTCCGTCTATGGCCCTGAGAGCTTTCCGGTGATCGTGGGCGCCCCGCGCAATGCCGCGGATGCCGTGCGCGCTCCGGTCGTCTCGGCAGGCCGTTGGCAGGCAGGCCGCGTCGTCGCTCTGGGACACAAAGGCTACTTTAATAGCTCCACACTTGAGAAGGCGGACACCGCACGCCTGATGGCGAACGCGTTCGCCTGGGTCTCGGGGGGCGGAGCTTCAGCCAGTCCCCGCATTGGCGTCGTCGGTAACGCACAGCTACGCACCTGGTTGATCAGGACCGGTCACGATGTCGTCGAAGCTGCCCTGACATCGGAATCGCTGGGAGCGGTGGATGTCGTGGCCGTAGATATGGGGAACCAGAGCGCGCCAGAGCTCGAAGCACTATCGGCGTTCGTGCGCGCCGGAGGTGGTCTGGTGACGGCTGCCAACGGTTGGGGCTGGGCGAGTCTGCACCCAAAACTGGATATCATCAATGACTTCGCTGGTAACCGCCTGCTCGCGCCTATCGGCATCCAGTGGTTAAACAGCTCCCTCAAACGCACATCGCCAGCGGGCTATGCCGTTGCCGAACCACCGTCTGAACTGACCCACGCTGGTAAGGCATTCAATGCGGTCAAGGCCCACATCGCAGGCAGGCGTAAGCTCACCCAGCCGGAGGTTGACCAAACTCTGCACACCCTGGCAAGAACCATCCGCGCTCTGCCTCCGAACGACGTGCTGTTCGCGCCGGACATGCAGGTTTTTTTTTCGAACTACGAAGGGACCCGCTGGCCCTCGGCGAAGCACCCGGTGGACAAATCCGATGTAGTCGCCCGCATGGTCGCTACGCTCTTCGTGTCTGAGCATCACCGCACCCCACCCCAATCCGTGCGCGCTCATCCTGCGGCCGCAGATTTTCCCGGTACCGTCCCGACCGACGCCCCACGCCTGACACGTAGCCTTATCATCGACACCACCGTGCCTCGCTGGCACTCAACCGGCCTCTACGCTGCGCCGGGCGACCTGGTCACGGTAACGGTACCGACCCGCGTCGCCAACAGCGGCTTCTTCGTGCGCATTGGCGCCCACAGCGACCAAATTTGGAGACGGCCCACATGGAAGCGCATGCCCAAAATCAGCTACCGTTTCCCCATCTCCGCTTCCAGGACCCGCGTCGCCAATGCCTTCGGGGGCCTGATTTACATCGAAGTTCCAAAGAAGAACCCCGGTTTCGGACGCATCACCGTCGAGGTCGAGGGCGCAGTGGCGGCACCGCTCTTCGTGCTTGGCGAGACAGACCCGGCCGTCTGGCGTGCGGAGATCCGCCATGCACCGGCTCCCTGGGCGGAGATCGCCGGGCGGAATATGATCGTCACGACCCACTCCTCCGAAGTGCGCGAACTCGACGACCCGACCGCCGTAGCTGAGACCTGGGATCGCGTGCTGGACCTGGCCGCAGAACTGGCGGCCTGGCCGCCCAATGCACGCTCGAGCCCGGAGCGATTCGTCGTGGACCGCCAGATTTCGGCGGGCTACCTGCATTCCGGCTATCCCCTGATGGGCCATTTGGCCCATCAATCCAAACTGGTGGATGCCGAGCACATTCGCTCGGAGGGCAACTGGGGCTTCTTCCACGAGGTGGGCCACAACCACCAGCACAAAGACTGGACATTCACTGGCACGACCGAGGTGACCGTCAACCTGTTCTCGCTCTACATCTATGAGTTTCTGTGCGGAATCCCGGCGGTTTATGGAGAGTTTCCCGGCAGAAAAAGATTATGGGCCGCTCTAATGGCATCCTACGACTTTGGTAATCCTACCTTCGAACACTGGAAGAAAAACCCGTTCCTTGCCCTGATCATGTACGCGCAGATGCAGCAGGCGTTTGGCTGGGACGCCTATCGGCAGGTGTTCGCCACATACCGCGCCCTGCCCAACGACGAGCGCCCGAAGAACGACGACGAGAAGCGCGACCAGTGGCTGGTGCGCTTCTCGCGCACGGTGGGTCGCAACCTCGGCCCGTTCTTCGAGGCCTGGGGGATACCGACGTCGAAGGCCGCGCGGAACTCAATCGCCGACCTGCCAGTGTGGATGCCTCCCAACTTCCCGCCCTAGCTTCGGTTTTCAATTATAGATTATGAGAGACAATAACAGGTCAGACCTCAAATGATGAAAAGACCATATATTTACCTGATCTTATCCTATGAAGAGGCGTCTTGAGTGCATTCAAAGACGCCTCTTACCTGCTTAACACCTCAAGGTGGAGGTTTCTAATGACATGGTCTCGAATCTGTATCCTCTATACACTCCTCTGCATCCTACCCCTGGATCAGGCGGCGGCAGACCAGCGGGACTCCCTGTTGACCCTGGGGCAACAGTACCTTCGGGAAGGACAGACAGAAGCCGCGGTTACGACATTCTCTAACCTGACCAAAACCTTCCCAAAAGACGCGCACATCCAATCTCGCCTGGGCTATGCATACTTAAAAAACCGCGACTTTGAAAAAGCGGAAGCCGCATTCAAGATGGCCAAAGGTCTGGATAAAAATTTGGCAGAAGCGTATGTGGGCCTGGGACTCGTCTATGCCGAACGCCCGGCCTCGGGCCTATCGGCGTATAGCAACTTCCGCAAAGCCGTAGGCGAAGCCAAACGAGCGACCAAACTCGACTCGACTTATGGGCCTGCGTACCGACTACTGGGCGAATTGTACGAACGGTTTCAGGAAGACCACCAGAAAGCCGTAGATTACTATCTAAAATATATCCAGGTGGAATCGGACAACCCCGACGGACTGTACTATTTTGGCCTCGCCTGTGTACAGGCCGATCAACACGACCAGATCGCGGCACACATCATCCCCTATATCAACGCAAACGATCCCGAACTCCGCCTCTTACCCCTTGCTGCTGCGGGCTATTTTCATCAAAAAGAACACCGCCTCGCCCTGAACTATTTCGAACGCTACTTACAGCGCGTTGACAAAACCGAACGCGCCTATTACACCGACATATCTCTCGTCGCCTCAGAAAAAGAATGGCACGCATATCAGAGCCTATCCGAAGAACCTGAAAAGCTGGATTACCTGAACCGGTTCTGGCGGCGGCGAGACTCGGATCTACTGACCCAAATCAACGAACGCATCGTAGAACACTACCGGCGGGTATGGTATGCGCGCACCTTTTTCTCCAAAAAAATCAGCCCCTATGATCAAAGGGGCGAAGTCTATATCCGGTACGGCGAACCCGATTATCGGTCTCGCTCCAACCAGCGCGAATTTGTAACATCGCCAGAAGTAGAAGCCGTTCGCAACCGAATGGCAGCCGACATCTGGGGACCAGCCGCGACCTATCACACATTCACGGGACCCGTCTTTCCCATACGCAGCCAGCGCAAACCATTTGAAGGCAATATCACAAACGAAAGCCTGAACACCGGCGTATTTGGCACAGATGCCGGGGAAGACGACGCCGTCCTCGCCCTGAACCCGGGGGAAGAAGCCGAAACCCTGGGATTCCAATTTGTAACACCCGATCTGGTCGCATCCAGTCCATTTGATCTATCGGTTGCTCCCCGATCAGAGCAGCGATTCTTGAATTACAGTCCCGTAACATCAGACCGCGAATTCGAAACCGTACCCTGGGAAACCTGGACATATACACAACTACAAGGCGGCGTGGAATTTACCTTCACCGACGAAGTCGGAAACGGACATTTTGATTTCGCGCCCCTTCCCCCCTTACCCCAAAGCGACAACCGAATCGCCAGCATAGCGCGGCTCATGGAATACGCCCCGGGGGTCATCTATCAGCAATCTATCGGCGCTGTACCAGACTATTATCGCCCCAGCGTGGGCAAAGACGCCCTCCACTTCTTTTACGACGTCGCGGATTTCCGCGGACCAGATGGCAAAACCATTGTAGAAGTGTACTACGGAGTACCCCCGGCAGAAGTAACCGTGGGCAAAGGAGACCGTGACTATCTCATACATACAAAAGCCACCCTTGCCCTCGCGGACGCAAGCCATGAAAATATCTACCGCGCACACGAAATACTCTCCTACCAGAACAGCCGGGAGTTTCCCAAAATCCGGGGCGTATTCATCCCCGATGTCATACGCATTGAAGCATCTCCCGGAGAAAAATATCAGCTACAGGTACAATTGGAAGACGAATTATCCGGGCGCACAGGCGCGTACAAACAGGAACTCGCAGTTTCCGACTTCAACTCCGAAGGCGTAAAAATCAGCGGTATCCAACTCGCATCCTCAATCGCCGAGACGGGCACCAACGACCGCCTGAGAAAAAAAGACATCTACGTATCCCCAATGGCTTCCCGAAGCTACCCCCTGGGCAGTCGGGTATTTGCCTACTTTGAAATCTACAATTTAAAACGCGACACCTTCGGACAAACCCGCTACAAAGTGCAGTACCGCGTGCAGTTTAACCCCCGCAACACCGTAGGCCTCGCAGGCGTCATCACCTCGGGAATCCGCGTACTTCTGCGGCAGCAAAAACCCCAGGTCTCTGTAACTTATGAACAGGTGGGCTCCGACGAAGAAGAACGCGAATACGTAGAACTCGATCTAAAAAAAGCCAAACCGGGAGTAAATGTGGTAGAAATCACTGTACAGGACAAAGTAAGCGGAGAAAAAGCAACGCGAGAGGTCGTATTTTTCTACGGCGGATCGGGATAGACGAATAGACGAATAGACGAATAGACGAATAGACGAATAGACGAATAGACGAATAGACGAATAGACGAATAGACGAATAGACGAATAGACGAATAGACGAATAGACGAATAGACGAATAGACGAACCCCGCCCTACTACCCAAAGTCAGTGCTAATCCCGATTCGTAGATTCGTAGATTCGCTGATTCGTAGATTCGTAGATTCGTAGATTCGCGCTTTTATTCAGGAGACCCCATGCCCATAACCGACGCCCTTCCCGGCATGAAACGGGAACTGAAATTTTACCCGGCAAAAAATGACGCGCCCAAAAAACTGACGCGGGCGCAAATCCAGTACTTCAACGAAAAGGGATATATCTTCCCCCTCGACGTCTTCAGCAAAAAAGAAGTCGAAGCCAATCGCGCGTACTTTGACAAACTCATGGGCAAAGCACAGGCAGCGGGCAAAAACAGCTACTCAATCAACGGATGGCACCGCAGTTGCAAAGGCATCTACGACCTGCTCGTCGATAACCGCATCCTCGACTATGTCGAAGACCTGCTCGGACCCAACCTCGTCTCGCGCATGACCCACTACTTCAACAAAATGCCCGGAGACGGCAAAAAAGTCGCCTTTCATCAAGACGCATCCTACTGGCCCCTCACACCCTCCAAAACCGTAACCGTCTGGCTCGCCATTGACGATGTTGACCTCGCAAATGCCCCCATGGAAGTCATACCCGGCTCGCACCGCCACGGACAAATACCCTTTGAACGCAGCACACCAGAAGAAAATAACGTCCTCGGACAATCCGTTCACCACGCCGAAAAATTTGGCGCCCCCGTACCCTTAATCATGAAAGCCGGGCAAATCTCCATCCACTCCGATTTATTGCTACACGGCTCCAGACCCAACACCTCGCAACGGCGTCGCTGTGGCCTCACCCTGCGCTACATGCCCCCCGAAGTCCGCACCCGAGAAACCGACCACGCACCCGCGGTCTTATGCCGCGGCATGGATCCTTCAGGATACTGGCAACACATCCCCCGTCCCGACGGCGATGAAATCCCGGAAAGAAAGTGAAACACAATTCCCGATTCCCTCATATCACCGTCCGTTTCCAGGCACCTTTTAGATAGGACGCCCAGACCAGAACGCCCTGGATAATGCCGCCAATCAGCCAGGCAATCCAGATGCCGAGGGTATCCATCCCAAACAGAAATGCCAGAACATAGGACAACGGCAGCATAACCACCCATTGCGCCAAAATCGTGTAGTAGAGCGGAGGCCGGGTCTCACCGCCACCTGCCAGGACACCTGCGGACACGATGGACAACGCGGAGAAAACCTGTGCAATCGTAAAAAACCAGAGCATGATATAGCCCATATCAATGACGGCTACCGAATCGGTAAACAAATCGACGATTTCACGGGCGAAGGCACAAATAATAATGGCGCAAACAACGATAAACACCATACAGAGCCGGATCGTACTCGCCCCAAAGCGTTCCGCTTGCGGTATCTGCTTTGCGCCCAATCGCTGACCAACCAGAGCAGTTGCCGCTACGCCAAAAGCCAGCGCTGGCATAATGCCGATCATCCGCATCTGCAACCCAATCGTCAGCGCAGCGACCGCAGTAGTGGGCTGCGAAGTCCAACTCGCCACCCGATAGAACAGGATGCGCGCGCCATTGCGGAAAAAACCCTGAATGCCCGCTGGCACCCCGATCCGCATCATCCGCCCGATAATATCCCGATTAATAGACAGACGCCAGGTCCAGTGCATATGCACACGCGAGCGCCCGGAAGTAAGCAGCCAGAAACCGATAATACAACCGACAGCCCGCGAAACGAGCGTACCAACCGCAGCACCACAAACCCCCATCTGCGGTAGCCCCCAAGCACCAAAGATCAAGCCATAGGTAAGGGGAAGCTTCAAAACTATAATGAGACACGAAATCTTCAACGGCGTTCGGGTATCGCCGGCACCGCCAAAAATCGCGCTGATGAGAAAATTGAGCATCATGAAAATGACGCCGCCAAAATAGATGCGCAGGAAAGGCACGGCATGGCCGAGCACCTCGGGTTGTGCCCCCAACAAGATCAACATGGGGCGGGCGATTAAGCCTCCGAGCACAGCCATGACAATGGACAGCAGCGCCCCCATCAGAATGGCCTGTTGCGCCGTATGACTCAGGTCCTCGTGGCGTTCAGCCCCATAAAATTGAGCGACCAGAGTACGCGACCCGGTGCTAATCGCCATCGCCATGACCATCGTTAGAAACAGAATCTGCCGACTGAGGCCCACCGCTGAAATCGCTTCCGGACCCAGTTGCCCGACCATGGAGATATCGATGAGGCCCTCCATTGCATCGAGCATCGAAGCAGCCACCACGGGCCAGGCAATAGCCCAGACCTGGGGCAGAACAGGCGTCTGATCTGTGGGCGTTGCAGGGGGGCTGGAAGCCGATCCGGATTGGGGCATAGTGTGCTCAATCGGCAGTTGGGTGGGAAACAGCAGGGAGCACGAGCCGCGAAGGATGGGCTGCCGAGTGATGTACGGCATTCGTCGCCCTCACCAACTCGGTATCTGCCAGATCGTTCCTTCCCGTATTGTGATTGCGATCGTGATTGGGGAAATCGCTGGATGTGATCTCCAGACGGATGCGATGGCCCGGTTCAAAACGGCAGGCCGTTGGACCGAGTTGGATGCGCAACGCCACCACCGTCCCCACTTCCAACAGCTCTTCAATATCGAGGCCGTTGCGGTGACGCACGCGCACCATGCCGTAGCACACCTCCAGCGCGGGAGCCGGGTCCCCGTCTGAGGCCGGGTGCTCATCGACCAGGCGCGCAAAAAAGTCCGTATCTGGCGCTGACGAACTGACAAAGAGAATAACTTCTGGATAACCGGCAATCTCCACGGCTTCAGTCAGAGGCGTAGAGCGGTAGCAGAGGATATCATCGCGATCCTCCAACACGCGCCGGTCCGACGGACCCGTAAACAACTGCTTCGTCCACAAGGTCGGCACCGGGTTATGAGGATCGTAGTCAAAGAGATCGACCTCGACACCGTCATTTCCACCATCAACTGAAAGCCGCCCAGAACCGCCAAATCCGGCATTGCCGTCGCTGCTCAACAAATACGCGCGCGGTGTCGTGTTCGGTGGCGGCCAGGTGTCTGCCTCGCGCCAATACCCCCCCTGCCCCGCCATCGCGAAATAGCGCACTGCTGGCTCGCGGTCGATGCCATTGTCGTCTTCTTTGAGCCAGTAGTCAAACCATCGGATAATCAGACTCGGCAGATCAAGCTCTGCCTGCGGACCAAAATCGAACCCCGCCACCTGCCGACTACCGAGACTCGGATGATTCCACGGACCAGCGACCAGCTTTGTCTGCGACCGCGCACGCTCGGTACGACCGTTGCGCTGCATCAGTTGCAGATGCCGCATTGAGCCATTGCAGTGATCATACCAACCACTAAAGTCGAGATTTGGCACCGCGACTTCCCCGTGTACCTCGTCGAACCGCCATGCCCGCCGATTTGGGTCCTCGAGCCAGTCTCTCGCGTACTCCGCCAGCCCCGGCGGCAGGTGGCGCGAAACATCGAGCCACGGCAGAAAGTCGAGCCATTGGCGCTCGACATCCTCGTTCCATTCCTGCAGCGCCTCCGCTGGCGTGTGCGGCGGCGGCAATCCCCGGCGCCGTCGAAGATCCGGCGCCATAGAAGTGAGCCACCACTTGATGCGGCGTCCCGGCCGGAACCCGCCCGGCCAATCGACCTCTGTCAATTCCAGTGGAATGGTGTACGCACACATCGCCACCAGATGCGGCGGGCGCAATTTTGCCAACTGCCACTGCATCCAGGCGTTATAAGAAGCTCCGAGCGTACCCACCTTCCCATTGCACCAGGGCTGCGCTGCCAGCCACTCTACAGAATCGTAGCCATCTTCGGCATCCCCCGTATGCGCCTCGGTAAACGGCACCCAGTTACCCTCAGACCCGTAGCGTCCACGCGAGTCCATACTCACCACGGCGTAACCGGCGCGCACATAACGCTCAAATCCGGACTTTGGACGGCCATAAGGCGTGCGCAGCAAAATTCCAGGAAAGCGCCCTTCCACATCGGGGCGGAACACATGTGCCGCCATCCGCATCCCATCGCGCATCGGCACCTTCACATCAGTCTCAGTAAGAATCTCCATAGCATCATTCATCGCACAGGCTCCGTATCAATAGTACCCATCGGCACCTCGAGCAAATCCTCTCCAAGGATCACTTGACCATCGAAAACCTCTCCCACCTCGTGCAGCACCCGCTCCCGAACGCCGGGCGTTTCCAACTGCTCCGTCAAATGAACGAGAACCAGCGTCTCGACCCCGGCATCCCGCGCTGTAGTCGCCGCATCGAGGTGACCAGAACAGCAACTCGTCAGGCGTTCGTCATCGACCGCGCCATTGATAAAGTGGCACATATGCAGCAACACATCCGCGCCTCTTGCCAGATCCGTGAGCCGATCTACCGGCGCTGTATCGCCGCCAAATACGATAGTACCATCAGGTGTAGTCAAACGATATGCCAGACAGGTGAGTTGAGGCTGCACATGCACCACCTCTGCCACATCGACCTGCCAGCCATCGGTCTCGATCCGATCTCTGGATCCGACCTCGCGCACCTGTGGATTGGGCCTCTCTCGCGGCATGGTGCCGCCGCGCGCCTCGTACACAAAGTGGCTACCCGGATGCAAAGTACGGGCAGCCAGATCCGGGCCAAAGGCGCCATCGGCAGAGAACAACCGGTGCGCCATATGCGCTGTTGGTGCCGGGCCGTACACCTGCAATTCCGGTATCTGGCCGACGCTCTGATCCCAGCGCGTCAGCACCAGATAGGCAAAATCGATACAGTGGTCGTAGTGCAGATGGGTAAGGAACAAATGATCGATTGAGGGCAAGTCAAGACCCGCTTCGAGCATGCGCCGCACCGACGCCGGACCGCAATCGAAAATTAGGGTCTCGTCACCCGTTTGGACGAGATAGCTGGAGCCGCCGCGGTGCGCGAGCGGGGCGGGGGTGCCAGTACAGAGAAGTTGGAGTCGCGTCATCTCTTTTATCCTGTTTTGCAGTTCATACGCGCAATATCCGACAAATCTCACCAAAGTGCAATGGCAACTGATCATCCCCTACCGTTGTGCAACCTTCCCAGAACCTCCTGAGCCACATCCATATTGAACTGATGCCCTCCCTCGAACCGATCCACAAACAGATCCTCTATCGCACCTGCAGCCCGGTACGCCTTCTGAATCCGCGCCAGACCGCGCGCTGCCCAATCGTGGGGAATAAGCCGATCCTGCGTCCCAACCTCAATCACCATAGGCCGGGGTGCAATCAAAGAAAAAATCTCCGGCGTATCGCCATAGCGGAGCAGACCGGGAATCAACTGCGCGCCGCACTGACTCAGCGCCTGATAGCGTTCCTGGTACAAATTCATACAACCGGACGGAACCGCGATCTTAATCCGGGAATCAAATGCCGAAATCATCATCGTCATCCGCCCTCCCAGCGACAGTCCCGCGCACCCCAGCCGGTCCCCATCGACAAAATCGAGCCCCTGTAAAACATCCAGAGCAGCCTCCAGATCGCACAAATGGAGCGCCACCACAGTAGTCCCCAGCAAAGTGGCGCACATATAATTCCGGGGACAAAAATCAGTCCGGGGACCGGGATAACCGGGCCGACGCTCTCCAAACCCCCGAAGATCCGGAGCGAGAACCACATAGCCCTGCTCTGCAAACCCGTGCCCAAAATCGTAACTGCACTTATCGATCTCAGCCTGCCGCTCAGGCGTATCGTTAAGCCCCACCACACTATCCTTCCCAAAATGGCCGTGCCCGTGAATACAGAGAAGACCCGGTGCTTTATCTCCCTGCGCTAGCCCCTTCGGTATTAGAAGATAAGCCGGCACAAAAACCCCGAACTCCGTCTGATAGGAAATCCGCCTGCGCACGTACAAACCGCAGTCAATCTCCTCCTCAAACTCAAGACAAAGCGCAGCCCGTTCGGGCCGCGGACCGATCAGCCCGGTCAGCACATCTCGAAACCGCTCTTGCCAGGCGCAAAACTCCTCCTGAGTCGCACCCTCAAACAGAAGGGATGGCTGCGCCTGATCAATCAAACGAGAAAGATCGTCTTCAAAAGATATAGGTCGCAAAAAATCCTCCTTTGCTTAACTTAACAGACCCCGCTGTGCTGATCCTGACCAGCGCCGTGGTCGGTATCGTCTCCAATAATCGCGCGCAATTCGCCGGCAGAGATGAAGTAACATGGCTCAGACATAGGTATTTCTCCTTATCTACCAATAGCGGACCAATTGAAATAACAAACCGAGGACTACTGATAAGATACCCACCTAAACGGGTCAAGTCCAGTCGATGCTTACGTCCGCAATTTGAGAAAAGGCCGCTTGAATGATTTTTAATACTGCTACTCATCTCGAGTACAACACAAAAGCCTGTTGATCGTAGCCGATTGACAGGCTTTATTTTTTATTTAACTTACGGAGACTCAGGAATTTGAAGGCGCGCTAATATGAGGAAACTATGGACCGGAAGAGATTGATCAACATAGCCGTAATAGGCGCGGGAAACATCGCCACGCGGCACCTGGAAAACCTCGCATTTCTCGGAGGCAATCGCATCGCCGCGATATGCGACCTGGACGAAGATCTGGCGCGCGCCAAAGCCACTACTTACGGGGCACAGGCATACACAGATTGGGAAAAAGTCTTTGAAGAAGTCGAGGACCTGAGCGCGATACTCATCTGTACACCTCCCGTTCTTCGCAAGCCAGTCATACAGGCCGCCGTGCAGTACAACGTGCCCTTCCTCTGCGAAAAGCCCCCCGCCCAATCCTTGCAAGAAGCGCGTGAAATCACCGCACTCCTTCGGGGTACGAATCTGGTACACAGCGTCGGCTTTAACCAGCGCTATGCGCCCTCTGTAGATCGATGCCTGGAACTATTGAAAGGCAGGCAGATCAGCCTGGTAGATGCCGCGGTAATCACCAGCCCGGGATTGACCCGCAATCTCGGAGCCGACTGGTTTTACCTCAAAGAAAAAGGCGGATCATTATTCGACAACACCATCCACACCCTCGATGTAATCCGCTATATCGCCGGTGATATTGACACTGTACACGCCCTTGGCAGCAACCTCACAATTCCGATCAGCGACAGCTTCACCATCGAAGACAGCATGTCGATCAACCTCCAGTTCTCCTCCGGAGCGATCGGCTGTGTCCTCCTCTCCTGGGCCTGCGCACAAAGGCGAAACGACCTCACCTTCTTCGGCAGGGATATTCGGCTTTCGCTTTCCACCATCCCCCCCAGAATAGAAGGCATGGTCGGAACACCAAATGAAAAAGCCAAAAGCATATCCGAACAATTTCCACAAGGACCGGCCATGGGGCGAAGCGGTGAAATCCATCCCAACCGACGACCGCAAGACCCACCCGATCCCCCACATTTTAAAGAAATAGAAGTATTTTTGGACGCCATCCGCAACCCATCATTGACCTCTGCGATCCGATCAAATTTTGCAGATGCTGCCCGCACCACAGCGCTGCTCCATGCCATCGAAGCCTCCATAGCCAGCGGAGACGTAGAAAAAGTATTCCCCATAACAGAGGACCACCCATGAATACCCAACCCGACATCATCTTCATCTGTTCCGACCAGTGGAACGCGCGATACCTAAGATGCGCGGGACACCCGCAAGTCCAGACCCCGCACCTCGACGCACTCGCGGCCAGCGGCTGTATCTTCGACGCGGCCTACACGCCATCGCCCGTATGCATGCCAGCGCGCGCATCGCTCGCCAGCGGCCTCTATCCACACGCGCACGGATTCTTCTGCAACTACACCGGCAAACTATTCCCACCCGAACAAATCACCCTCTTCCGCTGCCTGCAAGAAGCCGGCTACACCACCGCAAAAATCGGAAAATACCACTACTTCAGCCTGGAATGGGGGCAGGACTATGAAGACTATCGGGACTACTACGACCAGCTCGGTCTGGACTGGGCAGAAGAAACCTCGACGCCATTCCAGGGACCCTTCCTGAACACGGGCTACAGTCGTTTGCTAAAAAAAGAGGGCCTCCTCGACACCTTCATCACAGACATTGGCGACCGCTACGTAGATGGACAATACACCCCCCAGCCCTCACCACTACCACCAGACCTGACGCCAGACGGCTACGTCTGCCGGCAAACACTGGCGTACCTCAACCGCGCACCGACTGACAAACCCCTGTTCCTCTTCGCCAGCTTTCCCGGACCCCATCCACCTCTGGACGCACCCGGCAAATACGCCAAAATGTATGACCCCGCCGATATCGCCCTGCCAGAAAACTACAACGAAAAACGCTGCAAATACGGTCGCCAGGCCATCGCTGAAATGACCGCCCAGTACATGGGCAAAATCACCCACTTTGACGACCGCGTAGGAGAAATCATAGCCGCTCTGAAAAAACGCGGCAACTGGGAAAACACCGTCATCGTATTTACCTCTGACCACGGAGAACGCATGGGTGAGCACGGCCTCGTCTCCAAAACCGGCTTCGAGGAAGGATCCGCACGCGTACCCCTCATCATCGGCGGACCAGTCGTCGCCAACGGACACCGCAACGCCTCACCCGTCTCCTTCCTGGACCTGTTCCCGACCTTCCTGGACCTCGCAGACGCGGAAATCCCCGACTATTGTCAGGCTGAATCACTCCTCCCCATCGTCAGCGGTAAAACCGACAGCGTTCACGACGCGGTCTTCTCTGAAATCTCTCGCCAGGACCAATTCTGCTACATGGTGCGCGACGCCCGGTGGAAATGGTCCATCCAGGCTCAAAATGAACGCCTATACGACCTGCAAAACGACCCGTCTGAAATGCAGAACCTGGCACAATCACCCGCACATGCAGACACAGCCCAGCGTCTCCGCAACAGACTGCTCACATTTCTCACCGACACGCAACTCAACCACGCCCGCGGGTACAAACCCCTGTTCACCCGCATTGGCATGCAATTCCCAACAGAAGACTCAGCAGAGAGAAAACGCATCATCCACGACCGCCTGCGGCAAGTCCACAAGTGACGAACTGATCATGCCATCTCAAACTTGTACACTACCATGCCTGTAATACTCACCATCAACGCCGGCAGTTCCTCAATTAAATACCAGTGCTTCGACATGCACAGCGAAGAATGCCTCGCAAAAGGACATGTCGATCGGCTACTCTCTACATCCGCAGAATTGTTTTACACGCGGCGAGATGGCGTCACCCATCGCATTCCCGTACCGCAGCAAACCGCTCACGAAGCCGTCTTTCAACGCATCTTTGAAATCCTTCTCCACCCGGACAGAGGAATCCTCCGCGCACCCGATGAGATCCAGGCCATCGGGCACCGCGTTGTACACGGCGGGAGCCACTTCGCGGCCTCGACCCGAATCACGCCCGAAGTCGAAAAAACAATCGAACAGTGCGCCCCCCTCGCCCCCTTACACAACCCCTTCAACCTGCGGGGAATTCGCGCCTGCCAGACCATACTACCCGACATCCCACACGTTGCGGTATTCGACACCGCATTCCACCAGACCATCCCGGAATACGCCCACACTTATGCCCTGCCCCACGCGGTATCCGAACAATACCAGATCCGACAATACGGATTCCACGGCATATCGCATCAATACGTCGCCATGCGCGCAGCGGAAATTCTCAATTTGCCTTTAAAAACCCTGAAACTAATCACATGCCATCTGGGAAACGGCTGTAGCATCACCGCTATCGAAAATGGAAAATCAATCGACACCAGCATGGGGTTCACACCCCTTCAGGGACTCGTAATGGGAACGCGCAGCGGAGACATCGACCCGGCGATCATCCTCTACCTCATCAGAGAACACCAGATGACACCGGATCAAATCGACCAGATACTCAACCATCAAAGCGGTCTCATCGGCGTATCTGGAATCAGCTCAGACCTCAGAGACATAATCGCCGTCCATGAGAAAAATCGGCGCGCGGCACTGACAATCGACATCTTCTGCTACCGCATCCGCCAGTACATCGGAAAATACGCGGCGGTCCTCGACGGGATAGACGCGCTCGTATTCACCGCCGGAATAGGGGAAAACGCGCCACTCATACGGGCGCACATCTGTGAAAAACTCGGATTTCTGGGCATTCGTCTCGACCAGGCAAAAAACGAGGGCAACCCCATGAACGAAGCAATTCATCATGAGACCGCCCCGGTATCCGTACTCATCATCCCAACCAACGAAGAACTGATGATCGCGCGAGACACGCTACACGTGATCCGCGCCGAAAGAAAGGACTAACACAGTACGACCGTAGAACTTCTCAATCCACCGGGATGCGGTAGGAACTGCGACTGATATTCTCGTGGTCGGATGAACGGGCAACCCTGAGCGCGTGCTCGGTCAGCGGAAGGAAGGAATGGGTCTCGGCGTGCAGGGAAATAAAGCCTTCTGCGTACGCACAGCGCCCCGCGCTGCCAAACGCGCCGTCGTTGGTCTCGATCCGTTTCCGGGCATAGGCACCGCCGTATCCCTGACTCACCAGACAGTCCAGCGCCGCCAGCTTTTTCTCCACGACATCGGTGATGTCGATGAAGACATCATTGTAGTAGCCCCCCTCGGAGCCCCAGACCTGCCGGGGAATCCCCGCACCGCCTCCCCCAAAATAAAAGACCTGCGCCACCCGGTGGGGGGGATTCCGGTCACCGGGATCAACGCTATTGGCCAGCCCGATGGCGTGCATCACGATCTGCCCGGCGGTGGCGTGCGCGTTGGTCAGGCCGTCACCTTCTTTGGGGAAGTGGGTCAGGATGATATCGGGACGGATCTCCCGCAGCAGCCTTGCCAGACGCCTCACCGTCTCGTCCTTGATGAGCAGGACCGAATCATCGGCACCAAAAAAGTAGATCTCTTCTACACCCAGAATCGCACAGGCCGCGCGAACCTCTGCCGCTTTGACATCGGAGCGTTCCTGCATCAGCTTCAGAAGCTCGGCCCCGTCCGGCACTTCCTCCTGGTGGAACATCTCGTCGCTGATCACGGCATCGTGCACCCGTGCGCCGTGGGTCAGCACCGCACACTGCACATCGTCGCCGCGGCTGACGTGATGGGCCATGGTGCCGCCCGATTGATCGAAGATATCGGCCGGATGCGCCCCGATGGAGAGCAGGCGTAGTGATTCTGTCATTCTTCAGTCCTCCCACCAGGATTGGCGCGTAAGGTCTCGAGATTGTGGGTCAGAACCTGTGTGCCATAAGCGAGAATATTGCCGACATTCATAAAGCGGTAGCCCCAGCGAAGTTTTTCCTGGATCTCGGAAAGATCCACAAGCGTGGTACCGGCGACAATGCCGGACCCCTCCAGCCGCCCGGGAACATCCCGCATAATCTCCTGGACTTCCCCGGCGCTGGTTTCGGTAATCTTTCCGACCGATGCGGACAGATCGAGCGGCCCTACGAGCAGGACGTCAATGCCCGCGACCTGCTTGATTTCATCAATATTGTCGTAGGCCTCCTGGCTCTCGATCTGAAGGATCAATACGGTTTCTGCATTTGCGGTTTTAATGACGTGGTTCCAGTCTTCGCCAGCTATGCGGGTCCACATCGGGGAAAGCCCGCGCTGTCCCTCGGGGGGATAACGGGCATATTGCACTGCCTGGGCAGCTTCTTCGGCGGTGTTGACCTGGGGCACCATCACGGCCACGGCGCCGACATCGTATGCCTTCTTGATCAGAGCCGGGTCGTTCCATGCCACGCGGATCATCGGTGCCACGCCGCTCTGCCTGGCAAGAACGGGAATAGCGTCCAGGGATTCGGTGGCAAACGGTGCGTGTTCGGTATCGATCCAGACAAAGTCTGGCTGGGCCTGCATAATGGTACCAAGGACGAGGGATGAAGGGACCGGCAGGGAGGTCCCCAGCACGATATCGCCATTTCTGAGTTTCTGTTTGAGAGGATTGGGATACATTCGTTCTCCTTACTTGCGTTCCCATCGGCTGGGATTGATGCCCGGGGCCTGGCTGGCCATATTGGGCGGTTTGTTACCTCCTTCGGGGATCCAGTGGCGGGTGTTGCGATCTCCGAAAAAGGGCTTTACTGCATCGGGCAACGCGGCGACAGCCTCCGGATCCCACGCCTCAACTTTCTGGACAGGACCAGCCCAGGCCGGGCGGTAAGCAATAGCCAGCATCGAGCGGGGCCAATCGCCGACATTGGGGAAGTTGCCGTGGAAGACCTTGTGGTTGATAAACATCGCAGAACCGGCTTTTGCGGTGACCAGGACCTCCTCTGGATGGGACTCAAAGCGCTGGTAGGGATTGCCGTCTGCGTGCATGGAGAGGTGCGATCGGGGAAGTACGCGGAATGGGGAGACCTCCGGGGTCAGGTCGTCCAGATAATACAGCACCCGGACCATGACAGGTACGCTACCCAGGTAACCAAAGATGCGCGAACCGTAGGGTTGGCCGTCCGTATGGAGGCTGATGCCGGGGTGCCCTGGCTCTGAGCGGGCATAGCCGTAGTGCGACAGGATGATGTCCTCCCCCAGGAGTTCCTTCAGAAAGGCGATTGTCGGAGGATGGGCGATGAGGTCGGTAATTTCACCGCCGAGGAACTGGATATCACTCCGTCCCCGCTGGTGGACGCTGTAATCCACCGGCGTGGTTTCCAGGCTATCGGTTATCGCCTTGAGTCGGGCCAGATGCTCGGGCGTCAATAGGCCGGGGATCAGAAGATAGCCCTCGACCTCAATCTGGCGAATGCGCTCGCCCGAAGTCAGGACGGACCAGTCGCGGTCATCGATACGTGGAGCAGACATATAGCCTCCTTTGCGGTTTCCGAAGAGGCAATATAAGGTCTGTATTGCTCTTTACAAGCGGAATATGTTCCATGTGGTTCATCTCTCTCAACCCATCCGCAATTTTTTGGCTTGTTCTTTATCGTATTATGGTATAATTATATATTTCCCAATAAAATTCCTCAACATAAACGGAGCATCACATGATAGACAAAACCCACCTCTTTGAAGGTCGAACAAACGGGTATCACATCTACCGCGTACCGGGCATCCTCTGTACGCAAAACAACGTCCTCCTCGCCACGGCAGAGGCCCGACGCGGCAGAGGCGGCGACTGGGATGGCAATGACGTACTCATGCGGCGGAGTGCAGATGGTGGTCAAACCTGGGAGCCACCCACCGTTGTCGCCCGTTGCGACACATATGGCGAAGGTCCCATCAGCAACTTCGTCATGATCTCCGACCGCAAAGACGGCGCGGTTCACGCCCTCTATTGCCACAACTACGCCCGCGTCTTTTACATGCAAAGCAAAGACGACGGCGCCACATGGTCCGACCCCACTGAAATCACAGACGCACTCACACCCTTCCGCGAACAATATCCCTGGCGCGTCATCGCCACTGGACCCGGGCACGGCATCCAACTTCAAAACGGACGCCTCATCGTACCCATCTGGATGTCGGACGGCGGCGGCACGGAATTTGGCCCGGGCAAACTCGGGCATCGTCCTTCCACGGTCACGGGCATCTACAGCGACGACCACGCGCAAACATGGCAGCGCAGTGACATTATCGTGCGCACAGAAGGCGAGTACATCAACCCCAGCGAAACACTCCCCGTTGAACTCAACGACGGGCGTGTCTTATTCAACATCCGCACGGAATCCAAACGCCATCGCCGCCTCATCACCACCAGCCCCGACGGCGCGACCAACTGGTCAAAACTGCAATTCGACGACGCCCTGCTCGAACCCGTGTGCATGGGCAGCATCCTCAAACTTCAAAACGGCAACATCGTTTTTGCCAACCCCGACAACCTCGAACGCGAATTTACCAGACCGGGCCGCGTCTCTTATGACCGCAAACGCCTCACCGTCAAAATGAGCACCGACGACTGTCAGACCTGGCCCATCTCCAAAATCCTTGAACCAGGACCCTCGAGTTATTCCGACCTCGCCCAAACAGCCGACGGCACAATATGCTGCATCTACGAAAACCAGGTCTTCACGCGACAAAACGACACGCGATACGTCACCGTCGCCCGCTTTGACCTCGAATGGCTGGAACAATAAAAAAGAAAGGAAAAAATGGACACCTACGAACACCGCGAAATGATACCCATAGGAGAAGACGAAACCCCCTATCAGTTGTTGACAACCGATTATATTTCAACCGGACAATTTGAAGGCCAGGAAATCCTCAAAGTCGAACCCGAGGGCCTCACCATGCTGGCGGACCGCGCCATTCGAGACAGCGCACACCTGCTCCGCCCCGCACACTTAAAACAACTGACCAAAATACTCGACGACCCCGAAGCCTCGGACAACGACCGCTTTGTCGCCATTGAAATGCTCAAAAATGCCAACATCGCCGCAGGTGGCGTCCTTCCCATGTGCCAGGACACGGGCACGGCCATCATCATGGGCAAAAAGGGCAATCGCGTATGGACCGACGGCAGCGACGAAGCCGCGCTCGCACACGGCATAACCAGAGCCTTTCTGGAAACAAACCTGCGCTACAGCCAACTGGCACCACTCGACATGTTCCAGGAGGCAAATACAAAAACCAACCTCCCCGCACAAATCGAAATCTATGCCGAAGAAGGGGATGCGTACAAATTCATGTTCATGGCCAAAGGAGGTGGCTCCGCCAACAAAAGCCTGCTCTACCAGGAAACCCGAGCGCTACTCAACCCCGAACGGTTGCGCGACTTCATCGACCAGCGCCTGCGCGAACTCGGCACAGCTGCCTGTCCACCCTATCACCTCGCCCTCGTCATCGGCGGCACATCTGCAGAATACACCCTCAAAACCGCCAAACTCGCAAGTGCCAAATATCTCGACACCCTGCCCACGCAGGGCAATGAATACGGCCAGGCATTCCGCGATCTCGAAATGGAAAAACAAGTCCTCGAAATGAGTCGCGAACTCGGCATTGGTGCGCAATTTGGCGGCAAATACTTCTGCCACGACGTACGCGTAATTCGCCTGCCCCGCCACGGCGCATCGTGCCCCGTCGGCATAGCCGTATCCTGCTCTGCCGACCGACAAATTTTAGGAAAAATAACGCGCGAAGGCATCTTCCTCGAAGAATTGGAAAGCGACCCGGCGAAATACCTTCCCGAAGTCGATGAAGAAGCCCTCAGCGGCGACGTCGTAAAAATCGACCTCAACCAGCCCATGGACAAAGTGCGCGAAACCCTCAGCCAATATCCGGTCAGTACGCGCCTATCCCTCTCCGGGCCCATGATCGTCGCACGCGATATAGCCCACGCCAAACTCCAGGAGCGCATAGACAGCGGCGAAGGACTTCCGCAATACTTCAAAGACCTGTGCGTCTATTACGCAGGACCGGCCAAAACACCCGAAGGATACGCCTCCGGTTCATTTGGTCCCACAACCGCAGGGCGCATGGACAGCTACGTCGATTCATTCCAATCAGAAGGCGGCAGCATGGTCATGCTCGCCAAAGGCAATCGCTCGCGACAGGTGACAGAAGCGTGCAAAAAACACGGCGGATTTTACCTCGGCTCCATCGGAGGTCCCGCCGCCCGCCTCGCCAAAGACGCCATACGCAAAGTCGAATGCCAGGAATATCCCGAACTCGGCATGGAAGCGATATGGCGCATCGAAGTCGAAAACTTTCCCGCATTCATCGTCGTTGACGACAAAGGCAACGACTTTTTCTCGGGCTTTATGCGACCGTAAAGGAGCAACACATGCGATATGCAAACATAGGCAGCGTCAGCGTCTCGGGCCTCTGTATTGGCGGCAACCCGTTCAGCGGATTTTCGCACCAGACCAGAGAACGCAGCAAAGAAATGACCGATTATTACACCCCCAGCCGCATCAAAGATACCTGGCAACAGGCCGAAGAACTCGGCATCAACACCTTCTTTGGGCGCACCGACGACCACATCATGGGACTCCTCGAAGAATACTGGGTTGAAGGCGGCAACATCCAGTGGTTCGCACAGGTATGCATCGAACGCGGCAACCCCGACGCCTGGCGCAAATGGCTCAGAGCATCCATCGAACTGGGCGCAAGCGGCACCTACATCCACGGTGGCGTGGTCGATAACTGGTACGCCACAGAACAGTGGGACAATTTTTACGAAGCACTCGACACCATGTCTAATGCGGGCGTCGCATCTGGATTTGCAGC
The DNA here is from genome assembly GCA_022824945.1 of Candidatus Latescibacterota bacterium. Classification (GTDB taxonomy): domain Bacteria; phylum Latescibacterota; class UBA2968; order UBA2968; family UBA2968; genus VXRD01. The sequence goes on from JAJDYX010000056.1 coordinate 139,204, forward strand.
CCATCAACCCGCGGCACACGAATGGGTGCGCGACAACCTCGACCCCGATTTCCAGATGTGCAGTTATTACAATCCCACGGACCGCTCTCGCAGCGCGCACCACAGTGACGAAGGCGAAAAATGGGAAGAAGAAGACCGCGCCAAAATGCTCGACGTCATCGCCACCATCCCCTGTCCCGTCGTACACTACAAAGTCTTCGCAGGCGGCAACAAACCCATCCTCGAAGCCTTCGAAACCATGGGCAAAGCCATGCGCGAAAACGACGTGGCCCTCGTCGGCTTCTTCCTCAAAGACAATCCCGACATGATGAAAGAAGACATCGCACTCTTTGAGGAATATGTCGATCATGTACCCGTTTCCGCGTAAAAAAGCAGACATCCATGAACTTCCCTACCCTCACACACGCCCAGCGCATTGACAGATTAGCACCGCCAGATAGCAAAGTGCGCGTGGTGCTCGACACGGACACATATAACGAAGTCGATGATCAATTCGCCGTCGCACACGCGCTCTTATCCCCCGAGAAAATCTCGGTTGAAGCCATCTATGCCGCGCCCTTTCACAACCAGCGCGCCAACGGACCGGGCGACGGCATGGAACGAAGCTATGAAGAAATCATCCGCCTCCTCAACCGCCTCAACATCCCCAACGACAACCTCGTATTTCGCGGCTCCACAAACTATCTCACAGAACCAGACACACCGCAGGACAACGACGCCGTACGCGACCTCATCGGCAAAGCCATGGCATCTCATGACCCGCTCTACGTCGCGGCCATCGGCGCCATAACCAACGTAGCCTCCGCCATCCTCATAGAACCCGAAATCATCAAACGCATCGTCGTCGTCTGGCTGGGCGGACACGAACACAGTTGGGCAAACACCCTCGAATTTAACCTGCGACAAGACATCCTCGCCGCGCGCATCATCTTCGACAGCGGCGTACCTCTCGTCCAGATCCCCTGTCGCAATGTCGCCTCTCACCTCCTCACCACACTGCCCGAACTCGAAACCCATGTGGCGGGCAAAAGCGCCATAGGCGACTTCCTCACCGAAACCGTTCGCGGCTACCACAAAGACCACTACGCATGGGCAAAAGAAATCTGGGACCTCTCCGCAACCGCTTATCTCGTCAACCCAAACTGGGTCACAACCCAACTCGTACACAGCCCCATACTCACCGATCAAATAACCTGGAGCTATGACCCCGGTCGGCATTTCATGCGCGTAGCCACGCAACTCAACCGCAACGCCATCTTTGCCGACGTATTCAGAAAATTGGAAAAAGCTGGTTAGACTGTCACACACAACCCAACACAAGGAGTTTTACATGAGTGCAGCACTGGATTACGGAGTCCAAAGTTTTTGCTTTCGCTACTTCAAAGACAACGCCGACGTCGCCCAAAAAGTAAAAGACATCGGCCTCGACAAAATCGAAGTCTGCCAGGCCCACGCCGACTTCAAAAACCCCGACGCCTGGAAAGACATCGTCAAAACCTACAACGACGCAGGCGTATCCGTCATCTCCATCGGCGTGCAAACCTTCACGGGCGACCCCGCTGAAAAATCCTACTTTGAATGCGCCGCCATCGCAGGCGCCAAACACATCTCCTGCCATTTCCAGCTCGAATCCTATCCCAAAGCCATCACACAGGTACGCGCCTGGAGCCGGGAATACGGCATACGCGTAGGCATCCACTGCCACGGCGGATATCACTTTGGCGGACAACCCGGCGTACTCAAACACCTCATCGGCCTCGGCGCGCCCGAAATTGGCCTGTGCATCGACACAGCCTGGGCCTTGCAAATCGGTCCCCGTCAGGGCAACCCCGTCAAATGGGCAGAAGACTTCGCGGGACAAATCTACGGCATCCACTACAAAGACTTCGTCTTTGACCCCAACGGTCAATGGCACGACACCGTCGTCGGCGAAGGCACGCTCGACCTTCCCGCCTTTGTCGCCGGCCTCGAAAAAGGCGGCTTTGACGGCATGGCCGTCATCGAATACGAAGCCGACGTCGAAAACCCCGTACCAGCTTTAACCCGATGTGTCGAAACCATGCGCGCATTGGCAGGCTAATCGCGTCGATTTATCAAAAAAAGAGCGAGTCCTTCTTCAACTCGCTCTTTTTATTACAGCGTCTTCATCAAGACAAGCTCTCATTTTGAGCTGATCACGTCCTTCCTCCCCTCCATCCTCCTGAAAAAAATATAATCGTCTGCCTCCCACTCCTCAATCCCCAACAATTCCGTCTTCTCCACCGCGGGCTTCAACGCACCAAAACGCACATCAATCCCTCTGCCCTGAAGAGCTGGAATGTGCGTATTGATTGATATGGTACTCAACGGATTATTCCGTACATCAACCACATCTCCACTGCCCAATCCCGGATTCGCCACCAGAGGCGAAAGATCCGAGATGCTGTTGCTGGTAAGACTCAGCGATCTCAGACTGGGCAATCCTGAGAGTGCGGACACATCTGAGATGTTGTTGCGGAAAAGACTCAGCGATGTCAGATTGGTCAAACCTGAGAGGGGCGAGAGGTCGGAGATGCTGTTGCGGAAAAGACTCAGCGATGTCAGGCTGGTCAAACCTGACAGAGGTGTGATGTTCGAGATGCCGTTGTTGTCAAGAATCAGCCATCTCAGATTGGACAATCCTGACAGTGAGGACACATCCGAGATGTTGTTGAAGGAAAGCCACAGCTGTCTCAGATTGGGCAAGCCTGAGAGCGCGGACACATCCGAGATACTGTTGTCGTCAAGCTCCAGCCATTCCAGATTGGACAATCCTGAGAGTGCGGACACATCCGAGAGGCTGTTGCTGAAAAGAATCAGCCTTTCCAGATTGGACAATCCTGAGAGGGGCGAGAGGTCGGAGATGCTGTTGCGGAAAAGCCACAGCTGTCTCAGATTGGGCAAGCCTGAGAGCGCGGACACATCCGAGAGGCTGTTGTTGTCAAGATACAGCGATTCCAGTCTGGTCAACCTCGATATAGCACCAGATAGTGCAGAAAGGTCCGAGATTGAGTTGCCGCCAAGATCCAGCCTTCTCAGGTTGGTCAAGCTTGATAGGGGCGAGAAGTCGGAAATATGGTTACTATTAACATAACCCACACCAGACACAAACTCTGTACCGAGGTACAAACTTGTCAGACTGGTTGCCAACTCAAGCCCGGTCAAGTCGCTGATGTTTGAGTTCAGAGCTTCAAGTTCTGACAAAAATCCCATCTCAAAATCGGTGATCGGATCATCTGATGCCTTGCCCATAGCGCTCTTAATCGCCGCACGCAAGTTGGCATCTGGAATATCTGCTTCTGATAGGTTGGACAGGCGCGACAGTACTGACCTGTCCCTGATCATAGTATCGTCGTAAAGACTCAGAAATGTCAGGTTAGTTAAGCCTGATAGCGGTGTGATGTCCGAGAGGCTATTATAGGAAAGATTCAGCGATGTCAGGTTGGTTAAACCCGACAATGGCGAGATATCTGAGAAGAAATTGCCGTTAAGTCTGAGTCCTGTCAGGTTGGTCAAACCCGACAACGGCGAAATATCTCTGATGATATTATAGGAAAGGTCCAGTGATGTCAGGTTGGTTAAACCCGACAACGGCGAAATATCTCTGATACTATTATAGGAAAGGTTCAGAGATATCAGGTTAGTCAAGCCCGATAGCGGTGTGATGTCCGGGATGATATTATTGGAAAGATTCAGAGATGTTAGACCAGTTGCAAATTCAAGTCCGGTTAAATCGCGAATATCCGAGTCCAGTGCCTCAAGACGTGTCAAACTCGCCATATCTGCTCTGCTGATCGACGCACCCTTCGTCTTACGCAGTGCGGGCTCGATTGCTGCGCGCAGACTCGCATCCGGAATAGTAACCTGCAAAGATGCCTCTTTGCCAAAGCTACTGCTAAAGATCAGAAAATCGCCAAAGCCAATTGCACCATCGCTGTCGAGGTCGTACTTCGCTTCATATCTCCCATCGCCCTGACGTGCCCCAAACTGACCCGCAAACGCCAAAAAGTCGGCAAAATTAACCATACCATCGCCATTAAAGTCTGGCGTAAGGTCTTGTAACTTTAACTCAACGCTCGTATTCAGGGTTATAGTCTCAAATCTTCCACTCCGACTGAGTTCGGCACGTACCAATCGGACCGCTGTGCCCGAAAACGCGGCTGTCGTGCGAAAGCGAGCCGTGCCTACCAGACCGCTATTGGCAGTAGTTTGACTGCCTAAAGAAACAATGCCGATTTCCACAAAAATTGGATTCGCGCCGTGCTCTGGGAGTGCCTGAGCATTGGGCAATACCTCGCCGGCATCAAAGCCCTCATAGACCACCTGAATCGCGTCGTATTCAAAGCGCGCAGCAAGACCATTCGCATTCTGAATACCCGTGCCAAATATCTGAATAGCGACAACCTGATCTGCGGACACATTGAGGGACGTAACTGCCTGGTCTCCCGCCGCACTATCCACATCCAGCGAGAGGGAAAAGCTATTCTGTGCCGAAAGAGACAGGGGATATATCAAAAGTGCGAGGGTTGATAAAATTGACAGAACTATATTCCGCATTGGATTCCCTATGAGTTACAAATTTTAAAGCTGTTGGCCGTCTATTTTCAATTATTAATCGCCTGTCGCGTCGCTTCTAAGAATGTTTCGTAATTCCGAGAACCGCGCAATACGCGGACAATCACACCTTTGGCGTCCAGGAACAGCGAGGTGGGATAGGACGAGACCTCATACGTATTGCTCGCTTCTCCTGCCGAGTCGAGAACAAAAGTCCAGGTGTAGCCGTATCTTGTGATAAAACGTATCTCCTGGATGCGCGTGTCTCGTACGCCAATGCCGACAATCTGGATAGAGTCACTCATAGTATTTTGCAACTTTTGTATATCGGGCATTTCGACAACACAGGGACCACACCAGGTTCCCCAGAAGTTGAGGAACACGGGTTTGCCGCGTTGTTCATAGAGATTGAACGATTCGCCAGTGAGGGTTCTCAGCGTAAAGTCGGGGGCTTGCATCCCAACTTGAATGCCAACGGGAGCGTCGGTGGTTGGCGGAGGGGTTGTGACTGTCTGCCCGTAGAATTGGGCAAAAATGACAAAGTCCCGAAAATTGACTGCGCCATCCCCATTCAGGTCAAACTGGGTCTGGGTTGTTCCATATCCCTGTGAAAATGCGACAAAATCGGCAAAATCCACTTTACCGCTATTATTGAAATCGCAATCTGCTGCGGTCGGCGCTGCGTGTACATAGGCAGGTAGAAGCAGGAAACACAATGTCATGATATACTTAAACATGAGCATACCTCCAGTTTAGACTCGCTCTTTTACGTCTTAACGATCCTTCACCAAGACAGACACTCATTTTGAACTAATCACGTCCTTCCTTTCCTCACCCTCCAACGATTCCATTAGACTACTCCCCTGATTACGGACCGTTGCCTGTAGCGTGAATATTTGCCCCGCTGTCAGAGTGCTATCGCTTACCGAAGGCGTGTCAACGATCCGATCAATACCACTACCCCCCACCACCGGAGTAACTTACACCAATCCCTCTGCTCTCAAGTGCTGGAATATGTGTATTGATTGATGTGGTGCTCAAAGGGTTATTTCTCACATAAACTCTGTCTCCACTACCCAATCCCGCGTTTGCAACCAGGGGGGCGAGGTCTGAGATGCTGTTGCTGGCAAGAGACAGCGTTTCCAGACTGGTCAAACCCGACAGCGCAGACACGTCCGAAATGCTGTTCTCAGAAAGCCACAGCCATTCCAGGCGGGTCAAACCCGATAGGGGTGTGATGTCCGATATGTTGTTGTCGCTAAGATCCAGCGTTTCCAGACTGGTCAAACCCGACAGCGCAGACACATCCGAAATGCTGTTGCTGTAAAGATCCAACAATTCCAGACGGGTCAAATCCGATAGCGCAGACACATCCGAGATGTTGTTGCTGGAAAGACGCAGCTCTTCCAGGCGGGTCAAACCCGATAGGGATGTAATGTCCGATATGCTGTTGTTGTCAAGATCCAACAATTCCAGACTGGTCAAACCCGACAGCGCAGACACGTCCGAGATACTGTTGCGGTAAAGAGACAGTGATTCCAGACTGGTCAAACCCGACAGCGCAGACACGTCCGAGATGCTGTTGCGGTCGAGATCCAACAATTCCAGACGGATCAAGCCCGATAGCGGCGCAAGGTTGGATATCTCATTGCTGTTAATAAAACCCTCACCGCTCATAAATACTGTACCGAGATCCAACCATGTCAGATTAGTTGCAAACGCAAGCCCGGTTAGATTGTGAATATTCTTGTTCGGTGCTTCGAGGCGATTTAAGCTCGCCATCTCTGCCCGAGTGATTGGCGCACCGCTCGCCTTGCCGAGGCTATCTGCAATGACCGCTCGCAGGTTCGCATCTGGAATGTCAACGTTTGGGGAAGACACCTCTTTGCCAAAACTACCGCTAAAGATCAGAAAATCAGAAAAGCCAATCGCACCGTCGCTATCCAGATCATATCTGGCATCATATCTCCCATCGCCCTGACGTGCCCCAAACAAACCTGCAAACGCCAAAAAGTCGGCAAAATCAACAATACCATTGCCATCAAAATCTGGGGATACCGCTTGATCGCCTGTCGCACTATTTACATCCGCCAAAAGAGACAGCGGATGCATCAAAAGCGCGAGGGTTGATAGAATGAACAGAATCTGTTTACGCATCCGTTCCTCCTATATCTACGACAACGTCTCCACCGCCTCAACAAGTGCCTCTGCAGTAATCCCAAAATGTGCCCAGGTCGCTTCGAGACCTTCCGACGGCGCAATCCTCGGATCCGTAATCCCCACATGCGCGTGGGCAATATTGCAAGACGAACCCACCAGACCCGCAAACCCGCGCAAACCCGTCTCTGGCGTCCCAATTTTTCCATCTTCAATCGTCGCCACACCCTCGTAATTCGCCAGCACCTCATGCAACGCCCCATCGGGCAGCGGCAACCCATTCACCACATACACATCTGTCGGATTCCCGCGCGCGAGCAAAACCTCGGCTGCCTCCGCACCCAAAAAAGCCGGCGCGCCAAAAGCCAGAATCGCATGCCTTGCCCCATCGTATTGGCGATACGTCGTAATCGGCTCCCACGCCTCCCCCGGCTCCCACAAAAATCCCGACCCATCTTGCTTTTGCAAAACCGGCAAACCCGAATCGCGCGGCACCCCAATAATATGCCCGCCGTAATGCGCCGCCATATCCTTCACCGCCAAAAACGCCACACGCGCATCTGCCGGTGCGTAAAACCGGTGCAAATAGGGCAAATACGTCAACCCCACATTAATCCAATCAAGCCCCCAACCCGAAAAGTGATCGCGCCCTGTACACGCACCCACATGAGAGAGATGAAACACCACATTAATACCCTCATTCACCCCATTCAAATTGCGCTGATACTGCCACATATCAAACCCCTCGCGCGCAATCCCCTCAAAAAACGCGGCAAAAGTCGATACAACATTGAGCTGCGGCTCGTGCGAACTCATCGCCAGACCATTGGCAATAAGCGTTGCAGCTTGCTCTTCAATACTCATCTCAAACTGGTGATCATCTCCCAGATGTGCCCGAGCAGCCGATAGTTTCGTCGAAGGATCCAAATCGCAACTCACCACAAACACGCGATCGGGATGCGCCTCTGCCACCAGAGCATAAGCCGCGGCTGCACCATCGCGCGGACTCGCCTTCTCAGTCGGCAACTCAGCCGCCGCTGCTATCCCTGCCGGAATCTCCAAATTCGCACTTCCGGGTGCTGGCCGCGCCCTCGTAACAACCGTGCGCGATCCATTCTGCCGGAGCGTTTCCAGCGCCTCAGCCTGTTCAGCCGTCGCCTCAAACATCGCCCCACCGAGCACCTCTGACTCAACGCGCCCCTGCATACTTCCATCGTGATGATTCTCTCCACCCGGCAAATCATTCACCAAAAACAAACACTCTATCATCGGCACTGTATCCCGGAAACTCATCAGCGACCCCGGAATCCACACCTGCTTATCCATCGGCACATCGTGTTGCGCGGCAAACGCCTCCACCGCCTCGGTCACCCCATAGCGCTCGCCAAAAGCCTTCAGAGTCACATCTTCCCCCAAAAACCCCGTGGGATAAATCAAACTCGGCTTACCCGCCTGCGCGAGACCATACCCCTCTCGGTAAGCCCGATAAAGCGCGGCATTATCGTGCAGCGACGCAACCTCTATCACCTCCACGCCCATCGCAGAAATAGCACTTCGCGGATCCACATCCATAATACTCGCCGTACTACCCGACAACTGAATGCCATTGCGATGCATCACATAAGTAATCGGCGCACCGTGTACACTCGCCCCATTAAAACCATTGAGACCCTGACCCGAAATCCATCCCGCATCCCCACAATGGGCAATCACCCACGCATCGTCACACAACGCCTTCTTGCCCAAAGCCAGTCCCACAGCCACCGGAATCATCACCCCCAAACGCCCACCATTGAGCTGTGTTCCCCCCGGCAACCAGGCCACATGCCCGGGAAAATCCAGCCCGCGCCGAAACCCCTCGACAACGCCCTCTGCCGCCACAAAACCAAACGCCGCCAGCGCCGAATAATACCCGACACTCGTATGCGCGTGCTCAATCGTATAAGTACGCGTATCATAATCCGACACAGACAGCGTCATCAACAACCCCGGGATCAATTCCAATCCCCCGCCCAGATGATCCAATTCTCCAATCTCAGCCAACGACGCCAGCGCCCGAATCGCCGTGCGCGCACCCTCAATCTGCAACGCCGTCAACGCCCGGTCTTCCGCTTCTCCAAGCGTCTCAGTCGTCGCAATATCAATATGCAGTCTCAGAACATCGGACGCGATCTCATCCCCGAGAAATTGCGTATCCATCAACAGCGCATCATTGCGCTCCTCTTGCTTTCCTACCAACGCCTTAATATTCGACATAATCTCTCCCCAGCCAGTGATAAACAGATCGTCATAAGGTAACAATCCTAAAATAAACGTTCACCCCACAACAATCCAGAAAAATCCCACACATAAAATTCTGGCATCCATGCCCTGTCTATATTATGTTTTATCCCTCTCACTGCAGTACGGGCGAAAGATTTTTCGCCCCAACACTTCCATCCAAGGAGCCTACCATGCCACACACCATGATCGCCGCGCAAATGTACACCGTGCGCGACTTCACCAAAACCATATCAGACATCGCCGAATCCGTCAAAAAAGTAAAAGCCATTGGTTACGACGCCATGCAAGTCTCCGGCTTTGGTCCCATTGACCCCGCAAAACTCAAACAAATCGCCGACGACAACGACATTGAAATCTGTGCCACACACACCGGCTTTGACCGCATGCGCGATGACACCCAGGCCGTAATAGACGAACACCTCCTCTGGAACTGCAAATACCCCGCCATCGGCAGCCTGCCCCCGTCTTATCGGGAAGACGGCGAAGCCGGATATATCCGCTTTGCCAAAGACGCCTCTGAAGTCGGCCGCAAACTCGCCGACGCGGGCTTGACCTTTGCATATCACAACCACAACTTTGAATTTCAAAAATTCGGCAACCGCACCGCCCTTGAAATCATCCTGCAAGAAACAGATCCCAAAGCAGTACAACTCGAAATCGACGTGTACTGGGTGCAAGCAGGAGGAGGCGACCCCGCCGAATGGATCCGCAAAGCCAACACCCGCATAGACCTCATCCACGTCAAAGACATGGCCATTGAAGGCCGCGAAACGCGCTTTGCCGAAGTCGGCGAAGGCAACCTCAACTGGCCCGCCATCTTTGAAGCGGGACGCGAATCCGGCACGCGCTGGTACATTGTCGAACAGGACCGCTGCTACGACCGCGACCCCTTCGACAGCCTCAAAATCAGCTACGACAACCTCGTCGCCATGGGGCTATCATAATCCTTTCACCCCGGAGTTCCCATGCCTTACACGGATCATATCGAACAAGCCAAAGACCCCGTCACCTGCGCTGTACTCACCATCAGCGACACGCGCACCGAAGCCGATGACAAAAGCGGCAAAATCATAAAAGACCTGGTCGAAGCCGCCGGTCACAGCATCGCGTTTTACCGCGTCGTCAAAGACGAAGCCGACCAGATACGCGCGCTCATCAAACAAATCGCCGAAAAAGGCGAATGCCATGTCATCCTCACCAATGGCGGCACCGGCATAGCCGCGCGCGACACCACCTATGAAGCCGTCACAAGCCTCCTCGAAAAACGCCTCGACGGATTTGGCGAAGTATTTCGCTTTCTCTCCTGGGAAGACATCGGATCGGGTGCCATGCTCTCGCGCGCCGTAGCAGGCGTGTACAAAGACACAATGATCTTCTGCATGCCGGGATCATCTGGCGCCGTGCAACTCGCCATGGAAAAACTCATCGTCCCCGAACTATCACACCTCGTCTGGGAAATCTGGCGACAAAAATGAACGCGGATGAATCAGATGACGCGGATAGACGCGGATAAAAGGCGAGATACAAAAGGAAATGTTATGAACCGTCCCGTAATCATACTTTTTGTTCTTGTATTCTTCTTCCAAACAGCAGACGCGAAAGCGGATTGGCAGAACTGGGGTGGTCCCAACAGAGACTTCAGAGTCAACGACGCGGGCATCTTCCCCTCTGACCAACCCTACGCGTTGAAAATTGTCTGGAAAAAGCCCCTCGGTGCCGGGTACTCATCCATCTCAATTCGCGGCGACCTCGCCGTAACCATGTACTCCGATGAAACCTTTGATTACGTCATCGGCCTCAACACAACAGACGGATCACAGCGATGGAAATACAAAATCGGTGCCGCATATCTCGGACACTACGGCTCGCAGAGCGGTCCCCTATCAACGCCGATAGTGACAGAAGACAAAGTCATCGCATTAGGTCCCCGGGGAAAATTGTTCGCACTCGATGCAAACACAGGAGAAAAACTCTGGGCGATAGACCTCGTCGCAGCCCATCGCGCCACAGTGCCATTCTGGGGCTTTACCTCATCCCCAATTCTACACGACAACCGTCTCATCGTCCAAACCGGCGGAACACATGCGGTCTCGGCTTATAATCCCGCATCAGGAGACCTGATCTGGTCGGCATTCAGCGACTCAGTCAACTACCAATCGCCTGGCCTGTTCGCCTTTGACAACCGCAAACACCTCGTCTTCTTCGGCAACAAATATCTCGCGGGACTATCTCCCGAAACCGGTGAAATCCTGTGGCAATTTGCACATCGCGGACAGACCGGCGCGGGGCATACCAGCGGGCATCCCGTCGAAATTGGCGAAGGGCGATATTTTGTGAAAAACGGCGGCATGCTAATCGGCTTGAGAGCCGACAACGAAACCTTTGCCGCAGAGGAAATCTGGCGGACGCGCCACATTCGGGGAACTTACAGCTATGCGGTATTTAACGCAGAATTTCTATTCGGCTATAACGGCCGCATCCTCACCTGCATCGATGCAAACACCGGAGAACGCCTATGGCGCTCACGCGAGCCGGGAGATGGCTTTCCCATCATCGTGGATAACCACCTCGTAATCCTGACAAAAGAAGGCAACCTCGCCATCGCACAGGCTTCGGGCGAAGGCTACCGGGAAACAGCCCGCTTAAAACTCTTCGACGACATTTCCTGGACGCATGCCAGCCTCGCCAATGGCAGGTTTTACGCGCGCAGCATGTCGGAAATCGCCTGTATCGAAGTCGTACCAGAAACGCAAGTAACAGAATCAGGCGCAGAAGATATCGCGCCAAACTCTCATTTTGCACAATTTGTCGAAAAAGTAAAACAAGCTCCAGACAAGAAAACGCAGATCGATCAATTCATGGCAAAACAGAAAAACTTTCCGATCCTCGAAGGCGAGAACCTCGTGCATTTTGTATATCGAGGCAAAGCCGAAGACGTCACCATAACCGGCGATCACGTAGGGCGGCGATACGACCACCCCATGCACCGAATTGAAGGAACGGACTTCTTCTATTCCACCGCACAACTCGAACCCGACGCCCGCATCACCTATCGCTACACCCTGGACTTACAGCGATCCATCCCCGACCCGCTCAACCCGCAACAGATCCGAACCCTCTTCTTTGGCCGCGCATCCTATTTCGGCATGCCGCGCTGGCGTGCTCCCGATCATCTCAAAGCGCGACCAGATGGTATTCACGGCAAAATTGACACCATACATTTTGAAAGTGCGGAAATTGTGGGAAAGCGCAACCTGGAAATCTATCTCCCAGCGGGATATGATAAAAGCAATGAACAATACCCCGTCGTATATGTTCACGCCGCGCGCAGGCAGTGGTCGCTGGGAAAGATGAACATCTCGCTGGACAATATCATCGGCAAGCGCGTGCGCCCCATCATTGTAGTCTTTGTCCCATCTCTCTTCAGAGGTGGATACGCAGAGTACGTAGGCGCAAACCGCGATGCGTACAATCGAATCTTTACAAATGAGATCGTGCCCTACATCGACCGGACATATCGCACGATCAAAAGCCGCGAAGGCCGGGCAAATATCGGGACAATTTACGGCGGATTTATGGCATTTTACGCCACCTTTACACATCCCGACATATTTGGCAAAATAGGCATACAATCCCTATCCTGGGATCAAACCGCAGAAGCCAAAGATGCGGACCTGATCTTTCAGGCAACAAAACAAATGCCCATAGATATTTATCTGGACTGGGGAAAATACGACTTGCGAAGCCCAATGGAGGGAAATGATCTGGGCAAAAGCACGGCATCGTTTGCCCAACTACTAAAACAGAGAGGTTATATCTTTACCGGAGGCGAAGTAAACGATGGCGCGGGTTGGGCGAGTTGGCGAAACCGAACGGACAAAATATTTGAAACGCTTTTTCCCCTCTCGGAATGATGCACTACCCTAATTTTCTCTCTCAGGTGATCTCGGCGGAGGACCACCGCGGTCACCCGCAGTGCGACTCCTGCGTCTATTGCGCCGCGTTATCTCTTCCAACTCTGCATGAATGGCTTTTTGAATTTCAACACGAGATGCACCATCGGCAATCAGTTTGTCGATTTTCTTTTGGAGATCAGACATCTCGCCTTCTGTCAACCGAGAACTGGAGTAATCGGGTCTCTGCCCCTCCCAATTAATCCCCATAACAGCCAACTCGTCGCGTATCTCTCTGTAAATCCTGTAATAGGTCGCACCATTCGCTTTTAGAGCCTCGGCCTTTTTGCGAAGTTCAGACATCTGATCTTCTGTCAACACCGCATTTAATCGCGTCAAAAATGTTTCTGTTAAATCTACGCCAAAACCCTCGAGTTCGGCAAAAATAGCCATTCTAATCTCACGGGGTGTTGCCCCTCCCTCGAGTAATTCATTGATCCTCGCCTGCAGAGCCATCCGCTGCGCTTTTGTCAATTGCGCTGAGAGCACCCACAACAGCGCACTTCCCCGAGATCGCAAACCTTGACGATGGCGGAAGGTCACGCGATCATCGATACCATCACCATCCTCATCGACAAAAGCCGGTGGCGACGCCTCCTGCTTTTCTTGCGCCTGAGCAACCGCATCGCACCAGAGCATTGCAGTCATCAAAAGTATGGCAATTAAACACCGTTTCATATCTGCCATTTCCTGTAAATGTAATAGTTTCTTTATTTTGACAAACCCGCTACCTATCTTGTTCCGAAATCATCGTCAAAATTTGTAACTCTCCTGTTCTACTCGACTCGTCTTTGACTCCTTTTTTTCAAACGGAAACATCAACGTAAACCTCGCCCCGCCCTCTGTCCTGTTCTCCACCCGCACCTGTCCGTCATTTTGCATCACAATGCGCTTCACAATCGCCAACCCCAGGCCCGTACTATTGGAATTTTCATCTACCCGATAAAAAGGCTCAAATACTTTCTCTCTCAAATGTTCGGGAATACCACAACCATCGTCTTCCACACTGATATGAGCCATTTCATCCACTTTTTTTCCCTTAATCCAGATATGATGCCTGGCATGTCGCACTGCATTGGTAACCAGATTGGTAAGCGCGCGTTTGAAATGCGTCTCATTTGCCCAGACCATCAGGTGTTCACTATCGATATCCACAGAAATATCTCGGCGCAATTCTGCTACCATTTCGGGCAGTTCTCGCATTTGTGCACCAACATCAATTTCCGTGCGATGTAAAATATCCTGTTCTAATCGCGCAAAATCCATCAATTCTTCAACCAGATCATTGAGTTCATACACCGAGCGTTCAATGCGCTGAATATCCGTATGCTCATCCTCCACTACATTGTTATTCTTCAATTGATTGAGAAGAAAAAAAATACGCGCCAGAGGCGTTCTCAGTTCGTGCGACACAGCTCTTAAAAGCTCCCGCTGTCCATCGACCATCCCCTCAATACGATCGGCCATGCCATTGAAACTGCGCGCCAAATCCGCCACAGCCTGACCCTTCCCAACCGGGGACCGGCTACTCAAATCACCCCTCCCAAATCGCTCCGCAGCATCCGACAATGCGTAAACCCGACGCTCAAAAGGGTGAATCAAAAAATAAATAGCCCCACCTATACCCAACAAAATTGCAACCAGAATGCCCAAAAATAAAACATCGGTCTGAAAAAAGAAATAGCCGCCATCTCCCTCACCATCTCCTTCTTCAATCAAATTATCCTGCCATCGAATCATCTCCTCGAGCAGGTATGGTCCCAACACAATAACATCGCCATTGGGTGCCATCTGGTATGTCTGCAATCTTTCCTCTATGGAAATAGTCACAACCTCTCCGGCTTTCAAACGGCCTTTCTCTGCCGAAGAAAGCGGCAAAACAAACACCGGCTCCAGCGTAATGGGCATGCGGTGCGTCAGACTGAACATATTGAGCACCAGCAACTGCGCCACTGGATCCACATCCACAGCCTCAAGTTCCTCGCGAACCATTGCGATAAGCACCTGGGTCTTGTCCTCAAAATCAGCCTGCCGAACAGAGGCGACCCACTGCTTTGACATTGCCAAAAGTCCAAACGCACTCAAAAGCAAAACAATGGCAATTCCCGCATAAATACGGATAAACTGTTTCCTCATCGGTCACTCGCCTCACACTTCACCCTGCGCTGGTCCCGACAGAAGATAGCCCACACTGCGCACGGTCTTGATCGAAACAGATGTTGCATTATCTCCGCCGAGTTTTTGGCGGAGGCGCGAAATATACACATCTACGCTGCGATCCAATCCATCGTAATCGTAGTTAAACAACGCCTGATAAATATCTTGCCGACTCACCACTTCACCGGCTCGATTGGCCAGATAATAGAGCAAATCAAACTCATAAGTCGTAAGATCAACAACGCGTTCTCCCATCCTGACCTCCCGACAATTTGCATCTACCAGCAAATCCCCCACCCTCACCCGCTTTGACGCCGTAGATCTCTGAGTGCTAACAGCCCTGCGCAGCAATGCGCGCACCCTCGCCACAAGCAATTGGGGCCGCACGGGTTTGGTCACATAATCATCACCGCCCATCTCCAGGCCCAAAATTTCATCTAATTCTTCATCTCGAGCCGTCAAAAATAAAATCGGCCCATCGTATTCTGGACGCACATCCCGGCATACGGTATATCCGTTCATACCCGGCAGCATAATATCCAAAATGACCAGATCGGGCGGAGAAGCCAAAATGCGATCTCGAGCGGCCTTGCCCTCGGCCTCGTGCCAGACCACAAATCCTTCATTCTCCAAAAAATCTCGCGTCAACTCCGCCAATTCCCTATCGTCTTCAACCAGCAAAATTATCTGATCGGCCATGGGATTTATCCCCAATTTTGGATTTGCCTGCTCATTTACACCAGACCCTTCACGGTTTCCACAATCTGTGCGCGTTGTGCATCGGTCGCCGGTCGTCCCGGCGGCCTCGGATCTCCACAATCAACCCCCAATCGCGCACTCAACGCCACCTTGATCACCGAATGAAAGCCACCGCCTGCGCTCAACGCCTCATAAGCACGCGACGCTTTATCCTGTGCTACTTCTGCCGCCTTCAAATCCCCTGCCCGATACGCATTCCAAATCGCCACCCACAATTCGGGAAACACATTCAGCGGCCCATCCACACACCCACATGCGCCAATAGTCATCGCCGGCAACATCAACCGATGATTGCCGATAAAACACGACAACCCCATCCCCGCAAACGTCCGTACATTTGAAAACGTCTGTGCCGAATGCTTTAACCCCCTCAATTGCGGCACGCGGTCTTGAATTTTTGCCATCATCCCCGGCGTAATTTCCACACCCGTTGCCCCCGGCAAATTGTACACAAATAGCGGCAGATCTGCAGCACCTGCCACAATCCGATAATGCTCGGCAATATCGTCGTCATCGCGCCGATAAAAAAATGGCGGCACACAACACAGCGCATCTGCCCCCACACGGGCCGCGTGCTCGGCCAACCGCGCTGCGCGATCTGTTGTCGGCGCGCCCACATGCATAATAACTTTTGCACGCCCATTCGATTGATCCGCAATCGCCGATGCAACCTGCATATTTTCATCATCGTCCAACAACACACTCTCGCCAGTGCCTCCCGCGACCCAAAAACCGTGTACACCAGCTTCGATATTAAATTCTACAATTTTGCGAAACACCTCTTCGTTAAACCGTCCGTCCTGTCCCATAGGCGTCGCAATAGCAGGAACTACGCCTTCAAAAACACCCATTCCAATCTCCCGTTTTTAGATTCATTGCCCCAGCGTGCGAACATCCAATCGCGTAACACTCACATGACCTTCGCGCAAAACCACACCATCTGTACCCGCGCGTTCTTCTACCTCTGGCTGATCGATATTGTGATAATAACCGTCTTCTGATGCTTCAAAACACGAAGTGTAAAACGTATGCCCGAGCACCGTTTGTATAACGCGCCAGTCATCAGATGGTTCAGCCGGCATATTCACATTCCACGTCACGGGATCAGACAGAAAATCTACCTGACCATTCAAAAACGCAAATACCTGATCCAACATCGCGCGACACCTTTTGAACAACAATCCCCGCACATCGGATTGCATCGCGCGATCCTCAACCCACTGTCGGAACACCTGTCTGGGCAAAACCTGTGACAATGCCACACCCGGCAACCCCGCGATATTGGCTTCCAGAGCAGCCCCAACCGTCCCCGAAGAAAGCGTGAAGCTCAACCCCGAATTGCTGCCCATATTAACACCCGAAATCACCAGATCGGGCTTGCCGCCATCAAACAAATGATAAATGCCAAAATTCGCGCAATCCGCTGGCGTCCCCGAAAACGAGTATGTCTCACACGCAAATCCATCCAACCGCTCGACATGGCGTGTGCCAAACCGCGTCATCGCCTTGCCTTTCCAACTCTGCTCTTCAGCGGGCACCACGGCTTTCACATCTCCCATCACCTGAAAATAATCCACAGCAAACAAAAACAAAGGAGAATCCAAACTGTCGTCATTCGTCAATAAAATTTTCAAAAATCACACCCCAATCTCCTCAAAAGGATACATCGGCTCGCGGCGAAACTCGTATTCAAAACCTCGCATATCTGCCGCTGTTGCCCCGGGTGTATCCACGCGAATCAAAGCAGTACACACCGGCTGATATGCCGCAACGGGTGCATGAACACCCTTTGCCACAACCACCTGAAACGCTGCAGGGTCCAGATCGCAACTCGTCATCAACCCCAAACTCACGGGCACCGCACGCTGCGAAGTCAAACTAATCGCAATACCCGTATCCGTCTCCACAACCGCCGTGGGACCCATATCAAAAGCTGTCCGCCCGCCGTGTCGCACCTTGGATTCTCTGTACTTCCCCGCGTGCAAACTGCGCACCCGCACCTCTGCCTTCAAAGGCGCACCGTGTAAATCATCCGTCTTGCCACCGATATCCAGCACCACGCGATTCCCAACCCCTGCATCCCGCGCTTGCTTCTGCGATTCCGGATCAAAAATACACACAAAGCCCGTGGTATTCCCCCGCCCGTGCAATTCGTGCAAAATCTCCGTACCATCACCCGCCGACCCCCCGCCCACATTATCCCCCATATCGAGCAAACAAACAGGTCCCTCTTGTCCCACCGCCATATCCACAGCATCGGGAATCGTAATATACTCACCCACAAACTCCGCGCGGTGTGCAAACAAATACTCCGCCAACCGATTCGCCAGCACCTGTGCCCGATCTATATCACCATCTGTCACCACCACAAATGCCGACCCCATCTCCTCTACATCGGCATACGGAAAACCCAGCACAACACTATTCGACAAAACACCTGATTCTTTCAACATCTCATCTGCCAACTCATACATCGGCAAACACGGCGGAGCAAAAGTCGATTGACGCTCAATATTAATCCCAATACGGGGAAAAGCACCCGCCTGCACAGGCACCACATCTCCCTTCAGCGTCCGCACCATCAACGCCGCAGCTTCCAGCCCGCGCTGCTTCTGATCGAGATGGGGATTCGAGCGATAGGCAATGGTCGCATCGCACGCCGCAACCATGCGCGGCGACAAATTGGCGTGCGGATCAATCGTACAAATAATCGGCTTTTCAGACCCAACCGTCTCGCGCAAACGCGACAACCAGTGCCCATCCATATCGCGGTACTCATCACCCTCTCCCGAATTTGCCCCGTGAGGTGCCACGAGATATCCATCCACATCACCCACAGCCTCCACCTCATCAAACATCAGCCGCATTAACTCTCGACACGTCTCTCTGGTAATGCGGCCAGAAGGCGTTGTACCCGCATGAAAAATCGGCAGTGCATCTATGCCTGCCGACTCCAAACCTTCTAAAAATCCACTGACTTCGTGGTGTCCACCCGAATAGTGATCATACATCGCCCGACCCGTAAAAATCCCATCCCGCCGAAACGAATCCATAGTCGTCGGCGTGCTGATAAACGTATTCGACTCGTGCAACAGCGAAACAATGCCCACGCGCATCGGAAATATTGCTCCTTTTTAGATATCCACAACCAGATACGTCTCCTCCACCGTCACCTCATAAGTCTCTGCCACATAAGGCCCCTTCACCAGTCCCGCCATATCTCCCTCGCCCTCTATATCCGCCCCCTGTGCAATCTCCACCTCATAGCTACGCACGCGCACACTGGAAGGATCGACCCACGACTGCCCCGTCTTAATATCGTACTCCCACCCATGCCATGGACACCGCAAAATTTCACCCTTGCGCGTGTACTCGTATTCTCCCGGCACCTTTGCCGTCACAAAGCCCGACACCCGTCCCTTGCACAGCGCACCCCCCTGATGCGGACATCGATTCCTCAGGGCATAAAATTCCCCGTGAACATTAAACACCCCGATCTCCCGCCCCTCAATCGTCACCAGCTTCCGCTCACCCGGCGGGATCTCATCAATAGTTCCAATAATATGTTTTGCCATAACAATCCGTTTACAATGAATACAAATCGTAGATCTTATCCGCGTCGTCGTAAGCCGCCAGGAGCCGCTCTTTTGAGAGGTGGTACCAATCGCGTTCCTCTTCGTCTTTATCCGGAACAGCGATCACAATATCATCCCCTGGATTATCAAGTACTGGTTGGCTCAATTCCAGATGTGTTGCATCCAAAATTTTGGCCTTGATGATCTTCATTTTTTGCTCCTTGTACTCACGCCAACTGATACAACGCCCGCGCATTCTCCGCCAAAATATTGCGTCGCACATCCTTATCCATACCGGAAGGCAGAGCCACATCGGGCGCGTCAAAATCCCAGTGGGGATAATCCGTAGCAAACATCAACTTATCGTTCATATCCATATGATCCATCATCTCAAAAAAGTACTCGCGCTGTGGAGGTTCTTCCATAGGCTGCGTACTGATCCAAAAATGATCGCGGACATACTCCGATGGCAACCGCTTCAAATGCGACAACTCCACCTTCAACTTCTGATAACAACTATCCAGCCGCCACATCAACGCGGGCATCCACGCAAATCCTCCCTCAATCAACACCACTTTCAAATCTGGAAACTGCTCAAACACGCCTTCGTACACCAGACTCGTCACCTGCGCCTGAAATGCCGTAGGCATGCCGCCGTGATCCTCGATATAATGCGACGGCTTGCCCGCGCCCGTAATCGGACCCGCGCCTGTACCACCAAAATGAATCGCAATTGGAAACCCATTTCTCACCGCAGCCTCATACATCTTCCAGTACTTGCGACTGCCCAGGGGTTCCATAGTCCGCACCACGAGAAGCACCTGCACAAACCCCGGATGATCGCCCATGCGGTCAATCTCTGCCGTTGCCAATTCCCCATTTTCATAAGGCACAATCACAGACCCGCGCAACCGGGGTTCTCGCCCGAGCCACGCATCGGCTTGCCAATCGTTCACCGCCCGCCCCATCGCCTCTGCATAACGCAAATTTTGCTGCCCACCCACGCCGATCAAAGGCGTCAAAATGCCGTAATCCATATCCCACTCGTCCAGCAATTGCGCGCGCAAAAACTCCAGATCAGATCCCGGCGGTCCCGAAGGCGGCCATGCATCGTGACGCGCGGCATTTGGCACAGCGCGAGGATACGCCGATCCGATGCGTCCGCGCCCACCAATGGTTCGGTGATAATCGTGCCATTCCTCCGCCAGATATTGAAACCACATATCCCCCGATTTCATCGTCACATGAACATCGCAATCGATCACGGCTGTTTTTTCGCGCCTTTCTATACCCGCCTTGGCTATCAGTGTATCCGCCATGTCATGCCTCCTTGAAAATCAATATGATATTCAATCACATTATGCACAGTATAACCCAACACATCGGGGAATGCAAACCCGATATGCGCTGTATCTGCATCATTCAAAAGATAGGTCTTTATCTTTGCAAGATCAAATGCCCAGCCTTGACAGTAAGGAGATTTTTAAATAGACTGTGGTGATGGCTGACAACGGCATTAAAATAACCATGACACCTTCGCATCCCGGTGATTTCATCCGCACGGAAATTGTCGAGGAACTGGGATTGAGTGTTACAGAGACAGCCGAAATTCTGGGCGTGCACCGGACCACTCTTTCCGACCTGCTGAACAGCAATACAACCCTATCACCAGAAATGGCACTGCGTATTGAGAAAGCCTTTGGTATCAGCATGGACACACTGTTGCGAATGCAGGCGTGGTACGACGCCGCAGAAATGCGGGCGCGTAGCCGATGAGATTGAGGTCAAACGTTATCAGCCTGCTTGACAATAACTATATCCGGAGTGAAATTTGAAACCGATACGTCTTTCTGGTCATGCCCGAGACCAGCTTCATCGCCGTGGATGCAGCGAGCAGGAAGTAGTTGAGGCGATTTCTTCATCTCCATGGGAACCCGCTAATCAGGGAAGGTTTGAATGCAGTAAAAATTTCTCATATCATAATGAATGGAATGGAAAAACATACGATACAAAGTAGGTTCGACCAATCTTCGTAGATGAGGCAAATGAAGTCGTGGTAATAACTGTATATACTTATTTTTTTTGAGGAGAATACAATGAAAATATCTTATGATCGGGAAGTGGATGCGCTGTACATTTGCTTCAAAGAAACAACGGTGACCACAAAACATCTTGAAGATGGGATTGCGCTGGATTACGATGAGGCAGACCGTCTCGCGGGCATCGAAATTCTCGACGCCATGAAGCGGCTGGATGATCCAGAGATATTCAAACAGGTCATCATCGAAGACATCGCGCTCGGTGAAATCAGAACCTGACTGGGATGCTGATAGGGCAAACTGAATCACCTGATCAAGAACGAGCGCCAGTACAAAATAACCAGAGCGCAGGCTAACCGTTTCTCTCAAGCTTTGCGGGAATAGGAAAGAGAAGTAGCTGAACCTTCAGACATCCATCCCCTGTTGCTCAAGGCCAGGAAGGAAGCAATCCAGAGCCAGCTTACCGACCTTGAGGACGACTTGCGTGAATATGAAGAGGTGAGGTAATATAATCATTGTTCCCCTTCTACTATCTTACCAAGCCGATCAATCAGATAAACCGGTATATGGATCACGTTTAGACCTGTAGAAGTCGTGAGTTTCCCTGGCATATCGAGATTGACGAGAACGCCCAAATTGCTCCCATGCCGCGCAGCGTATTCTGACAGGCCACCTGTATCCCGCGGCCTTGTAACAAGCGACGCTTTGCATTCGATGGGTATGGTATCGCCCAATGCCGTGCGAAAGATAAAATCGACTTCAGAACTATTGACACCTTTTTTCCAACCCGTCAAATCCTGTCCCAATGCCACGAGTTCCGTCGCCAGCATATTCTCAATAATACCTCCAAGGGGCGCGCGCTGAGCAGCATCGAGACTTGAGAGAATATCGATACGCGGCAGCGCAGTCAGGCGCAGATCATTGGCCAAACCCGGATCGTAAAGATAGCGCTTGGGCGAAAAGCCCTGTTGCTCTGGGCGCGTGCCCTGAATATTGGACTTATAGATCAGCTTCCAAGACTCAAGCAACTCCAGAAAATCCGGTACTCTCCTGTAAAGAGCTGATGTCGTCCGTACCATCTGCGCGTACTTGCTTGGACTACCGAGATTTGATGCTACACCGCGCAAACACTGATCGAATAAAGATGCTTCGGTTGCCGAAAAAATTCTGGCAAAATCACTGCGATAGTCGAGATACAAATCCCGACGCAACTGTCGCCAATCCAACCCGTCAAAAAAAGATGAGGCAACCGCCGGTAGCCCTCCCACATCGAGATAAGATTGCACGTATTTGAGAAGGCGTTCATGTAAGAACAGAGGTATCTGGAAGGGATCTTCAAAAGCGAGCAACTTTTCCTCCTTGCCACAGCGAAGAAACTCTCTAAAACTGAAAGGCTGCAACAGAAATCGCGTAACCCTTCCAACTGGAAAGCGCGTCTCTGCCCCGAAGATGCGCGACATAGAACTACCCGTGAGAATAACCGGTGTGTGCCGCCATTTTTCTTTCATAAACCGCACAAATCCACCCAGCACAGAACTCTCTTGTGCCTCATCAATACACAAAATGCGCTGCCCATCGCCTTTGAACTGATACACAGTCGCAAGATACGTCTCAAAATCTGCAAAATCCCTGCAAGAATTGAGGTCGTGAACCGCGCGGTTGTTCTCCTCCAGATTTAAATAGAGAATTTCGCGGTCGAGTTTCGGTCTGACAGATTCTACAAGCGTCGTCTTGCCAACCTGCCGCGCGCCCTCCAACAGGGCGACATTCGGATGCTCAACGCGATGGGTTAGATGTGCAATCAGACGTTTTTCCAGATCTCTTTGTATCATGTTTTTATCCTCTCTTCAACAAAAATTAGCTAAAAATTGTAAGAATATCAACAAAAATTAGCTAAAAATTGTAAGAATCCAGAGCCACAATTGCTTAATCCAGGCCCGGTATTCGCCTCGAAAAATTTATCTCTTGACCAAAAAGTAATTTTTAAATACCGTCTTTCTAATGAAACGAATCTATTTTCTCATTCCCTTACTCTTCTGTGGTTGTCTCGCACCCGATCCAGGGCACCGTGCAAAAACGGGTGAAGCCGCGCAATCCAACGCGGCGATTCACGAAACGCGCGCACCCGGACAAATCGATCCAGAAATCCTGATCAACCGCACCTTTGGGGAAGCCCCCATCCTCGCTGAAAAAGTAAAAAACGGAGAACTCCCTCCCGTATCTGAACGCCTGCCCGAAAATCCACTCATCGTCGTACCCATGGACACCATTGGACAGTACGGCGGCGTCTTGCGACGCGCACTCACCGGCGACATCATCCAAACAGCGGGAACAAATAAAACACTGAGCGAAAACCTCATGGGATTTTCGCGTCCCTTGCCCGACAGCATCGTACACAACCTCGCGGAAAGTTTCGAATTTCGCGACGAAGGTCGAACCGCAATTTTCAAAATCCGCAAAGGCATCAAATGGTCAGACGGCGTACCATTTACAGTTGACGACATATTGTTCTGGTACTACGACATGACCTTTGACGACAACGCCCGCCCCCACAACCAGCCCGTGCCCCCCTCTGTATGGGTCGTTGATGGCAAACCCATTGATCTCAAAAAAATCGACGACCACACCCTTGAAGTCTCATCGTCCAAACCACTCGGTCGCGTATTACACGCCCTGTGTTTAGACGTCATAGCACAGCCCAAACACCATCTGTCACACTTGCATCCCCGCTACAACCCCGAAGCGACATACGAAGAATTTCGAGAACAAGCGACCAATGCCATGGTCATCATGAAACCCGGCATGCCGCGCCTCTCCGCATGGGTCCCCGTCGAATGGATTCGCGGTCAACGCATCGTCTATGAGCGCAACCCCTACTATTGGAAAATCGACACAGCGGGCAATCAATTACCATACGCGGACCGCATCGAATTTACCGTCATCCAGGACCCCCAGGTTATCCTGCTCAAATTTGTCAACGGCGAACTCGACCTATTTGGCCGCTACTCTCGCATCAACATGTTTCCCACACTGCGCACCGAAGAAAAAAAGGGCAAATTCAAATTGCGGATCACCGGTCCAGATCGGGGTCCCGCCTATTACCTCAATTGGGACACCCCAAAACCCGCCCTGCGAGAAGCCTTTCGCAACCGCGACGTGCGCGTGGCCCTGTCTTATGCGATCAACCGCGAAGAAATCAACCAGATCGTCTATCACGGCCTGCTCGATCCCGCAGGCTACTCCTTTGCACCTTCCAATCCACACTATTCAGAAGCCGCCTATCGCAAATATTCCAAATTTGATCCCGACAAATCCCGCGACATCCTCGACAAAGCCGGATACCGCGACACAGACGGCGATGGTTGGCGCGAACTCAAAGACGGATCGCGTTTTGAACTCAATATCGACGTCGTCCCCGGCGTCGGCGTCGATGTTTCCGAACTCGTCTCCGAACACTGGCGCAGCATTGGCATCAAAGCCAACCTGAACATTTCCCTGCGCGACATTGTATGGCCCCGCCGCCTCAACGGCGAATTTGACATTCACCACTGGGGCCTCGAAGGACCCGCCGACCCTCTGGGCCGCCTCAATGACTGGGCAATTATGGCACCCACCGTCCCCTTCTGGCACCGCAACGCCTCCAAAGAAGGTCCCGTGTGGTTGCACGAAGCCACAATGCGCATTAAAAAAGTATTGACAACCGTAGATCCCATAGCCGTACATGAACACATGACAAAAGTGCGCGACCTCCACACCGACAACGTACCTGTTATCGTCGTCGGCTCCGCCTATTCCATCTGGGGCGCCAGCACGCGACTCGGCAATGTCCCCATGCAGGGTAGCGCCGCCGACGTACACCGAGGTTGGGGTCGCCCCGTGTTTCACGAACAGATATTTATCAAACAATAGCCTATGACCAACTACATCATCCGCCGTCTATTGCACATGATCCCCACGCTAATCCTGATCTCAATGGTCAGCTTTGTGGTCATACAAGCGCCGCCGGGCGATATGCTCACCTCTCGCCTCGCCGAATTGGCCGAACAGGGCGAACTCGGCTCCGAAAGCGCGATGGCGCAAATAGAAACCCTGCGCGAACGCTATGGCCTCAACGACCCGATCTATGTGCAATACATCCACTGGATCTGGAAAATAGTCAGCAAAGGCGACTTCGGACAATCCTTCACCTATGAAATGGACGTGATGGAACTCCTGGCCGAACGACTGGGACTCACACTTACCCTCACGCTCTCCACATTGATCTTCACCTGGATCGTCGCTATACCCATTGGCATCTACTCTGCCACCCGACAGTATTCGATAGGCGATTACGGCTTTACCTTTCTCGGATTCATCGGCCTGGCCACTCCAAATTTTTTGCTGGCTCTGGTTATTATGTTCATTCAAGTCGCCGTCTTCGAAGCCGAATCCGTAGGGGGCCTTCTCTCTCCCGAATACATCGGTGCTGCCTGGTCGTGGGCAAAATTTGTCGATCTCCTCAAACATATATGGGTACCCATCATCGTCATCGGCACGGGCAGCACAGCGGGCATCATCCGCATTATGCGCGGCAACCTGCTCGACATACTCGGTCAACAGCACATTCAAACCGGGCGCGCCAAGGGCCTCAAAGAAGGCAAAGTCATCGTCAAATACGGCGTGCGCATCGCCATCAACCCTCTCGTCAGCCGCCTGGGCCTCGAACTGCCCAGCCTGCTCTCTGGCGCCGTTGTCACTGGCATCGTACTCGGCCTGCCAACAGCCGGCCCCATTTTTCTCACCGCACTCACATCTCAAGACATGTATCTGGCAGGTGCATTCCTGCTCCTATCCGCCACCTTCTTGCTCATCGGCAACTTATTAGCCGATATTCTCCTGGCATGGCTCGATCCGAGGATTCGCTATGAGTAGTTTCGTCGAAACACCTCTCGACGAGCGCGTGGAAACCCTCGTTGAAGAAAATACAACCACCGCCACCTATTCACAGCGCCAGCTCATCTGGCGGCGTTTCAAAAAACACCGCGCCGGCGTCATTGGTGGATGCGTGGTCATCTTTCTCTACATCTGCGTCTTTCTGGGCGAATTCCTATGCCCACACGACCCGGCACATCGCTATTACAACTACGTACACCTGCCCGCCCAGCGCATCCACATATTCTCTCAAGACGGCATCCACTGGCCCTTTGTCTATGGCATCAAAAAATCTTTTGACCTGCAAACCGGTATTAAAACCTATACTGAAGACGCCTCTGTGCGCTACCCCGTGTACCCCTTTGTGCGAGGTGCTGAATACACATTCTACGGCCTCTTTACCACCGACATCCACATGTTTGGCACCGGCAAAGGCAATCCCATGTTCCTCCTCGGCACCGACCGCTTTGGGCGCGACATGCTCTCGCGCATCATCGCAGGAGGCCGCATCTCCCTCACCATTGGCCTGCTCGCCGTATTCATCAGCCTCACCCTCGGCTCTACACTCGGTGTGATCTCTGGCTATTACGGTGGCAATACCGACAATATCATCCAGCGCATCATCGAACTCATCTTTGCGTTTCCATCCATCCCTATTCTCATGGCCCTCAGCGCAATATTGCCTCCCGAATGGCCCTCGCATCTGGTCTTTATGGGCATTGTCACTGTACTCGCGCTCGTCGGATGGGGCGGACTCGCCCGTGAAATACGCGGCAAAACCCTGTCCATCCGCGAAGCCGACTTTGTACTGGCCGCCCGCGTGGCTGGCGCCAAAGATCACCGCATCATCTTTCGACACCTGCTCCCGTCCATGTTCAGCCACATCATCGTCATTGCTACCCTCGCTATTCCCGGATTTATCCTCGGCGAAAGCACATTGAGTTTTCTGGGCCTGGGCATCAAACCGCCCATGACCTCCTGGGGACTGCTCTTATCCGACGCCATGAACATTCATTCGCTCAGTCTTTATCCCTGGCTCCTCATCCCGGGCGTCTGTATCATCATCGCCGTCCTCGCCTTCAACTTCCTCGGCGATGGCCTGCGCGATGCAGCAGATCCTTATTCAAGCAGATAAAATATGACCCAACCGCTCTTAGACATACGCGACCTCAAAACCTATTTCCACACCGACGATGGCGTCGTGCGCGCGGTCGATGGCGTATCCCTATCCATCGCCCCCCAAAAAACACTCGGCGTGGTCGGCGAATCGGGCTGCGGAAAAAGTATCACCGCCTTTTCAACCATGCGCCTCATCCCGAGTCCACCCGGCAAAATCGAACACGGGCAGATCCTCTTTCACAAAGATCCCGAGAGCGATCCCATTGACCTGACACAACTCAACCCCAAAGGCACGCAGATGCGCGACATTCGCGGGAATGACATCGCCATGATTTTTCAGGAGCCTATGACCTCTCTCAGCCCTGTACACACCGTGGGCAATCAAATTGCCGAAGCGATCATGCTGCATCAAAACGCAGACAAAAAAGAAGCCCGTGAACGCGCCATCGATGCCCTCAACAAAGTGCGCCTACCGCGTCCTGACCGCCAGGTCGATGCGTATCCCCATGAACTCTCAGGCGGCATGCGCCAGCGCGCCATGATCGCAATGGCCCTCTCGTGCAATCCCAGCTTACTCATCGCCGACGAACCCACGACAGCCCTCGATGTCACGGTACAGGCTCAAATCCTGGACCTGATGCGCCATCTCCAATCCGACATTGGCATGGCGATCATGCTCATCACCCACGACCTCGGCGTCGTCGCCAGCATGGCCGATTATGTCGCAGTAATGTACCTGGGCAAAATCGTCGAATACGCCGACACGCGTACCGTCTTCAAAAATTCGCGCCATCCCTACACTATGGGCCTGCTAAACTCCATCCCACAAGTGGGCCAAAAACGCCGCCTGGTACCCATTGAAGGCACAATCCCCGATCCTTTTGAAATCCCACAGGGCTGCGCCTTTGCCCCGCGGTGCCCACATGCGATGGATAAGTGCCGCGAAGAACCACAACTCCTCGAAATCGAATCGGGTCATCGCGTCAGTTGCTGGCTGGAAAACTGATCGTTTCGCAAATGGAATCGAACATGTCAGAGAAAAACAATCGCCCCCTTCTCGAAGTCACCGGACTCAAAACCCACTTTCCCATCAAAAAAGGCTTATGGCGAAAAGTCGTCGGTCATGTCAAAGCAGTGGATGGCTTAGACCTCACCCTGCACCAGGGCGAAACCCTCGGCCTGGTCGGCGAATCGGGTTGCGGTAAAACCACAACAGGGCGATCAATCATTCGCCTGATAGAACCCACCGACGGCGAAATCATCTTCCATCACAACGGCCAACAACTCGACCTGCGCAGCCTGGGCAAAGAACACATGCGCCACCTGCGGCGAGAACTGCAATACATATTCCAGGATCCCTTCTCCTCGCTCAACCCGCGCATGACCGTCTTCGACATTGTTGCCGAACCTCTCATCATCAACCAGATCGCATCGGGGACTGAACTCGAAAACCGCGTCGAGCAACTGCTCATCCGCGTGGGCTTGCGTCCCGATCACCTGCGGCGATATCCCCATGCCTTTTCCGGGGGACAACGCCAACGCATCGGCATTGCCCGCGCCCTCGCGCTCAACCCCAAACTCGTCATTGCCGACGAACCCGTCTCCGCCCTCGACGTATCCGTACAGGCTCAGGTCATCAACCTCCTCGAAGACCTCCAGGAAACCTTCGATCTCACCTACCTGTTCATCGCCCACGACCTCAGCGTCGTCGAACACATCTCCGATCGCGTTGCCGTAATGTATCTCGGTCAAATCATCGAAATCACCACATCCGAACGCCTCTATCAAAATCCCCTTCACCCCTACACCGCGGCCCTCCTATCCGCCGTACCCATCGCCGATCCCGACGATCAGCGCCAGCGCATCCCCATAGAGGGCGATGTCCCAGACCCCGCCGACGCCCCACCCGGATGCAAATTTCACATGCGCTGCCCTTATGCACAGGACAAATGCAAAACAGAAGAACCCCGGCTCGTAGAAATCGAACCGGGGCATCGGGCGAGTTGTCACTTCGCAGGTGAACTCACATTTTAAGAGGGAAAAATGTCCCTAACACAAAAACAACTCGACCGCTTCCGAACCTCGGGTTACGCCATTGTCCCCGACATGTTCACCCATCGGGAAATACGCGCCATGCGCGCTGAACTCGACCGCTTCAAACGCGAGGGCCTCCTCCGCAATGTCGCCACCGACGGGGATGGACAAACCCATTCACAAACGCAAATCAACCTGCAAATCTGTCCCATCACGCCCAAAAGCGCGTTTTACCGCGCCCTGCACTTCCACCCCAAAGTCCTCGCGCTTGTCGAGCAACTCATCGGTTCACCCTTTGTATTTTACCTCGACCAGATCTTTCTCAAACCCGGCAAACAGGGCATTGGCACAGACTGGCACCAGGACAACGCGTACTTCAAAATCAGCGACCCCGCCAAAGGCATTGGCATGTGGGTCGCCCTTCACGATGCCAACATCGCCAACGGCACATTGCACATCGTACCCGACAGCCACCGCGAAAATTACGCCCACGACCGGGACCCCAACAGCGACCATCACATACACTGCACAGTACCCGAAGAAAGAGCCATCCCCATCGAGTTGCCAGCCGGGGGTGTAGTCTTCTTCAACTTTGGCATTGCACATCGCACACTTGCAAACACCACAAAAAGAGAACGCGCGGGCCTTGCCCTGCACTTTTTAAACACCGACTATATTCCCAAAAACCTCAAAGCGACCCGACGCTATACCCACCTCACAGGTCCCCTTGCCACAGGCGGAAAAAAAGAATACGGCCTTTGCGTTGCCAACACCTGGCTCAATGAAGTGGATCGTCTGCTCGCATAAAAAACGGGGCGAGGCATGCCTCGCCCCTACTCCTTCGCCTTTGCCCTAATAACCCGCTGCACCTTTTGAACCTCGCGCCAGAGTACCCGGACCCTACCCTGTCTCTCCGTCGTCACCACAATCTCTTCTTCATCCGCCCGCAACAAAATCCCCTGAAATGTCGTGCCATCTCTGGCCTCTATCAACACAGAATCCCCCACCGAGACTTGCTCTGGGGAATGCACCACCTCGTAATAAATATAAGAAGAGGGCGATGTGGTCTCGCATCCACAAATCCACAGACTCAAAATTGCAACGATTAGCAACCTGTTCATAACATGCCTCACCGCGGTTCTGCTGAAAAAACCCGCCACTGATCCACAGGTCGAAATTTCTGCTTGAACTGACGCAAACCCGATAAACCCAGATCCCCGGCGTCATTTACGCGGCGATAATCAGACAACGCGCCATAAACCCGCCACCGCAAAAAATACGATAAATCGGGCAAATCGGGATTGGTCTTCGCAACAAAAAAATGCGCCCAATTGGAGTGCATATCTCCTGCCAGAGCAAAAGCCTCAATCCGTCCCGCAACCTCCACACACCATCCCCACAACACATCTTCTGACCAAAAATGAAACTGATCGAGCGCTGCCCGCGTATATCCCCAGTCCAACAAAAAGGGATGCCGACGCCCCTGGCGACGACGCCAATGCTTCAACAGCGCAAAACAATCCGGCACATCCCACACAGTCAAAGCGCGAAAACGGAATGCGTGGGCGCGCTCAAACCGCCGCACCCGCTTGCGTACATCCCTAAAACATCTTCCTTTCGCCGCAGCAATTTGCGATGGATCGTAAATATATTCTACGTCTTTATCGCGCAGCGCAAACTGTTCGGTATCTAAACATTTGGCATCACAGGCATCTAACCACAAAATCCTCGGCAGACGGCCACCCTGATGAGATGCGAGTTTATCGACAACCCTCTTCAGCGTATCAGCATCACAGGGAACAGGTGGCACCAGCAAGTCAACACCTTCTGGACGCTGTACAAACAGACACGTACTCCCCGCAATTTCATCCACACACACAATCCGATTGGGCGCGAGACTAAACGCACAGAGAAAAGGCGGAAAATAACACCAGGCCCGTTTGTTTGCTCGCAAAAACACATCGCGCAAATACTCGCCGTGTGTGGGATCAATGGGATGCCCGATCACCTTATCGCCGCCTTTTGCGTTCAGCAGTGTACAGTGCTCCGTGATATTTGCCAGTCACAAGAGGCTGTGGCTTCCCCGTAGAAACAAGGCGAATCATCTGACTGACCCCACCCAATACCTGGGCACCGACATATTCATTAAACTCTGGTATTATTTCCACAGGCGCAAAGCCCATCTCGATCAACAAGCCAATCGCCCGCGCTGTCTCATCTGGTGAACGACGGCCAAAACTGACAAACCCCTGCTTGCCCACCTCGGGCACCAGCGCAGAAGCTCCCCGCGCAACAAAAAGCGACAAACCGGGTAACGTATAGGGTGGATCGGTAAAAAACACATCCATTTGTCCGCACAGGTCAGCCGGAATATCTTCGCGCAAATCGCGTGCGATCACAGTGATAGGAAATCCTTCGCGTTCACTGACGACACTTAAAAAGTCAACGAGTCGCCCATCGCACTCTATCACCACCACCTGCCCGAGCACGATCTCCAAATGCTGTGCCAACAATCCCACCGCCACCGACGTCAAATCGTCGTCCCCCAAGACGAGTAAATTTCGCCCTTCGAGTGCATCGTGTTCGTACAAATACACCGCGCGCCTTAAAACAGTCTCGGGCGTTGCATGGGACTGATCCAGTCTGACATCGACCTCTGGTCGCCTCGCAGCAATATCTGCAAGGCGTTTGCACACATCTTTCAAAACCACAGGAATGGGGGGCACGCCTGGACGCGCAAAGCGTTTGCGACACGAAAGCCCCAACTCCGATTGCACAACACTCAGGCCCTTACCCGTGAGCGAAACCCCACCTTTTCGCGTCAAAATACCTCTCTTTTCCAACTCGCCCCGCACAGCGGCAACCACGGGAACGGGCAAGCCCACCTCCTGGGCGACATTGCGAATGGGAATCTGCTCAGACATAAAAACCGTTCGCAGAATACGACGCACGCCCTCGGCACCTTCGGCCAGTCGCGCCCGGGTTGCCACCTCGCGCAGCAATTCAGCGGAAAAATTTGACCTATGCCGTCTCGGAATCCGTGTTATCGTCAGCCTCCTCGCTCACAACCTCGAGATCATCGTCCCGAGCAAGCAAATTTTCATCGTCCTTGCGGTGTCTTAAAACCACATACATCAAACTCAGCCCCGACGCATAAGCCGCCTGGACATAAGCAACCACAATCCCCGTAATCACAATGAGCATCACCCCGAGAATACCACCACCCCAGACCTCTGCTCCCGACGGTGTCCCCGGTGCGGGCAAACTCGCAAACAAATCATCCCATTTCTCCGGGACAAACAAGAGATAGTGCGATGCCACATAAAAAAGATTGGCCAGTTTAACATCCATAAACCAACCACACGCCCAAGCAATCAAACCAATCGCAGCCATGGTCAAAGCGCCCATCACCATCAAACCAACCCAAACCGCAAAAATCATCCACACCGCATACAAAACCAATCGCCAGGGCTGTGACCACGTCAGTGAAAACGACTGTATCACAACATCTAAAATATCATACCCTTCGGTGCCCACAATAGCTGGCGACATAATCACAGCAACAACAAATACCAAACTGACAAACACAGCCAACAATGCGGCAAAAAAAATCGGGATAAAACACAGCGCGAAAACGACTTCACCCACCACTGGGATCCAGCTAACAACCCACCCAATCGCAATACCGCCAATCACAAACAGAGCAAACAGAGCAAGCACCGCAACAGGACCAAACAGCACGGCTTTCCAGCGCAATCTCGCAAATCGCCAGGCATCGCCAACCAAATAAAACTCATCGCCCCGCAGTTGCTGAAAAGTGATCTTGCACATCATA
Source organism: Candidatus Latescibacterota bacterium (assembly GCA_022824945.1). Taxonomy (GTDB): domain Bacteria; phylum Latescibacterota; class UBA2968; order UBA2968; family UBA2968; genus VXRD01. The sequence goes on from JAJDYX010000056.1 coordinate 172,598, forward strand.
CTGGTCGTTACAAACGCCACCGCAAGGGCAAATACCATACCCAAAATGTGCAACCCCGTACCAAACAGATCAAATTCACCGAGCGTTGCACCGGGGAATAAACCATAGCGCTGCCACAGACCCGCACTGCCCGCGCGGATATGCGCGATAAGCAACAAAACCGAATACCCCGCCCAGGCCGCGATTAGTCCCAAAAGCCCAACCCAAATTTTTTTCCCAGACCAACCCAATCGCACACAGCGAAAAATATCTCGAATATCAAAATGAAGATTCATAAAAAATAGCTCCAGCGGTCAGTTGCCAGTTGTCAGTCCATGCCCTATTTTTTATCTGCGTTATCTGCGGATCTCACTGCTCAGCCGGTGCTTCTTCTCGCTCATTCAAATTGAGCACCTCCCGCACCGCAGTCAAAAAATCGCCCAATTCCATGTGCGATTTTTGCGCTTGCGCGGGTTTGCTACGCACACCCGGAGGCAGGGGCACATGCCTGAGCATGACCTGACGATTTCCCCCTTCGCCCACCTGTACGGCATAACAACCCTGTCCTAACCCCACCGGCCACGGCGATCCAAAACCATCCCGCTTCGAAAGAAACAGCACTGTTTCTTGCCCTGCCACAAACTGCGGCATACCTGGCACCTGCATGCGTCGCCCTTCCCACTTACCACCGGGCAAAGTCAGCACCATTTCTGAATCAGCCTGCCCTTTAACCACCTCCATGACTCTAAACCGCGTTTGGGTAAAAATACCTTCTCGATCGGCAAAAACCGCATTCTCGCGCGTGAGACATTTGACATATACAATAGTCTGTGCGGTTTCGCACATCTCTTCAAAGACAAACGTCTTCACAGTTGTCGCCCAGGCGGGTGTCCACCCCATAGCCATCAACATCAAACCTGCAAACAATCCTCTATTCATTTCCTACCTCCTGAAAAAACAGCCGCCAGTAAACATTTCAAATATCATCTTCTTATACATCTCAACGAATAAACAGTTGCAGGATGATTGGCAGAACTACAGCCCAAGCGATTCAAACACCTGCGCTGCCAATCTCAACGCCTCATTGCGCCGCGTCACACGCCCTTCTAACTGGGCATCTTCAACAGCCCGCAACACCTCCTTAAACGCGGGACCTGGTTTTTGTCCCATCGCAATCAAATCGCGTCCATTAATCAGCGGAACAGGTCTGATTTGTTCCGGCTCCAGATTCTCCAGCGCAGCCTTACAAAACGCATAATTGTCCAACTCGCCATGGCTCGACAAACAATCGATCCGATGCAACATCAGGTGATCTTCAAACCGATCTGTACGCAAAAAGCGCTTCAATGTACTCGATCGCATCTCCTGTACATGCATAAATTTGTGATGATCTGCCACCAATGCCACAATATGCTTTGTCTGTTCCGACGAGAAACGCAACCTTCTGCAAATCTCCTCGGCCATCTCGCGCCCAACCTTTGTATGGTTGTGAAACCGAATGCGATCCCGCACCTGATAGGTAGGAGGCTTACCCACATCGTGCAACAAAACGCCCATCGCCAATTCTACAGAGGGATTGCGCATCAAACCCAGCATAATCAGCGTATGGGTCAGCACATCGCCTTCGGGATGAAACTGAGGTGGCTGGGGCACACCATCCATCGCAACAACTTCGGGCATAAAAACCGCCATCAACCCCAGATCGATCAGCCAGCGCACCCCCAAAGGCGCGCCCCCCTCGGTCAAAATTTTGCCGACTTCATCGCGAATGCGCTCGTGACTTATGAACTCGATACTCGCGCTCAATTTTTCAATAGCCTCTCGCGTCTTCTCCTCAATGGGCCAGTGATACCGACACGCAAAGCGAATCGCGCGCAACATACGCAATCGATCCTCGCTAAATCGGTCGTGTGGATCGCCAATCGTGCGTATCACCTTCTTTTTTAAATCCGCCTGCCCGCCCACATAGTCGAACACGGCATCGGCCACGGGATCGTAAAACATCCCATTAATAGTAAAATCGCGCCTCCTCGCGTCCTCTTCTTCATCCACAAACACCACACCATCGGGATGCCGACCATCGGAATACGCCAAATCGCGGCGAAAACGCGCCACCTCATAATGATAATCATCCAACCGCACAATCACCACTCCAAAATGTGCCCCAACCACCTGTGCATGCGGAAAAATGCCGATCACCTGTTGGAGATCGGCATTTGTGGCAATATCGTAATCGCGGGGCACCTGCCCCATCAATATGTCGCGCACGCATCCACCAGCCCACAAAGCGCGAAAACCCCGCGCCTGCAAACGACGCACAACTTCCAGCGCGCCCGTGCGTGCATCCTGATCATTCGTCACATCAAATCACCTCTCACCTATCATTACTCCTCCACTGTCACCCGCTGAATGCGCGCACCCAAACTGCGCAAGCGCGTATCAATTTGTTCGTATCCGCGATCAATCTGTTCGATATTTCTAATCACACTTTGCCCCTCGGCACACAAAGCTGCAATAATCAGCGCCATACCCGCCCGGATATCCGGACTCGTCAAATGTTCGCCGTAAAGTTTTGACGGGCCCACCACCACCGCGCGATGCGGGTCACAAATAACGATCTTCGCGCCCATATCAATGAGACGGTCCAACCAGTACATGCGCTGCTCAAACATCTTTTCAAAAAACAGCACCGTACCTCGTGCCTGCGTCGCCAACACAATCGCAATACTCATCAAATCGGGAGGAAAACCCGGCCACGGATCATTGTCAATGCGCGGAATCGCATCGCCCATATCCGGCATAATCTCCAGCTTTTGAAAAGGCGGCACCACAATATCCTGTCCATCGACCTCAACGTCCAGCCCCAATCGTCGAAACACCATCAAACTCTTGCGCATATTTTTGGGCGCAGCATTGACAATGCGAATCTCGCTATTGGTCGCCCCGGCCAACCCAATAAAACTGCCGACCTCCATATAATCTGGACCTATTGTATGCGTCGTTCCACTGAGATTTGACACGCCATCAATAACCAGTTCATTGGTCCCAATACCCGAAATTTGGGCACCCATCCTGTTCAGCATCAAACACAATTCCTGTACATGAGGCTCTGAAGCCACATTGCTCAAAATAGTCGTACCCCGCGCAAGAACCGCTGCCATTACGGCATTTTCAGTGCCAGTTACACTGCGCTCATCTAAAAAAATGTCCGCCCCCACAAGCCCTCTGGGTGCCTTAAAATCGTAAATGTGATTGGTATGGATCCGCACACCGAGTTCTTCCAGCGCAATCAAATGTGTATCGACTCGCCGCCGACCAATGCGGTCGCCCCCGGGTCGCGGAATCGTCGCCTGTCCAAAACGCCCCAACAACGGACCTGCAAACATAAAACTACCGCGCACTTTTCGGCACAAATCCGCCCGCAACACAGACTTGCGGACACCCCGTGTACAAATAGTCAGTTCGTGATCACCTGAGTAGTGAACCTCTGCTCCCAGATCGCGCAGAATTTCAATAATAACAGCGATATCACCAATACCGGGCACATTTTTCAGCACCACAGGTTCGTCTGTCAACAAAGTCGCCGCCAAAAGAGGTTGCGCCGCATTCTTATTCCCAGCCGGAACAACAATTCCAGATAGAGCATGCCCACCTTCGATAACAAATTGTTCCATAAAAACGTCTCCAATCAATCAAACAGAGGAGATAAAATAAATAGCTTCGTGGTCATACTTATCATAGTACAGATATAGAAATATTTCAAGAGTAAAAAGGTAGAATCAGGATTTTCTGGATGAAAGGATAAACAGGATGAAAATCAAAGGCAAAACCTTCTGGGATTACTGACATTGTCCGTGCTTCACACTTCCTACTTCACACCCCTCTCCATCTCCCAATACAACTGTCCACACCCAGCCGCAATATCATCGCCCTTGCTATAGCGAACAGTCGCCGTCAATTTTGCCTGAGACAAAATATCGACAAATCGATCAATTGCTTTCTGAGGGGGGCGTTCATAGCGCGCATCGTCAATGGGATTCCACGGAATCACATTAATTTTACATGGAATATCCCGCACGAGGTCAACCAGCCTGTGTGCATCTTCGACAGTATCATTAAACCCGTGCAACAACACATATTCAAATGTCACCCACCGTCTGACCTGATCGTAATAGGCTCGCACTGCGGACAGAAGTTCTGCAATAGGCCACTTGCGATTAATCGGCATAATTTCTGACCGCTGTTCATCTGTCGTCGCATTGAGCGACACAGCCAATCCAATTTTGAGTTTTTCTCGCGCCAGCTTTGCAATACCCGGCACATGACCGACCGTTGACAACGTAATGCGACGTATGCCCACAGCCGCGCCATAATCCAGGTTGATCAATCGAATAGCCCGAATCACCTGATCGAAATTCAGCAGGGGTTCTCCCATCCCCATCATCACCACATGCGTCAACTCATCGCCCTCCGCGCGCAAAAACCGCTGTGCATACAACACCTGCTCAACAATCTCAGCTACCGTCAAATTGCGAATCAACCCCATGCGCGCGGTCGCACAAAACTGACAATCGAGCGGACACCCCACCTGCGACGATACACACAGCGTGCGGCGCTTGCCGTCCCACATCAAAACACTTTCGATGAGCCGTTTATCGGGCAACTCAAACAAAAACTTTACCGTATCTGTTGACAAAGACCTCAATTCACTAACGCAATTTAATCTCAAAAGCGTAAATCGCTCATCAAACCGCGCTCGCACGGTCTTAGACAAATTCGTCATCGACTCAAAATCCGTGACGCCCTTATTGTAGAGCCAGTCAATCAACTGCCGGGTTCTGTACCGCTCCAGGCCCATATCGGACACATGCTGTGCCAATTCTTCGGGAAACAAGCCTTTGAGTTCAATTTTCTCAGCATTCATTGTATAACCTCACAGCGGTCAGTTGTCTATTTTCTGTTGTCTGTCCGTCCAGCCCTATTTTTTATCTGCGTTCATCTGCGTCATCTGCGGATCACACTTCAATTTACCCAGCTATACTGATCACGTCAAGGTCACAGCGCACATATTACAACATATAGCAGACACAATTTTACGACCCCTATATAATGCGGTTGACGTAAATAGCGAGATGGTTTATTGTTGTGTCGCATATTTTAGTCAGCAATAATTGAGAACGTTTACCAGGGTCCCTCCCCCATGCCAGTTCGCGCTTATAAAGGTCAGCCCAAATCCCCCCAGCCACGCCGATGGGTCTTCTTCTGCTTACTGATATCCGTCAGTATGCTCTTTGGCCTTGGCAAAGAACCAGCAAAAGATGAACCCACCGCAAAAATGACTGAAGAAAGTCCCGTAGAATCAGACCCGGTTGAAGCAGATCTCATCCTCCCACTTACCCCTCCAAAACCCAAAACTACCAGAGTTGTGGGATATATTGCAAATAAAGAAAATCTCACCGAAGCTCTCACGAGCGAAGGTATTTCACGCATCGATGTTCTCGCGCTCATCGATGTGCTACACAGAGATATTAAACGCGCGTCATTCAATCCCAATATTGTTCGGCGTGGGGATCGCTATGAACTGGAGATCGACAGCCATTCAACCATTCAGCACCTCAAATACACCAAACAGAACGACCACGAAACGCAATTTATTGTCGAACGAATAAATGGCCAACTCAAAGCCAGGCAAGAAAACCTGCCATTGAAGCGCGAGGCCATTATCGTATCTGGCCGCATAAAAGATAACATCTGGAACGCGCTTCGTGAAACCGGTGAAAACCCGGCTTTTCTGTGCGACAAACTCGAATACGTATTTGAATATTATATCGACTTTTACAACGATTGCAGAACAGGCGACCAATTTACTTTTGCCGTTGAAAAGCTCTACAACAAATCCGGTGCCTTTGTTCGTTATGGCGAGATTCTTACAGCCCAATACGAAGGGGATAATGAATCTTTTCAAGCATTTCTCTATGTTGATCCCAGTGGCGAAGACCGTTATTACGACTCTAAAGGCCGCTCACTCCAGGGTCTTTTCTTGCGCAAACCCCTGAACTTTACCCGCATCAGTTCCCCATTTACCAGCCGTAGATTTCATCCCATACTCAGAAGATACACTGCCCATCACGGCGTGGATTATGCCGCTCCCTATGGCACAAAAGTCTGGGCTATTGCCAATGGCACAGTCGCTTTTGTCGGACGCAAAGGTCCGCTTGGCAACTATATTGAAATCGAACACAGCAATGGTTACAAAACCGGCTATGGTCATCTGAGGGGATTTGCGCGGGGTCTGAAAAAAGGACAGCGCGTCAGCCAAAAACAAACCATCGGTTATGTCGGCTCGACCGGACGCTCTACAGGCCCACACCTGCACTTCAACTTTTACGCCACAATAAATGGCAAATACAAACTGATCAACCCAACGCGAAAAATCAATCGCCCCGCGGGCCAACCCATCCCCGAAAAATACATGGCGTATTTTCGCCAGCAACGCGACCAGTATCTCGCACTCTTAGATCGCAAAAACGGTTCAATCGTCACAACCGCATTGCCGATAGGGGTAGCAGAGTAAATACCAGACACTTTTCTCGCCTCCCCGGATAAACAAATATTATAACCGTGAACATTCACGGTATTTTTTTTCGAGTTATCTCATGAAAGTCGCCTATTTCGACTGCTTCGCTGGCATCAGCGGCGACATGACCCTCGGCGCACTCGTCGATGCGGGCCTGTCTTTTGCCGCCCTTGAATCCGAACTCGACAAACTCAGCGTGCGCGAATTCACCCTCTCCCAGCGTCGCGTGGAAAAACACGGCATTGCCGGCACAAAAATAGACGTCAACGCTCGGGAAGGTCACGTCCACCGACACTTAAAAGACGTACTTGAAATCATCAACAGCAGCGCGATATCGGCCTCTGCAAAAGAAAAAGCCGCGCGCGTCTTTCAAAAACTCGCCGAAGCCGAAGCAAAAATTCACGGCACCACCATTGAAGCGGTCCACTTCCACGAAGTGGGCGCAGTAGATGCCATCGTCGATGTCGTCGGCGCTATCATCGGCCTCGAATTCCTCGAAATCGAAGCGATCTACGCCTCCAAATTCCGATTCGGCTCGGGCCACACGCGGGGCGCACACGGAGCAATGCCCGTCCCTGTTCCCGCAGTCGTAGAAATGACAAAAGGCTTTCCAGCCGAACGCACAGATATCCCGTATGAACTCGTCACCCCCACTGGTGCGGCCCTCCTCACGGCACTCGCCTCTAATATTGGCGAAACCATTCAGCTACGTACAGAAAGCACGGGTTATGGCGCAGGCACGCGCGACGTCGAACAGGTACCCAACCTCCTCCGCGTTGAAATCGGCGAACTCGTCGCAGACCCCCGGACCGATACCCTCGTTCTACTCGAAACAAATATCGACGACATGACCCCTGAAATTTACGGGTACCTCATCGACCGCCTGCTCGAAGCCGGAGCTCGCGACGCCTTCCTCACCCCCGTCATCATGAAAAAAGGCCGCCCAGGCATTCAACTCACTGTCCTGGCCGACCCCAACAAAGAAACCGAACTCACCGAACTCATCTTCTCAGAAACCACCACCCTCGGCATTCGTCGCCTGCCCGTACAGCGCCACATCCTCGAACGCCGCACAGACACCGTCCAAACCCCTTATGGTCCCATCCGCGTCAAAATTGCCGACATTGGCGGCAAACAACGCATCACCCCCGAATACGACGACTGCGCCCGCATTGCACGCGAAAAACAGGTGCCGATACTCGACGTTTACAAATCTGTAAATTCACTATAGCTAACCCCTCCCCCGGCCTCTCCCCGTACAGGGAAGGGGAGAATATGTCTCCCCTTCCTCGTATTTATGCCTCGCGTCCCTTATCGATCTCTGAGAGATGATCTGCATAACCTCGTGAAAGACCACCATTCAAAGTTAAGCCTAAGATGCGTCTCACGGTTTGACTCAATCCTCATCCTCGTAGAGCTTCTTCAGCATCCGAAGCGCTTGTCTGTTCTTCGGATTCAGTTCCGATAATCGCCCCCAGCAGGAAATATCCAGAATTATTATACCTGTACTTTGAGCCTGGCTCGAATTCCAGATCTCCGCTACAGTATTTTTTGATAAACGCATCAACTTCGTAAGGATCTCGAGACACATCCTCGAAGAATCTGGGCAGACCAGTATAACTCGGAATACCCGATGTGTGTGCCAGCAGATGGTGAACCGTCACCTTCTCGCCAATATCCTCACGGTAATATGGAGGCAATAGTATGAGTACTGGGAAAGGTGCGGATTGGGTTGATAGGAAACCACAGATGAAAGGGAAGCAACTACAGATCAGCTTTCAAGTTCAGCAACATTGCGAAAACGATGCCGTCCTGTCTCGACAACGACAAATGCTTCTTTGAGTTCTGATTCAGAGTAAGTTTCTAAAACGCGTTTCAATTCCTCGTGAACCGCAGATAGATTTGTGGGATTAAGCCGCAGATATATGACCCCTGAGCCTGCACGATAAACAAACACCAGACGACCAAAATCTCGATCTCGGGTTACGAGAAGCCTGTCATCATTACGCGCAATACGCAACAACTCGCTATCGTCAGTTTGTGCATGTCCCAATTCACCCGCAGTCACAACATCATGCCTAAGGTCTTTGAGAAATTGCGCTGTAATCGCATAGACATCGTGATCGAGAAATAACCTCATCTCGCCTCTGAAATATGAATATCTTCGACCTGAACCACGTCAATCGCATAATGGATGCAAGCGCGAATGTCGTCTTCTTGAAGGTCGGGAAAATAATCAGAAAGAATCGTCTTAAACGAGATTCCCTCACGCACCAATTCGAGAACATCAACTATGGGAATCCGTGTTCCCGCAACACAAGGCTTACCAAAATGAATTTGGGGATCAACCGCAATCCTGCCTCGATAATTTCCATTGTCCATATCGCATAGACTCCAATTTAACGATGCACGATGAATAATCAATAACGGCGCGAACGCAATCAGCCCGACGTGCTCGGCATTGAGGAAGCGTTGCCCAGCCAGTTTACTCAGGAAAGTACCGCAGAAAAAGAAAAAAGTCAATGCTACAGGAAGTCTTTGCAAGGTAAGCAAATTGACGGAATCTGAGCATCGACTCTACGACCTCGACGGAGAATTAAAGTCATTTGAGAAGCCAGTAGTGAGGTGCGAGGATCCTACAACCGCCGAGATAGTCGCCTTATGCGCTGGCGCGTTTCCTGAGCAGGAAGGAACACCAGTTCATCTTCAAGAAAAAGCTGTAACGCATTGTGCAGAACCTCGACTGATACGACCCCCTGGGCTTCCATCTCGTCTGTGGCCCAGAGTACCCCGTGAACCTCAATTCCTTTTCCCTCTGCTATTCTCCGCAAGAGACTATCGCCCGTCAGCAGGATACAGTCCTGGTTTTGTTCAGCCAGCACCAGCGCAAAGCAATCATTGAGCGCGAGCCTGGCGTGCTGATTGAAATACTGGGCAGCACGCTGTACGAGCGATCCCGGCAATGTGTGTACTTCAAGCCCCAGATTGAGCAAGGCCCTTTTTTCGTCCGTACTCAAACCCAGCCATTCATTCTCGAAAAGGGTATCGGGCATCACAAATGAATAGGGGAGTTGCAATATCGCTTCGAGAAGACCGCCCTTCCTCAGATCGATCATGCAACTCGTATCGCTAACCACTATCCGCATCGCCCCTGGCAGGTCCTTTCAACCCTTTTTCAATGTCTGCCAATGGCTTTTGTAACAACTCGCAAGCTTTTCCCAGGTCTATGAATTTCTCGGCAAGTGCCCAATAACAAAGCCTCTCAAACCGCTGCGGCACTTCGTGATTTCCCTTCAGCGATTCTGGTTCGCGCTTCCGCCAGCCGCGGGCAAAAGTCCGGAACGTATAGTCGAATGTCGATTGATTGATGATGCCGACCTGCCTGAGGCGGACCAAAAGCATTGCCGCACTCACCCGGTATATGCGCTTGATCTGGATCAATTCCCGATAACAGAGAGCCTTTCTCTGTTCGCCTATTGCGCACATAATATGATCTTTAGGCATCAAGAAAGCTCCAGCGAAGATATCAGACGCCTTTTCACGATCAACGGGCGAGGTCTCATCGATTAGCTGGTGTGCGAGTTCGTGTGCGAGGGTAAACCGCCGTCTTTCCTGCGAGACCACTGCGTTCACAACAATAACCGGTACTTTGGTCTTTCGCCGTGGCCTGTACACAAAACAGGTGAGTCCCGAGACGCGATCGGGCAGAGGTATCATGAGCACCTTGATGCCTCGATCTTCCAGCAAAGCGGTCATATTGGGAATAGGATCAATCCCCAACTGCCATTTTCGGCGCAAGTCCTGTGCCAGAACTTCGCCGTCATCCTCATGTCCCAGCCACCGGTTACCTAATCGGGGAGCCTTTGATATCCCACTATCACCTGACAGTATCTCTTCAATGGAAAAGTAGCGTTGCAGGCTGTCAATGACCGCCGCCTCAACGCGTGCTCGATCACCAGCACTCATGCCCGAGTGCTTGCGAAATTCGAAGAATTTGAGAGCTTCGACCCGTTCGCTGAGCAGATAGTCCAGCGAAACGCCAAGCACGCTGGCGAGATGAATCAATACGCTGGAGCGCGGCATCATCTCGCCGCGTTCATATTTTCCAATGGCCTGCGCGGTCACTTCGCCGTCCAGCGCGTATGAAAGGCCGCGCAGTGAATAACCGGCCTTTTTTCGAGCGAGTTGCAGGTGCTTTCCAAACATGTGCATTCTCAGTCTGTCAGTTTACAGTTTTCTATTTTATACCTAAAATGTAAATATAAACGTTGTGTTGCACAACCCAAAAATCAGGAGGTGAAGAGCCTAATCGCAGTTTCGTATGGGGATATGTGGGCGGTAAGGGGCATATTCCTAAATATAAAAAAGCACGCTCCGTTAGGACATGCTTTCTCATTAGCTTCTAAAAATATCTATTCAGCCCCAACAGGCGCAGTCGGTGGCTCCGTAACCAGATTAGCAGGTGCTGGATCCCAAATATCTGCTCATAGAGGAGATACAATATCAACTTCCTCAAGTATTGTACCGTTTAATTTTCCCGGCACTGGAACTTCTGCATCTTCTGAAACCTGTACCCCATAGGGTATCACCTTCACAATCGCCTTTCCTCCTTCTGTCACGATCACAGGTTCGCCCGTTTCAGCGATCTGTTCCAGAATTCCAAGTACCTGATCCTTAAATTCAGTAACACTACATGTCTGCATTGTTTCCTCCAATAATCTCATTTTCAACTGGCCAATTTTTTCACGCTTACACACTGATACTCAATCTTGCCATAAATTCTGTTATCCCAGAATACATATTAGCGACTTGCTCGGATTTATATTCGTCGTATTTGCCATGCGCTGCTTTGTTACGCAAGTCTAACCACATGGTTACGGCTTTTTGGTCTAATTTGGAATAAACATCTTCTTTTGCTAAATCTGAATTTAGTCGATCTGCTTTTTTGGGGATTAGAATGCCCTCATTATTCTCAAACTCAATATCTATTGCGTTTGCACTGCAAAGTTGACGCAAATGCTCTTCTAAACACTTCCAATTATTACAGCAGCAGGATCTTTATATCCCAGCTCTAATAAATGATCAGCCATTTCTAAGAAGTCTGCAAATAGTTCCGCGGCAACCAAACCTTTGAAAGTAAACAACCAATTGCCTTCAATTTCTTGCCTAATTGAACTCAGTATCTCAAGACCAGACTCTATGTCTGAAGGATAATAGCCATCAACAGATGTATTAAAGCTATCATAGTAAGAATGATCTTTTCCATATACTCTTTCTATAAAAGACAGTGAGGCTGCCTTAAAGCCATTAGCTTTTCCTGAATCAACATACCTTCCTCCATATCCGTCACTGCTTACCGTCGCAAGTGTTGCTTTGCCTAAGTTTTCCAATTGTTCTAAACGATTTAATAGCTTTTCCTGCATAATCTGTCCTTTTTGTTTTTAAACTCGTTCAATCATGCGGACGCCGCCTTCGCCCAGCTCTCAGGCATAAGGAGACGCCAGCGGGATATGAGGCGACGGCATGAAAGCCTCGGATCGAGTTTGGCATTGCCCTGGGTCAAACGCGCCCGGCACGCCTCAACAAGGGTGGTAGTATCGGGTCCGCGTTCTGCCAGAAAGCCCAGACGCTTGAATACGGCACCATTACCGAGACGGTCTGCATAGGCAATCAGCCTGTCATCGTCTCTATCCTTGCGCTCGAAATAGTTCTCAAGACAATCGGCAACGTGCTGAATACCGGCTCCGAGGTCTGGATCGTTGAGCATATCGATAATGGTGCGGTGAACATCCGATACGGCAATCTGGCTTCTTCCGCGCCAGACGGCCTTCGTGCCAAAGATCATACCCTGCTGGACATGCTTTAAGGTGAAGAGTGTGCCATGGCGTTCCTGGTTTTTCGCACGCACAGTCCGCGCTGTCATCACAACAATATCGCGGAAAATCTGCTCCGTCAGGTCCCAGTGTTCGGCGGCGGTTCGGCCACCGATGTAGGCCGGCTTAAAAAGCGCAGGCACCAGCACCCAGGGATACTCAAGAACCCGCTCGCTGCCAAGAGAATCAAGGCCAACTGGTGCATAGGCACCCGGGCCTACGCGCCGCAACCAGCCCTGCCCGCGCCAACGGGAGAGCAGCTTGGCAGCGTCGGAACGGCTAACGCAAAGGGCATGTTCAGCATCGGCGATATGAATGATATCACCGGCTGCCCGAATAACGGCAGACAACCTGCGGCGTCCCTCAGGTATGGCGGTCTCTAAGTTCATGAAAATGTATAGTTAAACTGCAAAAATTCGCAGTTTATGTGAATTTTTATCTTCATAATATATAATAACCAAATTCTCGCAGTTTTTCAACTATAATGTATATATTATATTGATTGTGGCGATTTCGTAACAACAAGAAGATAAACAACGGAGGACATAATGGAACTATGGTATGACGAACCAGCGGAAGATTGGAATCACGCCTTGCCAGTGGGGGATGGGAAACTCGGCGCCATGGTATTTGGTGGGGTAAGTAATGAACGCATACAAATGAACGAAGACTCGATCTGGGCGGGACCACCCGTACCCAAATCACCACCGGGCGCGCAACAGGTCATCGCACGCGCGCGTCAGCTACTCTTTGAAGGCCAATACACCGAAGCGCAGGACCTCGTACAAGAAGGCGTCATGGGAGAACGCATAGTACCGCGCAGCTATCAGACACTGGGCGACTTGCGCATCGAACAAAATGGCGTTGAACAACACACCGATTACCGCCGCGAACTCTCGCTAAACTCTGCAATCGCTACAACGCGATGGGTCGCAAATGGGATCGCATATCATCGAGAAGTATTTGCCACCGCAATCGACCGGGCAATCATCTGTCGCATCTCATCGGACAAAGCAGGCGCAATATCGTGTCGGATATCCTTTCACCGAGAAGAAAACGCACAGTGGTCGGGCATATCTGAAAACACACTCCTCATAACCGGCCGCGCGGGACACGGAGAAACCCATCCCGGCGTAAAATTCTCTGCGGGCATCAAAGCAATCGCCGAAAACGGGCGCGTCCAGTGTACCAACGACGCCCTCACAGTCGAAAATGCAGACGCAGTCACAATCGTCGTCTGCGCCGACACCGACTACAACTTTGACGACCCTTACATGCCCCTGACACACGACCTGAAAACCTCTGTGCTATCCACAATCGATAGTGCGCGTCCATATCCCCGCGTAAAGCGCGACCATATCCGCGACCACAGCACCTACTTTGACCGATGCGCGTTCTCCCTCGGAGAAGACAAATCCGACAACATCCCCACAGACCGCCGCCTCGCCGAATTCGAACACACATCGGACCCCGCGCTCGTCGCACTCTACTTCAACTTCGGACGCTACCTCACCATCTGTTGCTCGCGCCCGGGCAGTTTATGCGCCAACCTGCAGGGCATCTGGAACCAGGAATACGAAGCCCCGTGGAACAGCGACTACCACATCAACATCAATATCCAGATGATCTACTGGCTCTGTGAACTCGTAGGCTTGCCCGAATGCCATGAACCGTATTTGGAATTTTCAAACGCCCTGCGCCAAACAGCGCGCCAAACAGCAAAAGAAGTCTATGGCTGTCGCGGAACCGCAGCGCATCACACAACAGATGCGTGGCGATTCACCGACCCATTGGGAAAGGTACAATACGGCATGTGGCCCATGGGCTGTGGATGGAACAGCAGGCACTTTATGGAACATTGGGATTTTAACGGATCAGAAACATTTCTGCGGGACCAGGCCTGGCCGGTTGTGCGGGATGCTGCCCTGTTCTACCTCGACTGGTTGGCAGAAGACCCAAAAACTGGCAAACTCGTATCCGGTCCGTCCTCCTCCCCGGAAAACCGCTTCCTCGCACCGGGCACTCAGGACGTATGCAACCTCGTCATGGGACCGAGCATGGACCAGCAGATAATCTGGGAAACATTTACAAATTGTCTGCGCTGTGCCGAGATCTTATCTCTCGACGACCCCATTATCGACGACATAAAAAGCGCATTATCCCGTCTCGCAGAACCGCAAATCGGCACTGATGGACGCCTGATGGAATGGACGGAAGAATTTGAAGAACCAGAACCGGGGCACCGGCATATTTCACACATCTACGGCGTGTATCCCGGCTTCCAACTCGTCGATCAACCCGATTTTCTATCTGCCACGCGCAAAAGCATTGAACACCGCCTTGCACATGGCGGCGGACACACGGGCTGGAGCAGAGCCTGGCTGATCAACGTGTGGGCGCGCCTCAAAGACGCGGATCGCGCCTGGGAAGACGTGCGACAACTACTCATACGCTCGACACTGCCCAACCTATTCGACAACCATCCCCCATTTCAGATGGACGGCAACATGGGTGGTGCCGCGGGCATTGTGGAAATGATATTGCAAAGCCATCACAACGCCATCGAATTGTATCCCGCACTGCCAGACGCATGGGCAGAAGGCAACGCAGAAGGACTGAGAGCAAGGGGTGGATTTATCGTAGATTTACAATGGGAAAACGGAGAAAAATCCGCGCACATAACATCCCTACTGGGCAATCCTATTCTCATGTTATACAATGGATCTATGCGCGCGGTCAATGATGACCAGAAGGTCATCGCGGAGGGCCGGGACGAAATCGCGTTCCAAACCGAAAAAGACAAAAGCTACCATATTGCGCTCGGGGCATAACCCGGTCATTCTTATGGTGGTGAGACTGTGGTATGAAAAGTCCGTGGTTTTACGAAAAATTTGACGCTATGGCGGACAAACCGGCAAGTCGCTCTTGATGGTTAAGCTATTGATTCTATCTACATTGAGCGGTAGGCATCCGGTCAGTTGGTTACCAATGAGCGTCAAATGCGTCAGATTTGCAAGATTGCCCAATTCGGGTGGGACAGTACCACTCAATTGGTTATGATGGAGGAGCAAATGCGTCAAATTTGCAAGCCTGCCTAACCCAGGTAGAATGCCGCCGCTTAACTGATTATTATTGAGGGTTAATATCTTCAAATTCGCAAGGCTACTCAGTTCAAGTGGGATGCTGCCAGTCAACAGATTGTTATTGAGGGTCAACATTGTCAGATTTGCAAGGTTCTCCAATTCAGGTGGGATACTACCGTTCAACAGATTGTGATTAAGGGTCAACATCGTCAGATTTGTAAGGCGACCCAGTTCAGGTGGAATATCCTCGGTCAACAGGTTGTCAGAGAGAGCCAACAGGGTCAGCTTGACAAGTCTGCTCAGTTCAGACGGGATATTGCCGATCAGTTGGTTGTTCTCAAGAACCAGTTCCTTCAGGTTAGCAAGACTGCTTAATTCAATTGGGATATTGCCGATTAACTGGTTGTCAGAAAGGGCTAATGCCGTCAGACTGGCAAGGCTGCCCAACTCAGGTGGGATAATACCACTCAACTGATTGTTATCAAGGAACAAATGAGTCAGATTTGCAAGACGACTTAGTTCAGGTGGGATGGTACCTGTCAACCGGTTGTCAGAGAGGATTAACCCCGTTAGTCTGGCGAGCCTACCCAACTCAGGTGGAATACTGCCGGTCAACTGATTTTTCTGGAGGGCTAATCCCGTCAGACTGGCAAGATTAGCAAGTTCAGGTGGAATATTCCCGGTCAATTGGTTGTTGGCGAGAGCCAGTTTCTTGAGGTTTTCGAGATTGCCCAACTCAGGTGCAATGCTACCGGTCAACTGGTTATTGTGAAGGAGCAACCACTCCAGCCCGGTAAGGTTGCCCAATTCAGGTGGGATGCTGCCGGTCAGACCTTTGTCATTGAGTTCCAATGCCTGAATGCGTGCTGGCGTCCCTGCAACGATAACACCGTCCCAGTGTGCAATATCAGTACTATCGCTCCAGTTTAGCGTCGCCTTGCCAGTTAGTGTGTCTTTAACGGCCAATAGCAGAGCACAATCCTTAACCAGACCCGGATTGCTCTGAATATTCGGCACTGCAATATCGCTGGCCTGAAGCGGTTGAAAAATAAAAAGAACGAGTGATAGGATTGTAAAATTTATGGCCGGTGCTGAACGGCGAAGCGAAGCAAAGGATAGAAACTGGCGCATGGTTTATATCCTCTTTATTCAGGATTCGTTAGCCTGGAGAGCAATTTATCTGCTTCGGCCTTTTCTAT
>JAJDYX010000013.1 GCA_022824945.1 Candidatus Latescibacterota bacterium
ATGAGACAGCAGTTGATAGGCTTAGAGAATTTTTAATGCAGAAGAGATAACAACTATGCTCACACCCAAAGAGATTGAAGAGCAGATCAACAAACTCATCGGATACCTGGTAAAAGTTAGTCTCTCGAACATTCAATATTATGCATTCCAACGACAGGAGAGTGGTAACGTTGTGGAGATCACTTTTGACAACGCTGGACATGTTCCAATAGCTTTAAAGGATCTTCCCTATAATGAGATTTATAAGCGTCTGGTGGAATCAGATGCCTACAATGTGAAAATGCTTGATGGTGCATTGATTCAGATGATGTATGCATTCGCTGATGGAACGCTTCAAAGCCACCGACTGGCATTTTTTCCTGCGCCCCATCTTGAAGAGTACCAGAACAACCCGGATGTCTATCGAGATGATGAAATCTATGCCGATGTGATCGCCAGAAACATCGTTCCATTCCCGGTACGTTTTGACTATAATGCCCGGGATAGTCTCCACCAGGAGTTGGTACATCCCAAATCTCACTTGACGCTCGGTCAATATGAGGACTGCCGAATCCCGGTGACAGCCCCAATGACGCCTCTATGGTTTGTTGATTTTATTCTTAGAAATTTCTACAACACTGCGGATGAGCGATATACTGATGGTCTCTTTGATCAGAGTGGCTCGTTTGCCGAGTCGATACATCCGGACGAACGGGGTGTGGTTCACATGGTGGTCCCGGCATGAATGGCGTGAGTAGCTTGAATGAATCCACTGTCGAGAACGCTGCGCTCGCGTATCTGGAGAGTCTCGGCTGGGGCGTTGCCCATGGTCCCGATATAGCACCTGATACACCGGGTGCAGAGCGGAAGGATTATAGCGATGTGGTTCTGGCGCGGCGGTTGCGCGATGCGCTTGCACGGCTCAATCCCGATCTTCCTGCGGGCGCGTTGGATGATGCTTTTCGCAAGCTGACCCGGCTCGAAGGAACATCGCTGGCGTTTCGCAATCGCGTTTTTCATCGTTTGGTGGTGGATGGCGTTACGGTTGAGTACCGGGATGCGGGTGGAGGTGTGCGCGGGGCGCAGGTGAAGGTTATTGATTTTGCCGATCCCTCCAATAATGACTGGCTCGCGGTCAATCAATTTACGGTTACTGAGAATAAGAATACCCGACGTCCGGATGTTGTGCTGTTTGTGAATGGTCTGCCTCTGGGGATTATCGAGCTTAAGAACCCGGTGGATGAGGATGCGACGATATGGACGGCGTGGCAGCAGATTCAGACGTATAAGGCGGAGTTGCCGAGTCTGTTTGCGATGAATGCGGCTTTGATGGTTTCGGATGGGATGGAGGCGCGGGTTGGTACGCTGACTGCGGGGCGCGAGTGGTTCAAGCCCTGGCGTACGGTTTCTGGTGAGGATGTGGCTGATTCCAATATGCCCGAGTTGCAGGTGATGCTCGAAGGCGTCTGCGATTTCGGGCGTTTTCTTTCTCTGGTGCGCGATTTTGTTGTTTTTGAGGATGATGGTAGTGGTGTGCTGGTGAAGAAGATGGCGGGTTATCACCAGTTTCACGCGGTGCGGGTGGCTGTGGGTGAGACGCGGCGGGCTGTGGAATTGCAGCAGGCGGGGCGTGGGGTTGCCGAAGGGGGTGGGCGTTATGAGTCGGGCAAGCAGCCAGGGGGTGCGCCAGGTGATCGGCGGATTGGGGTGGTGTGGCATACGCAGGGGTCGGGTAAGAGTCTGACGATGGCTTTTTATGCCGGGGCTATTGTCCGGGATCCGGTGATGGAGAATCCGACGATTGTTGTTTTGACGGATCGCAATGATCTTGACGATCAGCTTTTTGGTACGTTTTCTCGTTGCCGGAATTTGTTGCGTCAAACGCCAACGCAGGCGAGCAACCGCGCTGATTTGCGTCGAAAATTGTCCGTGGCGTCCGGGGGTGTGGTGTTTACGACTATTCAGAAGTTTTTCCCGGAGGAGAAGGGCGATACCCATCCGATGCTTTCGGCACGGCGCAATATCGTGGTTATTGCCGATGAGGCTCATCGCAGTCAGTACGATTTTATCGATGGGTTTGCGAGGCATATGCGCGATGCTCTGCCCAATGCTTCTTTTGTCGGTTTTACAGGGACACCTATTGAGTTGCAGGATGCGAATACCCGCGCTGTGTTTGGCAATTATATCAGTGTTTATGATATCCAGCGTTCTGTAGAGGATGGGGCTACGGTACCTATTTACTATGAGAGCCGTCTGGCGAGGCTGTCATTGGATGAGCAGGAGAAACCGACGGTTGATCCGGATTTTGAGGAGGCGACAGAGGGTGAGGAGGTTGAGCGGAAGGAGAAGCTCAAGACCAGGTGGGCGCAATTAGAGGCTATTGTTGGGACGGAAAAACGGTTGAGACTTCTTGCCGAGGATATGGTTGCTCATTTTGAGGAACGTCTTGAGGTGATGGATGGCAAGGCGATGGTCGTTTGTATGAGCCGTCGGATATGTATTGATCTTTATCGGGAGCTTGTGCGTTTGCGTCCGGACTGGCATGGTGAAGATGATGACAGGGGAAATATCAAAGTTGTGATGACTGGCTCTGCGTCCGATCCGGGTGACTGGCAGCCGCATATTCGCAATAAGCCGCGGCGGGAGGTTCTGGCGCAGCGATTCCGCGATGCGTCCGATCCGCTGAATATTGTGCTTGTACGCGATATGTGGTTGACGGGGTTTGATGCGCCCAGTTTGCATACGATGTACGTCGATAAGCCGATGCGCGGGCATGGGTTGATGCAGGCTATTGCGCGTGTCAACCGGGTGTTTAAAGATAAGCCGGGCGGTCTGGTGGTGGATTATCTGGGTCTTGCCCACGAACTCAAGTACGCATTGGCGACTTATACTGAGAGTGGGGGCACGGGGGATACTGCGCTCGATCAGGAAGAGGCGGTGGTGGCGTTGCGGGAGAAGTACGAGATTTGTTGTGGTTTGTTTTACGGGTTTGACTGGTCTAAATGGACTATTGGTACGCCTCAGGAGAAGTTGGGGTTGTTGCCAGCGGCACAGGAGCATGTTCTATCGCAGAGGGATGGGCTGTGGTTTAACACGTCACCCCGAGTTCGTCGCCGCCGAAGATGGCGAGGCGTTCTTTTGCGGTCATTTCCTCAGTGTTTTTGGGGCGGTAGTGGTATTGCAGTGCTCTGCGGCGATGGGCGGATCGGTTGGTTGGGCTGCCGTGATGGGTCATGCCGTGCCAGAAGAGGCATCCGCCGGGGTCGAGGGGGACGGTGACGTTTCTGGGTACGGCGACGTCTGTGTCGCATATTTGCCAGTCGCGTCGCCTGAAATGCGGGATGGGTCCTTCGCGGTGTGACCCGGGGATGATGTGCAAGCATCCGTTTTCTTCTGTTGCGGCATCAATGGCGATCCATACGCCGACGACGGTGGTGCCGACGGGGTAGTTGAAGTACGCGCAGTCCTGATGCCAGGGTTTTTCGCGGCCGATGTGCGGGGGTTTGATCAGTCCCATGTCCTGAAAGAGTACGGGTGTGTCGTCCATCATGCGGGAGAGGACGGAGAGGATGGTCGGGTCGTGGGCGAGGTCGTTGAGCCGCGCGTCATGATCGACGAATTTCCAGATTTTACGCACGCTGTCGCGTTTGGCTTCGCCTGTGAGTTTGGAAAAGTGCCCGCGTTTGGCGGCTTCGGCCATTACGCCTTTGAAGTCCTGGCTTTTGCCGTCGATGAGATCCCACATGGCCTGGCCCGCGGATTCGATTTGTTGCGGTGTAAATGCCCGCCGTATGGCGAGGTAGCCCTGTTCGTGGAATCGGGCGATTTGACGGTCGTCGATGTCGGCGAGGGTGTCGAGATAGTCGGCGCGTCTGGTTGTTTCGTAGAGGGATGGTTCATGCATCGCGATAGGTGTTTCGGCGGTTGCCATGATAGGCTCCTTGAGGGGCTGGGGGCTGGTCGGGCGACCACAGGCCTGCCCCTGTATGATTTAAGCAGGGGGGGTCGTCCCTACTTACAATCATAGGAACACCACCCTGACCATCTGTGTTCATCTGTGTTCATCTGTGGTTGCTTTTTATTGCCTATTGCATTTTACAAATCTTTCTATCATGTGTCAATACTATCGGAGTGCATTATGTCCAGAACTCAACCCCTTCCTCTTCCCCCGAACTTTAATCCCGATACTTTTATGCTGTCTCGACAAGAGGAGGGCAAGACGTATCACGCGCCGCGTCAGGCGGCTGAATTTGCCAACGATCTTCTGGCGAATGGTGCGCGTGAGGATATCGATCTGGCTGAGAAGGTTCTCGATGCGATGCTGACATGTCAGGAGACCCGCGAGGGCGATCCCCATTTGGGAAATTTTCTCTGGGAGCGCGAGGACGAGGTGGTGGAAGATCTCAATGCGGTGCAGTTTTGTCTTTTTCAGCTTATTCCACTGATGATTAACTATGGGGATGTGCTTTCTGATGATTTGCAAGACCGCGTCCGTCAGAGTATTCGCCTGGGGCTGGAGGAGGTTCGGCGGATTGATGTTCATTTTCGCTATACGAATATTGTGGTTAAGGATATTACCAATACGTGTTTGGGAGGGGAATTGCTCGGGGATGAGGGTTTTGTGAACCGGGGTTATCAGAAGTTTCAGGCGTGGATGGATTTTACGACTCGAAATGGCTGTGCGTACGAGTTTAATAGTCCGAATTACGCGAATGTGGCGATGCGCGTTTTGCACAGGCTGGGCGAACTCGTGCAGCACAAGCCCACGCGCATTGGTGCCAGGGCGATGTGCGCGCGTATTGGCCTTTCCGCTGCGCTGCATATTCATCCGCCTACGGGTCGCTGGGCAGGGCCTTTTAGCCGGGCGTACCGGCACGCGCTTTTTTGCCAGATGCCGCCGGAGATAGATGGTTTTCGCGAATATATTGAGACGGGTATTTTGCCAGCTTGGCTGTCCGATGCACTTGATTACCGGCCGGAGACGTTTTTTCTTTCGGAGACTGCCGATTCGGAAAATGGCGTGGGGATCTCTACGTATCACAGTCCTTCGTTTGCGCTGGGGGTTTCTTCTCAGGAACTGCGCAGTCAGACGAATCGCTTTATTACGGGGCAGTCGAGTGTTTTTATCGCGCATCACAAGACCGATACGGATCAGACGGGTATTATTTATTCCCGGTATGTGCTGGATGATCACTGGCTGGGGTCGTTTCGGTCAACGCCCGCGCGGTCCAATGATCAGATTCTTTTTGAAGAGGGTCAGTGTCACAATGTTCAGGATGGTTCCCGGGCGATTGTTCTCTATTCACCGAAAGATCTGGGCGCGATGGCGCCGCGGAGCAGTGCCAAAGCCGTTGTGTGCTGGCACGATCGCGGGCTGGTGGATGAGATTTGGGTTGGTGATGAGAAGGTGGAGAACTTGCCGTTCGATGTTCCGGAAGGTGCTACGATTGGCGTTGCAATCGGTCCCGTTCTTTCCGCGATTCGTCCGCTTGCGCGTACGGATCTGGGGCGCAATGCGCCTCTGCGTCTGGTGGAGTACGATACGCATCTTTTTTTAGAGCTTTACAATTATCTCGGTCCGTCCAAGACGTTCTGGGAGCAGGGGCATCCCGGGTCTTTTTATCAGGGCAAACCCCGGTGCGGTTTTTATGCGGAGATGGCTGAGCGTTCGGATTATGCCGATGTGCAATCTTTTGTTCGGATGGTTGCTGGCGGTGCTCTGAGAGATGATGCTGCGCCGTCTGTGACTTATGACGCGGGGAGGACGCGACCGTGGTCTGTGGAATATACCCGGGATGGGGAGACGCTGGGTATTGAGATCGATTTGCTGAAGTGGGATCTCCGGAGACGCTGGACGCATGAAGGTGTCCTCGGCTGGCCACCGCTCGAGTCGCCTGTTGCCCGTCAGAGTTGTATGGGCGAGATTTCGGTTGGAGACGTCAGGTTGATTTGCGGAAGCCAGCCCGCATGGCTTTTTGCATGTTCCCGGACTGACCGCTATGTGGCGGCTTTTTACGGGACGGAGCCAGAATCTCTGATGCTGACGGTGCCGGGAGGTGAGGTGCATGTTGAGGCGATGGGGACGGGTACTGTGATTTGGGATAAGGGCGATGTCGCGATTGAGGCTGTTCAATGTGAGGGCGTCAAGATCACGGGTGGGCGTATGGTTTCTTGTG
Organism: Candidatus Latescibacterota bacterium; assembly: GCA_022824945.1. Taxonomy (GTDB): domain Bacteria; phylum Latescibacterota; class UBA2968; order UBA2968; family UBA2968; genus VXRD01. Next base: position 6,156 of record JAJDYX010000013.1, read on the forward strand.
TTACGGCGGAGGAGGGCGCGTGAAAATTTTACTGACGGGTTTTGAACCCTGGGCTGAGTGGTCGTCCAATCCATCGGGTGCTGTGGCTGAGTCTCTGAATGGGGCTTCGATTGCGGGATGCGAGGTTGTTTCGGCTGTGTTGCCGGTTGTTCACGGGGCGGATATTGATCGGGTTGCTCCGCTGATCTCAGAGCACGAGCCAGTGGCGGTGGTGTGTTTGGGGCTGCACGGTTCTGCGTCTGCGCTGCATGTCGAGCGCGTTGGGATTAATTTGAAGGTGATAGATGGGGTCGATTATCCCATTGTTGAAGGGGGTCCGGATGCCTATTTTTCCACGTTGCCGACCCGGGCTATGGTTGAGCGGATGGCGGATGCAGAGGTGCTGGCGCGGTTGACGTATTCGGCGGGTACGTTTTTGTGCAATCACATTATGTATTCTGTGTTGCATCTGGTCGCTGAGGATGATCTGCCTGCGGGTTTTATTCATTTGCCGCCTACGCCGGAGCTTGTTGCTGAACTGGGGAGGTCGCAGCCGAGTATGGCGTTGGAGGCGATTCGCACAGGTGTGGTTGCAGGGGTTACGGCTGTGGTGGAAAATATAAAGGTCAGGAGGGTGTGATGTCGAAGATCAAAATGGGGATTATTGGTTGCGGGGCGATTGCCCAAGTGCAGCATATGCCGAATTTGGGGATTTTGCACGCGCTTTATGAGGTGACGTGGGTGTGCGATATTTCGCCGGGGTTGGCGCGATGGCTGGCAGAGGTTTTTGGCGTGCCGAATTTTACGACGGATCCGCATGAGTTGCTCAATGCGCGGGATGTGGATGCGGTGATTTTGTGCCATGCGGATCCGAAGACGGAACTGGCGGTGGCGGCTTTTGAGGCGGGTAAGCATGTGTTTATTGAAAAGCCGATGTGTTATTCGCTCGAGGAAGTCGATGCGATATGTGCTGCGAAGGAGCGAGCGGGGACGGTGGGACAGGTGGGCTATATGAAGGTTTATGATCCGGCGTATGAGTTGGCTCGGGAGGAGGTGGGGGATGCGGGCGATGTGCGTTTTGTGCAGGTGAATCATTTGCATCCGAATAATAATTTGCATTTGAAGCAGTTTGAGTTGACCTATTTTGACGATTTGCCGCCCGAAGCTGCAGTTGAGAGAAACAAAGCGCGGCAGGCGGCTTTGAAACAGGCGGTGGGCGATGTGTCGGATGATGTTGCGCGGGCGTTTTTTACGCTGTCGGGGAGTATGATTCACGATTTGTACGGTTTGCGTCTGATGCTGGGCAATCCGACGCGGGTGGTGAGTACCGAGGTGTGGCAAGGCGGACGGGCGATGACGACGATTTTGCAATATGCATCGGGGGCGCGGTGTGTGGCGACGTGGATCGATTTGCCCGATTTGTGGCATTTTAAGGAGACGCTCGAGGTCCACAAGGACGATAAGCGCGTTATTCTGTCGTATCCCACAGGGTTTGCGCGGGGGATTCTGTCAACGCTCGATGTGCTGGAGATCCACGCCAATGGGTCTCACGGTACGCGCAGTCCCGAGATTGATTGGGAGAGTCCGTTTGTGCGGGAACTTCGGCATTTTTACGCATGTATTACAGATGGCGAGCCGTGCCGCACACCCGTGGAAGATGCGCGGTATGATATTGGGTTGATTATCGATATTACAAGGGGATATGTGGATGGGGGTAGATAAGTAAAACACGCCTTCAAGTACAGAAAAAAGCCCGTCAATATTCATTGATTGACGGGCTTTGTGATGTTGACCGCGCGATAGCTATCCAGTGACCGGTTTGCCAAAGGAATCCACGAAGATGAGGAAGTCGGAAGTGCCAATGATTCCATCGTTGTCGAGGTCAAATTTTGGATCGAAGTTCTCCTGTCCGGTCTGGGTTCCAAATACTTCAAAAAATAGCAAAAAGTCTGCGGTCCCGACCTGTCCATCGCCATCAAAGTCGGCAGAGATAAGGGGGGTATCCTGTACCTCAAAGCGGATGATTTCAGTAAAGTCCGTTCGAAGTATGTTCTGTGCTTTATCCGATACTGTCATTTCAGCAAGTCCCCATGTTCCGGGGATACTGCCAACGGGTAAGATGATCGTTTTATGGTAGGTTTCATAGACAGCCGGATCGCGTGTAAAATAGATTTTGTGAAAATCCGGATCGTAATGTCTAAAGAAGTGCATCACACCATTCGGGTCGCGTAAATACATGTTTGTCAAACTATATCCACTGATGTTGTCTTTAACTCTAAAGCTAATATCGACCTGTGTTTCGCCGTTTGGTACTTCTGGATTTGTTGGTTCTGCCTGAATGGTGATCTGATTTAAATCGAGCACAGGCGGGATGACATCCGGATTTGTCGTTTGAACGTCAATGGTGGCAGGTGCTTCATCTATTATGATATCTTCGTCCCTTAATCCATGTCCCGGATCGGTAAAGTACACGCCTTGTGCGTTTAATGCCATATCATACATATTGATGAAATTGAGTTTGTACGTGCCGCCTGGGAAGTAATCCGGAATTTTAAGTTGAACACTCGTTTCGCCAGTTTGTGGATCGTAATTTCCATATTCCTCCGAACGACGAGAGTATGTTTCAGTATTTGTATCGTTCAGTTGTGCATAGACTCCCTGTTCCCGTATTCCGTTTTCTTCAAAAAGCCTCCAACGTGCGGTGAGAATTTGTAAGGGCTTGCCTTCTGCCGTGCTTTGTGACAATGAGATTCGCATAGAATTTTTGATGTAGGCCGGGGGTTGATAATCGGCAAGTGGATTGTTGAGATAGAGTTTCCATCCGAAATCGACCTGAGATTCGTGACGTTCGTTGCCCTGGGCATCCCTGAGGGTAATTTGATCTGGACCCCAATAACCGTATGCTGCGTACTTTGATAATGTTTTACTGCCCCGCAAAATGTGGCCTGCATTGATGCGCCTGCCATCGGATCTTACAGGATGAAGCCAGACGTCAAAGAAGGTCCCTTTTGGGCTATGAATCCTGAGATGTGTTGCTTGCGCATTGTCAAAGCCATTCTCTTCCCGGTGAATTTCAAGCTCTATTGTTATTTCCTTGTCCTCTTCCGGTTCGCCATGTACGCGTATGTCAACCCGTATGATCCTCCCCGGATATACCACATCGGGATACAGATTATAGACCTGAAATGTCAGGTCTTCGCGTATCCGAGATATGTAGCGCGTGCCGTGCATGACCCGGTCTCGAATAAATTCGTATTTGGCAGGGGAACGCGAGCGCAATTTGTCGGGGTTCACGATGTAATAACTGATCGTTTCTGCCATGTCCTCATTTGGATTTACACCGTGTGCATAAGCAGATACGAACTCGGTTTGTTTGGTCGTTGACCAGCCATCTCCATCGTCCGGGTTTACATACCAGCCACCGAGTTTAATCCAGTCCTGTTTGAGTTGGTCGTCAAAGAGGTGTTCCCATAAGAAGTGTGCTTTTTCATGGAGAATCAGGCGGTGGATGTAGTCGAGTCCTTGTTCCTTAAAAGCAGATTCCATGAACTCAATATAGCCCTCGGTTACCCAGGCTATAGCAGGAGCCTGCGGATTAATCGGATGCGGTGTTCCATCTAATCGCCGCACCAGATATTGCAAGCCTGGCGTGCTGAGCATGCCCTGTGGGTATTCTTCAAACATACTTACAAGGGCTATCAATTCTTCGTTTTTGAACTCTCCGAACCGACCTGAATGTTCCTTTGTTGTTCTTTGGGTAAGTACGGTATAGTCCGGCACATCTATACTTACGCCATAGCGTTTCTCTAAAATTTTCTTCAGCGCACGTCTATCCCTGCCGTCGTCGGTTACATAGCGGACGATGGCTCGGTGTAGTCTTTTAGAGAAGAAACGGCCTCTCACACCCTCTATCTCAGCTAGCAATGGTTCAGCATAAGTAAAAGCCTCCCGGGACAGGGTGACGATTTTTTGTCCATCCTGGATGTGAATCTCTATGTCATTTTCAATATGCTGGTCCGTCAATTGCCATAACGAGGATGATACTTTGGGTATCTCTTCGTACAGGTTGTTACTCAATTGTGGGATGGATTCAAAGGTTTGGAGCAGTCGGTAGGCTTGATCTGAGTTCCATTCGGTGCTGAGTAATACGGAATATTGTTGCATGAGACGCAGTGATGCGCTGTGCGGCACAACCTGTATCGGCTCATTTAAGAACATGACCTGCACGGGTTGAACGAGAGTTGCCGATTCTGTCCCTTCGTAGGTTGTATCGGTTTTCCATTGATAGGTGTATTGTGCAAGAGCGTGTCCGCTGAAGATGAGTGTCAGCAGAAGGACTATGCTACCCAGGTAGGCAAAGTTAGAGGTGCGATGATTTGTTTTTGCTGCCATTGTGTTGCCCCTTTCAGGAGTCCTCGTCTATTTGAATGTGAACGTTTGAATGTGAACGTTTGTGTTAATATAAAAGATATAGTTTATGGGTCAATATCAAAAGGATTGACATAATATAACTAATTAGATATAATCAGAGCATGGAACGTGAAGGAATATTCCTCAGAAATGTCCGGTGGGTTGGAGATTCGAGAGAACAGCTACAGCGTTTTCCCAACCAGGTCCGCAAAGATATTGGACATTTGCTCTATCTGGTGCAGACTGGACAAACGCCGCCCTCTGCCAAGCCGATGAGGGGTATTGAATCCGGCGTATTTGAGATTGTCCGTGATTATGCTACAAATACCTACCGCGCCGTTTATACGGTCAAGATTGGCAGAAGTCTTTATGTGCTCCATGCATTTCAAAAGAAATCAAAGAGAGGAATCGCCACCCCTAAGAGAGATATCGACTTAATTAAAAGACGATTGAGACGAGCTAAGGAGTTGGCTAAACAGGAGGAAGACTATGGATAAAGATATTAAAGTTGAGGAGAGTAGTGGCAATATCTTTTTAGATTTGGGCTTTGATGAAGAGGAAGCAAAAGAGGAGTTGCTCAAAGCGCAACTCGGTGCGGAGATTTTTCGAATTCTCGAACACCGCAAGCTGACTCAGACAAAGGCCGCGAGGATTCTTGAAGTTAAACAGCCAGAAATTTCCCGGCTTAAAAGCGGCAAGTTTTCCTATTACAGCGTCGAACGGTTGATGCGATTCCTCAATCGCCTCAATTGTGAGGTCAGCATTCATATTGCCTGGCCGGAGAGTGAAGGAGCCAAGAGGGTTATTGCGGTATAGTTATTCAAGTTGACCTAAAAAAAGCACCTGATCAATCCCATCTGATCAGGTGCTTTTTTCTTTTTATGTAATTCAACCTACGCCGCGCTTCGGCTCTGTCTCGCTTTTGCCTCCCGGCGGTTGTGCCATTCGACCACGATAGGCGATGCGACAAATGCCGAGGAGTAGGTTCCCACGATGACGCCGATGAGCAGGGCGAATGCAAAGTCGCGGATTACTTCTCCGCCCAGAAGGATGAGGGAGAGGACGACCAGCATGGTGGTGCCCGAGGTGAGTACCGTGCGGTTGAGACACTCGTTGATGGCGCGGTTGATTACGGAGGCAAATGTATCTCGGCGATACAATTTGATGTCTTCGCGTATGCGGTCATAGACCACGATTGTATCGTTGAGGGAGTATCCCACAATGGTGAGCAAGGCCGCCACAATGGCCAGGGAGATCTCCCAATTTAGAACTGAAAAGATCCCCAGGGTGATCATGACGTCGTGGAAAAGGGCGATGACGGCTGCGATCCCGAACTCGATTTGCCTGAAGCGCCACCACACGTAGATGATAATGAGTATCATTGCGACGAGGATGGCATATACGGCATTGGTCTTGAGTTCTTCGCCAATTTTGGGTCCGACGGCTTCCTGCCGCCGCAACCACTCGGTCTCATCTTGAATATTGCCGGCAAAATCGGATTTGAGTCTGGTTTTTATGGCGTCTGCAATGGCCGTGCCTTCGGCTTCTTCTTCCACGCGAATGAGGATGTCGTTGACCGAGCCGAATTCTTTGATTTCGCTGTTGCGCAAGTCCATGCTCTGGTCCTCAACGCGGACATCGCCCAGAGACTGGCGGATGTCGCCGACAGAGGCCGGGGGATCAAAGTGCAATTCGAGCAATGTGCCCCCGGCAAAGTCGATGCCCAGGTTATAACCGCCTTTGGTGAAGGTGGAACCCAGGCCGAACAGGATGAGAACAGCCGACAAGATGAAAGCGCCCCGTCGAACACCGAGAAAGTTGATGCTGGTGTCGCCAAATACGCGCAGCCTGCCAATGCTGAGGCGGGGATTGACCTGGCGCGAGACAATGGTGTCGTAAACGGTGCGCGTGACAAAGATGGCGGTGAACATCGAGGAGATGATACCGATCATCAGGGTGAGTGCAAATCCCTTGATGGGACCGGTGCCGTATTGGTAGAGTACGATGGCTGTGATGATGGTGGTTACGTTGGCATCTACGATGGTCTGGACGGCGCGCGCATAACCATTTTCGATGGCTACCCGCACGGTTTTTTCTGCGCGCAATTCCTCGCGGATGCGTTCGAGAATCAGCACGTTGGCATCTACTGCCATACCTATGGTTAAAATAATACCCGCTATGCCGGGCAGGGTGAGCGTGCCTTGAAATGCCGCGAGTATGGCCATGACAAAGACGAGGTTGAGCACGAGCGCGAGGTCGGCGACGAGGCCCGAAAAGCCGTAGTAGATGACCATGAAGATGATGACTATGACGAGGCCGATGAGGGCTGCATTTCTGCCCTGTTCTATGGAGTCGCGTCCAAGTGAAGGTCCGACCGTGCGGTCTTCGACGATATTGACGTCGGCGGGTAGCGCACCTGCGCGCAAGACAATGGCGAGGTCTTTGGCTTCGTCAACGGTGCCAGTGCCTTCAATAATGCCCGAGCCCTGGTTGATTTTGGAGCGGATTGTGGGCGCGGAATAGACCTGATCATCGAGAATAATGGCCATGCGTTCGCCCACGTTGGCGCCCGTGACCCGTCCAAAGAGGCGCACGCCCTGGCTGGTGGTGGTGAAGTTGACAATGGGTTGACCGGCGTTTTCAAAAGATTGTCCGGTTGTGACAGAGGCATCGGAGAGGATTTCACCCGTCATTTCTACGCGCCTTTTGAGATAATAAAGCGCGCGATAGCGTTGCCCATCGCCCATTTCTTCGACTTTGGAATTCCACAGGAATTGCGCGTCGGGTGGCAGGAGCTTTTGTACGTCCGGGCGATTCAGAAGTTCTCGCACGGTGAGTATATTGTCTTCTGGCACCACGAAGTCTCCCCGAGAAGAGAGCATATAGCGAGAGAGAGATGGGGTTTCTTCAGCTATTTGCCCGAGGAGTGGGTCTTCGGCTTTCGCGGTGTCAACAGGTGCTTGCGCGGCGAGGTGGCGGTCAATTTTTTCGATTATGCCAGCGCGGTCGGCGTCGGATTTGAGGATTTTAAATTCGAGGCGCGCGGTTTTGCCGATCAGGCCCTTGGCGCGTTCGATGTCCTGCACACCCGGCAATTCGACCACGATGCGCCAATCGCCTTCGCGGTGAATGATGGGTTCAGAGACGCCGAATTGATCGATGCGATTGCGGATAATTTCGAGGGCGCGTGCGACCACGTCTGTTTTTTCATCTTCTGAGAGATTGGTTTGATCCACTTCGAGAACGAGATGGATACCCCCTTGTAAGTCCAATCCGAGGTTGATGGCCTGCTGTTTTACGCGCTCTCGCTGGTCTAAATTTTCCGGAGGTGCGTAGTAAAATTGGTAGGTGGGATAGAGATAAAAAAGTGCGAGCACTATGGTCGCACAGATGATTAACAAACGCCAGTATTCTCGGGTCATCGCAGAAAGTTACTCCGTTTAGGTGTGATTTATTGGTCGCGTTCAACCACGTGTTGAACCGCCAATACGAGCGCGTCGCGCGCGCTGGAGGTGTGTAGAGCATTCAAATTTTTGAGAGCGGATTGGGCATAAGAACGCGCTTCTTTTCGCGCGGCTTCTACGCCCCGATAGCGCTGGACAAAGCGCAGTACTTCTCGCCAGTCGCTGTCGGTTTCTACGCCATTGAGTACTTTGCTGCGAATGTGGGCAGCTTCGCCGTTTTTGCAGTTTGCCAGTGCCCGAATTAAGGGTAAGGTCAGCTTTTTTTCTCGAAGATCGTTTCCCGTGGGTTTGCCCATGCTATTTGCACTGCCCATCAGGTCGAGGACGTCGTCGGTAATCTGGAAGGCGACGCCGATTTCGCTGCCGAAAGATGCCATACGCGCGATCTGGTCAGGCGATCCATTGCCCAAAATAGCACCCAATTCGCAAGCCAATGCGAGCAGTGATGCTGTTTTTTGGTTGATCATGCGAAAATAGAGCGAGGCTTCCCCCGAAGAAGATATTTCGCCCTCGAGAATTTCTCCTTCGACGACGCGCTGTATCGCGTGGGTCGTGGCGTCCATGACCGGTAGAGAGTTGAGTCCAACGAGCACTTGCATTGATTTGGCAAAGAGAAAATCGCCCATCAATATGGCTGCGCGGTTGCCCCATTGGAGGTGTAAGACGTCGGCACCCCGGCGCGTTTCCGCGTTGTCGATCACATCGTCGTGAATAAGCGATGCCGTTTGTATAATTTCAACGCCTACAGCAGCATCGATTACCGCGTCTGAACACTCGCCCACGGCCTGCGCTGTTAAGAATGCAAGAGCAGGTCGAAAACGCCTGCCCCTGTTTTTAACAACGTGATAGGCCATTTCTTGTATGCCCCCGATATCAGAGGCCGTCATAATTTCTTCGAGACGGGTTTCAAAACGTGCGATCTGATATTGGATGGGCGCGAAAATTTGGTCTAACATGGCGCGTTTATAAAGGGGTGAGACAAACGAATATTAAGGCGTGAGAAATTAACAAAAAAGGTTGTAAAAGTCAATGATTAGCAATTGGCGGTTGCCCGCGCGAGTACCGCGCGGGGATATCCCCCGAGGTCGGTGTGGGTAGCGATGTGGGTGAGGCCACTTTGTCGCGCGAGCAGTTGGGTGACGGCATCGGCCTGGTCATGGCCGATTTCCAAACCCAATAATCCGTCTGGTGCGAGCAAAGGGACGCTTGTGGGAATGATTTTGCGATAAAAGTCGAGGCCGTCGCAGCCTCCGTCTAAGGCGAGACGAGGATCACTGGCGCGAACTTCGGGTTGTAGCGCGTCGATTGCATGGCTGGGGATATATGGGGGATTGGAGAGGATGGCATCGAAGCCCTCTGGCGGTGCAAAGGATGTGAGGAGGTCGGTTTGTAGAAAGGAAATGCGGTTGGAAACGCCGTTGAGGCAGGCGTTTTGGCTGGCGAGGTAGAGAGCTTTGCGCGATATGTCTGTGGCGATTACATGCGATCTTGTGAGTGCTTTGCTCAGGGTGATGGCGATGATGCCGGATCCGGTGCCAATGTCGATGATGCGGGGTTTTGTGACGTTTTTTAATTGGTCGAGGACAATTTCGACGAGGATTTCTGTTTCCGGTCGGGGAATCAGGGCATCGGGTGTGGTGCGAAAGGGGAGGCCGTAAAATTCGGTGTTGCCCAAAAGGTGTTGCAGGGGGACGCGGTCAGCGCGGCGGTGAATCAGGTTGCGAAAGGTCGCGTTTTGTGCAGGTGTGAGCGGCTGGCGCGCCCGCATAAGCAGTTCTGAACGCGGGCATTCGAGCACATGGGCGAGTGTCCATTCGGCATCTGCCCGTGGACTGGAGACACCCGCTTTGGCGAGGATGTCTCTTGCCCAGGTCAGGAGATGGGGGATGGAGGAGGACATGGGGGTTAGAGGATTTATTCCTGCTGTTTGAGTTTTTCCGTTTGGTCAGAGAGGCGAAGGGCTTCGATGAGTTCTGCGATGTTGCCGTCCAGAATGTCTTCAAGTCTGTGCAGGGTGAGTTTGATACGGTGGTCGGTTACGCGCCCTTGTGGGAAATTATAGGTGCGAATTTTCGCGCTTCGGTCGCCGCTGCCAATTTGTGAGCGGCGGTCGGCGGCGGTTTTTGCCTGTTGTTCGCGGATGGCCTGGTCGAGCAGGCGCGAGCGCAAGACTTTGAGTGCTTTGGCTCTGTTTTTGTGCTGGGATTTTTCGTCCTGACATGTGACGACAAGACCCGATGGCATGTGGGTGATGCGCACTGCTGAGTCGGTGGTGTTGACGCTTTGACCGCCGGGACCTGAGGAGCGAAAGACATCGATTTTGAGGTCGTTGAGATCGATGTCTATATCGACGTCTTCTGCATCGGGAAGAACGGCTACGGTAGCTGTCGAGGTGTGGATGCGGCCGCTGGATTCGGTTTCGGGTATGCGCTGGACCCGGTGTACACCGCTTTCGTATTTTAGCCTACCGTAGATGCCGTTGCCAACGACTAAGAAGATGATCTCTTTGTATCCACCAATTCCCGTGGGATTTGAACTGAGGATTTCACAGCGCCCACCCGTGTTTTCTGCATAGCGCGAGTACATGCGGTGGAGATCGGCGGCAAAGAGGGCGGCTTCGTCTCCGCCTGCGCCTGCGCGTATTTCGACGACAGTGTCTTTGCTGTCGTTGGGGTCTTTGGGGATTAAGAGCATTTTGAGCTTGTTGGACAGGTCTGATTCGCGCAGGGCGAGGTCTTCTTTTTCCATCTGCGCCATATCGACGAGTTCGGCGTCATCTGACGTGCTGATGATGTCATTTACTTCGGCGAGGTCTTCGTACACTTTGTTGTAGTCGCGATACGTTGTGACGATTTCTTCGAGGTCGCGGTATTCTTTGCCGAGTTTGCGAAGGCGGTTGGGGTCTGAGGCGACTTCGGGTCTGGCCATTTCTTCGCCGAGTTTGAAATAGCGAGTTTCAATGGTTTTGAGTTGTTCAAACATTTTAGAAGTGTGAAGTGTGAAGTGTGAAGTGTGAAGGGCGGGAAACTAAAAGCCGATAGCCATACAAAAAGGGCGAAACAGTCGCGGTATGCGGCCGTTTCGCCCTTCTATATGTGGATCGCGTTGCTAACTGTCCGTTTTTTCTTCTGCGTTTTCTTCTTCCCCGCCTTCAATACCATACCGGCGGCGATAGCGCTCGACCATACCGGCAGTGTCAACGAGCATCATCTTGCCCGTGAAGAACGGATGGGTAGCCGAACTGATTTCCATTTTGATCAGTGGATAGGTGTTGCCGTCTTCCCATTCGATGGTTTCTTCAGAGGTGCGCGTCGATCGCGTTTTGACCCGAAATGGTGGGTTGGCACTGACGTCTTCAAAGATTACGTCGCGGTATTCTGGATGAATATTGGGTTTCATGCGATTATCCTCAAGTTGTTCGATTGTTGTTAAATAAAGACAGGTCGAAGAATATACCAAAATGCCCAAAAATAATCAAGTCGCAGACTTCTTAGAAGGCGTGAATCGGTTCACTCATGGCATTGAGGAAGTCTTCGTTGGTTTTGTTTTCTTTGGTGCGTTCTGTGAAAAATTCCATCGCTTCCAGAGGTTGCATCTGGTTGAGTAGTTTTCGCAAGATCCAAACGCGGTTGAGTTCTTTTTCTTTTAGCAGAAGTTCTTCTTTGCGCGTGCTGGACATGGATACGTCAATGGCGGGAAAGATGCGGCGATTGGAGAGCCTGCGGTCCAGCTTGAGTTCCATGTTGCCCGTGCCTTTAAATTCTTCGAAGATGACTTCATCCATACGGCTTCCAGTTTCGACAAGAGCAGTTGCCAGGATGGTCAGGCTGCCGCCTTCTTCAATGTTGCGCGCTGCGCCAAAAAATCGCTTGGGCCACTGCATGGCGGTCGAGTCGAGACCCCCCGAGAGAATGCGCCCACTGTGTGGGGCAACGGTGTTATAGGCGCGAGCCAGGCGGGTAATGCTGTCGAGCAGGATGACCACGTCCTGCTGGTGTTCGACCAATCGCTTGGCTTTTTCTATGACCATGTCGGCGACCTGTACATGTCGGGTCGGGGGTTCGTCAAAGGTCGAACTGACGACTTCGCCTTCGACCGAACGGATCATGTCTGTGACTTCTTCGGGGCGCTCGTCAATGAGGAGGACAATAAGCGTGATTTCGGGATGGTTTTTGGTAATGGCGTTGGCAATTTTTTGCAGGAGCATGGTTTTGCCCGTGAATGGGGGGGCGACTATCATGCCGCGTTGGCCTTTGCCGATTGGGGTGAGGAGGTTCATGATGCGGGTGGAGATGTCCTGTGATTCGTATTCGAGGTCAATGCGTTCGTCCGGGTGCAGTGGCGTGAGATTGTCAAATAGGATTTTTTGTTTCGCGACTTCCGGGTCTTCAAAATTGACGGCCTCAACGCGAATGAGTGCAAAGTATTTTTCGTCGCCTCTCGGTGGACGAATATGCCCCGATATGGTGTCTCCAGTTCGCAGATTGAAGCGTTTGATTTGCGAGTGGCCCACATAGATGTCGTCGGGACCGGGCAAATAATTGTACTTTGGCGATCTGAGGAAGCCAAATCCGTCTTCGAGGATGTCGAGTACACCCTGGGCGAAGATACGTCCACTTTTTGCGGTTTGGCTCTGGAGTATAGCGAAGATGAGTTCTTGTCTTCGCAGGCTGCTGTAGCCTTGTATGTTGAGTGCCTGCGCGTATTTGTTGAGTTCGGGTATGCTGCATTCCTGCAACTCAAACATGTTCAATTTTTCTTCGGTGATTGCCATTTTTGGGGGTTCCTGATGGGTTGGAAGGGGAGATGAGATACATGCCCGGACGACACCATGCCATGTGGGGCGCAAAACAGATGCTGTGCGAAATCATTGCGAAATCATTGGAGTACTGCGAAGCCTACGGAGAACAATGTTTTGGAAGATTGTGGGGCAGGATGCGGAGCATTAGTGCGAGGGAATGCTTTTTGAAGTTGACCTTAACCTAAAACAAACAATGTGGCTTGTCAAGGATTTTCAATCGCGTGTGTCAGTTCGCTGGCGATGTGTTCGAGCAGTGCGGGGTCTGTGATTTTATCGCCATTTTTACGCACGTAAAAGGCATCGACAGCGCGGTCTGCCTGTGTGCCTATGCGAGCGGTGTAGATGTCGAAGCCAAGGTCTGATAATGTGCGCGTGATGCGATACAGGAGGCCTATTGCATCTTGTGCCGTAATGTCGATGACGGTGGAGCGCATAGAAACATTGTTGTCGAATGTGATTTTAGGGGATATGGGAACTGTGGGCTGACGCTTCAGGGACCACCTTTGACTGTAATTGGCGAACAGGTCTGAGACGCGCTCTTTTTGTTGAAAGACATCGGTCAGGGTTTGTTGAATTTTTTCTTGTAATGCGGCGTTATCATCCATATCGGAAGTGACTTGAAAGATGTCGATGACTGTGCCGTCGTTGCGCGTGTAGGCGTGTGCGCTGAAGATGTTGATGTCGTGGGTTGCCAGCACACCACAAATTTCAGATAGACGAAAGGGCTGGTCGTGCGTACAGATGGTGATTTCCAGAAAGAGTTCGCCGGGTTGTACGCTAACGGCGACCAATGAGGATCCCATTGCGTCGATGAGTTGCAGGTGTTGTGCTATTTCTTCCGGGCTGTTTTGTTCGGGATAGCGCGGAGGCATGTTGTTGAGATGTTCAACGAGGATCTGATACGGAATGCGCGATTCCAGAGCCGTGAGGATTTTTTGAATGTCCTGTAGTTCGGGTTGCTCGCGGTCGAGTTGGGTATTTTGTGTGAGGAGATGAAAGGTGTTTTCGTAGAGTTCGCGCAAGAGGTGACCTTTCCAGGCGGTCCACGCAGTTTGTGTGACGGCAGACAGGTCGGCATATGTGAGGACATAGAGCATTCGCAAACTATCGGGATGTGAAAATGTGCTGGCAAATTCGGCGATCATGCGGTGATCTGACAGGTCGCGGCGCTGGGCAATGGCGGACATGGCGAGATGGTGTCGCACGAGAAAAACAACGGTTTCTATCTGGTCATCGGGCAATTGGAGGCGTTTGAGAAAGTCCCGTGTCATTTCTGCACCGACAATGCTGTGATCTTTGTCGCGAACTGATTTTCCCACGTCGTGCATCAATAGCGCGAGATAGAGAAGCTCTTTTCTCGGGATTTCATTGTACACGCGTTTGAGGTGCTGCAAATCGTGGGGCAGAGAAGGCGTGCGCGCGAGGTGGTCGAGACGTTCTACTGCGACCAGGGTGTGTTCATCTGCTGTGTAGATGTGATAGCGATTGTATTGTACCAAACAGGTCAAACTGCCAAATTCGGGTACATAAGTGCCCAGGATGTCGAGTTCGTGCATGGTGCGAAGGGTCGTGCCAATGCCGACGGGCGTGCGGAAGAGGTCGAGAAAGATGCGACTGATGCGCTCGGAAGACCTGAAGGTGTCGTCAATGAGGTGGAGATGGTCTTTGATCCCCTGTTTGGCCGCTTCATTGAGGGGTACGCCGAAGCGCTGTGAATTGAGAAAAAGGGAGAGGAGGCGATAGGGCGTGTTATCAAAAAAGTGTCGCCGCTTTTGGGGCAGGGCAATGTGCGTGTGGTGTAGCACAGAGCCGTCATCGAGTTGACGGCGGGTGAGCAATCCCACAGCCCGACCGGTGGATGATTGGCCTTTGAGGCGTTCACATATCAGGTCGCTGAGGTGTTTAATTGCACGCGCATGGGTGTAGTAGTCTCGCATGAAGTGTTCCACACCCAGTTCATTATCCCGGTCTTTGTAGCCCAGGTTTTTGGCAATGGCGGGCTGCAGGTCGTGTTCGAGTATATCAAAGGGTTTGCCCGTGTGAAAGTGCAGTTCGCTGCGCGTGCGCAACATAAAATCAGAGGCTTCGATGTAGATCTGATAATTTCTGCGCGTGAGCACCTGGCTCTCTACCAGACCGTCGGGCGCGCGAAGGCCACGGCGTGCCATTAAGAACCAGCCGGATGTGTGAATATCTCGCAATCCTCCCGGGCTTTCTTTGACATTGGGCTCGAGGAGCTGGACAGAAAATTTGGATCTGCTGTGTCGCTGGATGCGTTCCTGATATTTTTTTTCCACAAAACCGCGTGCGCGTCTGCCAAAAAACCGCCGCGCAAGGGTGTCTTGCAGTTGGGGCTTCAAGGTGGGATCACCCACGAGATGGCGCGTTTCGAGCATCGCGGTCATGGAATCGGCGTCGTCTTGCGCTGCAGTGATGCAATCAGAAAGGGTGCGCGTGCTGTATCCCACGTCAAATCGCAGATCCCAAAGGGTGTGGAGAATCGCGCGCGTTATGGGGTCGCCTTCATGGACTTTTTTATTGAAGAGAAATAACAGGTCAATATCCGAGTGGGGATTGAGCGCACCCCGGCCATATCCCCCTTGCGCGATTACGGCAAATCCGGTTGGCTCACCGTGTTCTTCTATGGCTTCGGCATACAGTGCCTGGATGAGTGTATCGACGCGCTGTGTGAGTGCTGCCACCACAGCGTTGCCCGATGCCCCGCTCTGGTGATGTGTATGAATATTTTCCCAGGTGGTGTCGAGATAGGTTCGCAGGTACGACAGACGTTCGGCGGACCAGGCTTCGGATGTTTTTTTTGCGTTGAGCAGGTCGTGAGGAAGGGTATCACATATGGAGATTTGTTTATTCAATGGGTAGTCCTTTGGAAATGGCTGTGATGCTACGAGAGGTTAATAATATCACGCAACGGATAGGTGTCAAGATATTTGGGCTTGCGCTTTGGGTCGAAATATGGAAAATTAACGTTAGATGGTTTTTATAGTTGTATCGGGAGAACGCTCATGGACATGGCTATGGATTATAGTGCTTCAATTCTGGAGGGGCTGGGGGAGGGCATCGTGGCTTTTGATAAAACACATCAGGCCGTGATGGCCAATGCACATCTGATTGCGTTGATGGGGTGGGACAAACAGGCTGTTTGTGGCGCATCGCCAGAGGAGCTATTTGCCCAACGCCCTGAGTTGTTGCGGATTTTGAACGAGGGTATAAAAAATAAGGTGCTGGTGTCAGATACGGATCTGGTACACCACAATGCAGATGGTGGATTGCAACATCTGCGCGTGAGTACGTCATTTTTGAATGCGGATACGCAGTGCGGGCTGGTGCTGGCGGTGCGCGATGTTTCTGAGATAAAGCGGATGGAATGGGAGATTTTTCAAGTTGAAAAGATGACGGCGTTGGGGCGTTTGGCCGCTTCTGTTGCCCATGAGGTGCGCAATCCCCTGGGGGCGATTGACATTCAGTTGCAGTTGTTGGAGGAAGATCTCGACGAGTTGTCAAGTGCGTTGAAAGAGCGCCTTGTGGGACGGCTCAATATCGCGCAGACAGAGATGAAACGGCTCGACCGCCTCGTGTATAATTTTTTGCGTTTTTCGCGTACGCCCAAACTTCATTTGCGACAGGTGTTTCTCAACGATGTGGTTCGCCGCGTTTTTGAGCTGGTCTCGCCCGAAGCACGCGAGCGCGGCATTGTGTTGCGTCTGGAGCTTTCCGACGGTCTGCCCGCGATTAATGGAGATGAGGATCAACTCGGTCAAGCCGTGCTCAATATTGTGGTGAATGCCTTTCAGTCCATGGCCGAAGGTGGCGATTTGATTGCCGAAACGCAAACCGAGTCGGGGCAGGTGTGTTTGATGCTTAAGGATACGGGGTGCGGGATTCCAGAAGAAGAAGTGGATCGCATTTTCGAGTTTTATTATACGACGAAGGATGAGGGTACCGGGTTGGGGCTATCTATTGCCCAGCGCATTATTTATCAGCACGGAGGGCATATCGATGTCGAGAGCCTTCCCGAACGAGGTACGACTTTCCGGGTGTATTTGCCCGTGCCTGAGAGGTAACTTATGGAGGCGAGTGAGATTCGGATTTTGATTGCAGATGATGAGTACTATATCTGCGAGGGGCTGCGGGAGGCGATGACCAAAGACGGTTATCGGGTTGATGTGGCTTATGATGGGAATCGGGCAAAAGCGCTTATGGAAGCCCATGAGTACGATGCCGCAATTTTTGATCTCAAGATGCCGGGGCAGGATGGTCTGGCGCTTTTGAAGTGGGTAAGCGGTTCAAATCGCGAGATTGGCGTTATTGTGATTACGGCTTATGGAGAGGTGGAGACGGCTGTTGAGGCCATGCGACGGGGGGCGTATGATTATTTGACCAAGCCGGTAGATCTGAAGCGGTTGCGCCTGTCTTTAGAGCGTTTGCTGGATCACCAGGCTCTGGTCGCGGAGAATCGCGTATTGCGGGCGCGTCTGGATTCCAATGGCGAAAATGGAGATGTTGTGCATCGAAGTGCCGCGATGGAACAGGTTTGTGATACCATAGCGCAGGCGGCAATGACCGATGTGCCGGTTTTGATTACTGGCGAGACGGGGACGGGGAAAGAACTCGTGGCGCGTGCGATTCATCAGGCGAGTGCGCGGCGGAATGCGCCTCTGGTGGCGATGAATTGCGGGGCGTTTGCCGAGACGTTATTTGGCAGCGAGTTGTTCGGTTATGTAAAGGGCGCGTTTACGGGGGCGACGGCGGATAAGGCGGGTTTTTTTGCCGCGGCTGAAGGCGGAACGCTTTTTTTTGATGAGGTGGGCGAAATCCCTTTGCCCAATCAAGTCGATTTGCTTCGCGTCTTAGAAGAAAAAGTTTATCGCCCGGTGGGGAGCACCAGGGCGGTGGCCGCAGATGTGCGAACTATTTTTGTCACCAATCGCGATCTCGATCGGGAAGTGGCAGAAGGGCGGTTTAGAGAGGATCTGTATTATCGCATCAATGTGGTGCCCATTCGCCTGCCACCGCTTCGCGAACGCGTTGAAGATATTCCGCTTTTGGTCGATGTGTTTTTTGATAATCTGTGTGCGTTGCACCACAAAGCGCGCAAGGAATTAACTCCGGATGCGATGGACAGGGTTCTGGCTTATTTTTGGCCGGGCAATGTGCGCGAGTTGAAAAATACGATTGAGCGGGTTGTGGTAACCTGTGCAGATCAAAAGGTCGATGTCGATCATTTGCCTTCTCGGATACGCGATGCCCAGAATGAGATGGATACGATAACGGTTGAACTCGGTTCTTCGCTTGAAGATGTGGAGCGCGCGTTGATCGAAAAAACACTTGCACATGTGACGGCAAATCGCAAAGAGGCTGCGGCTCTGCTGGGGATCAGTGTGCGCGCGTTGCAATACAAGATCAAGGCGTATAATCTGCGCTAATTTCCAAAAGCGCAATTTTTGCATTTTAGTTATAAAATAGGGTGCAATTTTTGCATATCAAAAGAAAGAAAAAGGGTATGAAAATAAAATTTTCTGAATGTTGTTCAATATAAACAATAGGTTATGTCTTTGAGTATATGTTTGGCACGGATATTGCTATAATATTAGGGCGCGGTTATCGCGGATTTTTGATATTGGGAGTAACTTTCTGTTTTTATTGATGTTAATGAGTTATTCTCCATTTTTAAGAAATGTCTTATAGTTTGAAGGTGCAAATTCTGCATTTTGTTGCGTGTGGGGACCCGGTGACTCAAACGACAATTTTACCTGAAGGCGATGTTTTTCAGTTTGATGTTTCGCTTCTTGTACCCGAGTTGCAATCACAGGATCGCATGGGGGCGATCAAGGAACTGGTTGATCGGCTCTATGGGCGCAAGAAGGTGGTCGATAGTTTGAAGTTTTTGCAAACTATTCTGGATCGAGAAGATCAGATGAGTACTGTTTTGGGTCGAGGTGTTGCACTGCCTCATGCGCGATGCCGATCGGTTGCTCAGCCCGGTGTGGCATTGGGTATTTCTCAGACGGGTATTGCTTTTCCCCCAGATGCAGAACCCGTTCACGTAATATGCATGGTTGCAGTACCCGATATGGCTCCTGTGCCTTATTTATCGGTTTTGAGCAATTTGGCTCTGTTGTTTAAAAATTCAGATGTGCGAGCGGGTTTGATGGCCTGCGACACGTCGATGAGTATGTATCAATTTATGACAGAACACCTGGCGCAAATTCGCAAGGTGTCGGCTCCCCATTCTGTTTTATAGTAGCTCTTCCCCATTTTTTACAGGAGGTTCCCCTTGCCTGGAATTATGATACAAGATAGTGAGTCTCTGGATTTGTATCTGCGAGACATTGCCTCGTCTGAACCCCTTTCGAGTGCAGAAGAAATTGAACTGGCCAAGAAGATCCATAAAGGTTGCCAGAGATCCAGAGATAAACTGGTTGCGGCCAATCTCCGTTTTGTGGTGAGTGTGGCGCGCGAATATCAAAATCACGGGGTGCCTCTGGCCGATTTGATCAGCGCGGGCAATATGGGTCTGATGACAGCTGCCGAGCGTTTTGATGGCACGCGGGGCTTTAAGTTTATTTCCTATGCTGTCTGGTGGATCCGCCAGGCGATCCACCAGAGTCTGGCACAGGATTCGCGGGTTGTGCGGTTGCCTATTAACCGCATTGATTTGTTGCACAATATTTCAAAGGTGTCGCGCGAGTTGAGGCAGTCGAGTGAGACCGAACCCGAACCCGAAACTGTGGCCAAAGAACTCGGCGTGTCGGTGGAGATGGTTCAGGATACGCTGATGCGCGCGCGCGATGTCTGGTCTCTGGATGCGTCTTTCCGCGAGGAGGATGACCACAGTTTGTTGCATGTGTTGCCCGATAAGACGCAAAAGGCACCCGATGAGGAAGTTGTAGAAGATTCGGTGCGCGAGCAGGTAAAAGATGTGCTCACGTCTCTGGATGACCGCGAGACCGAGGTTTTGCGCCTGTATTTTGGTCTGGGTGGTGAAGAGCCTCTTACGCTCGAAGAGATCGGTGTTCGGTTCAATTTGACCCGAGAGCGCGTGCGGCAAATTAAGGAGAAAGCACTTCGCAGGTTGCGCCATCCGCGTCGTCGCTCGCGGCTCGAGCCGTTGCTGGAAGTGACTTAAATGCGGTGAGACGTAAATGCAGTAAAAAAAGGCCCCTGTTTTCAGGGGCCTTTTGCTTTGTGCGTTCGGCGCTACTTGAGGTAGAGCAGTCGTCGCGTCTGTACCCCGCCGGGATAGCTCAGGCGTGCGATATAGATCCCCGTCGATAGCGAGATGCCCCGCTGGTCGAGGACATCCCACCGTATCTGGTAGGTGCCAGCGGTCTGGGACCCATCCACCAGCGTGCGTACCGGCTGACCCAGCACATTGTAGATTACCAACTGCACCGGACCGGGGCTGGACAGATGATAGGTTATCAGGGTGGCGCTGTTGAACGGGTTGGGAAAGTTGGGCGCCAGACCGCTGGCTTCCGGCACTGTCTCGGCTGTGAGCACGGGCTTGGATGCGGCGAGTGGTCCGACTCGTACGACCTTCATATCGCCGCCGAGCGTCAGTTCCAGTACCTGGCGTTGATTGTGATTGAGGGGAATGGAGTGCCATTGGCCGACGATTTTGCCATCGGTGTTGCTGGCGCGGGCTGTATAGTAACCAGTGACCCCATCTGCGCTGGAGATGGTGAGGGACAAATAGCCATTGGCATCTGTGACAGCACTATAGGCGTAGTCGGCTGGCTGGCCGGCGATGGATCGAGCAAATTCGACGGTCAACCCTCCGACGGCGTCGCCCAGGACTGTGGCCGCCACTTGCGTAAGGGGACCGTCCGGGACAACATCGGGTGCGCGACCATAGAAGCCCGATCCAACGATGAAGTCAGCCGGGATTGTGCTTCCGTCTGCCCTCCGGATTTCAGCGGCAAACTCGCGTGCGTATCCCACCTTGGGGATGTCGGCTCTGTCTGTGTCGTCGGTGGGATCGTCGAAGTAATACTCCACGAAGCCGCCTTCCGGGTTACCGGTCGCCGCTTCGATGACTTGAGGCAGAATGAACTCTCCGGTCACAGCGTCAGTAACGGTCGGTATCAGAGGCCGATACTCGTATTTGTCCGGGAAGGCTGCGTGAAAAATGATGACGTTGCTGACAATATCCAGGACGTAGAGGTACACGGAACCGTGTCTCCACGGCCCGTTCGGATCCCGCAAGGCGATCCTGGCTTTCGCCTGTGCGGCTAAATCGCCGGAACTCATGAGGTCGAGAAAGTAATTCCCCGCTTGGGTAACGAAGGCCTTCAAGGTTTCCCGATCTACCACGTCCTTGGCGGTAATGGCCGGATCGCCGTAATCGATGGCTTCATCGCTAATGGGAACCAGGTGAGATTCATTGAGATCGAATCCCATGAGCATCACAATCGGAGCACCCCCTAAATTGGGCTCGATATAGATGGCGGCATGGCCCGAAGCGCCTGGTATGCCTGGCGACAGTCCTGGAATGGGGGTGGTCGCGTCGAATGCGCCGTCCGGTTCCTGCGACAATGTGCCCATGACCGCGCCGAAAGCCTGGGCGGCGGTAGCAGGATCGGGAGATGCCAGATTGGCCAGATCGGTTGGAGATACGCCCAACGCAAAAAGGATCGCGCCATAAATCACAGGGTTGAGCAGCCTCCCCGTCAACGACATGTCCTTCGCGTGAATGTACACTCTGCCGTCGGGAGTCAGGCTCACGATGTACGTGGAACCGGAACGCCAAATCCCATCGTCCAGCCTTATGATGCATCCGATATATACCGCTTGTTCCGCGGTCGCGGCCCCCTGAGCATATTCTCTGGACCGCTCTCTCACGGCCAGCGCGAAGTCCATCAGGGTCGCGCTTCCGTCTTCCACTTGTTGCGCCGTCACACGCGGATCCGCAGGAGGCGTCACGCCGGGAGGAAGTGGACAATCTGCCAGGGCGGGAGGCGCATTGGAAAAGACGCCAGCCAGCACGAGCAGTCCAACAACGGGAATCATGTAGGTGGGTAATGTTCGAGTTTTCATCGCGATGGTCCTCCCTTTAAGGAATGGGCGGTGAAGGAATAATGAAAAATACCCTGGCAAGGAAATAATAGACGATATATAGTTTCAGGGACAATATATCGCCCCTATTAGATGGTGACAAGTCCTATCTCAATCGCAAATTTGTCCTGCTATTCAAAATTTGTTCCAGTTTCCATAGGGTGTTGTTTTTGGCTTGACAGCGCGTGAATCGAAAAATATACTGTAGTTGTTCATTTTTCGGATAATAATTTGCAGGGAGATTGAGATGAAACGCCTGATGATATGCCTTCTTTCCGCGTTCGCGCTGCAGGGCTGTAGTGATCGTTTGTCAGATATGCAAACGCAACTATCAGGTACCTGGGTCTTGCAAACTCGTCAATTGCAAGATGGGACTGTGTTGCGTGGCCCGCATATAAAAGGGTCGCTTTTTTGGGAGCCAATCAGTTCTCGAAAAGCACATATTACGCTCAGTCTTCTGGAGGACTTAAAAGACGGTACGCCCAGACGATTTAATTATGCTGGCAGTACGTATGAAATTTCTACATCGGCGATTACGCGAGCCAGGCATGTGCTGGTTCGCCAGGGGTATCGGTCTTCTGCCGAAGCACCGATGTCGATTTATCCCAAGGCCAAGAGCGTGAAGGGCAAAATTACGGTTGAGGGCGATAAAATTGAGATTGCACACGATGAGCAGCAGTGGGTTTTTGAAGGTAATACGATGACGGCATCCTATGAGGGGGCATGGGTTGATACATGGGCGCGGGTTCAGTAGGGTGTTGTGAAAAAGACGAGGCGCATAAAAAAATGCCCCTGAATTAATTTTCAGGGGCATTTTTCTTTGCTCAGCACTACTTGAGGTAGAGCAGGCGTTGCGTCTGCACCCCACCGGGATAGCTCAGACGCGCGATATAGGTCCCCGTTGATAGCGAGACGCCCCGCTGGTCGAGGACATCCCACCGTATCTGGTAGGTGCCAGCGGCCTGGGACTCATTCACCAGCGTGCGTACCGGCTGACCCAGCACATTGTAGATCACCAACTGCACCGGACCGGGATTGGATAGGTGGTAGGTTATCAGGGTGGCGCTGTTGAAAGGGTTGGGAAAGTTGGGCGCCAGACCGCTGACCTCTGTCTCGGCTGCGAGCACGGGCTTGGCTGCGGCCAGTGGTCCGACTTGTACGACTTTCATCTTGCCGCCCAGTGGCAGTTCTAATACCTGGCGTTGATTGTGATTGAGGGGAATGGAGTGCCATTGGCCGACGATCTCACCATCGGCGTTGCTGGCGCGTGCTTGATAGTAACCATTCACGCCATCTGCGTTGGAGATGGTCAGGGACAAAGAGCCATTAGCATCTGTGACGGCGTTATAGGCGTAGTCGGCTGGCTGTCCGGCGATGGATCGAGCAAACGCGACGGTCAATCCCTCGACGGCGTCGCCTATGACCGTGGCTTCCACTTGTGTAAAGGGACCGTCCGGGACAACGTCGGGTGCGCGCCCATAAAAACCCGATCCGGCGATGATGTTGAGTGGGACGACTTTTCCGTCGGCTGTCTGGATTGAACCTTTGAACTCGCGTGAGTAGCCCACCTTGGGGATGTCGGCGCTGTCGGTGTCGTCATTGGGATCGTCGAAGTGGTATTCCCAAAAGCCGCCTTCCGGGCTACTGGTCGCCGCGGCGAGGAGCAGATCCCAAACGAGTTCCCCAGTAATGGCGTCTCGGGTAATGCCCGGAGGTCGAAGCTCAAATTTGTTCGGGAATCCTCCGTGAACCCGGGTGAGGTTGCTGATGAGATCTATGATATAGATGTACACGTTACCGTGCCTCCAGGGGCCGTTCGGATCTCGCAAGGCGATTTTGGCTTTAGAGATAGCGGTTAAATCGCCGGTCTTCTGGATTTCGATAAACCACTCCCCCGCTTGCGTGACGAAGGTCTTCAGGGTTTCTCGATCTACCACATCTCTGGCGGTAATGGTTGGGTCGCCGTAATCGAGGTCTTCTTGAACCACGTGAGTTTCATTGAGATGGAATCCGGCAAGCAGCATGATCGGTCCTAAATTGGCCGAGGAATATACGGTGACATAGCCGGAGGCACCCGGTATCCCCGGACTTAGACCCGGAATAGGGTTGGTCGCATCGAATGCGGCATCAGGTTCTTGCATCAATGTATTAAATACGGCGGCACCAGCCTGGGCGGCGACGGCAGGATCGGGGGAAGCCAGGTCGGCCAGAACGGTTAAGGGTACTCCCAGCGCAGAAAGGATCGCGCCGTAAATCACGGGATTGAGCAGTCTGCCGGACAATGCCATATCTTTTGTGTGAATGAGCACCCTGCTGTCGGGCGTCAGTATCACAAGGAAGGTGGAACCGGAATGCCAATGGCTCCCATCTTCCCTGATAAGACATCCGAAGTAGAACAATTGGTCTGGCGTCGATGCTCTCTGGCTGAATTGATCTCTCACGCCCCGTGCGAAGTCCATCAGGCTGGCGCTGCCGTCTTCCACCTGTTGTGCCGTCACAGCCGGAGCCGCAGGAGGCGACACGCCGGCCGGGAGTTGACAATCTGCCAGGACGGGATGCGCATTAAGAAAGACGCCGGCGAGTACGAGCAGTCCGACGACGGGAATAGTGAGCAATGTTCGAGCTTTCATCACGGTGGTCCTCCCTTAAGGAATGGGTGATAAGGAATAAGCGTAGGAAAAATAATATGAAGATGCCCTGATAAGCAAATAAATTTTTTTGTCGTAAATTCCATAAAAAATGCCCCTGAATTTTCAGGGGCATTTTTGTAGCTATGAGAAATCGGCACTACTTGAGGTAGAGCAGGCGCTGCGTCTGCACCCCACCGGGATAGCTCAGACGTGCGATATAGGTCCCCGTCGATAGCGAGATGCCCCGCTGGTCGAGGACATCCCACCGTATCTGGTAGGTGCCTGCGGCCTGGGACTCATTCACCAGCGTGCGTACAGGCTGACCCAGCACATTGTAGATTACCAACTGCACCGGACCAGGGCTGGACAGGTGGTAGGTTATCAGGGTGGCGCTGTTGAAAGGGTTGGGAAAGTTGGGTGCCAGACCACTAACTTCCGGTACTGTCTCGGCTGCGAGCACGGGCTTGGCTGCGGCGAGTGGTTCGACGCGTACGACCTCCATATTGCCGCCGAGGGTCAGTTTCAGGACCTGGCGTTGATTGTGATTGAGGGGAATGGAGTGCCACTGGCCGACGATTTCGCCATCGGCGTTGCTGGCGCGGGCTGTATAGTACCCACTCACGCCATCTGGGTTGGAGATGGTGAGGGACAAAGAGCCATTGGCATCTGTGACAGCGCTATAGGCGTAGTCGGGCTGTTGGCCGGCGATGGATCGAGCAAATGCGACGTTCAACCCTTCGACGGCGTCGCCTGAGACCGTGGCCTCCACTTGTGTAAAGGGACCGTCCGGGACAACGTCGGGTGCGCGCCCATAGAAACCCGATCCAATGATGTAGCGTAATTGGAATGTGGTTCCGTCAACCTCTTTGATTGTACCGGTGAACTCGCGTGCGTAGCCTACCTTGGGGATGTCGGCGCGATCTGTGTCGTCGTTGGGATCGTCGAAATAATATTCCACGAAGCCGCCTTCCGGACTACTGGTCGCCGCTGCGATGACCTGCGGCAGAACGAACTCTCCGGTCACTACGTCTCGCACAGTCGGTATCAGAGGTTTAAACTCGAATCTGTCCGGAAACGCTCCGTGGAAGAAGATTATGTTGGAGATACGGTCCAGGATGTAGAGGTACACGGAACCGTGTCTCCAGGGCCCATTTGGATCCCGCAAGGCGATCCTGGCTTTTGAAGAAGCGGTCAGATCGCGAGTCTGGTGTAACGCGAAAACGAACTTCCAGGCTTCCTCGACGAAGGCCTTCAGGGTTTCTCGATCTACCACGTCCTTGGCAGTAATGGCCGGGGCACCGTAATCGATCTCTTCTTTTACTACGTGAGTTTCGTTGATATCGAATCCGGCGAGCAGCACGAGCGGGAGCCGAAAATTGACTGAAAAATATACGGCGGCATGGCCGGCAGCACCTGGTATTCCAGGTCGCAGGCCTGGAATAGGAGTGGTCGCATCGAATGGGGCATCCGGTTCTTGCGACAATGTGTTAAAGACGGCGGCACCCGCCTGGGCGGCGGTAGCAGGATCGGGAGACGCCAGATTCGCCAGATCGGTTGGGGATACGCCCAGTGCCAAAAGGATTTCGCCATAAATCAATGGGTTGAGTTGCCAGCCCGACAATGCCATGGACTTCGCATGAACGTATATCCTGCCGTCGGGCGTCAGTGCCACAAGGTAGGTGGAACCGGAACGGTAAGCAGACCCCTCCTGCCTGGTGAGACAGATATAGTATGCCATCTCTTCCAGAGTCGTTATGTTTTGGGACAAGGTCTTATATTGATTCCTCATTTCCAGCGTGAAGTCCACCAGGCTGACACTGCCGTTTTCCACTTGTTGCGCCGTCACACCCGGTTCTGCAAGAGGCGTCACGCCGGGAGGGATTCCACAATTTGCCAGGGCGGGAGGCGCATTAGAAAAGACACCAGCCAGCACGAGCAGTCCGACAATGGGAATAGTGTATGATGTTCGAGTTTTCATTACGATGGTCCTCCTTCTTGAAAACATAAGCCCTATAGCTGGTTGTACTCTTTCTGAGAAGCTATTTTAAAACTATGGGAAAAAATGTTGAAAACGTATTCATCTTAGAATAATAAAATATATTTTAGTCAGCAAATAAATTTTCTGTCATAAACTGAGGGGCATAGGCATGCCATGTTTAAGCATGTGATGATGGCAATTTGGTATTGAAGTTGAGCAGAGATCTCCTGACTTTACATTGTGTTAAAAAAGGATTTTTCATATATTTATGAGAGAAGTATATCCAGGCTGCACTAAAAGAGCAAAATGGGAGTGCGAGAACAATACCGGAGAAAATTAGATGGCAGCAATTGTTTTCGATACCTACGCCTTCGTAAAAGAACTGACTCAGGCCGGGATGCCGGAAGAACAGGCGGAGGTGTTGGCGCGTTCACAGGCGGCACTGATTGACGAAAAATTGGCTACGAAGCAGGATTTACAAGAACTGGAATTGCGTCTGAAGCACGACTTGACCCTGCGTCTTGGTTCCATGATGGTGGTCGCTATTGGCGTGGTCGCTGCTCTGGTAAAGCTATTGTGAGGACAAGCAGGGATAGGTCACAACACAATGACGGCATCTTATGAGGGGGCATGGGTTGATACATGGGCGCGGGTTCAGTAGGGTGTTATAAAAAAGACGAGGCGTAAAAAAAATGCCCCTGAATTTTCAGGGGCATTTTTTTAGTTCGGCACTATTTGAGGTAAAGCAGGCGTTGCGTCTGCACCCCACCGGGATAGCTCAGGCGTGCGATATAGGTCCCCGTCGATAGCGAGACGCCCCGATGGTCGAGGACATCCCACCGTATCTGGTAGGTGCCAGCGGCCTGGGATTCATTCACCAACGTGCGTACGGGTTGCCCCAGCACATTGTAGATCACCAACTGCACCGGACCGGGGCTGGACAGGTGGTAGGTTATCAGGGTGGCGCTGTTGAACGGGTTGGGAAAGTTGGGCGCCAGACCGCTGGCTTCCGGCACTGTCTCGGTTGCGAGCACTGGCTTGGCTGCGGCCAGTGGTTCGACGCGTACGATCTTCATACCGCCGCCCAGGGTCAGTTCTAATACCTGGCGTTGATTGTGATTGAGGGGAATGGAGTGCCACTGGCCGACGATTTCGCCATCGGCGTTGCTGGCGCGGGCTGTATAGTACCCACTCACGCCATCTGGGTTGGAGATGGTGAGGGACAAATAGCCATTGGCATCGGTGACGGCGTTATAGGCGTAGTCGGGCTGTTGGCCTGCGATGGATCGCGCAAACGCGATGGTCAACCCTTCGACGGCGTCGCCTGAGACCGTGGCCTCTACTTGTGTAAGGGGACCGTCCGGGACAACGTCGGGTGCGCGCCCATAAAAACCCGATCCGACGATGAAGTTGACCGGGGCTACGCGTCCGCCTAAATTGAGTTCACCAGTGAACTGTCGGGCGTAACCCACCTTGGGGATATCCGCGCTGTCTGTGTCGTCGGTGGGATCGTCGTAGAAATACTCCACGAAGCCGCCTTCCGGACTGCTCTTCGCCGCTTCGAGGACCTGCGGCAGTATGAGCTCTCCGGTACGGCCGTCTCGGGCAATACCTACGAGAGGTCGCAGCTCGAATCTGTCTGGAAACGCACCGTGGAACAGGACTATGTTGCTGGTGAGATCCAGGACGTAGAGGTACACGGAACCGTGTCTATAGGGTCCGTTCTCATCCCGCAAGGCGATTCTGGCTTTCGACAAAGCGGTCACCAGATCGCCGCTCGTCTGGTGTTCGAGAAACCACTCTCCCGCTTGCGTGACAAAGGCCTTCAGGGTTTCTCGATCTACCACGTCCCTGGCCGTAATGGTTGGGTCGCCGTAATCGATGACTTCTTCAACTACGTGAGATTCGTTGAGATCGAATCCCGCGAGCAGCACGATCGGGGTCCGGAAACTGGGCGATATAATTGCGGCGGCATAGCCGGAAGCCCCTGGGATATCGGGCACATTGAACGGGCCGCCATCCCCGGCTACCGCGGCAGCGAGAGCGGCCAGGGCCGCAGCACGGTCGGTGAGGTCGGCTGGATTGATTCCCAATGCTTGAAGGATCGCGCCATATATCAAGGGGTTGAGCAGCCTGCCCGACAATGACATGTCCTTTGCGTGAACGAATATCCTGCTGTCAGCCGTCAGTTGAATGAGGTAGGTGGAACCGGAACGCCAGGGGCTCCCCTCGTGCCTGATGAGACATCCGAGGTAAAACGCTTCTTCTACAGTCGCTACTCCCTGGCTAAATTGATCTCTGGCAGCCAGCGCGAAGTCCATCAGGCTGGCACTGCCGTTTTCCACCTGTTGCGCCGTCACACGCGGGTCCGGAGGAGGCGTCACGCCGGGAGGGAGTGGACAATCTTCCTGCGTTTGCGCCAGGGGCGGAGGCGCATTGAAAAAGATGCCGGCCAGCACGATTAGTCCGACAATGGGAATCAGGTATTCTGAATTGAGCAATGTTCGAGTTTTCATTACGATGGTCCTCCTTCTTGGATAAATAAGCCCCTATAGCTGTGTCTTCTTTCCGAGAGGCTCTTTTTTAAACCTATGGAGCAATAAGAAACGTTTGTAACCGAAGCGCAGACAGAATAAGAAAAAATACCCTGATAAGCAAATAAATTTTCTATACATAAATCCCATTGCTTTTAATATTGGCGAAACACTTATGAAACCTGCTGGAAATATAATAAGCGTAAGTTTTGGCTATTATTTCGGTGCTGTTTCACAGTAAAATATGGGTCATGACTATGAATGATGGAAGCCGCGAATACGTGCTGAATGCCGCGTCAGAACACGGGGTCAAATTTATCCGGCTCTGGTTTACGGATATTTTGGGTTTTCTAAAGAGTGTCGCAATTCCGGTCGAGCAACTCGATGGCGCTTTGACCGAGGGGATCGGTTTTGATGGGTCGTCCGTAGAGGGCTTTGCGCGCACTGACGAGAGCGATATGATCGCTATGCCCGATCCCAATACGTTTCAGGTGTTGCCTTTTCGCCCGCAAGAAGGCGGCACGGTTGCGCGTATGTTTTGCGATATTCTCCAGCCGGGGGGAAACCCATATCGGGGAGATCCGCGCTGGGTGCTGAAAAAGAATTTGAGACGCGCAGGCGATATGGGCTTTACGTTTTACGTGAGTCCAGAGATGGAGTTTTTCTATTTTGAGAAACCCGAGGTTCCTCTCGAGGGTTTGGATGAGGGGGGGTATTTTGATCAGACGTCTCTGGATGTGGCGAGTGATTTGCGCCGGGATACGGTGTTGACGCTTGAGAAGATGGGGATTGAGGTGGCGTCCAGCCATCACGAGGATGCGCCGAGCCAGCACGAGATCGATTTGCTTTATACCGATGCGCTGACGATGGCGGACAATGCGATGACTTATCGTTTGGTCGTGAAGGAGATTGCCGTGAAACACGGCGTTTGGGCGACGTTTATGCCCAAGCCTCTTTTTGGTGTTAATGGCAATGGTATGCATACGAATATGTCGCTGTTTAAGGGGGAGGCTAACGCGTTTTACGACGCTGAAGATGAATACCATCTGTCGGATACGGCGCGGTATTTTATCGCGGGCTTGCTCAAACATGCCTGTGAGATTACGCTGGTGACGAATCAGTGGGTCAATTCGTATAAGCGATTGGTGCCGGGTTATGAAGCGCCTTTGTACACGACGTGGTCGGTGGTCAATCGATCGGATCTGGTGCGCGTGCCAGCCTATTCTCTGGATAAGGAGAGTACGACGCGCATTGAATACCGGTCGCCCGATCCGGCCTGCAATCCCTATCTGGCATTTGCAATTATGTTGGCTGCGGGATTGGAGGGCGTTGAAAAGCGCTATGAGGTGCCGCCGCCTATGGAAAAGAATGTGGCTGAGATGTCCAGTGCCGAACGGGAGGAAGCGGGTATTAAGACCCTGCCTCTGGATCTGTCGCAGGCTATTGATCTGGCCGAGGGTAGCGATTTGCTTCGCAATGCCCTGGGAGATCACATTTTTGAGAAGTTTATTGCGAATAAGAAGATCGAATGGGCCAATTATAGGGCGCAGGTGACGGGTTACGAACTGGATCAACATCTCAAGATTTTGTGAGGTACAAGGATGCCAAAAAAATGCAGACCATGTCCCCGAGGTTTATACGACGGGTGCCCGATTCCGCGGGAGTTGTGTAGCGAAGATTACGCGCGTACGGGCGAGTGGCATTGTTTGATGTTTTTGCGCGAGTTTGAGTGGTTTGTGTTTGGTACTTCTGGGGAAGACGCCGCGCCAGAGGCTCTCAGAACGGGAGAAGAAATTGTGTCGCTGGAGGATTTGATGCGGGTGCTGGAGGGAATGGACGATGGGTGATAGATCAGATCGTTTTTTAAAGGCGTGTCGCCGCGAGTGTGTGGATGCGACGCCTGTTTGGCTTATGCGTCAGGCCGGGCGGTATATGAAGGAGTACTGGACGTATCGCGATCGCTACAGTTTTCTCGATATGGTGAAGACGCCCGAGATCTCTACGGCGATTACGATGCAGCCCGTGAATGCTTATGATGTGGATGCTGCGATTATTTTTCAGGATTTGTTGCCGATTCTCGAAGCGATGGGTTTGGATCTGGACTATGTAAAGGGCGAGGGTCCGGTTATTCACAATCCGATTCGCACCGTGGCAGATATCGATGCGTTGATCGTGAGACCGGCCGAAGAGGCGATGCCTTATGCGGGTGATGCTATTCGGATGGCTACGGCAGAACTCGATGGTCGCGTTCCGTTGATTGGTTTTGCAGGTGCGCCTTTTACGCTGGTTTGTTATGCGGTGGAAGGCGGTTCGTCGCGCAATTACGAGATTGCCAAGGGGTTGATGTACGGCGAGTCAGCGCAGTGGCATCGTTTGATGGATATGATGGCGACGGCGATTGGCGATTATCTCATCGCTCAGGCACGGGCGGGGGCGAGGGTGTTGCAGGTGTTTGATAGCTGGGTCGGTGCGTTGAGTCCGGCAGATTATCGCGAGTACGTGTTGCCGCATTCGCAAAAGGCGATTGCGATTGCGAAGGGAGAAGTCGATGTGCCGCTTATTCATTTTGGCACGGGTACGGCGGGTATTCTCGAGTTGTTGAAAGAGGCGGGGGGCGATGTTATTGGCGTTGATTGGCGCATTGATATAGATGTGGCGTGGCGTCGTTTGGGCGATGATGTGGGTGTGCAGGGGAATCTGGATCCCGTTGTGTTGTTCGCGCCTTTTGAGGAGATTGAGCGGCAGACGAGGCGGATATTGGATTCGGTGAGGGGAAGGCCGGGGCATATTTTTAATCTGGGTCATGGGATTTTACAGCGCACACCGGTGGAGAATGTGCGGAGGTTGGTTGATTTTGTGCATGAATATACGGCGCGATGAAAAGACAATAGGTGTGCTTTTGATGGCTTATGGCAGTCCCGATTCGCTGGACGATATGGCGGCTTATTTGAGCGATATTCGGGATGGCAGGCCGATGTCGCCAGAGTTTGTGGCGGAGTTTCGCAGTCGCTACGCGCAGATCGGTGGCAGGTCGCCGCTGAATGAACGCACGTTTGAGCAGGCAGGGCATGTCGAGGCGGTGTTGAAGAAGCGCGGGCGGAATGTGAAGGCGTACACGGGGATGCGTCATTGGAAGCCGCGGATTGTGGAGGCGGTGGCGAAGATGCAGGGGGATGGCGTTGAGAAGGCCGTGGGTATTGTGATGGCACCGCATTATTCGCGGATGAGTGTTGGGTTGTATCAGCAGAAGGTCGAGGATGCGCAAAGAGAAGTGGGGAGTGCTATTGATTTTGTCTATGTCAATTCGTGGTGCGATCAGCCCCGGTTGATTGAGGCGCAGGCGGCAAAGGTACGGGCGGGGTTGGAGAAGTTTCCAGAGGATGCGAGGCAGAAGGCAAAGGTGGTTTTTTCGGCGCATAGTTTGCCGGCCCGGTTGTTGAAGATGGGCGATCCCTATGATGATGAATTAAAATGCAATGCACAGGCGATTGTGGATCGATTGGGGCCGGTGGATTGGATGTTTTCATATCAGAGTGCCGCGCATACGGGCGAACCCTGGTTGGGTCCGCAGATTGAAGATGTGATTCCCGCTCTATCTTCTGGCAATTACCGCGATGTTCTGGTCTCGCCTATTGGTTTTGTGTGCGATCACGTCGAGGTGCTTTACGATATTGATATCGGTTGCCAGGAGATTGCACGACAACGCGGGATTCGCCTCGAACGCACAGAGATGATGAATAGCGATCCCGTGTTTATCGAGGCGGTTGCAGATGCGGTGGAAGAGGTGATCCGCAGAAAAAAACGCGAATAATTTGAGCGTTTTTCGCAGATGGACGCAGATGTGTAGGGGCGAACTCTTGTGGTCGCCCATCGTTGTGATTTTCAGAAATGTAGGGGCGAGGCATGCCTCGCCCAAAATTAGATAGCGATATGCATATAACTATTATTGGCGGTGGCATAGCGGGTCTTGCGACCGCTTTTTATTTGGAAAAAAGAGCGAGAGAACTGGGTCGGGATGTCCAGTATTCCTTGCTGGAGCGCAGTGACCGATGGGGCGGGATGATCGCGACAGAGTCGGTGGATGGTTTTTTGATTGAGGGCGGTCCGGATTTGTTGTTGACGCAAAAGCCCGCGGGTATTCAGTTGTGTAAGGATTTGGGGTTGGCGGATCGGTTGATTTCGACGAATAATGATCGCCAGCGGACGTTTTTGGTGCGGGATGGGGAACTGGTGGCTTTTCCGGAGGATTTTTCACTGGTGCCCGCGAGATTCTGGCCTCTGGTGACTTCGCCTCTGTTTTCGTTTTTGGGAAAGGTGCGGATGGGGCTGGAGTTGTTTGTGCCGCGGCGGAGAGATGAGGCCGATGAGAGTCTGGCGAGTTTTATTCGGCGGCGGTTGGGCAGGGAGGCTGTGAATATTGGCGGGGCGATGCTGGCGGGTATCCACAGTGCAGATGCAGAGCGTTTGAGTATGCGGTGTGCGTTTCCGATGTATGTGGCGATGGAGCAGCACTATGGGAGTTTGATTAAGGGGGTGCGGGCGATGAGGAAGGTGCGCGCATCTACGGGGACCGCGATGTTTCAGACGCTGATTGGCGGGATGGGTGAGTTGGTCGATACTTTGATTGCGGGTTTGGATGGGGATTTGCGCCGGGGTGTTGTGGTTGGGGATGTGCGAAAGGTGGATGGGGGGTTTGAGGTGGTCGCAGGTACGGAGGTGATTGAGACAGATGCCGTGGTGATGGCGACGCCGGCTTATGTGAGTGCTGATCTGGTGGCGG
The DNA here is from genome assembly GCA_022824945.1 of Candidatus Latescibacterota bacterium. Taxonomy (GTDB): domain Bacteria; phylum Latescibacterota; class UBA2968; order UBA2968; family UBA2968; genus VXRD01. The sequence goes on from JAJDYX010000013.1 coordinate 39,807, forward strand.
ATTTTGCGCCTGATTTGAGTCTTTTGTTGCGCGATATTCGCTATGTTTCAACGGCGACGGTTTCGCTGGCGTATCGGAAGAGAGATGTTGAGGGTCAACACGATTTTGAGGGGTTTGGTTTTTTGTCGCCGAAACACGAGGGGCGGCGGATTACGGCGTGTACCTATGTTTCGACGAAGCTGAATTTTCGCGCGCCGGACGATGGCGTTCTGGTGCGTACTTTTGTGGGGGGAGCAGGGCGTGAAGATCTGGTGGGTCTGGATGATGAGGCGTTGATTGCACTGTCGCGCGAGGAGTTGGAAGATTTGATGGGGTTGACGGCTGATCCTCTGTTTGCGCGCGTTTTTCGCTGGAGAAAAGGACGCCCCCAGTTCGATGTGGGGCATCTGGATCGCGTGGCTGAAATGGAGCATCTGGCCGCGCAGGTGGATGGGTTGTTTTTGACAGGGAGTGCGTATCGCGGGTCGGCGATTCCCGATTGTGTTGTGCAGGCGGTGGATACGGTGGATCGGATTTTTGGGATCTGACAGACGTTAGGAACCACCGATGAACACAGATATACACAGATGAAAAACTTTTTGTGCAGGCAGAGTTTGTCCCATTGATCTGATAGAGCAGTACATTTGTTGCACATATTTCGGGATAGGCAATACAGCAACCATCCGTGTTCATCGGTGTTTATCTGTGGTTGCTTTTGATTTTTTATTTTAATTGATGAATCCATGTTTATTACAACCCATAAACATTTCAAGACGATTATCATGGTTGCCACCCGGTCCCTGGATGACAAGGGGTGGGTTCTTGTGGGTGGCTCTGTTTTGCGCCTGTTGCGCGTTGTGTTTCTGCTTTCTCTGTGGCGTATGTTGTTGCCAGAGTCCGGGGAGGTTTCTGGTATGACGCGCAATGCGGTGCTTACTTATACCCTGATTGCCGAGGTTTTTGCCGGGCAGATTTCTGTGCGTACAGGTCTGGATGGGGCGCTCTGGCGCGGGGATATTGCCAATCGCTTTTTGCGCCCGGTGGGTATTTACGGCCAGTTTATCGCGGAGATGTTTGGTTCGGGTTTGCCCAATCTCATTTTGTTTTCACTGCCGCTTTTTTGTTTGGCGCCCCTTTTGGGGGTTAATCCATTGCCGGAGAGCGCGTCTGCGGGCGTTTTGTTTTTGGGTAGTTTGATGCTGGGTATTGCCATTGGTGCGGCGTTTGATTTCATTTTTGCGAGTTTTATGGTTTTGCTGGAACAACATGTCTATGCTTTGACGCAGATTCGAGATGCGGTGAGTGTTTTGTTGTCGGGCGCTATTATTCCACTGGCGTTGATGCCATGGGGTATTGGGGATGTTCTGGTTTTTTTGCCTTTTGCATCGCTGGCTTCCGCGCCGCTACGCATTTATACGGGTACGGGGGATCCCGTTTTTCTCATTGGCCTTCAGGCTTTCTGGGCTGTTGTGCTCTGGCCCGTCGCGCACAGGCTCTGGAATGCCAATCGCGAACGTCTGGTTTCGCATGGGGGGTGAGAGAAGTGTGGTATCAAGACAAAGCGCGCTTAACCCTGCTGTCCTGCATTGACATCAATAGAAATTCAACTTATTTTCAGATTTAATCCGGACTATTATTGATGTGAGATGCTGGAGCCTGTGAAGATAAGCGAGAGGAAAAATCAGGTCCATACAACAGATTGAGGGTAATATGACACGCATTCTCGAAAAATCTCGTTCTCCAAAATGGGTCTATGATGATTCGGGCGAGGTCATTGAGGTGATTCTTGGATATGACGATTTCAAGACGTTGCTTCAAAAAGTGGCTCGGGAAACAGATTGGGAGACGCTTCCTCTGCACTTGCAGGATGCTGTTGACACCATGTTAATGGATGAAGCGAATGAGGAGAATAGCGAAACGCGGCCTTTGCGCGATTTGATCCGTGAAACTGGAGACGTATCTTAGCAATGGCTTACGCTGTTCATATGCGTTCAGCGGCAGAACGAGAACGCCGTCGGTTGCAGGGCCATATTCGTCAACGCATTAACCGACATCTTCTCCAACTGGAAGCAGAGCCACGTCCTTCAGGCGTGGAAAAACTGGTTGGTCGCCTGAATTCGTGGCGTATTCGCGTGGGAGACTATCGCATTCTTTATGAAATTGACGATACGAATCAGCGCGTTATCATCCACCGTATCGCTCATCGGCGCGATGTATATCAGCGCTAAAAAATAAAGCACTCACTCAGTATGCGTGGGTGCTTTTGTGGTAAGAGGGAAATTCTTTGTGAAAACTTTGACAACACTCATCGCCCGCTGGCGGGTGCAGGCTTATCTGGATTTTATGTGGATGACGCGAGATTTTCGGTTTTTTTTCATTAATATTGTTTCCGATATTATTCTCAATCTGGCGGGTGTTACTGCTGTTTTTTTTCTGGCAGAGCGGTTTGAGGGTATTGGCCTGTGGTCGCGGGATCAAATTGTTTTTATGCTGGGTTATGCCGCGCTTGTTCGCGGTTTTTTAGATATGGGGTTTAGCTATAATGTTCTCCAGATTAGCCGCCGCATTGGGCGCGGTCAGATGGATCATACGCTCGTGCAACCCCAGCCGGTGTGGATGGGGTTGTTGACAGAGGGTTTTATGCCTTTTTCCGGGGCGTGGTCTTTGCTTACCGGGATTGGTATTTGGACGTGGGCTATTTTTCAGTTGGATGCGGTGTTTACGCTGTACTGGTGGTTGATGTTTTTTAGCAATCTCGCGTCTTCTTGCGCGATTGTGCTATCTTTTTCTTTTGCGTGGGGGAGTCTGGCTTTTTGGGCTCCGGTTGCTGCGGAAGAAATTAGCAGTCGCGCGGTTAATTTTATGTTTCAGCTCAAGTCTTTTCCTCTGGATGGTTTGAGTGTTTATGTGCTTGCCAGTATGCTTACGGTTTTGCCCGTTGGTTTTGTCGCGTGGTATCCCTGCCGCCAGTTGCTCGGTATTGCGCCTGCAAACCTGTGGCATACGCCGCTTGTGGCGATGGTTTTCTCTCTTATTGCCTGGATTTTATTTAAAAAGGGAATGCAGCACTATGAACAGACCGGGTCACAGCGCTACCTCGGTTTCGGACATCGCGGTTGAGCTTTCCGAGGTCGATAAGATTTTTTACCAGCGCCAGCGTTCGGAGAAGGTTCGGGATGTTTTCAAGAATTTGTTTCGGCCCAATGTCCGGGAGATTCGCGCATTGCAAAAGGTGAATCTCGAGATTCGCCGTGGCGAGGTCGTCGCGTATGCGGGGCCCAATGGTGCGGGAAAATCCACGACTGTGAAGCTGCTTTCCAGTGTGCTTGCACCTACTTCTGGGACTGTTCGCTGTCTGGGCATGGATCCCATGAAGGATCGCGTCCATTATGTGAAGCGCATTGGCGTGGTTTTTGGTCAGCGGACAGAGTTGTGGTGGGACCAGCCGGTTGCGGCGAGTTTTGAGTGGAAGCGCGTGGTGTGGGATATTCCCCGGGACCGGTATGACGCTATGCTCGATTTTGTGAAGGAGCTTCTCGGGATTGATGCGTTTTTCAATAGTCTCGCGCGGCAACTCAGTTTGGGGCAAAAGATGCGGGCAGACCTGGCTCTTATGCTTATGCACGAGCCTGAGATTCTCTTTTTGGACGAGCCTACTATCGGGGTTGATGTGCTTGCCAAACGCAATATGCTGGAGTTTATCAAGAGTCTCAATCGGGAAAAGGGCGTTACGGTTATGATCACGAGTCACGATATGGATGAGCTGGAGCAACTCGCGGGGCGCATTGTGATGATCGATAAGGGCAATATCGCTTTTGATGGGGATTTTCGGGAGTTGCGCGGTCAGTTTGGTGACCGCAGGCATCTTATTATTGAGACTGCCGATACGTCTCCGCCGCAACTTTCAGACGTTCAATTTATCGAGAGCAAGAGCAATCGCCATCACTTTACTTTTGATGCGGCGCAAATATCGATACCGACATTGCTCGATGAAGCGGCGGAGCAAACGACTATTCGCGATGTGGAAACACACCGCGCCCCGATTGATGATGTGATCGCGGATATGTATGAGTATTGGGATGGGAAGGGGGGGGAGGAATAGGAGGGAATAGACTTGCTAAAATGTCGATCTTCGTATCAGGCGACCTGCTCCTCCTGGAGGCCTTTTACTCTTTTGCCAAAACGTTCACAAAAAAAACGCACACATTCGGGAGCGAGATCAATGGCTTGTTCGTCATATTCACCTGTTTCGGGATTGGGCCAAATCAAGGCATAGTCGCCAATCACCTGATGAAATCGCTCTTTATTGCGTAACAACTCAAAAACGCCTCCTGGATTTTCTTCAACAAAGAGTGGATAAAAATCCAGTTCATAAATGGAAACATCGAGGTCTTCTTCAAACCAAAGGCGCAAGACGTAAGTGGTCAGATATTCGGCTTTGAGTAGCCCTTTTTCTTTATTATCTATCCACAGAGTTTCGTCGTCTGCTACAGTTTGCCATTCTTTCCATTTCATCATATTATCCCACGATAGAAATCGGTTAAAAAAACAAGGGGCTAATTGACTGATTTGACAATTTCGATTTTGACTCTGGCTACGCCTTCGTTGACCATGGCGAGCTTTTTGGCTGCGCCGAGGGAGAGGTCGAGGATGCGACCTTTGATAAAGGGACCGCGGTCGTTTACTTTGACGACGACGGATTTGCCGTTTGCCATGTGGGTGACGCGGATTATTGTGCCGAGGGGCAGTTCGCGGTGTGCGGCGGATAAGCCGTTCATGTCGTATATTTCACCGCTGGCTGTTGGTCGTCCGTGAAATTTGTGCGCGTAGTAAGACGCATAGCCAATTTGAGATGATCGGTATTTTGGGGCGGCGGTTGTTTTGGCGGGTTTGGAGGGTTTGGGTTTGTCTGTGATGGGTTTGCCTCGATAGCGAGGGTGCGAGGCACATCCCATGATGGAGACGCAGAGGAGGATGCAGAGCAGGTGTGAAATTTTAATGCGCCGCAGGTGGTTGCATGCTGCCGACGAGGTCGGATATGCGGTCGATTTGGTGTGTTTTGCAATAGTCTGCAATGCCATCGAGTATCTCCAGGGCTGCAAGAGGGCGAACAAAGGTTGTGGTTCCGACCTGTATGGCGGACGCGCCAATGATGAGAAATTCAATGGCGTCGCGCGCTGTGGCTATGCCGCCCATGCCGATGACCGGGACGGAGACCCGTTCGACGACTTTCCAGAGGAGGGCGAGGGCGATGGGTTTGATCGCGGGTCCAGATAAACCGCCTGTGATGTTTCCCAGGATGGGGCGTCGCGTGTCTGTGTCGATTGCCATGCCCAGCAGGGTGTTGATGAGGGCGATGCCGTCCGCGCCGCCTTCTTCGACTGCGCTGGCTATGGCGGCTATGTCGGTTACGTTTGGGGTGAGTTTGACGATGATGGGCAATTGCGATACGGCTTTAACGGCGCGCGTTACGTTGTGGGCGGCGCGCTCGGAACAGCCAAAGAGCATGCCGCCGTCTTTCATGTTGGGCGATGAGATGTTGAGTTCGAGGGCGTCTATGCCTTCGAGGTCGTTGAACCGGGCGGCCATGTCGGCAAATTCCCGGTCCGATGTTCCCGCTATGCTGACGATGCGCCCCGTGTTGAGCGCGGCAAGGGGCGGGACTTTTTCGGCGATGAATGCGTCGATGCCCGGGTTGGTCAGGCCAATGGCGTTGAGCATGCCGGATGGGGTTTCGGCTGTGCGCGGCGGTGGGTTGCCCGCCCGGGGGTGATAGGTGATGGTTTTGGTGACGATGCCACCGATTTTGCTCAGGTCAAAGAGCGACGCATATTCGGCGCCGTGTCCAAAAGTTCCCGAGGCCATGATGACGGGGTTTTTGAGTGTGAGCCTTTTGGCGATTTTTGTCGAGAGATCTAATTGAGAGTTGGACATTTGACCGAATGGGGTATTTGTTTTGCAATGGCACGAGGTTAATATTATTTTCTGATTGAATCTTCGTCAAGGAAAATCATGAAAACCGGGGGTTTGTACAATGATTATTGACGCGCATAATCACATTTATTATCACGGTTTGAATGCCGAGGGCGTGCTGAATGAGATGGATCAGTTTGGGTATGATGTGGCGTGGTTGCTTACGTGGTATTTGCCGCCGGGTGAGCATGTTGCGAGTAGCCATCGGGTGTTTAATCCGGTGAATGCACGGCCCGATGGCACGCATGCGGGAACGACGTTGAATGATCTTTCGCAGGCGTGTGAGAAATATCCGGATCGGTTTGTGGCGGGGTATTGTCCCTGTCCGTCGGAGGGCGATGCGGCAGGGCTTTTTGAGGCTGCGTATTATTCGCATGGTGTTCGGGTGTGTGGCGAGTGGAGCTATCGGATGTTGTTGAATGATCCGCGTGCGATTCTGTTGTTTCGCAAGGCGGGTGAGTTGGGCGCGCCAGTGGTTTTGCATATTGATACGCCGTTTTTGAATGGGGTGTATCAGGAGCACTGGTATGGCGGGGAGATTGGCGCGTTGGAGCAGGCGTTGCAGGCGTGTCCGGATACGATATTTGTCGGTCACGCGCCCGGTTTCTGGCGGCATGTGAGTGGGGATGAGGCGACGGATCCGGAGACATATCCTTCGGGTGAGGTTGCGCCGGGGGGGCGTTTGTTCGATTTGTTTGCACAATATGCGAATCTCTGGGCGGATTTGTCGGCGGGTTCTGGTTTGAATGCGTTGCAGCGGATGGCGGATGAGGGGCGAGATTTTTTGATCGAATATCAGGATCGTTTGTTGTTTGGTCGCGACGCTCCGGGGAATGCATTGCAGGTGCATTTGGAGGGGCTGGATTTGCCACAGGATGTCAGGGAGAAGATTTATTGCGAGAATGCGCTGCGTTTGGTTCCTTTAGAGAGGTCATAATACAAGGGAGGTAAAATGAAAACACATGTATTTACCAGTGGGCAGGATGGGTATCACACGTATCGCATTCCGGCATTGCTGGTGACACAGGCGGGGACTTTGCTGGCGTTTTGCGAGGGGCGGCGCACGGGACGTGGGGATCACGGGGATCTCGATTTGCTGGTGAAGCGGTCGGAGGACGGCGGGGAGACGTGGTCTGAACAGGTGTTGATTTACGGGGAGCCTGGAGAGGTGACGATTGGCAATCCGTGTCCTGTGGTGGATGGTGATACGGGTGTGATCTGGTTGCCGTTTTGTCGGGAGAATGACGATGTGTTTATTACGCATAGTGCAGATGATGGGGAGACGTGGGCAGATCCGAAGGAGATTACTGCGGATGTGAAGATGCCCGCATGGGGCTGGTATGCGACGGGTCCGGGGGTTGGTATTCAATTGCAGCGGGGGGAGCACAGGGGACGGCTGGTGATTCCGTGCGATCATCGGGAGGATACGGCTTATGGCAATGGTTCGCATGCAATTTATAGCGATGACCATGGCGAGACATGGCAATTGAGTGCGTTGATTACGCCAGGTGCGAATGAATGCCAGGTTGTGGAGTTGTCAGATGGGTCGTTGAAGATGAATATTCGGATGCAGACGTATAGCGAAGGGGTGCGGGGGATTTCGGTGAGTGGGGATGGTGGACACAGTTGGTCAGAGGTTGTACACGATGCGAATTTGCCGTGTCCGAAATGTCAGGCGAGTTTGATAGGCGAAGGCGACCGATTGTTTTTTTCAAATCCCGTGTCGCTCACGCCGGTAGAAAGCCCTCAAGCTGGAGAACGGTTTTATCCGGGCAAGGGACGAGGCGAGCGCGTGAATATGACTGTGCGTTTGAGCGAGGATGGCGGGGAGACGTGGTCCCGGGAAAAGCTGTTGCACGAGGGTCCGGCAGCGTATTCCTGCCTAACTCTGTTACCCGATGGAGATGTTGGGTGTTTGTATGAGGCGGGAGAAGAACATTCGTATCAGTATCTAATTTTTGAGCGGTTTAGCCTGTGATCCGCAGCTTTGGTTTCTAATCCGCGTATTTCCGCGTCATCCGATTAATCCGTGATCGGTTTTTGAGCGGTTTAGAATATGATCTAATTAAAGGGAGTTCAATGTGCCCAGATTAATTTCTCAAATTGGCAGTGAACGCGCGACTTCTGGCGCGGGGAATAAGGTCGTTACGCACGATGGCAGGACGCATGTGGTCTGGCAGGATGTGACGGGTGAGGGCTATTTTAACAGGGTTTGCACTTTTGATCGCGATACTGGGGAATGTTTGGGACCATTCACGCTTAATCAGGGGCGCGATAATCACGCGCGTCCGATTATAACGGTTGATCACGAGGGCTATTTGCAGGCTATTATGAGTGGTCATAATTCGCCGGTGACGTATCGGCGGTCGGTGCGGCCCAATGATGCGAGTGAGTGGACGGAGGGTGAGCCGGCTGGTTCGGGGACTTATCCGGTTGTTGTGTGCGGTTTGGATGATGCGCTTTTTTTGACGGTGCGGTCATCCAATCGCTGGGATGGTGTGGATTTTTATTCTAAAGATAAGGGTGAAGCTTGGCGAGAACGCGGGAAGTTGATTGTACGGCGTGAGGATTATACGGGTTATGGTGCGTTTCAAACGGGTATGGCTATCGATGCTGATGGCGTTATTCATCTTGTGGTGGATTTTTACGAGGGTATAGGCATCCGCGATCTGCGCGGGTTACATCAGGCTGTGTGTTATATGTGCAGTCGAGATGGTGGCGCGTCCTGGGAGAGGGCCGATGGCACGCGCGTCGAGTTGCCAGCGCGGCCCGAGCAGCTCGATATTCTCGTCAGGACTGAGGAGGATGAACGCCACGAGCCTATGCCCCGTCCCGAGGTGCTCTCACAGGGGTGTATTGTGGTTTCTTCTGAGGGACCACATATTCTCTATGTTTCGCATCTGGATGAGCCGGGGGAGATCGTTTATGCCCGGCCCGATGCACAGGGTGTCTGGCAGCGAGCGTCCATTGATGCGGGTTTTCCAGACCACCGTCCGACGGGGTGCCGAGGGGCGTTTAGTGTGGACGAAGCGGGTAATCTTTATGCGTTGCTGGAGCTTCAGCCGCTTGGGAAGGGCTGGAATGATGGGAAACCCACGCGTGGATTGAACTGGGAGACCAAGGACAAGCGTCTGGTGTGGTTGACTTTGCAGGATGGGGATTGGAAATCGCAGCTCGCGTTGCCGCAGGATACGGTTTTTAACGAGGCGAACCTGGAACGCCCTACTGGTGCCAATACCATTCCCGCAGGGCAATTCCCACCTTTTGTTTTTTTTGATGGGGAGTCGCGTTATCCAGATAAAGAGGCAGGTGAGGTGATCAATAATCAGGTGTTTTTTTGCGATTCAAAATAAAAAAGGGACACCCAATAGAGTGTCCCTTTTTATAGCGAAAGACTGACCGCTTAATACATCCCACCGCCCGGAGGTGCCGGAGGTGCTGGTGGCTCGGGTTCTGGTATATCGGCCACCAGTGCTTCGGTCGTCAATAACAGACTGGCTATCGAAGCGGCGTTTTCGAGTGCAGACCGCGTGACTTTGGTCGGGTCGGGCACGCCGGCTTGAATCATGTCTTCATAGACGTCTGTATCGGCGTTATAGCCCAGGTTACCTTCGCCAGAGGCGACTTTTTGCACGACCAGAGCGCCTTCAACACCGGCGTTATTGGCGATCTGACGCAGTGGCTCTTCCAGTGCCCGGCACACGATATCCACGCCGGTTTTTTCGTCGCCTTCGACATTTTCACGCGTTTCGTCCAGGCCAGCTGCAGCGCGAATCAATGCGACGCCACCGCCAGGGACTATGCCTTCTTCGACCGCGGCGCGCGTCGCATGCAGGGCATCTTCAACGCGGGCCTTTTTTTCTTTCATTTCGGTCTCTGTGGCAGCGCCCACGTTGATTACGGCCACACCGCCGGCCAGCTTGGCCAGGCGTTCTTGCAATTTTTCCTGGTCGTAATCAGATGTGGTTTCATCGATCTGCCGGCGAATTTGTCCAACGCGCCCCTGGATATCAGCGCGGTCACCGGCACCTTCGACGATGGTTGTGTTGTCTTTGTCAATGGTGATGCGTTTGGCTTCACCGAGGTCTGCGGAGGTGGCATTTTCCAGCTTAAAGCCCGCATCTTCGGACAATACGCGACCACCTGTTAAGATGGCGATGTCTTCGAGCATTGCCGTGCGACGGTCGCCAAAGCCAGGCGCTTTTACGGCGGCGACTTTCAGGGTGCCGCGAACTTTGTTCACAACCAGTGTGGCGAGGGCTTCGCCTTCGATATCTTCGGCAATAATCATCAAGGGCTTGCCCGTCTGTGCAATTTTTTCCAGTACGGGAAGCAGATCGCGCATTGCCGAGATTTTTTTGTCGTGAATTAAAATATAAGGCTCTTCCAGAATGGCTTCCATGTTGTCGGCATCGGTGACAAAATAAGGCGACACATAGCCGCGGTCAAACTGCATGCCTTCTACCACGTCCAGTGTGGTCTCGATGCTGCGGGCTTCTTCGACGGTGATCACGCCGTCTTTGCCTACTTTTTCCATTGCATCGGCAATCAAATCGCCAATGGCTTTGTCGTTGTTGGCCGAGGTGGTCGCTACCTGTGCGATGTCTGAACGCCCCGCCACTGGTTTGCTCATGTCATGTATCAAATTGACAGAGGCCGCCACGGCTTTGTCAATACCGCGCTTGAGGTCCATGGGGTTGGCACCGGCTGTTACGTTGCGCAAACCCTGGTGGAAGATCGACTGGGCGAGTACGGTTGCTGTGGTTGTGCCATCGCCGGCTACGTCAGAGGTCTTGGAAGCAACTTCTTTGACCATCTGAGCGCCCATATTTTCATAAGGGTCTTCCAGTTCAACTTCTTTGGCTACTGTGACACCGTCTTTGGTGACAGTGGGTGAACCAAATTTTTTGTCCAGTACAACATTGCGGCCCTTGGGTCCCAGTGTGACCTTCACTGTATCGGACAACTGGTCCACACCTTGTTTGAGGGCTTCTCGAGCTGCAACATCAAATTCGAGTTGCTTGGCCATTATTATCCTCCTGATTAAAACTTGTGCCGTAGTGATTTAATACGGTACTTGTGCCGCTTTAATGCGGTATTAATCAATGATCGCTAAAATATCGCCTTCGGGCATGATCAGATAGTCTTCGTCGTCCAGACGGACTTCTGTGCCCGAATACTTGCCGTAAAGTACTGTGTCGCCGGATGCGACCGACAACGGGATCCGGTTGCCGGAATCGTCGGGTTTGCCATCGCCAACAGCCACGATTTCGCCCCGCTGGGGTTTTTCTTTGGCTGTGTCGGGAATGATGATGCCACCCTTGACCTGTTCGTCTTCTTCAACAGGTTTGACCAGCACGCGATCCCCGAGGGGTTTCACCTTCGCCATTTTTATAGCCTCCTTATGCGAGGTGGAGTGAAAAGAAACGGATGATGTGTTTTAGCACTCTCACTTGCCGAGTGCTAATGGGGCGGAGAATATATCAAAGACCTTTCAGTAGCGCAAGAAAAATAAAAAAATGGGACAATCTCGTTGGAGAATGTCCCATAAAAAGCAGTGATGTAGATTAACTATTTCGCGTTGTAGAGCGCCTGAAAAGCGTTTATGTGATCGCGCAAGGTCTGCGCGTTTTTCGGGTCTGTGGTTTGCTTGCATTTCATTGCCGTGCGTATAATTTTGTGCAGGGCTATTAGCTTTTCGGTATAGGCTTTTGCCGCGGCGGCATCTCCTTCTGCCGGTTCTGTGATTCGTTGCGCCAGAAAGTATTGTGCGACGATATCGCGAATCTGATCGGCATGGTGCTCTTTGTTGACGACCCACCGCACGATCTGGTTGTTGTTCTTTTCGCTTTCTCCCGACAATTTGTTGATTTCATTCATCGATTTTTCAATGGTAGTCGCGTTTTCCAATAGCAGTACAAACCGACCCTCATCGCCATAGATCCCACACGGTATCTCGCAGTGCGCTCCGACGAGAACGGGAAGGAGGAATACGCTCAGTAAAGAAATGGTAAAATGTCTCATTTGGATCTCCTTGTAAAAATTTTAACCTGAACTGGATTGACATTCGAATATAATACATATCCCCGCGGATTCAAAACCCCCACATTCGCAATGCGGCATCGGTTTTGATATCTACACCGTTCTCGCGGAGCGAATCGCGACTGTCCAATAAAAACCGTTTGACAGCCTCAATGCTGACGATAATACCCAAACCGGGTTCCACGACCTCGCGTTCTTCAACCGAGATGTGACCGAGCAAGTCGGGCGATAATGTCGCACCTTCATTTAATCTATGATGGGGCACCAATAAGCGGAATGTTTCTGTTGTGGCTCCCCGACAAAGGCCCACGAGTTCAAAATTGGGCAAGCCATCTCGTACGGCAACCACAGGTCCGCCACTGTAGCCTGCACGGATGGGCGCATCGACAAAAAACCGATCTTTGTCCTCGTCCAAACTCACGGTGCCCGCAGTGAGATGCATCTTATTTTTTGGATGACCTGCGATATAGACAAAATTGCCCCATTGTAGATCCGATGTCTTGCCCAGCCGCAGCAAAAAAGGCCATGGTTTTTTCATCAAATGGGGGATATTGAGTTTGAGCAAAGATAGGTCTGCTTCGGGATCGAGGCGCACGATTTTTGCAGAGATGCGTTCGCCATCGCGATTGACCACGTGCAATGAGGTACTGGTTTTAATGGAGATCCGTTCGAGTACCTTTGTTTCCATGCCCCGGGCGTCCCGCATGAAATACCGAATGGTATCCGGTGCTGTTACCAGATGTGCATTTGTCAGTGCAACTGCCACATTGTATTGATTGGCCACGGATTGTCGCGAAATTACGAGCGCAGTGCCCACTTTGGAATAAGAATCGACGGTTTCGCGGATGCCATTTCGCAATAGCCGATAGCCGGTTGGGCTGTTTTCATCTCTTAAAGGCAAATGGAGCAATAAGCCTCTGTCGTTTCTCATATCATGTGTGTAAAATATGTTGGTATATTGGGGTGTCCACACGACTTTTACGGTGGAAGCAAATAGGGTTTCAAATCCGGCCCGGGCATCACCCCGCCCAATGGGGACGCGATAATCGTATTCCCCGTCGGGTGCGAGAACATATTGCGCGGCGCATCCCCCAAAGCACAGGAGAGCTATTGCGATTAGCCGGTAGAGGTTTTGCATTGCTTTTTCGCACCCTTTCTGTATATTTGCCTTGCGTTACCCACAGCAGTATAATGATTTCGCTCAAACACCGCCACCATATCTCCCGCCTGTTTGTCAGCTATTGGCTCCTATAGAAAATATGTCTGTCTCTCGCGATCAGGTACTGAATTTTGTGCGCCAACAACACAGGCGTCCGCGCAAGATCAGGGAACTTGCTCGCGCGCTTCGCGTCTCTGATCGGGCTTATTCAGATTTTCGCCGCCTGATTCGCCGCATGGTGCGCGATGGTGACCTCGTAAAGTTGCGCCGCAGCCGTTACGGCATTCCGTCTGAACACAATCTCGTCGTTGGTCGCATCAGTGTCCAGGCCAGTGGATATGGTCTGCTTGCGCCCGAAGATGGGGGCGCAGATATTTTTATTGGTGCGAGATACATGAGGCGTGCGCGACATGGGGATCGCGCTGTGGCGCGCCTTACGCGCAAGGCACAGGGCAGCGATCGCGCAGAAGGCGAGTTGATTCGCATTGTGGAACGCGCAGAGCAAACAATGGTGGGTACGTATGACGGCGTTTCTCTCGTCACTTCCGACGATCCGCGTATCCGCGCGCGCGTTCATATCCCCGATGACCTGACCTGTGGTGCTAAGGCGGGGCAAAAGGTGGTTGTTCGCCTTAAATATTCCTCACCCAATGCCCATCCCGATGGGCGGATTATCGAAGTTCTGGGCAATGCGGACGATGCGGGTATTGAGACCCTTATTCTGATCAAAAAACTCGGTCTTCCTCTCGATTTCCCTCAACATGTTCTCGATGCTACAGAAGCGATTCCCGAAGGTATTCCCACAGAGGAAATTGACCGTCGCCTCGATTTGCGCGATTTGGTCTGTTTTACGATTGATCCAGCCGATGCGCGCGATCACGACGATGCCGTATCGCTTCAGGTTCTCGATGATCAGACCTATTGTCTGGGCATTCATATTGCCGATGTCAGCTTCTATGTTCCCGAAGGTTCGTCTCTCGACCACGAAGCCCTCGCACGCGGCAGCAGTGTGTATTTGCCCGATCGCGTTATTCCTATGTTGCCGGAGAAACTCTCGGCAAATATCTGTTCTTTACAGCCCTGTGAAGATCGCCTTGCTCTGAGTATTCTGGCGCGGATTACCTCCGGAGGTGAGTTGATTGACGCCCAGATTGCAGAGACGGTTATACGCAGCCGCGCGAGTCTGTCTTATGGAGAGGTTCAGCAGGTGCTCGACCGCGATAGATACACGGGTAATCCCGCTGAACCGTATGCCGACATTCTCATGCATATGGAGGCTCTGAGAAGTCGTCTGACGGAGAAACGCCTGGCAAGGGGTACGATTGATTTTGAGATTCCCGAACCTCGTATTATTCTCGACGATCAGGGCTATCCTGTTCACATTCGTCCCCGCGCCCGTCTGAATAGTCATCGTCTTATTGAAGAATTTATGCTTCTGGCTAATGAGATTGTCGCGCGGCGCATGGCCGATAGCGGCGTCCCAATTCTCTATCGCGTCCACGAACCGCCCGACGGTGAAAAACTCGCCGCATTTTGCGATCTGGCAAAAACACTGGGGTATCGTCTTTCCAACCCTTCGCGGATAGATAGCATCCAGGCGTTTCTCGCAAATTTCAAGGATGAGCCGATCGGTCATATTTTGAGCCATCGCCTGTTGCGTTCAATGAAGAAGGCTGTGTACACGCCCGACAATGTCGGTCATTTTGGGTTGGCTTGCGATACTTATACGCATTTCACATCGCCCATTCGACGCTACCCCGATCTAATTCTTCACCGCACTTTGCGCGATGCGATTAACGATGCGATCACGCCCGGGCAGATGGCGCGTCGGGCACGCCTCTTGCCCGATATTGGCGATCTAGCGACGCAACGCGAGATCGCCGCGCAACAGGCCGAGTGGGATGCTATTCGGCTTATGCAAATTCTCTATTTGAAAGATAAGATGGGCGAGTGTTTTGATGCCGTTATTGTCGATGTGCGTTCTATTGGTTTTTTTGTTCAACTCAATGATGTACTCATTGAGGGTCTGGTTCACGTAAAATATCTCTACGATGATTATTATATTTACCACGAGTTGCAAGGTGCTCTCATTGGCGAATCCACGGGAACGATTTTCCGACTCGGGGATTCGGTTCAGGTACAACTCGCGCAACTCGACCGGCAACGCCTGCGGATAGACTTTCACCTTTTGTCACATGCGCAAAATGATCGTCCCAAAAGACGCGGGAGGAGATAGACGCAATTTTGAACCTTTTGGGCATTCAAACATTAAAATAGAGGGTTGATTTTAAAGCGATCAGTTCCCCACCCATCCTGGACTCCTGCTTAAAGCATGCAGGAGTGACGATTGTCATTGCGGCAGGTTCCCCGCTTAAAGCATGCGGGGACATGCTTAGCCGCAATCCAGTCTGTCAAATAAGAACAACACGGGCATATATCATGTTTTTCCGAGCTAGTGTCGCGGTTTTACTTTTCGCGTTCCAGACTGCCTGGGGTGCCAATACGAAGGATCTGCTTGAAGCGGATCGATTGAGCAAACACCTCAAGGCGAAGGGCGATCAGAAAGAACATATTGCCAAACACGTTTCCGCACTTCGCGATGTCGTGATTGAATATCAAACCGAACGCGCACGCCGTACCAATGAAGCCCTTTTGTGGCAGGGCTATATCCCCAAACTCAAAGATCTGAGAAGTCTGCGCCAGAGTGCTAATGACAGTGCGAGTGTCGTGTTTGATGCGCTCAAAACTGCGCTCGATAGTAAGCAAATTGAACGCCTGGATAAACTCATCAACAAAGGCGATGTTTTTGCCATTCCCATTGCGCAACATCCCTATTACCACGTTCAAAACTCTCCGCTTTTTCCGGAGTTTTCGGGAAAAAAAGAGGTCTATAAGCTCAGCCTGCCTTCAGAACCCGATCCGGATAACACCTGGACATATCCCCAATTGCTCAAGGTATGGACTGTGCGTAGCTTTATTCCCTCGGTGCGTCCCATAGATAATTTGTCGCAGGCACCGAGTATTGCCGAACATCCCGATTTGCAATTCCGAGAGTTGAACGTTTCCGAACGCTATCGCGTCGTGCGTTCCCCACTGCTTATATCAGCAACGCTGTACGTCCCGGATCTCGTGCGTTCAGAGTTTGACATGTTGCAAACCCACTACGGTCCCGATAGCATTTCTGTCCAGACATGGGATGCGTATGCCAGCCAAAACCAACTCGATGACGATATTCAAATTCGCTTAAAATTCAATACCATCTACGACAAAGCGTATCTCGATCTTGGTCGCTGGACAATTTATCTCGAAGACAGCGAAGAGATCGGGTACGAACCCGACAAAATTGAAGAACGGGCATTTTATCCACTCGAAGCGCTACAGGTTTCTGTACCGGGCAGAGAAATGGAAGTTACGGATGTATTTGGTACGTATATTTCTCCCACTTATACGCCCGGTGAAAAAGTGCGCTATTTTGCAGAGCCGCCCGCGAATATTACTTATGTGGGCAATGAAAAATTGCTTATACTTTATTTTTCCGCGCATACGGTTATGAAAACACCGGTTGTTTCAGATCAGACAAAGTACATCAAACTCATCGTGCAGTCTCACGAAACCGATTTTGGCCGTAGCGAACTGATGTGGGAGTTCAAAAAACCCAAATCAAAAATTCGTCCACCTGGGGATTAACGATCATGCGTTACACATTCTTATGTTTGCTCACATTGCTCGTCGGCTGTGCAACAGCACAGCAACCGCAAATTAGCTTGCGGTCTGTACCAAAGAAAATACCTCCACATCCCCAGGCAGTTACGCACTTTTTGCGGGCGCGATTTGCAGAAGCCGCAGGCCAACGCGATCAGGCTATTTCCGAACTGCGAGCTGCTGTGCAGTACGATTCGACCTCTGCGACGCTTTACAGCGCGCTGGCTCGCAATCTCAATGCTGTTCGGCGGTTTCAAGATGCGGTCAAACCCGCGCGGCGGGCCGTTCAAATAGATCCCAAAAATGTGCAGACCCGCTGGCTCTATTATCACGCTCTCAGCCGGGGCTTGCGCGACACCACCACAGCTATTGACCAGTTAAATACTATTGTGCGACTCGCGCCGCGAGACCTGAGTGCTTATAATCAACTTCTCCAAATTTACAATGCCCGGGGGCAGCACAGTAAAGTCATAACAGTGCTCGATAGCATTGTTGCTATTCCAGGACAGGGCGCGCGGGAAAAGCTCTTTGCCGCTGAAAACTACCACCGGCTGCGCGCATTTGACAAAGCAGCGCAAATTTATCTCGATATCCTCGAAGATGATCCCAATAACGACGATCTCCTTTTTCAACTGGGCATAACACAGCTCTCTCTGGCCGATACACTATCTGCCGAGCAAAATTTTCGGCGGATAATCGCGCGGCAAGATTATAACGTTACCAAGCAGACTGTTCCTGTTTGGGTTCAATTAGTACATATTTACACCCACAAACACCATCTAAATCGCCTTCTTGAAGCACCAGACACCCACCTGGTCAATCGGTTGGGCAATGTGCTTCTCAGAATGGTGAGGGGCCGTCACGATCACGACGAGAAAATGCTATTTGCCGATATGGCCGAACGCGTTCTCAATCACCAGTTGCAAACCGATCCCGAAAATCAGACCTTGCTGGGCACAAAAGCCGGTCTGTTGCTCGATGTCAATCGTACGGCTGAGGCGCGCAAAACCTATCGCCACGCCAACTTGCAGGGTGAAAAGACCGAATATCATCTCGGCATAGCCCGTTCTTACAGAGTTGAAGAAAACTGGGCAAGCGCGCAACAGATTTTGGAAAAGCTCCATCGGGATACGCGCTCTGAAAGCGAGTATTACGATCAAATCGCGTTTGACCTCGCCCGCGTTTATTTGCGGCAGGACGAAATTGCCAGTGCGCGCAATATCTATCAACAGGCTGTTGACGCGAGGCCAGAACACACGGGTTTTCGCTACGAACTGGCGCGTACATATCTTTTTGATCGCAACTGGGAAAAAGCCATTCCTCTGCTGGAGCCACTTATTGCGGATACGGAAGACAATCCCGAATTTCTCGAGCATGTGCTCTTTGATCTGGGGCGCAGTCTTGAACGGGCGGGAGAGTTCGATCGCGCTGTCGCAATATTTCAACGTCTTTTGGCACTGGACCAGGATCACGCAGAGGCCAGCAATTATTTGGGGTATATGCTCGCCGAGCGCGGCGAACGCCTCACTGAAGCGAAAAAGTTAATTGAACGCGCTCTGAAAAATGACCCTGAGAACGGTGCTTATCTCGATAGCCTCGGCTGGGTCTATTATCAGCTCAAACAATACGAAAACGCTGCGCGCTGGCTGGACCGCGCACTTACCGTAGAGGAAGAAACCCTTCGCCAAACCAATCCCAATTCCCCGATCGTAGATGGCTTGCGCGAAAATCTCGCGGTCATCCACGAGCACGCGGGAGACACAGCGCACAAAATGGGCGATTTCTCCCGCGCAAGCCACCATTATGAACGCGCTATAGAATTTGATCCCGATAACCAGACTCTGCGGGAAAAATTCAAAAATCTTTCCAAAGATGCCAGTTTTTCCGAATAGACGGAGCGGTGTACAACTGCGCCAGCAGTTCATCCCGCCCCGCATCCCAAATGCCCAATGCGCAATTATAGATTCCTACTTGTTGTTTTTCTTTTAATCGCTGGCTGTGTCGCCAATCGTCCCGCTCTTTTGCCGCCTGTTACTTCTTCAACCGAATTTTTCCATCTCATCGCTACCCGCTACGACAGTTTGCACAATCAGGAGGTTCGCGCCAGCGTTGACCTCACGATTGATGGGGTGCGCGAGCGCAGGGCTTCTGCGCTTGTGCGCCATCGATTCCCTTCGGATCTCAAACTCGTCGTCGGCGGTTTCGGCACTGTGGTCATGGCCGCGCGTGCCCAAAATGATACGCTACACGTTCACCTGCCTCGCGAGAATCGCTATCTCGTGGGCAATCCCGAAGATGTGCTCTATGTGCTCACGGATGTTGATTTGTCCTATTATGCGTATGATCGCGCCATTCTCGGTTTGCCCAATATCTCCCCCATAGATGCCTCCCGTGTGGTGCGTTTTGAACCCGGGAAGGAAAATCTTTTTCTCGAATTGCAACACGATCTCTATTTGCGCCGTCTCTGGATTGAAGCGAGCACGGGCTTTTTGCGCGAAGAAAGAGTTTATAATGCCGATGGGCAACTCGTATCGGCGCGCCTTCTGTCTGATTATCACAGGGACGATGGCTTTTTTTTGCCCCGTCGCATCGAGATTCAGCAAGGTGAGGATGTGATGCTCATTCAGATCAAATCGCGCGCCATTAATACAGGTCTGTCCGACGAAGATTTTGTTTTGCCCGTGCCCAAAGATGCCACGCGCCATGATATTCAACGGTGAAAACAAAAGCCCTGATGCGGATAAAACAAAAGAGCACTGGTTCTAAGAATCAGTGCTCTTTTATTTTGGGCAAGGTGGAACGCGCCTGTTACTCGCCTAATGTGCTAAGACTGATGGTGGGACCGAAGAAGAGGGCGTTGGCAAAGAGTTTTTGGGTGCCGTACCAATAGGCGCGGAAGGTGGGGTTGTCGAGCATGAGTATGACGCGGCCATTGCCCTGTTTGGCGACGAGAGTGGATGCGGTTTCGGCGATGTAATTGTGGTTTTGTTCAGAGATATAACCCGCGAGCAAGGGCTGTTTGGCGTATTGCAAAGGGGTGGCATAGGGGTTTACTGGTCTGATAAAGAGTGTGCCGCGCCGAAAGACTGGCAGGATATCGCTGCGATATCCATAGGCGAGGGGATGGGTGCGGTCCAGGCGGACCCGAAAGATAGCACCGCCAATGATCTGCGCTCCCCGATCGCTGGGTGCGTCGATATAAGCTTTGCGTTCACTGCGATTTTCTCGCTTTCGCTCGACGAATTGGGCACTGGCGAGTTTGGTATTGATGGCCCAGTGAACCGCACTGTTGAGTGCTATGAGTGTATTGCCCTGACGCAGCCACTGTTTTAAGGCATGGACACCTGTGGAGTCGAGGTCGCTATAAGACCCGCCTGCTGCGATTACTGTATTGTAGCGATTGAGGTCTATATCGCGCACATGGCTGGCGTCTATGAGGCTGACCGCCATGTTATAGCGCTGGTCTAACAAATGCCACACTTCACCGGCGTTATAGACATCGGCGCCTTTGCCAATTAAAAGGGCTATTTGAGGGATTTCGAGGGGGACAAATCCCGGGCTGCCCAAGTCAATACCGCTGTCGGTCTGTCCGGTGGAGACGGCAAATACTTCAAGAGCATCTTCGCGTGCGATTGTTTGCATGAGGTCTCGAATCGTCTGTGGATCATTTTTTTGTATGCCCATGGGGATGAGTATGGTGCCGTAGTCAAATAAGTGCTCATCCTCCGAGTCTGAGGAAATACGCATGCGAAACTGCTGCGAGGACACTTTGGCTCTTATGCCGGCTTCTTGCAGGCGGTAGAGTGCGCGCGGTGCATAATGTCCGTTCCATTCAAAGAGGTACGCATAAGTATTGATCTCCGGGTTGAAGACAGACAGACGGCCACGAGGAAATTTAGACGGTGGCAAGAGGTCGCCGATAAATTCCTGGGATGACGATTTGATTTCTACCAGGGGCATGTTAAACGATAGGGGCAATGTCCAGGCTGAGACATCGTAAAATAAGCTGTCGCGAAAGGTCGTGCGGCGCTCAAACAGGCTGGTGAGCAGGCGGTATTGCGGTTGCGCGGTGGGTATGATATAGGCCGATCCGGGCTGGAAGGTCTGACCGCCGACGCGCATGGGACGCGCGAGGTCGTAAATCTGTATGTGGTGCTGCTGGAGGATGTCGATAAAATGATGGGTGCGCGCCATGTCATCCGGGTCGCCAAAAACATAAGCTTTGATGGCGGCAGCCCCGGCTTCCCGGATTGCGGAGGTATAAAAATCGCGCTGATGCGATAGCAGTTCGGTGCGCAGTTCACGGGCTGCTTGGAGTGCTGATAGGGCAGTTTTCACCTGGTTGCGTATGGCAAAGGGAAAGGAGATGGGCCCGTGAATACTTTCTTGCATAAGCCCGCGTGCGCTGGCTTGCTCAAAGAGAAGGCCCACGCCGCCATTGAGATCGGGATAGGTCGATCCTTTGCCGACGTAAAAGTCGTCGAATGACTCCCGTGTGTAATATAGCGTGCCGATTTCATTGAGCGCGCTGACGTGGCGTTCGGCGATTGCAGCGGTGAGTTCATAGGTGCGTGCCGGGGTGAGGGGATTGTTGCGCGAGGGAATGCCCGGTTGAAAAAAGTAAGTGGAATTGGTGTTCATTTCGTGGTGGTCGGTGAGCATGTTGGGCTTCCAGGCGTGAAATGTCTCAATCCGCCCCCGGCTTTCGGGATGCTGGATAAATACCCAGTCGCGGTTGAGGTCAAACCAGTAGTGGTTGGTGCGCCCACTCGGCCAGATTTCTCGATGTTCCCGGTGTTCGGGGTCGGCAATGAGTTGTTTGCTGCGGTGCATGTTTGCCCAGTGTGCAAAGCGACTGAAGCCATCGGGATTGGATACGGGGTCGAGCAAGATGACGGCATTGGCGAGGAGGTTGTTTATGGCGGGACCTTGCGCCGCTGAGAGGTGATATGCAATTAATGGCGCGGCGTTGCCCCCGCTGGGTTCGTTGCCGTGGATGCTATATCCCATGTACACGACCACGGGCATTGTGTTGATGTCGAGCGCGGGCGACTGGTCCGGATTTGTGAGTTGCCGGTGTTGTGTCTGGATGGTTTCGAGATTCTGGTGATTTTGCGGGGATGTGATGGTGAGTAATAATAGGGGGCGTTGCTGGTGTGTTTGGGCATATTGTGTGAGGACTATGCGGTCAGAGCGTTCGGCCAATGTGTGCATGTAGTTTACGATGAGGTCGTGCCGCAGGTGCCAATCGCCAATCTGAAATCCAAAAAAGGCTTCGGGTGTGGGGATGTCGGGATTATAGGTCGTACCCTCGGGCAGGTAATAGCTGAGGTCAACGCGAGAATGAGCCGGTGTGCTCAGGCCGATCAATGCGATAAGGACGATTAATAGGCGTGTCATTGGGTGCCTTGTGTGATGAATTAAAAATTAAAAATTGGAAGTGGGGTAGTTCAATTCTTAATTAGCATAGATATAACTAAGGAAAGAAAATATCGCAAAAAGTCAAATGTTGCAAAAATAAATAAATTAGAATAAATAAATAATTTGCATTTAAAACTGAAATATTTTATATTTTTTGTGAAACTTTTTACATAAAATGGCGTCTAAAATGAAAAAAAGGAGAGAAATGCGTAAAATTATTGAAAAATGTCCCGCCTGCCAGAATGATGTGATTATCACCCGCATTCGCTGCACGCAATGTGAATGTGAAGTGATTGGAGAGTTTCAGCCGACAATTTTTAACCGTCTGACGCCCGAAAATCTGGCTTTTGTCGAGACATTTGTCCGATTGCGCGGCAATGTCAAAGAGATGACGCGCGAACTCCGCGTGCCCTATAGCACGATTCGCAACCATCTCGACGATGTGATTGCAGAACTCGGTTTTGCAACTGGAACACAGTCCGAGGTGGAAGATTTGTCCGCTGCGTCTCAACAAGAGGTTCTCAACCGTCTCGAATCCGGTGAAATTTCAGTGGAGGATGCTGCGGAAGAACTCGGAAGAATAAAAAAAGATAGAGAAAGGAGTATATCGTGAAAGAAGAACGCATGAAGGTTCTCGAGATGATTCAGGATGGAAAAATAACGGCGGAAGACGCCGTGAAATTACTCGACGCCCTCGGAGATACCGCGGAAGAACCGCAAAGTGAAGGTCGCCAACGCAGACGCAATGAAAGTCGTCAGCGCCAGCGCAGACGCAGACGCACTGGCGGCGCAGATATTCAGGTTGAAGTGCAAGAGCGCATCCGCGAGGCCATGCCGAGAGTCAAACGCGCGGTGCGCGAAGCCACGCGCTCAATTCCCGATGTGGGTAAGATCGTTCAGGAAGCGATGCAAACGGCATCTGAAGCCTTTTCACAATGGACGGAAGATGGGGATAGAAAGTATCCTGAAAAATCGGTGCGACAATTTGTTGAAACGACACCGATCCAGGTATCTGATCGTCTATCTGTACAGACACGAGAAGGCCATATTACCTCAAAAATTTGGGATCGCGATGAGGTCAAGATTGACGCGACGATCTCGGTTTGGGGATCTGATGAAGAAGCGGTGAATGCCTTTGCCGAACAAATTGATGTTCAAATACAGCGGGAGTCCGGCGTTGTGAAAGTACGACCCAATGTACCCAAACGGGAAAAAGGCGATCCGATTCGGTCTGTGCGGATCGACTTTGAGTTGCATCATCCCCAAAAAGTCGATCTCGATGTGCGAGCCAATCGCGGCAATATCACGCTTCCCAAAATTGATGGTGCAGCAAATCTCAAAAATAACCGCGGCAAAACGATTTTGGAAGGCGCGTCGGGCAATATAAGGATTAAACAGAACCGCGGCGATGTCGCGGTGCAACATGTTGGAGGTGATTTTACTGCAAACAACAATCGCGGTTCAATTAAAGTTGGTCGGGTTGATAGAAATGCGGTTGTAAAAAATAATGGCGGCGCAACGCATCTTGCAAATATTGTTGGTACAACTACTGTCCATACTAACCGGGGTGCTATTGAGATTGAAAATCCCGAATCGAGCGTGATGATACAAAGCCGCGGCGGCAAGATTGCGGTGCGTCCACACAAACCCATTGGCGATGACTATGCGATTCAAAATAGAGATGGCGCGGTTGATCTCACCATTCCCGATGGTTCGGCAGTTGATGTACACGGTTATGTCGGGCGCGGAAATATCCAGACCGACCTGCCTCTGTCTATTACCGGTGTGTCGCGTACCTCACAGGTCGTGACGGGTCAGCTCAATGGCGGTGGTTCCAAGGTTGCGATTGAACTCGGTCGGGGCAGTCTGAGATTGTCTTCAGGTGAAGAGATAGATGAGCCTGAAACGCCCACGCCACCCGAACCGCCTGAGACTCCTGAAAAATAACGCGGTTAAATAAAAAACCCGCTCCCTGAAGACAGAAATAGGGAGCGGGTTTTGGTTATATATACAATAGTGCCGGTGAGATGATTGATTGCTCATACTGCGTAAAATCAGTTAATATTCTGCTTGCCCTGCAAAATTATGCAATTATCTTTTTTTGACATTGTAGGGACAGTGCCCCCGGATAGAATTATCACGAGCAAGCTCTTGCTGCCCCTTATTCGCAACACTGCGCTGTATTTGCATCTTAAAGGGAGGAAACAGAACATGATACACAGGCCCACACCGAATCTGCCGGAAACGTTTGCCGCACATGCTTTCCCAATCGTCTCTTTCCCCATAGCTAAGTTTCCTTTCTTTTCGAAATTGCTTTTGATGATCGCCCTGGCGATGTTTGTGTTTGTTGGTCAGGCGCCTTCACAGGGTCCGAGTGTGTCGCTCACGCATGTTCCCGATGCAGGGGGCACCGAAGGCATAGTTTCTGGACAGGGCACGACCTTTACTGTCAGGATTTCCCAAACAGGTGTTAACAATTTTCCGGGGATTTCCGCTTCGGCTGGCCTGAATGTTGATTTAGCATTTGATGCATCTGCTGTAAGTCTTACGGGTACAGGTGGACTTCTCCCAAGTCCTCTTAAAGGTGGTATTAGACTTACCTTGCTCGCTCCGATTGTAGGACCACTGGTGGTGCCAGAATCAGTCGATCTCACTTTTACCACAGTTGCAGATGTAACGGGTATGGAATTTACCATTGAAATTACGGGGGTCAGTAGTACAGGGCTTTCTATTCCCCTATCAGAAACGCTCACTTTTAATGATGATACTGGCATGCCGCCTGATCCACTGTCTCTTCCTCTTCATCTCGATACACAGATTGAAAGTCCCGCACAGAACAACAGCGTGCTGACCTTCACGGATAATAGGCCGGGTGATACCCTCCAAATTCAGCTTTTTGTCCCTGATGCAGCAGGTCAGGACATCCAGGCTTTCGCTCTCGAACTGGCTTTGCAGGGCAAGACATTTGACCGTTTTATTGGCAGCATATCCGGCAGTGATTGGATGGAGGGTCCCCTCTTCTCCGGATTATCTGCATCGGACAACCCGACGCTGAGTGGGCTGTTTCTCAATGCTGCGCCTGTGCCCGGGACAGGATATCTGGGTCAGATAGACCTTGAGGTGAGGGGTGTGCTGACCGACGAAGACACGCTGATCGTCACAAGGGCATCTTTGGCTATGGCGGGTGGGACACTACAATCTCTGGATGTGTCCAATGCGGAGCTTTCCTTTGTGCCCGTGTCCTTATGTCCAGGAGATTTTGACGACAATGGGTTGGTCAATATGGCAGATTTTGTGCTCTTTGGTGGCGTGTTTGGCACGCGGTCATCGGATGCCGGGTATAACGCGCTGATGGACATGGATGACAGTGGGGCAATCGATGTGGCAGATTTTCTGCTCTTTGTGAAGGTGTTTGACACCACCTGTGAGACAAAACCGCCTCCTGGTGGTGGCGGTGATGGACAAGCGGGTGTTACCATTCCGGATGCGAACCTTCGCGCTGTTATTGAGGATAGTCTGAGCAAGGCGAGTGGTGCATCAATCACCTCTGCGGAGATGGCGAGCTTGACGCGCCTTGAGGCACCGAACGCGAACATCAGCGATTTGACCGGGCTTGAGCTTGCAACTGGTCTAACAGTGCTGAATCTTGGTTACGAGGTTATGGATAACACTATTGTCAACAGCAACAGCATCTCGAACATCACACCTCTATCAGGCTTGACGAATCTAAAAGAGCTGGACCTTGGCAGCAACAGCATCTCGGACATTACACCTCTATCAGGCTTGACCAGGCTGGCATGGCTGGATCTTGCCTACAACAGCATCTCGGACATTACACCTCTATCAGGCTTGACCAGGCTGGCATGGCTGGAGCTTTCCGACAACAGGATTTCAAATATCACACCCTTATCTGGCTTGGCCGGGTTGACAAATCTGTATCTTCGCTTCAACAACATCTCGGACATATCGTCATTGTCTTCCTTGACCAACCTGACAGTGCTGTGGCTTCGCCAAAACAACATCTCGGACATCGCACCATTGGTTGCAAATACGGGATTGAGTAGTGGAGATAGGGTAGATGTGAGGAGCAACCCACTGAGTGCCACCTCACGCGATACGCACATTCCAACTCTTCAAGACAGAGGAGTTACGGTGCAGTTTTAGCGCGTCAAGCCTGCGGTTGAGGAGATAGAGCAGGATACAGGAGGAATGGGAGGCAAGGGATCATATTTATCGCAGACGAACAGAGCTGATGGCTGATAGCTAAACTTTCACATCAAATTTTTTTGCGGATTCGCAAATCTGTTCCCAGGTCGTTTCTTCTATGGGGACCCCATTTGCTTCGCGTTCACAACCCGTGCGATAGGAGCGTTCGCCCGGTACGAGTATTTCGTCGAATCCCGGTGCGGTTTTTGCCGCTTTTACGTAGTCGATGAATCGCCCGATTTCGGTCTTAAAGTCGGCGATGGGCTGGAATGCATCGATGCGAATGGCCTGTACGAATAGGGCATTACCCGTTACGGGTGAATTTTTTCGGGTGCAGCCAGCGGGCGATAGGGCACCGGATAAGATGTCGAAGATGAATGATAGGCCATATCCTTTGTGTTCGCCAAAGGGCGTTAGTGCGGCATTGCCGTGAACGTAAGACGCGGGGTCAGTTGTGGGGTTGCCTTCGGCGTCGATGAGCCAATTTTCGGGTACGCGTTCGTCCCGGGCAAGAGCGACCCGCATTTTGCCACCTGCCGCAGTTGCGGCGGTCAGGTCCAGGGCTATGGGAAAGTCACGATCCGAAGGGAATGCAACGGCGAGGCAGTTCGCGGGCAGAATGCGTCCCAGTCCTCCCCACGGTGCCATTGAGAGGTCGGCGCCGTGGCCGTTGTTGGTCATCAGTCCGGCCATGTTTTCAGCCGCAGCGAGTACGGGATAGCCACCTAATCGCCCGATGTGATTGCATTGGTGTACTGTTACGATGCCGACGGCACTTTTGCGGGCTTTTTGGATGGCGATGTGCATGGCTTCTGTTGCGGTTACATGCCCAAAGCCCCAGTGTCCGTTTACGACGGCTGTCGCATCGGTTTCTCGCTCGATTTCCACGGTTGTTCCGAGTTGTATTTGACCGCTCTGTACTCCGGATACGTATTGCGGAATTCGGACTACGCCGTGCGAGTCGTGTCCCGCGAGATTGGACGATACGAGCAGGTCAGCTACTATTCGGGCTTCTTCGGGCGTTGCGCCGATGCGTTCGAAGACTTCGCGGCCTATGCGCCGCAGTTTATCGGGGTTTAAAATTGGCATGGGGTTTATCCATCATACGCTGCGGCGATTTCGTTTTCGTAGATTTCTTCTATTCTCTTGGGTACGACTTTTTTTAGTCCCCTCGTGAGGGTTCCCGTTTCTTCGCTCAACTGGTCTGGCAAGACGAGTATCTTTTGCGGACGTTCGTGCGCGGGAAGGCCAGATGCTGTGGCTTCTTTTAACAGTTGCTCGCGGATGCGTTCGGCTATTGCGGGGTGGGTACACAGTGCTACTTCATCGTCTGTGGGCAGATCGGAAATATCTGTTTGCAATTGTGCTTCTTCTATATTTACGGTTATAACGGGGAGTGGAAATGTGCGGGTCTGATCGCCGCAGATTAAGACGTGTTCGATGAGCGAAGCGCGCGCGAATATGCGTTCGAGACGTTCTGGGTTGACAAATTCGCCGTTGCTCAGTTTAAACTGCCGTCCGAGGCGTCCCTGGAAAGTCAAGAATCCCTCGTCGTCCATGCTGAATAAATCACCTGTGCGATACCACACTTTGCCCGCTTCATCGGTTACGAGTACTTCGGCGGTGCGTTCAGGGTCGTTGAGATATCC
This sequence comes from Candidatus Latescibacterota bacterium, assembly GCA_022824945.1. GTDB lineage: Bacteria > Latescibacterota > UBA2968 > UBA2968 > UBA2968 > VXRD01. The sequence goes on from JAJDYX010000013.1 coordinate 67,938, forward strand.
CGTCATGACGTGGTTGCCGTGTACCCATAACTCGCCAATGCCATCGCCGCTGCCGCTATAGGTTTTTGTCTGGGGGTCTCCGTGGGCAATTTCTTCGCCTGTTTCGGCGATGATTTTTACTTCTTGTAGTGGCTGTCCGACGGTGCCTGTTTTTTGTCCGGTCAGGACATTTGCCGCAATCAGCGGGCTGCATTCGGTGACGCCATAGCCTTCGAAGGAGACGATGTCCAGTACGTCCTGGAAAAAGTCGAGGGCTTCGGGGTCGGCTTTTGCGGAGCCGACGATTAACAATTCGAGGCGGCTGCCCACGCGCTGCGAGAGTTTTTCTTTGATTTGTCCGACAATTTTTTTGCCCAGTGTGGCATTGACGAGGCGGTCTATGACCGATGCTTCACCGCGTGTAATGCGCTGTTTGGCGCGCAGTGATCGGGCGATTAATGTGCCTTTTGCACCGCCAGCGTCGATTTCTTTTCGCACGTTGCCAAATACTTTGTCTAAGATCAGGGGGACAGTTAAAAAGCCTTCGGGTTCAGAATATCGAATATCCACGAGTACGCGATCCGGCGACCGAGCCAGGTCTAATGTCCAGCCTTTTGCAAGGGGGTAATAGATATTTAATATGCCCATGGTGTGATAGTCGGGCGCGGATTTGAATAAGATGAGGGGGTCGCGGTTGCTGATTGTATCCCATACGGACAGGATATTGCCGACGAGATTGCGATGGGTTTGAACCACGCCTTTGGGAAGACCTGATGATCCCGATGTGTACACGATTTTCGATTCGTCGTCGGGGTCAATTGCGATGTCTGGGGGCGGTGATTCTGCGCCTTTTTGGGTTAATTCAAAGAATGAGCGTGCGTTATCGCCTTGCCCTTCTGTCAAGACGATCTGAGGCGGATTGAGCAGTTGCTCGCGTACGCGATTGACCTGTTCCAAACTTCTTTCATCTGTGAACAAATAGGAAATGCCCGAGTGGTTGATGCTGTGTACGAGCAGATCATCGGGCAGTTTGTTGCAGATGGGCACTGCCGATAATCCCAGCATATCGCAAGATAAAAAGACCAGGACAGATTCCAGACCACCATCGGTCAATAGCCCGATGCGCTGTCCCTTTTCCAATCCGAGTTGCGCCAGGCCCGACGCCAATCGGTCTCGCTGGATTTTCAATTGCCGATATGTCAATGGCACATATTGCAATCTTCTTTCGCCAGGTTCCTCTGGCTGACGCAATACGCGAACCGCCGTGCGCTCCGCATGCCGGTCAAAACTGTCGTTCAATAAGTCCTTGAGTGTCTGACTCATGTTTCCTCCCGTTGGCCGAAAAATTCTTTGTTCGATATTAAATTAAAGTTGTCTCATCAGATCTCAATCTCTTTATACTCACCTGGGGTCATCCCATTAACAACCACTTGTATTTCTTCAACTCGCAACTGAATAAGGGGCCACGCAGTCGAAAGTAGGACTAAGATCGATATCTTCCTGCCAGCAAAATTCTGCTGGTGGCGAAGGCTCTGGTCTGTGGTAATCAGAAGTTGGTAGCCATCCTCTTCTGCCCGATCAAGCAACACGCCATTCTCCAGGGTGGACCATCCTCGCTCGGCGGTGGTATTGACCAAATGGCCTGTCAGATACCGTCTCAGGGGCCTCGGTACACCTTGATCAAACAGAATTTTCACAGAGATCCCTCAGAGCCTTTGCTTCGTGGTCCAGAACAGCTTTCACCTGCCATTCTTCGACGCCGTGGAACCAATCGAGAAATTGCTCAACGGAAGCACCTTCTCGAAGATTCTCGAATAGGGCATATACGGGGACTCGCGTTCCACGAAATACCCAGGCTCCGCTCACTTTGGCCGGATGTCGTTCGATAGCTGTGCATTTATCCCAGTTCACTTTATGATCACCTCTTATCATGTCTAACGATTTTATAGTGTACTGTGTGATTCATTGATAGCCCTTTATTTTTTCTGATCAATATATTCCTTAGCGACCATTTCATCAACCAATTCCTGTACGCGCTTCCATAGAATGGGCGCGCCGATTGAGATGTGGCTGTTGCTTTGCAAGACGCGGTCGGCTGTGATTCCGTGCTCTTTCCAGGCGCGTCCCTGGGTGTTGCAATTGTGCAAAAAGGGCTGGAATCGGTCCAGCGCGCCCGCGAATTTTGATTCGGGTGTCTCTTTTGCTTCAAATTCTTCCCACAATGCGCGTATTTCGCGTCCCTGTTCTGCAGGCAAGAGCGCAAAGATGCGGTCGGCGGCTTTTGCTTCGCGCTCGGCTTTGTCGGCATTGCCCGATTCGTCGTAGAGAAAGGTGTCGCCCGCGTCGATTTCCACGAGGTCGTGTACCAGTGCCATTTTGATTACTTTCAGGATATCCACTGGTTCGGGTGCGTATTCCGCGAGGATGAGTGCGAACATCGCAAAATGCCACGAGTGTTCGGCGTCGTTTTCTTTGCGGGTTTCGTCGAGCAAATAGGTTTGTCGAAAAATTTGCTTGAGTTTATCGATTTCGAGGAGAAATGCGATTTGTTGTTGTAGTCGGTCGGTCATGCTTTACCTACAATTTTCATTATTCCGGTTAGCTTTTCACCGGGTTGGAGGCGTATTAAACCCGCGTCGATGCCCTGGTTTTGCAGATTGAAGGCGTTGGTGACACAGGTGTAGGGTTCAAAGCATACGATGGGGCGGGTGTCGGGGGCGTAGAGTACGAGTTCGCGGAATGCATTATTGGCTTCCATTGCGATTGTGACGCCTTCGGTTGGGTCGGTGTACTCGCATCTGCTCCACCCTTCAGTTAGAGAGACGCCGGACCATACGTTGTCGTAATACCGGTCTTTCAATGGCGTGTTTTTGCGTACGTCGAATATTGTGCCGTCAACGGGTAAGATTTCTCCTGTGGGAATGGGGTCGTCGCGCAAGGGCCAGTAGGTCGATGCGGGCATGCGTACGGTGCATGTATCCCGGTTGCCGTTTTCGGTGAGGGGTAGGGGGAAATACGGGTGGATGCCCAGGCCGACGGGCATGTCGCTTTCGCCCACGTTGGTGCCTTCAAATTCGAAGTGTAGCATTCCGTCCTTTAGCCGATATGTTACCCGCGCTTCAAAGGGGAAGGGGAAGTGTGAGCCGATTTCCGGGAAGTCCGTTGATGTGAAGACGCTGGTTATCCACGCGCTTTCCGAGGTGCCGGAATCGATCACGCGCCAGGGGCGTTCGTGGACGTAGCCGTGGGAAGCGTGTTCGCCCGGGGCAGGGGTTTCGAGCTGGTATTCCACGCCGTCAAATGAGAATTTGCCGCTGTCTATGCGGTTGGGCCAGGGGTATAGTATGGGGATGCCGTATCCGCTGGCGCGGCCTTTCAGGGTATCGGGGTCAGGTGGGGGATAGAGCAGTTCTAACAGGCCATCGCCTTTTGGGATTTTGTAGGAGATGCAGTTGTTGCCTATAGAGGGCAAAATGCTGGCTCTCTGGCCAGTTTCAATATCCCGCAATACGTAGAGGGCGTGTCCGTGGAAGTTTTCTTGTTGAATGTCATATTGCGCCATTGTTCCCCCTTACTCCGGCAAGGGCCAGGCTTCGCCGGCCATGAAGCCGCCATCTACGTAGATGGATTGTCCGGTGACGTAATCCGATGCAGGCGCGGCGAGGAATACGGCTGTGCCGACCAGGTCTTCGGGTGTTGCCAATCGCTTTATGGGCAGACGGGATTCACCCCATTCGCGCATTGTATCATTTTCCCAGAGCCGCTCGGTCAATGGCGTGACCACAAAGCCCGGGCATATTGTGTTTACCTGGATGTTGTGTTTTCCAAGTTCTAATGCCTGAGCTTTGGCGAGTTGTCCAACGGCGCCTTTGGTGGCGGTATAGACAGAGATTTGCGATAAGGACCAGTCCGTTGTCAAAGAGCCGATGTGGATGATTTTGCCCTGTTTGCGCGAGATCATGTGTTTGACTACAGCCTGTGTTAAGAAGTAGAGGCCCTTCAAGTTGACGGCCATGATTTCGTCGTAGTGTTCTTCTGTTACGTCTTCAAATGGCTCGCGTATGTTCATGCCCGCGTTGTTGACAAGGATATCGATTTGTCCATACGTTTCAAGTGCTGTTTCGACGCCACCGCGCACGGAGTCCAGGTTTTTCATGTCCATTTCATAAGCGAGCGCATCGCCTCCCGCATTCCGAATTGCGGCTACGACTTCGTCTAATTGAGACCGCGTGCGCGCAGCACATACGATTTTCGCGCCCTGTGCAGCCAATCCCTCTGCAATACCACGTCCAATACCACGCCCCGCTCCAGTTACTATGGCGACGCGACCTTCAAGTGAAAACAATGACATTAAATCCTCCTGAGGATGCTGTAGGAATTAGGAATTAAAAATTAAGAATTGATGTTACGTAGTGGTTCGTCAAATAAGTATCTTACTTTAATCCACTGGACGCCTTAAGCAGGGGCGTGACGAACGGCGGTTGTCATTGCGGCAGGGTGTAAGCCGCAATCCAGTCTATCAGAAAAATATATTAGCAAATTTTTTTGACAGACCACTGATGTTACACAGTACTTCTACCAATTTAAATCTTTTTCATTTTTTTTCAAACTGCCGTTGCAATATTTCCCACAATGGGTTCGGTCCTCTCGGTTTGAGAGGTTCGGGATCTTTGCCCTGTTCGATGGCCTGCCAGTAACGCCATCCCATTTTTTGTCCTGGCGCGATTTCGTAATCGAGTCCAGTCCAGTTGCCACTACCGCGATATGCGTAAAAAGCCCAGTGCCAGCCGCGCTGGTTGTAGATTTCGATGAGGTCGGCCATATATGCTGCCGCACCTTCGAGGCGACGGTCGTGCCAGAATTCCGAGGCGATGATTCGATGTGCGGGTATGTTGTATTGTTCGGAGAATTTTTGTACCGCCTGCATTTCCCGCGCAAGGCGATCAATGGTCCAGGATTCCGTTGGTCCGTTCCACGATTTGGGCACGCGGTCCGGATAGGCGTACCTGCCCTGATTGACGCGATAGGTTACCATTTGCCAGGGACCGGGGTTGTGGAAGGCGTATAAGACCTTGTCATCGTCAACGGGGCGATTATAATCGAATGCCTTGGGAGATGCATAGAACCAGCCGTCGAGGATGATGGGTGTATCCTTATCTACGGAGCGGATTGCTTTGACCATTTCCCGGTTGAATTGGTTGAGGTCGGCTGGCGTGTTCTGGATGCGCTTGAACCACAGGTCGAATTTTTCGTTCAGTTCATCAAAGCCGAATGCCCTGTCCGGGTGTGGTTCGTTGAGGGGATTGTAAGCTACAATGGCGGGGTGTGTTTTCAGGCGTGCGGCGAGTTGACGCCAGAACTCAAAGGCCTGGAGATGATATTTTTTGTCTTTCCAGAGTCGCGCATCGTCCTGGTCATTGTTGAGTTGTTTCCAGCGTGCGCCGGGTAAGCTGACCATTGTGAGGACGACTTTGATGCCGTTGCGTTCGGCTTCGTCGAGTGCTTCGATCAATAGGGATAGATCGGTTTCGTTGATTGCTTTGAAGTTGTCCGCGTTGCCAATCAGGAAGTCCCTGCCTTCGGCGGGCCATGCATCGGGTAGGAGGCGTACATAATCCAATCCCAATTCTCCTGCCGCAACGTACCATTCGGGACGGTGTTGTGCATTTTGTTGATTGGCTCCTTTGCGTTGTGTGTCCCAGAAGGAAATTTTAGAAGGGTCGGCTATAGCACTGCTCGCAGAGAGCAATGCCAACAAGGCGACGGATATCAATATGCGAAGAATCATTTTACCTCCAGTGCATGTTTCAAAAATCGCCCGGTGTGCGAGGCTGTGACAGATACCACTTCTTCGGGCGTTCCGCAAGCAATTAAATCGCCGCCGTCTTCGCCGCCTTCAGGTCCCAGGTCGATGACCCAGTCGGCGGTTTTGATTACGTCCAGATTGTGCTCGATTACGATTGCGGTATTGCCCGCGTTGACGAGGCGATTGAGTACGTCGAGCAATTTCTGGATGTCGGCAAAGTGCAGGCCGGTTGTCGGTTCGTCGAGAATATACACGGTCTTTCCGGTGCTCGGTCGCGCCAATTCACGCGCCAATTTTACGCGCTGGGCTTCGCCGCCGGAGAGCGTGGTCGATGCCTGTCCCATTTTGATATAGCCCAGGCCCACGTCAAAAAGGGTTTGGAGTGAGCGCTGGATGCCGGGTATATGGGTAAAATGCGATAGGGCTTCGGCTACTGTCATTTTTAGCACATCGGCAATGGACGCACCTTTATAGGTTATGTCAATTACGTCGCGGTTGTAGCGCTTTCCGCCACAAGTTTCACAGGTGATCCACACATCGGGCAAGAAGTGCATTTCAATACGGCGCGCGCCCAAACCCGCACAGGCGTCGCACCGTCCGCGCTTGTGATTAAAACTGAAATGCCCGGTTTTAAATCCGCGCACCTGGGCATCTGGCAAACTGGCATATAGCGTGCGTATTTTGTCGAATACTTTGACATAAGTCGCGGGATTGCTGCGCGGTGAATATCCAATGGGTGTCTGGTCGATGTTGATTACTTTGTCGATGCGTTCCAATCCCAGGACCTCGTCGTGTTCTCCCCAGGCTTTTTGAGCGCGGTTCACGCGGGCAGCAAGTGCGCCGAAGAGTACGTCGTTGACGAGCGAGCTTTTGCCCGATCCCGATACGCCGGTCACGCAGGTCAAAGTGCCCAGCGGAAATGAGACATCGACATTTTTTAAGTTGTTGTGTCGCGCGCCTACCACAGAAAGCGATCCACGCCCGGGGTTTCGCCGCATATCGGGGACCTCGATTTGCAGATCGCCCGCGAGATAATGCGCGGTTATTGAGCCGTTGTTGGTTTTTAATTTGCGCGGATTGCCAGCGGCTACGATGCGTCCGCCTTCAATCCCTGCACCGGGCCCAAAGTCCAGAATGTGATCCGCCCGGTTCAGGGTCTCGCGGTCGTGTTCGACAACGAGTAGAGAATTGCCCAGGTCGCGCAGTTGTGCCAGTGCCGCCAATAACTGATGGTTGTCGCGCTGGTGCAGGCCAATTGTCGGTTCGTCGAGTACGTAGAGGACCCCAGTGAGACCGGAGCCGATCTGACTGGCCAGGCGGATGCGCTGTGCCTCGCCGCCCGATAGCGTGGGCGCTCGCCGTCCCAGGTTCAAATAGCCCAGGCCCACTTCGTCGAGAAATCGCAGGCGGCTCTGGATTTCGTGCAATACCTCTGCGGCGGCTTCGCGCGCCTGTCCTTCCAGAACCATTGTATCGAACCACGCGCGCACTTCGCGGATGGGCATTGCCACCAGTTGGGGCATTGTTTTGCCGAATAATTTTATGGCAGTACTTTCTGGCTTCAGGCGGGTTCCCTTGCAGGACGGACACGGAACATCCTGGATAAATTCACCCATTAGCCGACGGAATCGCGGTGCTTGCCGCACGAGGGTCTCGATTGTGGGAAACAGGCCCTTGAATTGGAATGAGAGATTTTTAGAGGTTTTTAGCCACTGTGTGCCCAGGCCGTATAAGATCGCGTGTCGTCCTTCCGCTGATATCTGCGCGAAAGGGGTGTGCAGATCAAAGCCCGCTGCTTCGCCGACCACAGATAGCATGTCGCCTATTTGTGTGTGCGGTTCTACCTTTCCCCAGGCGAGTACTGCGCCTTCGGACAGTGATTTGTGAATATCGGGGATTAGTGTGTGGATGCCCATGCCGCGCTGCGTTCCCAGTCCTTCGCACGACAAACACCAGCCTTCAGAGCTGTTAAATGATAGGTGCTGGGGGGTTATTGTTTCAAAACTGCGCCCGCAGGATGGGCAGGAGAGATGCTGGCTGAATCGTGTCTCTTCGCTGTCGTCGGGCGATGAGACGATCAAAATGCCCCCTGAAATGTCCAGGGCGATTTCTATGGAGTCCGCGATGCGTTTGCGGTTCTTTTTTTCTGCGGTGACGCGATCTATTAGAATTTCGAGCCTGTGAGTCTGTCTGTAGTCGATCTCGGGTGGGTTTGAGAGGTTGAAAACTGCGCCGTTGAGTCTGCCGCGCAAATAGCCTTCGCGGCGAAAGCGATTGATCAAACTGGTATAGTCTTCGCCTTTGCCGAGTTCTACGGGTGCGAGAAGGTAGAGGCGTCGTTCCATTTTCAGTACGCGGGCCACAATTTCCTGTACGGACTGACTGCCCGCCAATACATCGCAATCTGGACAATAGGTATCGCCCAACAGCGCGTAGAGTGCCCGCAGATAATCGTAAACCTCTGTTACGGTGCCTACGGTTGAGCGCGGGTTTTTGCTCGCGGCTTTTTGCTCTATGGCAATCGCGGGCGACAGACCCACCACGCGATCTACCTTTGGCTTGGGCATCTGTCCCAAAAACTGTCGCGCATAAGCGGACAGGGATTCGACATATCGCCGCTGTCCTTCGGCGTAAATCGTGTCGAGTGCCAGGGAGGATTTTCCCGAACCGGATACGCCGGAGATTACGGTCATTTTTTCGCGGGGAATGGATACATCTACATTTTGCAAATTGTTCTCCCGCGCACCCACAACATCAATGGTCCGCACCTGGCCATTGGCGATTCGTTTACCGTTTTTCCCGGATATAATCGGCGTGCGTGACAACACCTCGCCAAGCGCGCGTCCCGTGTGAGAGTTGGGAGATTGCGTCAGGTGTTCGGGTGTGCCTTCTGCTATAATTTGTCCGCCATCTTCGCCGCCTTCTGGTCCCAGGTCAATGACCCAGTCGGCGGTTTTGATTACGTCCAGGTTGTGCTCGATAACGACCACTGTATTGCCCATGTCCGCGAGCCGATGCAATACATTTAAAAGATTCTGGATATCGGCAAAATGCAGGCCCGTCGTGGGTTCGTCCAGGATGTACAGGGTTTTGCCCGTGCTTCTGCGGCACAGTTCTTTTGATAGCTTGACCCGTTGTGCTTCGCCGCCGGAGAGCGTTGGCGCAGGCTGGCCCAATTTGACGTAGCCCATTCCCACATCGACCAGGGTTTGGAGAATGCGGTGAATGCCGGGAATGGCTTGAAAAAACAGATGCGCTTCTTCGACTTCCATCCCCAGCACGTCGGCAATGGATTTGCCTTTGTATTTTACGTCCAGGGTTTCGCGATTAAAACGCCGTCCCTCACACACGGGACATGTTACCCACACATCGGCGAGGAAGTCCATTTCGACGAGGTTTGCGCCGTTGCCCTTACACGCCTCGCACCGCCCGCCCTTTACGTTAAAGCTGAAGCGTCCGGGTTTATAGCCTCGTACCTTTGACTCGGGCAGTTCGGCAAATAATTTTCGAATGGGATCAAATACACCCGTATATGTCGCTGCGTTGCTGCGCGGTGTGCGCCCTATGGGTTGCTGGTTGATTTCGATGACTTTGTCCAGGAGATCTATGCCTTCAATGCAGCGGTGTGCGCCTGTTTCCGTTTCTGCGCGATTTAATTCTCGCGCGAGAGCGGGGTAGAGGATATCGGCAATTAGCGATGATTTTCCCGATCCGGATACGCCGGTGACACAGGTAAATACGCCGACGGGAATTTTCGCGTCGATATTTTTGAGGTTATTGTGTCGGGCACCCCGAATCCATAAGCCGCGATGCGATACGGGTCGTCTTTGGGGTACGGCGATTTTCTCTTTTCCCGAGAGGTAAGCTCCTGTCACCGAGCGGGTTCTTCTCGCTATCTGTTTCCACGTTCCTTCGGCGACTATACGGCCACCGAGGTGCCCGGGACCGGGTCCAAAGTCTATCACCCGATCCGCACGGCGCATGGTGTCTTCATCGTGTTCGACGACGATTACGGTATTGCCCACGTCCCGCAGGCGGCACAGGGCGTCGAGCAATCGCCGATTGTCGCGGTGGTGCAGGCCAATTGACGGTTCGTCCAGTACGTATGTTACACCGACCAATCCAGATCCGATCTGGCTGGCGAGACGAATGCGTTGTGCCTCACCGCCGGATAGCGTGGGTGCCGTGCGATTGAGTGTGAGATAGTCGAGACCTACATCGAGAAGAAATTTCAATCGCCCGCGAATTTCTTTCAGGGCGTCTTCGGCGATTCGCGCCTGGGTCTCGGTCAATTTGAGGTGCTCAAAAAAGGCATACGCGCGATCGACGGTCATTGCCGTGACATCGGGTAGGGTCTGTCCTTCGATTTTGACGGAGAGGGCTTCGGGTTTTAAGCGGGTGCCTTCGCATGCGGGACATATGCCCACGCGCATGAAGGGCGCCAGACGTTTGCGTACGATGGGACTCCGTCCTTCGGCAAACTGTCGCTCCATCGGTGGCAGGATACCTTCAAATCCGTCGCGGTGGCGTTTTATGCTGCCATTGCTGCGGCGCCATTCAAAGGTCATTTTGCCGTCTATGCCGTATAATAGTGCTCGTTGTCCCTCTGGCGAGATATGTTTCCATGGTGTTTGCAAGTCTGCGCCATGGTGCTTCAAAACGCCCGTGTAATAGTGGGATTTCCACCGGTTTTTGGGTACGCCCAGCGGCGCAATCGCGCCTTCCTGTACGGATAATTCGGGATTGGGTACGACCTTTGTCATATCCATCGCAAAGCGCGTGCCCAATCCGCGGCAGCCGGGACACATGCCCTGTGGGCTGTTGAATGAGAATAATTGCGGTACAGGCTCCTGTGCGCTACGTCCGCAGGTGGGGCAGGAAAAGTGCGTGCTCAGCAGGAGGTCATCTTCGCCCTCTGCGCTGACGATTATCGCCCCTTTGCCCATTATGAGACCGGCATCGACGGCTTCGCCTATGCGCCCCCGCATGGTTTTTTTTGCGATAACCCGATCGATTACGACTTCGATATCGTGTCTTTTGTAGCGCTCCAATTTTGGGGTCTGGGTCAATGTCGCGATCTGTCCATCCACGCGCGCGCGGATATATCCCTCTTTTTGCAAGTTTTCAAACAGGTCCTGGTATTCCCCTTTTCGCCCCTGTACGAGAGAAGAGAGAATGTGAATGCGCGTGCCTTCACCCAGTGCCATGATTTGATCTACGATACCGTCGCGCGTTTGTGCCCCAATTGGCGTGTCGTCATGTGCGCAATGGGGGGTGCCAATTCGCGCAAATAATACGCGCAAATAGTCGTAGATTTCGGTCATTGTACCCACGGTTGAGCGGGGGTTGCGCCCGGCGGTCTTTTGTTCGATGGAAATCGTTGGCGACAATCCCGTAATTTGATCGACTTCGGGTTTTTCCATCTGTCCCAAAAATTGACGCGCATACGCCGATAGGGATTCTACATAACGCCGCTGACCTTCAGCATAGATGGTGTCAAAAGCCATTGACGACTTGCCGGAACCGGAAACGCCGGTAAAACATATTAGCGCGTGTCGAGGCAACGTCAAATCTACATTTTGCAAGTTGTGTACTCGCGCACCTTTTACGACGATGCTTTTTGTTTCCATAAGACTCCCAATTTTTAATTTTTAATTTTTTCGCATTGCAATATACTATACGCACGTTCACCCATCAAGAGAGAACTCACTATGTGACATGCACAGGGAAAATCCTTGTCATTGGACTTTATTCGTTTTATACTTTCAATCGCGAATATTTTCCCTACTACGCACAGGGGGACATGATGACCAAAATTTTGACTATTGACAGTGAAGAAGCCGTTGTTGAACGGATTGTCAAGATTCTCGAATCCAATGATTATCAGGCACAGAGCGCGACAACGTGGACCGAAGCGGTTGACGCGGTCGCGCACGGACAACCCGATCTGGTGTTGCTCAATCTCGAGATGCCGGTTGTTCACGGCGATGTGTTGATCGAATTTATTCGCGAAGAAGGCTTTGACATGCCGGTGATTGTGGTATCGTTTCCCGTCGAGGAAGCAGAAGCCAAAGCGCTCCTGGAGCAGGGTGTTTACGGTATTGTTGAAAAACCATTTGAAGACAAAACGCTTATCGAAAAAATAGAGCATGTGTTCGATATAGCCAAATTAGAGAAAGATATAGAAGCGGATACACCAGCAGACCCAGAAGAATCCGAGGCGGAGGAAGAAGTGTCGGAGGAGATTACTGAAGAAGGAGAAGAGGCGGAAGCGCCATCGGAAGCGTCCTCTGAGGAGGAGGATAAAGCAGAGCCTTTTCTCAAGCAACCGAGCGATCTGAGAGCTAAGTCGCGTGCCAAAATGAGCAAGCGCAAAAAGATTCTTATGTACACCGTAATCGGGTTCTATATTCTCTTCGGAATTTTTGCCGCCATGTATTTTTTTACAGACGAAGTCCCGGCATTTGTAGATCAGATACTCAGTTAACTGATAGAAAGGAGTTTTTAATGGGATTAAATGTCGCCGTGGTCGGTTTGGGGGGGATTGGCAACCGACACGCCACTATCTATAATGGTCACGACCAGTGCAATCTCGTTGCGGTTTGCGATATAGACCGAAAACGCGCAGATGCCGCGGCGTCGCAATACGGTGCTCTGGCATTTTATACTGTGCAGGATATGCTCAACGCGGGGCTGGATATCGCAGTGGCAAGTGTTGCGACTGCCGGTCATGAAAATGGTGGCGATCACTATAAACCCACGATGGAACTCCTCGAAGCGGGTGTTCCTGTACTCGGGGAAAAACCGATTTCGAATAATATTGACGAGGCAAAAGAGATGGTTGCCAAAGCAAGAGATCAAAATCTGCGCTATGGTATTGATCTCAATCACCGCTTTACACCTGCTGCTGCGCGTGCCAAAGAATGGGTTGATCAGGGTAGGCTGGGCGAGATCAATATTATCAATATGACGATGTGGATCAATAACCCCCGAGAAACGTCGCCGTGGTTCCACATTCGCGCCCTGCACCCGCATTCTATCGACGTTATGCGCTACTTTTGCGGTGATATTGAAAAAGTAAGTGCCTTTTTTAAGCGCGGCGTGGACAAAGATGGCAATCGCCGCGTGTGCTGGTCAAATATGCAACTCAATATGCGCTTTGCAGACGGTACGGTGGGCAATCTCACCGGAAGTTACGATGCCACGGGACCGGGAGGGTCTTATGGTCTTGAACGTCTCGAAGTCGCCGGATCAGATGCTCGCTTTGTGCTGGAAGAAGCCTGTGAACGCCTGCATTTTCATCCCCGCCGCTCAATGGAACTCGAACGCTATGACTATATCGGCGGTATGATGGGGTTCAACGAAACATTTCAAAGCCGCATTGGGCGGTGGATAGAGCAAAATCTCGAAGACGCATCTCCCGAAGATATCGAAGGTTCGGGTGAAGAAGCACTCAAAGCACAGATGGTTATTGAAGCGGCGATAAAATCGTGGGAAACAGATGCGGTCGTCGCTGTTGAAGATGTGTGACATTCAGGAGATAAAACTCTGTGAAACCAATTTCTACATTTGTTGTCAAACCCTCGCTGCCCAAATCCCTTCAGGGCCTGGAAGCACTGGCTTACAACTTGCGCTGGGCGTGGGATCCGGATACGATGGACCTGTTTCGACGCATCGATCCCATTCTCTGGGAAACAGTTTATCACAATCCGGTGCGTATGCTCAATGATATCAGCCAGGAACGCCTGAATCAACTTTCTGAAAATCCGGGATTCATGGCGCATTTTAAGCGCGTGTCTGAGTCTTTGCGCGCATTTATGGATGGCGAGACCTATTTTCACTCCACCCACGGCAAAACAGCGTCCGATATTCAAATCGCCTATTTCTCTGCGGAGTTTGGTCTTACCGAAAGCCTGCCGATTTATTCAGGTGGTCTGGGGGTGTTGGCCGGAGACCATCTCAAATCTGCGAGTACACTGGGGTTGCCATTTTCTGCTGTGGGTCTGCTGTATCAACACGGATATTTCAATCAGTATCTCACAAATGATGGTTGGCAACAAGAAGAATATACCGAAAATGATTATTACGCACTGCCTGTCCAGATTGTTCGCGATGAGCGTGGTCGAGATATTACTATTACGCTCTCATATCCCGAAGCAGAAGCGCGGGTGCGGATATGGAAAGTACAGGTTGGGCGCATACCCCTGTATTTGCTCGATACCAATTTGATGGAAAATCCGCCATCCATCCGCGAAATTACAGCACAACTCTACGGTGGCGATAGTGAGACGCGCATCCGGCAGGAAATTCTGCTGGGTATTGGCGGTGTGCGCGCGCTCAATGCCCTGGGCATACAGCCCACCGTATGCCACATGAATGAAGGGCATTCGGCTTTTCTGGGGTTGGAGCGCATCCTGCAGGCGATGCACAACAATGGTGCCACGTTTGATCAGGCGGCAGAGTACACGTCAGCAGGTCACGTTTTTACGACCCATACCCCCGTTCCTGCCGGTCACGATGTCTTTCCCGTTTCTCTGATTGAAAAATACTTCAGATCCTACGCGCATGACCTCGGTCTTTCTATGCCTGCATTCCTCGCTTTGGGGCGCGAGAATCCCCATAATTTCAGCGATGGTTTTAATATGACAGTGCTCGCGTTCAGGCTGTCGTCCTATCGCAATGGCGTTAGCAAACTTCACGGCGAGGTTTCGCGCAATATGTGGCAGTCGCTGTGGCCCGGGCTGCCGAAGAATGAAATACCCGTCGAATCCATTACCAATGGCGTTCATATCGCTTCCCATATTTCGCAACAAATGCGCGCCCTTGAAGACAATTACATGGGGCCCCGGCGCCTGGAGGAGCCACACGATCAGAGTGTGTGGGAGACGATAGACCACATTCCGCCCGAGGAACTCTGGCGCGTCCACGAGCGCAGGAGAGAACGCCTCGTTGCATTTGCGCGGCAGCGTCTCAGAAAGCAGTTGCAGCGAGAAATAGCGTCGTCAATCGATATGGCGCGTGCCGACGAGGTTCTGACTTCCGATGCGCTTACGATTGGATTTGCCAGGCGTTTTGCGACTTATAAACGCGCAACCCTCTTGTTTCACGATATCGAGAGACTCACGCGTATTTTGTGCAATGAAGAACGTCCCGTTCAGGTTATTTTTGCGGGCAAGGCACATCCGCAAGACCATGCGGGAAAAGAATTTATTCAGGAAATTTTCAGCCTCACGCAGCGCGAGTATCTCCATCGGCGTCTGGTTTTTATCGAGAATTACGATATGTGTGTGGCGCGTTATCTCGTGCAAGGGGTCGATATCTGGCTGAATACGCCCATGAGACCGCAGGAAGCCAGCGGTACCAGTGGCATGAAAGCCGTTGCCAATGGCGCGTTAAATCTCAGCGTGCTCGATGGCTGGTGGGCCGAAGCGTATCAACCGGAATTGGGTTGGGAGATCGGTCACGGCAAAGAATACGACGATCCGGCGTATCAAAATCAGATTGAAGCGCGGGCAATTTACAATATTCTCGAGAAAGAAGCGGTGCCGCTTTTTTATAATCGCGGTGTGGATGGATTGCCCAGAGGATGGATCGCCCGGATGAAGAATGCTATGCGCGTGTTGTGTCCAAAGTTCAATACCCACCGCATGGTGCAGGAATATACCGAGCGGTTCTATTTGAAGGCGCATACGCGATCAAAAGACCTCTCGGATAACAATGGCGCGAGAGCCAGTGCTCTGGCCGAATGGAAAGATAGAGTTCGCCACGGGTGGAAGGATGTCGCGGTCCGGTCTGTAAAGTCGAGCAAGGCTCAAACATCACATGTGGGCGACAAGGTCGAAATTCGCGCGGATGTCGCATTGGGCGATTTGAGTGTAGAGGATGTGGCTGTCGAAATTTTTCACGGGCAGGTCGGCGCAGAGGGGCAGATTGTCCAGGGTGAGTCACTGCCTATGATACTCAAGCGTCCCCATACTTTTGTGGGGCACCTGCCTTTGCAAAAAAGCGGCCGATGGGGCTATACAGTTCGCATTCGCCCGCACCATCAGGACCTCAATTCGATATGTGAGACTGGATTAATTACCTGGGCGTGATACTATGACCAAACTCCCCCAAAAATCCCTCGCAGATGATCCCATCTTTGACGCATTTCTCCAACATGCGCTTCAAAGCCGTTCCGATTACAATGTAAAACTCTTGACCCGTGCCTTTCATTTTGCGAGGAAGGCACATCGGGATCATTTTCGCAAGTCGGGCCAGCCGTATATTGTACACGCGCTTGAGGTTGGGCGCATCCTGATAGATCTCAAGCAGGATACTGCAACTCTGGTGGCTGGTATTTTGCACGATACCATAGCGCACGGCACAGCAACCCACGCACAAATCGCACGTCATTTTGGTTCTCATATTGCCGATCTGGTTGACGGTGTGACCAGGATTAAAGATCTGTCTTTCCAATCGCAAGAGGCCGAGCAAGCTGAGAATTTTCGCAAGATGTTTCTGTCTTTGATCAATGACTTGCGCGTTGTTCTTATTAAGTTTTGCGAACGTCTGCACAATATGCGTACGCTGGATCCCCTGCCTCCTGAGACGCGCGAGCGCATGGCGCGCGAGAGTCTCGATATTTACGCGCCTCTGGCGCACCGTTTGGGGGTTGCGCGTATTCGGTGGGAGCTTGAAGATCTGGCTCTCAAATGGCTCGAGCCGGAAGCCTATCGCGCGATTAGCAAAAAGATCCGTCTTAAGAGACGAGAACGCGAGGCCTATATCGAAGAGATGCGCGTGCCACTGCAAAAAATGCTCGTGGAAGCAAATATTCGAGGGGAGATTACGGGACGGCCCAAAAATTTTTTCAGTATTAACCGGAAGATGCAGACGCGGAGCAAAGCTTTTGAAGATATCTACGATTTGTTGGCTATTCGCATACTGGTCGATACGGTCCAGGAATGTTATCACGTTCTGGGTATGATTCACTCGCTCTATACACCGGTTATGCCCCGGTTTAAGGATTTTATTGCAACGCCCAAGAGCAATATGTATCAGTCTTTGCACACGACGGTGATAGGCCCGCGCGGGTTGATGATCGAGGTGCAGATACGCACCCACGAGATGCACCAAACAGCAGAAGTGGGTATTGCAGCACACTGGCTTTACAAAGAGGGTTCTCCAGAAAGGTCGGAACTCGATCAACAAATAGATGGGCTTCGCAATATGCTCGAATGGCAGGGGGAGACATCAGATCCTCAAGAGATTATTGAGGAACTCAAGATCGATCTCTTTTCAAACGAGATTTATGTTTTTACGCCCCAGGGTGATCTGATTCAGCTTCCCGATGAGGCCACACCCATCGATTTTGCCTTTGCAGTGCATACCGAAGTTGGCAATCGCTGCGTGGGTGCCCGCATTGACGACCAGATGGTGCCACTTTCTACGCCGCTTGAAACAGGGCAGACGGTTGAGATTATTACGTCGCCGCACCAGCATCCGCACCGCGATTGGCTCGATTTCGTCAAGAGTGCCAAAGCGCGAAGTTGTATTCGAAGGGTTCTGCGCGAAGAGGCTTTTAATCAGAGCGTTCGGTTGGGGCGCGATATGGTGGATCGCGAGTTGCGACAGCGGCGCAAACGCGCGAGCAATGAGGAACTGAAAAATGTAGCTGACGCATTGAAACAAGAGGATACAGATCATCTTTTTGCCGCGATAGGCAATGGCGATATTTCAATTGGCAAGTTTATCAATCAGATTTTTCCCTCGGCGCGCAAGCCTCTTGGCGATGTTCAAAAGGAGAGCCGAGAAAAAAATGCGGATGCGCTGCGCATTCACGGGTTGAACGATCTGATGATCCAGTATGCCCGGTGCTGCAATCCCATTGCGGGCGATCCGGTCATTGGCATTGTGACGCGCGGACGCGGTATATCTGTCCATCGCCGGGGGTGTTCCAATTTGCCCAATTTGTCTTCTGATCCCGGTCGCGTGGTCGCGCTCGATTGGGAAACCGATCAGACAGAGACTTTTACCGCTACCATCCAGGTCACGGGCCAGGATCGCACCAATTTGTTGTCCGATATGACACAGGTTATGTCCAATCTCGGTGTTCCCATTGTGGGTGCCAGTATTGAGACGAGGCGCGAGGAATTTAACAACCAATTCCAGGTGGAGATCAAAAATGCCGATCATCTCGAAGAACTTCTGCAAAATCTCCGCAGGATTCCCAATGTCATGTCTGCTTATCGCCTTGAAACTCCTCCGGAAAGTTCGTCTTGAGGGGTGAAATGAGTAAACAAAAAAGCCGACCGTTTGCGCGTCGGCTTTTTTAGTTAGTTAGCCTCTGCCTCCAGGTCTTTTTCTTTAGCGACGCATTCATATTTTACCTATAGATCAGTTAATACTATTGTCTAGGTAGCGAACAATAATTTCAGTCGTGTCGTCCCAATTATTAAAACATGGTCTTGAAGGTTTGCATTTTAAACACTCTTCCAAGACATCAAATAGATTCCCTCTCGATGGACATTTCAGAAGGCCGTGTTCAATTAATTCATTATGGATTTTTAAATTTCTCTTACCAAGATATATAGAGCAAACGCCTAATAAAGCTGCCTCACGAGCGACAGTATCTCCGGATGAAACGACGCAACGCGCATAGTATAATAGAGAATAAAAGTTGTGGATAGGTGCTTTGACCTCCCTTACCAAAGGGGACGGAGGTGGGGTAAAGCTTGCTCCTTGCTCTTGGGAAAGAAGGACAACAAAATTTTTGTTTATAAAAAATTTGATCACTAATTTGTACACTTCATTTTGCTTAAGAGAATAGTAATTTAAACTAATGGGTGCAGTAATTCTCAAGAAGACATAATTTTTCGGGCTGAGTTCCATCCTGGTTACTAAACACTTTGAAATCTTGCAGTTCTTGAGATAAGCCAATTCTTTATAGCCGTTGAAAGTCGTTATGTTTTTGCCAGTTTCTCCAAGAATAGAAGGTATAACAAAACGAGTAGCAAATATTCTGCATAGTTTAAAACATAACCGATACTCGGGATCATCATAGAATATAATCGACTTTTTTCCTACGCCTTTTGCAGCGACCGCCCCATAGAACCCACCAAAACTCGTCATAATATCAAATGATCCCCTCAGACCCGCTATCATCAAATAAAGTATTCTATAGATCCCGCCCAGCACTTTTCCTAACCTTGATTTGGAATGTTTTCCAACGACTTTGATTGGCACATCTAATTCAGCCCGAGCGAGATCTTCAAGAATTCCTCGTTTTCTTACAATAACTATTAGGTCGTGCGCTTCTTTCAAGTTTGAGATTGCTTCTTTATAGAAATTTACATCAGCAGGGTGAACCAAATCGATCAAAATTCGCATATTTAACTCCTAAATTCAGAGTAATCTACTAGCCGGCAGGGCCGTTCGATACTCGGTGGATAGCTTAAGTTTTCCATCTCTGAGCACCGCACGGATTGCGTCAGTCACATCAGGTTCCGGTAGGGGCTCACCAGCGCGTAGTCGATTAATCCTTTCCGACGAGATATCCAGACCGGTGACCATGTGACCACGCTCAACCAGATATGCAAGGTTCACAGTCCCTACATAGCCCAGACCAACGACACAGATCTTCATCCCTACATCGGAACACTTTGCTGAAGACATCTGAGGATAACGCACCAAATCCAATTCTTGTTTCATGACCAACTCCTGTTCTAGGCAATCGTATAAGATGGGATCTGGAAGACAATATAGTACAACTTGATCTGATGATTTAACTTGACATAAACGAGGTGAGCCTGTGGATAAGGCGAAGGACAAGTCTTTTGGGCATTGCTAAATGTATCCAGTGACCGCGTAAAAAACGATACCTAAATATTCGTGCAATGTCCGAATCACCATCTTGTGCCGAAATTGCATAAGTATAAACCAGTCACATTCAAAGCCATTTAGATCCCAATAGGCTTGTTGACTCACACCTATAAACTTCGCAGGAGCCATCCACTGTTGATCAACAGTAACGTTTGCAGGATAAACTATCGGAACACCTGCTTTAATAAAAGCCCTGAATTTCCGAAACATACGATGGGAGTCTGCTATTAGGATTACACGATCCCAGGAATTGTCCCTACACAATTTGGCGAGTGAGGATGCTTCAATTAATGTGTTATTAGACTTACCCCTCGCCCATATAGTGGCATCAGGTGGTATTGAAAGGGTCTGGTGTAAATAGGAAGAATAGGGTTCTCTATTGGGGACGAATGTCACTATTTTTGAGGCTAAGCCTGCATGAAAAAGATCGGCACCCAAATCAAAACTCAGAGGAAAACTTCCCTGTCCTCCGATATCGATAACATCCGCGGGTCTTGGATTGGAAGCAATACGGATAGGATAATCGAGAATAAAACACACGTTGGAGAATGATATTAGCAATATGAAGCAGGAGGGAAGAATCATTCCCGATGTCAGCACCAGCCACCGCATCGATGACAGACGAGTGTTGGGCATAACAAATGAAAGGATAGGGAGAATTAATACCAGGACGCAGAATACGAACCCGCTAAGCCATTCTTCATACACTCTATTATTTGATCTAAAATCAAAAATAAATATCTCGCAAAATGGTCAAGTCCGAAAAGTTCTGTAAAAATGTAGCTCCGTGAAATAGGGGTCAGAGATTTTGTTTCAAATACCTCATGTCCAGATAGCGTCTGCCGGTGATCCACTCTTCAGACCACTCCATACACAGCGCGCCGATCAGACGTTGACAAGCCT
>JAJDYX010000054.1 GCA_022824945.1 Candidatus Latescibacterota bacterium
CCGCATTTGCTCGCTTCGCTCTCGCCTTCATACAGAAAAGCCCGGAAGATGTTGCGAATTACATTGATCGACACTTCGACGAACTTGCCAGCCATATTGACAAAAACTCAATGCAGCTTTGCCAGATTGAGATGCTTTCACGCGCTGGGCTCCCTGACAGAGCAAACGATATTTTCAAAAAAATAAAAGGTAGTTTTTCTGAGGCAGAGAAAAGCAGATTCCGTAGAATAATTTCCGAAGCAGAAGGAATTGATCCAGTTAATATCCTCAAAGCGCAGTTCAAAGAGACAGATTCACTACAGGATTTGACAATCCTCGTTGACAAACTTGAAACCAAAGACGACTGGAATGGTCTGTGCGAGTATGGCGAAATTCTGTTTGAAAGAACCCATAACTTGCGACATGCGGAGGGGCTGGCACTCGCTTTATACAACACGCAGAAAAACGAACGGCTTGTAGAATTTCTGAAATCAAATAAGACACTTTTAATACAGTCCGAGAAACTGCAGATGCTCTACTGCTGGTCTTTGTACCTCAACGGTGAGTTGCTGAAGGCTCGCTCCGAATTGGCGAAATTAAATGATGATTGGGATGATGAGAAATACCGTACACTACAAATTTATCTGACAATCTCTTTGGGCGACTGGAACTCTCTTTCTGCGTTTGTCGCTAAAGAGTGCCAAGCGAAAGACAAGAGAAATGCCCATGAATTGATACATGCTGCTAAACTGGCACTTCATTTGGATTCTATACCCCATGCAAAAGAGTTGATATCTGCCGCAGCAAATAAAGGAAAAAATGATGCTGGTGTGTTAGGTGCCGCCTGCATTCTTGCAACGAGAGCCGGGTGGGAGGACGAAAATGTCTTTCAATGGATGCACAAAGCCACCGAACTTTCTGGCGACGATGGTCCAATATGGAAGATGACACTGAAGGATTTAGTGAACCAAAAGCCGGATAGGGACCGTCGAGCGTCTGAAATATGGGAGCAGTTGCGACGTGGCGAACTTCCGATGTTTCTTGCAGCGGAAGGTACCAATAAGTCGCTTAGCGATTTGATGCTTTTCCCTGCTTTGGCGAATCTATCGAAAAACGACCCACGAAGTAAAGACGTTATCCCCGCATATAGTGGCCAGCGGCACCCACTATCTCTTAATACTGATAGGCAGGTCGGAATGGATGTGACCGCATTGCTCACCCTGAGCTTTCTGAATTTGCTTGATGAGGCATTGGATGCTTTTGATACGGTCCACATACCGCATTCAACACTTGGTTGGCTTTTTGATGAAAGACAGAAGGTTGCCTTTCATCAGCCAAGTCGGATTCAGAACGCGCATAAAATAAGCCATTTGTTGACTACCGGTGCGCTAGAAAAGCTCTCGCCAAGCACTGTACCGGACAGCGATTTATCCGCTCAAGTTGGGGACGAGTTGGCACAGTTCATAGCAGAGGCGGAAAAGGTGAGAGATGGACACGATAAACAGCGCATTGTTGTTCAACCATCCCCGGTTCACCGTATCGCCTCTCTAATGGAGGAAGAAACTGACTTAACAGCGCACGCAACCGTGCTGAGTAGTTGTCAGGCCATCGTAGATAAGGTGCGCCAGAAGGGCTGGGTTATGGCGAATGAAGAACAAAAGGCACGCGCCTATTTGCAACTCCACGAGAAACCATGGCCAGATCAGCCAGAAATTTCTGACGGGGCAATACTGTATTTAGATGATTTGGCTATAACCTATTTCCTTCATCTTGGGATACTGGAAAAGCTACAAGCCGCGGGCTTCAAACCGATTATTTCACCCCAAAAGGTATCTGAAACAAATCAACTCATTTCTTATGAACGTATCTCTGGCGAGGCCAGGAACGCCATAGAACGCATACAGTCTGCCCTCAATTCACGGATAGAGTCGAAAAAAATAAAGATAGGCAGACAAATCAATGTCGATGAACCAGAAGACCAGTCAATGTCCCCCCATCCAACCGCTGGTATTTTCTCCCTGTCGAAGGATTGTGACGCGATCATTTCAGATGACCGGTTTCTGAATCAGCATCCCAATTTTAATAATACTGACACATCTATGTCAGTATTTTCAACGTTGGATCTCATAGATGCGCTGGTCTCCATTGGTGCTAAAACGGCTGAAGATCGGCTGGAGTACAGGACTCGACTTCGTCAAGCCGGATATATCTTTTTACTAGTCAGCGAGGATGAATTGGCTCTTCATCTCAATGCCTCTACAGTTGAGGATGGTGAGGTTGTTGAGACAGCCGAATTGAAAGCTATTCGAGAAAACATTCTTCGTATTCGAATGAGTACCTGGCTCCAGCTTCCAAAAGAGGCACATTGGCTCGTTGAGTTGCAAAAAACTTTCGTCCAGGTGCTAAAAGACATGTGGAAAATCGATGCTAATTTTTCAGATGTCCGAGCACGCTCAGACTGGATCATGGCTCAGATTGATATTCGCGGCTGGACACACCAGCTTGAAAAAGAAATTGGATATAACATGGTCACGACTGGACGCAGCGCGCATATCCTATGGACACTCGTACTTCCGGTCGAAGAGCCACAGAAAGTTAGGGATGAATACTGGAATTGGGTGGAAGGTAGGGTTTTAGCTCCACTCAAAGAACAATATCCCGATTTGTATTCATGGATAGTTGATTGGTACCGAAGAGAAATTGCGAAAATGGCTGATATGGATCTGATTAAAGGAGAGAAGAAATGATGAACAGTCCTCACGTCAGGTTTGCATTGGCACAGAAGACTTTAGAATTTGTACCTCCGCTGATACGTGATGCTTTGCTTGAAGATCAGGATTTTCGAAAGAATTACGGTCTTGTAAAGAAAGCTATTCTTACACTTCCTGATCTTGATATTTCATTTCCTCGTTCCAGTCTATACAGTGCTGTTCGCAGGGTTCTTTCCGGTGCAACAGAAAAGAAAGTGGTTAACACGAAGGGCAAAAAGTGGCGGCTAAAGAACATCAGCAAAAAAGGAGAGTTGCCAAATCTTTCGCTTTCTCGTGGCGAAAAGCGTTTTCCTCTACCCGGCCTTGCAGCACTTTCCCCGAATAGAGATACACGTCTGCTTTTTCTTGATGAAGCCATTTTCAGCTTCAATCTGCCCAACAGTGCATCAGAGCGATGGCGTAATATTCTTTCGGAGCGTGCCCTTGCAGATGACGAGGTTGATGCGTTTTACAGTGAGTTGCGCGATACACCAGTCGAAAATATGCGGGCCATAAGCAGTGAGATTATAACCGGACAAATTAGCCTATCTTCTCCGGTTCCCCCTTCCCGTAGATATTTTGAAAGACTTGTGGGCAAATATGACAAAAGTAGCTCCATTCGCGACTATGCTGCCAGTGGTGGTAGAAAGCTCTTTGCTCAACTATCTGCGTGGCGACCTTATGATGGCTTTTTGTTTGGCCTCCTTCTATCGTCACATTCTTCGCTAACAGATGAGATCAATGTCGATCAGTTGAGCAGTGAAGACCTTGTACGCGCCTACAATTTTTTGGAAAAACATGGAGACAGAATTTCGCAGTTGGGGGCCATTGAAGTCGGATTGCGCGTTCTTCCATCAAGGCCAGAGATAGAACAGCCTCTTATGCATCTCATTGAAAAAATTCGAGACGATGATGTTGATGGACAAGCGAGTGGTTTCAATCTACTCTCGGCATTATTTTGCCTCGTGGATGGAGAGCTATCAAGAACTCGTCTTTTGTCTTCGGAACCGCCTTTTTACAGAAGATTGGCAGCCTTGTCACAGGCGGCCTTGATTCATCGTCAGCTTGTAAATTTACCTGTTGATATTGATCAATTCAGCAAAGAGGCGTTTAGCAATCTTGGACAGCAATATTACCTCCAATCGCTGGTCGATATGCGTTTGGAGCCGCGCTGGGATCCCGAGTTTGTAGTGGCTTCGCAAATGAAGGCCAATTTCTTTGGTCGCATATTGATCGCTGCTAAGAAATACGAGCAGAATATAACGGGTAGCCAGATATATAATTTAGTGCTCGCAGACAAGACTGAAAGCCTTTCACCTTTTGGTTATTTTCCCGAGACGTGGTTACCTGGACCATTAGAGGGAGCCGAATATACGCAGAACACGTTGCCTCCCAAAGTTTCTGAAGTGATTGAAACTCAACTTAGCGCAAAAGAAGTCGGCCCATCCTCTTTTCCTGCTCTTGTAAATTTCGTCTTGCTTTACCCCATTGGCGCAGACCATGCTAAATTGGCGGCAAAAGCACTACAGCGTGCTAACTATCGGCTTCCGAACATAGAAGAAAGATCGGAGCTTGTTGTTATATTAGATGGATTGGCTAAGGTTGCTGCCGTTTCGAGAAGTCCCAAACTCGCGGACGAATTGCAAATCCTTGTACGTAGATACAGGCATGATGCTGAGTATGCGTTATCTATACAAGAAGTCATAAAAATCTGCCTCGCAGCCGCTGCAAGCCGTTCGCAACTGGACGAATGGACAGAATTTGTTGGTAGCTGGCTGACAGAACTCGCATTGGGTGATTTGAAAGAAGATGAAGGTCCTATGTTGTACGAGTACTTGAAAAGGCTTTTACATGCCGTTCCTGAACTATGGGTATCCTGCGGTAGAGCCGATGCCGCTCTATCTGCTTTCATAAACAAATAACCCATCTGACCAGAAAACTCGTTCACCCTTGCATCTAACGGCATTTCCTCTGGACCTTGCTCAAAATACCTAACTATCTATTTCATAAGGATTTCATCTGCCTTCATCTGCGGCCATCTGCGTCATCTGCGGACCCTTCTGCGGATAAAACAGGAACAAAGCAATGCCTACCTTCCCCTTCAGTGAAAAACACCTCTCCCAGATACCCGCTCTGCAACAGCTAATGAACATGGGCTACCGGTATCTATCCCCCGACCAGGCGATGGTAGAACGCGGTGGTCGCGCCTCCAATGTGCTGCTGGAGAACATCTTGCGTGATCAGCTTAAAAAAATAAACCGCATTCGCTACAAGGGTGAGGTGTATCTGTTCAGCGAGGAAAATATTCAATCCGCCATTCAGAAAATCAAAAATGTTCAATACGATGGCTTACAAAAAACAAATGAAGCGATCTACGACCTGATAACGCTTGGCACATCACTTGAACAAACCATTGAGAGCGATTCCAAAAGTTATACCCTGAACTATATCGACTGGAAAAATCCCGCGAACAATGTATTTCACGCCACAGCAGAATTTTCTGTTGAACGCTCCCGCAGCATGGAAACCGCAAGACCCGATATTGTGCTGTTTGTGAATGGCATTCCCCTTGTCGTAATCGAGTGCAAAGGCCCCGATGTAGATGTGGATCAGGCCATATCTCAAACAATCCGAAATCAAGGCGAAGAATACATCTCTCGACTCTTTATTTACGCGCAGTTATTGCTGGCTATAAACAAAAATGCGGCAAAGTACGCAACAGTGGGAACTTCAAAGGCGTTCTGGAGTATTTGGGACGAAATGGAAGATTCTACTCACGACGTGAATGCCAGCATCAATAAATCCCTTTCTGCTGAAGACAAAGACGCCCTATTCCGCGGCGATTTTGCCCTGGCACAACCGCACTTTGCCGCGCTTGAAAGCACAGGCGACCGACTGCTCACGGAACAGGACAAATGTCTTTACAGCCTGTGTCGTCCAGAGCGCCTGTTAGAACTGATTTACAGCTTTATTGTCTTTGACCTCGGTGTCAAGAAAATTGCCCGATACCAGCAGTTCTTTCTGGTTCGTTCCGCAATGAAGCGTATCAAACAAACGGACAATAGAGGACGCCGCCAGGGCGGCATTGTCTGGCACACACAGGGGTCTGGAAAGTCCATCACAATGGTCATGCTCGCTCGTGCTCTGGCTCTGGACCCAGAACTGAACAACTCCCGAATGATTCTCGTTACAGACCGCAAAGACCTGGATAAACAACTCGGCAACACCTTCGCGGCGTGTGGACTGATCATGGAGCGGGCGACAACCGGGCGAAATCTGGTCAAACACATCAAAAACGAAGTGGGCATCATCACGACGCTGATCAATAAATTTGATACGGCACTTTCTGCTGAAAAATACGTTGATGACTCAGCGAATATTGTCGTCCTCGTAGATGAAAGCCATCGAACAAATTTTGGTTCTCTCGCAGCGCGCATGAGGCAGATGTTACCCAATGCCTGTTACATCGGTTTCACGGGCACGCCATTGATGAAAAGAGAGAAGAACAGTTTTG
Organism: Candidatus Latescibacterota bacterium; assembly: GCA_022824945.1. Taxonomy (GTDB): domain Bacteria; phylum Latescibacterota; class UBA2968; order UBA2968; family UBA2968; genus VXRD01. Next base: position 6,244 of record JAJDYX010000054.1, read on the forward strand.
TCAGATTTGGAGGTCTTATTGAACCGCATTATTCCGTGCGACAGGCGATCACAGACAAAGCAGTAGTTCCCCTCCTTTACGAAGGTCGACATGTGGAGATAGAGCAAAATCAAAACGCAGTTGATTTGTGGTTCGAACGCCATACGGTAAACCTGACAGAGGAACAAAAAGCCGATCTAAAAAGGAAATATTCCCGTGCAGATGCACTCAATCAGGCAGATCAGGCCGTCTATATGCGCGCGTTTGACATAAGCACACACTACCGCGTAAACTGGCAGGACACCGAATTTAAGGCGCAACTTGTAGCCCCCAACAAAGCGACTGCCCTGAAGTATCGAGAATTTTTCAACGATATAAATGCTGTTTCATCGGAGGTCGTTATTTCTCCCCCGGATATGCGAGAGGGGCATGAGGAGGTAGGCGAAGAGACAGATGAGGTCAACGCATTCTGGAACAAAATGATGGCCCGTTATGGTTCTGAGGATCAATACAACAAGCAAATCATCGCACAGTTCAAACATGCGGACGAACCAGAAATTTTGATTGTAGTAGATAAACTCATCACCGGATTTGACGCACCTCGCAACACCGTGCTCTATCTGTGCCGCAAGTTGCGCGAACACACATTGCTCCAAGCTATTGCCCGGGTTAATCGCGTACACGAAAATAAGGAATTTGGCTATGTCGTCGATTATGCCAATGTATTGGGTGAATTGGACAAAGCACTGAACGAATACGACGCGCTTGCGGATTTTGACGGAGAGGACCTCGCCGATGTCCTGGTCTCCATCCAGGAAGAAATACAAAAATTGCCGCAACGTTACTCGGACCTCTGGGACATATTCAAAGAAATTAAAAACTCTCGCGATGAAGAACGCTACGAAGTCCTGCTATCCGATGACGCATTGCGGGAGGAATTTTATGAACGCCTCACGGAGTACGGCAAGACCCTTGCCATTGCGCTTTCATCTGAGCAGTTCATTATGCAGACCGACGAGGCGCAACTCAAACGCTACAAAAGCGACCTCTTGCGTTTTGAGAAACTGAGAAAGGCCGTCAGACTGCGCTACGCCGAAGCCATTGTTTACGGCGACTATGACTCCAAAATTAAAAAGTTGCTAAACACGCATATTCAAGCAAACGAGGTCACCCAATTAAACACCCCCGTGAATATTTTTGATAACAACGCCTTTCCTATGGTCAGAGAGGCGCAAGGCATTTATCGCACCCCAAACACGGCGGCAAACGCCGACCATATCGCGCATGCGACCAAACGCAAGATTACCGAAAACATGGACAAAGACCCCGCGTTTTATGAGAAATTCTCAAAGCTCATTCAGGAGGCAATTGACGATTTCAGGCAGCAACGGATATTAGCCCTGGATTATCTGCAAAAGGTGAGCGATATTCGAGACAAGGTCGAAAACACACAACGCGATGATGTCCCCGATGAGATTCGCAATAATCGTGAAGCCTGTGCGTATTTTGGCGCAATTAAACCTTGTTTGTCAAAAATTGATATAGATGAAAGCCAGACCGATGACATAGCAATAAAAACAACGCTTGCCATTCAAACCGCGATAGAAAAAAATTGGAAGGTAGATTTTTGGAACGATAGCGACGCGCAAAATGACGTAAAAAATGAGATGGATGACTTCTTCTACGATGTGGTGGAAGATGTATATGGCATTGATTTATCGTCAGAGCAGATGGACGAAATGATCAGCCAAACAATGCAGATCGCCAAATTCTGGAGACCCGCTTAATGTCGGAAACTCAGTATGCCATCACATACGCGGGCGAATCTATTCCCTTTCATCTGAGTTATTCCAACAGGAAGTCTATCGAAATTGCCGTTCACCCAGATGGCTTAGTGACCGTAAAAGCACCACTGGAAACAGATAAAGGTCTCATCAAGCGTCGCGTTTACAAGCGGGCGCGTTGGATAAGACGCCAGATTCGCTATTTCGCACAGTTTGACCCGCGGACTCCAGAGCGGCGGTTTGTCGGAGGTGAAAGCCACCTGTACCTGGGCAAAAAGTATCGGCTGAAGATAAGACGGGCTGAAACGGACAAGGTCTTGCTAAAGCATGGATTTTTTTATATCGCAACGGTTAATAACGAGCCAGAACATATCGCGATGTTGCTTGGAGAATGGTACCGAAGCAAGGCGAATATTTATTTTTTGAAAGTGTTTGAAGAATGCTGGCGTCCCTTTCAGAAAAAAGAGGTGGGTAAACCCACCCTCAAAATCCGAAATATGAAAACGCGCTGGGGCAGTCTGAGTAGCAAAGGCAACCTGACATTAAATCTGGAACTCATCAAAGCACCCAGAGAATGTATTGAATACGTCATTATCCACGAGCTATGCCACCTGTTTCACCCCAATCACGGGACAGAGTTTTATAACTTGCTTGAGCGCATGCTCCCCGATTGGATAAAACGAAAGCACAAATTGGAAATGGCACTGTCTTAGAATCAGTTCCAGCTTTCAATTTACGTATCAGATCACAACATAGTCAGTTTTTGTGATAAATTTTCAACAGGTGTAAACACCCACTGTTTTCCAACTTTTACCGTATTGAGCAATCCATGAGCCTGTAAATTCAGCAAATCTGTACGTGCGGTCTGATAAACCACATTGTGGCTATTCTGGTGGCCATAGATTGTATATCGATGGCGGGGATGACGAAGTGCGTGACTCAAAAGTGCGCGTTGTCGATGATTGAACACGGCAGAATTTTTCAACACCTGATCAATGTCTTCAAATAGTCGCGCTTTGCGTTTGATATATTGATGAAATACATCCACAGTTTGCTCAATAACGCGCAATTGATACAAAATAAAATAAGTCAAATCATTGTCATCTGTCTCAGTGTACAAAAAGGACCTGCTATATCTTACGGGAGCCTTGCGCAAAATTTGCGAAATAGACAAAAACTTAAACATCCAGTAACCATTGCGTAGCATCGACCAGTAAAACAGTACACGTGCAGTGCGCCCATTGCCATCGACAAACGGGTGGTCATATCCCAGCCAGAAATGCAACATAATCGCCCGAAGCACCGGATGAATAAACCAATCTGGCGTTTTGCCATTGGCAAAATCACACATCGCCTGCATGCGATTGGGAAGTTCTTCGGCAGGTGGCGGACGGTGCAAAACCTCACCTGTATTAGGATCAGTAACATAAATAAGCTCTTTTTCATACCGAAAACGGCCAGTACCCGAAGGATCGTCCAGTGTATCTTCCGTCACCATGCGGTGCAGATCGAAAATCAGGTCTTGAGTTAAAGGTTGATCTTTCAACTCCCCAATTGCATTCATAGCGAGATAATTATTCAAAATCATCTGCTCGCTGCGATTCTGAGGGGAACGTCCAATGCGGAGCATTTCTCTGGCGACCTGACGCGTGGTTGTAGCACCTTCGAGCTGGCTGGATGTAATGGCCTCTTCAATCAGTGAATCCACAAAATAGAGATTGGAAACCTCAGATGCGGTGGCTTGTTCGTGCAGATCAGAAAAACCAAGCCTTTCCAAATCAATTTGATGCAAATACTCGGGAATGGGATCTATAATCAAAAAACGAAAAGGGATTCCCGAGCAATCGACAAGTGGGATTTCTTTCCACAACCCCCTGCGGTACAACTTAATACCCAACCACCACTCGCGGTGCGTCAGCCCTTGGGGAGGTATTCGATATCGCAACTGATCCCAATGCAGGTAGTCAGACAACTCTACTTCCGAAATCAAATGCAGAAATCGTTCAACTTGCAAATCGCGCATCAGATCATCGAAAGCTGGTGGTGTTTGAGGTTTTTTCATAGTCGCTGTCCATCCATATTAAATGTTCATACTAATTTTATACTAATATATGTAAAATTAGTATGAAAAGCCATCCATAATTATTTATCAAATATGGTGTGTCTGGCACAAAACGTCTTATATTGAAATACAAAACCCTAACGATTGGAGAGTGGTTTGCCCTATAAAACACAATCGCGTGACACGAACCCCAAAGTAGAACGTCTGCTCATTGATGCATATCGGCGAATGACACCGCGGGAAAAAGCCGAAAAAATATCACAACTCTCTCAGGCGTGTACAGACCTTGCAATTGCAGGTATTCGCAGCAGGTATCCCGAAGCAGATGAGCGAGAGATCCGTCTTCGCCTCGGCGCGTTGCGGCTACCCCGGCAAACCATGATCAAAGCATTTGGCTGGGATCCCCACAAAGAGGGCTATTGAAGTGATTTCCGAACCCCTTCGCGTCGCCCTGCAAATGGCTGAAATTTTTGAAAACTTAGATATTCCATACCTGGTGGGCGGGTCAATTGCCAGTTCCATTTATGGAGAACCTCGCGCCACGCAGGATATCGACATGGTTGCAGAACTGAAGAGCCACCATATCCAAGCTCTAATTGCAAGTACAAAAAACGCATTCTACATTGAAGAAGAAGACGTTATTCGCGCTGTCTCTCGGCACAGTTCTTTCAACGTTATCCATCTCGAAACAATGATTAAGGTAGATATTTTTCTACTTGGTTCTGAAGCAATTGACCGCGAAGAAATGCGTCGTCGCCAACCACAAACTATTTCCGACGCTCAACTGATCGTGGCAACGCCAGAGGATATTGTGTTACAGAAATTGATCTGGTTTCGAAGAGGTGGCGAAGTTTCAGACCGGCAATGGCGAGACGTATCAGGTGTCTTAAAAGTACAGGGCGACAGATTAGATTGGGATTACCTGAACCACTGGGCAGATTCTCTAAATTTGTCTGAATTATTGCAACGGGCAAAAGAAGAAACCGAGGAACATAATGACTGAACAAAACTCGCCTTCGCGACGATTACTCAAAGGAAAAGTAGCGATCATCACGGGTGGCGCGAGCGGCATTGGTCGCGCTACTGCTCGCCTCTTTGTCGAAGAAGGCGCGCAAGTCGGCATCGCAGACATCCAGGAAGATAAAGGTCAGACCGTCGCGGAAGAACTCGGCTCCAACGCCATCTTCCAGCACACCAATGTGAGACGGGAACCCGATATCAAAGCGATGATTAATCTCGTGGTCTCACACTTTGGACGCCTGGACTGCCTCTTTAACAACGCCGGATACGGTGGTGTGGCGGGACCTGTTGAAGAAACATCCATGCGGGGTTTTGACAAAACCGTAAGCATTCTCCTGCGCGGCGTCTTCATGGGCATCAAACACGCGGCTCCCATAATGAAAAAACAGGGATCGGGCAGCATCATCAGCACGGGGTCTGTCGCGGGCCTTCGCACGGGCTATGGTCCGCATGTGTACAGCGCGTGTAAAGCCGCCGTCATACACCTTACCCGAACAACGGCAATGGAATTGGGACCTCACAACGTCCGCGTCAACTGTATATGCCCTGGCGGCATTGCCACCCCCATATTTGCTCCGGCATTGGACCTCGCGCCCGAAGAATCCGACAAAGCATATCAACTCATGACCGAAAAACTCGCTGGCGGACAACCCATTCACCGCGCGGGTCAACCCGAAGACATCGCACACGCCGCCCTCTATCTCGCCAGTGATCACGCCTCATTTGTCAACGGCCACGCCCTCGTCGTGGATGGCGGTCTCATCGGCGGCCAAAAATGGGATAGATCCTGGATCGCCCGAGAGGGGCTTACCTCTGATGAGGATATACGAGAAGGAGAATGATATGAACCGCTTCTTAATCTCATTGGTCCTTATAATCTTTGCCGCTTGTGCCAACGAACAAACCGGGCCGGCAAAAACGACCATTGCCGTCATACCCAAAGGCACAACCCACGAGTTCTGGAAATCGATTCACGCAGGCGCAGTCAAAGCTCAGCGCGAGTTAGACATAGAAATAATATGGAAAGGTCCGCTCAAAGAAGACGACCGCGAAGACCAGATCGCACTCGTCGAAAATTTCATTTCTCGCGGCGTTTCGGGTATTGTGCTCGCGCCCCTTGACGACACCGCCCTTCGCGTACCCGTTGCCAATGCCGTAAGCAGCGGCATCCCGGTCATCATTATCGACTCGGGCCTTCAAAGCGAAGACTTCATCTCCTTTGTTGCCACCGACAATTATCGCGGAGGGCGCCTCGCAGGTGCCGACATGGCCCAACGCTTGAATCAAAAAGGCAAAGTCATCATGCTGCGTTATCAGGAAGGCTCTGCCAGCACAATGAAACGCGAACAGGGATTCCTCGACGCGATAGGCGAGCATTCGGACATCGAAATTGTCTCATCAAATCAACACGGGGGTGCCACCACGGAAAGCGCGTATCAAGCCAGCGAAAACTTGCTCGCTCCCTTGAAAGATGCAAACGGCAAACTCACCATCCAGGGCATCTTCTGTCCCAACGAATCCACTACATTTGGCATGCTGCGCGCCCTGCAAGACGCGGGACTCGCCAGCAGTGTCATATTCATCGGCTTTGACAGCTCAGAAAAACTCGTCGAAGCCCTCGAAAACGACCAGATCCACGGGCTTGTACTGCAAAACCCCTTTAGAATGGGCTACCTCGGCGTCAAAACCATGGTCGCACATCTAAAAAACCAACCCGTTGAAAAGCGCGTTGACACCGGCGTTGCCCTCGTCACCAAAGACAACATGAACGATCCAGACATCAAAGACGTATTGACGCCAGACCTGGATAAATGGCTAAAATAGGGAATTGGGAATTAAAAATTGGAGAATCATGCGATAGTTTCAACGCTTAATTCGCATTGATCGCTCAAAGCACAGAAAGAAAAAAAAATGAAAAAACTTTATCAACTTGTAATGATTGTCATAGCGATACCATCCATCGCCTTATCGCAGAACCTCCCGGACCTGACCGCGCTGAGCGAAACCATTAAGCCACAGGTATCGTCAATTCGATCACTCAACTTTATCCAGCCCTTCACGATACGCTATCAGTCAAATGTGGAGATGACCGCCTTTATAAATCGCGCGTTCAATCAGTCTGTCCCGCAAACAATTCGTCAAAACTACGATCTGGTCATTCGCGCCATCGGTTTGCACCATGCTGGCGTCCCGTTCGACTTCGAAGCACTGAAAAGGGCGACGCAGGGCCAAATCGGTGCCTACTACGATCCCGAAACTCGCTCTGTCAATTTTCCGATGCGTTCATCTTCTTCAGAGACACTTAAATCAATCATCGTACATGAACTCGTCCATGTGCTCCAGGACCAGCACTTTGGACTCGACCGCTTGCTCAGCGACGCGACGAACAGCGATGAAATAATCTCACGCCAGGCTCTCGCCGAAGGTGATGCGACACTGGCCGAAACCCTCTATCTTTTTTTAGAACTTGGAGGAGCCGTGCCAGCAGATCCCCAACTACAAATAGCCATAAACCTGATAGCCAACACGACGGCTGACGAAATCAAACAAGACCTCAAGAACGCAGAGGCCGACCCGCAGGCTGTTCAAGAGATTGAAAATACCCCCAATTTTTTATTCGAACAGTTATCTTTTCCTTACTTTCGCGGGGTGGCCTTTGTCTATCACTTGAGGAGACGCGGAGGCTGGCCAACAGTGAATCGCGCGTACACGCATCCGCCATTATCAACGGAACACATCCTTCACCCGGACAAATACTTCGCGGGGGAATCCCTCGAAGTAATCGCGCTTCCAAATTTGGCAAATGAACCCTTCGCTGGAGATTGGGAATTACTGGATCAGGATACATTGGGCGAATTAGGACTCAGAATTATCTTCAACACCTTTGACGTCAATACCCCATCATACTCAGAGTCCGCAGGCTGGCATGGCGACCAGTACGTCGTCCTCAAACACCGCGATGGCGCACCCGCTCTCGTCCTGTTCACGACATGGGATACGGAGCAGGACGCGATAGAGTTCAAAACTGCCTACGAAGACGTGCTCGCAATCAAACGACGCGGCTCCACAGACTTCAGAATTGAGCAACAAGGGACAGATGTGTTAATTGCTGAATCATCTCGGGATCTCGACCTGTTATTTGCGTACCTCAAAAAAGTTCGATTCACCCCCACGGTCACGCTCGGAGTCTTTGATTTTGATGGCGATCTCATGATCGGCTTCACGGACTTCCTCCTGTTCGCCGCCCACTTTGGCAAGAGCAGTTCTGACCCGGATTTTGACCCGCGATTCGACATCGATGCAGACGGTATGGTTGGCTTCTCGGACTTCCTCGCATTCGCTTCTGCTTTTGGGAAACAAATTACGCGCAACTCAAAACCCGCTGTCGCGATTGACCCGCACATTATCCACCGCACGTTGGGATTTGTCCGATAAAGCGGTCAGGCATATCCTCTATGTCCATACCCAAACACCCGCGCTTTGCCATGCGCGGCATCCGCAAAACCTTTGGCGCGACCATCGCGCTCGACAATGTCGATTTTGCCGTTTCACCCGGCGAAATCCATGCCCTCATCGGTGAAAATGGCGCGGGTAAAAGCACCCTGATGAAAGTACTTTCGGGAGCCGTGCAACCCGATGCCGGGGAAATGAACATTGACGGATCGCCCTTTGCGCCTGCCAATCCTCTCCAGGCGCGACAGCAGGGCGTAGCCATGATCTATCAAGAACTCTCCCTCGCGCCCCATCTAACCGTCGCCGAAAACATCCTCCTCGGAATGGAAATCACGCGACGTGGGCTATTGCAAAAATCAGACATGCATGCCCTTGTTCAAAACGCGCTAACAGAACTCGACCATGCCGACATCAACCCCCACACGCGCGTGAGCACCCTCACCATAGCCGAACGACAAATCGTAGAAATTGCACGCGCACTCTCTGTTCAATGTCGCGTCCTCGTCCTTGACGAACCCACCAGCAGCCTCACGCGCGCAGATGTCAACCGCCTGTTTCGCGTGATACAACGCCTGAAAGCGCGAAATTTGGCAATCGTCTATATCTCGCATTTCCTCGAAGAAATCAAAGAAATCGCCGATCAATTCACGGTTCTGCGAGATGGGAAAAAAGCTGGCAGCGGCCTGATCGCTCCAACCCCCATACCCGACATAGTCCACCTCATGGTCGGCCGGCAAATCGACGACTTTTTTCCCCGCTCCAATCGCACACCGGGCGAATCACTCCTCGATCTCAAAGACCTCGCTGGCAACCCTCTCCCTCACAGCGCATCCCTCGTCTTGCACCGAGGAGAAGTACTCGGTATCGGCGGACTCATCGGCGCGGGTCGCACGGAACTTTTGCGCGCCATCTTTGGCTTTGACCCCATCCGCAAAGGCAATATCACCTTCGCGCACAACACTGCCCGCGCAACACCTGCACAGCGCCTCGCTCAAGGAATGGGATTGCTCAGCGAAGACCGCAAAGACGAGGGCCTCGCCCAGTCGATGAATCTCGCCGATAACCTCACCCTCTCGCGCTTGCCCAGAGGGATCATCTCTCCCAAAAAACTGCGCGGCATTGCCCAACAGTGGATTTCTCGTCTCAGCATTCGCACATCGGGACCTGCACAATTCATTGCAGACCTCTCCGGCGGCAACCAGCAAAAAGTCGCGCTTGCCCGCCTGCTCCACCACGACGTAGATTGCCTGCTTTTGGACGAACCCACACGCGGTATTGACATTGCCAGCAAAGCCGACATCTACTACCTGATTGACCAACTCGCCACCCAGGGCAAAGCCATCCTCCTTGTAAGCAGTTACCTGCCCGAACTCCTCGGGATATGCGACCGCGTCGCCGTCATGTATCGCGGTCGCCTCGGTCCCGCGCGTCCCGTTGATCAGTGCAGCGAACACAGCCTCATGCTCGAAGCGACCGGACAGGAGGTGACCGCGTGAATCATCTCTCGCGCTTTGCCCCCTTGCTCGGCCTCTTTATGGTTTACGGCCTATTCGCCATTCTCGGTCCCGACAGCTTTAGCAGCGGCCGCAACCTCGAAACCATCGCGCGTCAAACAGCCATTGTCGGCACGGCAGCACTCGGCATGACCCTCGTTATCATCGCCGGGGGCATTGACCTTTCCGTCGGCTCCATCATAGCCCTGACCACCGTCACCATCGCAGCATCGCTCCAGGCGGACCTGCCACCCCCTGTTGCCGCGCTCATCGGCATCCTCACTGGCGCCCTGTGCGGCCTTGCCAACGGCCTGATCATCACCCGTTTTCGCGTCGTACCTTTTATCGTCACACTCGGCACACTACTGCTCCTTCGCGGCATTGCCAAAGGGCTGGCTGACGAACAGAAAATCGACGCTCCCCTCACCTATCTCATCGACCTGCTCGCAGCACTTCCGCGAGATGCGTGGTGGATATTCCCGCCCGGCGTGTGGCTCCTCATCATCCTCGCCCTCCTCACGGGCGGATTCCTCGCCTATACCCGTCCGGGCAAACACATCGTCGCCATTGGATCCAACGAAAACACCGCCCGCCTGTGCGGTATCCGGGTAGAAGCTACAAAATTACTCGTCTATACCCTCGCAGGAACATCCGCAGGCATTGCCGGGCTCCTCCAATTTTCTCGTCTCACCGTAGGCGATCCCACGGTCGCCGTTGGCCTTGAACTCGACGTCATCGCAGCCGTTGTCATCGGCGGGGGCAGCCTCTCGGGCGGCGAAGGCTCAGTACTAGGCAGCGTGGTCGGCGCACTGATCATGACCGTCATCCGCTCCGGTTGTTCACAAATGGGCTTGCCAAATTGGGTGCAAGAAATTGTCACTGGCATTATTATAGTCACCGCCGTAGCCGTCGATAGATTGAGACATCGAGAAAGATAGTGAATACCCATCTCTGTTTTTTGCAACTTATTTTTCTCAGGTGAGTTAGAGAAAACGAGTTGCAGACCCGAGCCAACAACATGGCTCATTCACCCATTCCAAGGAGTAACCCCATGCAAACCCGACGCACTTTCTCCCTCATCGCCCTTACACTTTTGTTCATCACAGCCCCCACCTTTGCAGCCACCGTCGAAGTAGAAGGCGAAGGCACACCAGCTTTGTACGTGGTCAAGGTGCATGCCGACTGGTGCGGCTCCTGCAAGGCACTGGTGCCCATTCTCGACGAAGTTAGAGAAACCATGTCTGCCGAGCCTGTTCTCTTTCTCACGTTGGACGTGACCGACGAAGACCGCACCGGACAGGCCCGCCTGCTGGCTGCAGCTCTCGGCATAGAGCAACAACTCAAAACCAATAACAAAACCGGACTGGTCCTGATCATCAATCCCGCCGACAAGGCCCTGCTGGAAACTCTAACTAAGGAAAACACCGCCGATGAAATGATCGAAAAAATTGAGGGCTATGTTGCCGCAACTGCGGATGCGGACGATATGGATATGTGAGGCAAGAGATCGAATTACGGTGCATCGGTCAGCGAACACTGGGCGATGCACCTGAAAAATCAACTATATCAAATCGGAATCAAAACATGAACAAAGACACCGCCTTTCAAATGGGCGCCTCAAACCTGCGCTTTGGGGTGGGAACAACGCGCGAAATCGGCCTGGACCTGTCCGACATGGGCCTCAAGCGCGTCCTCGTCATCACCGATCCCAACCTCGTCGATCTGCCCCCTGTTCAAACCGCGAGAGAGAGCCTGGAATCCGAAGGCATAGAATACGATTTGTTCGACCGCGTACGCGTGGAACCCACGGATATCTCTTTCAAAGACGCCATTGCCGTCGCCACAGAAGGTGCTTACGAAGGCTATGTCGCCATTGGGGGCGGTTCATCTATCGACACGGCAAAAGCAGCCAACTTATTTGCAACCTATCCCGACGACTTCTTTGCCTATATCAACGCGCCCATCGGCCAGGGCAAACCCGTCCCCGGCCCCGTCAAACCCCTCTTTGCCATTCCCACCACAGCCGGCACGGGAAGTGAAACCACGGGCGTAGCCATTATGGACCTCTCTGACCGCCACGTCAAAACCGGCATTGCACACCGCTATCTCAAACCCGACCTCGCCATTGTCGATCCCGAAAACACGCGCACCATGCCGCCTTCCATCGCGGCGGCAACTGGCCTCGACGTTCTCTGTCACGCCCTCGAATCCTTCACCGCCATCCCCTATACCGAACGCCCCAGACCCAATCGCCCAATCGAACGCCCAGCCTATCAGGGCGCCAATCCCATTTCCGACATGTGGGCACTCAAAGCCATAGAAATGACCACGCAATACCTGCCCCGCGCGGTTCGCAGCCCCGACGATGACGAAGCCCGCGCGCAAATGATCCTCGCCGCATCGCTCGCTGGCATCGGCTTTGGCAATGCCGGCGTTCACCTCTGCCATGGCATGTCGTATCCTGTATCGGGTATGGTGCGAAACTTCAAACCCAAAGGCATGATCACAGACCACGCCATCATCCCACACGGCATGTCCGTCGTCCTCAACGCCCCTCCCGTCTTTCGATTCACAGGACCCGCGCAGCCAGACCGCCACCTTCGGGTAGCACAGATCATGGGCGCTGACATTTCCAATGCATCTCCCGACGAAGCGGGCCACATTCTCGCCGATCAAATCGTCGCTCTGATGAAACAACTCGAAGTGCCTAATGGTCTGTCAGCAATCGGATTCACCGAAAGCGACATCCCCGCACTCGTCGAAGGCACCCTCCCCCAACACCGCGTCACCAAACTCTCACCGCGTCCCGCAGAAGCCGAAGACCTGAAAGCCTTGTTCAAAGATGCAATGGTCGCATGGTAAAATCAAAGGTTGCCATTCTATTTCCGAAATATTATGATGTAAGCATCAATAGCATCGATATACAGGCATAACAGGAGGGCTTTTCGTGGACGCTAAACTAATCTGGCTTTTTGCTTTTGTGGGACTTTACTGGGCTTACTGCCTCTTCTGGGGTGTTAGAGGTGCCATTTCTTCACGCACATCAACCGACTACTTCGTGGCCGGGCGCACCATTGGCTTATGGGTATTTGTTCTCGCGGCCACTGCCACCAGCTTTTCCGGATGGACCTTTGTAGGACACCCCGGCAAAATCCTCATCGATGGCCTGCCCTACGCATTTGCTTCCTTTTACGCCCTCACAATTCCCTTTACCGGCGTGCTCTTTTTGCGCCGCCAATGGGTCGTAGGACGAGCCTTTGAGCACATTACCCCTGGCGAAATGTACACCACCTACTACGGTGGCAACGCCATGCGCCTGCTCACAGTTCTCGTCGCCTTCCTCTTTTCAGTACCTTATCTCGGCGTACAACTCCGCGCCTCTGGCGACCTCTTTCATGTACTCACCGACGGCATGATCGGCATTGAAATAGGTATGTTCGCCCTCTCTGCCATTGTTATGATCTACGTCGCATCCGGCGGTCTTCGCTCCGTTGCCTATGTTGACTGCGCCCAATGCGTCTTGCTCGCCCTCGGCATTGTCATCCTGGGTGGCATCGCCATCAGCTTTGCAGGCGGTTGGGGCGGATTTACCGACGGCCTTGCAGATTATGTCAAACAAGATCTCGCATCGGGTCAAAAACTCACCCCCGATGGCCACTCAAACATCGTAGCTATGCCAGGAACTATTCAGGCAGTATCTTCAGGGGCAGAAGCACAGGGCAGCGTGTGGACCGGCATGATGTGTCTCACCTACATGTTCGCGCTCATGGGCATTCAATCCTCACCCGCCTTTTCCATGTGGTGCTTTTCCAACAAAACCAGTGAACCCTTCCGCTGGCAGCAAGTGGTGGCATCCTCGATTATCATCGGTATCATCCTCTTCACCTTCACCATCTTTCAGGGCATTGGGGGCAACATCCTTATCGCAAACGGCATATTTGAGTCCGCCAATGACAAAAACCTCGTCCCCCAACTCATCAACCTGCTCACCGACTCAGCGCCCTGGCTCGTTGGCCTGCTCGCGGTTTGTGCCCTCGCCGCAATGCAATCCACCGGAGCCGCCTACATGTCCACCTTCTCGGGCATGGTCACCCGCGACCTCTACAAACAGTACGTCGCTCCCGACGCATCGGACAGCGTGCAAAAGCTCTGTGGGCGCATCTTCGTCATCGTCGTCACAGTGGTTGCGCTCTTCGTCGCCGCGCAATTCACCGGCGCCATTGTCATGCTCGGCGGCCTGGCAGTTGCCTACGGCTTCCAGATGTACCCGGCCCTCATGGGGGTATGCTACTTTCCCTGGCTCACCCGCAAAGGCGTAGTCTGGGGCCTTGTTGCTGGCCTTATTGCCGTCACCTTGACCGACCGCACAGTGGCCGTATTTGGACTACCCTGGGGCGCATTCCCCCTCACCATTCACAGCGCGGGCTGGGGTATCTTCGCCAACTTGATCATTGCCCTGCTCGTCTCAAAATTTGCCTCGGAAAACAACGGAGAACGCGAAAAACGCAAAAAACACCACGCCTTCATCCAGGCCGTCTCTGGCCTCACCGACGACCAGAAGAAATGGGTGACTCCGGCGTGGATCCTCACAGTTTTATGGTTCCTCATCGGATTCGGGCCTTTTGCCACAGTTGGCAACACCCTCTTTTCAGATCCCAATACCCCGGCCACCTGGGCACCTTTTGGCTTGCCCTCACTCTGGGTCTGGCAACTCATCATGCTGCTCTTCGGCATCTTCGTCATGTGGATGCTCGCCTTCAAAGTCGGCCTCTCCAAACCCGTTCCGATTGAAGATGTGACCTCGCAGCGTGAAACGTTTTACAAAAAATAATGGGCTATGGGTTATTCCCACAAGTCATCATCGAACGACACCCCAAAACCCGGTCCCTCACCCGGCGCCATTTTGCCATCCATCACTTGCGGCTGGTCGCGCACCCACGTCATCCAGGGGCGTCCACTTTCAGCCAGCGGATCGGGATCGAGCGCGACAATCGCGTGTAGTGCCCACACCTCTCCACCGCGATGTGGACACACCTCGACATCGTACTCCTTTGCCAATGCGTAAATTTTCACCAACTCTGTCAACCCACCGCACCAGCAAACATCGGGTTGATAAATAGCGTGTAATCCCCTCTGCATCAGCGCCTCAAATCCATCCGCCGTATATTCGTGTTCGCCACTCGCAATGGGAATGGGACTCTCGCGCATCAACCGCTCATAGCCATCAAAATCCTCTGGCAAAAGCGGCTCTTCCAACCAGACCAAATTGAACTCAGCCAACCGCTCAGCAGCACGCAACGTACCTTCCACATCCCACCCCATTGACGCATCGCACATCAGTTGAATATCATCACCCACGACCGACCGCACATCCGCAAAAAAATCGGCTATAGCGTCCAACTCACTGTGGGGATCCATCCCCCCAATTCCAAATTTTAATGCCTTATAGCCCAGTGCGAGTGCGCCCTCAAGATCATCCCGTGACCACCCCGTGCGATACGATGGCACTGCCTTTCGCGTTCCCCCCAGCACCTCGACAAGTGGTTTATTCGCCCGCTTGCCCCGTAAATCCCACAATGCCAAATCTGCGCCACTAATCGCCATCATCGCAATACCCTTGCGCCCATAAGCCGCGGTATGGCGATACATCGCATCCCACAACCCCTCGACATCCCCGGCATTCGCGCCGATCAAGACCTCGCGCAACACCGTCTGAACCACATGAATACCCGCCGCACCGCCCCCGCCAACACCGTATCCCGACAACCCATCATCCGTATCAATCCGCACCAGAATCTGCCCAATCGTTCCGCGCCAACCAGCAGGTGCGCGATCCGCATCGGGCTGTACTGCGCGAACATGTGTAATGATCATGTGAAATCTCCTATTGTAAAAATTTATTACCCTGCTTCTTGATATGAGACCCGGTTCAGGGTATATTTATCACTACTGACTTACCCGCTAAATTCCCGGAGAAATATAATGGACAAAACAATCAGACGCACGCCCGATGAAATGCTGCGCGATGCTGTGTCAGACGATACCGATATTCCCGGCAAAGGCAAGCCACTCGATTTAAAAGCGTATTTCCGTCCCGATGCAGAACATCGCATGGCGGGAAAAATTCTGCGCGACAACAATGTGCTTCCCGCACACCTCCAGGAACGCAAAGACGCAGAAGAATATCTCAAAAATGCCGAAGAACACCTGCGACGCGCAACCGAAAAAATTGTGCCATTGCAAAAAGCAATTCGCCCCCTCGCGCAAACACTCATCCGCACATTTTCCGACGACAAAGAGATGTGCAAAGCACTCGGCCTGAACGCACTTTCAAAAAATTTTCATCCCAATCCGGAAACACCGCCCGCGTCTGATCTCCTTGCGACCATCAGCACCTTCGACCAATTGTGCAAACAATACAATGCACAGGTGCGCAACCTGACATATCGCTACCTCGAAAACCTGCGCCTCGCGCACGAAAATATCGAAGCCAGCAAAAAGCGACAGCTCGTCAACCGCTCGCTTTTGCCGACTTATGCACCCATTGCCAAAATCGATATCGAAGCGCAGAGAGAATACATACAAAAGCATTTCCCCCTCTTGCCCGAACGCCCGCGTGACTGGCAATCGCGTCTCAAAACCTGGCAGCGGTCTCAACAGCCATCCCTCTGGCATCGCATTTTTAGATCCTCTTGACCCACTTCTATCTTGTCTTGACGTATTTGCCAAATTCCAGTAACTTATAAGTAAGTAAATACTTTCTTTATTTTTATTTGGAGTTGATCTGTGGCAAACTCTTCCGAGATAAATCTTCTGGAAATCCCTCCGCAGCACATTTTAGATGGCCTTATCCCATCGCACGAAACGGTCCAATTATCGGCCAGCACCGACATTTGTCTCGATGGCACGTATGGCATCGCTTATCTCCTCGCCACAGACAAACACTTGTTCGCAATCAGCCCCAACGGCAATTCCACGCCACACACAGAGCGTATCCCACTTTCAGAAATTACCAATCTCGAAGTCAAAGACCTGTTTGGCAACAGCTTACTCAAAGTCCGCACAGCAACCACAGGTACCACACTCGCGCGATTTACCAAAGGCCAGAACCAGAAATTCAATCGGATAACACACCAACTTGAAGCCCTTGTAAAAGACGCGCGCCAAACCGAAGACAAAATCGCCAAAGGCCAACTGGGGCGTGCGATTTCGGGCAGGCGGTGTGACGTGTGCGGCACAATCATTTCGCGCAGAGTAGGGGTCTGCACCAACTGTCTCGACACCCGCAGACTGCTGTATCGCTTGCTCGCCTATGCGCGTCCCTTCTGGAAACTCGGAACCCTGAGCCTTGCCCTGCTCCTCACCTCGACCTTTATTAGCCTTACCCCACCGCTTTTGATGCGCGACCTCATTGATGGCGTACTCGCGCCTTCGGCAACGTATGAAACGACTTTCTTCCGCGGCATCACAAACAGTATATTTGGGATACCAACCGGATACCAAATCCTCTATTTCCTCGTGGGCCTGCTCCTGCTGATCAACCTCTCGCAATCGGGCCTTCGCGCCATACGCTCGTATATCCTATCCGTTCTTGGACAGAAAATCACCTATAACCTCAGAAATGAGGTCTATCAGCACCTCCACCGCCATTCTCTCAGCTTCTACAACGAACGCGAAACCGGCACCATTATGGCCAGCATCACCCAGGATGTGGGGCGCCTGCAAGATTTTATCAGCGATGGCCTGCAAGAAATCATCCGCGACATTGTCACCATCGCCTTTATATGCATCATTCTCTTTACGATGAATATCAAACTCGCCACCCTCGTTTTAATCCCCACGCCCCTTCTGATTATCGCAACCCTCAAATTTGGTCACCGCCTGCACCGCACCTACCGCGGTCTATTTCGGCGCTGGGCTGCCATCAGCGCACTCCTTGCCGACACCATTCCCGGCGTGCGCGTGGTCAAAGCCTTTGCACAGGAAAACCGCGAAGTGGGTAAATTTCAGACGCGCAGCGAAGACCTCCTCAAGGGTGAAATCAAAATTGCGGGCATTCGCAGCATCTTCAGTCCAGTCATGGCTTTTATTACATCTATCGGAACGCTGATTATATGGCTCGTAGGGGGCACCTCGGTTCTCGACGGCGCATTGACCCTGGGCAACTTTGTGGCATTTACGCAGTACATGTGGCGTTTTTATGGCCCGGTTGAAAGCCTCTGCCGCCTCAATCACCGCTTCCAGCGGGCCGCGTCTTCTGCCGAGCGCGTCTTTGAAGTGCTCGACACGCAGCCTGACGTAATCGACAGACGTAGCGCGTACCCAATGCCCTCAATTGAAGGACGCATCCAATTTGACGACGTGACATTTTCTTACGAACCCGGCAAACCCGTTCTCAAAAACCTCAATTTTACCGTTGAACCCGGCGAAATGATCGGCCTTGCCGGACATTCTGGCGCGGGTAAAAGCACCCTGATCAACCTGATTTGCAGATTTTACGACATTGAGGAAGGCGCAATTTTAATCGACGGGCGCGATATCCGCAATGTCACCCTCAAATCCCTGCGCGATCAGATCGGCGTCGTTCTGCAAGACCCCTTTCTCTTCAATGGACCCATAGCCGAAAATATCGCCTATGGCAAACCCGATGCGTCACTCGATGAAATCGTCGCAGCCGCCAAAACAGCCAATGCCCACGATTTTATCCTCCGCTTGCCAGATAGTTACGACACCCCCGCAGGTGAACGCGGCGTTCGGCTCTCGGGCGGCGAAAGACAACGCATCTCCATTGCGCGCGCGATCCTTCGAAACCCGCGCATTCTCATTCTCGATGAAGCCACCTCCAGCATGGATACCGAGACAGAATCGCAGATCCAGGAAGCCCTTTACAGACTCGTGCAGGGACGCACGACCTTTGCCATAGCCCATCGCCTTTCCACACTCAAACACGCAGATCGCCTCTTTATCATCGACAAAGGCGAACTCGCCGAGATGGGATCACACGCCGAACTCATCGCCTACGATGGTATTTATGCACGTCTTTGCCGCATGCAAACCGAACTGTCCAAACTCCGCGCGTGGTAACGAATAGACGGAGCGGGGTACAACTGGTTCAGTTCCATTCACAGACGAACTTGGCCCCACTACCTAATTTTTAATTCCTAATTCCCATGTCTTCACTCCCCGACCTGACCAGCGACCTCTCCCTTCTCTCGCCCCGCGACATTCGTCTGTATCTCGACGATTTTGACGATCTCACACTCGACCTGCGCGGCGAAATTCACGAGCGGATTGGTGTGCAACGCGCTTTTCCCCTCAACGCATCCACAAAATTCATCGTGCTCCACGATTCAGACGGCGGTGAAATAGGCATAGTACGCGACATGGTCGATCTCGACCCAGACAGCCGAAATGCATTGGAAATAGCACTCGAACAGGCATATTTTATGCCGCGTATTCTAAAAATAAATAGCATTGTTTCCAATTTTCACGTCCCCACCTGGGATGTGGAAACAGATCGCGGGCATCGCGTATTTGAAATCCCCAGCAGCAAGCGCGACGTGCGCGTAATTGACGACGTGCGCGTGATCCTGCGAGACGCCGATGGCAACCGCTACGAGATCGTCGATTACCGTCGCCTCGATCCCGATAGCATTGTATTTGTGGAAACCATTGTTTGAAATCTCTATCTGGGGGAACAATCGCACTACTATTTTCGTCAAAGCCAAAATGAACTGCCATGCAGATTGTATTAGTAGAAAGGAGGAGGCATGAAACTCAGCGAATTTGCCATTAATAAACCCATCAGCACCATTATGGTTGCAATTAGTATTATGGTGATGGGCTTTATTTCGGTATTCAAGTTGCCACTCGAATACCTGCCCAGCCTGACATTCCCGCGCATCTTTGTTTCCGTGAACTATCCCTCCTCTTCTCCGGAAGAAATAGAGCGGTTCATAACGCGCCCCATCGAAGAAATCCTCGGCACGCTATCTGGCGTTGAAAGCATCAGTTCCTCATCGAGCGGATCCAGTGCGCGCGTTGGCATGGAATTTGCGATGGATGCCGATATGGACATCATCGGCGTTCATATCCGCGACCGCCTCGATCAAGTTCGCGCCGACCTGCCCGCCGATGTCGATCGCATCGATATTCGCAGCTTCGACACCGAAGACTTTCCCATCCTCGAATACTCTCTCACCTGGCTCGGTGAAAACAACCAGGAACTCGTCAATGTATTCAATCAAATGATCTTGCCCAGAATCCAGCGTCTCGAGGGCGTAGCCAATGTCGCACTCGAGGGTTTGCGGGAAAAAGACCTCCTCATCGAAGTCGATCAAAAAGCCATGACAGCCTATAAGATGGACTTCCGCACCATCAATCGCGCCCTGAATAACAACAATATCAATGTCTCTGCGGGATATGTCACCGAAGGCAACAAACGTCTCGCCGTTCGCAGCATGGGCGAGTTTGAAACTGTTGATCAAATTCGCGAACTGCCCATTCGCCCCAACCTCACTCTCGACGATGTTGCCGATGTCACGTACGATTATCCCGAATCCCGCAGTTTTGAACGCCTTGACGGGCGCCCTTCGCTAAACCTTGAAATCCAGAAAGCCTCAACGGCCAACATGGTCGATGTCTGCCAACTCGCGCGCGCCGAACTCGCCCTCATACACGAAGAGGTCGGCAAAGACAGGCTCCGAATGCACATAGTGCGCGACCGATCCATCGACGTGACAAATAGCATCACGAGCCTCAGCCAATCTGCTATTTTGGGTGGTCTTTTGGCCGTCATCGCCATCTTTATTTTTCTTCGCAACTTCCGCAGCACGCTCATCATTGGCTCTGCGATTCCCATCAGTGTACTCACCGTATTTCTGATTATGTATTTCATGCGACAATCCGGATCGAACATCACCCTCAATCTCATTTCCATGATGGGTCTAATGGTCGCCATCGGTATGCTCGTCGATCCCGCAGTCGTAGCCCTTGAAAATATCTTTCGCAAACGATTTGAAGTAGGGCAAGATGCCAGACAGGCCGCACTCGAAGGCAGCGATGAAATCGGTCTTCCTGTCCTCGCCGCATCGCTCACGACCATCTGCGTATTTATCCCGGTCATTTTTGTCACCGATTCGCGCACCTCGCTTTTCATGCGCGACTTTGCCATTACCGTGATCATATCCGTTATTGCCTCATTTAGTATCGCGCTCTCACTTATCCCGCTTGCAGCCTCTCGCGCCTTCAATGATGATGGTAAAATCCTTGATCGCGTTCTCAAGAGCATCGTCGGCCTTGTAGCCGCGCTCGGTCTGGGTGCCTTTATTTATTACACGGACTTCAGCAAAATTGATTACGCTGGCCTGTGGGCAAATTTTAACACGACCATTAGTGCGTTGCCGACATTTGCCAAAATCGGTTTTCCCGGCGTCATAGCCCTGGTCATCTTTCTCTATTTCCGCTACCGTTCAATCGGCCCCAAAGCCCTCTATGCCAAACTGGTATCTTCCACTCTTCACTATCGATGGGCAACTCTCTCCCTGGCTGTTGTTCTTCTTTTTGTCGGCAACTACATCTACGGCAAAGTAGAGCAACAACCCTTCCGCTATCAGCCCAGTCGCGCCGTAAGACTCACCATTGAAATGCCTCGCAGTTACGATGTGGATCAAGCGCGTGAGATCTTTAAAATTGCCGAAGACATGCTCATCCCCTTAAAAGACGAACTCGACATAGAAGCTATTGGCAGCCGATACAGCGGTCGGCGCGGCACCCGCCTGACCCTTTATCTCACGCCAGCAGACGAAGGCAAACTCACCACAGATGAAGTTCAGCGCAAAGTTATGGCCCTCCTGCCCAAAGACATTCCAGGCGTGCGGTTCAAATCTGGCGGTGGCCGCGGTAGTTCTGCCGTGGGGGCTGGTGTTCAACTCAAAGGGCGCAGCCAGGAAACACTGGCTATTTTGGCCGAAGACATTGAAACCAGCATGCAGGACATGCCCGGCGTTCACGAAATACAGACCAGCCTCGAAAGCGGAACCGAAGAAATTCGCGTCACAGTTAATCGAGAACGCGCACAGCGCTACGGTCTCTCGCCGCGCGATATTGCAAACACCATCGCATCTGCGCTCGGTTCGCGCGGTGGCTCGAACTTCAAAACTCCCGATGGCGAAATCGACATCACCGTGCTGCTGCGCGAAGAAGACCGCGCCACTCTCGAACAACTCAAAACAACGGAATTTGAGAGCGATAACGGCGGCATGGTCACCTTCTCCAGCCTGGCGAATTTCGACCTGACAACGGGACGTAACACGATTCAACGCGAAGATCGCATGTCAACCGTAACCGTTTTTGCCAACACAGACCAGCAAGCGGTATTTCGCGTGGGGCAGATCATGAAAATGCGCATGGAAGGCGTCCCCCTGCCCAAGGGATATACGTATGAAATGGATCGCCGATTCAGATCTATGAATGCAGAACAAAACCAAGACTATGAGACCCTGATCCTGGCACTTATTCTCATTTACATCATTATGGCCTCGCTCTTTGAATCCTATGTCCATCCGCTCACCATTATGTTCTGTATCTTTTTCGCATTCATCGGCGTCGCGCTCGGTCTCTACACCTTCAAAATCGCCATGGACAGCAATGCCAAATACGGTCTTCTCGTGCTGTTTGGTATCGTGGTCAACAACGGCATTGTCCTGGTCGATCACATCAACAGATACCGAAAACAGGGGCTTGTTCGCCGCGATGCTATTATTCGCGGAGGGCAAGACCGCTTGCGTCCGATTATGATGACCGCTACCACCACCATCATCGGCCTGATGCCGCTGGTATTGCCGATGCTCTTTGGCAATGCCGAAGGCACCTCAAGGCGCTGGGGACCAATTGGTCTGGTGGTTATTTCCGGGCTATCTATCTCAACAATCCTGACGCTTGTTCTCCTGCCCACGGTCTATTCCCTCATGGATGACCTCTCCCAATTTGCTAAGCGCGTCACAGCCGTAGCACGCGCGCAATAAGAAAAAACCCCAGGCCATCGGCAAACCTTGCCGATCACTTGAGGTTTTGCTTCTTCCCAAAAAGGCACTACGCTTCCTCGCGCAGTGCCTTTTATGTTTCATTATAATGATTCTTTCTCGGTCTGATCAACCTCTTGTATCTCACTGCCCGCATCGCAGTCGGCCTTAAAAACAGCGCCATCTTCAATGATCAAGACACCCGTTTGAATTTTTCCAATAAAAGTAGCTTGTGACTGCAAATGCACTTTATCGTCAGCCACCAGACTTCCCACAATGCGCCCGCTAACCAATGCGTCGCGCACCTTCACATTGGCTTCAACAACACCCGACGTTCCCACAATCAGCGTACCGGATGACTCGAGTTCGCCTTTCAAGACCCCATCCACACGCACGCCAGCCTCAATTTGAAAATGACCTTCAGAAACTGCCCCACGCCCAATAATGGTATTCATAGTTTTGTCAAAATTTGTATTGCGGTCCACAGGTCTCTCCTCCTGAAATTTTTTCAACGGGCACCTAATATAAATCTTATGCGCCTTGAGTCAATTTCTTTCTCCAAAATTTTCCGCTTGACAAGCATTTTTGACAGGCGTACTTTGCGAACCGTTTTACACCCCAAACCGAGGAGAAACTGTGGCATTCACAATTACCAAAACCGTTCGTCCAAACGCCGTATGGCAAGAAATGTACCTCCAGATACAAAAAGACCAGCGCGTAATTATCACTGCAGAGGGCCTCTGGTCTCCCGAGATGCGTCCGCTTACCATTGTCTGGTGTGGCCCCGATGGGATTGAAGGGCGTCCCGCCGATGATAAATATCTCTTACCCGGCACAAATGTGGGGGCACTCGTTGGGCGCATTGCCGACAGTCCCATTCTTTCGGTGGGCAATTATTTCGATTTTTATTCGCCTTACGAAGGCCCGCTTTTTCTCGCCATGAACGAAAACCCCGAATACCACAGCCAGGCCGGTTCCCTCCACGCTCAAATCATCTTGTTCGACCTGTGAAACTAATCCGCTTTTTTGCCCGAGAATACGCCCTTTCAGGGCTGTTTATCATCCTGCTGCTCGGCTTGTGGGAAATAGTCGTGCGAAGTCTCGATGTCGCCGCATTTATACTCCCGCCGCCCTCTCAAATCCTGTCCAAATTTGCCGCATCCCATCGCCTCCTGCTCTCTCACGGTCTCGTCACACTCACCGAAGCCCTCGGCGGCTTTTTCACAGGCGCATCATCGGGACTACTTTGCGCCATAGCAATGGCTCGATCCCGCCTGATCGAACGGATGCTCTATCCACTGGTCATCTCCACGCAGACCTTCCCCAAAGAGGCACTGGCTCCTGTCTTCGTCATCTGGTTTGGATTTGGCCTTTTGCCCAAAGTCATTATCGCGGGCCTCATTTCTTTTTTTCCCGTTGTGATCAACACCACGCGCGGCCTCTTATCCGTTGACAAATCCATCCTCGACTTAATGCGGTCGCTCTCGGCCAGCCAACGACAAATTTTTTTTAAAGTGCGCTTACCCAACGCCATTCCCTATCTCTTTGCCGCCCTCAAAATGTGTATCACGCTCAGTGTGATTGGTGCTGTAGTCGGCGAATTTGTCGGCTCCAGTGCGGGGCTGGGCCACCTCATTCGGCTCGCCAATTCAGAACTCGCCACCGATTTGATGTTTGCTGCCCTGCTCGCACTCGGATGTATGGGTACGAGCCTGTTTCTGCTCGTTGACGGCCTCGAAAAAACTGCCCTGCGCCGCTGGGGCGGCACCGTTGAAACCATAGGTCGATAAAAGGAGTACTCTCATGCAAAAAATATTCATCGCTCTCGCCTTCGCACTCATCACTCTGTCTTGTACGAGCACAGACAAGACACAAGTGCAATTCATTCTCGACTGGAAAGCACAGATGGAACACGCGGGCTTTTTTGTCGCCAAACAACAGGGCTTTTATGAACAAGAAGGTCTTGAGGTCGAAATCCTCGAAGGCAATGGTGCTCCCACTGCGGCCCGCGTCGTGGGCAATGGCACCTACAACCTCGGCGTAGCCAGTGGATCGGCAACTGTTATGGCAAGAGCACAAAACATCCCAATAGTATCGCTCGCCGTGATCAATCAACAGACGCCGGTAGTCGTTTATTCGCTTGTAGAAAAAAATATCACAACACCGCAGGACCTGATCGGCAAAAGCATTGGCGTCAATATTGGCGGTACGAAGCACCGCGAATTTCAAGCCTTTTTACGCCACCAGAATATCCCCGAAGAAGACATACAACTCATGGGCATGAGCGAAGCCAGCCCAGCGCCGCTCCTCGCAGGCCAGGTCGATGCCATGCTCGGATATACCGAAGATCAGCCCGTCACAGTCGAACTCCAGGGCCACGCGGTCAATCGCCTTGCCCTATCGGATTACGGCATCGATGTATATAGCACCAACATCATTGCCAATGAGTCTTTTTTGAAAGAAAATCCCGATCTGGTCAAACGCTTTTTGCGGGCGAGCCTGCGCGGATGGCAACACGCTGTCGATCATCCCGAAGAGGCGGTAGCAGCCTACATGGCCGCGCGTCCCGAAAGCGACGAGGCCTTCAATCGCGCCAATTTCAAATATCTGATCCCCCTGTTGCAGAGTGCCGACACTCAACAACAGGGCCTGGGTGCCCAAACTGAGGCAAAATGGCAACAAACACAGGATATTCTCCACAGCCTGGACATGATCGACCAAAAAGTTGATCTCAACCTGCTCTTTACCACGGCATTTATGCCTGAGTGAAGTCGGGAGCCAACCGCCAACCAACCGCCTGCTCATAAGCATAAGCCAGGCGCAAAATTCGGGCCTCGTCATAAGGCTTGCCAATAATCTGCAAACCGATGGGCAAATTTTCATCAGACCATCCACACGGAACCGACACCGCGCACAAACCCAAAAAATTGACCAGCCGCGTCGTCAACCTGACGGGCGCAACATCGACATCTGCGACACGCGGTGCAACCGTCAACATCGTCGGACAAATCACGGCATCCACATCTCGCAGGGTCTCGCGGGCAGAGACTCGCAACTGCTTGCGCCGTTGTAAAACTGCCGCATAATCTGGCGCAGAAAAAGACGCGCCATGTGCAATCCGCGCTCGAATGCGCGGATCCATCATCTCGCCCTGCCGTGCAATCAAATCCCCATGGCACGCATATCCCTCCACGCACATAATCATCGCACTGCCGCGCCCTTCGAGTTCTTCATCTAACTCTTCCCGCGCCTCGGGAAATTGCATTTCCACCACATCGACCCCCAATTCACACAAAACCTCCGCCGCGGCTTCTACCGAAGCGATAACCTCAGCATCTGCCCCATCGCAAAACGGATCGCGCACAAACCCAACGCGCAACCCCTTCACATCTCGCTTCAGCCAGCGAACCACATCCACCAGCGGTTGATTTAACGTCACTGGATCAGCCGCATCAGGCCCCGCAATCGCTTCAAACACCAGCGCGGCATCTTCCACAGACCGCGTCAAAGGACCCATGCTATCCAGCGTCCACGAAAGCGGCATCGCACCAGCGCGGCTCACCCGTTCCAACGTGGGCTTGAGACCCACGACACCGCAAAACGACGCCGGGATCCGAATAGAACCGCCCGTATCTGTACCCATCGCAACAGGCACCAACCCCGCCGCCACAGCCACCCCCGACCCACTGCTCGACCCACCTGGCACGCGTTCTGATCCCCAGGGATTGGGCGGTGTGCTGTAATGGGGATTCAAACCATAAGGCCCAAACGCGAGTTCCACCATATTGGTCTTACCCATCAACACAGCACCGGCACGCGAAAGACGCTTTGCGACGGTTGCCGAATCTTCCGGTACAAAAGCATCCCATACTTTCGCACCAGAAGTCGTGCGAATACCCGCCGTGTGAAACAGATCTTTAAGCGCGATTGGAATGCCGTGCAAAGGTCCCAAATCCGATCCCGACCGCAACATCGCCTCCGCCGCCTGTGCCTCGGCGCGAGCGCGTTCTGCCGTAACGGTAATAAACGCCTGTGTCCGATCGCCGTATTCGTCAATGCGATTAAGTTGTGCATCCACCACCTCAACCGGCGACACATCGCCCGCCCGATAGCGTACACCCAATTCCGATAGGGTTGCAAAATGCATATCCACTGTCAGACATCCTCCCCAGGCGACCACGTCACCCGTCCGGCAACCATGTCCTCTAACAACACAAGCTCTCCACCGCGTTCGGCAGATGCATTGGCGCCCAGCACAGCCGCCAGACTGTTCAATGCATCGCCATAAGAACTCCGCATTGCAGTACTATCTCCATTGCGTATCGCATCGACAAATGCCTCTGTCTGAAACGCAAAGGCATTGGGACGGCCATCCCACGCCGCGACTTCTTCGCCATTCAACACGACATTTTGCGCCGACCATTCGAAAAACGCGTCATCAGCAACCACCGTCACCTCGCGCCGCGCATAATTCACATTGGTCAATACCCGCGATGTCGTCGCATTGGCAACCACGCCGCTCTTAAATCGATAATTCACATTATAGGCATAAGGCATATTGATCGGCTCTGGCCCATCACCTTCCGCGCGGTAAAAATAAAATGCCGACACAGCCTCGATATCCCCCAGAAAAAAACGCAACAGATCGATCATGTGAATGGTATTTTCCACATACGATCCCCCGCACAGGGCCATGCGACTCGTCCAGTATCGGATATGCCGTCCGCTGTAAAACAACTGCACCTGTGCGTGTCGCGGAATCCGCGTTTCGAGCATGGCCTTCAAGTACTCAGCTGAAGGATAATATCGACTCATGAAACCCACTTGAGAAACAATACCCGCGCGGTCAATAGCCTCGCAAAACGCCACGGCCTGAGCCATATCCAAACTTTGCGGTTTCTCCACAAAAAGGGCGATCCCCTTCTCCGCGGCGATCAACTCCGCATCCGTATGCAAAGTTGGAGGCAAACACACATAAACCCCGTCCAATTCCTCTTTGTCAAACATCTCGCGGTGATCTGTGTAAACAGACTTCGCGCCCCACACCTTTGCCTGCTCAGACACAACGCCCTGATCCACATCGCAAAATGCCTGTAACACCACCTCGCCCTTTTCGACCAATTGGGACAGGGCAGGCAAATGTGCATTCTGTGGAATATGACCCAAACCAATCATACCCATGCGAACGGGTTGCATATACTTATCTCCCCTCAATCTCTGCAATCAATTCTCTGGATAATTTCCCACCATCCGACACATCCACACAATCCTCCAATTCTTCAATATCCGATACCCCACACAGTAACATCGACACCCGATTGTCCGACAACAAATAGCGCAAAGCCGTGCGCGTCATGGGTTCATCTAAACCTTCAACAATTTTCTCTACCCGCATTAGATTGTCATACAAATCGGCAAATCGCCCCTGCGCCATCCACTGCTCCCGTTTTGAACCCAACAACCCCGCGTGCAATGGCGAAGCGCAAATCACAGCAATGTCTTCTGCTGCCGCTGTGGGAACCAATTCCTCAGTAGCTTCTCGCGTCAGCAAATCGTACTTGCAAAACGTAATCACCGAAACAAAAACATCGGTCTCTTTGAGCACCCGAGACATCAAAGCCAGATCAGAACCCGTCAGCCCAATATAATCACAAATTCCCTGAGCCTGTATCTCCAACAACGCCTCTATAGTTCGCCCCGCATCAAACAACCCGGGCCACCCGGCTTTTTCAGCCTCATGCACCTGCAAAAGATGTACATGGTCGCGCTTTAACCGCTTCAAACTCGCATCGAGACCGCGCCATACTGCATCGCGCGTATAGTCAAACGGCTCGGGATAATACCCCACTTTTGTCGCCAGATAATACGGCTCTCGCACACCCGACAGCGCGATGCCCAGCACCTCTTCGCTGCGTCCGCGTCCATAAAGCGGTGCCGTATCGAAATAATTCACACCCAATTCCAGCGCCTGTTCCACCACCGACACCCCATGCGAAATCGGTTTTAGCCCCATCTCGGGACGACCGTAGAACCACGACCCGCCAAGCCCTATCTCGCTGACCTTCCATCCCGTCTTGCCAAATATCCTGTATTCCATTTTTATCACCGATACCATCGACTCAACGTGACATCCGACACAGAACACATATAGAGAAGACGCAACACCCACATCTCTACCACGGTGCGAACAAAGCCCCACTTGCGCCACCGCCGCGTGGAACTGCATACCCGTGCATTGAGCATCATAAATTTGCCCTCACGCGCCACACGCGAGCAAAACTCGGAATCCTCAAACAACTGCAAGGGTGGAAATCCCCCCAAAGCGTTAAAAGTCTCTCGCCGAACATAAATACCCTGATCACCGTAAGTAATCCCCAAATACCGGGACCGCAATGTGCTCAAAAACGCAACCAACCGAAAACCAATCGTCTTCTCCGACAACCCGAGCCGAAACCGCCCGCCCACCACATTGGGCACGCGCACCGAGTCGCGTATCAACATCAACCCATCAGGAGGCAAAAATGTATCGGCGTGCAAAAACAAAAACACATCGCCCTTCGCCCGTTCTGCTCCGGCATTCATCTGCAGCGCCCGTTCTGCTCTCTCTACCTGAACCCATTGCACCCCACCACGCGCCTCAACCACTTGTTGCGTACCATCCGTACTCCCACCATCTACCACTATCAATTCCACATCCTCAACACCGCAAAACTGCGCCAGACACGCGCCGATAACGGCCTCTTCATTTAGAACGGGAATAATCACACTAATCTGCACACCGACTCCGCTATTTTTTTATTATATCAAAAAATTGCCGACCATAACTAATCAATGAAACAACGAGAAACGCAATACTCAGACCAATCAGCGCGGGCTTGAGCACATCGGCATCCCACAAATAGGCCAAAAGCAACCCACTCAGCACCAGCGTTGTGACCTTGCCCCAAAAATTGGAAGACAACAACACATCGTGTCGCTTGACCAGATACATTCCCGCCAAAAAAATCACCACATCGCGCAACAAAACGACCACAACCAGCCATACGGGCAACCCTTTGAACACAACCATGGCAATTGTAATCGCACCAACAGCCACTTTATCGGCCAGAGGATCGAGAATCTTTCCCCACTGTGAAATTTCGCCCCACCTGCGCGCGAGCCAGCCATCTATCCAATCGCTGACAATCATCACCGCCACCACACCAAACGCCTCCCATACGTAATCCGCCCCCAATGCAATAAGCCACACGGCGGGCAGAATCAGCACCACGCGCAACAAACTAACGACATTTGACAGCGTCCAGAAACGACCGCGTTCAGCGCTTTCCATACAATACCTCACGACAACATCAATTTCAGACCAATTCCCAGCACCAACACCAGCACACTGCGGTTAAACCACACAGGGGACAACCGTCGGTTCAAAAACAAACCGACCGCAGCCCCCAGAAACAAAGCCGGTAACATCCATACATCCATAACCAAACTCTGGAAATTAATCAATCCCAAAAAAACATAAGGCGTCAACTTCAAAAGATTCAAAACAATACCAAAAATCCACGCCGTTCCCACAAACGTGCGGCCGACCAGGCCCTGCGGCAATAAATACAACATCAAAATCACGCCTCCCGCAGAAACCAGTGTGGAAACCACCCCCAGAGTCACCCCAACGCCAAAACGCATCCACGGTCCCGGTGGTTTCACATTGACCAGCACCCGATCCCTCATGGCCTGGAGCACTGCAAAAACGCATGCCAGAGCGCCTAACATGCGCCGAAACCAGGCCTCTGGCACAATATCCAGAATACCTGCACCAATCAAAATACCCAGCACCATGCCGGGCATCAACGCCTTGACATGATCGCTAACCCAATGCCCCCAATAGTACCGCGCACTGATCACATCGGTTGCCAGAGAAAGTGGCAAAACAAGCCCCAGTGCGGACTTTGCGGGCACCGCGAGCGCGAGAACCGGCACAGCCACCACACCAATGCCACCGCCAAATCCCGCGCGCATCACGCCAATCAAAAAACCGCCAACCCCCAACACAACAAAATCAATTATATCCAAAAAATCCACCTGTTTTAACCATCATCGGTTCCCTTCGTCTCCCCTCGCCATATCTCAAACGCATTCGCCGCAGGTCCCACTATAAACAGCGCGTAGAACGGCGCGTAAATCGCTTCATTCAAGCGCAAAATCATCTCGACAAAAGCCACCAGAAACGCGACAAAACACTGCCCCTTTCGCGTCAACACAGTCGTTTTGGGATCTGTAATCATAAAAAAAATAAACAACTGATACATCGGTCCTGTAATCGGCGCAATACTCGTCAAATACGCCTGCCCGGTAAACGCGCAGCGAATAAAAGCAAAAGCCAAAAACGAAATAACATATACCGCGCAGATATGAAACCGCCGCAATCGCCAGAGCGCGGCACTCCCCAGAACCCAGATAATTACCATTACCGACAGCGTATTGCCCCACTGGATGCTCAACCCCGCCACCACTTCAGGAGCGAGAAACAGCATAATACTCACTCCAAAATTGGACGGATTCCACAAATGCCTGCCGCGCCATCGCAACACATACTTAGATGCAATAGACAACACACTACACAACGCATAAGGCCAAAACAGAGGCGAGCGGATCAAAATGCCCACGCTAATCCCGGTGATATACGCGCTGATCAGCCCCGGCCACACCCCCCACGTCAACCGCCCCAGTGCAAATTCCGTCAGCACGCTACTCAGGATAGCTGTCAGCGTCTGCCCCAGACTCTCCAAAAAGCCAAATGTTACCTGCCCCCCAATCAGAATGCACGTAATCAATGCCGGAGACAGATAGCGGCTTTGTAACCCCATCCAGATCGACTTCCAGAACCCACTCGCACGATCCATTTCAATTCTCTAAAATCCGATGCACCCGCCGCACATCGGGCGTGTAAAACATCTGCATATGTCCCGACGGCCAGCGTATTGCAACGCTATCAACCGCCGCGCCCTCACCTAAACCAAAATGCAGCGGGCGTTGATTCTGCGCGGCATAGCCGCTACCGCCCAGCACCTCCTGAACCTGTACCTCGCCATTCCAAAACACTCGCACCCGCGCCCCAATCGCACTGCGATTGCTCTGCTGCCCAAATAGATCAAACCCAATCCAGTTTGCCTCTACCCGAACCGTGTTGCGGTATAAAAGAAGCGGTCCCCGCTGATTGGCCACCACCACGTCCAGCACCCCCCGATTCCACAAATCTACCAGCGCCACAGCACGCCCGTCGAATCGATCCTGCACACCCACCGCCTGTGCCACCTCGACAAATTGGCCCGCCCCATCGTTCACCCAAACGCGCTTGGTCTGGCGACCAGCCAGACTTCTGCCCCGCATCGGAGGCCAATTTTTTGCATCTGAAATAATCGCGCTATGCCCGCCCGCCACCTGAGAAAAATCGTACCAGTAATTCCCACTTCCGTCTGCCGAAACATATCCATTGGTCAAAACGATATCCAGTGCCCCATCGTTGTTCAAATCTCCAAACTGCGCGCCAAAACTCCACCCGCCCAGATCCACACCCATCGCCCCTGCCAGATTTTCAAACCGCAAGGTCTCGTCTCCCATGGGCACCCACAAATTATTCCCCTGAATGAGAACACCAGCCTGAGAAATATTGGTCTCGTAAATTGCCAGATCTCCTCGATTCAGTACATCGCCAAATGCGGCATTCATACCGCTCTTAGGCTGGCGCCCCACCCCGGCTTGTTCTCCCATCTCGACAAACCGCTTTCCGCCCTCGTTCACATACAACTCGGAAATCCCGTAATCATTGGACAAAAACAGATCGGGAAATCCAGAGCCATTCAAGTCCGCCGCACCCACCGCCAGTGTCCACCTTCTGCTCGCGATCCCGACCTGTACAGTCACATCTTCAAATGTCCCATCGCCCGAGTTCCTCAGCAAATACTTTCGCCCTCCATTATTCGCATATTCAAAACTCTCCGGCATCATCCGCGTGGTCTCCAAATCCCACAAATTCAGGGACTCGGGCCAGTATCCCGCCACAAAAATATCCAGATACCCATCGCAGTCATAATCTACCCAAATTGCACTCCCGGCATTGATCCACCCGGGCAAACCCGCTGTTTCAGTCACGCGCTCAAACGCCTTTCCATCCAGATTGCGAAACAACTCGGGACGGCCCCATTTATACAAAAACAAATCTTCGAACCCATCGTTGTCGTAATCTCCCCACACAGACCCCATACTCACACCCGCCCGATTCACATCTGCCACGCCCAAATCGGTCGCTACATCGCGGAAACCCGTTCCCTCCAAATTGCGATACAATCGATTCAAACTACCCCTGCGACTACTGGTCACATACAAATCCTGCCAGCCATCCCGGTCGTAATCCACAACCGATACCGCCGCGCCCATCGAAGCAATAATCGGCATAATATGATCCAGCTTTGCATCCAGCACAGGCGCTTCATGTACAAAATTGATCCCCACCTGTTTTCCAACTTCCTTCAGGTAGAATCCATATCGCTCAGAGCCTGTACCACTCACTTTCTTCTCTTGCTCACCACCCCACTTCATCGCGCCCAGTGCCACCAGCAGCAGCCCAAAAAACACCACCACCAGAATCCGCACGACGCGATTGGGCCGCCTCTCCTCTATCCCGCTGTCTTCCCGATTCATGGTTCATCATTCCTCAGCACCCGATCAAACCAATCGGGCGTCACATACCGCGTGTGAAACCGCTGCCAGTCCTCTGCATTGCGCTTAAACACCGGATCATCTTCAAGTGTTTTGGGCGCGCGATCATAAGACAAAACCCCATGCGCTGGCAAAGGCAATACCGTCGTTGAAAAAGCCGTATTATAATCGCCATCCTTAACCCATCCGTCGCCTTTTAAGACAAAATCTCGCACCTGATCCCCAAGATTGGGCAAAGCCGTAAACAGCAATTGGATTTCATCTCCCGCATTCACAATCGCATATCGGTCATCGACCTGTGCCAGCAATGGCTCTACATCTCCATATCGCGTGTAATACCCCACGAGATCTCGCCACAGTTGCGAAGTCCCACTAAGCACGTCATAATCCGGTACCTCGGGCGAACTCGCATCTGCCGTCACATGGGAAAACCCGCGATAACGCAACTGCGCGCGCGCCAAAGGCACAGATTGAATCGTCATCACACTGTCTTCCAGCGGCACGGCCCACGCCAAACGATCCCAATAAATCTCCAAATTGGTCTGCAATCTAAATTTTCGGGGAATATCTCGCGGAAAAACGCCACTCAGATCGATCAACACCGTCTTCCGCTTTCCGGCAGGAAAACCCAGATCGGGATACACGATGCGCCAATCAGTCCCATCAAATACATGCAGTGAAAGTCCCTGGGGCGGCGGATGGCTACCCTGTCCCAGAGCCACATTGATCGAACTATCCGTCGGGTAAATCCATCCCTGACCGACCAGCCACAGAGGTCCTTCTCTGGGCGCCTCGTCTCCCACCACCACCTCCACATAGTGCTCTCGCGTCACCCCTTGATACATACCCCGCCCAAAAGTATCCACATACTGTCCATCCCGCACCCGCACCCTATCGGTCATATCGCGCCCTCGATCATCTTTCACAACAGCAAAGGATCGGGGCTGCGTAGTCGCGTAAATCTCGAGCGATGGAGAAACCCGGGCAAAACGCTCATCTACAAAAATCGACGTCCCTTCGGGATGATCAACTGCAACGAGAGACACCCAATCGACAAAATGCGTCTCCCAAAGCTCGCCCGTAATCCGTATATCGTACGCCCCATTTTGTGCGACCAGTTGATCGCCTCTGATCTTTACCCAATCTTCCGTCTGAGCAATACCCGCAACCACCTGGGCATTGATTCGCATCCCCAGAGGCGACCGCCACAGAAAATCCGTTACAAACCCCATCTCCGACCCATTGTGCGCAAAAACCCAGGGACACGACCCTTTCAAACGCTGTACGGCACGCACCACCTGATCCACCTCCAGATCAAATTCCACCTGCGGCATCCCATTGGGCCACACAATCCGCACGAGATCTGCCCCCGTATAAGTCCCCAACCCAAAATGCACCACCGGATCCGTCACCACTTGCTTCTGGTAAAACGCACCAGAACGCAACTCCACTTCAGCACCCAAA
Organism: Candidatus Latescibacterota bacterium; assembly: GCA_022824945.1. Classification (GTDB taxonomy): domain Bacteria; phylum Latescibacterota; class UBA2968; order UBA2968; family UBA2968; genus VXRD01. The sequence continues at coordinate 41,237 of JAJDYX010000054.1, forward strand.
CCCAGGGCATTGATCCGCCCATCACCCAGTGCCTTTCCGCCCAGGGGACGAATCGCCTGCCAGTGATACGCCAAATTGCCCCGATTCACCAGTTGCAACGCCTCGCCTGTATCCGAAACACCCAGCAAATCGAGCCGACCATCGCCCGTCAAATCCGCCACACCAGACGCGTTCACTTGCAGATCCAGAACATGGTAAGCCGCTTCTGACGCCAGATAGGCGCGTTTGCCAAACACCAGATCCAGCGCGCCATTATTATCCAGATCCGCTATGAAAAGCGGAACAGGACCGGCGGTTGAATCCCCCTGAATCAGCGTGCGTATCTCCCCTTGCGACACAGCGATCACAGCGCCATCTCGATCTACAACCACCCGCTCTAAGCGCCCATCTCGATCCAGGTCTCCCGCGCTCAGGGCAACCCCATTCACCGCCTTCTTTGACCCCGGCGTAAATACACCCGCTCGCTCGTTAATCGCCTCAATCAATTGCCCTTCCCGATCCAGCATCGCCGCATCGGGATCGCCATCCCCATCGCAATCTACCCACGCAAAGCCCCTCAATCCATCTACATAGCCGAAAGGTTCTCGCGCCACAAACGAACCATCCCCATTGTTTTGCAACACGAGAGGCAACCCTGTAGAACGTCCCAACACAAAATCGACATCCCCATCCATCTCTACATCCGCTCCCCACACACCGGAATATGCAATATCTTCTTCGTCCAACCCGATGGAATCCGTCACATCCTCAACCCCACCATCTCCAGTACGCCGGAACAATCGAAAACCCCCTGCTCCCACCAGCGCCAGATCTAATGCAAAATCGTTATTCCAATCAACTGTCAGCATCCCATTCATTCTCGACACATCCGAGAAATCGAGCGCAATCCCCTCCGTTCCCCGCACTTGAGAAGCACTTGCCGCAACCACCTTTACTTTTTCTTCCGACCAGAAAGGCTTGAGCACCTGCCAATCACTGCCTTCCAAACCCGCAACGGATTCGGATTCAAAATACATGTCCAAATCTGCAGGTGATGGAAGAGCCTGGCGCGTATTGAGCTTCAAAAACTCAACCACGGGATCTCCCAGGCGTTCAGCCGGCACAATCAGCGCATCCAGAGCGCGTCGATACATCGGATCGCGCAACAACACATTGTGCAAAAACATCGCTTGCAAAGTTCTCCCCCCCTCCACCTCGCCTTGCAACCGGCGCAACTGTACCTGCGCCGCATCCGGCCAGCCGTCTGCCCACGCGCCCAACTTCTCCACCGATGCGCGCAGAGCCCCTTCATCATCCCGTTTGCCTGCCTGTCTCGCCCGCTCAACCCACAGTGCGGGATTGTCCGGCACCTGTTTGATCAGGGCTTCCAACTGCGCCCAGACCTCCTGTTCGCTACCTGCTCCTCCACGCCGCTCAACCTCCTTCATCAGCGCGTACTGTGCTTTCACAAGCCCTTGTTGCGCCGCGGCCTCAAAAAACGCGATAGCAGCATCGGATTGTCCTCTACTGCGCTCGACCAATCCCTGTAACATCGCGATATCACCGCTCTCGGGCATCAGTGAACGCGCTGTCTTCAGATCTTCTGCAGCCCCGTCGTAATCCCCGCGCCGCAACCGCAACACCCCGCGATTTGCCCACGCAGCAGGCTCATCGGGTTCCATTGTGAGCGCACGGCTCAAACTGGCATCTGCCCGGTCAAAAGCACCCACCTCCAGCGCGAACACACCCGTATAGAACGCAGAGACATAATCCGCGGATGGCGTAGCCATCTCCTCCTCTCCGCATCCAAGCCCCAACACCACCAACAACCCGATCATGCGACGAATATCAAACATCGTGCTCCTTCCATCCCGGTATCGGAATATCCATCCGGCGCTATTCTAAATGGCTTCCAAAAAGGTCTCAGGCCATTTCGGCTCATAGTCGCTCTCGAACAGCCAGTCGAAATTCTCGGGCACAATATGAGCGCGCTCGGGACGCAACCTCTCTCGCAACTGGGGAAAAAATGCCATCACCCCATCGCGCTGATTCTTCGGCAACCCGCAGGACACGCCCGTAGCGATCCATGATGTTCCCATCGCCTTGCGTGGCACCGTATCCTCATTCTGCCAGGCAGAATGCAATCCCGCACTACACAAAACCAAAATCTGCCCTCGGCGCGCGATGGCTGGAACCGGCTCCTGTTCCAGCCAGGGCGTATCAACCAACTCGGGCACATACTCGGGATAAGCCGGCGCAGTCTCCGGAGGCTCTGGGCGCAACCCGTGGACGCGGGGCAACATCGCCTTGTGCTCTGGCGTCAAAACCCGGCTCCAGTGTTCCATAATCGGGCGATGACTTCCCGGCAAAATGCGCATAGCTCCCCGATGCTCGGGCACCTCATTGACCCAGAACCACAACTCAGCACGCATCCGACGGGGCGTCGCCTGAAAATCATCCCATGTCGCCTGGATATCGACGTGGCATCCGCGGGACCATTGCTCGCGAACACTCGCAAAAGGTGCGCTGCTCGGCACTCGCTCGTGGGGAGCCAACCCCCACCACAGATGCACGGACTCGGCCCGCAATACCTTCTTGGCGACCTCTTCAAAATAGGGATGCTGGACGACATCGACATAATCCGGGTCTTCATAAGGCGGATGGCCGCTCGCCTTCAGCCGATCCCATGCTGCTTCAGCGCGGTCCAACTCCTCAGTCGTGAAGGGACTATCAATCGTAACGGCCCCCTCATCATCGTATTGCCTCATTTGTGCATCGGTAAATAGCATAGATTTCTCCCTTTATTGAAACTGAAATCACTCGAATCAAACAATCCATATCTAAATGAACCGATTCATAAGTTTATTGCCTCTCAATCCGAAATTCAAGCTAAATACCAAGAGCCTCATAAATAAAAAGATGACAAAATGAAAAGGCAACCGAATAAAAATTCGGTTGCCTTTTTGCCTGCCTCAAAACAAATTTTCGATCATTTTTTATTTTTGTTAGCTCCACACGATTCCCGCACAACCAAACGCGATTTCAAAATTACTTGCCGAGGCGTATCCTGCCCCTCAAGCTGTTCCAGCATAAGGTCCATCGCAGCCTGGGCAATCGCCTCGTAAGGCATTGCCAGTGTGGTCAAAGATGGCGTCATATAAGCCGATACGTCAATATCTCCGCTGCCCACTACAGCCACGTCCTCAGGGACGCAAATACCCGATTTCCGTAGCTCCCGACAAACGCCTATCGCGGTATAATCATCCCGACATACAAGAGCCGTAAACCGGTCGCCGAGTTCTTTGCCCAGGCGATACTCCCCTTCGGCACAGATGGAACTGACAGGTATGCTTTTAGGCGCCAAGTCGTGCTTTTGCATCGCCTGCAAATACCCTTTATCCTTAGCTGAAACCGGGCTGGCCTCATTCTGGTCCTCTCCTATAAACCCGATCCGCTCGTGACCCAACTTGATCAAATGCTCTGTGACCTCATAAAAATCCGATACATAGTCCAGCACGACCCCGCTTAGATTTTCAGTTGGGTAGTGCAATGTCACCACTGGCACGCGTCCCTTCACGGCATCCAAAATACGCTCTGACTCTCCTTCGTCCCCTCGCGTATGAATTAAAAGCCCATCTACGCCCCAGGAAACCAATTGCTTGATCTGCGCAGTCTGGTCATCCATCGACTCCTGAGGCATACTGTGAGCGGCGACTCTCATCATGATCTGATAATCCTGCTCGTCAGCCACCTTCAATATCTGGTCGGTCTGATATCCAAACACTTCCTGGAAAATCTGGTAGGTCAGCAGACCCAGTGTACCCGTCCTCCCCATCACAATACCCCGCGCCATCAAATTGGGACTGTAGTCCATCTCAGCGGCTGTTTGCCGCACCAGTTCTCGGGTCTCCTCCTTCACCAATACCGAAGCGTGTGGAGACAGCGCACGTGAGACTGTTGAATACGAAATACCCAACTGCCTTGCAATATCTTTAATCGTAGCTTGTTTTTTTTTCATTTGCTTATCCCCTACGGTTTGGCAAAAAATCATCCATACACAATGCGGTTTACGAAGAACCTGTATCCGTAACGCCAAGTCCAATGCCGCATACTGCTCATCGTCCTGACGGAACTCAAACTTACTATATAAGCAAAAAGTATGCCAACATGCGACTTGTTCCAAGCCATTACACTCGTAAAGAGTTGTTTTAATTCAAGAAAGAGAGTTAATCCGCCTATGACATAAGACATAATATCATTCCCAAATAGTCGGATTCGATCTTACAAAAGACGTTATATAGTCCAAAAAGACGTTATATGGTCTTTATATATGGTCTCGAAACTATATTACATCGGCGATACTCGACAGTCAAGTCCAAAAAGTTCTGTCAAGTGGAAGCAGGCCAGACAATGGATAATATCCCGGTCTATACTGAATACAACCATTTCAGCACATGCTTTATCCACCACATTGGGCAGTATCTCTTCATAGGTGTCCATCACTCGACCTCATCGCCAAAGCCTTAGCCGCTTTATTGAGCTACTATTTTGACTGCCGAAATAAATATAAAAAGGCGACCGAAAATTTTATTAGGTCGCCTTTTGCCTGTCTCAAAACAAATTTTCGATCATTTTTTATCTTTATTCGCCCCACACGATTCCCGCACAACCAAACGCGATTTCAAAATTACTTGTCGAGGCTTATCCTGCCCCTCGAGTTGTTCCAGCATCAGATCCATAACGGCCTGAGCAATTGCCTCGTACGGGCTTGCCAACGTCGTCAGTGCCGGCGTCAAGTAAGCCGCAGCTTCTATATCTCCGTTACCCACCACAGCCACATCATCGGGTATGCGAATACCCGATTCCCGTAGCCCCCGACAAACGCCTATCGCGGTATAATCGTCCCGGCATACAAGAGCAGTAAACTGGTCGCCGAGTTCTTTACCCTCGCGATATCCCCCTTCCGCATGAATATTCCTGGAGGGCAAGAATTGGTGCGTCAGACCGTGGTTTCGCATTGCCAGCAAATACCCCTTGGCCTTGGCCGAGATAGGACTGGCCTCATCCCAGTCCGGCCCAATAAACCCGATCCGCTCGTGACCCAACTCGATCAAATGCTCTGTAGCTCCATAAAAGTCTGATACAAAGTCCAATATGACCCCACTGAGGTTTTGAGTCGGATATAAAAATGTCACCACTGGCATGCGTCCCCTCACGGCATTCAAAATGCGCTCGGATTCCTCTTCGTCGCCCCGTGTATGAATTAAAAGTCCATCTACGCCTCGGGCAATCAACTGTCGGATCTGCAGGATCTGATCTTCCAGTGAGTTCAGAGAAATCCGATTAGAGGCCACTCTCATCAGTAACTGATAATTCTGCTTATTAGCCTCCCTCAGGATATGATCGGCCAGACTTCCAAACGTCTCGAGAAAAATGTGGTAGGTCAGCAAACCCAGTGTACCCGTCTTCTCCATTACAATCCCCCGCGCCATCAATTTGAGACTTTAGTCGATCTCGAAGGATCTTCGCAGCGAGCCCAGTTTAATTTATTTTCTTAGCTCTACTGTCCCATCCCTCTAAATATAATATGCTACTTGCGCGATACTTTCTACCGAATTATATTTTAGCAGCACAATGCAGTTTATGTTGTGCATTTGGGTCGAACGGGGTTTGTCTGGCAGGACCTGCTCCCGTTCGGCTTTTTTTAGCCATTCTACACACGTTTGTAGAAAGTATATTAAATATATAACAATTATTCCTAATATCAAGTCTATTGTCAAGTATTTTTTCTACCATTACTTTTTTTGGTCCCACACGATTCCCGCACGACCAGACGCGATCTCAAGGTCACTTGTCGAGGCGTATCCTGCCCCTCGAGTTGTTCCAGCATCAGATCCATCGCAGCCTGGGCAATCGCCTCGTATGGCATTGCCAGTGTGGTCAGAGCTGGCGTCATATAAGCTGCAGCGTCGATATCTCCATACCCCACCACAGCCACATCGTCGGGTACGCGAATACCCGATTCCCGCAGTCCTCGACAAACGCCTATGGCCGTATAATCGTCCCGGCACACAAGGGCAGTAAACTGGTCGCCGAGTTCTTTGCCCAGGCGATACCCCCCTTCGGCATTAATGGTACTGACAGGTGCGTAGTTGGGCGTCAGGTCGTGATTTCGCATCGCCAGGCCATACCCCTTGCCCTGGTTTGAAAGCGGGGTGTTATCATTCCAGTGCGATCCTATAAACCCAATCCGCTCGTGACCCAACTCAATCAAATGCTCTGTGGCCTCGTAATACTCTGCGAACTGGTCCAACACGATCCCGCTCAGGTTTGGAGTCGAATAAAAAAATGTCACCACTGGCACGCGTCCCTTCACAACATCCAAAATACGCTCTGACTCTCCTTCGTCCCCTCGCGTATTAATTAAAAGTCCATCTACGCCCCAGGAAACCAATTGCTTGATCTGCACAGTCTGGTCGTCTCGTGGATTTTTAGAAATCCGGTTAGAGGCCACTCCCATCATGATCTGATAATCCTGCTCGTCAGCCGCCTTCAATATCTGGTCGGTCTGATATCCAAACACTTCCTGGAAAATCTGGTAAGTCAGCAGACCCAGTGTACCCGTCTTCCCCATCACAATCCCCCGCGCCATCAAATTGGGACTGTAGTCCATCTCAGCGGCTGTCTGTCGCACCAGTTCTCGGGTCTCCTCCTTCACCAATACCGAAGCGTGTGGAGACAGCGCACGTGAGACTGTTGAATACGAGATACCCAACTGCCTTGCGATATCTTTAATGGTAACATGTTTTCTTTTCATTCGATAACCCCTTTGCCAAGTAAACGACATACACACTACCTAATTTAACAATTTTTGCAGAGATATGCTAAAAAATCAGGTTATTTTTTTAAAAATAGAAAATCTCTAATTGTATCTAAATGTGGGACAAGTAAATCAATTCTGTATTCACCCTGACTTTATCGACTCTTTCAGCGAGAACGCGCACGCCCGGCCCCAATCGCTCCACACCCCTTGTGCATTTCGCGCACGCACGCGCCAATAATATTGCTCGCCCGGGTTCAACAGCCCTGCAAACTGCGGTTGCCAGCACGTCTTCCCCGCGTATGCCGTACGACTCACATATCGGTCAAAAGTGGGACACACGCACCACCTGAAATCCACGTACCGGCTCACCTGTACGTGATAATCATCCACCTGTGACCCATTTTCCTCAGGCCGTCTCCAGCGAAACTCAAAATCCGTCTGATCCAACTCTGCGCCATCATCCGGAAACACCGGCTCGGGTATATCTGGCGGTTTAATACAGTGCTCCTCCTGCCATCCGTAGATTATCCGAACATTCCGTTCTTCCTTTGTCTCATCTCGATATTGAATGTGATTTTCACCGCAGAACAGCGAGGGCAAAGATCGCGTTGCACACTGCAAATCCGTATCAAACCAGATTTTATCCATCCCCACATCCCCCACATTCGCACCAGCCCACATCGCCACCTGAACATAATATTCGTAACGCGGTCCAACCCGCCATCCCGAATCCCAATCTCCCCGCCAATCGAACAAAGCCGGATTCAAATACCAGTCCAGATCCACACACGCACTTGTCCGATGTCCCGCTGCCACCCAGACCGACCGCCAGTCCTTTCCATCCAGAGACAGCAATACCTCAAGACCGTCTTCGCGACTCACCCGTCTGTAGGACAACCCCACCCGCGCTCCGGCAATTGGATATGGTGAACACACCTTCCAGATCATTCGGGAAACGCACTGCTCCTGAGCCGGATGAACAGCTGGCAACTGCCTCGACGTTTCCTGTACCACATTCACCTGCTGTTCTAACCCCCTCAGTGCCAGCGGATTTCGCAGATCGGGCCGATAGACCAGATTGCCGTTGGAATACCGCACCTCTGGGTGTAACCGACGCCCCCGCACTACCGTCTTGCTCACCTGATCCCAATAGCGCACCAACTTCTCGCCCGGCCGCAAGCGCATCGCCATCGTATGGGGCGGCGGCAACTGCGTCGTATCCTGTTGCAAACGACCATCTCTCCGAGTCCAGGCACCGCTCGGATTGGTTGGATACACAAATTCCCGATTCTTGAACTGCGCACTGTAATAATCTTTCTCCGGCAGATCCTTTCCCGCCAGCCCCAGGTTCCTGTGCGACCTGCTCATCAGTTCTGGCTCCCGCGCCAGATCAGCCACATTGGCCACCGTGCTGTTATCGCGTTTTAAGAAAAACACCATCTGATCCGTATCGAGCAAATGCCACGCCCCATTTGCCCACGCTTCAAAAATTGTATGACTGCACTGCCGCCCCCGACCGTGCCCATCCAGAATACCGCCAACCCACACCTCGCGCGACTTCACCCCCATCACCTCACCCAACCGACTCGTGGCAATCGCGTATCCAATACACCCCTCAAACCCATACGAATTGAACAGCTTCACCGGATCGCTCACATCGTCATACCACGACATCCCGCATCGGCTGTCGTAAACCTCATCCACCACAAACTGCCACAATGCCATCATCCGCTCTTCTTCATCCAAATCCCGCCCGCCTACCGCCTCTTTTGCCATCGCCTCCACCGACCACCAATCCCGCTGTCCGTTTGCCACCAACCACGGATTCACCACATCTGTCTCACCCGTATTCTCGATCACCACATACAGATTTGGCTCAAACACCTGATCATAGGGCGGCATACTCGAATTTGGTCCCGGGCAATACACCTCTGGCCCAAGGGTTACGGCATTCGACTCATCTACATACCCCCCCATCCGAACCTCAAACGTCTCTGCCTCCTGTGTCAGATCGACCTGTTTCTCACAGGGCGCGCGGGGCACCTGTGCTTCGACGGACTCCATATCCTTCAACTGGTCCTGCTCGGGATACCGATCAGAACCAACGGCGAGATAATAATAAGTCTTTCCCGGTACCAAATCCCCCGCATCCACAAACCGATCCTCTCGGGCAATGCCAACTTCTTCAAATGCACCATCCGCCCGATCTGCGCGATATATCCGCATCCCCCGTGCGTTTTTGCAATCCACCTGCATCGTAACGCAATTGACAGCAGTATCCAAAATTTTGAGTATCATATCCGATCCTCCTGATCAAAGCGGAAAATCGCTTGATGGATCATCTACACGCATGTTATATTTCCTTAAATCTTCCCTCTAATTAAATCTTCCCTCTAACCTCCCAGTCTCAGGAGACACGCCATGAAACTCGTCGAAACCGATCCCCACTCCGGCGCTGAAATCTACCAGCTCATCGACGATCCCCGCCCCGCCGACAACATCTATGGCGAACAACCCTATTCATCAGCTGATGGAAGCCGCGTCACAATCCGATATTATCCCCACAACGATCAGGACGGTGGCCTATCCTTCCTCGACCTTGCAGACGGCAGCCTCCACACCGTAATCGCCGAAGCACCCCGCTTTCCCGCCTTCCACGCCTGGGGCGAACATCTCTACTACCAGCAGCAAGACGGGGACGCTCTCGTACTCAAACGCTGCAATTATCAGACCCTCGGAAAAGAAGACATCACAACTTTGCCGACCGAAGAAGGGCGATTCAGCTATGGCACCACTTCCCAGGACGGGCGTTACTACGCTGCCAGTGTCCACCCCGAAGGCGGATCGAGCAAAGTCTGGTGTACAGACCTATCAACCGGGAAATGCGGCACCCTTGCCCAGCGGGACGACTACCACTTCAAACACGAACAATTCTCCCTCGACGGCAACAACCGCATCCTCATTCAAGCCAACAAAATGCCCGACGTCAAATTCGTCCACCTCGGCGCTCTTGAACCCGACCGCGAAGGCATCACCTGGTTTCCCGTCGATCGCCCACACACACCGCGACCCACCGGTCACGAAGCGTGGATTGGCACAACCGACCACATCTTCATCTCCACAGGACAAGATGAAGACAGCGAGGGGAATGTCTGGACTGCGGGCTTACGCGACAATGCCCCAAATCTAGCCAGCAAAACTCCCCACCGCTTTGGTCACGTCAGCGTCTCCCACTGCGGCCGATACTGGATCGGAGACGCCACCCAGGAAGAAAATATCCCCATCCACATCGGTTCCCTCGAATCGGGTCGTCACAAATGCCTCGTCCTCAGCCGCACCGAACACGACAGCAACCAGTGGTCGCACACCCATCCTTACATGACCTCTGACAACGCGTGGCTCATCTACACCTCCAACCGCAGCGGTCACCCCCAGGTCTATGGTGCAAAAATCCCACAGGAGTTCTTGAATAGTCTTTCGTAATCTATCTAAACCTTCAAAACCCTCACCACCCATGCACCCCATGCCCCGCATCGGGGAACCAGTTCAACACCGTATTGATCCCCAGCCACACCACAAACGGCAGTGCCACTGCTACGAGCATATAATTCTTCACCAGATTCCGCCCGAAATAGGACATGAAAAGCGCCATCCCCCCAATCGTGAGCACACCAATCACCAGCGCGCCCCGTCACCCGTTCGCGGAGATCTCCGGCCCGTTCTTCCACCCCCTGCTTTTCATCAGTAGCGATCTTTTCACTCATCGCAATTGCTCCAGCAATCCCAAAGCCACATCGGCAATCTGCTCCCCACAGCCCGGCGCAAAAACGCTCGCCTCCGGCTCATATCCTCCTTCTTCATAAGACTGCCTCGTCGGCAAATAACCCACCGAATCATTGGCCAATTCGATCACCATCGTCTGCGAGTACGGAGACCGGGCTTTCAGGTCCAAACCCAATTCTACCAGCAGTTCCCCTGGCACAGCAGCAATCCCCAGATCCCCGATGCGAAGTGCCTGCACCCACGTCTGCACCCGACCAGGCACATCGGCCATGCGCCTGGTTATTCGTCGCACAAAAGCGCGCTCGGCCATCGTGGGACGCGCCATATTTTCAATCTCCCTCACCCGCGCTATATCGGCCTCCGAAGGCTTTGGCTTGCGTTCCAGAACCACCTCTTGCATCGCCGCCCCAAGAGACACATCGGATGCAAAATCCATCTCATTCCACACCCACAAAACACCCGCTGCAATCAGCCCCGCCACGCGTTCTGCATGCAGAGAACGGTCTTTCACAGGACGCCTATCCCCCAGCACATCTATATTATTGATATCCCCACACGCGCCATTTGAAAGCGCCGCGACAAAAGAGGCATTCCGCATCCGCTGAATCAGCGTTGAAAAAATTCCAAAATAATCTGCGGAGATCGAATACGTGGATTCGGGCATACCGATATAATGCAGCGCGTAATTGGCCAGCAGACCAATCGCCCTCCCATCAACCCCCTGCAAACACACCACGCCAATCTCCGGATCAATCGGTCCCATTGGCGCCACCACATCGGGATTGCCCACCCCCGGGTTCGTGCGCACCGATCCATCGTTCATGCGATAGCGGCGGTTAAAAACCACGCGGTCCTCCAACGTCTGCCCAAACCCCACCTGTGCTGGCTTTCGATCCTGCCACGCCAGCCTGACCGCATCGGCGATCCGGTCAATCAAAAACGCCGTATAAGCATCTTCGCCAGTAGCCGCTCCGGTGTGCGTATGCGTGCAACAAATCAAAACCCGTTCCGCACTCAGTTCCGTCTCCACAGCGATCCGTTCCTTCGCGCGGTCCAGATAATCCCGCTTCACCCCGATCAAATCACACACCACAATCGCCACGCCTTCTCCCCCTCGTTCCACCACAAAACTGCGCACATGCAATGGATCGCGCACCTTCTCTGCAAACCGATCCTCAAACGACCCCGGAATCATCGTACCCAGCGGTGGTGTAATATCCAGACATGCAGCTCCTGCGGTAATCATAGAACACTCCTTTAGAGGTCATTCAACCCAATCCAAACTGCCGCTTCAAAAATTCAACCGTCTCCCTGTAAAACCGCGCCTGAATCGCCTCCTGCTCCTCTTCTGGCACATCCTCCCGCATCCGCACCACGCATTCCACACCCAGCGCATCCATCTTCTCCTTCAGCACCAGCCCGAATATCGGATGGTGGATTCCCTGACCCGCATCTGGCTCGGGATCCATCGGCAAATTTGGCGTGGTGTACCACAACATTACGGGCGGTGCATCTTTAGACACATAATTGATTGCCGAAGCTGCTTTAAACATCGCCCGTGCCTCCGGCTTGTCGAATTCCTCAGGCGAAAATCCAAAAAATAGTTGCAGTGCCTCGTGCGCATACGCCGGTCCCGAAATAATCGTACGAATAAAATGCGGATCGTACGAACACTGCCCCTGCCACGACGCCACGCACGTCAGCAGCGTGGATTGTCGGGCCACCGGATCTTCGCTTTCCGGCTTCGCTTCTTCCCTGCGAAACCCGATCCACATCGAAATCCCGGCCCCAGCAGACCCCCCTCCAGCCGCCACCCGAGAAGTATCTAAATTCCACTCTTCTGCCTTCCACCGGATAAACTGAATTGCCCGCTGGCTGTGCTCCATTGCCGCCGGATACCGGTCCGTTCCCGAAAGCGGATAATTGATCGCCGCCACCGAAATACCCGCCTCATGGCAGCCTTCCAGCAACACCTGCGAAATACTTGCTTTGTCCCCACCCCGAAATCCCCCGCCGTGAATATACATATACACCGGTGCCGGATCTTTCGAATCCGCTTGATACAGATCCACCACATCCCGCTCGTGATCCCCATAAGCCACATCTCGAAAAGTAGGTTTGTCCATTGTTTCTCCTTGAAAATTTTAGTTATACATCCTCGAAATTGTACGTGTACGGCCCCCGATAGCACTGGTCGAGCTTACCTCGCCACTCGCCTAAAACGCCCCGGAGATCGTCATTCCGTATATTCTGGAGAAACCATTCGGGCACCTCGTAATGCCGCATATTGCAGTAGAAAGGCGGAATGAATGTATATGTCATCGAATACCGCGTATTATCGGTCAGGATATGGGGTGCCGAATGCATCAGCGATTCCGTAAACAGGAAGGCATCTCCTGCCCTGCAAGTGGCCTCGATAGGCTCACAGGACTTACTCACTTCCGCGTAGTCACCGTGAACCTTATGGGACTTATCCATAGCCCAAGTCCCGCCATCACCGGGTCCCACATCCGTCAGGAACACAAAGAAATTCAGATAAGGGAAATGGTGCATTCCCGGGTGGCACTCGTCTTCGTACATTCCCCATTTTGGCACACTGCCTCGATGCCAGCCCTTCCTGTAGCTCATGTCTTGCTTGTATCTTTGAACCTCTTCTGCGTTATGACGAAAATCAGCGGGTCGCTTGATAAAAGCCCAGGAATTCTTGAGTGTGGCTGCAATGCCGCCGATCTCAGTATAAGCTTCCAGGATACAGGGAATTTTGATGAACTCGATAAAAGAGTCGTCCCGAAGGATAAGGGTATCTATTCGAGTGGTCGTTACATCATTACCCGTTAGCGACCAAATACCAGAAGCGATGCGATCTAACGTGGATTTATAAGCGTTTATTTTTTCTCGATCCAATACGCCCTCCAGTCGCACCCAACCGTGTTCTTCAAAATGCTGACGCATTTCTGATATCATAACCCTCTCCTTTTAACCCAGATTGGACTCGACCATGCGAAATCGCCCTGTGCCACCTGCAAATTGCCACAGCGCCCACCCATCGGCACCCGGCGAAGCGGCTTTAGTCTAACCTCTACATAATAAAAATGTTCTCCAACATCTGGCTCGTCCTCAAACCTCAAAACGGCCTGTTGCTTTCCGACCTCTTGCTCCAGCACCTGCTCTCCATCTCTGAACAGCGCGACCTCCTGCACCATTCGGGATGCCTGCACCCTGCAGATTAAGTGTACCTGCCCGGCCACCTCCACCTCCGATCCCATGGGCATTCCGTTCACCCGGACATCCAGCATAACACGAGCACCGTTGGTTGCAAAACACCGCCGAGCCCACAGAGCTTCAAATAGCGCCTCCCGGGTCAACGCCTCTGCCCACACACCCGTTAGAGCACCACCCATCCCGGGCACAATCCGATGGGAATCGCTATTCCCCATAAACGCCAGGCGATAGCCCTGCCGCAGTGCCTCTGGAATCGTATCCCGCATCTGAATGTAAATATCCCAGCACGAACACAGTTCCACCCCCCCGAGCCGACTGCTCGGAATCACCCACCAGGTGGGATGGTGCGGAAATGTAAAAGCCTGCGTCTTTTCCATCGCTACTACCCACTTATCCAGTGTATCCGCATCGGACTCAGTAAAATGATACAGCGGCACTGCTCCATCCGGAAATAGCATAATCCGATGATTCGGTCCGCGCTCTGATTCCTTGCGATAGGTGCGCTCATAGGCGGGGACTGTCACAAACCGTCCCGGATCGTTAAGGTGATCGGCCTCCGCCAGGATCAATTCGAGCTCTGATGGCGTAAGAATATTATCGTAAAGCGCATCATTATCCGTCACCGCCATAAAATCCAGCCGTGCCTTGTAGCGCCCATACGCGTAATTCTCGTCGATCTCGCCCTCTGCATCACCCGACAGATTGCCGTGGCAATGGAGGTCCCCCCAGTAAAGTTTATAGGTCTTTCCCCCCACCACTATTTCAGGCCGTTGATCAAACACAGGCGGTTCGGGCAGTTGGATCGGCCGCCATGAACGCCAGGCCGAGACCGGGCGTTCCTCCACGGGCCGCGCCTGATCCAATGGCAAACTCCCGGCACAGATATCCGCATAATATCGCCCCTCGGAAATCTGGGCGGCAAACGGCAGCCTCCCATCCACCACCGGTAAATCTCCGTTCACCGTATAGGCGTGTACCTCACCATCTACCTCGCAGGACCGTCCCTGATTTCTCCCGGTCAGGAGCCGTGCGTAAAACAGCGCATCCGGACCGTGCTGGTTGACCAACTCGTCCTCTTTGCGCTCGTACAGAACCCAGACATCCCCATCCATTTCCCGCACAATCTGCGGACGACGACGCCACCCCACAAAACCCATATAATGCTCGCGTCCCAGCAATCCATCGTAGAGATGCGCCACATATCCTTCGGGCATGGTGCGATCCGGTCCCCTATAGGGCGTCCAGGACCGGCCATCAAAATGCGAAGCCATCGCCTCCACTTTGTGATCCACAAATCCTTTGGGATGGACCACATCGCGCGTAACCGTCCACGTCGCCCAGACCCCACCCGAACCGTCGGGACACAGCCTCGGAAACAACTCCCAGTCATCCGTATGCGAAAACTTCCCAGGTCGTCCCACCCCATCCGGCGTCCACTTTCTCAAAAACAGATCGCATTTCCCATTCTGGAGCGTCTGATAAGCCACCCAGGCACCCCCGGCATGACCACACAGCACGGGCCGATAGTGTTCTCCTACTCCATGCGACAGATCCACGACCTCAGCCCAGCGATCCCCATCAAAACACCTCCCAAATACCCGCCGACTTCTACCCACCAGCGCTGTCCAGACCGCCCATATTCTGCCCTCACCATCCGAAGTCACATTTGGAAAAGCCAGACTCGCATCCGACTCGGCCAATCGCACCACCTCACCCATCTCGCCTACCGATCTGGCCAGCACGCACCACCGTCCCTCCCGCACAGCGCACCACACCACCCACACCGCATCGCCCCCACATGCAATCCGCGGCTGAAAATTGATCCCCACCTCTTCGCTCACCGGTAGCAAAGGACCTCGCTCCTGCCCTTTAAAAGACCGCACCAGAATCCGGTCTTCTTTGGGCCTGTACCCGTGCCAGGCCACCCAGAACCGACCAGATCCATCCACAGTTAGCACCGGGTCTTTATCCACATGCCCGCGGCGATGCTCTGACAATCGAACTTGCAAACGTCCCATACTACGATCCTCTTATAAACGTCCTCGGAATCATCCCGAGGGTCTCAAGATAGCTTTTGTTTTTGGAAATAATTGGTATATTCTTCACAATAACTTTGATCTGCATTTCCCGGAGAAACCAACAGTGACAACAAATACCATTCGCGTGGGCATCATCGGAACTGGCAGCCGCGGCATCAACTGTATTGGCCATCAAATTGCCGAACAAGCCAGCGACCTGGACATCACAATCACCGCTTTTTGCAACCGCACAGAAAGCCGCATGCACATCGCCCTCGAAGATGTGAACAGAATCGCGGCGGCAGCGGACAACAAGACGTTTTCACCCGCATTCTACAGCGATCCAACAGATCTCATCGCCGACGACAACGTAGATCTAATTGTCATCACCACGCCCACGGCAGCCCATCGCGAAGCGGCAATACCCGCGTTGCGCTCGGGCAAAAAAGTCTATCTGGACAAGCCCATTGCACATACGCTCGAAGATGCCATAGCCATTCAAAAAGAAGAGCACAAAACAAATAATCCGATGATCATGGGATTTACCAGGCGCTATGAACAGCCCTGGATCGAACTCTACAACCTGCTGAAAAGCGGCGTCATCGGCGACCTCAAAATGATGCTCATTCGCTCCGTAATTCCCTACACGCATTATTTTATGACCTGGCACCGCACGCGGTCATTGAGCGGCGGTGCGCTCAACGACAAGGCATCGCACTACACAGACGTATTCAACTGGTTTGCGAACGACCATTGTCTTCAGGTCAACGCCTTTGGGGGGCGCAACCTCTTTGAAGTGCGCGAAGACGCGCCCGAATTTTGTGCCGTCTGCGACGACTGGACCTGTCCTTATCGAGCGGAGTTGGTCGAAACGGGCACACAGGATCAGGCACGAGGCGCAATAGATCAGACCTTCGCCTATGAAACCGATCCCATGCGCCGAAAAGACAATTGCGTATATAAACCCGGCGCAGACATCTTCGACCACGCATCCATCCACTTCCAGTACGACAACGGAATCGTCGCCTCCATCTTCTACGCCATTTACGGTCCCAAAGCCGAAGACGAAGAAACCTTTGAACTGGTCGGCACAAAAGGCCGAATGATCCTGACCCGCTTGAAGGGCGAAATCGACCTCGTCACGGACTATGGGGAACGCAGAGAAGAACTCATACAATGCAAAGCCGAAGCCTTTGAAACCTCTCACTTCGGGGCAGACCGCAAGCTGGTGCAGGAAATTGCCAAATTTGCCCGCGGCGGTCCATCCCCAGTAGATGGCCAATACGGCATGGAAGCCACGCGAATGATCCTATCCGCAATGCAATCTATCGACCAGGGAGGCGAAACCGTTCGTCTCAATGGACAAAAGGAGGAAAAATGACACCCATACCTATGACCGACGAGCAAAAATTCTTCTTCGACCTTCGCGGCTGGATCCTGCTACCCTCTGTGCTATCGGCAGCCGAGATAGAAGAGATGAAAGCCGAAGTATATGCCGGTGCCAAGCGGAGTTATGAAGGTCCGCTTCAGAACCTGCTGGACCACCCGGCAATCGTCGGTATTCTAAACGAAATCCTATCTGAAGACCCCTTTGTAAAAGACGACTGCTACGGCTTTCGCTGCGAAGGCTCCTTCACCACCGTGCGGCCTCCCGGATGGGACAAATCGGAACGGAGAGACAACGGCATGCCCCACGTCGTGCGCCCCCCCCAACAAGCCAACGCCATGCGCTATCAGGTCGCGGGAAATAAAATTTTTGCCGGGCTGACCCGGGTCGTGTGGGAACTCGAGGAAGTAGTAGCAGGACAGGGCGGAACCTCTTTTCTCAGCGGGTCGCACAAAGCCCACTTCAATTACGGTGGCCCGGATCGGTTTCGACCAAATATCGGCGGCTCCCCCTATGAATCCAGTATGAGAGACGCAATGGAAGATTATAGCTGCCCCGCAGGCTCGGTGGTCATCTTCACGGAAAGCCTGATCCACGCAGCCAATGACTGGATCAACCCGAACAACCCGAGATGCGCGGTCTTCAACTGCTACAACTCCATCTGGGCGCAGTGGCACCGCCTCAACCTCGACCACGAAACAATCGAAGCCATGCCCCCAAGGCGGCGGACCCTCTTCCGCGGCACCTGGGCAATTGGCGGCGGTCCAAATGGAAACCGCGAGTACTCGCTGGATAACAGAACCGTCTAACGGTCTGATCTATTTCGCATCTGTTCAACCACTGGCGTCGTCGGTGCCTCGCCGCTATAAAGCGCCTGTCCCCGCTCGTAGGACACCTCCACCTCGCCATCCCTCACTTCCAGCCGAGGCACATTGTAATCGCGCGCATCCCGATCCGTGCCGCGCATCACGGCCAAATGCGCGTCCGTCATGCCCTCCACCATGTCGTCGCCCCAGCGGTTCCACGGATGCGCCATATCCCCGCCGCTGCGGTGAAAACTCCGCGACGAGTATTTGATCAAAATACCCCGCCGCGGGATGGGATTCTTCCACGCAGTGGTGCCGTGTGTCGTCGCGCCATCGGCAAAAAACAGCACATCGCCCGCCTCCATCACCAATTGCTTCACCAGACCCATATCATCATCGCAGGACCGCACGCCCGGCGGCGTTGGGTATTTCCCCTTGTGCGAACCCGGAACACAGGCAAACCCGCCAAGACCGGGTGGCACATCCCGCAACTGCCACGTGATCGTCACCGCCTCCGAATAACTCCGCCCATTCTGAAACTGATAGCCCATCGGCGGATACATCGGTTCCCCAGAATCGTGCAGCGCATGACCAGACGTCCCCTGAACCGAGCAAAACGCCGAAGGCCCGCTCATTCGCGCGCCACTCCCGCCCATCCACGTCAACCTGTGCTGCACGGGCGGGTGAGCCACCATTTTCCGAAACGGCTCGCAATACGGCTCGGGAAGATCCAGCAAACCGCCCAACACCGGACGCCCCGTGCCCGCCAGGCTCTTTGACCCCCGCGACAATTCCTCCTGCACCACAATCTGATCCTCAAACTTGTCAATCGCCTCATTCGCCTTCTCCAACCATTCCTCATCCATCACCCCTTTGAGAATCAAATACCCGTTCAATTCCCAAAAATAGAACTCTTTTTCATCGATATTGGAATTGGGATCCCGGCTGTAAATCGAAGGATGAAACACCTCTCGCGATTCATCGAGTTTTACTGTCTCGCCATCCGTCATAATCACCGGCGGAGGCGTCGAATACGCATAATCCGGTTTGTAAAGCGACGCGCGCTGTTCGAGGCTGAGCGCAGCCTGCCATTCAGGAGAGGGATCCTCCGCAACCATGGGACCCGTCCCGGCAGACTGAATCGCCGCACGCCCCACATACTCGTAGCTCAACAATCTTCGAGACTCTTTGCTCGGCCGCACCCCCTGCAACACCGTCCCCGCCACCAGAAACAAATCTCCGGCCTTCAACTCCGGCTGGAACGTCAGACCCATATCGTCCTCACCCGTAGCCACGTCCTCTGGCGTCTCCACATTCACCTTGTGAGTACACGGCACCATCACAAATCCACCATCGCCCTCTTCCACATCCTCAAGCGCCCAGATCGCCCGCACGGCCTGGCAATACCGGCGACCATTCTGAAAATAGTACGCCCTGGCCGGATTTCTCGGCTCATTGCCTCCCACCAGAGGTGCCTCCACATCCCAGGTCTCATCGCACAACAACTCTGGCTCCCGGTCCAGCCGGAACCCATAGCCCACGATCTGATTCAAATACCACACCAATTGTGGATGAATCATCAAATCCCGAAACAGATCCCGAAGTGGGGAATCCCATCTCAGCATCCCCTCACTCTGCCCCCCTTTGTCCAGCGCCTCATTCAGCACCTTCACCTCACCTCGGTTCAACACGCCCGGGATGTGCAAATAGCCTGCCACATCAAAGCTGTAATTCTCCTCGTTGCTCATCGCTTCCCGGTCCATCGGTGACCTCCTGCTATATGATTGGGGTTTATTAGTGCATTTAATACATAGTAAGCCAATTTCTGGATCAATTCAAAACAAAAATGCTTATAATATGAGGTGCCGCGAAAAAAAATTGGACAAGGAGTGACAAACATGACCACACGAACGCGAAAATCGCCCGATGAAATCAAAAACCTCCTGGAAGGTCCCGTCACATCGATACCGACGCCTTTTCTATCAAATGGAGACATCAACTGGGATGGCGTGGACAACATCATCGAAACCGGCATTGGGGGCGGCAGTGGCGTCATCTTGCTAACAGCGGGCGACAGCCAGTACTTCTGCCTGAGCGAAGATGAAATCGCACAACTCACACAATTTACCATCGAGCGCACCGCTGGTCGCGCCCTCACCATCGCCGCGACCGGGGCATGGCCCACCCGGCAGGCAGAAGCATTCGCCCACAGATGTATCGAATGGGGCGCAGATGCGCTCATGTCCGTCACCACATTCCACGCCTCAGACCCCGAAGGCGTTGCCGCCCACAATGCCGCAATCGGCAAAATCATCCCGGTGATGCTCGTCGGCTATCCCTCGCACCGCGCCCTGGATATGCTCATAGACGAACCCGGCATCTGCTGTTTCAAAGAAGACGGCGACACGGCCTATGCCGTAGAAACCCTGCAAAAATACGGCCACCACTGGAAAATCATGACCGGAGGCACCCTGTGGCGTCACCTCCTCGAATGGCCCTTTGGCTGCACCACCTTCATGGACTGGTCCACCTCATTCGCCCCCCACATCGGCGCGGAATTCCACCAGGCTCTCTGCCGCAACGACATAACCGAAGCACGGCGGATCACCGTCGAAATCGAACGCCCGCTCTGGGATCTGCAGCCCAATTTCCGAGGCGGTTGGCAAACCATGTGGCGCGCCATCCTGGAACTCTACGGCGTCTCTGCCCGATATCTCAGATCGCCCCAACTCTCTGCCACCGAAGAAGACCTGGAATTTCTCCGCACGTCTCTCGATCAGATCGGCCTGCTGTAATATTAAGGCAATGCATACACCCACATAAATCTTCGGTCGTAGATCAGGGCTTCCTCCCTGCCGTCATTATTCACATCACACACCTGCATTGCATAGCTATAACCGATGTCGTCGAGCCGCGTACGCGCCAAAATACCCGCTGGACAATCGGGATGTTTGGCATTTGCAGGCGGTGAAAATTCCAGCGATATCTCGCCATCTCCATCCATCCCCCAGGGCCATCCGCCATCGGCATACCCGATCCAGGTTTGGCTTCCCCGAAGCGCGATAATCGGCCGATTCCTGTGCATGCGGAGCTTTTCCCCACCTTTGGGAAAACCCATCGGCCAGACCCGCTCAGTGGGCCTGCTCCACACTTCTGTGCCATCTGGTTCGAAAAGCACCATAGGACCGTTTGGCGAATTGTAGAGCGCGACCTGAAATTCAGAATCCGAACGAAAACATCCCAGAGCCGTACCCTGGCAATGAATGTGTTCTCTTGAAAAATAAGTCCTGCCTCCCGCCCCAAAAAGGTGCAGCTTATCGGACGCGGCAATAGAAAAAACCGGCCCGCTGGCAGTGTGAAACACATCCGTGTAATCCACATGTTGCTGGTCAGCATTCAGTGTTTCCGGGTCAACAGCATCCACCGTCCACAAAATCTGTCCGTCCATACCCACGGCACAGTATCCGATTAGATACGCCGGCTCGCCATCCACATCCAGAGACAAAATGTGGTGCCCACCTCCCGGAACAGCTTTGGGACCCCATACCGGCTCCAGATCTGCATTCAAACCCAGCACTGGCTCGCCATACCGCCAAGGACCATTTCCGACCTCCCCATTTTTGATCGCAATAGCAGCCTCGTGTTTATCGGTGGGCCGTGTAGCGGTCTGGAGGATATAATAATTCTCATCGGGAAGACGGGCGCTCTTTACCTCCTCCCCTGTCTCACCATCCAGGACCACAACCCTATCGCCATCAGCTAAGACCACCTCAATGCGCCCGTCCCCGTCAATATCCCCCGTGGCGATACAGGCCTCATAGGAGTGGGAAATGTAGGGAAAATGCGGCGGATTTGGCGTTCCCCACGTCCACAAACGTCGTCCATCTGTGCGAAATGCCGAGACAGATACGGACTCGGGAAATAGCGCGCTTACAAAATCCCAACTCCTGAACGGCTCTGGCCCAAAGATGCCCGGACCCTGATAGGTAATAATCTCCGGAACCCCATCTCCATCTATATCCGCCGGAAAACACTCTGCCCCGCCGTATTCCTCAAACGCGATCTCAAACATACACGATACCGTTGTCATTGCAGCCCCCTACACAAAACCGGGACTTGCGA
Source organism: Candidatus Latescibacterota bacterium (assembly GCA_022824945.1). GTDB lineage: Bacteria > Latescibacterota > UBA2968 > UBA2968 > UBA2968 > VXRD01. Next base: position 63,377 of record JAJDYX010000054.1, read on the forward strand.
TAAGCCCCGGTTCTATACACCTTGCAAAACTATCTATAGCTCCTGCAACTCTATCTCACCAGAGGCAATGCGCTGCAACGTCCGGACGTAAAGCCTGTGTTCCTGTTGCAGCACCCGGGCCGATAGGGTCTCGACCGAATCTCCAGGCTCAACCGGCACCTGGATCTGGTCCAAAACCTGACCATGGTCGTATTCTTCGTCAACCAGATGCACCGTAGCCCCGGTCTCGCGCTCACCCGCGGCCAGCACCGCTCGATGCACGACCTCCCCGTAAAAACCTCGACCGCCAAATTTGGGCAACAGGGATGGATGGATATTGAGAACGCGCCCCCTGTACGCTGCCAAAGTCCGCGCACCCAACCGTTTCATATACCCGGCCAGGCAGACCACCTCGACCCCATACGCCTGCAAAATCGCCAGAATAGCCCCGTCCAGAGCACCGGGTTCGGGGTGGGTATAGGTACTCAAATGCACCGCTGGCACGCTCGCCTCCCTGGCCCGCTGTAGAGCACCGGAATCCGAATTATTGCTGATGATCACCCGGGGCCTGGCCTGCAATCGCCCCGTTTTGCAAGCATCGAGAATAGCCTGCAAATTGGTGCCTCTATGCGAAGCCAGAAAACCCAGTTGCAAGACCCGTCCAGTCGGCATTTTCTCGGTCCTCCCTATTCCGACTTTTCTCCCGGCTTGCGATAAGACGACGCGTACCGATCCCCCTCTGGATCGTACGACACATGCACCTGTCCATCCCGCACGACCAACCTGGGCACCGTGCGATCCCCTCCATCGCGCTCCGGACCGCGCATAACCGCAAACTGCTCCTCAGTCATATCTTCGACCATATCGCCCCAGCGCTCCTGGGGATCGATTACGCCGCCGCCCCAGTTGGAATTTTTGGACTGATATTTAACCAGCACACCCCGTCTGGGAATCGGATTTTTCCACGCCAGCGCGCCGTGTGTACACCCGCCATCCATAAAAAATAACACATCTCCCGCTTTCATCGCCGGCTGCACCACCAGCCCCATCGTCTCGTCGCAGGTGCGGATTCCCGGCGGCATTGAATACTGCGTCTTATGAGAACCCGGCACACAGGCAAACCCACCCAGATCCGGCTCCACATCCCGCAACTGCCACGTAATCGTCACCGTCTCGCAATAACTCCGCCCATTCTTAAACTGGTAGCCCCGCGACGGACTCATCGGCTCATTCCCATCATGCAACGCGTGGCCCGAAGTCCCTTGCACAGCGCAAAACACCGTACCACCACCCGTGCGATACCCGCTGGCTCCCATCCAGTTCAGCCGATGCACCACAGCGGGATGGGCAATCATCCGCCGGAACGGCTCGCAATAAGGCGCGGGCAAATCCACCAGCCCCGGCAGCAACGGCCGCCCCGTCCCAGCCTGGCTCTTCGACCCTCGCGCCAGTTCTGCACCAACCTCAATCCGATCCTGGAATTTATCCACCGCCTCATTCGCCTTTTCCAGCCATTCCTCGTCCATCACCCCGCGCACCACCAGATACCCATTCAAATCCCAAAAATAAAATTCCTTCTCATCAATTTTTGAATTTGGATCTCGAACATAAATCGAAGGATGAATCACCTCAGCACGCTCCTCCACCCACGTCTTTTCGCCATCGGTATTCAGCACCGGCGGCGGATTAGATCCCTTGGCCCCCGGCCTGTACATCACCGCCTTCTGTTCGGGAGGCGCACTCTCCGTCCACCCGGGTCGCGTTTCGGTCTCAGCACCCGGTCCCGGCCCATTCGACTGAATGACCGCTCGCCCCGCATACCAGTACGTCAACAGTCGTTTCGGCGAACCGGTCCACGGACGCATCCCCTGCAAAGTAGATTCTGCCAGCAAAAACAAATCGCCCGCCTTCAGCACCGGCTGTTTCACCAGCCCCATATCGTCCTGCCCGGTCGCCAGATCCTCGGGCGTTTCCACATTGCTCTTGTGACTCGCCTGCACCACCACCAGTCCGCCATCGCCTTCCTCCACATCCTCCAGAACCCAGATCGCCTTCACCCCCTGGCATGACCGGCGGCCATTTTGAATGAAATACGCCCGGGACGGATTCCGGGGTTCGTCTCCGCCCACCAGGCCCTGTCCGATCTCCCCTTCCCGGCTACCCAGCAACCGGGGCGCCTGATCCAGTCGGAACCCATGTCCGACAATCTGGTTCAAATACCACACCAGTTGCGGATGCACCAGCAAATCCCGAAACAAATCCCGCTGAGGTACCTCCCCGCCCAGCATGCCTTCAGACGCATCCGCCTCGTCCAGTGCCCCGTTCAAAGCTGCAACTTCACCGCGACTCAACACCCCTGGGACATGTAAATATCCGGCGACATCAAATGCATAATTCTCTTCATTGCTCATCTCTTCCCGGTCCATCTCTGACCTCCTTTTGGAAGATTGGGGTTATTGATGCATCTAAAACATGGTACACCAATTTTGGATCAATTCAAAATAAAAATGTTTGTACTGTTGTGAAAGTGCCGCGTAAAGTAGTCAGGGCACGGCGAATCACCGTCGAAATCGTATTTTTGAACCAAAAAAATGAGGGACTTACGGATAAACATAAGTCCCTCTCGCAACTTGCTATAAATTTTTCTTACTCAGCCATTATTCAAGATCGTCCAAAATAAGCCTTAAAACTTCAAGGCCATTAATCGGTGCATGGCTCACAACCTGGTTCTCGATTCCGTCGTGGAGATGGTCGGGAAATGTATCCACTTCAGGATGATGTGGGGCATTATCCCAACGTTTGATCAACTTTCCGGTGCTGGCCTGCCAGTGATGACGATATTTGGTCACTTCCAGGCTACTCCCCACTTCCAAAATTCGCTCCGTCAACTCGACAAACCCACCATCTGCCAACGTCACACGATAACGGTAATTCAGAACCTTTTCCAGTTCGGTATCCCGAATAGATCGTCTGAGAATCTGGACCTCGCTGACAAATGGACATGTGCTGAGGAGTTCATCTATTTGCTGAAGGTACGTCTCTATCATTCTTCAACCACTGAACGCAAGGCTTTTACTCGCTCCCTGTAAAGCTGCATATCGTCATAAAGTCCCATCCACTCCATAAAGTCAGCTATATCATCCAATTCTCCAGCCAAAAATTTCCGGTGGCAGTCCTCAGAACTCATACCATACCGACGCTCAAAGGGCTTTAGATCCCTCTCGACCTCTTCAATTTGTTTTTCATATTTCTGCAAATGCAAATGAATCAATTTTTGTAGTGCCTGGTGGGCGATATATCCTGCACCAATATTTTCCATAACTCGGATTTTCTCAATTAAAGTACTCATGTTGGCCCTCCATTCGCCCTCAATATTGTCACGACAGGCAAAACCAGGCTTTCTTACAAGATTGACTAAAATAAGCTGAAAATGCAATAAAATTATTAAGTACGGGCGATTAAATCTGATGCACCGCCTTGCGCTTCGCGCGCATACTGGCGTGCGATTCTGGCGACCCATCGTGAAACGTCCCGAACCAGTAATCAAACGGAAAATCGTTCTCGCCGTAATTGCACTCAAAATAGCGGTGATGCAACTGGTGAAAAAACGACGCCGCGGGCATTCTATCACTGCTTCCCACCTCAATTTTATCAAACCCCACATGCCCCTGCGCCGGTGTAAACGCCGCATGTTGTGCATTCATCAACATATGAATCGGATGGGATGGCACCACCCAGTGAATCAAAATACAGCTAAAATACAACAAATGCTCAATCGGGTGCATAGCCAGCCCGGACCACGGCCCAATATTGATATTCTTGTGATGCAAATAGTGCGCGGATTTGTACAGCGGTTTCCAATGGGTCAGGCGGTGAACCCAATAAAAATGGAACAGTCGCCAGAACTGGATACCACACAGCAACGCCACAAAATAAACCGGTTCTGTGCGCCAATCGACATAGGGAATGATCTCATTGGCAAATGCCCACATAGAAACCACTTCATAAGCCGTCCAGATCGTCCCTCCACTCACACAACTCCAAAAAATATTATCGCGCAGTTGATTGCCCCACAAAAACTTGCGATTAGATGTCGCGAGCCATTTCGACGTGTATTTATACCGCGTGCCCTGCGCCTTGAACCTGTAGAAATACACATGCCATGCGCCCGCAATGACGATAAGCATCGCAATATTGCGCACAAACATCTCGGCTATCCAATCCACGCGGAATTCCACACAGCGCTCGAGCGCGGGTTGCAAATAAAGCCAGGTGCCAATGGCAATAAGCATATAAATCGCGTTCCAGGGCCACAAATAGCCCGGAAAACCAAACATCCACTTCAGCGCCTCAACAGGACGCGGAGGCCATGCAAAAATCGGTGCAGGCACCGGGCGTTTTGCGGGCTGCCACTCGCCACTTTCATCCCGAGCAACGCCATCTACAACTTCGGTCTCCACTCTGGTATCAGCCATAGTGTACTCTCCTTAAATAGTTGAGACTACGTACTAAATCCGCCCGCTGACCCACTGAATACCCCGCATTAACACCGACTGAAAATTTTCATCCTTCCACGTCTGATTGTCGTGCCCACTCTGAAAGCAAAACACCCGCGTATCGTTGTATTGTCGCGTCCAGCCAATCGACTTCATACACGCCGGGTGATCTGTCGTCAACAGCAAATGGCTATCCGAATCCGGTTCACCCATCACATAAGTCTCATCGATCATCTCCCAATCGGACATCCCGCGCGTAATCGGATGATCCCCATCCTCTACCGCAATCCGCATCACCTCATCGTGGCTGAACGATTCAAACGATCCCGCGACAACACCGGCCATCTGCACCCAGGGATCCCAATCGGGAAATGCCAAAATCGCGTGGTGCAACAACACCATACCCTTGCCCGTTGCCAGCCAGGACTCCAGCGCGCTTAGAGGTCGCCCCATCCACCCGAAACGGACCTCATCTGTCGGACCTTCCTTGTGCATATTGTAAAACACAACCGCATCGTAGAAATCGCGCTCCTCTGCTCGTGGCGAGGCAAAATCCTCCAGAGACTGAATATAGGCATCCACGCCTTCAAGATTGCGAAACAACCCGTGAAAATTCGGCACATCAAAACGGTGGCCGCCGGTCACCACCGCAACCTTAATAGAATCGTCCATAAATGTACCTCCCTGAAAATATAACCTATCTCCCCCGATTTGTCTCCCAAACCGGCCTTTCCTGCCACGGCTCAAAATCTGGATTCTCCTCGGGAATTTTGGCTTCGATCTCCTCTTGCCATCCCTTCAAAAGCCCGTGCAACCGATCTCGTACATCGGGCAATTCATCGGAAAGGTCCTGCGCCTCGCCAATATCCTCTCGCAAATTGTACAACTCGACATGCCCGGATTCAAAAAACTCGATCAGCTTATAATCCCCCGCTCGAACAGAAGACCCAGGCGTTCCTCCTTGATTGCCATAATGCGGGAAATGCCAGAAAATCGCATCGCGCGCCAGACCGTCGCCCTTTAGCAAAGGCACGATACTCACCCCATCGCAATGCTGTTCGGGAATCAAATCCAGGCCCGCCATTTCCAGTATCGTCGGATAATAATCCGTACTCGTCACCGGAACATCGCAAACAGACCCCGCCTGTGTCACGCCGGGCCATTTGACAATCAGTGGCTCCCGCGTTCCGCCCTCATACATCCAGCCCTTGCCTTCAGCGAGCGGCGCATTGCACGTTGGCGAGCCTTCACTCGTCGCCAACCCACCATTATCTGAGGTAAACATAATCGCGGTATTATCGGCAACACCCGCTGCTTCCAGCGCATCCAAAATGCGCCCCACGCTCTCATCCATACTTTCGATCATCGCAGCGTACACCGGGTCGGACTGCACCGTCCGCCGCGTAATGCGCCTATCCTTTTTGTGTGCCCCCGGGAAAAAATCGCCCTCCTCAAACGGCTCAATTTTATCCAGGCCCATCTTCTTCGCTTTCTCTTCGTACTTCTCGATCTTTTCTCGCTTCGCCTGAATGGGCGTATGCACCGTATAATACCACAAATTCAGGAAAAACGGACGCTCGTCGCGGTTCTCGATCAAATCTACGACGCGATCCGTCAAATAATCCGTCAAATACGTATCATCCGGCACATCCACATCGTCCAGCACCGGAATCGTCCACGGACTAAAATAACCCCCACGCCCTGGAGAACCGTGTTCGCATCCGCCAACATTCACCTCAAACCCGTGTTCATCGGGATAAAATCCAGGTCCCCCCAAATGCCATTTGCCAACATGCCAGGTCGCATATCCCCCATCCTTCATCGCCTGTGCAATCGTGCGTTCTTCATGGGGCAAATACCTGAAATAGGGCACATCGATCAATTTGCCGCGATTGGGATGATTTCTCCCGCTCCAATCGATAAAATTCGTCACCCCAACCCGCGCGGGATATTTGCCACTCATCACACTCGCGCGCGTTGGCGAACACACCGGACACGACGCGTACGCATCCGTAAACTTCATCCCCTCGGCGCACAACCGATCCAAATTGGGCGTCTCGTAAAATTCACTTCCATAACACGTCGAATCTGCCCATCCGTAATCGTCCAGCAAAATAAAAATAATATTTGGTTTGCCCATTTCTATTATATCTCCACATCCACACTCTTGCCAGAAGCACCGGACTCGCGTGCAGCGTGCAACACCTGCATCACCCGCAAACCGTGTTCAGCAGTAATAATCAACTCCTCGCCCTCGCGCAAATGCCGCGCGATATTCGCGTGCAAATTTTCGCGCGGTACCGCATCCGTGCGCACTTCCTCAGAACCTTCCCCATAGACCGTAACCTCGCCACCGCCCCCACGTTCGCACACAAGCGTAGCCTCTGTGCCCAGAACAACCCACTTATACGGCAGGGAATAAAAAGAAATATCCGCCTTGGCAGCACGCGCGCGAACCCCATTGTCAAACACCATCACAATATCGAACAAATCGTCTGAATCGCCCCACTTCGTATGCCGCACATCGGCAAATACCGATACCACCTTGTGACCCGACATCAAATCGATAATCTGCTCGACCCAGTGCGGACCAAAATCCAGCAACGTTCCCCCACCCGCCGCAGCTATCACGCGCCATTGCTGATTGTAATCGGGCACGCCAAAACCCACTGCGGGACGCGCCCCCATTGTGCGATTCTCAAGCGCAACAATCTCACCAACTGCGCCATCTAAAACCGCGTGCTTCACCTGACAATAATCGCGATCGTAATGCCGGTTGTGGTGCATCGTCAACACCACGCCATTCTCTCTGGCCGCCTGCACCATTTCCTCGGCCTCTGGCCCGGTCAGTGACATCGGTTTCTCTATCAACATGTGCTTCTTTGCCGCCGCCACCTTGAGCGCATCTGCATAATGCGCTGCCGAATGCGTCGCAATCAAAACCAACTCGATATCCCAACCGAGAAATTCATCGAGATTATCGGTCGCACGCAGACCCTCGGCAACCGCCTCTTCCCGCCTGGATTCCGTAATATCGCACACCCCCACCACATCGTACAACCCCGTCTCGCGCATCGTTCTCAGATGACCGCCAGCCACCCGCCCAAATCCAATAATACCCGCCTTGATCTTTTCCATTTATTCTTCCTCATCATCTCCGTATTCTTCACCGCGATAAGCCGCGCGCAACTCCGCGATATTGGTCGCCTTCTTAACGCGCTCTTGAAGTGCCTCTTCCCCTGCGATCAGTTCTTTCACATTCGCCAGCACCTCTGCCATTCGATCTGCTGGAAACTTAACCGCGCCATTTTCATCCATGTGAATAATCTCGCCAGGCGCAACATCCATGCCGCAAATCGACACCGGCACATTCACCGCCTGCACAGCCTGGTCGCCATGGCCCGGCGATATACCCGTCAGCAAATACTGAAATTCCATCGGACGGATCTCATCGATATCTCTCGACGGCCCATTTGACACGCACCCCACGCACCCGAGTGCTTTCATCGTTGTCGTCATATTGCCGCCCGCAAGCCCCACCTTACCCGCAATTTCCGGCGGAAACTTCTGCTCCAGCGCCAGTATCGTCGGCTTTGGCGACGCATCCAGAGCCTCGGACACATCCATAAACGACAACCGGCTAAACCCCGCATCCGGCAACCCAAAAGTACACGTCACAGCATACCCGCACCGCGCGCCGAGTTCTGGATACATACACTTAATCGTCTGATCCGTGTACCAGTTCTCAACCCACGGATTATACAGTCCCAAACACAACGGATTATTCGGATACGTCGCCACCACATTTGTAATAGACGGCGTATCGAAATTCTCCAACTCCTTCAAAATCTCCTGTTCTGTCATGTTATTCTCCTGTAAAAAAGATATCAGCAATCAGTCCGCCCAACCCCGGATCCTTCTGGACTCCTGCCTGCGCAGGAGTGACGATTGTCATTGCGGCATGTCTTTAGCCGCAATCCAGATCACTTTTCACGTCTTCCCCACCTTCACCACATGTCCCTGATCCCAATCCTGGATCAACGGCTCCAGATCATCCCAAAATGCTTCGGGAATTTCAATACTGCCAGCCTCGGCATTTTGAATGGTCTCCGCCTTGTTTCGCCCTCCGCAAATCGCCGTTGCAATTAACGGATGCCTTGTACACCACTGCAGCGATGCAGCCACCAGTGGAATGCCATAACCGTCGCAAAGCGCTTTTATCCTCCCAACGCGATCCAAAACCGCCTGACTAAAATTGCGATTCACATAAGAATGCCTGGGCAAGGGTCCCGTCGCCAATAAACCGCGTTCCAGAGGCGTAGCAAGCGCAATCCCCACATTGTGTTTTTCAGCACCTGGAAAAATGAACGTATCCGCCGCGCGGTTCAACAAACTCCACGCATCGGGAACCACCGAGGCATCAAACTCACCCGTATCAATGTACGGACCATTTGAATCGGGATCATTGGCAGCAATACCGACAAACCGCACCACACCCTCATCCTGCAATTTTCGCAACGCCCCAAGCGCGCCATCTTTTGCCATCACCTGCTGCATGGGAAAATCCATCGGATCGTGAATATACAGCACGTCAAACGCATCCAGACCCAACCGCTCCTGACTGCCTTCCACCTGCTGCATCACCCCGTCGAAAGAGAAATCGTATTCACTTCCCGATCTTCCCACCTTTGTCGTCACCGTACACTTTTCAGCCAGATCGGGGCGTTCGCACAACGCGCGACCAATAATTTTTTCACTCGCAGTATTCCCGTAAAGCGGTGCTGTATCGACCAGCGTACACCCAGCCTCAATAGCAGCCACCACATTCTCTACCCCCACATCTTCATCGACGCCCGGCAAAAAATGACCATCTGCCCCCATCACACGCGCGAGAAATGCCGTGCCAAAACTTACGATTGGAACCTCCAACCCCGTTCTGCCCAATATCTTACTCTGCATCGCATATCCCTCCTGAAAAAACCCCTCGCATAATAGACGACAGAACCCCGCGTGTCAATGCGAAAAAATCCCCTGCTCTATCACAAGATTAAAAACAACGATCCCTGTCTGTTCGGAAGAATGGTAATAAAAAGAATATTGACAGCCTATTCGCAATCTGTTATACTATAAATATGACAAATATAACAGAAATATACGACATTTCGGCTGTATTGCGTACCATTCGCGCCCATCTTGACCTCACACAGGAACAACTCGCGGATCAACTCGGCGTTGCCTTCGCCTCCGTCAACCGCTGGGAAGGCGGCGTAACTAAGCCTCAGAAGGCAGCGCAAGAGGCAATCGCCGCACTCGCAGCCGATGCGGGCATCGACATGGCAGAAGTTACCGCAGAACCAGTCGAAGCAGCAGCACAGGTGACAAGACGACGGCGCGTTTCCAAAGCACCTTCCACGAAAACCATGGAACAGATGCTATGGGACGCGGCCTGCTCCATCCGCGGTGAAAAGGATGCAGCTAAGTTCAAAGACTATCTACTCCCCCTTCTCTTTCTCAAACGCCTGTCCGATGTCTTCGACGACGAGATCGAGCGTCTTGCAGAAGAATACGGCGACCAGGAGACTGCCCTGGAAATTGCCGAGACTGACCATAACCTGTTGCGTTTCTACCTGCCACCCGAAGCGCGATGGAATGTCATCAATGGGCGCGAGAATTACGAATGGCCTGACGACCAGGGGCGAAGCACACGCCCGAAGGACATTGGCGAGCACCTGACAAGATCTGTCCGCGTCATCGTGCGACATAACCCCTCCCTATCCGGCGTCATCGACCTTGAAGATTTCGCCGCCGAACGCAATGGAGAGCGCGATATCAACCCGGCAAAACTCACTGAGGTAGTTGAAACCTTCTCGGATCCACGCTACCGCCTGGGACTTGCCGACGTTCAGCCCGATTTTCTCGGACGCGCCTATGAATACCTGCTACGCAAGTTTGCAGAGGGTTCCGGTCGGAGCGGAGGCGAATTCTTTACGCCCCCCGAAGTCGGCTCCCTGATGGCGCACATCATGCGCCCGAGACCTGGTGATGAGTGCCATGATTATGCCTGCGGTTCAGCCGGTCTTCTCGTAAAACTTCAACTCGTCGCTCGCGAACTTGATCCCATTAGTCGCGTACCGCTCAAGTTACGCGGACAGGAGTTGCAAGCCGAAAGCTACGCCACCGCTCACATGAACGCCGTCATCCACGACATGGACGTAGAGATTGCCCGCGGCGACACGATGATCAATCCGAAATTCAAGACCGCTACGGGTCAGATCGCCACGCACGATATCGTAGTCGCCAATCCAATGTGGAACCAGCCATTCAGTCCAGATATTTTCGCTAACGACCCATTCGACCGCTTCCACACCCGGGGCGGCGTCACCAGCGGCAAAGGAGACTGGGCATGGCTACAACACACCCTCGCCTGCTTGAACGAGCGCGGGCGTGCAGCCGTAGTACTCGACACCGGTGCAGTGACGCGCGGATCCGGGGCCAAACACGAAGATAAGGAACGCAACATCCGCAAGTGGTTTGTTGAACATGATTTGATCGACGGCGTGATTCTGTTGCCGGACAACCTCTTTTACAACACGAGTGCCGCTGGCGTGATTGTCGTCCTGTCGAAGCGCAAGTCCGCAGCGAGAGAAGGGAAGATCGTATTGCTAAACGCAAGCCAGCGGGCGCAAAAGGGACGCCCCAAAAACTTTATTCCGGAAGAGGATATTACCCCATTAGCAGCGGCCTACCTCAAAGGCGAACCAGTAGAGGGTGAGATCGCTGTCATAACGCAGGAGCAAGCAGAGAAAGCAGACTACAACCTCAGTCCAAGCAGGTGGGTGATGCAGACAGATGCAGCGGTTCAGCGTCCGATTAAGGACATCATTGCCGAGATGCAGCGCCTCGATGAAGAAGCCCGCGAGGTGGATGCGCGCCTGTCAGATATGTTGGCGCAATTGCAATAGGCAGGATACTCAGGATCGAAGGAGGAAGAAACACATGGGAGCGACACACGTAACGGTCAGGATTACGAACCCCGCCGACCCGGACAGGTTCTGGGAAGGGCTTTTTCTGGTTGACACCGGCGCAACGGATTCCCTCGCGCCCAGGCCGCACCTGGAAGCCATCGGCCTTAAACCCGAGGGAAAACGCGTGTATGAACTGGCCGACGGCAGTGAGATCGCAGTAGATGTCGCCGTCGCTAAAATCGAGTTCATGGGCGAGTTCGTCGGTGGGACGATCATATTCGGCGAGGCCGACGCGGAGCCGTTGTTGGGCGTGACGGCACTGGAGTCCGTCGGTATAGAAGTAGATCCGCTGAATCAGCAGTTGAAGAGGTTGCCAGCCGTACGGCTCAAGGGGATGGCGTGACTACAAGGGAGACAACCCGCCTTGCGGACCTATGCGATCTAATCGTGGAGCGAGTCAAACCCGGTGAACGGCCAGACTCGCTCTATCTTGGCCTTGAACACCTTGCTTCGGGGAGGCTTATTCGCTTAGGTGGTGGACTGGCGTCAGAGATGCGAAGCTCCACGTCAGCATTCAAACCCAGCGACGTGCTTTACGGCAAACTACGTCCTTATCTCGATAAAGCCGTTCTCGCAGATCAAGAGGGTGTCTGCACGACGGAACTACTCGTCCTGCGGGCGAAAGCAGACGTGGATCCGCGTTTCCTCGCCGCAGTTGTACATTCGCCACACTTCCTTGAGTATGCCGTCTCGGGAACAACGGGCGTTCAACATCCCAGGACGTCATGGGCGCACATCCGTGAGTTCGGAGCACCCTCATTCTCATACGATGAACAACGGCAGATTGCAGACCTACTTTGGCTTGTGCATGAGGCAATCAACTGCTCAGAGGCATTGGTTAAAGAAGCCGACGCCCTCAAGCGCGCCGCAATGCAAACGCTCTTTACACATGGTCTGCGAGGCGAGACACAAAAGGAAACCGAGATCGGCCCGATACCGGAGAGTTGGGACGTGGTCCAACTCGGTACACTCGGTAAAATTGGAAATGGATCGACGCCAAGAAAGGCTACATCGGAGTATTGGACGGGGGGAACCTATCCCTGGTTGACTAGTGCTAAAGTGTACGACCGCAATATCGTTGAGGCTGATCAGTTCGTGACCGAATTTGCTCTCGCGAAGTGCCATCTTCCGTGCATAAAACCAGGCGCAGTACTAATTGCCATTACCGGTCAGGGAAAGACGCTTGGACACTGCGCTGTTCTATGTATCGAAGCGACAATCAATCAGCATCTTGCCTATATTCAGGTCGATACCACAGCAGCCCACCCCTCATTTGTTCGGGGTTACCTTGAAACGCAGTACGACTTCTTTCGACAGGTTGGAACGAGCGGTGGTAGTACCAAGGGAGCACTCACATGTGCCTTTCTACGAGGTTTTTCACTCCCCTTGCCACCGACTCTCAACGAACAAGACGAAATCGTCACCATCCTCGACACCATTGACCGCAAGATCAACCTGCACCGGAGAAAATGTGCGGTGCTCAACGATCTGTTCAAAGCACTCCTGCATAAACTGATGACGGATGAGATACGGGTTGGAGACTTGGGGCCGCCAGTGCTCGAACCCGTTGATCTTTATGAAAGGACAAGTTGATGCCAAGAACAATTATTCAACAGCCCAAACCAAGTAACTACCGCGCAAATTTGTACTGATGGAGACATTTCACGTTGATGACAAATCCGCAATCGTCTGAGTTGTACTGGACTGGAGGTCCTTTCCAAGTTCGCTTGCGTTCTCAGATGGACACTCCACAGCATGTCATAGATCAAGCTGTCGCAACTCTTGATGAGTTTTGTTCCGAATGTCATAAACAGTACTTTGCCTTTAACGGTATGGTAAATGGCAGATTCTTAGCATACAAAAAGTTGAAGCCCATATTAAAGTTGAGAGATAATAAAATAACCATTGGGGCAGCGTTACCAGATGCCAAACAACTGCCCGGAAAATCTACGATTGCTCAAATGAGCCAAGGCGAGCTCCTCGAAGGTCTGAAGGAAGGTGGTACTTTCGAAGATCAACATGCCAAAGCCCTTATAGTAATGATATATCATCTATGGGAAGAGAATTATCGACATAAGATTGCTTGTACCATGTCAGTCCCGAAAAACCAAGTGGAATGTATATTAATGGGTGATATCCGCCGAGTAAGAAATTTGATTATACACAAAAACTCAGTCATTCCACAAAATTTCTCAGACGAGCTCAAATTACTATCTCAGATTTGGAATCTTGAACCCGGAGAACTAAAAATTACAGAGATAATGATCTGTGCCTTAATGGAACAGATCAACGCCATACGTGTACAGATAAACTCCAGTACCTGAGACAACCTTCGGTTAGCCAGAGACGGCGAATGCCGAAATAAGAAGCAAAAGCGATGACCCCACAGGTATCGATATTATTTTCAGGTTGGTTGAATAATGGGCATAAGCGTAAAAAATCGCAAGATTCTGTGGACGAGAGCGGGAAATCAATGTGCATTCCCAGGATGTAGGCAGGATCTCGTAGAACAGGTCCAAGATGACGGTCATGACATCGTTGTCGGCGAGGAAGCACACATAGTGCCGCGAAGCCGTAAAGGCCCACGGGGTAGCGAACCGATTCCCCAAGAAGGAGTTCATTCATACACTAACATCATTCTTTTGTGTCCAACGCATCACAAAATTGTCGATAGTGCGCCTAACATTTATACGAAGCAATATATGATCGACATAAAGTCTGCACACGAACACAGAGTAAGATTGAATCGGCTTTCTTCGGATGAATACTTACTTGAAGTAGCAGCAGCTACGATACCCGGAGCACTCGGACAAGCTGTTAATTTTTGGCAGATCGGTGGCTCAATCGTAGTTATCTACTCGTATGGATCTCCGCCTGTCCGGCTGGATCACGACCGCTGGCGTGCTGCTGGTGTCAGAATTGGTCAATTGCACGCCACAGAAGGTGTCCACTGGCTATTCGATAGTCCCGAAGCAGAGCCTGATATCGAGTACTGGCCTTCGGGCTCCAAGTTTTATGTTGTTCAAGAGACATTTTTATACGACGAAAAACGCTTTGCACCTTTCGTGAAGCATGAGTTTGATCTCACTAAGGTGCCAGCTTTATCACAAGTGGAGTTGTTGCTAGATGCAGATCCCTCCCTCGTTGTAAAAATTCCGGATATCGTCAAAGAGATAGGGTCGATTGATCGCGGCGACTATAGTGACCGTCTTGACGTTCTCCTTTTTCAGATGTGGAGAGCTGGCCTCAGTGACCCCATCCGGGTCAGCGAAGAGTTTCGACGATTTAAAGGAGCATGGTGGTGCAGCGGTGCAATTTCGGAAGAGGTCACTTCGATGTCAAAGGAGTTAGCTCTTGTTCAAAGGGCAAAAGCCTCGATCTGACTAACGATTCGCGGGCGACCTGAGCAGGAGGTGAGAAGTGTTCAAAGAACATGAGCAGATTGTACTTACTGCCGATGTATTCGGTGATGATGGGGTAGAACTGAAATCGGGTGACGTAGGTACCATAATCCACATCCATCCGAATGAAGAAGCCCTTGTGGTGGAGTTCATGTCCCTTGATGGCGATACACTGGCTGTCACGACGGTGTTACCGTCACAGGCGCGACTCGTGACCAATGCTGACCTTACACATGCCAGAACGGTTCTCCCAGCCGTCTGACCGCCCTTGTATCGACAATCTCAAAAACGACCCATTTACAAGATTGAAGCGGCAGACAACGGCGGGACGTATTAAACTGCTCTCATCACTGATACTGTAACAAATAAAATGATGTGCGGAAGGAACGGTCATCGTGAATATTGATTCCATACACTTCAAGGGACATCTTTGTTTTCAAAAAGAGTGGGCAGGCTTCGACACAATCAAGCCTATTAACGTCATCATCGGACGTAATAACTCTGGAAAATCGCACCTTCTGGATTTGGTTGAAGCATTATGTAGCAAAGACAAAATTGACAGCCAAAATTGGCAATATCGATGTAGTGGCGTATTAGATAAGGAGGCATTGAGAAGTAGGTTTCGAGAAAATCACATAGATGGTCCATTGGGAGGAAATCACTGGCAGGCACACGGACAACACTTTGTCGATATTCCGATAACCTGGGATGTGAAAGCAAACGGGGGCATATCTAACGAGGTATTTCCCTACGATTTCAAATTAGACTCCCCTTATGGTGAACGCTCAACTAATGAACGGCTCGGGCTAATTAGAGAGGTCCTACAGCATGTAACTCATCAGTTTAACGGGCATTCATTCCGCAGACTTCTCGCAGACCGGGACATTAAGACCGAACCACAAGATGTTAATTTAACACTTGGACGAGATGGAAATGGTGCTTCCAACATAGTACGGCGTTTTATCCTTAGTGCCAACCCGCAATTCCCAGGAGAAGTAATCAAACAGGAACTTTTGGATGCACTGAATTCCATTTTTGGAAATGACGGCAAGTTTTCAGAAATCACGGTACAAGTTCATGACGATGGAGAATCCGAGGGCACAAACGGTTATTGGGAGATCTATCTCGGTGAAGAGAAGAAGGGTTTGATCCCTTTGAGCAAATCGGGAAGCGGCCTGAAAACCATTCTTCTGGTGCTGCTAAACTTATTGGTCGTGCCTAAGATTGAGAACAGAAACAAATCCGATTTTGTATTCGCTTTCGAAGAACTTGAAAATAACCTCCATCCAGCACTCCTGCGGCGGCTTTTTCAGTATATCGAAGATTACGCCATCAATGAAAAGACACATATTTTTTTGACAACCCATTCAAGCACAGCATTGGACTTCTTTGGTATCTCGGAGAATGCTCAAATAATCCATGTTTTACATGATGGCGAGTCGGCTCGCACGACAACAGTTTCCGCGCACTTTGATCGCCTCGGAGTGGTATCCGAATTGGGCGCGAAACCATCGGATTTGCTCCAGGCAAATGGCATAGTTTGGGTGGAAGGTCCATCTGACCGAATTTATCTCAATCACTGGATTGACCTCTACTCGGAAGGTCGTTTTCAGGAAGGGCGGGATTATCAATGTGCATTCTACGGCGGATCACTTTTGGCACGGACACAATTCAAGTCTCCCGAAGAAGCAGAAACCGATCTTGTGAATCTCCTCCGGGTTAATCCAAATATCATCGTTGTGTGTGATGGGGACCGAGTCTCCAAAGACTCTGAAATAAAAGGTAGGGTGAAG
>JAJDYX010000032.1 GCA_022824945.1 Candidatus Latescibacterota bacterium
GTCGCCGTGCGTGTGATTGTGCAAGATTTGGGCGTTCCTGCAAGGGGCCTGTGCTGGACAACGCGGAGACAGCCTATTTTGCCCAATCGCAAGCCCTTCTCGTCCAATCGGCAACCGTTGGAAAACTGCGGATACGTGATAGAATCATAGCGATTTTGACCTTTGTATCTGGGAAAACCTGCTTTCTCGCCGGTCTTTGCTTTCTCTTTGAGACGGCGGAAGAACGCTTTGAACGCCAAATCAACACGTACCGCGACTTGTTGTAGGACTTGACTATAGACCTGGACAAATCCATTGTGTTGGTGTTTCAGCACCGGCAACATCTTTTGCTGGTCATAGCAGGACAAGGACGCCTTGCTATTCTTATAGGCTTGTACCCTGGATGCCACAAGTTGGTTGTATAGCAAGCGACATTCTTCAATATGCATCAGCAAGATTTTCTCTTGCTTTCCCGTTGGGCGCAACCTGTATTTGAATGACTTAAACATATATAAAATATATATTTATACAAACTTTTTGTCAAGCGAAAGTAGCCCGTTTTTGGCGACAAGGCAATGTCCATATACGCTAAAGCTATAACGGGAAGCCCTTTCGCCATGCGACCCAACGCTAAAGCTGTTGGGCTTTACGGGCTATTAGGTAAGCAGAAATGGCGGTGCAGATCAACTCCCCGAGGGGGAGTTTTTTTGTTATAAATAAAACAGAGGCGCTGGTTGGGAGGGTATAACCAACGCCTCAAGGGATGTTGCATGGTACCGGGTTAGACGCATTTGTACAGAAAAGAGTTCCAAGAAAGAGTAACGGCGTTGACTCAGCCGGGGTATAGGAGTCAACGCCGATATTTTTGCGACACGCTTTGTCGCATATTCTTTTACTTTTAAGGGGTGGAAAGGTTCCCGAATGGTGTGATTTTTTGTTGGCTTAAACAAGTTTTAACTTTTTGTTTTATGGTATATATTGTTGAATCTTTAAAAGATGTGACCATGGAGAAGCTATGCTAAATAAAAAAATAGAACGCTGGGGGCTGTGGCTCGGTCCGATAATTGGGCTGGGTGTCACGGTTTTTGGAGATCTCAAGCCGGGGCATCCCGAGGTGACACATACGGCAGGTGTGGCCTGCTGGATGGCGATCTGGTGGATGACAGAGGCCGTGCCTTTGGCTGCGACGGCACTGTTGCCCGTGGTGCTGTTTCCCCTGCTGGGTATTATGAGCGGGCAAGAGGTTGCGCCACTTTATTTGAATCACATTATCTTTTTGTTTGTTGGTGGTTTTATGGTGGCACTGTCCATGCAGCGCTGGAATTTGCACAGGCGAATTGCCCTTCGCTTGTTGCTTCTTTTTGGGGGGTGTCCGCGATGTATTCTGACGGGATTTATGCTGGTAACGGCGTTTTTGTCCATGTGGATTTCCAATACGGCGACAACGATGATGATGGTGCCTATTGCGCTTGCAATTGTGGTTAGAATGGAAGAGCAGGGTGTGGCAAATCGTTCTTTTGGCACGGCGGTGTTTCTGGGGGTGGCTTATGCGGCTTCAATTGGTGGGAGCGCAACGCTTGTGGGCACGCCGACCAATTTGTCTTTTGTGAGGATTTTATCGATTCATTTCTCAGAGGTTCCCGAGATTTCATTTGCGACGTGGTTTGCGTTTGCTCTGCCTCTGGCATGCGTGATGCTCGTTTGTGCGTGGGGTGCGCTTTGTCTCGTTTTTGGCATTCGCGGTCGCGGCGATGATATTGATCTGAGTGTGGTGCGAACGCAATATGCCGAGTTGGGGCCGATGTCGTTTGCAGAGAAAATCGTGCTGGCCGATTTTGTGTTGTTGGCGCTGTTGTGGTTGTCGAGACGCCCCATTCAAATTGGCGATTGGACGCTGCCGGGCTGGTCTCAGTTTTTCGAATCTGGCGGATTGATAACCGATGGGTCAGTTGCTATGGCAATGGCTTTGATTTTATTTGTCGTGCCCGCGCGAGATGGCGCGAAATCCAGGGTGATGGATTGGCAAACGGCTGGCAATGTGCCCTGGCATATTGTTTTGCTGATTGGCGGTGGATTTGCTCTGGCAAGTGGGTTTAAGGAGTCGGGGTTGTCGCTCTGGTGCGCGCAGCAGTTGGAGGGTATGGGGCGCTTGCATCCTCTATTTTTGGTCGGTGGTTTGTGTGTAATGATGACTTTTTTGACAGAGTTGACTTCCAATACGGCAACGGCAGAGATGTTTCTTCCGGTTTTAGCGGCGTTATCTGTGGCTGTAGGCCTCAATCCATTGTTGCTGATGATTCCGGCCACGTTGTCGTGTTCTTGTGCGTTTATGTTGCCGGTAGCTACGCCGCCCAATGCAATTGTGTTTGGCACGGATAGAATTGCGATGCGCGATATGGCGCGCGTGGGCGTGGGGTTGAATTTGATTGGGGCTGTGATGATTACTGCTGCGATTGCTGTTGTTGGTCGCGTTGTGCTGGGCATTGAACTCGGGGTGATGCCCGATTGGGCGCAATTAGAGTAGGGGCGCGAGAGGCAGAGTCAATCTGCGACCTGCGACTCGCGGGTTGCAACTCGCGATAGTATTTCTCCATTGCGCGTGAGGTCTTGCGCCCGAACCATGCGCGCATAGAGTCCATCGCGGTCGATGAGGGATCTGTGGTTACCCGTTTCGACTACGCGACCTTTGTCGAGTACAGCAATGGCAGGCGACCGGCGCACGGTGGAGAGGCGGTGGGCAATGACGAGGGTGGTGCGGTTTTGTGTGAGGCGATAAAGGGCTTCTTGAATAAGTGCTTCGGTTTCAACGTCAACAGAGGATGTGGCTTCATCGAGGATGAGGATGGGGGCGTCCTTAAGCAGTGCTCGGGCTATGGAGAGGCGTTGTTTTTCACCGCCGGATAAGCGCACGCCGCGTTCTCCAATGACGGTGTCATATCCTTTGGGCAGGTCGCGGATAAAGGCATGGGCATTGGCTGCTTGTGCGGCTTTTCTTACCGTGTGTTCGGTTGCATCTGGATGACCGAAGATCAGATTTTCATATACTGTGCCGTGAAATAAGAAGACGTCTTGAAGGACTGAGGCGATGTTTTGGCGCACAAAAGAGAGGGGCAGGTCGCGCAGGTCATATCCGCCAATGCGAATTGCGCCTTGCTGGGGGTCATAAAATCGGGGCAAGAGGTTGGCAAGGGTTGATTTCCCCGCGCCCGTTGGTCCGACGAGTGCGAGGATATCTCCTTCGTCAATGTACAGGTCGATGTCGTGCAAGACGGGTGTGTTGGGATCATAGCCGAAGGTGAGTGCGTCGATGTTGATATCATAGGTGATGGTTTTGGGCACGGTGACACCGGGCGCGTCGGTAATTTCTGGACGGATGGCGAGGAGTTGAAAAACGCGGTCTGTGCTGGCGGCAGCTTTTTGCAGGACATCGTTAAAAGATGCCAGTTGCAAAAAAGGCTGGTAGATGTGGCCCATATAGACAATGAAGACAAATAGATCAGCTACCGAGATGCTGTCGCTGAGGGCCATGTTGCCACCGCTCCAGATGACGAGTACAATGCCCAGTCCACCTGTGGCTTCGATGATGCCGGCGGGCAGGAGCGAGACGGTGTTGGCTTTGATCAGGCGGTCGTGAAAGGTGGCGCTGCGGTGGGTTACCTGGCGGGCGCATTCCCGCTCGCGAGCAAATGATTTGATGACGGCAATGCCCGACATGTTATCCTGCACGAGGGCGGCGAGTTCAGAGAGCCGCTCGCGCACCGCATGCCACATGGCGCGCACTTTGGATACATAGCGATATACGAGAAATGCGGCGAGTGGAATGGGCAATATGGCGATGAGGGCGAGTTCTGGGTTGAGGTAAAAGAGTACGGCGACCATGGATATGGGGATGACCGTGGCGAGCGCGGTTTCGGGAATGCCGTGTGCAATAAAGTCTTCGATGGCTTCGATGTCGTTGATGGATCGGGCCATGAGATTGCCGGTGCGCTGGCGATTGAAAAAGCTGTGGGATAGGTTTTGCAGGTGTTTGTACACGCGCGTCATAAGTGCGTGCATCACGCGATAGGCAGTAACGTGAGAAAAGAAGCCATAACCATAACGTGAGATACCGCGAAGCAGGTAAATCCCCAGGAGTAAGAGGCTGATTCCTATGAGGTCTCCTGCGGGTTTTGCTTCGGTGAGCCACTGGATGAGTTTGCGTATGAGTAATGGCGGGATCAGGTTGGCCGCCGCAAAGATAAGTCCACAGGCGATGCAACATGCCATAAAGAGACGGCGACCTTCGAGCAGGTCGTAGATTTGTTTGATGAAGGCCATAAATTTATTGTGGTTTGAGGTTCGTTATGGTTGTGACTCAAACCTATTATTTGATGGGATAGAAGTCAAGAGAATAGAATGGAGAGAACGACTATGGTGATTAAAACAGAAGAGGAGTTGATCGATCAGATGACAACCCCGTCAGCCGAGGTTGTCGCGGCGGTGTCAAAGTTAGATGGTCCCGTGATGATTTTGGGTATCGCGGGAAAGATGGGGCCGACTTTAGCGGAATTGCTGTTGCGCGCTGGCGCAGATGAGGTGATTGGCGTGTCGCGGTTTTCCAATCCGTTGGATCGCGATGATCTGGAGGCGCGGGGTATTGCGACGATCAAGTGCGATTTGCTGGACGATGAGGGACTGGCGCGGTTGCCTCGCGTGCCGTATCTCTATTTGATGGCCGGGCATAAGTTTGGGGCAACGGGCAATGAGCCTTTGACCTGGGCAATGAATGCGGTATTGCCCGCAAAGGTTATGCAACAGTTTCCAGATTCGCGCGTTGTTTATGTGTCTTCTGGCAATGTCTATGAATTTGCTTCGGTGACGGGTTCGGGTGCTCGAGAGGAGAATGCCGTCAATCCGATTGGCGAATACGCCATGTCCCGGCTGGGCGGTGAACGGCTTGCCGAATTTTATTGCAAAGAGAATCAAACGCCTCTGGCAATTGTGCGTTTGTTTTACGCGACTGAGTTGCGCTATGGCATCATTTTGGATATTGCCGAAAAGATTAAATCCGAGACGCCTATCGATCTGTCTATGGGCCATGTCAATCAGATCTGGCAGGGTGATGCCAATGCGTATTTGGCGCGGATGTTTCCGCTTTGTGCATGTCCTGCGCGGGTGGTGAATATGACGGGTAGGGATGTGTTGTCGGTGCGCGATTTGGCGTTGCAATTGGGCGAGCATTTTGGTATTGATCCCGTGTTTGAAGGCGAAGCGCGCGAGACGGCATTGTTGGGCGATGCAGGGGTGCTGTTTGAGGAGATGGGGTCGCCGCAGGTTCCTGTTGAAGAAATTGTCTCGTGGGTTGCACACTGGGTTATGAGCGATGGCCGCACACTGGGCAAACCAACCAAATACGAGTCGAGGACAGGGGCGTTTTAGAAGTAGGGGGCGGGTTTCAAACCCGCCCGTACAGGTGGGCGAAAAACTTTTCGTCCGTACCGTAGGGGCGAGGCATGCCTCGCCCATCGTTGCTAAACTGAGAGGATAGGACCATGATAAGAGCAGGGATTTCAGAGGTGAATATTACGCCGCCGGTGGGCGTTTCGATGTGTGGATTTGCCGCGCGCGGAGGACCAGCTGAGGCGATACACGACGAGTTGTACGCCAGGGCACTGGTGCTGGATGACGGCGAAACGCAGGTTGCGATTGTGGGGGCTGATGTGATTAGTTTTGCGCCGGATCTGGTCAGTGGGATCCGGGAGATGATTGAACATTCGCTCGGGATTCCCGGGGGACATATTTTGCTCAATGGGTCTCATTCCCATTCGGGACCCTCTGTGATGGCTTTTCGATGTATGGGCGATCGCGATACGGCTTATGAAGATGTGCTGTGTCGCAAGATCGTTGGGGCAATTAAAATGGCGGCAGAAGGGTCGGTCCCAGCATCGCTTTCGCATGGGCGAGCACCCGTGCGTATTGCACATAACCGCAGGGAGATGCGCGATGGTCGCATTGTACTGGGTCATCATCCCAAAGGCCCCGAAGCGCCCTGGGTTGATGTGGTGCGCGTGGATACAGCAGGCGGTGTACCTGTGGCTGTTGTATTCGCGACTGCAGCGCATCCCGTGAATTTGAATTTGTTATCGATCAGTGCAGAGTTTCCGGGATATGCCGCGCAGTTTGTGCGGGATAATTTGGCAATGCCTCTTTTTTTGCAGGGGTGCTGTGGGGATATTAACTGTGCGCCAAAGGATGGGAAATTTGAGGGATGCGAGTTGTTGGGCACGCGTCTGGGCGCGGCCACGGTGACGGCTGCATTGCATGCCGAGAGACTGGAGGGCGATGTGTTGGCGGTGAATAATCGGGTTGTCGAATTGCCTCTTATGGTACCCGATGTCGATGAAGCAGAGCGTGCACTTGCAGATGCCACAGCGAATTTGCAACGCGTGCGGGAGGACAAAAATATAACGCCCTACCGACGCCGCCAACAATACGCAGGGATGGTCGGGTGGGCAAAGGATTATGTGCAGGCTGCGAGGAGAGGTGGAAGTCCAACAGAGTCGTTTGAGATTCAGACCATACACATTGGCAATGTGGCAGTGGTGGGGTATCCGGGAGAGATGTTTGTCGATTACCAGTTGTTTTTAGATGATGCTTCTCCTTTTGATAGAACGATCGCCCTGGGATATACCAATGGGTGTATTGGGTATGTTCCGACTGCAGATGCCTATCCTGTTGGTGGATACGAGGTCGAACAGGCTTTTAAGTATTATGGAACATTGATGATAGGTGCGGCGTGTGAAGATATGATTAAAACGACGACGATCGATATGCTAAAAGAGATGACATAATTAAAAAAAATGTCTATATATTGTATAATAAAGCATTTATACCACCTTAAATTGTAGAAAATGCTTGACAAATAGCACGTATTATCATAGATATATTTTTTGGGGAGTATTTATTTTTTGTTGGTTCTCTATAAGCACGGGTTATGTGTACACCGAGAGCCACCACATCGCATCAAGCCATATGCCGACAGTACACATGGTACGGGGAGCCATTATCGGTACTGTTGTGGAGTCTCAATGTATCGAAACGTTTTCTATATGATGCTGTTCGTGCTTTTTCCTCTTTCGGGATACGCGCAATCAGATATCGATATCGATTTTGACAATAACGGCGTCGTTGATGAGCAAGATCTCGCAGCTCTGACCGCAGCTTTTGGTACAAATCAAACGCAGTATGATTTGTACCCAGATGGCGTGATCAATTTTAAAGATCTTATTATTTTCGCCAGTGCTTATAATCAGGAAGATACCTCTGAAGTAGTTGTGCCGATTACCGAGGAGGCTGAGGAGCAAGAAGCCTCTGCTCGGGTCAAATTTTTTGAGCTTTCGACGAATAGCCGGCCAAATGATCTGGCTATAGACCCTCGAGGGTATATATGGTTTACGGAGGCGGGGGGCAATGCAATTGGCCGATTAGAGCCGCGCACAGATATGATTCTCCGATTTTCTTTAACCACGCCGGGTGCACAACCACACAGTATTGTCCTCGATAGCCAGGGGCACGTCTGGTTTACTGAAATTGCCGCCAACCGAATTGGCATGCTGGATCCTTTCTCGGATGATATCCAGGAGTTCACTGTTCCGACTCCGGGCAGTCGGCCAATAAGTTTGAAATTTGACGATCAGGGGATGCTCTGGTTTATCGAAAGCGCAGCCGATCGCATTGCCCGGTTGGATCCCGTCACCGAAACGATAGAAGAATTTTCAATTGGTGAACAAGATTCAATTGGTGAGCAAGATGTCGCGCTTGGTTCGCTTCAGATAGATGACAGTGGACAGGTCTGGTTCGTTGATCGCGAGCAAAGCCTTTTGGGTACGCTCGACCCCGATACCGAAGAGATTACGACCTTTTCGCTTCCCAGTGATAGTCTTGCAATTGGGCAAATGGGATTGGATTCAGTGGGGAAGGTGTGGTTTACGGATACGGATTCGACAAGGCTGGGCATGTTTGATTTTGTCTCCAGGCAAACGCGCTATTTCCGATTTCCCGAAGAGATGGAATCTCCTTATGCTTTGAATGTCGATTCGAATGATCGCGTGTGGGTCGGTGGACAATCGTCTGGATGGCTGGTTAATTTTAGTTTGCAAGATACAACGTTTACGCTCTATGAGATTTCCGATGATGATGTTGAGGTCAAAAACTTGCGCGTTGATCCCAGAGGTGTTGTCTGGATCGTCGATTCAACTGGGAACCAGATTGGACGTATTGAAACGTCTAATTAGTTGTTTATCTCATCACTAAAGGAAATTAGACTTTAAGGACGAACGGGAATAGATCTGCAAGCAAGCACTCTATATTTAGAGTGCTTTTTTTGTTTAAAAAGGCGTTGACACACCGGATGGGGCATACTATATACGTTTTATGCGCTAAAATTATGAGGGACCAACGGTTATGAAATATTGCAATGCCATTTTTTGTTTTCTTCTTATCGGGTTGCTGGTTTTGCCATGTGATGCCGATCAATTGGTGCTGATGTCGCCACATTCAGATGAGATCCAAAACGAGTTTGAGTCGGCTTTTGTGGCTTTTTATCAAAAGACTACAGGGCGAGATGTGCGGGTAGAATGGCTCGATATCGGTGCGGGTACGAGTGCGATTTTGCGTTATATCAAATCGGAATTTGGGCGGTCGCCAGAGGGCATTGGCATCGATATCTTTTTTGGTGGGGGCACCACGCCCTATGTGGATTTGTCTGAGCGAGGGCTGTGTCAACCCTATCGGTTGTCCGATGCAGCACTCAATCGATTACCCGCGCAGATTGGGGGGGTCCCGCTTTACGATTCGGCCTATCAATGGTATGGTGCAACGCTGTCCGGTTTTGGCATTGTGTATAATCGACGCGTGCTTGAAATTTTGAATTTGCCTATCCCCCAAACCTGGGCGGATTTGGGCGCGCCGGAATTGTTCTCGTGGGTTGGTTCGGGCGATCCGCGCAAGAGTGGCAGCGTGCATATGGCTTATGAATTAATTTTGCAGGCTTATGGCTGGGAAAGAGGATGGGAAGTGATTACCACAATGGGAGCCAATGTGCGAAATTTTGGACAAGGTGGCTCTTATGCGCCCAGGGAAGTTGCTATGGGTGAGGTGGCTTATGGTTTGTCCATCGACTTTTATGCATGGGCACAAGTCGCAGAAGTGGGCGATGCATACGTGGGCTTTGTGATGCCCGACAATTTGACTATTGTCAATCCCGATGGTATCGCCATATTAAAGGGTGCGCCAAACCTGGAGGTGGCACAGGTATTTTTGGAGTTTGTGATGTCCGATGCGGGGCAGAAGCTCTGGTTTTTGAAAAAGGGCGTGCCGGGCGGTCCTGTCGCGAAGCAGTTGAATCGGTTTACCGTATTGCCCGATTTGTACACGCGCTATCAGATTGATGCTGCGGTGACGTTAAATCCCTTTGAATGGCGTTCCGATTTGATATACAATGCTGAGTTGGGCAGTGGGCGATGGCGCGTGTTGAACGATTTGATTGGCGTGATGGTCATTGACTCACATCAGGCATTGCAAGCTGCCTATAAGGACGCGATGACAGGTGGCGTGTCAGAAGAAGAACGCAAGATGCTGTCATCTGTTCCCATTTCAGAGGCTGAAGCACTGAAGTTGGAGCAGTCATGGGGAGATGCCGAGATGCGCAATCGGACAATGGCTGATTGGACGGATTTTGTGCGCGACAAATACGGTGCTCGCGATGTGCCTTTGTCTGTGCGTATCACCAATGCGATTACTCTGTTTTTTCCTATGGGCATTGCCGGCTGCGTGGTGGTTTATTTGTGGCTGTTACGCAGGAATTAAAAAGGGTGCGACATGTTCGGAATTAAGCTGGAAAATGTAACCAAACGTTTTGACAATGTTCTGGCATTGGATCGCATCAATCTGGAAATTGACGCGGGGGAGTTCTTTTTTTTGTTGGGTCCCTCTGGTTGTGGCAAAACCACATTGCTGCGTATTTTGGCGGGTTTTGAGCAGCCCGAGAGTGGCCGGGTGCTTTTTGATGAACGCGATGTGACTGCTGTGCCTCCGCACGAGCGCAATACGGGCATGGTGTTTCAGAATTATGCCTTGTGGCCTCACATGACGGTTTGGAAAAATGTAGAATACGGCCTTACGATGCGCAATATGCCACAGCACGAGCGCGACCAAAAAGTGAAGCGCGCTCTGGAAATGGTTCAGATGAGCGGTTATGCCAGACGCTCGCCCAATCAGCTTTCGGGGGGGCAGCAACAGCGCGTGGCACTGGCGCGGGCACTGGTTATAGAACCGGATGTTGTGTTGTTGGACGAGCCGCTTTCCAATCTGGATGCGCGATTGCGGTTGGAGATGCGGGAGCAGTTACAGGATTTGCAGCGGACTCTGGATGTTACGATGATTTATGTGACACACGATCAAAAAGAAGCGCTGGCTATGGGCGACCGCATTGCGGTTATGCAGATGGGTAGGGTGGCGCAAATCGGTACGCCACGGGATATTTACAGGCAACCGCTCACGCGCTTTGTCGCGGATTTTATTGGCGAGATCAATTTGATTTCCGGGAAGATAAAATCTGTGGAATCCGAGGTGGTTGCTGTAACAGATGTGGGAGATATTCGCGGGCAGGCGGGATATGAGGGTATTCAGGTCGGGGATCGGGTGTTGTGCGCGATTCGACCCGAGGCGATGGATTTTCTTTTAGATGAATCTGGGGCGGTAGATAATGTCATTTTTGGGCGTGTGCGGCGTGCGATTTATCTGGGCGAAGTCGAGCAATTTTTTGTTGAATTGGCAAGTGGGAATCAGGTCAAATTAATTAAGTACGACGCGACTATGCAGCACGCACAACCCGGCGATGAGGTGCGACTGGGGTTTTCGCAAGTGGTCATGTTGCGCGATGAAGGGGAGGACCGCGATGAAGCGGTTTGATCTCAATTGGCCCACGCTCATTTTCCTGGTGGGGTTGATCGGCTTTTTTGCCTTGTTTTTGTTTTATCCTCTGTGGTATGCCTTTGTGCAGTCGCTGGTGGTGGATGGCAGGTTCACGTTTGCGTTTTACGAATTGATGGTGACGAGTCCGGTTTATCAGGAATCTATTCTCAATAGTTTTCGGCTGGGGATGATTACGACCATTGCGACTACGTTGCTCAGCTTGCCTCTGGCGTTTTTGCTGGTGCGATACGATTTTGCTGGCAAAGGATTTCTCAATGGTTTGATTCTGGTGCCGATGGTTTTGCCTCCGTTTGTGGGGGCGATTGGCATGAAGCAGATGTTTGCGCGTTTTGGCTCCATCAATTTGCTGCTTCTGGATTTGGGGCTTATCGATCAGCCCATAGATTGGTTTGGCGGCGGTGGTTTTGTGGGCGTGGTGATTTTAGAGGTGCTGCATCTCTATCCCATTATGTATCTCAATGTGGCCGCTGCTCTTGCCAATGTCGATCCGAGTTTGGAAGAGGCGGCGCGCAATATGGGCAGTAGGGGGTTTCGCCTTTTTCGCACGGTGACATTTCCGCTGATGTTGCCGGGCTATTTTGCCGGGGCGATTATTGTTTTTATCTGGGCGTTTACCGATTTGGGAACGCCGCTTATTTTCAATTATCGGCAGGTTGTGGCGGTCGAGATTTTCAATTCTATTGAGGATATTAACGAAAATCCAATGGCTTACGCGCTCGTTGTCTTTGTGTTGCTGTTGACGGTCTTTTTCTTTTATCTGTCAAAGGCGATGCTGGGCAATCGCCGCTATGAGATGATTGCGCGAGGGTATATCAGTTCGGGGTCGCGTCCCGCTTCTCGCGGGATGACTGTGTTGATTTATGCCGCGATGCTGTCGCTTACGGGCATTGCGCTGATTCCGCATCTGAGTGTGTTTTTGACGTCTATTGCCGAGCGCTGGTTTATGGCTGTGTTGCCCCAGGAGACGACCGGGCGTTTTTATACGATGGTTTTTGAACACCCGATGTCTCTGTCCAGTATTGAGATGAGTCTGATGTTGAGTGTGTTGAGTACGACGCTGGATATTGGTCTGGGCATTGCCATTGCGTATTTGTTGACGCGCACGCGCATTCCGTATAAGGGCGTTTTAGATGCGATGGCGATGTTGCCTCTGGCACTGCCGGGTCTGGTGCTGGCTTTTGGGTATCTGGCGGGGTATTCGGGCACTTTTTTGGATGCGCGGCACTATCCCGTGCCACTGCTGGTTATTGCTTATGCGGTGCGGCGATTGCCCTATATGGTGCGTGCGGCGTATGCGGGATTTCAGCAGACGAGTGTGACGCTGGAAGAGGCGGCTCAAAATTTGGGGGCTTCCCGGTTGCGCACGCTTTTTCAAATTACATTTCCGCTGATTTTAGCCAATCTGGTGGCTGGCGGTATTTTGTGTTTTGCGTTTGCAATGCTCGAGGTGAGCGATAGTTTGATTTTGGCACTTAAGGACGAATACTATCCCATCACAAAAGCGATTTACGCGCTTATGGGGCGCATTGCGGATGGCGCGTATTTGGCCAGTGCGATGGGTGTTTTTGGTATGGTGTTGTTGATTGTGAGTTTGTTTTTGGCCGGGCGATTTTTGGGCAGGCGCATGGGTGAGTTGTTCCGCGCTTAAATGCAAAGGGACTTGCTGTTGCCGAATTCCAAATGGTTTTTTTTCTATATATTTTCTAACTCAAGTTGTGTGGTATAAAGCAGAAATACTATCACAGTCTGGGATGAAGAAAACTTCGACGATTTTGGGACGATTGAGACTGTATTACGTCTTTTAAGACCATATAAAGTCTTACAAAAGAGCCAATCCGACTATTCTAAGACGATATGATATAGTTAGATTGGCTTTTTTCTTTATGTAAAACAACGCTTTACGAATATAGATCTCTGGACAACGCTCATATTGGCACGCTTTTTGCCTTTAAATTAAATGTCAGATTTCCTTAACTCTACACCAAAACGATGCTGTTGCCAAATTCCGGATTCTGCCCGATTGTAACTAAACATAAGGCTTGCAAATCCTTATTTTAGGCCACAAATAGCTGTTTATCAATCGTAGGCTTCTCTCTCGACCAATTCGGCAACAGCATTCAAAGCGGGGGAACTCCTATGAACTTGCACAGATGGGTAATTATTTCTGTAAACTTTTTACTTGGGATGGTTGGGGTTGCGATGGCACAGAATACACCATGGCGCTATGATTTTGAGGAGATGTCGGGGGCCTATCAGGCAGATGCAGGCAACGAGGTTTCGCTTTCTACGAGACGTTATAAGTGGGGAGCGCAATCTCTGAAGTGGTCATGGGAGAATAAAGGACGGCTTGTGTTCACGGATCCGGCCACACAACGCAATCAGGCTCTGAACGGATTTCGGGCGTGGGTGTATAACGAAGAGGCACGCGATGAGGTGCTGACGTTTGGGTTTGGGACGGAATCCGAACTGGCGGCAAATAATCCGCGTTATCAATTTGAGTTTGGTTTGAATTTTACGGGCTGGCGGACGATGTGGATCAGTTTGCCAGGGGATGCGCGAAACAATTCTTATACGGGCTCGAGATATGGGCGGGTGACAGCGTTTGATATCCGGGCGCCAAATAGCGGGACTGTGTATCTGGATTTGATGGAATTGATGGAAAGTATTGACTGGAAGCGGTCTGCCGACGCGCAGGTTCCATTTGTCAATGCGAGGAGAGCAGATAGAACGCGCGAATACCGGTGGAGTCTGAATACATTGCCGGATCCGCTTCCTTCGCAGATCGCCGATGAAGAACGAGAGGCTTTTGAGACGATTGCCCGGCGATATGAGGCCTGGGTTCTGGGCGATGGGGTGAAGGAGGACCAGCGGGAGCCAGTGAGGATTCGGCTCAATGAGCTTACAGCATACATAAGGCGCGGGCATAGCAATCTAACAGATTACGAGATTCGACGCGAGGATGACCGAATTTTGGGAAAGCCTCTGTTTGCAGCCGTGTCGCCCTATACACCCTCTTTTCGGAGTTTTTTTCAGGATGTTTTGTTGCGTCTGGTGCTGGATTATCGGTTGAATGGCAATGAGGAAGCCAGAGATCGCGTGATAGATATCTTCGATTATCTGCACGATCAGGGTTGGGCAGAAGGCAGTGCCCTCGGCGCGGTGCATCACGAGTTTTTGCGGATTGCAAGCTATGCGCATGCGGTGTATTTGATGCGTGATATTCTGGTGGATACGGAGCGGCTGGAACGAGAGTTGGCGACGTTGAGATGGTATAGCATGTTTGGCGAGTTGTATGAACAGACCTGGGATCCGGGCACGAATGCGGATTTTTTGCGTTCGGTAGGGATGTATCGCTTGTTGTGCATTTTGATGATGGACGATACGCCTGAAAAAGTGGCGAATATGCGCCGCTATGTCGCCTGGTTAAATAATGCGCTGGATATTGCGCCGGGGTGGCTGGATACGATTAAGCCAGATTTTGTGGGGTTTCACCATCGGGGTATCTATGCCAATGCGTATGCGCCAAATGCTTTTCATGTGGCTTCAATTCTGGTGTATTTGTTGCACGATACGCCTTTTGCGGTTGCAGATGATAAGCGCGAGAATTTGAAGCAGGCGCTGTTGACGTTCAGGGTGATGGCGAATACGTATGATATTTCAACGGCTATCGGTGGTCGCTTTCCGCTCAATACAACGGTAACTGATGGACATGTGCCGGCGTATATGTATATGGCTTTGAGCTATCCCTCGGTGGATGTAGAACTGGCTGGTACATTTATGCAGCTTTGGAGACCTCAGTCGCAGTTGCTGATAGAAGGTTTGTTTGAACAGGTAGCTTCGCGGATTATGTATTTGCACACGCTGGGCGCGATGCAGATGATGGCGGATTTTGCAAGTGCGGGGTACCCACCTATCGCTGTGCCGTCCGGGCACTGGACGCTGCCTTATGGCGCGCTGTCCATTCATCGACGCGGGGAGTGGATGGTGAGTATGAAGGGGTGGAGCAAATATGTGTGGGATTTTGAGTCGTCGGGGAGCAATAATCCGCTTGGTCGTTATTTGAGCTATGGTTCGATGTTGATCTACGCCAGCGGTGATCCGGTTGGCCGGGAGGCAAGTGGGATTGTGCGAGATGGGTGGGATAGGAGTATGTGGCCGGGTACGACAGTGATTCGTCTGAGTCATGCAGAACTCGGCCAGCAGCGGCACCATCGCAATTTTTCGGATGAGACGTTTGTGGGTGGGGTGAATGTAGAAGGACAAAATGGTGTGTTCGCATTGAAGTTGCACGATACGAGATTCAATACGAGTTTTCGGGCGGTTAAGACGGTGTTTTGTTTTGACGATGTGCTGGTCTGTCTGGGTTCGGGTATAGAGAATGATGATGGCGGGCATGCGACGGTAACGCCATTGTTTCAGGCGTCTATTTCTGAGGATCGTTCTACAGGGGTGAATGGGGAGCGTGTGCAGGCGATTCCTTATGCGTTTTCGGGAACGACGGGGCAGAGGGTATGGGTGATGGATTCCAGAGGCAATGGGTATGTGATTCCGGATGGGGGCGACTTGCGCGTGCAGCGGCAGGTGCAAACTCCTGGGGATTTTGGTAATGATAGCGGTGGTACAGGGGCTTTTGAGTTGGCGTATCTGGATCACGGTCCTATGCCTCAAGGTGCGTCCTATCACTATGCCGTGCTGGTGCAGCGGTCGCCGGATAGGGTAAGTACATTTGCCCAGTCGCCTGAGTATGATGTCTGGCAGAAAGACCACGAGGCACATATCGTGCATCATCGCGGGATGAAGGCGATGGGTTACGCGCTGTTCGATGCGGATGCAAGGCCAGCAAATGGTTCGATTGTGTCTGTATCTTTGCCGAGTTTGGTTATGACTCGCGAAATGAATGACGGTTTATTGCTTTCGGTGGCTGATCCGGATTTTGGGTGGAGCTGGGAGATCCAAACACCGCACCGGCAAGATGGTTCGCTAATTGTCAATCAGGCGAGTGAGCCTCGGAAGGTAGAGGTGACAGTGCGCGGAAAATGGACTCTGGATCAGTCCTATGATCTGGCAGAGGTTGTAGATGAGGGGGAGGATCAGACGGTTGTGGCGTTTATGTGTCAGGATGGCAAGAGCGTGGAGGTGAAACTGGTCAGGTCAGGTATTGGTGTTGCAAATCTGGATTTTGATGGGGACGGTGCGGTTGGGTTCACGGATTTTTTGCTCTTTTCCAGCAAATTTGGTCTGTCGGAGGGTGATGCGGGTTTTGAATCAAGATACGATTTGGATGGTAATGGTATGGTGGGGTTTAGCGATTTTCTGATTTTTGTACAGGGATTTGGCAAGCCGGTGAGTGGCAAACCAGTGGCTCTCCAGAATGGAGGAGAAAGATTGGGGTCGTGATGTTCGGAGGGTATAACAAAAAAGCCGCCACATTGCGTGGCGGCTTTTTTTATTCCTTAGAATGCGACTTGTCCCAGATGGGTTTTACTTTTTCGATGACTTCGGCATCGGTCGGACTGGACGCGACGATGTTTGTAAATTCTTCAGCTTCAACCCCAAGTTCCTCCAGGAACTTTCTGTCAGCTGGTCACGGATAGATGTAGTCACCGATGCAGCCTCGCAATTTTGCGCGGGCTTTATCTGTTATGCGCGGTAGCCAGGGCATGTCGCCCATGTAAAGCTGACGGCTGCGCGGTCTAAAATCAACAGCGGAACTGAGTTTGTCCATTGATTCCTCCTTATGTTGTAATTATCTACAAATTAGTGATTTTGGCAGTGAATAGCAAGTTAGAAAGTAAGGGTGTATGTGCTCAGCATTGTGTCGCCGTATTTTTTTTGTCGGGAGAGGGTTAAGTTGGGAAGGGATTTGGGTAGTGTTGTCTGAGAGGCGTGTTGGACGAGAATGCGTGCATTGGGCGCGAGAATGGGGGTTGTTGCGAGGCGAGTGAGTATGGCGCAGGACATGGGTTGTCCGTATAGTTGTTGGTGATAAGGGGGGTCGAGGTAGATGATGTCGAATATGGAACGCGACCGCGCGAGTTGGGGCAAGAGTTTTTGCGCGGGGCGCGCGTAGAGTTGGATGCGGTCGTTGAGATGCCAATTGTCTATAAGCTGTGCGATGAAACGGTTGCAGCGGCGGTCAGGCTCGTTGATGACCACCTGCGCGCCACGGCTGCAGGCTTCGAGGCCGATTTGACCAGAGCAGGAGAAGAGGTCGAGGAAATATTTGCCGCAGAGGATTTCGCCGAGGGAAGAGAATACGGCTTTTTTTACAAAGTCGGATGTGACGCGGGCATTGCCGTACTTTTTGTTGTTAAAAAGGATGCGGCGGCCCTTAAATTCGCCAGCGATGATGCGCATAAGAGAGTAATGTACAAAGTCAAAAGCAACCACCGATGAACACAGATACACACAGATAAAGACGTTTTGGGCAATACAGCAACCATCCGTGTTCATCCGTGTTTATCTGTGGTTGCTTGCCTAAAGTCAGTTTTAATTTCCATACCGGAAGCGCACTTCGCGTTCGATGCTCTTGCCATTGACCAGGTCGGTTACGATGATTTCGAGTGCATTGACCCCGGGTTTGACTTTGTTGAGTACGATTTCGACGTATTCGCGCTCGTCGGCTTCGCGTCCGGTGCGTTCGTTGGTGATAGCCACCTGGGGTTTACTGGTTCTAAAGATGGTGCGCAACCCCGTGGCCACAGCGCCAAATACGCCAACGGCGGGCATAGCACTCGAGCGAATGCGATATTCGGTTTTGTAGCGGGTTTGTCCAAAGGTGTCTTTGGCCAGGTTGTAGATTTCAAAGTAGGCATAGACATTTTGCTTTATAGCATAACTGCGCGTGGGAATGGGAATGATCCACACGTCTTCTTTTTGGAATTTTGTCGCGCCTTCTTCTGCGATGTTCGAGGCCAGTTGAATTTCGCTAACTTGAAGCTCCGGGATTTGGTAGTCTCTGACTTCGAGTTCTTGTCGGTAGAGTCCGGTGCGTCCAGAGATGAGGTCTTTCATTTGTACTTGAAGTTCGTATTTGCCGGGCGGTACCTGTGTTTTGATGATTTCAGGCACAAAAGCACCCTGTTCGGTTGTGCTGGGTACTTGCGCTCCGCGATAGGAGAATGCGTCGGTTGTGCGATAGATGGATGTATGACCTTCATTTGCCAGCGCGACGGCTAATTGTACGTGTATGAAACTCGAATCGGCTTCTTGCTCAATTTCGACCTGTTCGGGCGGGATGCCATAATAAATCTCGAGATTGGTTTGTCCATCTGGACCGCGGAAGTGCGCCAGGTCATAGTAAAAATTGAGTATATCGCCGGGAAGTCCAGGACGATAAAAATCGGGCGAAGTCGATACGGCTTGCTGATAGATGACTGCGGGCGTGTGCTCAGTCATGCGGGCGATATAGGCGATGGCTTCGGGATCTTCGGTTGTGGCTTCGGGCAATGGGGCAAAGTCATAGCGTCCACTGCCCCATTCGTCGGTGAATGTGATCTCTATGCCCCCATTGAGTTGAATATAGGTCCAGGTTTCCCAGGGCACGGTATCGATTTCACTGCCAATGGTAACGGGCGAATAGCGGCCAAACTGCAAGCGGGTGTTGAGCTGTCCCGTTTGCTCATCGAGGACGCTTTCGATGGTGCCATCGCGATCGAAGGGATTGCGCTCAAAACCGAGCCTGAAATCCACAGCCTCACCGCCTTCGTCCTCGGGGAGTTCGGTCATACTGTCATCGGCAGTTTCGCCGACTTCACTGGCCGTAATATCGTCTTCGGACACATCGGAAACGTCACTTGGATCAAAGAGAGAGCCTGCCTCTCGGTTGGTGCGAATGGGAAAGACCGGGCCTGTGAAGGTGAAAAAGGCCGCTTCAGGACCGTAGATGTCAATGGCCATCTGCGTGCGCACGCGCTCTACTTCGGCGGTTTGAACAAAATTGCGGTCATTGGAGCGCGAGCGGTAGTCGGGTTCGCCATATCGGACATAAACGGCACCTCGCTCATCCCAGGGATAGACATTGGATGAAAAATAGGTGCGCGCATACCACGTGCGGCGGTAGTGTTCGATGACGCGCTCGTTGAGTTTGGTGAGAATGTCGGGGTCGCGCCGCGCCCAGAATTGCTCGCGATATGCCTGTTGTTCGGGTCCCGGTGTGGTGGCGCGGTATTCTTCGAGTTCCGTATCTGAGGCAACGTAGGCAATATTGGTGTAATGTGTGCGTTCACTGCCTTCGGTGTTGGCGAGATAGCGTTCGAAGAATTCGAGGGCTTTTTGCGTTTCGTCGTTGTAAAAATGACCCTGTGCAACAATGGGCAAGAGCTGAATGACGTCGGGGTGTGCCGAGAGATAGGGGGCAATATGTTCGAGAATTTTGTCAAATGCTTTGGCCTGTACACAGGCTAAA
This sequence comes from Candidatus Latescibacterota bacterium, assembly GCA_022824945.1. Taxonomy (GTDB): domain Bacteria; phylum Latescibacterota; class UBA2968; order UBA2968; family UBA2968; genus VXRD01. Next base: position 19,361 of record JAJDYX010000032.1, read on the forward strand.
CCGTAGTAATAGAGGCCCTCGGGATTATCGGGTTCGAGTTCGACGTATTTCTGGTAATACTGCATGGCCTTGTTGTGGTCTTCTTGAAATCGCTCATAGACTTCGCCGAGCAAGCGATAGGCCGGACCGTAGTTGGGATCGAGTTTTGAGGCGCGCTTGGCCTCGCTAATGGCTCTGCGAAAATTGTAATAAGATTGCATTCCCCGCGTGGGGGCTTCGGCATACGTAAGGCCAAGCCCGACATAGGCTTCGACGAGGCTTTTGTCGAGTTTTTTGGCTGTTTTGAAGGCGCCTTCAGCTTCTTTGTATTCTTTCCGTTTGAGATAGATATAACCCAGTTGAGAATACACATGGGCGTCTTCGGGGAAAAGTTCTAATATGCGTTGGAGTGTCGCCATGGCCTCGTTAATTTCACCAGCTTGAATCTGACGCTGGCCCAGGGCAAACATCGTATTACGATAGGTTTTGTCTTGTTGAGGCGTTTCATCTTCTTCGGCAAAAAGAGGCAGTGCAATGCAAGAGGCACAGCAGACGGCCATCCAGAACCGCAATCCAATTTTCATGGTGTTCTCCCGATGGAAAAGTCGGAGGACCAGATGTATTTTAGTATTTGTTAAAATATTGTAAGGAGATGTCTTTGTCAATAGGTTCCAATCAGTTAAACATCGTACATGAGGCTATGTTGATAACGCCTGACTGATAGGGCGGTTCCGATTTTTGCGATTCGGTACTTTTCCCTTTAAAGAAAGAGTCTTATGTTGAGTTAAAGGGCGAGGATTGGAGCTAAATAATTTTGGAGGCGATTTTATGCGGTATCGGTTTTGTTGGATTGTCGCATTCTGGGGGCTGATTTTTGAAGGTGTTTCCACAGATGCAATAGGAATTCCATTGGACTTGTCTGCGATACTGGGTTCTGTAACGGTTGAGCAGGAGCAGAGGCAACGCTATAATATACAGCCTCGCATACGCATTGGGGACTTGTCTGCGGCTTTTGATCTGGAGATTTTTTTGGATCATGAGGGGCGTATTCGGGATAGTGGCTGGGATTTTTCGAGTCGCCGAAAAGGTGTGGAGAGTCTGTTGCGAAAAATTCACTACGTGCGCTATGGGGATATCGATGATCGCAATCGGCGGTTGTCTCTGTACGTCGGTGCTTTAGAATGGGTGACATTGGGTACGGGGCTGGTGATGCGCAACTATCGCAATACACACGGTTCGCCGGGAATAAAACGCGCGGGTTTGGACGTGAGGATTCGCCATATTTTTCGGGGTTTGACAGTGCGCGCTCTGATCGGCAATTTGCTGGATTTAGAAGGCGGTGGACCCGTTTTTGGGGCGCGTGCCGAATTTCAACCAGTCCCGCTATTGGATATGGGCGTCACGGCGGTTGTGGATGCGGATCAATTCAGCGGTTTGCCCGATTCGATTCGCGCAGGTCTGCCGCGCGATGCATTTGCCGCCGCGAGTGTTGATGTGGGTTATCCTTTTATCGATAGGCGGCATTTAAGGGCGCGGTTGTATGCGGCTGCTGGACGAATTTTGGATGAGGATAGTGGCACGGGTCTCGCTTTGCCCGGTGTGATGGTCGATGTGGGACCGGCGCGATTGCAGGCGGAGTATCGCTGGGTCAACGGTCGATTTCAGGCCGGGCATTTTGACGCGCTCTACGATGTTAATCGAGCGATTGTCGATCCGCGTACAGGGGCTACCACAACGCGCGAAGCCACGTTGCAGTCTGCGTCGATGCAAGGGGTGTTTGGCAGTGCTCTTGTGAGATTTTACGGCATTTTTGTGGCAAGTGGGTCCTATCAGCACTTGCGCGGAGATGGCGGCAATGCACAAATTGTGGAAGGTCGCGCGGGTATGATACCAGAATTTTTGGAACAGATACCCAAAATAAAAAAAGTGACACGAGCTGAGGGGTATTTTGAGAAGCGCTTTCGGAACATCAGCCTGAAAAGCTTGTTCGATGGTACGCCCAATACGCGGTTTGGATATGTGGTCGCGCTGGAACCCGTAAAGAATACGGTGGTAATAATGGAGGCCGAATTTACTTATTTGCCAGATGGCTCCGGCGGGTTTAAGCGCGAACGGATTTTGAATATTCAGACAAAGATAACGCTTTAAGAAGTTAGAAGTTAGAAGTTAGAAGTAAGAAGGCCACCCAACACCACCCCAGGGAAGGTGCTTTTTCACACTTCACACTTCACACTTCTAAATCAGAATCCCTCAAACCGGCTCAGGTCTGCAATGCCGTCGGGTAGGGCGGCGATGTGTTGGGCAAGGGCGAGACGCGATTGCTTGAGGTCGGGGTCATCGACCATGATGAGCACGTCTTCAAAGAAGCGGTTGATGGGATCGCGCAATTCGGCCATGACCTGGATCAGGGTGGTGAGTTTGTCGTCGGCTGTGTCCATTGTTTTGCGCGCGGCGAGATAGGCTTTGTGCAGTGCACTGGAGGCTTCTTCAGGGTCGCGGTCGGGATTGAGGTCGTAGTGTTCCGAGAGGTCGCGCACAATGCGTTTGCACCGTGCATGGGCATGGAGAATATCGAGCCATTGATCGGAATGGATTTGCGCGGTAAATGCCCGGGCGATTCGCTGGATTTGATAGGGGTCATCCAAATTCGCGGCAATCGCAGCGGAAATTGCGTCGTGGCGCAGGCCCTCGTCGCGCAAGACTACTTCGAGGCGGCGGATGATGTAGTCAAAGGCTTCGTCGAGGGCTTCTCGTTTGACCACAACGGGCAAGTGATTGGCGGCTGCATTGAGGCTCTGACGCAGTGAAAAATGCATTTTGTAACCGAGGAGATTGGAGAGCAGGCCCAGGGTATCTCGTCTGAGACCATAGGGGTCGGCATTTGAGCGGGGTTTGATGCCCGCGCCAAAAAGACCGGCGAGGCTGTCGAGGCGGTCGGCTATTGAGACAGCGAGACCGGGTTGTGTTTGGGGCAGTGAGTCGCCCGGGAAGCGCGGATGGTAATGGTCTTCAATGGCGTGCGCAACGGCTTTCGTTTCGCCAGAAGACAGGGCGTAGTAGCGGCCCATGATGCCTTGCAGGGAGGTCATTTCAACGACCATGCTGGTCGCCAGGTCGGCTTTGCACAATACGGCTGCGCGTAGAGCCGTGTTTTTATTTTTCTCACGAAGTCCAAGCGCGGCAGATAAGTCGTTGACGAGTTTTTCAACACGGCGGGTTTTGTCGCGCATAGAGCCGAGTTTTTCTTGAAAGGTGAGGGTGTCCAGGCGCGGCAGAAAGTCGCCGAGTTTTTTGTTTGTGTCGTCTTCGTAAAAAAATCTGGCGTCGGCATATCGGGCGCGTATGACGTTTTCATTGCCTTTGACGACGAGGCCGGGGTCGTCGGGTAGGCCGTTGCAAACGGTGATGAAGTTGGGTTTGAGGTCACCTTTTTCGTTGAGCACCGGAAAATATCGCTGGTGTTTTTTCATGACGGCGATGAGCATTTCGCGGGGTAGGGAAAGGCGCGTGCTTTCAAAGGTGCCGCAAAGCGCGTGCGGGGCTTCGACGAGGTCGGTGACTTCGTCGAGCAGGTCGGGGTCGTCGGGCACGCTGCCGTCAATTTTTCGGGCGAGTGCTTCGACTTGTTGTTTAATGGTTTCGCGCCGTTTGTCGCGGTTGACTACGATGCCGTGTTTTTGCATTTGCGCGCGATAGTCAGAGGCAGAAGCGATTTCGATTTCTGGCGAGGCATTGGGGCGCAGTCCGCGGCTCGTGCGGCCCGCTGTTGCGCGCGCATAAGTGAATGGGATGATTTGATCGCCAAAGAGGGCGACGATCCAGCGGAGGGGGCGCGGATATGCGATGCCGTCGGAATCCCAGCGCATGGTTTTGCCAAAGCTGAGTTTGGCGATGAGTTCGGGTAGTAGTTCGGCAAGGATTTCCTGGGTTTTGCGCCCGTAAATGGTGATGCCTGCCCAGACGTAGTCGTCGCGCTGTTCCACTTCTGATGGATCAATGCCCTGTCCTCGGGCAAATCCCTGAAGTGCCCGGGTGGGGTGGCCGTCATTGTCATAGGCGATGCGGATGGCTGGTCCGCGCGCTTGTTTGTTTTCATCGGGTTGCCGTCCCTGAAGATTTTTGACGATGGCATATTGCCTGCGCGGCGTGCCGCTGACTTCGATGCTGTCGTACGTGAGATTTGCTTCGCCGAGGTGTTCGGGCAGCAGTTTTTCAAGTTGTGCTATCGCGCTGACAACATCGGCAGGTGGCAGTTCTTCAGAGCCGATTTCGAGCAGGAGATCGGCGGTATCTACTTCGGGCAGGTCTTCGGGTTTGGATACCAGTGGGGGCTTGCCCTTTAATGGTTTGATGGGGGATGATGCTACAAGGGGCCTGCCCCTTAATGTTTCTATAAGGGGATGTCCCTGATCTGCGCGTTGTTCGACATAGGCTTCGGCTATTTGGCGCGATAGGTCGCGCATTTGGGCAAAAAAACGGGCGCGTTCGGTTACGCCAATTGCGCCTCGCGTGTCGAGCAGATTAAAGGTGTGCGAGCAGCGAATGACGTAGTCGTGTGCGGGAATGACGAGGTCGCGGTCGAGGGCTGCCTGGGCTTCGGCTACAAAGATGTCGTACATGGATTTGAGGCGGTTGACGTCGGCCCAGTAGAATTCGTAGTTGCAGTATTCTATTTCTTGTTTTTTGAGGATGTCGCCATACGTTACGGTGTCATTCCACTGTAGCTGCCAGACTTCATCCACGCCTTGAAGATACATGGCAATGCGTTCGAGGCCGTAGGTGATTTCGACGGCAACGGGATCGAGTAGCATGCCGCCCGCTTGCTGGAAATAGGTAAATTGCGTGATTTCCATGCCGTCTAACCACACTTCCCATCCCAGGCCCCATGCACCCAGAGCGGGGGATTCCCAGTTGTCTTCGACAAAGCGGATGTCGTGTGTTTTGCAATCGAGTCCCAGAGTTTCGAGGCTTTTGAGATACAGTTCCTGCGGGTTGCCGGGGTCGGGTTTGAGGATGACCTGATACTGGGTGTGCATTTGCATGCGGTTGGGATTTTCTCCAAAGCGCCCGTCGTCGGGGCGATAGGAGGGTTCAGTGTATGCGACGTTCCACGGTTCGGGTCCAAGGACGCGCAATACAGTGGCGGCGTTCATGGTGCCTGCGCCCACTTTTTCGCTGTAGGGTTGCCAGATTATACAGCCGTTGTCGGCCCAGAAGCGCTCGAGGCGCATGATCAGGTCTTGAAAGTTCAGGTGGTTGCTCACGGTTGGTTCCTCGGTTGGTGGTTCGTGGTCAAAGACCAAATGATACCCTGATTTTTAGTTTGTGTCAAATTGTGGTCGGTTTCAAGCGTTTTTTCCTCTTGCAAAAGCCAATGTTCTCGCCTATATTTTGGGTAGATGACGACTGGCAAAATTAAATACTAACGCTCCCTCAATGGGGGCGTTTTTTTTTGCGGGGAGGTAAGAGATGGACAGTCTGTTTCACGTAATTGAGGCGCAGCAATTTAGTCGAGATATCATGAATGAGATTTTTGGTGTGACGCGAGAGATGGAGAATGTGGTCAGCCGTTATGGTTCGAATATTTTGAATCGGCGGATTATGGCGACTTTGTTTTACGAACCGAGTACACGCACGCGGTTGTCTTTTGAAGCGGCGATGTATCGCCTGGGTGGCGAGGTAATTACTACAGAGAGCGCGCGGGAGTTTTCATCGGCGGCAAAGGGCGAAACGCTCGAAGATACGATCCGGATTGTAGAGGGGTATTCCGATGTGATTGTGTTGCGGCACTACGAGAGTGGTTCTGCACGGCGGGCAGCAGAGGTGGCGTCGATTCCCATTCTCAATGCGGGTGACGGACCGGGGCAGCATCCCACGCAGGCACTTTTGGATGTGTACACGATTGAGAAGGAGATTGGCGGGTTAGATGGTATTCATGTGGCATTAGTCGGCGATCTGGCAAATGGTCGCACGGCGCGGTCGCTGGCTTATTTGTTGACAAAGTACGAAGATGTGAAGTTGTATTTTGTCGCGCCAGAGATGGTGCGTATGAGAGATGATATCAAGGCGTATTTGACAGAACACGGGGTGGCATTTGAGGAAGAAGACGATCTGATGAGCGTGATGTCGAAGGTGGATGTGGTGTATCAGACGCGGATTCAGCGGGAGCGGTTTGGCGATCGGATACAAGATTACGAGCGGGCGCGGGGAAAGTATATCATCGATGTGGAGACGATGTCGGCGCTTTCGGATAATGCGATTGTGATGCATCCCTTGCCCCGGGTAGATGAGATTGATCCGGCTGTTGATACGGATCCTCGCGCTGCGTATTTTCGCCAGGCACACAACGGTGTTTTTATTCGCATGGCGCTGTTGCAGATGGTGTTGGGGGTGTGAGGAGGGTTTAAGATAACGTCCCCAGATCTCTTTCAAATACCAGGAGTACAATAGAACCAGATAGCGATTCCGTTACGGCAATTCGACTTTGTTTGTCGTAGAAAAATCCCGAAAAATTTCGTCCTGAAGTGGAGAATGTAATTTCGAGTTTCGAATTTACAGCGTAGTTTCCATTCGTCTCCCAAACACTTTGTTCTGGACTGCCAAAGCTCGCGAATAAGCGATAGGTTCTGTCCGGGTTTAATTCGATAAATCCAGTGGGTGGATTTTTTTCTGCTTCGCGATTCTGATAGACCAGAGCGCGTCCGCGACCCGAATCAATTTTAACCGCCTGCAATGTGTAAATTCCCGCCACTGCCTGTGGCGATGTGGGCGATTCTGCGCCACAGGTACTCAAGAGCAATCCGAGAAAAATAATCGCGATCCGTTTCATAACAACCTGTCTATAGGTGTTCTTTTCCGCTCAAATCATAAGTGTTCTAACTTAACCCACCTGCTTCGTTTATGCGAGTATTTTCTATCACCTTGACGGATTGGCTGTTGTGCGAGTATATTGTGTTTTATGATTTCTGATGAGATGAGAAAACGCATCGCCGCGCTCAATCGCCGCGATTTGAAACACGCAGATGAGGTTTCTGAAGCCGAGGGGCAAGTAGAGCCTGAAGTCCGTCCTGCCCGTGGAGAGAGACGTATGTCCGATCCCGGTGCGTTGCGCGTGATGGCTACTGCGTCCGATGCGCGATTGCATCTCGCACTGGACGAGGTGACGCAAGGCGAGGAGATTCATACGTCTGCGGGCACATTTCTGTTGATTGACCAGACAGTTCAAGAGGTACTGCGCGGTGGCGGGCACGCGTTTGGGGCGCGATACGAACGCGCGATTGGCACATTACATGCGGGCAATGTGCCGCATGATCCGTATGATACGTTTCATTCTTTGATTGATGCGCGCGCCGAAGATGTGATTTATGTCGATATTGAGACGACGGGGTTGACGGCTGGTACGCCGCTGTTTTTGATTGGTGTGTTGGGGCATTTTAATGGCGATTTGCGCGTTGTGCAGTTGCTGGCGCGAGATTATACGGAAGAGGCCGCGTTGTTGTCGCATTTTGTGACTTTGCTGGATGCTTCAAAGGTGATCGTCAGCTTTAATGGCAAGTCGTACGATTTGCCCTATATCCGCGACCGGTGTTTGTTTATGGGTGTGTCGTTTCGGCTGCGACAAGCGCATATCGATATGTTGCATGTGGGGCGTCGCATTTGGGGCAGGCAGTTGCCCAATTGCAAGTTGCAGACTTTGGAACAATATATTTGCCGCCGCACCCGGCAAGGCGATATTCCGGGGGCGGAGATTCCCAATGCGTATCACCGGTTTGTTAAGTCGGGAAATGCCGTGCAGATGCGCGATATTTTGCATCACAATGTGCTGGATTTGCTGACGACGACAGAGGTGTTGTTGCGTGTGATAGAGGGGGAGAGGTGAGAATTAAAAATTGGGAGTAGAGCGAGCGGACTGCTGGAAATCAGATATGAGCTTTACTGGTGTTTTGCTACGCCAGCGTGGTCTCACATCTGCTGTGCGTGCGCCTAACTGTTGCTCTCAGTCCCCTCGCCGCCTCTCGCCTTTTATCTGTGTCCATCTGTGTCCATCTGTGGTTGCTTCTCGCCTTTCACGCTTTATCCAATATAGCATTAAATGTCGCGCTCGGGCGCATGGCTGCTGTTATTTTTTTCGTGTCTGGAAGATAATAACCGCCCATGTCAACGGGTGGACCCTGTGCGGCATTGAGTTCGTCGATGATCGTCGTTTCGTTTGTTTCGAGTCGTTGCGCCAATTTTGCAAATCGCGTTTGAAGTGCTGTGTCTTCGCTTTGTTCGGCCAGTGCTTGCGCCCAGTACAGTGCGAGGTAAAAATGGCTTCCGCGGTTGTCCAGTTCGTGTACTATGCGCGAGGGCGATTTTCTGTTGTTTAAAAATACGCGGGTTGCCTCGTTTAGTGTTTCGGCCAGAATGCTGGCTGTTTTGTTGTTGGTTTTATGGTCCAGGTCTTCGAGGGATGCGGCGAGGGCCAAAATTTCTCCCAGTGAATCCCACCTTAAATGCCCTTCTTCTACAAATTGCTGTACGTGCTTGGGGGCTGAGCCTCCTGCGCCGGTTTCAAAGAGGCTTCCGCCTGCCAGAAGGGGTACTATTGAGAGCATTTTTGCACTGGTTCCCAGTTCGAGTATTGGGAACAGGTCTGTGAGGTAGTCGCGCAATACATTGCCGGTGACAGAGATGGTGTCTTTGCCATCTTTTGCGCGTTGCAGGGTTGCGCGCATGGCTTTTGTTGGGGACATGATCTGGATGTCTAAACCGCTTGTGTCGCAGTCTTTCAAATAGGTATCGACTTTGTCGATTAAGTTTCTGTCGTGCGCCCTGTTTTCGTCCAGCCAGAATATGACCGCTGATCCGGTTATCCGCGCGCGGTTGACGGCGAGGTTGACCCAGTCCCGTATCGGAATGTCCCTGGTTTGACACGCGCGCCAGATGTCCCCTTTTTCTACTTCGTGTTCGAGCAAGATCTGTCCTGTAGTATCGACGACGCGAACCTGACCGTTTGCGGGTATTTCATAAGTTTTGTCGTGCGATCCGTATTCTTCTGCTTTTTGTGCCATTAATCCCACGTTGGATACATTGCCCATTGTGGTGACGTCGAATGTTCCGTGTTCTTTGTGAAAGTCGATGATTTCGCGATAGATGCGCGCATAAGAGCGGTCGGGGATGGTGAAAATGGTGTCGCGGAGTTCGCCGTCGGGTCCCCACATTTGTCCGGATTCGCGGATTGCAGCGGGCATGGATGCGTCGATGATCACATCGCTGGGTACGTGTAAATTTGTGATGCCGCGGTCTGAGTTGACCATGGCGAGGTGCGGGCGATGGGTATAACAGGCTTCGATGTCGGCTTCGATTTCTGCGCGTTGCGTTTCTGGCAGGCGCGCAATTTTTGTATAGACTTCTCCTATGCCGTTGTTTGGGTCGATGCCGAGTTCATCAAATATAGCTGCGTGTTTTTTAAATACGTCTTTGTAATAGACAGAGACCGCATGCCCAAAGAGGATCGGGTCTGATACTTTCATCATGGTGGCTTTGAGGTGGAGTGAAAATAAAATACCCTCGTTTTTTGCTTTTTCGAGTTGGGTTTCGTAAAATGCGCGCAATGCGCGACAGTTCATGACCATTGCATCGACGATTTCGCCGGTCTGAACGGGTATGTCGTCTTTGAGAATGGTTGTGTTTTCGTCGGTATCCACAAACTCGATTTTGAGCGTGCCATCTTCTGTTGATACGACAGATTGTTCACTGCCGTAGAAGTCTCCATCGCACATATGTGCCACATCCGATAGGGATTCCGAGGTCCATTCGCCCATGGGGTGCGGGTTGTTTTTGGCGTATTCTTTTACGGCGGATGCCACCCTGCGATCCGAGTTTCCCTCTCGCAAGACGGGGTTTACGGCGCTTCCGAGAACTTTTGCATATCGGTCTTGAATGTCTCGCTCTGCTTCGGTTTGAGGTTCTTCTGGATAGTCCGGGATATCGTATCCCTTTTCTTGTAATTCGCGGATTGTTGCGGTCAACTGAGGTATGGAGGCGCTGATGTTGGGCAGTTTGATGATGTTGGCTTCGGGTGTTTTTGCCAGTTCGCCCAATTCCATTAGTGCATCGGATTGTTTCTGGTTTTCTGTCAGATTTTCCGGAAAATTCGCAATTATTCTGCCGGCGAGAGAAATATCCTGTATTGTTATTTCAATGCCGGCGGGTTCTGTGAAGGTTTTGATGATTGGGAGTAGAGAGCACGTTGCCAATGCAGGTGCTTCATCGGTTTTTGTATAGACGATTGAGGCCATGATATTCCCTGAGTTTTTGTTGTGGCGGATTTTGAAGTGCGTATTATACGAGTGGGGAAAGGGGTAAGTCAAGTATATTTGCAGGAAATCGGGAACGCGGATGTGGTTGTGTGAATCTAAAAGTGGGGACTGGGGACGGACTTTGCCCTTTGTCATCGCGGCATGCTTAAAGCCGCGATCCAGGAAGTTTTTAGCTGACTGCTGACCGCTGATTGCTATATCATTTGGGTATTATCAGAGAAGGAGACAGATTATGAATATGCGGTGGATCATTGGTTTATTTTTTATTGGGAGTATTACAGCGCAACAGGTCTGGGCGGAGACTTCATTGGGGTTGCCGGTTGAGGGGGTTCAGACGATTGTTTTGCGCAATGAGGTGGGGAAGAATCAGATTCGGTTTGTGAGTTCGGCGCCGCTGGAGGAGATCCACGGTACAGCGTCGGAGATTTCGGGTGCGTTGAAGCTGGATCCGGCAAATGTGGAGGGTATGACTGGGAAAATTGAGGTGCAGGTTGCGAGTATGGAGACGGGTATTGAGAAGCGCGATGAGCATTTGCATAGCGTAGATTGGTTGGATGAAAAACAGTTTCCGGTGATTGGGTTTGAGTTTGTGGGGTTGAAGGATGTGTCTGTGGAGGCGGGGGAAGATAGGGCTGTGATTAAGGGTTTGGCAATGGGGACGTTTTCACTGCACGGCGTGGATCAGGAGATGGAGATTCCTTTTGAGGCGACGTATTTGCTGGCGTCAGAGCAGACAAGGAAGCGTGCGCCAGGAGATTTTTTTGTGGTGAAGGGCGAGTTTCAGATTGCGTTGAAGGATTTTGATATTGCAGGTGCGCGCGGGCTGGTGGGCAACCGGGTTGGGAAGAAGATCGATTTGAAGACAAATTTTTTTGGTTCGACAAGGCGGTGAGACGAGAGAAGCAACCGTAGGGGCGAGGCATGCCTCGCCCGTCATCGCGGCTTGGTTTTGAGCCGCGATCCAGTGTTTGCGAACTGTGGATGGAAAAATTGATAACCCATTCACAGTTTTTTTATAAAAATGCACTAATCCTGAAAAAAATGAAAAAATAAGAGATATGCGAAAGGAATCAGATATATGAGCAATCTTTTTGAATTGCCATTACAACCGCAATGGTGTTATCATAAAAGAGCCGCTGACAAGACTCGGCTAAGTCAACTGTCAGCGGCAGCAAATATCTCAAGCTGATAACTTGAGAAGGTTAGACTAAGGTAGCGACCTGAAGAGCGATTGTCAATGCAAAGTAAAAGAACATAATGTTCAATCGAAAAGTGAAAAGTGAACAATATGTTCACCTCTTAATGCGATATTCAAGCCTGGCTTTTATCCTAAAATACTCTCTATATGAAATAAAAATAATACTTTACAAAAAATATCATCTAAAAAATCCACATTGGCACACATTTTGCATATATCTGTTTAAGTAATGAAAAATCTGTGTTGCCATAAATCAATTATTTTTTTACTTAAGGAGACATACGTTTGCGAAAATATATGACAGTTCCTCCTCGTGCCGATCATTCGCGTCCTGATCTGAACACGCAGAAAATTCTGATTATAGATCACGACACTCGCGTTCTCTCGACCCTTGTAGGATTCTTGAATGATGAACCTTATGATGTGCTCACAGCGGAAAATGGAAAAGAAGGGCTTGAAATTTTAAGACGAGAGAAGATTGTAGTGGCTGTCGCTGAAATGTATATGGCAGGTCTCGATGGGGTCGTACTTTTAGAGCGCGTTGCAGCAGATAACATTCAGACAAATATCCTGATCATGGGAAGCCTCTTGTTCATGGAAGTAACGAAAGAAATAATCACAGCAGGTGCTGTGGGCGTACTGGATAAACCGATTGTGAAGGACAAATTTTTGGCAGAGGTCAAAGACTGTATCCTGCTGAATGAAGTGGGATACAGCGGGTCTCGGGTCCGTGAAACATCTCGTTTACTGCCCAGATCCTTTCAACGACCATTGAACGCTGGTCGAGAGAAAGTTTCACCAGAGGCGTTGGAATCATTTTTGGAGGAGCGTTACAGAGATCCAGATCTGAATTTTGAAGACCTCACGCTCTATTTTGATATCTCGCTGTCGCGTGGTCACGCGCTGTTTAGAAAATATTTTGACAAGACTTACGGTGAAAAACTGAGGGAGGTCAGAATATCGCATGCAGAGCATTTTTTGACGGGATCATCTTATCTTATACATGAAATTGCACGCCAGTGTGGATTTCGTTCACCAAGTCTTTTCTGTGTGACTTTCAAGAGGGTACATGGGATTTCTCCTACCCAGTACCGCAAAAAAGTTAGACTGGGAGAGATTTAGTCGTTTTCGGAAGATGTTTGAGTTGAATGTTCATTTGTCTGAGCCAAATTCACTTTTAACAGCGGGCTGAATGAGTTATGGCACATAGTGAAAAGATTGTAAAGTTCAGTGGCTATCCACAAAAAGATGTGTCTTTTGAAAACACAGAGGCACAGGAAGCTCTCTCAACTTCGGGGATTGGTTTCCGGTTTGTGCGCTATTTTTTGCTCACTATTTTGTGCGTAGTGGGAAGCATGGTCGCGCTGATTGGTCTTTTGGGATGGCATCTGGGCATGGAAATTACAGTTGCAGGACAAGGTCGCTTGCAGCCTACCGCGCGTTATGAAGTGAAAGCGCAACGCTCAGGCTTGATCCAAACGGTTCATGTGCAACACGGGCGAGAGATCAAACAGGGTGATTTGATGCTGACATTAAATGATACCGATTTACGAACAGAATTGGAGCAACTCGAACATGAACTGGCGATGAATCAAAATCGGCGTGTGGCTCTGGTCTCAGAATTGCAACGTGAGCGTGCTGTTTTGGAAACAGAGATTGCACGGGCTGAAGTGGCGTATGAGACCGCGAAGTTGCAATTGGAACAGGTTCGTCAAGAATACCAGATCTACCGCAAATACGCGCCGTATCGCGAGGATGGGAGTGTGCGGCCTCCTGTTGATACGTTGATTCCGATTCGGGTACACCAGACGCGGGTACAGCATGCAGAAGTAGAAATTGAGCGGGCAAAACGACGGCTGTTTGCTTTGGACAATCGCAAGCAGGAACTTGGAACACTGGAGCAGATGTATGAAAAATTACAGGTCAGCCATCGCCTTGTCAAAACGCGTTTGGAACAGATGAAGATATACGCGCCTGTTTCTGGAACTGTGTTGACACGCAATTTGGATAAACGCGAGGGAGATCGTATTGAGGCAGGTGAAGCTGTGATTGAATTGGCCGAATTGCACAGTTGGCAAGCTGAGGTAATGATTCAAGAAGTGGATATTCCCAAGGTGAAAGAGGGACATAAGGTGCGAATATATGTGAATGCTTTTCCACACATGGAATACAAAGTGTTTGAGGGAGAAGTGACGGACGTGCCGAGAAAACCCGAACCCATCACACCTATGGGTGCCGGTCTCGTGCCGGGCGGTATGAGTACTGTTTATCCGGTGAAGGTCAGTGTGATAGATCCCCATTTATCCGATGGTGACAAAGAATGTCCGCTCGCTTATGGCATGGGTGTCGAAGCCAAAATCGTGACAGAACGCGGTCCTATCGTTGACTTGCTGTGGAAGAAGTTTTTGAAAACCGTAGGCAAAATTGGTCGTCCGGAGATTTATCGGTTGGAAGAACCCCTTGAAACTGTACAGACTGGGAACTGAAGATGCGTCAGATATTCAAAATCATCAAAATGCTCCGTCCTTACTGGCGGTTTATCTTCCAATCTATCCTCGTGGGTATCATGGTCATGTTCTTGCAAATCCCAGGACCGTACATCACCAAGGTTTTGATCGATGACGTGTATCCCCACAAAGACTACACGCTCCTGACCTTCATCCTGATTATAGGTGCTGTGCTTTCGACGGGGTTGGGATTTACAAGTCTGTTGAGCACTTATTTCGCGCGTTACGTAGGTGTCAACATGGGACTGGATTTCAAATCTCGATTCTATTACCATTTACAATCGCAGGACTTCGGCTTTTTCGACAATCGCCAGACCGGCGAAATTATGTCTCGATCCAAGGATATGGACAGTTCTATCAGTAGTACCATACGGATGGTAAACAGCGTGATTATAAATATCCTTCAGGTGCTCATTTTTCCACCTATTTTGCTCTACATCAACTGGAAACTTGCGTTGATCAGTCTGGCGGTGCTGCCTTTTGATACCGTGTTGATTATGGTTTCAAAAAAATATCTTAGCAGAGTATCAAAAAAAGTCACTGAAGAATCTGCCGAATTATCGGCTAAGTATTATGAATCGCTTTCGGGCATTCGCACTATGCAAGCACTGGGACTGGAAGCCGCGTTTTATCACAAGATCAGGGATCTTATTCTGAGTGTTTCAAAATTGCGAATCCAATCAACGCATTTAAGCGGTGGATTTGGTTTTATAGGGTCGTTGGTGAAAACAGCAGGTACTTTGGCTTATGGCTGGTATGGCTGGACACAAGTTCTGAATGGCAATCTCTCTCTGGGTAGTTATATGGCATTTACGGGTTATGTGGGGTATCTTTACGGTCCAATTGGCAATCTCATCGGCCTTGTAGGGCAGGTTGAAATGGCTCTGGTTCGCATCAATCGCTTTTTTGAAGTCTATGACCTGAGACCCGAAATCCAGGATCGTCCCGATATGACCGCCTTGCCCCAGGTGCGCGGTGAGATCGATTTTCACAATGTGAGTTTTTCGTATCAAGAAGATCAACCTGTTTTGCACCGTATTGACCTGCACATCCCAGCGCAGACCACCATTGCTCTGGTCGGCAAAAGCGGGTCTGGCAAATCAACACTTGCAAAATTGATCCCGAGATTTTATGATCCGCAAGAGGGATATGTGTCTATTGATGGGTATGATATTCGGAACTATCGCTTGAAATCCATCCGTCAGCAGGTGGGATTTGCCATGCAGGGCAGCACCTTGTTTCAGGGTAGTATTTTAGATAACCTAACCTTTGGGCACGATATACCTATGCGAGATGTTCAGGCTGCGACACAGGCTGCGTATATTCATGACTTTATTGCGTCATTGCCTGAGGGTTATGAAACACTGGTAGGCGAACAGGGCGCGCAGATGTCTGAAGGACAGAAACAGCGCATTGCCCTATCGCGAGTGCTGTTGATGGACACCCCCATCCTGATTTTAGATGAACCCACCGCCGCTCTGGATATGGAATCCGAATATCATATTCAAGAGGCATTGAAAACTGTGCGACAAGGCAGAACCACCATCATCATCGCACATCGGCTCTCAACCATTCAAAACGCAGATGAGATTGTGGTATTGGATGAGGGACAAATCGCAGAGCGGGGCACGCACGAGCGGTTAGCCATGCAAGATGGGGTTTATGCTCATTTGTATGAAAAAACGGCGAGAATATAAAACAAGAATTTTTGTGTTTCAAGCATTAGATGAACTCACAATCATAAAATTTGTAAGTCCTTCGGGGTGTTCACGCTATTTATTGAAAGGAGTTTTCAAATGCCCAAATCTGAAGTAGAACGATGGAAAGACGATATAGCTGCTGAGGATTATGTTTGTGGTTCGAATCCGTCTTTATGTGGTCCAGATTATGATCCAAACTGGGAAACTCAATCGTTAAATCTTGGACCAGAACTTTATGTGGATAGCTCCGGAATTCACTTCCAGACTACGCAGTATGATACTATCCGGGGTAGTCATACAGAACGAACTACTGTAACCGAGTCACTCAATTTCCCATTCTCCGGATCGAGCACAGTGACTACGGTATCTGCCGATAGTACGTACTACGTAACCACTTTTTCTACCCCTGTGGGATTCACGCGTAAAACAGAAACAGCGGTACCAGTGCCAGAAACTGACACCGATGATGAGAAAAAGGATACTGGCGATTAATACCTGTAGGTAGAGAGGAATAATCATGGGCGTGAACATCTCTCGAAGGACCTGTTCTGATGATTGGCCGGTATCACTCTCACTCTCGCTACGCTCTGGTTTAATTCTGTTGCTCGTTGCAATGCTCACCAACAGAATATGGATCTATTCCCGTATCGTTCTTCGTCCCCATATATCTTCCGATACTGCATTGGACTGGATTGTAGAAGTAGGGATTTTAGGTCTCATAACCGTCGTAATGGGGGTTGCTGTACATTTTATCACAGGTGTGTCAATCACTAAAATTTTGGGTCTCCAAAAGTCCGATTCAAAAGACTTACTCAAGTGGGGTTATGTTGCGCTTGCAGCAACTTCATTCAATCTGGCTTTGGAGATTCCTTCAGGTTTTGGACCACAGTATGAATCTGAGCTTTGGTTCATATTCATACGCATGATCAGATCGGTTCTTTTGATTCCATTTTATGAGGAACTCATTTATCGTTTCCTGATTTACGGTATCATAAGACCTCGATTTGGTCGGTGGCCCGCTGCGATTTTATCAACGATCATTTTTGTATTCATTCATCAGTCAGTTCAGCGAGCACTGGTAGCATATTCCCTGACGATTGTCTTTCTCTTTTTAACTCATTTTGCTTTTGGTCTTTTAGCTGCCTATTTGTACGAAACCAGACGCTCGCTCTTGCCCTGTATTGTAATCCATGCAGTAGCAAATCTAACCTACCACAGTGCGCCTTTGATTGGCTACCTCATCGGGGGAACAATTGCCAAGACGGAGCCGCCAGTGTTGCCATGATACAGTTCTTCCTCAAATCTCCTATTGCGATCAGAATAGGATTTCTCCTTTTGCCCTGGGTTTACTCCGCTGCATTCATGGCATTTGCTCTGCATATCAATCCACACCACTATGCTGCTATCCTGAGAGTCCGCGGCCTCCACTATGCCAGAGAAGGGGATACCGACAAGGCTATGGAAGCATATAAGGCTGCAATTCGGATCCGACCTGACCATTACTTTGCCTGGGAGTCACTCGGTGCTTTGGAAGAGCAGTTAGGCAATATCAAGATGGCGGCGTATTGTTTTGATAGGGTCAGCACTTTACTGCCAAAGAATGCACTTCCCCGGTACCACCTGTCGCGTTTGCTTCTCAAGATGGAGGAGCACAAGGCGGCACTTCATCATATTAATCAGGCTCTTAGTATGGCACCTGATCTGGATGCTCGTCGGGCGATTCTTGTTCTCAAATCAGAGATACTCAAGGCAATGGGACGAGAGCAAGAAGCTCAAGAAATTCTGAATATTGCTGAGACCGATCCGGATTTAAATCATGCAAATCCCAAATTTTGGCGCGATAAGGGGAAAACTTTTTATAAAAAAAGATTATATGTACAAGCGTTGGAAGCGTTTGATCAGGCGATAGATTTGGAGCCAAAAGATACCACTGCCTGGCAGTGGAAAGCCGCAATTTACCTCAAACAAAAATCCTATGATCAAGCTATTGACGCCTATGATCAAATCCTTTCATACAGTCCTGATAATCCGAACATAGTACTTCTGAAAGGACAGGCCTATGCCGAAGCGAAACAATTTGAAGTGGCAATTAAAATATTTGATCAGGCGATTAGCGCGGGATTAGATGGGCCAACAAAAGCGTTGGATAACAACGAGTCTGCGTCTTCCTATCAGGTTCTGTTGCTAAAACAAAAAGCCTCTGCATTGATAGATTTAGAGCGATATGACGAGGCCCTGGACGTATTTGAAACGGCAATTGAGAAATCACCTCAGGATGTCAGTCTGCAGAATAGCAAAGGTGTGGTATTACTGATGACGGAGCGATTTGAAGATGCTATCAAATGTTTTGACGATGCACTTCGGATGGATCCGGATTCTACTCTCGCTGCTTTTGCTTGGAATAACAAAGGGTGGGCATTGTATTCACGAAATCAATACGACGAGGCACTCACAGCTTTTGATCAGGCACTGATGCTGAAGGATGACTATCACCTGGCATTGTACAATCGCGCTCGTGTCTATGTCTTTTTGGGCAACCGAGATTCCGCTGTTTCTTCCTTGCAAAGAGCGATTGTATTGAATCCCGATTACAAAAAAGGTATGCAATCAGATGAAGCATTTCAAGTCTTGAAAGATTTAGAAGTTTTTAAATAGAATACTATGGCGTGAGATGATGATGTGACCATCTGATTTATCCGCATTCTAACAATATCTCAAGTCAAATAAGCCGACGAAAAAATCCCCTATCGCGCATTATTGCGATAGGGATTGGTTTTTTTTCACATCAATTTTTTGCGTTTTGCGAGGTAGTTGAAGAGGGCGGTGTCAAAGGGTTCTGAGGTTTCGAGAAGGATGTAGTCGATCATGGCTTCGCGGCATTCGCGACGGAAGCGATTGATGAGGGTTTCCATGTGGTCGCGGTACTCAGGTGCGAGATGCCAGGGTTCTGTGGCGATTTGCGTGCCGGATTCGAGATCGACAAAGCGCATTTCGCGGTTGAAGTCGAGGTCGCGTTCTCGGGGATCCAGGATGTGGAAGACGATGACTTCGTGGTTGCGATGGCGAAAGTGTTTGAGGCCGTTGAGCAGGCGATCTGGATCGTCGAAGAGGTCGGAGATGACGATGACGAGGCCGCGGCGCACAATGCGTTCTGCCAGTTCGTGAAAGGTGGCGGCCAGGTCGGTATCGGTGCCTTCGGGGCTGGTGTTTTGGAGCATGGTCAGCAGGGTGTGCAGATGACTGGTGACAGAGCGGGGCGGCAGATATGTGCGTATGTGGTCGTCAAAGGCGATTAATCCGACGGCGTCGCGCTGGCGCAACATGAGGTGGGATAGGGCGGCTGCGGTATAAGATGCGTATTGGAATTTGGAGATGGAATCCGAGCTGTATGCCATTGAGGCACTGGCGTCTATGAGGAGATGGGCTTTGAGGTTGGTTTCTTCTTCGTATTGTTTGACGTAGAGGCGGTCGGTTTTGCCAAATACTTTCCAGTCCAGGTCGCGCAGTGAGTCTCCCGGCATGTATTGACGGTATTCGGAAAATTCGACGGAGAATCCGTGATAGGGGCTTTGATGCAAGCCGGTGATAAATCCTTCGACGACCATGCGGGCGATCAGGTCCAGGCGCGCGAGCCGGGAGACGACTTCGGGTTTGAGATATTCCTGGTTCATCCCTATAAGCCCGCAGCGAGGAGGATCCAACCCACAACGGCTCCACCGACGACCAGCCATACTGCGCCGACATTGCGCCACAATATCAGTATGGATGCGATACCTGCGATTGCCATTTTGGGTATTGAATCCAGGGTCAGATAGCCCAGTTCTATTGTTACAGCGGCCATCAATCCCACGGCACAGACGTTTACAGCGTCGAGAAAGGATGCCACCCATTCAGATTCGCGCAGCCTGGGCAAGAGGGGGTTCAGGGCAGCGACAAATATAAAGGAGGGCAAGAAGATCGCGCCAGCAGCGACGAGTGCGCCGGATAATTTGCCGCCGGTGACGAGATAACCGATGAAGGCTGCGGTCGATAATACGGGTCCGGGCGTGAACTGGCCGATGGCAATGGCTTCCAGCAATTGTTCCTGCGTTAGCCAGGCGTATCCGAGTACGAGTTCTTCTTCGAGAAATGCAATGAGTAAGTATCCGCTGCCGTAGAGGATTGCGCCAATTTTTAGAAAGAACAGTCCCAGTGCCCACAGGGTTGGTCCTGAGGCTACTGCGCCTTGACTTGCCAGTATTGTAAATCCTGTGCCTGCTATAGGCGCAATTACAGCCATGTGTTCGCGGTCTCTGGATCGGGTCATTCTAAGCCAGAACATTCCGATGATTCCCCCGCCGATCAGTGCAAGTACGCCGCTAAATTGCGTGAGGGCTACCAGCATCACAGCCAGGCCGAGGAAGCTCAGTCGCCAGCCTTTTACGGCTTTTTGACCCAGTCGCCACAGCGCGCCCAGGATGACGGCGAGTACCGCTGGTTTGATGCCATAGAGCAGGTCGGCAACCTCTGGGATGGCGCCATAAGTCATGTAGGCCCAGGCGAGGATTGTTGTCAATGTAACGGCAGGGAAGATAAAGCATCCACCAGCCAGCAATAGGCCGATCCAGCCGCCGCGCAAGAATCCCAGGTGTATTGCCATTTCAGTCGAGTTTGGGCCGGGGATGATGCTCGTTACACCGACGAGGTCTAAGAATCGCTCGCGCGATAACCACGCGCGCTTTTCAACGACTTCGTCTTCCATCAGGGCGATGTGCGCCGCGGGTCCACCAAAACCTATGACGCCGAGTTTGAAGAATAATGCCGCTATTTCGCGGAGTCGTCCGATTTTTTTTTCCATGTATTTACCTCTGTATATTGTCAACAACTTCAGCGAGTACTTGTAAGCCGTCTTCGAGCGCGTTTTGTTCTATGGTTAAGGGCGGAGAGATTTTTACGGTTTGTCCCCACGCGCCCACAGGGGCAAAGAATAGCAATCCTTTGTGAAAACAACGCAGTACAATTTCGTGCGCCAGGTCCGGGTTGGGTTCTTTTTGGTTCGCTTTTACCATTTGTACGCCGCCTACGAGTCCCTTGCATGTTACGTGTCCGACTACATCGGGATGTGCGGCTTGAATTTTTTTGATTCCGTTCATCAATACGGGTTCGAGTCGCGCTGCATTGCCGGTTAAGTCATCATTTACGATTTTTTTTAAGCTGGCGAGTGCCGCTGCACAACAGACGGGGTTGCCCGTGTGGGTGCTTGTCATTGATCCGGGGGGATATAAGTCCATGACTTCGGTTCTGCCGATTACGCCCGATAGAGGAAGTGAACTGCTTACGCCTTTGCCAAAGCAGATGAGGTCGGGGATTACGCCGTAGTGCTCAAATCCCCACATTTTACCTGTGCGACCAAATCCCGCCTGTACTTCATCAAAAATTAACAGGGCGCCGTGTGCTTTGCACCATTCAGATAGTGCCTGTACGTACGCTACGGGCGCGAAATCAGGTCCCACGCCCTGATATGTTTCGAGCATGACACCGCATACGTCGTCTGCTTTTAGTCCTTTGTCTTTGAGTGTAGAGCAGAAAAAGTCGAAATCCACGTTTTCCGTCCAATATCCGTCGGGAAAGGGTACCTGTACGATGGCGGGGTCTTCGTTTCCGATCCAGTCTTTTTGTCCGGGCATGCCGCCGACTTGCTGTGCGCCCATTGTGCGTCCGTGAAATCCGCGTTCAAATCCCACAAAGCCTATTTTCTTTTTTCCTCCGGTTGTAATGCCGTATGTTCGCGCCAATTTCAGGGCGTTTTCTGTGCTTTCAGATCCGGTCGTCAGCAGAAATGCTTTGTCCAACCCTCCTGGTGCCAGGTCCGCCAGAAATTCGACGAGTTGCGCCCGCTCTTCGCTGGGGAATACGTAGTTGTGCAATAGCCCGGTGCCTACCTGATCCACGATTGCACGCCGCACTTCGGGCATGCCGTGTCCGGCATTGGTGACGAGTACGCCGGAACTCCAGTCGAGCCACATGTTGCCGTATTTGTCATAGACCTGACAATCTTCTGCGCGATCCCATACAATGGGCGGTTGTCCGCGCATGGAGATGGGTTCTACCCGGTGCAGGGTTTCCAAAGTTGCTACCGAGTCTGGATGGGGTACAGGCGTTATAATGCGGCGATATTTTGTATCGATTTTGGGTACGTTAACAGGGGTGATGTCGAATTCTTTTCCCATTGGATCAGGATTTCCCGGATTAAAGGATGTTCAGGATACCGCCCTTCCTCCACTTCACACTTCACACTTCACACTTCCTACTTCACACTGGCCTATCGTATATTTTTTCAAATACTGCGTCGGGTCCGTCAGATGCGCGGTTGGGATCGACGATGGTGATGCCGTCTGCACCGAATTGCGCTGTGACTGTGGCGCCTTTGCCTTCGCGCATGTATTCAAAGTTGCGGTCGCGGACGATGCGCGCGGCATCTACGATTGCCGTTGTGATCCGCCCGTCTTCAGCCGTGGGATAGATTTCTTTTACGTCTGATAGAGTTTCGCCCAAAAATTCAATGCGACATATTGCGACCAGTGCTACGATGATGCTGTCTGTGCCATATCCGACATAGACTTCTGTGCCGTCGGGGCGTTTGACGTTGCGCGTGAAGTGGTTGTTTGAACTCTGGCTGCCGCCGTCCGCGTACCAGAATCGAAATCCGCGATATTGCTGGTCGGATTCCACTTTGCCGTCGGTGCCGACGATTTCGTGTCCTTGGTTGACGGGACCTTCAAAGTCATCGGGTGTGATCCAGTTGTTGTGGAAGTAAATGCTCATGCCATTGTCGAAATCTACGCGGACCTGGACGGCGTCATAAGCGTCAATACCATCGCGTATGAGGCGTTTTTTTTGCCCTACGGCTGTGAGGGATACGGGCTTGCTGCGGTAGTAGTTGTAAAATAGATCGACCCAATGGGGTCCCACATAGGAAAAGGGGTCGCTTTCTTCTGCCCATTTAAATGTGCTGGTAGATACTTCGAGGGGTTCTTCCAACATGGCGAGTCCATAGATTGGATCGCCGATGCGGTTGGCGATGTCGTGCTCAATGCGCATGTGATCCGGGTCGTAGCGTTTGTGCATATCGACCGCACATACCAGTCCTTTTTCATTGGCGATTTCGATCATTTCATCGGCTTCATTTATCGACAAACACATCGGTTTTTCGGTGATGACATGGGTGCCGTTGTTCAATGCTGCGAGGACTACGGGTGTGTGCAGGTTGTCGGGTGTGGCAACGGCCATGACGTCGAGGTCTGGAAAGTCGCGCAAGACATCTTCCCAGGGTGTTTCGCCCCAGTAGGGTGCGGGCGCGTGTCCGGTCCATTGCTCAAAATTGGCTTTTGCGCGTTGGGCGGATGCTTCGCTGCGCGTGGCTACTGCGATCAGATCAAATTCGATGTCTGCAAGGTCGCGCGCCCAGGCGTCGAGTCCGACTCGTCCCATCAGGCCACTGATGCCGTTGCGTTGCAGATCCGCAAACGCCCGGGCGTGGACATCGCCGCCAAACATCCCGGCGCCAATCAATGCTATTGTTACTTTTTTTGCCATTAAATACTCCGTTCAAGGTTGGGATTTACTACGTAAGAACGATAGGTCGGCTTGTGCTGCTGTCCAGAGGTCGTCCATGTTTTCGCCTGGTTCGCGCGTTCCTTTGGAAAATTCGACGGTGATGGAGCCGGTGAATTTGTATTCGGCCATGAGGTCCAGTGCTGTCTGGGTGCGTTCGGGGTGGTCGTGAAGCAACTGGACATTGGTGTTTTCATCGCGCAATTGGGTATGTGCGTGCGTGACTTTGGGACCAAAGAGGTCAAACCATCGCTTTAAGATGTCCATCTCGGGGATGAAGCAGTGTACGATGATTTCCCAGCCTTCGAGGCTCAGGTCGTCGAAGAATGCCCTGGCGTCATCGGGGTCTTCGACAATTGTGCCCGGGTGGCATTCGCAGAGCAGTGTACAGGTTTTCGGGACTTGTTCGCGCCAGGCGCGCAGGTTGTTCAAATAGGTTTCGCGCAGGGCAGGGTCTTTGCCCACGTTGAATTTTACACCGACTGAGCCGAATAGGCCGATCATTTCCGCTGCGTTTTGGCGTGCATCGGCATCGTTATCGTCAAAGTCGCAATACGTGTTGTAGATCGTTGCGGGAAAATTAGAGGATAGCAATTTTTCGCGTTCGGCGTCTGAACACAATGTGGCGTGATATTCCCACAGTTCCATGCCATCAAATCCGGCTTCCCGAAATCGGTCAGTCCAGTCGCTTACCTCGTAAGACGGTGTTTTGGGATCGCCCCAGCGGTTGAGGTCCAGGAGTATGGAGCCGATCAAGATTTGTCCTTTGAGATTTGACATGTCTATATCTCCATTTACTTATTCCAATTTCTCATCAGCTTGCGCCAGACTTTTATGATTTCGTTCTTTTCCCGGATGGCATCCTGCCAGATGTCGGGGAAACAGGCAAGCGCGTATCCAGAACCCTGGGGACCCAATTCGGGTACGATATGGAGTGTTTTGCCCGGTTTCGCGCCCTGTATCCACGCTTCGAGGGCGGGTTCGAGGTAATTCGTCAGCCAGATTTTGAAATCTCGGTCCAATCGCCCTTTGTCATTTGTCACGGGGGTTTGACAATGGCTGCCTGTGAAAGGACGGAAGTGGATGAGTTCGTGCATTTGCAAGAGGTCGGTGCGCTCCGATAGCCGCTCCCAGTATTCGTGGGGGCGGAGTTGTTTGATGATTGCCGGGTGCGAGTGGTCGAAGTTCATTCGCAGTTTCTTTTTATATTTCTTTTTGTATGCATCGGCCAGTGCAAAGGCTTTTTCTGGCGTTTCTGTACATGTGTCGCGATGGATCTCGATTGCGGGTTTGACTTTGTGCTTTTTTCCGGCTTTTACGACTGCTCGCGCGACTTTTACCGCGTCTTTTGTGCGCGTGTCGTGGTCACACAATTGCACGTTGATGTGTATCACGCCTATGTCGGCAAATGCTTTCATTTTTTTGTCGGCTTCTTTTTTGCTGCCCACATCTACGCCGCCGACCATTTCCAATCCCTGTTTTTGCAATTCTGCGGCTAACTCGGGGTCAGCCCCGGATGACATGCCGTGAAATCCCGCTTCTTTTACTTTTCGCACTTTGGTCCGAATTGTCCAGGGGTTTCTTGCCGTTGGGTAATCTCTCAATGACCAGTCTGCTGCCATGATTTTTATTTTTGGTTTTTGAACTGGTTTTTTTGCCATGTAACACCTCCGCATAGTGTTGTTACATCGGTCCAATGCGTTCTGGACCTCTGTCCATTGCGAGCATTGATGCATCAAAGCTGCGTTGCATTAAGTCGAGTTTTATATTTGCATGATCGGGACTGTCCCACAGATTGTCAAATTCGTCTGGATCCTCCTGTAAGTCGTAGAGTTCGCCCAGGCTGTGTCCGTGATAGACCACGAGTTTGTACCGCCTGTTGCGATACATCGTGGCAAATGTTCCGTCGGCTTGATCGAGTGCATCGTAATATTCACAGCGCACAAAATCGCGGTGTTCGTCGGGGGGTTGATTCCCGCTGAGCATGGGCAATAGAGAATACGGTTGCATTCGCTCGGGGACTTCTATGCCAGCCAGTTCCAATAAGAGGGGGGCAATGTCGCGCAATTCGACGAGTGCGTCGCTTTTTTGTTTCGATTTTACATAACCCGGCCATGAAAAAATGAGCGGTACGCGTACCAGTCCTTCGTAAAAACGGCATCCCTTTTGAATCAGTCCGTGGTCTCCGAGAGTTTCGCCGTGGTCGCTGGTGAAGATAATCAATGTGTTGTCGCGCTGTCCAGTTTCTTCCAATGCGGCAATTATGCGCCCGAGTTGGTCGTCGATCAATTTGATCATGGCGTAATAGGCGGCGATGAGTGTTTTTGCATCGCGTTTTCCGGCTGATTCGGATTCGTGCAATCCGCGCGTCGGCGTCCTGGGGATTACGGGGCTTCGTATATCCAGTTCATCTGGATGTCGGCCTTTGGACTGAAAGTCGATGGCTTGCAGTTTTTCTTGTTGCGCGAGGTCGCTTTCTCGAAATAGGGGACCGTTTACCTGTTCGGAGTCAAACATTTCGCGGTACGTTTTGGGTGGGTTAAACGGTGGATGCGGGTCGTAGATGTTCACAGAGGCCAACCAGGGTCCGTCGCGCTGTTCGCTCAAAAATTCGATGGTCTTTTCCGCACACCATGTGGTCTGGTGCAGTTCTGCGGGTACGCCGTCGGGACTTTTGATGAGTTCGCCCAATATCTCGCCTTTTGATCGCACCCAGTCGGCATAATCGTGTCCGGTTTCCCAATCGTCCCGGGGCGCGTGGCTGTATTGCCAGTATCGGTATCCGTCATCTGTTCTTTTTTCTATGCGTCCATGCGCGCTCGATAAGTGCAATTTGCCAATTAGCCCACAGTCGTATCCGTTGTCTGCGAGTATTTTGGTGACCAGGGGTGGCGCGTCTGGGAAATGCGAGTTGCCGTTGCCATTTACGTGTACGGCACTGGCGTATTGTCCGGTCAAAAAGCTCGTCCGACTCGGTGTGCAGATCGGACTCTGACAATAGGCATGGGTAAATGCAAATCCTTCGGCGATCAGGCGGTCGATATTGGGGGTATCCACATGGGGATTGCCCAGTGCGCCAATGGTGTCATATCGCTGCTGGTCTGTGCAGATCCACAAGATGTTTGGTCTCGTTCCTTTCATGAATGCTCCTTTTTGCAATCTACTAATTTTACACCTTTTTTCATCCATTCGCGCAGGCGCGTTGTGTCATTCACGGCTCGCAATGCGATGTTTCGCGATGCCTGATGGAGGTCTAATTTGCGGATTACGATCTCGTCTGTGAATATGCCAGCTTCGGCTATGACGTTGCCATTGGGGTGGATGATTTTTGATTCGCCGTGGGAAGATCCCGCGCGGTTGATGTCCAGGGGGTCAGCGGGGGCGTTTGCCATGACGACGTAAATGTCATTTTCGGTTGCGCGGCTGATGGGCATGGCGCGATAGGCGGACAATTTGTGCTCTGAGGTGACAGAGCTTTCACAACTGGCAAAGAAGCAGATTTTTGCACCGGCTGCGACGGGCAATCTCACGAGTTCGGGATATCGTATGTCGTGACAGATTAAAAAACAACAGGGTACGCCGCACAGGTGATAAATGGGCAGGTGTTGCGCGGGTTCACACCATTTTTCACCCGCCAGATGTATTTTGCCATAGCGTCCCTGTACTGTGCCATCGCGATCTATGACGAGCAGGCTGTTGTAGCGGTGTTCATCTTCGAGATGCGTTGAGCCGACGATTGCGGCAATGCCTTTTTCACGGCATATCTGTATAATTTGTCGTTCGGCTTTTTCAATGCGCGTTTGGTCCAGGTTTGACCAGAAGTCGGGGCAGTTGGAATAGCCGTATAAAATCCCTTCGTGAAATGCGGCTATATCCACTTTTTCACGCGCACAGGTGTTCAGACGGTCGATGACTTCACTTGTGTTTTTTTCGATGTTCTCATCGGCATGCATTTGACATGCGGCAACGCGCAACCATTTTTGGGACATGTTTTCCTCCAGATCAATAGTCAGACGCGAAATATAATGACTATTTTTTAAAAATGAAGGAATTTTTGGGCGCGGAGTAATATTTGGTTTGAAGTGTTTTGTGTGATATATTTTGGTGTTGGAATTGAAAACTGACAACAGAAAGGAGTCCATTGTATGACCGGAATAAATCTGGAACGCTATAATATCACCAGGCCGCTTATTTTGCGCAATGCTTCGCCAGCGGTGCTTTACGAGGAAGCGCTGACCCACGAGACTGGATCGACTATTACGAGTACTGGGGCACTTATTGTGCGTTCGGGAGAAAAGACCGGGCGCAGTCCCGAGGACAAACGCATTGTGCATCATCCCGATAGTGCGGATGATATCTGGTGGGGTGAGGTCAATATCAAGCTCGATGAGCGCACGTTTCTGATCAATAGAGAGCGGGCTATCGATTATCTCAATGTGTGCGATCGCATTTATGTGGTTGATGGGTACGCGGGCTGGGATCCCAAATATCGCATTAAGGTGCGGGTTGTTTGCGCCCGTGCGTACCATGCTCTGTTTATGCACAATATGCTTATGCGTCCCTCGCGTACGGAACTCGAAAATTTTGGCGAGCCGGATTATGTCATTTTTAATGCGGGTAGATTTCCCGCGAACCGATATACGGCTGAGATGACCTCGACGACGAGCGTGGATGTGAGTTTTGAAATGCGAGAGATGGTTATTTTGGGGACGGAATATGCGGGTGAGATGAAGAAGGGTATTTTTACGGTTTTGAACTATGTTTTGCCCAAGCAGGATATTTTGTCGATGCACTGTTCGGCCAATGTGGGTGCAGTGGGTGATACGGCGCTCTTTTTTGGTCTGTCTGGTACCGGGAAGACCACGCTTTCAGCCGAGCCACGGCGCCGTCTTATTGGCGATGATGAACACGGGTGGAGCGATCGCGGTATTTTCAATTTTGAGGGTGGTTGTTACGCCAAGTGCATTGGTCTTTCGCAAGCGCGCGAGCCGGAGATTTACAATGCGATCCGTTTTGGGACGGTGCTCGAAAATGTCGTTTTTGACGAGAACACGCGGGTGGTTAATTACGACGATGATACAATTACGGAAAATACGCGCGCTGCATATCCCATCGAGTATATTCCCAATGCACAAATTCCATGTGTGAGTGGTCATCCCAGGAATGTCATTTTTTTGACGTGTGATGCGTTTGGTGTTTTGCCTCCGGTGAGCAAGCTCACGCCCGCACAGGCGATGTACCATTTTATCAGCGGTTATACGGCTAAGGTTGCGGGTACAGAGATGGGTGTTACCGAACCACAGGCTTCTTTTTCGGCCTGTTTTGGCGCGCCTTTTCTCGTGTGGCATCCGGGGAAGTACGCCGAGCAACTGGCAGAAAAAATCCAGCAACACGATTCGGATGTGTGGCTGGTCAATACGGGCTGGTCAGGCGGTGGCTACGGCGTTGGCAAGCGCATTACGTTGACGAATACCCGCTCAATTATTCGGGCGATACACACTGGTGCTTTGACAGATGTGGCGTGCGAAACAGATCCGCGCTTTGGCTTTGAGGTTCCCAAAACCTGTCCAGATGTTACGGGTAGTATTTTGTCTCCGCGTGCGACGTGGTCGAATCCGTCTGAATACGATGCGAGGGCTACGTATCTGGCGCGGTTGTTTAAGGAGAATTTCAAGCAGTTTGAAGATGGGGTCAGCGATGAGATTCTGAAGGCGGGTCCTGTTTGAGGAGAGATTAGAGGTAGGGGATGACCAGTGGGCCATCGGGCAATACGGCTACACGAGCATCCTCGGCTTTTAAGTGGTTGCGTATGGATTCATTGAGGTCGGGTATGACCTGTAGTTTGCAGGCGCGGACCTCGTCGCTGTCCATTTCGGTATAGACTTTCACATTTACGCGGTCTAATATGCCCGATAGAATTTGCGCCTGCCACTGGTCGAGGATTGGTTCGCGTGCATAAACCGATTCTATCACGTCTGCAGGTGTATGGCCTTCGCGCATCAATGCCGCAAAATTGCCGTGATCGGGTACGCCATCGCTGCACGCACTGGCTACGAGAATTGTGCCGCCGTCGGTTACGATACGCGCTGCGGCTGAGATGCCTTTTACGGTTTGATACAGGTTTTGATCCAGAGGAAAGCCGCTGTTGGATGTGACCACCAGTGGGAAGGGGGTTTCGACGGGTACCATCGCCGAGGCTTTTACATCGGCGCATCCCTTTGCATGGGCTTGGGAGAGGTCGCCCGCGTAATATCCCGAGATTTTCTTTTCTGCATTGAGTGTCACGTTGAGCAAGAAATCCGGGGGACATAGTGCGACGCATTCGCGGATTTCACTGTGTAGTGGATTTTCGTAGAGGACGCCCCAAGTGCTGTTTGGGTCGGCGATCAGTTCGGCGCGATGCAGTCGAAAAATGGTTTCAATACTCGCCACACCGGGCGCGACGGCTTTTGGTCCGCCTGAGAATCCCGCAAAGAAGTGCGGTTCGATAAATCCGAGGGCAATGCGCACATCTGCCTTGATGTATTCCCGGTTCAAAAATACGGTTGTTCCGTCCGCAGTTTTGCCCACCCGCTCGTTTTGCGTTTCGCTAAATGCATCGTGGTTGACTATGCGTACGCGGCGAACCATTTCTTCGCCAAACATTTCGACAATTTCGCGCTTTGTATTTGGCCTGTGCGTGCCTGTGCCGATCAATACGGTTACCTGGTCGGGGGATACGGGTAGTTCTTCGAGTAGATAGGGGATGAGTTGTTTGTTGGGGACGGGGCGGGTGCCGTCGGATGTTGCGATTACGACCCGGTCTGAAGGTTTGACTATTTCTCTGAGCGGTTTTGTGCCGATGGGGTCGCGCACGGCTTCGTGAAAGAGCCGTTTGGGGTCTTCGAGCGCAGGTTCAAATGAGGGTCGAATTACATCCCAGTGCGCGAGTTTGGGATCTGTTTGAACAGATACGGCTCCTCGGCCATAAGGTATATCGATGTGTTTCATTTTTAATTCCGTGCTAAAGCGTCCGCTGTTTGCAAGATGATTTCTTCTTCGCCCCGATATGGCGCGGGTTCTCCGTAATACGGATAGGCATTGGGTTCGTATCCGCCTTCTTCGTATTGCCGCTCTGTACATAAATATCCCACCTCGTCATTGGCATAGCCCACGGGCCAGAGATCCGCGCTGATATCCTGTAGCCTTTTTTCCATTGCATGCCCAATTTCCAGTACGGGTTCGCCCGGTATGGTGATCAGTGATAGTGGTCCCACCTGCATCAGTTGCATTTCGGTGGGTTTTTCAGATGGGACAGTGTCTGATGCTGCCATTTCCAGTACCTGCCTTGCCCAGGGACCCGTGAAAAATTGTCCGCGTTCGCTTTCGTCTGTTGCCATTTTTTTCATTTCTTCTTCGGGCATGAGGTCGCCATAAGGTATTGCGATGTCGGTGCGGCGGGCAGATATGCCTTCTGCGCTCCGGGTGTTCAGCCCTGTAGCTACGCGGCATACTTCATCGCCGAGTTCGTGACCGCATGCGTCTAATTGTTCTCTGGTGGCGGAGGCAAATCCTCCGGTTTCGCTCAGGATGGCGGGGCGGATGTTGCCAAAGCATCCGGGTAAGAAGAGTGCTTTGCTACCGAGGGTTTGTTCAATTCGGGTGCGGGCAATGCCAGGGTAATCGGGCGAGATGATGCCGTTGGCGCCGCTCAATGTGGTCGGGTGACAGGCGTAGTGGAATAATGTGGCGAGGGGTGCGCTGTTTTCTCCTGTTACGTGTAAGACTCTTACGCGGCGATCGACGATTCCGCCGTAGTTCAAGGTCATGCTCGAGGCTCCGGGGAGCGGGCGGCGGTTGATGTTGAAATGCGCGGATCCGCATCCGAGACCGAGGGTCGCGGGCTGGAGATTTGCGGCTGCTTCGGCTATGCACGCGGCGGTGGTTTCGACAATGCGATCCATATATTCGGGATCGGGTGTCATGCCCAAACACGGCAGTGTGGGGAGGGCACAATGCGTGTGGCTGCACGCTACCATTACGCTGTCTCCAGGAATGATATTTGCCACCTGTGCTCGGATTCGGTCAGTGATGACTTTGGTTATGCCGATGACGTCGAGTGTGGCGATGGCTATTTGCGCGTTTTCTTCGGCAAATATGACCGCCCGCACTTCCAATGGATAGAGCACGGAATGCGATGGGTTGGTGTTCCAATGCCCCTGAAGTACTGGACCCGGTTCTGGCGTGATGTCTCCGTTTGCAACACCGCTTTGGATCATGGTATGTCTCCTTACGATTACAACAAAGCCTCCTGGTGTGCCTTTACGAGATCTGCCATGCTATTGAATTGAAAATCGTAGCTTGGCATTTCGCCCGGATCTATGGTTGCGCCGAAGCCTTCTTCATTGGAGCGCCTGTAGATCCAGCAGGTGGCAAGTCCGTTTTTGTTTGCCGGGATATGATCGTGGAATAAGCTCTCTGCGGTGTGTAGAATTTCCGATTTTTCAATGCCGAGCGACTTGAGGTGTTCCAGCATGTATTTGAAGTTTCGATCCGCAGGTTTATACGATCCTATGTCTTCAGCCGTGTATATGGCGTCAAATTCGACACCGAGACGGTCGTTGCTGTATTTAAAGCTGTCGTTATCGACGTTGGACAGGATCGCGAGCTTGTAGTGCTTTTTGAGATATTGCAGTGCGTCGGCAGAATCGGGAAACGCTGGCCATTGTTTTATCGATTGACCGTACGCGGCGCATTCATCGGGCGTGACGGCGACGCCCCATTCTTCAGCGAGGCGTTTATATACGATGGCGAGGAGTTCGGAATAGCGCATGCCCGGGGTCCAGGTTTGTTGTGTTGATTCGTGTCGCGCGTGCGCTTGAAGAGTTTCATTGCGCGACACTTTTCGTTCGACCTTTGATAGAAGCGGCGCCAGCCCTTTGACCATCCCGGTTTCCCAATCGATAAGCGTGCCATAGCAATCGAATGTCAGGACTTTGAAATCGGTGAGTTTCATTTTTTAATGGCACCCCAGTTGATCGGCGAGGTCGTGAAAATCATGGGCTATGATGTCGAAGTCCAGATCGGAGGGCAGATCTTTTTTTGCGTTGGGTCCCCGTTCGAGGGGTCGGAATACGAATGCCGTTTTCATGCCGACGCGTGCTGCGTGGTGCAGGTCGCCCTGATGGGCAGCGACCATCATGACTTCGCGGGGTTCACAACTGAGCAGTTCGATGGCTTTCAAATAGGTCTCGGCGTCGGGTTTGTAATGCCCGGCTAATTCGGCGGATAAGATGCAATCCCAGGGCAATCCGCCGTATTTCGCCATGTTGGCGAGTAGCGATACATTGCCGTTGGAGAGTGTGGCGATCAGGTACCGCGATTTTAACCGCCATAAGCCGCCTGCGGCATCGGGCCAGGGGTCGAGGCGATGCCAGACGCGATTGAAGTCCTCGATTTCTTCTTCGGATAATTCCGAGATGCCGAATTTTTTCAGGAGTTCATCCAGGATCATGCGGTGCAGGTCGTCGATTTTTGTCCAGGGCAATTCGCCCGTGCGCACGCGGTTCATCGACGGACCATAGCCTCCGCGCCACGCATCGGCAAATGCGGTCCAATTGATGTCCAATCCCTTGCGTTCGCCCAATCGCTCGCCGTCGCGGATGACGGAACTGCGCCAATCAACTACTGTGCCGAATACGTCAAATGTCAATGCTTTGATTGTCATTTTTGACCTCTAAGGTACCGCGCCCACTGCCTTGTTCAAAGCTGGCATTAGTTCACGGGCGAATAATTCCATGCTGTACACCCAACTGTCCTTGTCATCCCAGTCGTAGCCCATGAGTACCAGAGTGCCAAAGGGTCCGGTTTCCTCGAACAGAGCCAGCAAGCGGCGCAGGGCTTCATCGACGTCGCCAGCGATGATCTGTTCGGTCATCAAGTAGTCCAGATTGCACTCGGAGTCGGGCATGTCCAGATCGCGCTTGTACACGCGGCGCCCCAGACCCTTGTCGAATAGACGCCCGATGTATTCGTAATTTTTTGCCAGGGAATTGTTCTGCGCCTTTTTTACGGCTTCGGCTGTGGTGTCGGCCAGAAAGATTGATCGGGCGATTTTCCAGTCGGCCCGCTGCGGCTGCCGTCCCGCTTGCAGGGCGCTCTGCTCATAGATCTGCCAGTTGTCGGCTACCACGTTGCCCGATATCAGGCAGGCGGAAAAGGGCTGGAAGCCGCGCTCGCCCGCTATTTGCATGCTGTGTGAGTTGCGGCTCATTCCCGGCATGGCGATGGGCGGGTGGGGCTGTTGCAGGGGTTTGTGGATGAAGCCGATCAGGGTTTCTTCGTCAATATTGTCTTTGAGCTGGAATTGCCAGTATTTTCCCTGGTGCTCGTAGGGCGGATCCGATGTCCATAAGTTGAGGATGGCGTCAATGGCTTCTTCGGTCATTGCGCCGCCCGATTTGGGATCCAGGCCGTATAGTTCCTGGTCTGAAGTGACACTGCCCGGGCCAAAGCACAGATTGAGTCGGCCTTTGGATAGGTGATCCAAAAAAGATAGACGGCTGGCCACATAGGCGGGGTGGTGCAGGTTCAAACAGACCGGTGCCGGTCCCAGGCGGATGCGCTGGGTCTCACCGAGGGCGCGTCCGATGAAAATTTCGGGTGTGACAATGGTTTCGTATTTCATGGTGTGGTGCTCGCCGATCCAGAATTCATCAAAGCCCAGTTCCTCGGCTTTGACTACGAGTTCCAGGTCCTCGTCAAATCCCTGACCCAACGGTTTGTCCGGGGCGTGGAAGGGCATGATGAACATACCGTATTTGATTGGTTCCATAGAGGTGCTCCTTAGTGGTATTTCAAATGAGTTTATTGACTTAAACCACTGGACGCCTGCTTAAAACATGCAGAGCCTGCCCCTGTAAGCTCTAAGCAGGGGCGTGACGAACGGGGGTTGTCATTGCGGCAGGGTGTAAGCCGCAATCCAGTCTATCAGATAAAATGTTAGCAAATTTTTTTGAAAGAGCACTTAGTCTCCATATTTGTTCACGATTATCAGCTCAGAGATCTCGGGATTGATGAATTTTACGAGCAGTGAAACGCGGTTGTCTTCGTCCAATAGGTTCCAGAATATATCGGCGGTTTGTTGTATGTCGTCGAATAATTCGACGGCATACGGTTCTCCTTTGAATGAGGGCAAGGGGTTGCCGTCGTCTATGTATGTTGTGATGCAGTGGCCCGTGCCCGGGATCGCGGTTTCGTAGTCGAAAAATTGGCGTGAACAATAGCGCGCATCACCGCCAACGGTTTTTAAGACTGATAGTCGATAGGCTTGCGCGTCGCCTAGGTCGGTAAGGCCAGAGATGCGCGGTGTAAAGTTGGGGGCGTCGGGTTCATAAGTGCGGGTTTTCAGGGCGGATTCAAATGAGCCGCCATTTTGCAGGGCCTGAACGATTGTGTCGGTTTGATCGCCATTTGTGACGATATGCGCGTCGCCCAGTACTTTGATGGGATAGTACAGGGTTAGTGGATCTACATCCTGGGATTTATCCACGGTGTCGGTTTTAACCGCATCGCCTTCCCGCACAAATACGCGGTTGCGGCTGCTGGGACTGCGGCCCATGATCCAGTAGATTTGAACCATACAGGTGCCATTGGGCGTTTGTCCTATTACAATGCCACGACCGGGATAGGTGGCGTTTTTTAGTCGATTATCATCCAACATGGACAAGTAACCCGTGTTTTTCTAAGAAACTGGAGAAATGTGTTTCATTATCCAGATTGATGAGGTCAACAGGATGGTTTAATTGCATTAGAAGTTTTCCAAGTAATGGAAAAAAATGCTGTGGTGGACAGCCTCGAACCCCGATATCAATATCTGAATCTCTGCGTGACCGACCTTCTGCCAAAGATCCAAAGAGATGTATCTCTCGACAGCCTCCCGCCTTCAGTATTTCTATGGCCTGTTTGATATCTTCCTGATATTCGACAGGAAATTGGCTCAACTCTGATCCATGCGTTTTCATTTTTTAGCCGTCCCCTCTTCTGGTAACAGGACGAATCGCGCGTAGTTTTCCATGTTGAAGTATTGCTGCGTTACTTTCTGTACGTGTTCTGCTGTGAGTTTTTTGATGACTTCGTCTTCATAAGTCAACCACGCCATCAAGTCCCTCTCATTCTGGTAATATGAGCTTAGCGTACTGCGCCAGTAACTGTTTTCTTTTTTGTTGGTCTCTCGGCTCCTCAAATCCATTTCGGTCACTTTGTCGATGTAGGATTGATCGACGGGCTTTTGTTTCATGCTGTCGATTTGGGCAAAGACGAGTTGCGTCAATTCTTCCAACCGCTCGGGGTCGCATCCAAAGCTGATTGAGATGCTGTATCGGCCTTCGGGCCAACGCGAAAGAGATGTGCGCACGCCAACGCCGTACGTGCCGCCCTCATCTTCCCGGAGTACTTCCCGAAGTTTTATCTGCAAGACATCGCCCATTGAGCCAAAGACATACCGCCTGAATCGATCGTTGTAATCAATAGGCCCGGTGAAGATCAGCCGTGTGCTACTTTTGGGTTCCTGTCCCCGTCGCACGGTTTTTTCTATGACGCCTTTTGGTGCTCTGACGCCCGTGTCGCGCCAAGTTTCTTCGCGGTTGAGTGCGGGCAAGCCGCCGAGATAGGTTTCTATTAGCGGTTTTATTTTTGCTGGCTCAAAGTTGCCGACAAATACAAATGTGAAGTCACTGGCATCGGCAAATCGGTCTTTGTAAAATGCCAGCGATTTTTGCAGGTCCATTTCTCCCAGTATTTCGTTTGATAGCGGGCGCGATCTGACGTGGTATTGAGACATGGTAACTTGAATCGTATCGGAATAAGCAGTCGTTGGCCTCATGTCCCGATTTTGCAACATGCCTCGATAGCGGTCCAGGAGTGCTTGAAATGCCAGTGAGTCTGCACGCGGTTCTGTGAAGATGAGATATATGAGTTGAAACATGGTTTCTATGTCTTCGGGAGACGCGCTGCCCGATACGCCCTCGCTGAGGCTGCTGATGCGGGGCGATACGCGCACGACTTTGCCGGCGAGTTTTTTGTTGAGTTCTATTTGATTGAATTTGCCCAGGCCGCTTTCCATTATGGCTGAAGTCGCCGTGGATGCCGCCATGTAATTTTCATCGCTTGATAGAGAATGTCCGCCCGGGCTGAAGGATGTGAACAGGATTTCGTCGTTTTTGAAGTCCGTGGGCTTCATGACGACTTTTACCCCATTGCTCAATTTCCACTCTGTGACGCCAAATGTATCGATGGTGGTTTCGCGTACGACCTTTCCCGGCGTTGGCATATTCGCGATGAGGGGGTCGTCGGATACATCCTCCACATAGGGTTCGACCTCTTTTTGTTGTACTTCGTTGATAATATTTAGCAGGTTCGCTTCGGAAGGTACAGGTAGGCCATCTTTTTCGGGTGCGCTGACTACGATGACGCGGTTTTTGTCGGTGATCCATTCGCCGACGAGGCGGTTGATTTCTTCGACTTGAATGCTCGGGAGTAAGTCACGAAATAAGTCGCGTTCGATTTCAATGCCAGGGATGGGTTCGCCTGTCAAGATGTGACGGATGTATTCCGATGCAAAACCGCGTGAACGGCGTCTGTCGCGTTCGCGATAAGATTGTTCGATACCGCGCAACATGTTGGTTTTTAAGCGATCTACTTCGGGTTGCGTAAATCCATGGCGTTGGACGCGAGTGGCTTCTGTTAAGACGGCTTCCAGACCCCGTTCAATTCCCCCTTCTTTGACGCCTGCGCCCAGGATGTACGTCGCTTTGGTTCTGACGAGGTTCCCGCGGCTGGAGCCTGCGCCCAGAAATGGCGGATCGGGTTTTTTGGTCATTTCTCTAAATCGCTGATTGAGCATGCTGTTGAACATGTTGCGAATGAGCATGCTGCGATAATCTTCCACTGTTCCTTCGGGTGCGACATCTTGCATGAAATAGATAGAGATGGAAGACTGGGAATTTTCCGGGTCGGTTGTGATTGCAAACAGGGTTTCATCGTGATCGGGGACCGTATAGGCGGTTCGGGCACGCGGGTTCTCTGCTTTTGGTATCGGATCAAAGGTCTTTTTGATCAGGGCCTCAATCGCGTCTGTTTCAAAGTCTCCCACTGCGATGACGGCCATGAGGTCGGGACGATACCAGTCGCGATAAAAGCGCGTGAGGGATTCGTGTTTGAATGTGTCGAGCAATGCTTTTTGCCCGATGGGCAAACGCTCGGCATAGCGCGAGTCTTTGAGCAAGACCGGCAATTGTTTGTCGCGCATGCGCGCTCTGGCTCCGCGTCCCGAACGCCATTCTTCAATGACCACGCCTCTTTCTTTTTCGATTTCTTCGGGGTCAAATTTTACCCGATGCGCCCAGTCGCCCAGGATGCGAAATGCTTTTTCCATTACTTCGGTGCTGTCTGTGGGCACGCGAAGCATATAGACGGTCTCGTCAAAACTCGTGTAGGCATTTAAGTGCGCGCCAAAGCGCATGCCTATACTTTCGAGGAAATCGATAATTTCCTGTTTGGGGAAGTTGGCTGTGCCATTAAATGCCATGTGTTCGGCAAAGTGCGCCAGTCCCTGCTGGTCTTCGTCTTCCAGAATGGATCCCACATTGACTACGAGGCGCAGTTCGGCGCGGTTTTCTGGTCGTTTGTTTTCCCGGATTACGTAGCGAAGCCCATTTGCCAGTTTGCCCGTTCGCACTGCCGGATCAATGGACAGGGAGGGTGATGGTGGCGGTTGGGGGGCTGGTGGTTGAGGTGTTTCAACTTCTGTCTGTGTTGTTGCACAAGAGGTTATGACACACGCGCAGCAAAGTAGAATAAAGTAGTTTCTGATCATGATATTCCCTTCTATTTGAGTTATTACTCCGAACACCAGACTGCACCATCCACTTGCAATTTCATTGTCCTCATTCATCCGCGCCATCCGCGTAATCCCTGTAATCCGCGATCACGATGGGTAAATGTTCTGGCATTTTCGCCGATGTAATCGCCCGCAATATGTCCGTCACCTGTTACCACGTATTTGTAGATGACGAGACCTTCGAGGCCGACGGGACCGCGGCTGTGCAGGCGGTTGGTGCTGATGCCCACTTCGGCACCGAGGCCGTAGCGAAATCCGTCGGCAAATCGGGTTGACGCATTGTGCAGAACGGATGCCGAATCCACGGCTTGCAAAAATCTCTGCGCGGCTTGCTGGTCTTCGGTGACAATCGCATCGGTGTGATGGCTGCTGTAATGGTTAATATGCAGGATGGCCTCGTCCAAATCATTCACGATTTTTACAGAAATAATCATATCGAGATATTCGGTGCGCCAATCGGTTTCAGTGGCGGGAAGTACCCCTTCGCTCAGTTCAAGAACAGCCGCATCGCCGCGCACTTCCACATCGGCGTCCCGGTAAATGTTCACCATCTCCGGCACAAAAGTTGATGCGATATCCCTATGAACGAGCAGGGTTTCCACAGCATTGCACACCGACACATATTGCACTTTGGCATCGAGTGCAATGCGCTTTGCGCGTTCTATATCCGCCGCCTTATCCACGTACACATGGCAGATGCCGTCGGCATGCCCCATGACGGGGATTTTGGTGTTGTTCATGATGTGTTGCACGAGTTCATTGCCGCCGCGCGGGATGATCAGGTCGATGAGGTCGTGTAATTCGAGAATGGCTGCGACTTCTTCTCGCGCTTCTAAGAGGTGCATCCATCCTTCGGGGATACCGTCCAGGTCGGCCGTTGCAGCTATCATAATTTCGGCCAAGGCGCGGTTGGTGTGAAATGCTTCGCTGCCGCCTTTGAGCATGACGGCGTTACCCGATTTTAAGCACAGGGTCGCGATTTGCACCAGTGCGTCGGGTCGCGATTCAAAGACCACGCCTATGACGCCGATTGGAACGGTTACGCGATAGAGATTGAGGCCTTCGTCCAATTCGGTCGCGGCCTGTGTTTTGCCAATGGGGTCTTCCTGGGCTGCGACACTGTGAACACCAACTATTATTTCACTGTCCAGTTTTTCAGCATCTACTTTCAGGCGCTTGATTAGCGGAAGGGTGATTTCTCCCTGTGCCAGCATTTTTTCTGCTGCTATCAGATCGCGTTTGTTGGCGTCTAATATGCGGTCGCGATTTGCATGCAATGCCTGTGCTATGGCTTCAAGCGCGGCATTGCGCTGTTTTTCCGTTGTCTGACTCAATGTGAGTGCAGCCTGCCGCGCAGTTCTCGCCGCAGCTTTGATATCATCTGCCATGTTTCCTCCTGATTAGGTCTCGCTTTGGACTTTACACCAGTTTTGAAAGGATTTCTGATGGGACGTGCGATTTTAAAAAGGGATAAGTTTCAATGAGGCGAGCAATGTCGGCCAGATCTTTTTGCCGTTTGCTGCTGCGTCGATCCGTATCCAGTGCAGCCCATATTTTGCCCTGCAATGTATCTTCAAGGCGTGCAACTGGCAGTTCAAGGCCGAGTATTTCGCGCGGTGTGGCGCGATCTGGAAAATCAAAATATCGCGCATCTGTTTGGATCTGCACGCGCAAGTCGGATCCTTCTTGATACACGTTGAGGCTATGTGGAAAGTGCTTTACCTCAAAGTTCGTTTCTAACAGGGTCACAACCCGGTCAAAATGTGCAATAGCGACAACCAGATTGAGATCCAGGCTGACCACTGGCTCTGCATAAGCATTGACAGCTTGACCACCAATTACGCAATACGCTATGTCGTGTTCTGTCAATAAGGCGATCAGGTTCTCTAAAAAATGGCTGTGATCCATTGTCACTGTTTTCCAAAAATCGAGTGCGTGCATAGCATTTGCCTGTGAGTATAGCGGTTATCCCATTCTGATCAACACGTCCCGATACACGCTCCATACTCTAAAAGAATTGTCGCTTTGTGTCAATCCATCGGCTGATTGTTACTTTTTGTCGCGTAAAGAACGATATGCCTTCGGTGCCCTGTACATGTAAGTCGCCGAAGAAGGAATTGTTCCATCCTGAGAAGGGGAAGAATGCCATGGGCGCGGGGACGCCGATGTTGATGCCGACCATGCCGGCGTTCACTTCGTGGCGAAATTTGCGCGCGGCTCCGCCACTGGATGTAAATAATACGGCTGCGTTACCGTATCCGCTGGCATTGCACCGGGCAATGGCCCCCTCTAAGTCGTCCGTGTGCATGGTCGATAATACGGGTCCGAAAATTTCTTCCCGCGCAATGGACATCTGGGGTTTTACCCGATCGAAAATTGTCGCGCCGAGGTAGAAGCCGTGTGGTGTTTCTTCGACTTTTACATCGCGGCCATCTACGATTAGTTCTGCGCCTTCTTTCAGCCCATTTTCGATGTGTTGATGGATGCGGTCCAGGTGCGTTCGAGTCACTACCGGTCCCATATCTACACTGGGATCGCGGTCAGTTGGTCCCACTCGAAATTCGCGTGCGGTTTCGCTGAGGGGTTCCAGGAAACGGTCGCCCGCACCTTCGGCACAGACGAGTACACTGCCGGCCATGCACCGTTCTCCGGCGCAGCCATAAGCAGATCCCATTACGGCAGCTACGGTTGAGTCCAGGTCGGCGTCAGGCAATACGATTAAGTAATTTTTCGCGCCACCGGCTGATTGTACGCGCTTGCCATTGCGGGTGGCTGTTTCATAGACATGGCGCGCCACGGGTGTTGATCCGACGAATGAAACAGTTTTCACTTCGGGATGGGCGAGCAGTGCATCTACCGCGTCTTTTCCACCGTGTGCGATGTTGAATACGCCGGGCGGTAATCCGGCTTCGGCCAATAGTTCGCCAATTCGAATTGCGCTCAAGGGTACGCGTTCCGACGGTTTTAATATATAGGTGTTGCCGCATACGAGGGCAATGGGCAATGTCCACATGGGCACCATAGATGGAAAGTTGAATGGCGTGATGCCTGCGGATACGCCCAGGGGCTGTCGGATGGTGTCGCAATCTATTCCCTGTGCGATATTTTCCAGCGCGTCGCCCATCAAGAGCGCGGGCGCACCACAGGCAAATTCTGCGACTTCGATTCCACGTCGAATTTCGCCTCGCGCATCTTCTATGGTTTTGCCATTTTCGCGGGTTACGAGTTGGGCCAGTTCTTCGAAGTGGGTTTCCATGAGTGCGACGAGCCGGAACATCACGCGGGCGCGATCAACTGCCGGTGTGTTCGCCCATTCGGGAAATGCATTTGCGGCTGATTGTACTACGCGGTCTATTTCCGATGCGTCACATAAGGGTGTTGCGGCAATTTCTGTTCCATCCGATGGGTTGTAAACGGGTACTGTTTCCGTTGCTTCAGATGCCACCCATTCGCCATTGAGGAATAATTTGACTGTCTCGGCCATGATGATCTCCTGTGCTCACTCCGCTCCGTGCTGTCGAAATTTTGGTGCTTCGCCGGGTACGGGCGAGTTGTCAAATGCACCCCGATGAATTATGGCTTCTTCGCCACCCAGAGATTCAATCATTTCTCGTTGCGAGGCTTTGGCCTGGGTATCTACAACTTCGGGATCGAGGAGGTCGCGCAGTTCGCGTTCGAAATGTTCCAGGATTTCCCGATGATCGGACGACTGCGCGAGGTCGCGGCACTCTTCGGGGTCGTCTATTGTGTCGAATAGTTGCGTTGGATTATTGACGTGATATATGTATTTGTATTTTTGGTTTCGCAACATGTACGCCCCGTTCTGCGCGCCTATCGCGTGATATTCGCTAAAGACCGTGCGGTCGCGGTTTTCTTCCTGTGCAATGGACCACAGGGATTCGCCCGGTAAATTGGCGTCTTCCTCGGTTTGTTGCGCGCCCACGGCTTCCAAAATTGTCGGGAAACTATCGACGAGCGATACGGGTGTTTCCACGACTTTGCCCGCGGGAACGTCGGGACCTGCCATCAAAAATGGCACGGCGGCAGATTCTTCATACATCGTAAATTTGCCATATATGCCGCGTCCGCCCAGGTGCTCACCGTGGTCTGTTGTATAGATTATGCGGGTTGTGTCGGTTAGTTCCAATTGGTCCAGGGTATTGAGTACCCGACCTATTTGACGGTCCAGATACGTACATACGCCGTAGTACGCCGCATTTAGCTGTCGTACGATGGCTTCGGGGAATTGGGGGTCAAATGTGAAGAATCGCCTGAAGTAGTCCATTGCGGGATGGTCGGGCCAGTCCTCGGTTCGCCATTGCGGCGGCATGGGCAATTCGTTCGGGTCGTAGATGTCGTATGCGTCTGGCGGCGATATATACGGCGGGTGTGGGCACACAAATGACAGGAACAGGCACCAGGGTTTTTCGTTGTGCTGATGTTCTTGTAGCCACTTTATGGCGTGGTCTGCATTGCGCTGGTCGTATTGTAAATAGGTGGAGTCGCCCGGTCCGGCCTCTCGAATTCCCGGCCGTTTGTTGCGAAAGGGTGGCTGTTCTCGGATACAGCCGAGTACGTCGCCTGTGCCATCGACGACGTTTAATGGTTCGATTTCTTCGGTGAATCCATGATCCGTGCCCTGGCCCTTGAAGTGCAGTTTGCCTATTGATGTGGCGTTAAAATCCTGCTCGCGCAAGCGGTGGTGCCAGCTTGGCGCGTTTCCTGTGTATGGATGTCCGTTGTCCC
This sequence comes from Candidatus Latescibacterota bacterium, assembly GCA_022824945.1. Taxonomy (GTDB): domain Bacteria; phylum Latescibacterota; class UBA2968; order UBA2968; family UBA2968; genus VXRD01. The sequence continues at coordinate 62,266 of JAJDYX010000032.1, forward strand.
AGTTGCCAATTTGATGTACGTAGCGTCCCGTGGCCAGAGATGCGCGCGCTGGTACGCATATTGGACAGTTGGTGTAGGCATTGGTAAATCGCGTGCCCTGTTCGGATAGCCGGTCCAGGTTGGGCGTTTGCACCATCGGGTGACCATAACATCCGAGCAGGTTGCGATTGTGTTGATCGGAAATGATGTAGAGCATGTTTGTCGGTTGCATAAAATCCTCATTTTTTCCATAAATTCATTACGGCACCATTTATTCCAAAGACCGGATCAGATACGGGCATTGGTACTTTGGGGATATTTTCCAGCGCGTGTCTGTGTTCATGAGCACTTTCTCGGCACAGGTCCGGGTGCTGGCCATCGGGATACGCCCCTACGACCAGTAAGTCTGAACTCGCGCCCAGGTTTTTGTGTCCCACGCCCGCGGGAACGACCATGACATCGCCAGGTCCGATTGTCAAGCGCACGCCCTGTTCACCTCCCATGCATACTGTGGCACTTCCCTGTGCGATGCCCAACACTTCGTGCGCTGTGGCGTGGTAGTGGTGAAAGGGATAAATGCCGTTGCGCCATGAACGCGACCAGCGATTGGCGGCAAATACCTGCTCAAATGCCCGTGCGGGATCGTCTTCGGGTAGTGATAGAGCGTCTTGATAGACTATGAGGGGGAACGCGCTGTTTGGAACTATTCCGTCGTCTGGAAAATAATGCGGTGTTATTTGTGCGTCTTTTTGAACGAATTCCATAACTATCCTTTCGCGTGGATTCAAGGGATTTTAAGTCATTGTTCTCATTACTTCGATGCATTCGGCCACCTGTTTCTCTGGAGATGGGGCGTTATTTTCTTCTTCTAAAACCAGCCATCCCGTACATCCTTGTAGCGCGTTTCGCAAAGCTGATAGGTCTAATACGCCTGTGCCCAATTGGGGTCGAAGTGCATTGCCTGTAGCGTCTTCTGAATGGTCCGCAAGGTGGATGATGTGTAGTCTGTTTGAGAGTTCTCCGATCAGTGCGATTGCGTCTTTGCCCGCCCGTATGTGGTGTCCGGTGTCAAAGGCGAATCCCACGTATGACGGGTCGGTATATGACGATAGTTTGACCAGTCCTTCTTGCTCAGATTCCCACCAGTGGTTGTGATAGGCGAGTTGGACGCCTTTGGGCGCGCAGTGTTCACCCAGGAGGTTTAGACCTTCTGCGGTTTTTTCCCACATTTCGTCTGATACGGATCCCTGATTTGGACGCCGCCCGCTGCAGACGATGTACTGTCCGCCAACAGCGGATACAAAGTCAGCGATCTGATCCCCTTCAGTTCTGATTTGATCACGCGAGGATTCATCCCAGTGAGCGGCTCCGTAATGCGCGCCAATTAGTTCGAGATTGGTTTCAGATAGGATGCGTTTGAATGCTTCGGGGTCTTGAAAATATCGCTCCAGATTTTTCCAATTTGCTTCCAGTCCCTTGAATCCCAGATTTCCGATCTGGTGGACAACTGCGAGGAAATCCGCTTCGCTGGGGTATATGCCTTTGCCAAATGATCTCGCCTGACATCCGAGTTTCATTTTGTTTTCCTTCGCTAAAGCTCGACTGTGATGGCTTTTCCTTCGCGGGAAGAGAAATACGCGCCTTCGCTTACCGCTACTTGTGCGAGTCCGTCTCGCAGGCTCGCTCCGGGTGACACATCTGTTCGCCCTTCTTTCACGCATTGCGCGAAATGCGTCCACATGTCTGTCGGCTGCTGTCCCGAACCCGTCCATTCTCCTTTTTTCAGGTCAATCGGTGTTTTGTCTTCTTCAAATCCGCGATGGGTGACGTATCGGATTCGATTGCGCTCTGTCGCCGAAATATTTCCTCTCAAGCCCGCCATCTGGTAGATGTTCTGCATCTGGATGCCCGCCATGCTGCCCGTCATACACACGATTTGCCCGTTTTTACATCGGGTCGTGATGTTGACGAATTCTACGGCGTCTTTGTCGGGTTTGAATAAGCCGCAACGCTCGTGTCCCATGACTTCTACGGGCAAAGATCCCGTCCACCACAAAGCCAGGTCCATGGTGTGCGATAGTGCGTCGAGGATGCCGCTGTAGTGTTCGGGGAAGAAATACTGCGGGTTAAAAAATCCGCGCTGAAGTGTTACGTTGGTCTGAATCAGATCGATCTGTTCCGCCAGTGATTTCATTTCCTGGGCAAAAGCCGTGAAGCGAGATTGATATCCCACCATTGCTACGACGTTATTTTTTTCTGCCATTTCACAAATTTCTACGCCCGATTCAATGCTGTCGCAGTATGGCTTTTCGACCAGAAATGGTTTGCCTGCCGCGGCTGCGTCGCGCATGACGCCTGCGTGGTGTCGCGTGTGCGTCGCAATTGCCAGGGCGTCGATGTCGTCCCGCGCGATGACTTCCCGGTGGTCGAGTTCGTATTTTACGTTGAAATTTTCAGCCGCGTTTTTGGCGCGTTCTTCATCCAGGTCGCACACGAGTGCGAGTTCGGCTTCATCGCATCCCAATAGTTCGCGTGCATGCGACGGTCCGCGCTGCCCTGTGCCGATTACTGCGACTCGAATTTTATTTGACATAATACGCTCCTTTCATCTGTGAACATGATTTTGGGGATAAGAAATAACGACCAATCTCTCAATACGTCAACAAAAATAGCCCGTTCTGTCTTGACAAGTGCTCAGAGGTGTCAGTACTTTTGGTTTAACAGGTACTGAGATACCCGTAAAGTGGATCCGGAGGTGTATGTCAAGACCTACGCGGTAGAGATTGATGGCGATGATGTTGTCGTCACTTATGAAGACTAAGGTCGTTATGGCACGCGCTCAACCTTCAGAGGATGTATCCGAACAAAAACGGCCGGTTATTACTGTGCGGGCGGTTGTATTGGGCGTGGCTACGGGGGTTTTGCTCAATACTTATACCAATTATACGGGCATGGTGCTCGTCAATAGCGCGCTGGTTAAGTCGCAACTCCCGATGTCTGTGTTGTTGCCTTTTGTGGGATGGATTGGCGTCAATCTCGTTCTCAGATTTTTTTGGCCCCGGATTGCGCTTTCCAGTTCTGAACTCGTTTTGATTTACAGTATGTCGTGGATTGTGGGGACGATTCCCGTTGCGGGATGGGCCACGTACTGGGGTGGTATTGTCAGTTCTCCGACTTATTATGCCTCGCCGGAAAACCGATGGGAGGAGTTTCTTTTTGACGTTATGCCCTGGTGGGTATTGCCCCAGGTGTCTAAGGGGTCCATAACGACCTTTTACGAGGGGCTGCCGCCGGGCGAGAGTATTCCGTGGGGGAGTTGGGTAGGCACACTTTGCTGGTGGTTCAGCTTGTCTATCGCGCTTGTGGTGGCTGCGCTTTGTGTTTCGGTTATTTTTCAGAGGCAGTGGGAAGATGCCGAAAAGCTGACTTTTCCTCTGGTGACTTTTCCCGTCGCGCTGACCGAGGGTTTTGACGGTAAAGAGCGCATTCCCGCGATGTTCAAAGACGGCATCTTCTGGGCGGGCGTTCTGGTTGTGCTGCTGGTTTATGTCTATAATATCATCACGTATTTTGCGCCCAATTTGCCCCATATTGGGATTTACGATTCGGTTCGTATCGCGAATAAGGATGTTATTATTGCAGAACATTTCCCGCCTTTGAGGCTGCGTATTATGCCGCCCGTTATTGGGCTGACCTATCTGTGCAATCTCGATATTCTTCTTTCTTTTTGGGCGTTTCGACTTTTTGCGATTTTGAAAGAGGGATTTATCAACCGCGTGGGCTATACGGTGGGTTATACGGGTCAGCAGGCAGATGCGTATGAGATTTTGCTTTTGGAATCTCACGGGGCTTTTGTTTTTCTCGCGCTGTGGTCGGTCTGGATTGCTCGGGGGCATTTGCGCAGGGTGTTTCAGGCGGCGATGGAAGGCTGTCGCTCTCCCAAAGATGATGGTCTTATCCCTTACCGTTTTGCGCTTGTGGGGTTGGTGCTTTCTACGATTTTTGTCGTGGGGTTTGTCACGTATATGGGGCTTTCGCTGCCCCTTGCGATTCTTCAGGTGGCGCTTCTCTATATTGCCTATTTTACGATTGCGAAATACACGGCGGCGAGTGGGTTTTCCTATTTGTTTCCGGTGGCGGTTCGAGGCGGGCGAATTATTGAGAGTCTGATTGGCTATTCGACGTTTACGCGCAGGGAGGTCGTTGGTCTGGGTCTCGTCAATTCCAATATGTTTTTTGGGAATTACCGCATTCCGGTCTGGCCTTCGCTGCCCCATCATCTCAAAATTTTTTCGTCCGAAGTGAGACGGAAGCGGGTTGTGTGGACGATTTTTTTGGCTTTTTCGACGTGTTTTTTCGCGTCTATGCTCTATACGATTTATCTCGGCTATGACAATGCGGCGCAGAATTTGGGGTTGGGCGGATTTCAAGGTGGCAATAAGAATCTCTATAATCGCATGGTTTCAATTATTGTGCAGGCAGATAAGACGGTGTTCGATCCGGCCAAGGCGACTGTGTGGGTTCTGGGCGTGCTTTTTGCCGGTTTGCTTACGCTTTTGCGAAATCGCGTGCCGTGGTGGCCGTTGCATCCGATGGGGCTGGCTTTTCAGATTAGTATAGGGTCGAGGACTTATGCGTTCAGTATGTTCCTGACGTGGTCGGCCAAGCATATGATTTTGCGGTTTGGCGGTATCCCGCTTTACAATCGCGTGCGTCCGTTTTTCTTTGGTCTCGTCGTTGGATATGTGACGGGGTGCGCGCTTTCTTCGCTTGTGGATTATGTCTGGTTTCCGTCAACGCCGCACTGGACGCATGGATGGTAGAAGGGGGAAGTGAGAAGTGAGAAGTGTGAAAAAAGGAGAGATAAAATGGATAAATCAGAGGACGCTTATGTCCGCGAGGGCGAGGAGATGGCGTTCGCGCTTGGGAATCGCGGTGCTATCAAATTTAATGCGGACGGTGCGCTGGATGTGGGTATTGTAGAGGCGTATTGGCGCGTGGGGTTCTATGTGTTTGAGGGTGCGCTGGGCGATGAAGAGCTCGAAGATTTGCAGGTGGATCTGGCGCATGCGTTTGAGCGGGCGCCGCATACTAAAGACGCGCTGATTGATTCAATGGGCCGCAAAGCACTTGGGGCGGATTTGGCGCGACAGCCTTTTCGCTTTGTCAAACCGCTGAGCGATCCCGTGGGGGGTACGTCGAGCAATAATGGGCGGCATCCGGCCAGAATGACAGAGCCAGAGCCTCCGGCTGATGCGCCGGATTATGTGATTTCCAATATCGCTGCGCCTTTGCAGATTATGGATTCTTGTTTGCGGCTTTACGGACATCCCCAACTGCTGTCTGTTGCAGAGCAGATCAATGGACCGGATTTTACGCCGTTCACGGAGTCTGTTATTGTCAAGCAGCCGGGGCTGGGGGCATCGGTGGCCTGGCATCAGGATGGTACCACGCAGTGGGATAGGCCCGATTGGGATGAAGGGACGCATGGGTTTAATTTTATGGCTCAGCTTTTTGGTAGTACTGCGGCCAATGGGGTGTGGGTGGTTCCTGGGTCGCACAAGCAGGGCAAGCTGGATATTAAAGCGATGATTGCGGCAAACGGTGGTTCTGACCGTTTGCCGGGGGCGGTTCCCATGGTGTGTGAGCCCGGCGATGTGGTTATGTCCAATCGCCAGGCTCTGCACGCTTCTTTTGCCAATACGTCGCCGGATAAGCGGATGACGATCAATTTTGGTTTTCACCGCCGGTCTTCTGTTCTGAATGCGCGGGTGAGGCGTGGGGATGAGGAGGTGGTTTACGACGAGGCGCGTATCTATGAACGCTCTCGTTTGATCGCGCTGGGGGTCGATGCGCGGCAACAGCGTTTTCCAGATGAACCCCGCTATGTTTATCAGCCACTGATTGGAGAGGAGGATGCCAACCGGTGGAATGAGGAGACGCGGGATAGTGTTTTGAAAAATTATAATCTGAGAGATCTGGGGCTTTGAGGTGGGATAAGGAGGATTTTGCGATGAATTGTTTTGAGTTGGATCAAGCAAAGCAACGGTTCCCCGAACTCTTTGTCAATAACTTCGGCAGTGACAGCGGATGACAGTAGAAATCTATCAAAATAAGCAGGGGCGTCGGCCTTTTGAAGCGTGGGTTAATAGACTTAGAGATCAACGGGCACAAACGGCTGTTGAAAATCGAATCAGACGATTTTCTCTCGGAAATTTGGGAGATTACAAGCCCATAGGCGAGGGAATATGTGAGCTAAGAATAGACATAGGGCCTGGATATCGCGTATATTTTAGACGCATTGGACAAACGATCATTCTCTTGTTATGCGGGGGTGACAAGCGATCACAACGCAGGGATATCGAGAGAGCGAAACAATTTTGGAATGACTATCAGGAGCGTGTGTCATGAAACCATCAGTTCCTTTTGAGAATTATCTTATCGCAAAACTGGAAGATCCCGATTACGCGAAGGTATATCTCGAAACCGCATTGGAAGAATACAGCAAAGACCGCGATGCAGATGCCTTTTTATTGGCCTTGCGGGATATTGCCGATGCACAAGGCGGATTGCGTAAATTGGCGAGCGAGACAAATCTTAATCACGCAGGGATTTATCGGGCACTTGGCACGGGAGGCAATCCGAAATTGGATACGCTGGAGAAGATTCTACGCAGTCTTGGATTCAGGCTATCAGTTGAGCCTCTGGTCTCAGAGAAGGTCGCTGATACGGTGTAACTGTCAGGACGCACAGGATGAACTTCTTAACTTCTTTTGAAGCCTGGCCTGGAGCGTGCCAGACCAGCCGCTTGGAGATGTAGAAATGACGGATGATGAACTCACTGAAGAGATTCGGATGTTGGCGGCTGTTAAGCTCTATGAGTTCGGGCGCATTTCCAGGAATGGTCGGGCTGCCGAATTTGCGGGAATTTCTCGGGTTGAATTTTTCAACGAATTAGGTCGGTACAATGTATCGTCTTTTCAGATTGCCCCTGAAGAGTTAAAGGCTGAGGTTCAAGGACTACGTGCCGATCTGGATCAGTTTTGAGACCACTTTTTAGAGTTAAAATATGGGACGAACAGAGAATACTCCGAGAAATCTCATGGCGGGTGTTGCAAAAGTGGTGATATCCGATCTGGATGCGGGACCGGCTAATGACCCGCTTTACGTCAAAGCTCTGGTTCTGCGGTCTGGTGATGAGATAGCTGTTATTGTGACTGTAGATGCGGTAGCGATAGCTGAGATCGGTTCTATCAGAAATGATTTTCTCGCCAATGTGCGTTCGCAATTGAATAGGGAGTTAGATCTCGATCCTGCGCATATTCTGATCAATGCGAGTCATTGTCACGGCAAGGTGTGTGCAGATGTGGAAGCGCGAACGGTTCGAGCGGTCGTGGAGGCGTGGCAAAATATGGTTCCCGTAAGTGTCGGTGCTGGTACCGGCTGCGAGGACAGGATTATGGAGAACCGCAGGCTTGTGTTGAAGAGTGGAAAGGAGGCCGATGTCCGTCACGCGTACTCGCTTCCACCCGATGAGGAAGTCGCTTCGGTCGGGCCAGTCGATCCAGAGATTGGCATTCTTCGGCTGGACAGGGAGGATGGAGAGACGCTGGCGGTTGTTTTCAATTTTGCGTGTCATCCAATTCTGGAGGTGCCGAGCAGAGAGAATACGGCGGATATTTCCGGGTTTGCGTCAAAGGTGATTGAAGATAATTTGAGCGAGGATACGATTGCGCTGTTTTTACAGGGTTGCGGGGGCGATGTCAATCCGGTTTTGTACAAGGATGTCAATAATCCTCGGGATGCCGAGGTTCTGGGAAATATGCTGGGTCTTAGCACATTGCAGGGGTTGAAGAAGATCCGTAGCAGTGAAGGCGGGGAGTTGAAGATCGTTCGCGAGACCATTGAACTGCCGAGGGCCGATCTCGCGGGGCGTATCGAATCTCTACAGGCGGAACAGATACAATTGCTTGGGGCTTTGAAGGGGACGAGTCTCAATTTGAAGACATTTATTCCTCTTTATGTGAAATACAATCTTTCCCGCGATTTTCCTTCTTATTATTCTCACCGTTATTTGCATGAGGAGATGATGGGGAGAGATGGTTTGAAGAAGCTGGATGCCGAGAACAGAGCGAATATGGACCGGTATATTGAGAATATTTACGCGATGGAGCAATTGGCGAGGATTCAGATCAATTTGAATTTGCTAAAAAAACATCAGGCGCGAAATTTAGATTCTGGAGAGAGTACTATTGAAGTTGAGATGATGGGTTTGAGAGTTGGGGAGTTTGTGTTGGTCACGTTTCCGGGTGAGTTGTCGGTGGAGATTGGTCTCAATATTAAGAAAAAGTCTCCGCATAAATTTACTTTTGTCGCGGGTGTTACAAATGGTTATATCTATTATACGCCAACGGCTGAGCAACTCAAAAATCGGGGTGGGGCACAAGAAGATAGCGATTGTATGCTGGCGCCTGAGTGGCAGAGGATTTTTGAGGATAAGGTGGGGGAAATATTGGCGGTGTTGTGAATAAGATCTTTAAGGAGAAAGCCCATGCCCTATACTAATTATACATCCCAGGAAGTCGAATCGCGCGGTGAAGTAATTTATAGACAACAAATCCGCGATAAAGTGATCTCCAAGCACAAAGGCGAGTTCCTGGTTATCGATATTGAAACAGGTGAATACGAGATCAATGCTGACGATTTGGTCGCTACAAAACAGCTACTTACCAAATATCCCAATGCTGTCATTTACGGTTTGCGAATTGGATTCCCAACCGCTTACCGCATCGGTAGTAGTTTTTCGGTGAACACACAATGATTAATGGACAAGTTACAGCCAACCGAGAAGCTGTTATTGAATTGGAAATTGTTAGTTCAGATCAAAAAATAGAAAGAGTTGAGGCAGTCATTGATACGGGCTTCAATGGATATTTGACTCTACCGAGTGATTTGGTTAACCGTCTCAAACTTCAACTGGCAGGAAATCGACGTGCCACCCTTGGCGACGGAAATACGGTGGTGTTAGATGTATATCTTGCAAAAGTAATATGGCATGATCAAGAACGCGAAGTACTTGTTTTACAAGCAGAAGGCGGCCCCTTGATTGGCATGTCATTGCTCTATGGGAATCGCGTGATATTAACGATTATAAATGGTGGTGACGTAACAATTGATCCTATACTGTAATCTATTCAAACGACCCAGTATAACTTGCATTTTTTAATATGCTGATGGGGGATGAAAAGTACCTGGCGATGAAGGAGCGGTTGTTGACGATGGCGCATTACCAGCCCAATGGATGTTCGTTGATTACAAGGCGATGCGTGGATAAAAACTTATTGGAGGGTTCCCATGAAATACGGACTGAGCGTAGAACAGGTGGCGCAGTTCCACGACGATGGTTTTTTGATCGTCCGCGATCAGCTTCCAGAAGAAGCGTACCAACCGTTTGTCGATGAACTCGTGGCTAAAATTGACGAGGTGGTGGGCGAGGCGGTGGATGAGGGATTGCTCGATCCGGGGGATACGTTTCCCGACGCGTCTTTTGAGACCCGATTGGCTCTGGTGTCGAATGCCTGTTCGAAGCCGGAGAAGATCTGGAAGAATTTTCAGGGGAAGAGGTTTAAGACGCCCGGGATGTTTGCGCTCAGGACGCACCCGGCTATACTGGATGCGACTGAATCTCTGATTGGTCCTGAGATTTACGCCCATCCGCAGTCCAATCTGCGGGCTAAATTGCCAGATCTGGAAGCGACTGTGGTGCCGTGGCATCAGGATCTGGCGTATCTCATACCGGAGGATGCGGGGGAGACGCTGTTTGTCAATTTCTGGATCCCGCTGGTTAAGGCGACGGCTGATAATGGCTGTTTGCAGGTGCTTCGCGGTTCTCATCGGGTTGGTCTTTTGCCGCATGATTATCGGACACCCCACTTTAAAGGGGTCTTCGAGAGCGATCTTCCGGATTTTGAGGTCGTGACTTGCGAGGTGGATGTGGGGGATGTCTTGTTGACGATGGAGCGCGTTCTTCATCGGTCAACGCCACATACGATAAATTCGGTCAGGTGGAGTCTGGATGTTCGCTATAGTCGCATTGGACTGCCGACTGGTCGTGAGAATGTGCCGGGTTTTATCGCTCGCAGCCAGGTCAATCCGGGGCAGGTGGCGAGGTCCCATCACGACTGGCTCAGGAATTACGAGATGGCGGGTATCGATCCGGTCGGTAATTGAGGGTATAGGAGGCGTGTTTTATGGAACTGACAGGAGAACAGCAGGCTATTCTGGATGGGTCGCGGGGAGACTATCTGGCGAAGTGTATGCGCTGGCTGGTTGAATGGGGCGAGGTGATGGGGGCAAAACGGCTGATTAAGGTGGATAATACACACGCTTTGCTGCCGGTGCCCAATTTGATGGCGCAGGGGGCGTCCAAAGAGACGATGGACCGATATATGGCCGATCTCGTGGAGGCGTGTTCCCACGGGACGCATCCCGGATGTACCTGTACGGTGCATGCCGCGTTTGTGACTCTGGACGATGTGGATGTGCCCGAGAATGATCCCGAACAGGTACAGATGCAGAAGGATCTGGCGGTTCTGGCTGCGGATGCGGGGTTTATTCCCACTTTTACCTGTGCTCCGTACCTGGTGGGCAATGTGCCGCTCAAGGGGGAGATTCTGGCATGGACGGAGTCGTCAGCGGTGGTTTATGCCAATTCTATCCTGGGTGCGCGGACGACGCGGCACGGCACGGAGAGCGCGATTGCAGCCTCGCTTCTGGGGCTGGTTCCGGAGTTCGGCGTGTTGCTGGATGAGAATCGCAAGGGCACGCTTCGGATAGAGGTAACGGCGGAGTTGGAGGATCCACCGGATTGGGGTGCTCTGGGTTATTTTGCGGGGAAAGCAGCGGGTCTGGGTATTCCGGTGTTCAATGGCATACGGCGGCCCTCTCAGGACGAGGCCAAGCAACTGTGTGCGGCGCTGGCGACTTCGGGCGGGGTGACGATGTGTCATATCGCGGGTGTTACGCCAGAGGCACCTACGATAGATGCGGCTTTTCAGGGGGATGTTCCAGAGGATTATTTGACGTTTGATGCAGAGACGTTGAAGGAGACTTATGAGTCACTGAGGGTGCGCACGGGAGATGAAATCGATTCCGTAATTCTGGGGTGCCCGCATGCGTCTATTAATGAACTGTCGAAGATCGCCGCTCTTTTGAAGGGAAAAAAGGTGGCGGAAGGTGTGCGTCTGTGGATCGATACGGCGCGGGGTACCAAGGGAAATGCGGACAGGATGGGCTATACGGAGATTATTGAGGCGGCTGGTGGGCGCATTCTTTGCGATACCTGTCCGACAAATATGCGGATTCCAGCGAAGCGCATTGTGACCCACGGTTTTAAACAGGCGCACTATGCGCGGGGGATGGTGGGCGCGGAAGTGATTATTGCCAAGACGGATGCCTGCATACGCGCAGCAGTTGCCGGGAGGTGGCTCGGAGATGGCTGAGACAATTGATATCAGGGGACACGGTGTGGTTAAGGGATACGCAGAGGGCGAGGCGCTGGTGGCTGATACGACGCTGTCGTTTTGGGGCGAGGTGGATGCAATTACGGGCAAGGTGATCGGCGTGGGGCATCCTCTGGAGGGAATTTCTCTGGGGGGGCGCGTGCTGGTTATCCGCTCGACCAAAGGTTCTTCGGGTACGCCTATGGTTTTAAATCTGGCACAATTGGAAGGCAATGCGCCTGCGGCTTTTGTCAATGTGGAGGTGGATGGATTGGCCGCTCTTGGATGTATTGTCAATGAGATTCCTATGATGACAGAGTTGGAACGGGATCCGTTTGAGTTGATCGCTACGGGCGATCACGTGGTGGTGGATGCCGATGAGGGCGTGCTGCGGGTGACGCGAAAATGAGGAGATGACCCGACATGTCTTTGTCCTTCAAATCTCGCGTTCCCGTATTTGATGCCAATGTCGGGATCGGCAATCGCCACGACCGGCGGTCTCCAGTCGATTCACCCGATCAGTTGCTCGAAGAGATGTCGCGCCACGGGGTTGATCGCGCGCTTGTCTATTCCGTTCAAGGCGAATGGATTAGTCCGATGCAGGGCAATGATTCGCTCGCGGTGTTGACGGGGCAAAATGACGCGTTCGTTCCCCAGTTCGTCGCCGGGTGCGATTCCGGTTCGCTGGAACAGTTGTGCGATTTCCACCGGGACGGTGTCGTTTTGAGCGTTCGGCTGCACAATACCGAGGAATGCAGACTGCCATTTGTTTCGTGGCTTTACGGTGATTTGCTCGCCTGGCTGAGTGCTGAGGGTATTCCTCTCTGGATCTCGTTGGCGGATACGCCTCCGGCAGAGATCGTCGATACGCTGGGTGGGTATCCGAATCTGACTGTCGTGCTGGTCGGCGCGCACTATACGCATTCGATGATGATCCGTCCGATGCTGCAGGTGTTGCCCAATGCGTTTCTCGAACTCAGCCGTTATGAGAATATCTGCGGGATCGAAAAGCTCGTTCGGGAGTTTGGTTCGGGACGGCTGGTGTACGGATCGTTCTTTCCGCGATATGCGATGGGACCGATGCTGTTTGCGCTCCATCATCTGGAGATATTGGATGATGATCTCAGGTTGATCTGTGCGGCGAATCTGGAGCGGGTTCTTTATGATTGACGGTTGGGAAATTATCGATTTTCACGGGCATGTCGGCCGGTGGGATATTTTTGAGATGAGCGATGATGCCGACGAGATTCTCCACGCGATGGATGCCGTGGGTATTGATCGCTGTTGTATGTTCAATATCTTTCATCCAGATGGCGCGACGGGCAATGATCAGACTGCGGCTTTTGTGAGTCGCTACTCGGAGCGGTTTATCGGTTTTGCCTATGTCTCTCCCCTGATGTCCGAATTTATGGTACCGGAGTTGGAACGGGCGATCGACGAACTCGGGTTTTTGGCGATTAAGATCTATCCGCCCTATTCCCGCTGGCGGTTGAACGATCCGGTGTGGAATTCAGTCTATCAGTTTGCGGATGACCGCGGTCTGGCGCTTATTTCGCATACGGGTGCAGAAGAGACGTGTTGGCCCGTTTATGTTGAGGATATTGCCGGGTGCTATCCGAATGCGAATTTTGTGATCGCGCATGCGGGCAATTCCGAGCCGTACAGAAGTCAGGCGATCCGGGCGGCGCAGCGGTTTTCTAATGTTTATGTCGAGACGTGTTCCACTTTCCGCGAGCCTGGTGTGATCGAAAGGCTGGTGGCCGAAGCAGGTGCTGATCGCGTGGTTTTCGGTTCGGATGTTCCGCTTATGGATCCGCGAACACAACTGGGGAAGATTATTACCGCGAAGATCAGCGATTGCGAAAAGCGCCTGGTGCTTGGGGAAAATGCGAAACGTCTGTTGAAACTGTGATGGAGATTGAGCAATGTCGCAAGAGACTATTGAAGTTAGATATCGCGAATTGACGCCGATGTCCCGTCAGATGTTTGAGGATGGTCGATCGGTGAATGCCGGCGCCGCCAAGGGCGCCTATTTTTTTGCGCCGTATCCGATTACGCTGCGGCGGGGAAAGGGATGTGTGCTCGAAGATGTTGACGGCAGGTCTTATGTCGATTTCTCAAATCACCACACTGCGCAGGTTCTGGGGCACAACCATCCTGCGATCGTAGAGGCGGTGGAGAGACAGTTGGTCGATGGCATCGCGCTCGGCGCTGCAACGGGTGTTGAGACCCGGTTGGCGCGGATGATGTGCGAGCGCATATCTTCGGTTGAGCGCATCCGTTTTGTCAGTTCCGGGACCGAAGCCACGTTGCATGCTGTCCGGCTGGCGAGATGCTTCAGCGGCAGGCCGAAGATCGCGAAGTTCGAAGGCGGTTACCACGGGAGTCACGACGCTGTGGAGATCAGCACTGCTCCGCCGCTGGAATCCGCGGGGGAAGCCTCTGCGCCCAATGCGGTTCCCAGCGCGGGAGGTATGGCGTTGCACGCGCTTGAGGATATGATTGTTTTGCCCTATAACGATGAGGAGAGCGTCGAGCGGCTTTTGTCGCGTCACCGGGATGAACTGGCGTGTGTGATTCTCGATCCAAAGGCGGGTATTATTCCGATCCGACGCGATTTTATCCAGCGGGTGCGCGCGATTACCGAGGAACTCGGCATTTTGCTGATTTTCGATGAGATTGTCGGATTCCGTCAGGCGAAGGACGGGCTGCAGAGTCATGTGGGGGTCAGGCCCGATTTGACGTGTTTTGGCAAGATGATCGGCGGCGGGTTTCCCGTCGGGGCTTTTGGCGGGCGAGCGGATATTATGGATCTGGTGGATAATTCCAGTGGGTCTTCACCTGTTTTCCAGAGTGGTACCCATAGCGGTCACGCGGTGGCGATGGCTGCGGGGATCGCTACGCTCGAATCTATGACGGACGAGGCTTACGCGCATCTGAACCGTTTGGGGAATCGGTTGAAGACCGGTCTGGAAGATTTGTTCGCCGAACGGGGTGTTGTGGCGCAGGTCGTTGTGACGGGGTCGGTGTTCGGTATCCATTTTGGTATTGACCGGTTGCGCGATTATCGCGATTTGACCCGGTCGGACAAGGCATTCGCACACGCCGTGTTCCTGTCTCTGCTCAATCAGGGCTATTTCTGCGGGCAGGGATTGACTATGTGTGCGATTAGTCTTCCGACTCAGGATGATCACATCGATGGTCTGGTTTTGGCCGTTGGAAATGCCCTCGATGAGATTGCTTCATAAGGTTTATAAGGAGGATATTCCAAGTACCCCTTGTCTGGCATCAGGACGGGCGCAGTTGGAACCTGAGTATTCCCGACGTACCGTGCGGCAAGAGAGAACCAGGCTTCTGTTAAGGCCTTGAATGCTTAAACTTTCAGGCTTTTCCTCGGTCTCTATCCTGCAGATGGAGTAAGGGCCGGATGCAAAAAGGGGCACTACAATTTGTAGTGCCCCTTTTTCTTATTAGACACCTGTCTCAGCGATCCAGATCAAATATATTCTCAAGCATTTGCAATTAATGATCGGAGTGCTTTATTCACAGATTCAGAATTGGGAAAATGTTGTTTTACATCCGAATCTAGCATCACAGAGCCATCTGCGAGTGTAAAGTGGTGGACTTCTATTGATCCATCCTGTTTTTCTATTTTTACTGAATGTCCCTGACGATACGCCTTATGGTGTTTTCCGCGAACACCGTCCGAAAAATCGTATTCTGTGCCCATTTCATTTTTCTTCATAATGCCAGCACTCCCTTCTTGTTGCCATTCTGCTGCTGATTAAACGAATGGTCTCGTTTCGCTCTGTATAAACCACAACCAAAATTCTCCCTCTTGAGGAACGCCCCAAATCTATAAAGCGATCTTCGTTTATAGAATGATTTGGATCATAAATTGTTATTGCAAAAAAATCGTTAAAAATAGTTTTTGCCTCCTCAAAACTGACCCCATGTTTTCTATAATTCTCCAGGGCTTTGTTTTCATCCCATTCAAATGTCAGTGCCAATTATTCGCCCTTTCTTCAATTCATTTGTAGAATTATAGCAAAAGTTTCGTTGAGTAGCAAGGGGCTTGAGTACGTTTTACATATTCTCTCTCGTCTTTCTTTGAGGTATTTCAAAAGTTGTGGATTAGTAAAAGCAAAGGGCTTAAATTTTCTATCGTGCTGTCGGAGGATTGTTATCTACCTTTAGAAGGAATTTAATATGCTACTTCGCATGCGTTTAACACAAACGCTTACAATCATACTCATCGTGCTGTTGATCCAATCGCTGTCTGCGGTGTCTTCTCCGGATTTTGATGAGAGTGGTGTGGTTGATTTTCCCGACTTTTTGCTGTTTGTAGGTGCGTTTGGGTCTCATGAAGGTCAAAAGATGTATGAGGCAAGATACGACCTGAATGGCGATGGTGCGATTGGATTTGACGATTTTCTGGTTTTTGTCAGTAGCTTTGGCAAAAGAACCACCGGGTCCGTCAGTGATCTTCAAGGCGAATCGCGCTTTGGGGTCTCGACGCTTGCGAAAACAGGCGAGTCCATTGGCGTTATTCTTCTCAAAGGGAATCTTGCAGCCGTTCACCATTACGTTTTGGAACCCACACAAGACGATTACCAACAAAAAGCAGCCACCTTCGCTATCGATGAAAAAACAGGAGAAGTGCGATTGAAAATCGAACCCGCAGAGTGGGAAAAAGAGAATTATCTTCTCGATGTAGAGTTGCTGTCGCAAACGAGAGAAAGAATAGCTACAACGATTGTGTCAATTTTCAAAAAACAGACCATTACGGTTTCTCCCTCCTCCGATCTCAACGCAGTCATACAAAATTTATCGGGTCCTGCGACCGTTGCTTTTTCAGATGGCACTTACACAGATTTAGGGCATATTGCGTTTTCAAAAACAGGTGTCAGCAGATACGACACCTTTGAGATGCGGGCGATCAATCCTGGTTCTGTTATTATTACTGGAAACACTGTTTTTGATATCTCGGGCGATCACAATGTGTTTCATGGGTTTATCTTTCAAAATATCAGTTCAAATACCAGAATAGGCAGAACCCAGTACCCCAAGCCGATTACCGTCAGAGGGGATCACAATCGCATCACAGAGTGTGTTTTTTACCCCCGCAGCCAGGCAGATAGGTGGACAGGCATCCTCGGTACTTCCCTCAGAGCCAATGACCAAATAGCCCGGTTTCTTCGAATTGACCACTGTGCCTTCATCAACAGGGCTTATATCTTACTCGATAATACCCATGTCGGCGGAGGAAACGAATCTGAGGAAGGTACAGACAATCCCATCAGTGTGCGGGTTGATCACAGCTTTTTTCAAAATATAGAGAATAGCTTTTTGAGACTCGGACGCATTGGTAATCGGGATTCTGAGAGTATCTTTGATGCAAATCTCATTGCAGGCAATCGAGAAGGCGATGAAGAACACTTTGTCGGAAAAATGGGCGGTTTTCTCTGGCTCAACAACACGGTGGAAGATTGTAACAAATACCTCAGTCTGCGAGGGGGAGGCTATGCTTATATTGTTCACAGCTATTTTTTACAACGAGCGGCGATGTCCATCATTGGTTGGGATACAAACCACATCATAGTTGGCAACTATTTTCGCGTCAACGGAAGAAACACACCTGGGGGCAATCGAAACACCATCGCTATAATTCGAATGGGTGAAGGCGCAGCAGGTCCACAGGGAGGACATAGTGCCACTACCGATTGGTGTGTTGCTTACAACACATTTGATGCACCAGCCGATGTGCCTTTTGTAAACTTTATGGGGAAATATTCTCGAAGGACCTGGATCGCGCAAAGACTCGATGAGGCACAACAGGCAGTTCAACAAGGCACTTATACCCATACCACCCCCCCAGAAGAACGATTCAGGTTCACACATCCCATCAATAACAGTTTCATAGGCAATCTCTTTTACCACCGAGAAGCTGCCACTTCCACCCCCCCAAAAACCTTTTCACTGGTTCACTATGGCGTCTGGGCACAAAACGCGTTTACCTCCAATCTCATCTCAAGTCCCGTGACCGAAATTTATGAACACGATACCTCTAACGGCAAAGAAGAAAACGCAAGACAAATAACTCAAAATCTGAAAGGGCTTACTTTCACGCAACAGGCCATTAGTCGAGACCAAAACGGCTTACTCATTACGCCTGTTGAGATACCTCCGGGCTTTCGCGTTCCAAACTACGACATGCTTCCCATTGATCTCTATGCGGTTATCCACAAGCAAAGAGATAAAATGATCGACAAAAAACATCCTCTTTACAAGCTTATGGATCTCAGGGACCTGGGAGATAAGTTAGACATGAATCGTCCTCTCACCACAAGGGATGTGGGTCCGAGTTGGGATTGGCAGCCGCTTTATAGTGAATTACATGGGGCAAATCCCTACCAGGACAACTATCGGTAAAACCCTTGATTTTTTTACTATAGGACTTTGAAAAGTGCCTTATATTTTGTGTATAGGTGAAGACCTTTACGGTTTATTGCCCTGGTGGGAGGTGGCCGCTAATAACGGTCGCCGCCCTGAAAAGGGGCCCGCCAGGGCTTTCTTTCTTCCTAAAGCTTTGACTCCAAAGAGGATTTGAGATATATTGAGATTGATAAAATAAAGGCCAAAGATTACACCTTTGGCCTGCCCCTAGCCGCTAATAACGGTTGGATGGGCCTTTTCCACTTTTTCAATGGAAAGGGGCTGTGCAACCGTGTTTTTTTTTGCCCCGGCATCCCCTTTCCGCTGAAGTGATAGGAGGTGTCGGTTTGAGCAAGTCCTACAACAAATCCCAAAATAGGCTTTCCCGCAGAACGAAATTCAATCCCGATTTCTGGGAAGTTCGGGTTGACCAGAACATCCTTGAACAGTTCTCTCTTGAACAGAATCCGCACTACGAGACAGAGGAAGATGTCCAGGCACGATTTCGTCAGCGTGAGTGGACATCCCGATTAATACCGCTGGTTCTCAAGCTGATGGATGAGGTTCTTACCCCCAGACAAAGGGAAATAGTACACCTTTACTTTTTCAGGAAAATGACCGAACACGAAATTTCCCAGCAACTCGGCATCTCAGTTCCCAGCGTGAGCCAACACCTGTTTGGTAAGTCGCGCGGTGGAAAGACGGTCGGAGGCGCGATTCCCAAACTGCGCAAGAAACTGGCCCAGGTGCATCTTGAAGAATTTGAAATTCCTGATTGCCAGTAGATTCTGCAAGTACACTGCCGAGAATTACTTGCACAACTGTGCCGAAACTTCCACAATGGTTTCCTGTACCACATCGACAACGTGCTGTACTTCCGATTCGGTGATGGTGAAAGGGGGGCTGATGGCGATATGGTCGCCTTCGACACCATCGATCAGGCCGGGAGCTCCGGGCATGAGCAGTACTCCTTTTTCTAAGGCCAGATCCACGATCCTTGCGGTCACTCCTTTTGAGAGATCGAAGGGGGCACGCGTGGATTTGTCGGCCACGAATTCGATGCCGATCAGCAGGCCCTTCCCGCGTATGCCCCCGACGATCGGCAGGTCCTGCAAGGGCATGAGTTTTTCCAGCATCAGGTCGCCCATCCGGGCGCAGTTCGATACCAGATCATGCGTCTGGATGTAGTTTTGCACGGCCAGAGCTGTGGCGCAGGAAAGGGCGTTTCCGCCATAGGTGTGCCCGTGTACAAAAGAGACGGATTCCCTGTAGATGGCGTTGTAGATCTTTTCGTGGACGACGGTTGCAGCAATGGGCGTATAGCCGCTACTCAGTCCTTTTCCGGTCGCCATAATATCGGGGACCACATCCCAGTGTTCGATGCCGAAGTTGCGGCCTGTTCTGCCAAAGCCGGTGACGACTTCATCGACGATCATCAGGATATTGTGCCGGTCACAGATCTCCCGAATGAGAGGGTAGTAGTCCTGTGGAGGGGTCACACCGGCGGCGGAGGTGCCGAGGATGGGTTCGGCGATAAAGGCGGAGATCGACTCGCTCCCCTCCTGTTTGATGACCCGCTCCAGTTCCTCTGCGCAGTGGAGCTGGCATTCCGAGTGTTCCTTACAGTAGGCGCACCGGTAGGGATAGGGTGGCGAGATATGGGGGAAATTCAGCAGGTAGGGAATATAGTCCTCGCGCCAGGGCGACCGCCCGGACATGGAGAGGGCACCAACCGTATTCCCGTGCCAGGCCTGCCACCGGGAGATGACCCTGTACTTTCCGGGATTGCCGGTTGCGATGTGGTACTTCCGGGCGATTTTCATGGCCGACTCTGTGGCTTCGGACCCTCCGGAAACAAAAAAGACCCGGTTCAGGTCTTCCGGCGCGAGGCTGGCGATCTTGTCTGCCAGATCGATCTGGGGCTGGGTGAGGAACCGGGCGTAGGTGAAACAGACCTTCTCCGCCTGTTCGGCCATGGCCTCTGCGATCTCTTTGACCCCGTGGCCGATACTGACTACATGCACGCCCGCACAGGCGTCGAGATAGCGCTTTCCTTCCGTATCGAACAGGTAAATACCTTCTCCGTGTGATATCTTCGACCATTCTTTTTTGAGGGTTCTGTGAAAGATGTGGTCTTTTTGTCGGGACATTGTCTTTCCTTTCGTTTATAAAATTGCCAGGCAGCGGGCAAGATAGCTTTTCGGCACGGGTCTCGCAAGCAATTCGAGATCTCCTCCCGCGACCCACTATTTTGAAACCTTTAGATGTATGGCGTGTATCTAAGATGTAACAGGGGATGGACAGCAATCGAGAAATATATTCGAGATTGTGAAACTTTATAAATGTTAAATGCGTTTAAGAAAGGTATATAACAACTCATTAAATAACGCATCTCTGGGAGGGGGTGACAATCATTTTCACACAGATGGAAACGCCAACTGTTGCACCAGGATTCCGCGCCGGGTCGGACAAAGCGGAACAAGCGGTAGGAGATAAAATGGAATACACGCAACAAGAGACGCAGTACGCGCGCGAAGCTTCTGTTCAGAGCTATCTCAAGGAACTGCGTAAGTATCCCCCATTGAGCCGAGAAGAGGAACAAAAAGTTCTTCGCAAGGCCAAAGAAGGGGATCAGGCGGCGGTTGACAAGATTATTACGTCAAATTTGCGTTTTGTCGTCAGTGTTGCGCTCGAATATCAGGGGCGGGGTGTGCCGCTTGCCGATTTGATTGCCGAGGGCAATATGGGATTGATGGAAGCTCTCAAGCGTTTTGACCAGGAACGCGGATTTAAGTTCATCAGCTATGCGGTGTGGTGGATTCGGCAGTGTATTCTCAACGCGCTCAAGCGCACGTCTAATGTGGTTATGCCTGCAAATCGCCAGGAGGATATGGACCGGATGGCGCGTCGCTGGGGGCAGATGACCCAGGAACTGGGGCGCGTGCCCGCGCTGGACGAAGTTGCCAGCGATATGCAGATCAGTGACAAACGCGCAGAGCGGGCGTTGCGCTGTGTGCGCCCAGATCTGTCTTTGTCTGCGCCTGTAGATACGGCGGGCGAGCAACCGCTGATGAATCTACTCGAGGCCGACGAAGAGGATCCAGATCAGCTCGTGATATACCGGGATCAGTCCGAGTTCATATCGCGGTCTCTCAATGATTCTCTGGATCCCCGGGAACGAGATGTTATTCGCGCTTATTTTGGTCTCGACGGAGATGAGCGCCAGACGCTGAGTGACATTGGCTGTTCTCTGGGTGTTACCCGAGAGCGCGTGCGCCAGATTCGCAATCGCGCGCTCGCCAAGTTGCAGCGATATTTTCGAAGAAATGTTCCGGGTGGAAAAGTGGAAGATCTGGTCTGATACCATGTGTCTTCGAAGTATTAAAGGCGGTTCTGGTTTTTCCAGAGCCGCCTTTTCTGTGCAGGCTCTTGCAGCAAAAAGGGTTGATTTATTTAAAAATGGAGTGTAGATTCTACACGCTTTCTGGATCCTTTTAACATCCTTTTAACCCGCCTCACTATTGGGCTTCACTATGGGCCGATTATTTGCATTCCTCGGTGGGCAACTCGCCGCATTTTTCGTCCAGGTTTTCCAGATGTTCTGCTATGGCGTCCAGTGCGTAACGGAAATGCGGCATCTCTATCTCTATCGACATCAGATTATCGAACAGTGTTATGCTGTTGGTGTTAGTTCTCTGCCCCTGGTCTGCTTGATTTCGGCTTTTAGCGGGATGGCGGTCGCTATTCAGACGGCTTATCAGATGGAAGAGTACGTGCCCGATTATATGGTTGGTGCGCTTATGGTCCGCTCTGTGATACTCGTGCTGTCGCCTATTTTGTTGGGGCTCGTGCTCGCGGGCAGGGTGGGGGCGGGCGTCGCGTCTGAACTCGGCACGATGAAAGTCTCAGAGCAAGTTGATGCGCTCGCGTCAATGGCTGTCGATCCGGTGGGATATCTCATGTTGCCCCGAATGCTCGCTGGCGCGATTATGGTTCCAGTTCTCGTGATTTATTCTTTTTTGGTCGCGAATATCTGCGGGTTTGCTATGTCGATGATCAAGATGGCTATTACGCCTACAGAATTAGTCAAAGGTATGAAACTGTATTTTGAAGTGTATGATGTTTTTGTCGGGTTGGTCAAATCCGTTGTTTATGGTGGGTTGCTGACGTTTATGGGGTCTTACAAGGGGCTGTGTACCGCAGGCGGCGCACAGGGCGTTGGACGGGCTGCCACGGCTGCAGTTGTGATATCTTCTGCGCTTGTTCTCATTCTCGATTATTTTTTAACACACGCACTGTTGTATTAAACTATGGCAAATGAAACGGCTATTGAATTTGTCGAGGTGTTTAAGTCTTTTGAAGCACAACCCGTGCTGAAAGGGCTTGACCTGCGGGTTCCCTGGTCTGAGATTACGACTATTTTGGGACCGAGTGGGTGCGGCAAAAGTGTGACTTTAAAGCATGTTATTGGGATTGAGCGGGCAGATGTGGGAAAGGTCGTCGTTGCCGGTTATGACATGGCGCGGATTCGCCATGGTGAGTTGATCGAGTTGCGCAAGCGCATCGGGGTTTTATTTCAGTCTTCGGCACTTTTTGATTCTATGACGGTGAAGGAAAATGTGGCTTTTGGGTTGCGTATGCACACCAGGATGTCCGAAGAAGAAATTTCAGAGCGCGTGCATGTATGCCTCGATGCTGTGCGGTTGGCGGGCACAGAGGCGAAGATGCCAGTTGAGTTGTCGGGGGGAATGAGAAAACGCGCGGCACTTGCGCGGGCCATTGCGATGGAACCCGATTTTATTCTTTACGATGAACCCACAACGGGTCTCGATCCAAATACATCCAGTGTTGTGGGGGACTATATACTTAAGTTGCAATCGGAACTCGATGTGACATCGGTGGTCGTCACCCACGATATGCCCCTTGCCCGGCGCGTTTCGGATCGGGTTGCCTTGCTCTATGAGGGCAAAGCGGTGGTTCAAGGTGCAATGGAAGATGTCGAAGCAGCTAACAATGAGGTTTTCGAATTGTTTGTTCAGGGCAAATTGGGGTAGCTTATGAGAAATCGTCGGCAAGAAATTATCCTGGGCGCAGTTATATTTTTTGCAGCCGTTATTCTGGTGGTCGGCACGGTGTGGCTTTCTGAGCGCTATGCAGGCGCGGCTGGTGGATATCGCATCCATGCTAAGTTCAACAGTGTGCCGGGGCTTCAAGTGGGCAATCCCGTGACGTTTCGCGGGGTGCGGGTGGGAAAGGTGCTGTCTATCACCCTTGAGGATGGACTGCCTTATGTTGCACTCGGGTTTGCCGCGGTGAGAGATTTGCCCGTGGATTCGCGTTTTTTACTCAAGTCCGATGGTCTGCTGGGTGGGCAGATGATCGAAATTCAGTTGGGAGAGTCGGAACAGCGTCTTCCAGATGGTGCTGTTGTGCAGGGGACTTCTGCTTCTGACCTCGATGCGATGGTGTCTGAAAGCAGGCTTACGATCGAAAAAATTCGCAATGCAGTAGATGGCGTAGCCAGTGATAACAATCTCGCGCATCTGGAAAGTGTTCTTTCGCGTATTGATACGACCACGTACTATCTCAACCGATTATTGAATGACGATAATCTGGGTAAGGTCGATAAGATGCTCGACAGTTTGGCGGTGGCGACGGGCGATGCGAGTGGATTGATGCGGGATAATCGCGAAAATTTGAGTATTGCTGTGACTAATCTAACAGTAACTTTGGAACGCCTTGCGCGCATTTCGGCACAGATGGAATCGACTTCGGTTGCTATGCAGAATACTTTTGCCAATCTCGATGATATTTCCAAAGGGATACGAGAAGGACGCGGTACGGTCGGGCGTTTGGTTAAGGACGAAGCGGTGTACGAGCATCTGGATCGCACACTGACGTCTGTGGATAGTCTTATTGAAGATATCAAGCGGGATCCCAAACGCTATCTCCATATTAGTATATTCTGAGGAGTTCACTATGGTCATAAGGATTCTGCTTTTGCTCGTTGCTCTTACAGCTACTATCTCAGCGACCGATCTGGCGTGGTTTCATTGGAAGGATAATGATGCGATCTCTTTTGGCGGGTTTGTACCCGAGATGAGAGCTGTAAAAGCAATTGTGGGAAAAGGTGATGAGGCACCGCGCATTGTGTATGGCGACCGTCATGGGGCAGTTTACGTGTTGGAAATGCAAGAGGGGCGCTTTCGAGAGGTGTGGAGAAGTCCGCCATTGAGATCGGAGATTGCAGAAGTTTTTGTTCTGGATATCGATGTCGATGACGAACTTGAGATCGTGGCATATACCCATGCTGGAGATATTGCGTTTTATCGCGCCAGCGATTTCCATGAAATCTGGCGAAGTCCGGACAATGAGTTTGCATCGGTTTCGGCTATGGTGATTGAAAATATTGACGACGATCCGCAGCTCGAGCTGGTGTTTTGCGGCGAAGATGCTGCGGAGAGTCGGAGCTATCGGTCGCCGACTGGATCGCGCGATAATCTCGACCAGGATCGCGCCGCACAGATTGGGCGGTTGTTTGTGTTCGATTGCAAAAATCTGTTTTTAGAATGGAGCAGTGAGCCGGGGCTGTGGGCACAGAGTATGGCTGTTGGCGATCTCGACGATGACGGTGAGCTTGAGATTGTACTCAATACGGGTTTTGTTATTGGCGCGACTTATCAACGCGTTGAGTGGGAATACCGAGATGGCTTTGGAGATAAAATTGGCTATGCAGACCTCGATGGCGATGGCATACCCGAGTTGATCGGCGAGATGAAAAAGCCCCATCAATTTATTCGCATTTTTGATGTGGATCTGCAATCCGAGAGTTTTCTGAGTTCGGGGAGGTAAAAACCAGAGGCTTTAATCTTGACGGTCTCTGGCAAAATGGGTAAATTTATTTACGAACGAGTTGTCGGAGCGTAGCGCAGCTCGGTAGCGCACCATCTTGGGGTGATGGGGGTCGCTGGTTCAAATCCAGTCGCTCCGACCATAATAATACAGGGGTTATGCAATAAAAGCATAACCCCTTGTTTTGTGACTGTTAGACGGATTAAAAATAAATAGCGGCGAGAGGAGATTTGTGCAATGTCAGACATGTTCTCAGGCGATATAACGAAAGCAGATGGTTTGCAAATCAGTGCGATCTTTGAATTTATGGATCCCGAATATCACAAGGCTGTGGTCAGACGCGCAATTGATTCACGGGATAAGGTGTCAAAAGAAGCGCGGGGATTGCTCAACTCGGCTATAAACAGCACAGTGAAAGTACCGCAGTTCCCAAAAGAACCCGCTAAGGCCCCAACGCCTTATCTCCTGGAGCATGTTCTGAAAGCCGTGACGATATTCGACAAGCTAACGGGCGCGGTTTTGAAGGTTTGGGCAGAGTCGCATGACGCGCTCGGTGATGTGGTTGTTAAACATCTCGAGGATCTGGCTATGCCGGCTGAATATCCAGATTTTTCTGGGAATCAATTCCGAGGTTCCTGGTTCAGTGATGTATGGGAGCGTGAGATAGATAAAATTCTCGAATGCCACGGCGATTTTGATAAAGATGATGTTGCGCTGATGCTGTGCTATGTATCTGGTAAAATACCCGGGTCTCGAGAAACAAAAGACGATGTTTTGTCACAAGGGCTCGAATATTTGAGGTCGCTGCCGCCCAATGCACCTGAATGGGAGCAGGAGATTCCAGAGTTTGTCGCATCGCTGAATGCCATTCAAAAGAAAAAAGAAAAACAACGCAGCCAAGCGGTTGAACTTGACACTGCGATTGCCGATATCGGAGATGCTTGCTCTGCAGAACTGGCATTTTTCCAACGAGATATAACGTCATGGTCTGTGGCGCAACTTTCACCGGATGCAGATATTTTGGAGGCACTTCAACTGACAAAGAAGTTGCAGTCTTTGCTGACCGAGTATCAATCTGTTTATGTAATGGCACCTGTTTTTAGCGAGGAGCAGATTAGGAGACAGGAACGGGCGGCGTTGGAGCCTCGCATTTTGTCGATGATGGGCCGCATAGATCGGCTTATGGGTGGGAGCGATGGGCCGGATGATGATTCTCCATCGGGAGTAGATGTGGTGTACGACTCCGAAGACCCGACAGAGCACACCGACCTGTTAGCCGATGCTCAGACAGACGCACAGGCGGAAGTCAGGAGTTCATCCGGTGGATCCGAAGAACAACAGACAACAGGTGAGGCGATAGAGCCTTCCGAGGATCCAGATGGAGATGTGAAATCTGAAGTAGAAAATAAACGAGCGTTTTCTGATGAAGATTACACATCGCTGCAATCGGAGAATCAATGTCTCAATCGCAAGCTCAAATCGCTGCATAACAAATTATACACGAGTGAGAAAGAGGCCGAAATTTGGCGCGTGGCTTATATCGAGGAGGCGAGTAAGGGCCCGATGACCGTGGGTGAAGATGAGGATTTGTCCATTGAAAGCGTGAATGATGCTGTCGAGCTTGCCAAGGAAAGGTTCGACGATGAACTTCTCTTCCAGCTCAATGGGAAATCGTGCGTTGAAGATAACCCATTCAAGCATCCCAAAGCTGTGTGGGACGCGCTTCAATGGCTGGCGACTACGTATTATGGAGCTCGTATGGGGGAGATCAATTTGTCGAGCCTCGACGTGTCAATCCGCGAAGCGTGTAAGTGGTGGTACAGAGGTCACCAGAGCGATATAACAATGAATAAGTACGAGGATTGGTACACGACTAAAGTTGGGAACAAGGTCTATTGGCTACATAAGCACATCGGAACGGGGAGCAATAAGGATGCGCGCTATACCATTCGGGTCGCTTTTGATTGGGACAAGAGCAAGGAGCGCGTCGTTGTTGGTTTCATCGGTCAGCACCAACAGACGGATGCGACATGAGAAGTAGGGGCGAAAAATCTTTCGCCCGCTGGTCGCGTCATCCCGTGATGGTTCTACACGAGACCAGACCAGTTCACGAGGGACGAGAACTGGGAGCTGAGGTTTAGTTCTTCTGAAATTTCTCGGCGTCAGCAGGCCATTGAATATCTCTGCACTCATCGGCATGCCACAGTAGTTCGCGCGAAAGCTTTTGAGCAGGGGGAGGTAATTGGACTATAACGATCTGGAGACCTGCAATCCGACCGTGTTTCATAGCGGGCACACAATCTGTGTCACCCGAAACGAGGATGATCCGGTCCACGGCTTTTGAAACCGAAAAAGTCGCAATATCGAGCCCAAGACGCATGTCAACGCCTTTTTGTTCAAAATCCGGGAAAAAATCATCATCGGAAAGTGATGTGCTCTTTACTGGAATCTTTTTGAGCTTGAAGCCTCGAAATTTTAGAACGCCACGACGAACCGCAAAGTAGTCTTTGGCCGCCAGAATATCCAGCCAGCCATGTGCGTCAAATGTTCTCCTGTCTCCAGACACTGGAAGACGCACTGTACCTGTGTATGGATCGCAGTCGTAGTATAAAATCCGAAAAAGTTGCTCATCCTTACGAACGATACTCAGCGCAACCTTCTCAATAAAATCTGGATTATAGCGATAGACCAGGCTTGCTGCTTTCCTCAAGTAGCCCCCATCAATCAAAATCGTCACTTTCGGCATACACGCCTAACCCTAATAAAAAATAAAAGCCCCTGTGCGTCACCACACGGGGGCTAAAAGATAGACTCGCCTACGAGCGTAGCGGATATAAATCAAATGTAGCGTATTCCCTGCTTTTTGTCAACTTATACAAACCAAAGGCGACAACCTTAACAAGGTTGAGCCTGTCAGAGTTTTGCCTGGTAACTCCATACATATATAGACCGAGGTATTGTAATGAATAGCCTATCAAAATGCCTGTTGCTTTTGATTCTCATAATCCCTGGATTTTCTGCTGGTAGTGAGTTGTTGCGCCGTGCAGAGACTTTTTATGCGAATGAAGATTATCAAAGCTGTATCCAGGCAGCAGAAGAAGTTCTCAAAGCAGACTCTTGTTCTGCCCAGGCCCACACGCTGATAGGTAAAAGTTTCGGACGTTTGAGACGATTAACCTTAGCTGAGGAATATTTTCAGAAAGCCATACATTGCGATAGCTTATTTGCCGAGGGGTACTACGGCCTGGGGACCGTTGCTTTTTTTCAGAATAATTACGCAGCAGCAGAAAAAGGACTTAAACGAGCGATAGACCTGGGTTTGCACACGCCAAATGCTTATCGCAATCTTTCTGCGATATACGCAAAACAACAGAAGTGGGCACTGGCACGGGAGATTGGTGAAAGAGGATTGGAAATTGATCCAAATAATAGAGACATCCAAACGAATCTTGCATTAGCATACGAGGGTTTAAAATTATATCGAAAAGCGATTGAGCTATCAGAAAGCGCATTGAAGAATAGACCTGAAGATGTTCAAAATAACATTGCGCTTGCAGCGCTAAACTTAAAAGTGGGATTCTTTGATCAAGCACTTGCGATCCTTGATCGGGTTGAAGAAAATCGTCGAGCTATACGAAGAAAAGGCGAAACTCTCTTTTATCTGGAGAAGTTTGAAAACGCGCTCCCCTACTTAAAACAAAGTATTTACGTTGACCAACTCGGAAACAAAAAGCAACACCCCGATAAAGATATACTTCTCATGATAGCTGAGACCTTTTATGAAATCGGTCAAGTTGATAGTTCTAAGTTTTATTTTGATATGCTGAAGAAAAATGCCACAACTAAGACAGATATTGATTATGCAACTCACGCCCTTGAGAATCTGAATCAGGACAAGCGTGGTGCACGTCTATTTGTACCTCAGGTGCCATTTTACGCGCAAGGCAGAGGTGTCACTTGCCTTAAAGCCGCAATTTTATCCGTGATGAGATATTGGGACGGTGCTGAAAATCAGGCCGAAGATTGGTTGACACTGGAAGACCGGATTGAGGATAATTTGTCAGCACTTTATGCACTATCAGAGGCATTTCCCGAACTGTCTATTCACTATTTTAATTGGAATTTAGAGCAAATAGAAGAAGCCCTCAAGTCAGGATGTCCACCTGTTGCTTTGATAGCTGATCAAGACCCAGACCTGAGTCATACTGTAACCGTTGTTGGAATTGATTATCAGCGCGATGTCATTATTGTCAATGATCCAG
>JAJDYX010000034.1 GCA_022824945.1 Candidatus Latescibacterota bacterium
TGGTCTGAAGAGTGGATCACCGGCAGACGCTATCTGGATATGACGGATTTAAAATAAAATCACTGACCCCTATGTCACGGGGCTACCTTTTTACAGAACTTTTTGGACTTGACCTCTTCTGAACGGCCAGAATGCTGATAGCGTCTTGTGAGATCGAATTTTATTCACGTTCAGTCCAGCTATTTATTGTGGCTTAGTTGCACAAATCAGATGAAATTTTATGTGACTGCGGATTACCGGTCTATCAAATAAGTTTATTAAATCCACTGGACGCCTACTTAAAACATGCAGGCGTGACGAGCAACAGGTGTCATTGCGGCAGGGTGTTGAGCCGCAATCCAGTCTATTAAAAAAATCTGAAATTTTATACATTACTTACTTCTCTTGATTTAATAGCCGTCATGTGCAAATACATACACATACCAGGAAGCCTGTTCTGGTCCTACTCCATCAGGGGGAGCTTCACAACCCCAAATTTCAGCGAGCCGAGCCTCTTCCTGCTGAGCTTCCTTCTTAGAATTATAATGCCCCACAATCCTCCAGTTTCTGAAGGAGCGGTACCTGGATCGCCAATATCGCCTTCGCTCGTCGGGATCCATCGTAATTCCAACTCGACAGGCCATATTCTCTCTTATGGTTTATGATACCACTTCCAGATCATATCGTCGTTGCAACAAAGACGCATCCGCCTCTGCAATCTCCATACACATCTCCATCGCCAGTTCATAGCGATAGCGCGTCTGTTCACAAGAAACCGGATTTGGATACATTGGATCACCCGTCGTCGTCCGCGCATCCCAAAGACATCCGCCACCACACAAGTTGCGCGCCCAGCACGTTTTGCACTCAGGACGATTATTCACATTGAACTGAGTGTCAAAATACTGCTGTTTTTCGCGATCAATACCCGCAAACACATCACCCATCTTAAACTCGGGCGCATCGGCCAAACTCGAGCAAAAATAAATTGATCCATCTGCTGCAATCGCCAAATACTGCTTGCCACCGAGGCACCCATGACAGGATTTTGCACGCGTCAGCAATTTTTGAATCCGCGGATCAAACTCTTCATCTTCACCCTCTTCACCATTTAGAATGGCTTTGAGCGCACGCCTGCTCCGCTTGTAAATCTGTTGCTTCAAAACGGGTATGTGTTCTTCTCCAATAGCATAAGGCGCATCCGGTGAAACAACAGCCGGATCGATGAGCGCGTTTTCAGTACCCAGAGCACGCAACGCATCGGCAATCTGATCCTCATCCATATTATACGCTGTCATAATGGCTTGCAAATGAATGCGCTCAGGTACCTCATCAGTCAATTTCTGTACATTCTTTGCCACAACATCATAAGTCCCAGAACCATTGTGAAACTTGCGAATGCGATCCTGTGTTTGACGCCCCCCATCCAGGCTGATCTTAATCTGAAAATTTTCATCAACCAAAAACTGCTTCATCTCTTCGGTCAACAATGTGCCATTGGTCACAATGCCAAACCCCACCTGCACATCCAATCGCGCTCCCAGGGATTTGGCAAACGGCACCAGCTTCTGCAACAGCGGAAAATTCAGAAGCGGTTCCCCGCCAAAAAAATCAATCTGGCATCGCCTGAGAGTCTGAGCCTCAGTAACAATCCATCGTATGGCTTGCTCGGCAACGTCTGGTTGCATCAGCATCGCCTTACCGCCATAATCCCCGCCGTGGGCAAAGCAATACGCACATTGGATATTGCACGTATGCGAAACGTGCAGCGACACCTGCAAACGATCCGTCTGCGATACGCCACAGGCTGCCACCTCTTCTGTTGTCGGCACATTGGCTACCACAGGTAGAGCACCATCTGAAATCAGACCCACCTGAGCCAATTCCTCGATAGCCTCGACAATTTCCTCTGCCTCGTATTGCTCAGCCAGCATCTGGACAACCTGTGAAGCAGATATCCCCTCACAACACTCTAAAATCGACTGAAAAAGGGTATCCAATTCAAAAAACAGACCCGTCTCAACCTGATAGACAACAGGCTGTTTGTGTTCCTCAGTATGAAAAAGATGCATGTCGCATTTTTGAATGCATAGCATGCCAGGTGCTCCTCAGAATAGAGATGATTCACTCAGCCGGCTCAAAATCGTCCCAATAGTCATCGTCATCTGGAAAGGGCAGAGGAGGAACGCCAAACGCACCGGGGTGACAGCCACCAATTTCAAAACTCTTCTTAGCCCGATATGTACAAATATCACCTTCTTGATCTATCGCTCCATTAATCAAAGTCAACTTGCGTCGAGTCGTCATATCATCCTCCTTCAATACAAAAATCTAAATGTCGTCACTGTCCTCGCTCCGTTTATATTGCAAGAACCGTGCCTAAAATCGTTTCGGCATAAAAAAAAGCACTTGAAGAGCCTCAAGTGCTTGAAAAACAATGAGATAAAATTTAAAAATTATTTGCGATACAAATGCGACGATCAGACACAAGTGTATCTAATATGATATGCTTCTAAACGTTTATTTAAATAAAATATACATAACTGACTGATTTATATAAATATAAACAAACTGCAACCCAAACGATACATTGTTTCAAAAATGATACACCAGTTCAACATCTATCTCAACCCCAAACTATTGATCTTCCTATATAAGCTAATGCGTGCTATCCCCAGCTCTTTAGCCGTATGCGTAATATTCCCCCCGCATTTCTCGAGTGCGTCCCGAATCAATCGTTTCTCATACTCCTGCATACGATCTTTTAAACGTCCCTGGTATTCGACAGCAGTATCTGACACTGTATGCCCGATAGAGTCCGAAAACAAATCGGGCGTAATTGCACCCTCTTCTTCTGCCAATGCAACCGCACGCCGAATCTCATTCTCCAACTCGCGCACATTGCCAGGCCAATCGTAACTTGTAAGCGCCTTGATTGCACCTACTGTCAGCCCGCCAACCGACTTGTTTACATCCTCTTTTACCCTAATGAGCAAATGTTCGGCCAATAACGGAATATCCTCAATGCGTTCTCGCAAAGGCGGCATATCGATCTGAATCACACGCAAACGATAATACAAATCTTCTCGGAAAAAACTGTTTTCAACTTCCTGTTTTAAGTCTTGATTGGTCGCTGCAATAATGCGTACATCCACTGCGCGATCCACTGTTTCTCCCACACGCCGAATCTCCCCTTCTTGCAACACCCGCAACAAGTTCCTTTGCAACTGTGGCGAGGCATCACCGATTTCATCTAAAAAAACTGTACCGCCATTGGCAGCCTCAAAAATCCCAATGTGATCTTCGGTCGCGCCAGTAAACGCGCCTTTTTTATGCCCAAACAACTCACTCTGCAACAACTCTGGTGAAAGTGCGGCACAATTTTGCGACAAAAATCGCTGGTCTTTGCGTGTGCTATTGTAGTGTATGGCACGCGCCGCCAATTCTTTGCCTGTACCTGTTTCGCCTTGCAAAAACACGGGAATATCGCTCTTTGCAGCGCGTTCGATAAGATGGTAAACCATCTGCATGGCATCACTTTGTCCGAACATATCGCCAAGCTGGTACCGCCTTTCGACCTCTTGCTGCAAATATTGTGTTTTCTCTTCCAATTGTTCGTACATCCTCGCATTGACCAGTGCTACCCCCACCAAATTTGCAAATACCTGCAAAAACGTCTGGTCTGCTTCAGAAAATGCGTTGCTGATGCCGCGATGATCCACATACAGCGCTCCCATCACACCTTCCTTAACATGAAATAAAGGCACGCACAATACAGACCGAATGTCGTAGTCTATCACACTCTGATATTGATTGAGTCTCTCATCTGCCTGGGCATCAATGCTCAAAATGGGTTCGTTTGTTTCAATAACGCGGTGAATAATACCCCGGCTCAATTCTTCTGCATCATCGGCTTCTACATTGTGGTAACGCACGGCATCAACCTCAAAGCCTTTTGGGGTCTCATTTTTATTCGCAACAAGCACCCGTTCTGCTGAATAAACAGCTAATAGGTTACTCAAAGTTCGATCCAATAACACCTTGACATCGTGCACTGTTATCAATTCCCGACTCAAATTGTAAAGGAAACGCACACGATCAACAGATAACGTATTAACATAAAACTCAGAACTGGGAATTGGCATAGTATCCTCACCGCGAGAAGATTCATTTGATTGGAGCATTGGAGCGGCATTCCTGCCGCGACCATCTTCGTCGCGAGATACTTGATCTAATAACACCCGTGTTTTCTCCAAAAAATAGGACATTTCCATTTCCTCAAACGCCTGTTTTGCCGCCTCGAAATGTGCTTGCGCTTTTGTCGTATCACCGCGTTCGAGATAAAACTCCCCTGCCATCAGCAGCGCACGCGCCCAGTGATCGCCTTTGGATTCTCTCCGGCATTCAATAGCCTGCTCAAACGCTTCTTCAGCCTCAACAATTTGCCCTGCTTTAGCCAAAGCAACACCAATACCGCAATACACCAGGGGCAATATGCCCGTGTACATACCCAATGTTTGTTGTGTACCTTCACTGGCTTTTTTTACCCATTCAAGTGCTGTTTTTGTATCTCCCATTCTCGCAGTAGCTGTTGCCGCAATTGCATACGCGCGATAGACATAATCTCTTCGTGGTGTTTCCAAAAATCGTTCTGATGAAATCTCGGCATATTCCAATGCCTCGGCAAAAGCACCTTGTTCCAGTGCCAATTCTCCAAGCCATAGAAAATTCATTGCCTCCCAGTACACAAACCCTCGCTTCTGCCATTCACCAATGACTTCGTAGCAAACGGCTTCTGCACGATTGAGATCGCCCAAATAAAAATAAACTCTTGTAAGTAAATTGAGTGCCCAAACGCGATAGTATTCAAGTCCAAGTTGCTCAGATGTATTTATAGTAGCTTTTAGGTGTTCTTTGGCTGTCTCAAATCGAAATCCCATTAATGCAACTAAACCTTCTCGCCCTTGTATAAAAGCCTGGTTTTGTGGATCTCTCAGCGCACAGCGTTTCTCTATTTCTCGACGGATATATTCAATCGCTTCTTCGTGCCAGCCAGACACATCGCACAGATAAGCCAAACTGCCCAATGCCTGAATTTCTCCGTCGAGATCACCGAGTTCACGATAAAGTTGCAATGCCTCCGACATATATTCTTTTGCAATTTCTCCTCGTTGATCTAAACTGTGAATACCACCTTCAGTCCACAAAATACGCGCTTTCAAATCTCTCCGATCATCGGGCAATAAAGTCTGTGCCTCGTCTAAGAGTTCCAGTGCTTTATTGTGCTGACCACAATTGCACAGCACATCTGCATAATCGCACAAAAAGTCGATAGCATCTGCTTCTGATTCAAAAGCGTCATTTGTTGTCCAGTCTCGCACAGTCTCAAACCGCATTCTTGCCTGGCGATAAGCGTGTTGTTTCAATGCTTTCTTGCCTGATAGACGCATATATTTCACAGCCTTATCTTGTTCTCTCGCCGCCGCAAAATGATCCGCCAATTCTGCTGTCAATTCTTCTGCGTCTTCCGTCTTTTCCAAAGCATTGCCAATTTCCCGATGCAACAAACGCCGCCGCACATCTTGCATGCGATCGTAAATTGCACGCCGACACAAGTCCTGTGAAAATCGATATAGATCTTCATCCTCGCCACAAGCAGCCAAAAGCCCTTCTGCAATCAAATCGTCCAATACATCCAACAACTCTAACTCATCACCACGCCAAATCGCAGCCAATAGTTCAAAAGAAAAATCATTGAGAAAAACACAGGCGTATTCCAGCACCCGCTGTTGCATAGCAGGTAGGGTAGCTATGCGTCTGTGCAAAATTTCTGAAATATCATCGGACAACAAAGTTTCGGGAAATTCTTCCCACTGCCAATCGCCGGACACATTCTGCCGAACCACATCGGCATTCACCAGTGTCCTAACCGCCTCCACAATAAACAGGGGTTGCCCATCCGTTTCTCTGAACAGGGTTTGCAATGCATCTTGCGGTATGGACCGCTCCCCCAACATTGACGCCGCTAAATATCCCACCTCTTCTTGTTGTAGATTCTCCAACTGAATCTGGGTCGCCTCGGCAAATTCACTGCTGTGTACAAAATTTTCAATTTCTTCTGAAAGCGGTTCCAAATTAGACCATCGGCAAGTCAGGCATAACAAAAATGGACAGGGTTCTGGATCGCGCAACACATACTGCAAAAATTCCAATGTCAATTCATCAAGCCATTGAATATCTTCCAAACACAACACAATGGGCTGCTTCTGCCGCAGACGCTTTAATACCTGTAACCACTGCTCCATAACAGAAAATTTGTCCGGTTCTACAGGATCGGGTAACTCTGCTACCAAATCCACCGTCCCTTGAAAAGCATCAATCAACGCACCGTATATTTGTCCCCCCTCTCCCTGCCCTGTCCCTTTCAAACATAGAAAATCATGGATCAAAGCGTCGCCCAATAGCTCTTCGACCAGTCTCGATTTACCCACACCAGACTCACCAGAGATCAGAACCACACGCTGCTTGCCAGCCTGTACATCTTGCAACATTGCGAGCAACGCCTTCAGCTCGGATTCCCCGCCCGACAAATTGCGATCGCATAACTTTTCTGGGCACATCGCGTTGCTCGTCAGCGCGTAGCACAGACCCCGATGGTAAGGCACGTAACACCTCCTCTGCCGACTGATAACGGTCAACACGCTCCTTTTCCAACAACTTCAGCACAATTTGTTGTGTCTCTTCGGGAACAGCGATATTGACCTGGCCTATTGGTGGCGGTGACTGTCGAATATGCTTCATAATAACAGATATGGGATTTTGTCCAGAAAAGGGCGGTGCATCCGTGAGGACCTCGTATAAAATCACGCCCAATGAGTACAAATCTGACCGATGATCCACCCAGAATCCCTTACCTTGCTCTGGCGACATATACTCCGCAGTACCAATCGTTGCGCCCGTCTGTGTAATAGACACGCTATGCAGATGTCTGAATTTCGCCAGCCCCAGATCCAGGATCGTGGTCTCGATCCCCTCTTCTGTTTCCAAAACCATAATATTGGATGGTTTGAGATCGCGATGCACCGCACCCTGCGAGTGGATGTACGCCAAACCCTCAGCAATTTGTTGTATCAAATCGAAAAAGTGAGAAGCCCGGAATTGCCCTAAACGTGCATGATCAGCAATTATTTTTTCCAATGTCTTTCCGGGTAAATATTCCATTGTAAAATAGGGGCGATCCTCTGCAAAGCCCCAGGTGTATGTGCGTACCAGGCGCGGATGCTGAAATCTGTTCAACACTTGAAATTCTCTGTGAAAACGGCGGCGCACAGCCTGCTCATCCATCATTTCATTCAAAATTTTGAGCGCATACTCCTGGTCTTGTTCCAGGTCCAAAACCCGATAGACGTCACCCATGCCCCCGGTGCCCAGATGCGCCTGGATTTGATATCTTTTGTCGAGAATTGTACCGGTTTTAAACATAAAAACAACCACAGAAAAAACGCAAGTGAACGGTGTATGAAGGCGAGCGGTGTATAACTGGTTCAGGCCAGTTCATTATCAATCGTTTGTATCACAACCCAAAACTATACCGCGATGACGAGTACAACCCGCCAGGTTCTGATTAATAATTATTATATTTTCTATAATGCATAAAATTCAGAATTTTTTCAACCTTAGTTTTTTCCAAACAGTCGCCGCGGCGTGGACATCTTGAATCGCCAGACCGCTCGAATACGCAATACATCCCTGCCCGCGCAAGTGTTCCAAATTTCCCAGTGCCGCATGCCCGATATTCAGTATCTCATCTCCCTCACCTTTTACCCAACGAGGCGTCTCATCTCTCTCTCGCAACGCGAGAAACTCCCCCGAATTCAACACCTGCTCGCCGTGATCTGGCACAACAAATCGCCGCGTCAACAATCCCGGATCCAATTGCGTGGAGCGCCCATCGCCCCCGATCACAGAAATATGCACATGGCTTTTCACATCGAATAAAATCGGCTCAGGCGTAGGCACAGAAGTAAAAATGGCATCTGCCCCATCAATACAGGTCTCAATATCTGCGACCACCTCCAGATCACAAGAAATATCCGCTCCAACATCTGCTGCATAAGCCGTGCGTCTCTCGGCCGTCCTACTCGTCACACGTATAATCTCTGGCGCCAGAGCCACATCTATACACCTGCCCATTGCCTGTGCAATACGCCCCGTCCCCAGAATCGCCGCCGTGCGTACAGGCGTCTTCGCCAAATACTTCGCGCCCAACGCACCTGCCGCACCCGTACGCATATTGGTAATATACTCGGCATCCAACGTGATTTGGTCGCCCCTCCGCACATCCTCCAACTCGATCACAGCGGTTCTCGAACCCAATCGCCCCACCTTGACATCCGAACGCTCTTCGATAACTTTTTGCCCCATAAAACTCCCCTTCCACCAGCCCGGCATCACCAGACGAAAAAGGTCCATCTCTCCCTCGCGCGAAACCTCTTCTTTCCGCAACGGATTCACCATTTTCCCAAGACCATAAAGCCGAAACGCCTCGTCGCAACTCTCGACAAAATCTCGCGTTGTCATCACCGAAGCGATTTGCTCATCTGAAATATACATGTGTCATCTCCTGAATGGACGCCCAAATGATACGCAAGAGCGTTGACATTTGTTTTTAGGCGATCTATTTTAGGACTACTATAGGCTGTACTTTGCTTTTAATTTTTAATGAACTGGTCTGGACTGCGACCAGTTTTACACCGTTCCCTAATTCTTACTGGGGAAATTTTCATGGCACAATCAACTCATGCTGATCGCCCAATGTACACTATTTATCGCGCAGGCACACCAATTGTAATTGACGGACGCCTAAATGAACCCGCATGGGTCGCTGCCCCGGACGTGGGAGCCTTTGTATTTCCGTGGTACGAATCGGGGAAAAAAGAACAAACCATAGCCAAAATGCTGTGGGATGACAATAATTTATACGTCTCGTACATCTGTGAAGATGCACATATTTGGGCGGAACACACCGCGCGCGATTCCGACGTGTGGAAAGACGATACCGTCGAGGTATTTACAGCACCCAATCCCAATCGGCCCCAGGCTTATTTCAATATCGAAATGAACGTACTCGGCATCTTTCTCGACCAATTTCATCCACAAGGCCCGGACGCACCCGTACCCGGAGAGTGGAACGGCGAAGGTATTCAGATCAAAACACAAATCGTCGGCACATTGAACGACGACAGCGACGAAGATGAATACTGGATATTGGAAGCCGCCATACCCTTTGCTAATTTTGCACACATCGCCGTGCATACCCCTCCAAAAACAGGTGACATCTGGCACTTAAATCTAAATCGCCTGGGCGGAAAAACCAATGAGCAATTCAGCCAGTGGGCGGGCAGCCGCACGCCGGAGCCGCAATTTCATTCACCAGATGATTTTGGGCGGGTAGTATTCTCGGATAAGACAAGTCCATTCTGGCGGTAATCGTAAAAGGAGAAAAACATGTCACAGACATTGCCATTGCTCGAAGTCAGTGGTTCGCCAACTGAGCGAGGTCAGGCGCATGGAGAAACATTCAAAGATCTGATTCGGGACCTTGTCACCATCAATTTTGAGGATATGGTCCAGGGAACACAGGGCTATCTGACAAAAGAGCGCGTATATGAAATTGTATCTACTTACGCAAGCCCCAATCGCGACTATGCACCCCACCTGTTTGAAGAAATGGAAGGAATCGCTGAGGCAGCGGATGTACCCGTAGAAGACCTGCTCGCATTAAACGGCTTTTTGGAATTGCACGACTACTATTCCGATGCGTTTATGGTATCGGGTTGCACATCATTCATGGTTCCGGGAGACACATCGGGCGAAGGCGCATTAATCGCGCAGAATTACGACCTTTCGTCAATCTATGCCGCGGCAGCAATTCTGGTCAAAGTCAAAAACGATCACGCCCCCGACGCGCTCTTTTACACCTCTGCCGGGATGCTGGGCTGCGCGGGAGTGAACGATGCAGGCATTGGCGTGGTCATCAACAACCTCGTCCCATCAGATGCATCGGGCGGTGTACTCTATCCCTTCATCATTCGACGCATCCTGGAATCCGTGCGAATCGGAGATGCCATAGATGCAGTTATAGCAAAACCGAGAGCATCGGGTATGAATTACGTGATATGCGATGAAAATGGCGAAATATACGACCTTGAAACCACGGCGAGAGAATACGAAGTCATCTGTCCCTTTGATGGCCCCATGGCACATTCAAATCACTATCTAACAGACCGACTCAAGCCCTTTGAGCGGCGTCAATGGGATCAACGCGGACAGAGCATCTTGCGCTGGGGACGTGCCACCCGGTTGTTAAAATCCTGCGACAAACGCAATGCGGACGCCCTCAAAAATATGCTATCAGATCGGGTAAACACGCCCGTGGGAATATGCCGCCACAACGAAATACACAATGGCGAAGCCTGCGGTCAGACCATTGCCGGTATCGTGCTCGACCCCCCGGGGCGAAAAGCGTGGTACACCAAGGGACCGACCGGTGAAAACGAGTGGGTTGAATATAGTCTAAACTAAAAAACCCGCATTCCTGTTAAGGCCGTTGCGAGAGGTAATCCTCCTGCAACGGCCTTTTTTATCCACCTGCACTCGCTGCCGTAATAAATCGCCTCTCCCTTTGACTTTTGAGCACACGCTGCTCAATCTCTCCTGGATCGCCCCAAATTTCCAATAGCCGCTCGCGCATGGCGTCGCGAATTTCGCGGTGTTGTGCCGACTCTGACAGGTCGTTAAACTCATTCGGATCTTCTGCAATATTGAACAACTCCAGCGGATCTCCCGGACTCATATTGAGTTTGTAATCGCCCTTTTTGAGCATGCCCACGGGATGGATAACACCGTGTGCGAGGTATTCACAGAAGGCTTCGTCCTTCCACGTCTCAGCCTCACCATTGATCAGCGGCAAGAGGCTATCGCCGTCAAGAGGCGCAATATCCATCGAAGCACCAGCGGCATCGAGGATGGTAGCGACGAGATCGACGAGCGAAACATTTTGCGCCACGCGCAATCCACCCGGAATATGCCCGGGCCAAACAACTTGAAGAGGTACGCGGGAGGACGCTTCATACATATTTGATTTGCGCCACATGCCGTGCTCACCATTCATCTCCCCGTGATCTGAGGTATGCACGATAATCGTATTCTCAAGCTGGTCGGTTTCTTCGAGTGCATCGATGAGCCGGCCTATTTTTTCGTCCAAATACGTGATAAGCCCGTAATAACCCGAACGTCCCCTCCGCACGAGTTCTTCGGGAAAATCGGCCATACCAAACATCAGACGCAGACGCTTGTAAACCGGATGCATATTTTCCAGATGGCCTTCGGGAATATCGGGCATATCGATTTGATCCCGCGGATACATGTCCCAGAACCGCCGCGGCACCACAAGAGGAAAATGGGGTGCGATAAACCCCACATTGATACACCAGGGCTGTTCTTTGCGAGCGGGATCTTTGATATACGCGAGAGCAGCCTCTTCAACCTGATCATCAACCTGTATCTCAGTCGTTGTACCTGGCCCCGCTTGTGCAATACCGCCCCAGGGGTTTTTCGCCTCAACAACCCCCGCATCCCAATTGCCCTCGCCACGAGGAACGCCGTTCTTTGTCCACAGTTCCGCATGCAAGTCGCGCGCGAGTTGTGTGCGAAAACCGTGCAATTGATCCAGACCACAAAAGTGCTGCTTACCCGAAATCACAACATCGTAACCGACATTTCGCAAGCGATGCGCCCACGTGACCGTATCCGACGCCATGGGAAAACCATTGTCATAAGTACCGATGCGATTGATATAACGCCCCGTCATAAATGACATCCGCGACGGACCGCAAATCGGCGAATTGCAATAGGCATTATCAAACGTAACCCCCATCTCAGCCAGACGCTCCATATTGGGCGATTGCACCAGTGAATGCCCGTGAATACTGCTATATTGAGGAGCGTGCTCATCAGACATAATAATCAGAATATTGGGCTTATCAGACATAGAAACTCCTGTTCTTCACGCCGAAATTACATCCGTAGGTTCACCGGCTTGATCGGCGAGTGCGGTATCAAAAATATTTTCAAGCGTACACTGCGGCTCGTAGCCTATCAACGTGCGCGCCTTGCTATTATCAGACCAATAGACCCACTGCATGGGAACCTCAACCGCAAAAGGCGCAACACCCGTTATCTCCGCGAGATAATCCGCAACCTCTGGAAAAGCGAGCGGTCGATAAATCGGCGCATTAAACGCCTCGCCCACCGCAGCGGGATGATCGAGCGCGCAAATACACGCCCGCGCAGTATCGCGAGCATCAGAAGGCGACCACATCCACGGACGCCCCTCGCGATTGGTGACAGCACATGGTTGATCGGGACGCTCGGCGCGGTCGAGCATATCCTGTGCAATCGCCGCGCCATCCGGATGGTAAATTCCACTTTCCGGTCTATTCGCAGCTTCTCGGATGCGTCCTGCCACAAACTGAACATTCCAACGCCCCAGCACTTCACTGCCCGCAAACATGCCAGAAGGGCGAATAATAGACAATTGGAGATCGTGGCCATTCATGTACCCTTCAGCCATCGCTTCGTTTATATATTTCAGCGTGCTATAAAGCCCACGCGGGCGTTTGGGATGGATTTCATTCACTGGCTGATAACA
The DNA here is from genome assembly GCA_022824945.1 of Candidatus Latescibacterota bacterium. Taxonomy (GTDB): domain Bacteria; phylum Latescibacterota; class UBA2968; order UBA2968; family UBA2968; genus VXRD01. The sequence goes on from JAJDYX010000034.1 coordinate 12,692, forward strand.
GGGCGGAATATGCTGATTGCCCATCGGATAAACCGCGTCGGTGCTGACATGGACAAACCGGTAGAGGCGATCTGCCAATGGCGCTGCCGCTTCAAAAAGATTGTACGTACCCGTAACATTGATCTCGTAAAACGTCTGATTGTCCATACCGCGCGGGGGACCCAGAATATTTGCCGTATGAACAACCGCATCTACACCATCCACAATATCGCGACACAACGCCGCATCTCTGAGGTCGCCCTCGATCTTTTCAATATCAAACGAATCGAGCTTGAATTTCTTGGGATCATCGGGAAGAATCAGCGCACGAACATCATCCCCACGCTCAACCAACTGCTTGACCACATTCGCGCCCAAACGCCCCGTAGCACCCGTAACGAGGATTTTGCTCATAGTTTGCCTCTGACGAATACTCTATCTGTGTTCACCCTTCACACTTCTACCTTCTCCCCCGACTCCTGCGACTTCTCGAGCGCCTCGAGCACCGCGACGGGCGTGAGCATCGAACTATCGGTTTCATCTGTCTTCCCCGTACTGAACATATGGCAAAAATCGAGAACACCCGTAAGATACGTATTCTCATCGTACGAAATCACGCGATCAGCGCGCCCCTTTTCCCCAATCACAGAAACGTGGAAATCCACGCGACCTTCACCAACGAGATTCATCGTTGAAATCGCGCCACTTGCAGAATAAAGCGTCGCAGTGTGATTTTGTTGCCCGCGATTGAGCTGTACATGCGCGATATCCCGATCGAGCAAGCGCACGACCATATCGACCTGATGAATCCCATAAAAAAAGACACCGCCATATTCAGAATCGATATCGCAAGGCCCCGTCGAAACAACTGAAATAATGCGCCCGAGTTCTCGAACATCTTCTTGCAACTGCGCGAAAGACGCCTGCTTGGGCAAAACCGAAAAAGAACACACAGGCACATTGAGTTCACGCGCTCGAGCCAGAAATTCTTTGCCTTCATCGAGACGATAGCAAAACGGCTTATCGACAAAAAGTGGAATTTTGGCCTCCAGCAATGGACGCACCGCAGGCAGGTGATATTTGGGATGGCGATGATCCACAATAGCCGCATCGACCTCTCCGATCAAATCTTCCGGATCTTGCACAATATTGGGAATCAGCCCCCGATCCTGTGCATCTTTCGCATCGTCCGGCGTCTCTCCCCAAACATGGGTAACACTAAAACCGGACACCAGTCTATCAATATTAATCGTCTTTGCAATCGCCACAGTATGGCTATTCTCCGCCCCAATAATACCAATATTAGGCATCGTATTACTCCTTTCAGTTGAATCACTTCCACCGTATCTCGAAAACGGGCGACCCAATAGGATCGCAACGACGGGCGAGGCATGCCTCGCCCCTACATACCTGTCCGCGCTTCAGCAGGCGGGTCTGCATAAAACGCTCAAATTATTCGCGTTTTTTCTGCGTCATCTGCGTCATCTGCGGATCAACTCCACAGCCTATCATTCACCTGTTCCTCATTCCACGCATCTGTCGGTTCAAAATAGCCCGGCAAATTGGGATTGATGTGTTCTTTAATCGCTTCTTCATTCAAATCAACGCCGAGTCCGGGCGTGTCGGGCACCTGAATATAACCATTTTGAACAATGGGATTGGGCAAGCCAGTAACGAGCGTATTCCACGGCGGATAATCAACAGCGTGGCATTCCAGAACCAGAAAATTATTTGTCGCAGCCGCACAATGCACACTCGCCATCGTAGCAACTGGCGTCGCCGCCATATGCAGAGCCATCGCAATACCGTGTTCTTCCGCGTAATCGCCAATCCGCTTAGTTTCGAGAATCCCTCCCGACGTGGCGAGATCCGGATGAATAATAGAAACGGCTTTATTATCGATCAGCGGCTTGAAATGTTCCAGAAGATAAATATCTTCACCTGTACAAACTGGGGTCGCCGTTGCGTTTTTAAGACGCACCCATTGATCGGTAAGTTGCCAGGGAATCATATCTTCCAGCCAGGCGAGATTAAACCGCTCGAGTGCGCGCGCAAGGCGAATACACGACTCCACATTGATATGCCCAAAGTGATCCGCAGACAGGGGAATCTCATACCCTACAATATCGCGCACAACTTCCACATATCGAACGAGAACATCGATACCCTTATCGGTAAGCTGAATCCCCGTAAAAGGATGCATAACCTGCGAGGTTTCCAGCATGCCCGCAGGAGAAGACACCGTACCCGGAATATCTTTGAGCAAACGCACGCCAATATCCATCTTCAAAAAAGTAAAACCCTGCTCCATGCGCGCCTTCAAGCGATTGCCCATCTCTTCGGGATCCGGGGTTGTGTGAGTATCGCAATAAATGCGGATCTGATCGCGGAATTTCCCACCTGCGAGTTGATAACAGGGCACGCCATAAGCCTTACCCGCCAGATCCATCAAAGCCATCTCCACGCCACACACGCCGCCGGCCTGTCGCGCATGCCAGCCAAACTGTTTAATCTTGCGAAATAACTTATCCACATTACAGGGATTTTCACCCAAAAGCTGGCGCTTCAGTTGCAAAGCGTAAATATGACTGGCCCCATCGCGTACCTCCCCCAGACCGTAGATACCCTGATTGGTATCCAGGCGAATGAGCGTAGAGCGCATAGGCACATCGGAAATATTGACAACGCGCATATCGGTAATTCTGAGATCTGAGGGGGATGAGTGTGTATTCATAGAATTCTCCTGTATTTTCTTCCATCACGGCCGCATGGGGGACCCATCCGGCGCCCGCGTTTGCGTCCACTGAATAACCTCATCTTCGGGCGGATATTTTGTAGCGAGGTCTTCGTCAATATCAATACCCAGACCGGGATTATCATTGGGATACATATAGCCCTCGCGCACCTCGGGCAAACCGGGAAACATATCATAGACGAGATCGTTGAAACGGCACCACTCCTGAATACCGAAATTGGGTGCCCATAAGTCCAGGTGCAAATTGGCCGCATGACCAACAGGTGATGTATCGCCGGGACCGTGCCACGCGGTTCGCACATTGTACATATTGGCAAATGCAGCGACATTGCGCGCAGGAGTAATACCACCCATCTGGCTGACGTGCATGCGAATAAAATCAATGAGCCTATCTTGAATCAGAGGCATCCACTCGTGCGGATGATTAAAAAGTTCGCCCATCGCCAGAGGTGTGGCGCACTGCGAGCGCATGTGGTGAAAATACGCATTGTCTTCCGGCGCGAGAGCATCTTCCAAAAAGAAAAGCTTGAAAGGCTCCACGTCTTTGGCAAACTGAATAGCGTCAATCGGGCGCAACCGCTCGTGAATATCGTGCAAAAGCTCGATTTCAGGCCCGACCTCCGCACGCACATGCTCAATCATATCGCACATGCGACGGCAATATTCTCGCGGGTGATAATAAGCACCATCGGGCGCACCATCGGGTTTTTGAATACTCTCTGACTGCCCCCCGTACCCGCCCATCTGCACGCGGATATGGCGATAGCCCTGTGCCATATAATGACGCACGCTATCCACCACTTCGTATTTATCGCGCCCATTGGCATGAGCATACGTATCTGCTGCCTCTCTACACTTTCCACCCAGCAGTTGATACACGGGCATGCCCGCGCGTTTGCCCTTAATATCCCACAGCGCCTGATCCACCCCCGATATGGCATTATTGAGCACGGGACCATTGCGCCAGTACCCATTGACCATGCTCATCTGCCAAATCTCCTCAATGCGATCCACATCGCGTCCCATGACAAAAGGCTTGAGATGTTTTTCAATAGCCGTACGCACCGCGTGAAACCGCTGCGTAAACGTCGCACAACCCAACCCGTAAAGACCGGGTTCTGACGTAATGATTTTAACAATAATGAGCCGCGAACCCGCAGGCTGTGTCACAATGGTTTTAACATCTTGAATAGTTACAATTTCTGGCATATCTACTCCAATCTTTTACATTCCCTCGGGCAACGCGAGATCAAAGCGCCGCGCAGCTTCGCGGAGCTTCTCCGCCGTCCCCACCGGAATGGGAATACCTGCGACAGAACGTTCGGCAAGCGTGCGATTTTCGGGTTCTCCGGGCATGAGAATATCGTCAAAGCCATCTGCTCTGGGCAGTGCTTTGAGTTCATCGATCAAATTATCAACGTGATTTTTATAATCATCCAAATCAACAAAAAAGGAAATATCAATCGCAGCGACAATGCCGTTTTGGTTTCTCGAATGCTCACCTCCGCGCAATACGGGAACGAGCAGCGGATTATCGACCATCAAACTGGACAAACACTGAAAAATCAGAGCCAGACCCGATCCTTTGGGACCACCCGCCGGGCGCAGAATAACCCCTTTACGCGCATCCGTCGTCGGATTGCCCGCAGCATCGAGTGCCCAGTCTTCGCCCAGCGGCACGCCCTTATCCTGTGCAAGCTGAAGTTTGCCACCCGCTGCCACACTCGTCGCCATATCGAGACTTATGGGATCGTGTTTATTTGCTGGAACCGCAACAGCAATCGGACTATTGTGTACGCCCGCCGCCTTCGCGCCAAAAGGAGCCATATTGGGCGGACTACAAACAATGGCAATCCCGGCAAAGCCCTCCTGTGCCGCCATCAAAGAATAATAAGCCATCGCGCCCTGATGCGTGACATCGCTGAGCAACACCCAGCCAATGCCCACATTTTTGGCCTTCTCAATAGCTTTTTTCATCGCTGGCACAGTCACCACAGGCCCAAGAGCGCGGTCACACGCAATATGGGCAACCGCTGGCGACTCTTTCACCACGCGAATATTGGGCCGAGGATTCATCGCGCCTGTCTTAATACTGTTGAGATACGAAATAATGCGCAAAACCCCGTGCGAGTCCACCCCGCGCAGATTCGCCCAAATAAGCACTTCCGCTTCTATGGCGGCATCTTCGGGCGGCATACCCGCGTTTTCAAAAACCGATTGGATAAACGGTTCGAGGTGTTCTGCGCGAATGCGAATGTCCGACATGGCAATCCTTTCTGGTGTAGGGGCGCCCCAGCTATTGAGAAACCTTGACTTTGAAATTTTTATGCGCTATGCTATCTGACAAATTAGTTTCGCGTTTTTGAAGCGTCAAGATAATAAACCCCAACTACAAAAAAGAAAAACAACTTCTGGAGGGCTGACTTATGAAACAGAGCTTTGAACATTATCGGACATTGCGAAAAGAGATGGACGCGTGGTTAGATCAAAGCTGTCGGATGGACCCACCGAGCAGGCATGGCGGAGGCGAAGATGAAGCGAACTATTCGCTGGCCTGGTTCCCCCACTATCTCATCACTGGAAATGATGGGGTGCGAGAGCACTTTGAACACCTGCGCGATATGCTTGCCGGATGGGTAGAACGGGACTGCCTGCACGGTTATGAACCCGAAGCCGAAGCCCATCACGGAACCGAACCCTTTCTGCTCTTTTTGCCACGTTACCTCGGATTATTTCCCGAAGACGAAAAAGCAAACGCGCTCCTACAAGACGCTGCCGAACACATTGGCAACTGGGTCGAGGGCATTCCCGAATGGTTTGACTGGGAACGCAATCGATTTTACGGATATTATATCGGTACGCGCACAGTAGGACGAGACGACGGCTTTGACACCGAAATTGCCGAACACTTCCGCTTTGTCCACATTGCCCTTGCCGCACACCGAATGACGGGACAAGACCGGTATCTGGACTGGGCTTTGCAATACGGCAAGCGTCGGGCGGAAATGATTGTCGCCATACCAGATGGTCCCCTGCCCATTGCTTGGGATGCAAATGGACAACCGAGATTTGACAGGCAGGCGACTGGACAACAAAAAAAGGCGGCACAAGCCGGACATCACGTCCCTGGCGATCCGCTCATCGGTGTCGAAGTACTGCTGGCTTCAGGCGTTATATACGCCCTGGGCGATCTATTCGAGGCATCGGGTGACGCAGTATTTCACCAGGCAGCGCGGCGAATCGCGGAACCAATGGTCAGCGAATTGCTGGACCCGTATTCGGATCCCGGTGCAGCGGCGATTTCCTATTTTCGACAACAGTTCTCCGATCCCTCCCTGGATGACGCAATTCGGGCACAAATCGCGCGTTATCCCGATATGCAAGAAGGCGAATTGGCAATGGTCTTTCCACAGGCTCGCCGCCGCGATTGGCCCGGCGTGGGCAAGCGCAACGACATGACGTATTGGGGAATATGGAATGGCGATGGCTCCGTAACACCAACAACCGAACCGACCACTTCGGCACTAACGCTGGCCTATCAAGTGACGGGTGATGAGCACTATGCCGAACGCGCATTAAAACAGGCAGCAGATAAGCTGACGATGGCGCGTCGGGTACTGCGCGGTGGCAGAGAACACGCCGATATGGGTGGCGCGATCTGTTCGACAGCGGCTGGACACGGACGCAACTGGGGCATTGGATCTGTGACCGGATGTTACGGCCCATTGCTTTTGGGCACGCGAGAAGTAAAAAGCGAAGTAACGCCATCAGTCGAAGTGAAGCACGCTACTGGCGAGCGCGGCATCCCCAATCAAATTCTTCCACTCGTGATCCATTCGGGAACCGATGTGGATGGCGTAAAGTTTTACAATGGCGGCGATTCAGACATCTCATTCTCGTGGCGATTTGAGGACAACGGGTGGCAGATTCTCACCGTGGAAGCAGGTGAAGTTGTCAATGCTGAACTAACAGGAGTAATGGCATGAAATATCGCACACTGGGACAGACCGGCCTCGAAGTATCGGAAATTGGATTGGGAGCCTTTCCCATCTCTGGAACACAACAGCGAGCAGACGGAAGTATCGAAGTCTGGTCGGGCACAAGCGATGCAGAATCCATCGCGCTGATCCATCGCTGTGAAGAACTCGGTGTAAATTTAATCGATTCTGCGGAAGGCTATGGCGACGGTCACAGTGAAGAACTCGTCGGACGAGCACTACAGGGACGGAGAGATAAATGGATCATTGCGACCAAAGTGCAGCCAAACCGGGACATTGATCAAAACGATGAGCAATCAGTACACAACCGGATTGTCCAAGCCTGTGAAAACAGCTTAAAACGCATGCAAACGGATTTTATCGACATTTATCAACTGCACGCGATCCCGCACGAATGGGCCATGCCCGCCGTAATGAAAGCCCTTGAAAAATTGCGACGAGAAGGCAAAATCAGATGGTACGGTATCTCGACCAACAACCGGGAAGCCATCGATAAACTGCGGAACTTAGGTCCTATCCACATCTTGCAGATCGGATACAATTTGTTAGAGCGCAGCGCCGACGAATTATTGCACTGGGCAAAAGAACAAAAAATAGGCACACTAATCCGCGTACCCCTTGCAAAGGGCCAATTGACCGGAAAATACTTTGGGCAGAATGCCGAGCAAATACCGCAAAACGATTTGCGGTACGAGCGATTTCAGCGTCCCGAAGTACAAGAGGGATTGAAAAAACTGCCCGAACTCCTGTTTTTACAAACAGAACAGCGAACCATGGCGCAGGCGGCTCTGCGATTTGTGTTAGATCACCCCGGCGTATCCTGCGTCATTGCCGGCGCAAAAAATCGACAACAAGTTGAAGACAACACAGCGACGTCAGAAATACCACCGCTCACACACGAAGAACTATCTCGCGCCCTGCCAATCGCATCTGCGATTGGCACAGCAGAGTGGATTGGATAAATCAGGAGAATAATCATGAAAATCACCGCATTAAAAACATTCGTCGTGCCCACAACGGGAAATTTTTTCGTCAAAGTCGAAACAGACGAAGGTATTTACGGATTGGGAGAAGCGGGCTTAAAGCGTCGCGGAACCGCGATAGCCGAAGTAATCCGCTCGTTTTCCCCAGACGTTATCGGGCAAGACCCCTTTCGGATTGAGCACCTGTGGCAGGTCATGTTTCGCGGCGGATTTTTCCCTGGCGGCGTGGTACAGTCATCGGCAGTGAGCGCCGTGGATATCGCGCTATGGGATATCAAAGGCAAAGCCCTGGGCGTACCCGTCTATGAACTATTGGGCGGCAGAACCCGCGACAAAGTGGCGTGTTATCCGCATATTGGCGAACGGGACAATATCGACCGACTGGTCGCAAATTGTAAGCAACGACAGGAGGAAGGCTGGAAATTTGCCCGATGGGGCATGAGCGATCCCACAGACCCCAATGTATTTGAACCTTCGCGCGCCGTGCGGCACGGCATTGAACAGGTAAAAGCCGTGCGCGAAGCCTGTGGCGATGAATTGGAAATCTGCGTCGATGTTCACACGCGCCTGGACCCCGCCTGGGTCATTGCATTTTGCAAAGGCGTGGAACCCTATCGCCCATTTTTTATCGAAGACCCATTGCGAAGTGAAAGCACACAAAGCCTGCGCCTCGTGCGACAAAATACGCATCTGCCTTTGGCCATTGGCGAACAATTCGATAGCAAGTGGAAATTTCAGCAAGTAATCGAAGAAGATTTAATGGACTATTGCCGCGTTGACCTCTGCATCGCGGGCGGATTGACCGAAGCAAAAAAAATCGCGGGCTGGTGCGAGACACATTATATTCACCTGGCCCCTCACAATCCACTGGGACCCGTATCAACAGCCGCTTGTTTGCACCTGTGTTTATCGTCTTCTCTCGTCGGCGTACAGGAATTGCCCAGACCTCCCATGACGACCTTAACAGACGTATTCCCCAAACAAATGCCCTACGCCAACGGACATCTGCTCGTCCCCGAAGGACCGGGATTGGGCATTGAATTGAATGAAGACGCGCTTACGGATATGGTCCCTCCCGAACCATCTACAGGATCGGGATTCCGCCGCGAAGACGGCTCGTACACAAATTGGTAAAAAGGAGCATTAAAGATGCGGAAACAACAATACCTCGGCCTATTCGCGCTGATCTCTTGCAGCCTCCTGCAGCCGGCCGCGGCAACCGCCCAAACCTCATTCCAATTTCAATACGGCAAACTCACAAACCCGTTTTCCGGAGTCTCAGAATACACCACTATCCTCACCGTGCAACAGGCAGCGCAGTGGCGATATGGCGACAGTTTCTTTTTCATTGACTTTCTGGAAGATGGCGTTCCGGATGGCTTCAACGACAAAAGTATCTACGGAGAATGGTATCCAACGCTCAGCATTGGCAAACTAACGAACACAGAGATCAGCCTCGGGCCCATCAGAGATATTTCCATAATTGCTGGATTCAATGCCGACTCCGATGCCAATGTCCTCAAATACCTGCCCGGCGTCCGGGCTTCGTGGAACGTACCGGGCTTCTTCTTTGTCAACACCGACCTGACCGCCCTGATCGACGCCAGCAGCGGCACAGCGCATGGCGGTGCGCCCACAACGAGCAACAGCTTTTTATTTGACATCAATTGGGGAACTGCCTTTGGGGCTGGCGACCAGTCCTTCGGGTTCTTCGGCCATGCAGAGTACGTCGGCTCCCAGACCAACGAATTTGGCAGCGAAGTCAAAAGCTGGATCCTCGTGCAGCCGCAACTCACTTGGGACTTGAGCAAAGCGATAAACGGCGAAGGCAACACGCTCTTCGTCGGCATCGAATACCAGTACTGGTGGAACAAACTCGGCACCACCACTACCGAAAATGTCGTACAATTACTGGTCGTGTGGCAACTTTGATTTTTAAAAAGGAATTTTCACCATGAAAGTGCGAATCGGCATCATCGGGTGTGCGCGAATACTAAACGCCCATTTGCGCGGCTATAAAATTCTGCAGGAAAACGGTTTTGGCGACCTATTTCAGATCACGGCTTTGTGCGCGCGCAAAGAAGAAGACGCCCACCGCTTCCGCAAGCGAGGCGAAGGCCCCGGTCCACGTCCAGCACCTGTGGATGCGCCTGGGGATCCGCTCAATGCCCCGCATTCGTATATCAGTGATCTGCATCCCGACAGCGATACAGAAGTGTACACGAATTACAACGAAATGTTGGAAAAGGGCAAAATCGATGCAGTGATCATTCTGACCGGACACGACAACCACCACAGCATCGCCATCGACGCCATGAGAGCAGGCAAACACGTCTCGGTCGAAAAACCAATGGCAATCTCGGTCAAAGCAGCCCAACGGATGTGCGAAGTCGCCGACGAAACCGGACAAATCTTGAGCATTGACGAAAACGTGAACTTCAATCCCTCTACCTGGGCCAGCCAGTGGGCTATAGAAAAGGGCCTGATTGGCGATGTGCAAATGCTCTATCGGGGCGTCATAGGATTTCGCAATTCGCGTCCAGACCTCGTGGCTGCGCGAACGCCCTGGCGTCAGAGCAAATTGGGCGCGGGTGGGGGCGTTGCCATCGACCTGGGCGTCCACCTTTTTAACGGCGTCCGCACGATCTGTGGACCTGTAAAATCAGTTCAAGCCATATGGAGAACACTCGAGCCAGTGCGCGTCTTGATGTCCGACGATGATCGCGCCGTGGTCGATCAAGTCGAAAATCAAGTGGATGATGCTTTTTTTGCCAACTTTGAATTTGAAAACGGCGGCATTGGACACATGGCTGTGTCGAGAAGTGCTTGGGGGACACAGATCGGCGTACCTGGCGGCACGAATATTTGGGGCAGCAGGGGAGCTATTTCAGACGGACAATTATTTGACGAAGACGGTACATCGGAAAATGTGGAAGACCGATTTCAACGCGAAGCCGAACCCTCGCGCATATCCGAAGTCATGCCGCACGGAATCACCGATGCATTTGCGCTTGAAAACCTGAACTGGCTGCAAGCTATCGCAAACGGCAAACCCGTCCAGATGAGCGGCGAAGAAGGCACCATCGATCTGGCATTGAGTTATGCGATTCTCGAATCTGGCTTGCTCGGACGCGCCGTCACTTTAGCCGAAATGCTAAAAGGTGAGGTGGAGGGGTACCAAAAAGAAATCAACGACTATTACGGATTATGACTCTGGAGCACGCGATGAAAATCTCACCTGAACATCAACAACAATTAGACGAACAGGGCTATGTAATCATCCCCGATGTACTCTCTGAATCCGAGATAACGCACTACCGCGCGCTACTGTTGCGGCTCGCTGAGCAAGAGCGCGGAGACGGTTCGAGCCGGGTACATACCAGTGGCAAGGGTCAGCATGTGCGGTGGTTGGTGAACAAGGGAAAGCCATTTGAAAAGCTGGTAGCACATCCCAAAGTCGTGCCCTATTTTGAATATATGCTCGGCGAAGATTATACCCTCAGCACACTCACGTCAAACGTAATTTATCCGGACGCCGAAGACAATGCGTTTCACGTCGATAATGCGCTTGGCAAAATGCCAGAGCCACTCCCCTCATTTCCGATGTTTGTCAACAGCCTGTGGCTCTTAAACGATTTTACCCCGGAAAACGGCGGCACGCGCTTTGTGCCCGGCAGCCATCGGTTCTTAAAAAAACCCCCGCCAACAGACCATCCACACGCGCTATGCCATCCCGATGAAATGCGCCTCTCCGCGCCAAAAGGCTCAGTATTCTTGTTCAACGGCGCAATATGGCACGCCACAGGAGCCAATTGCACAGATGACGCCCGCGTATGCCTGATCTGCTTCTGCTGCCGATCATTTCTAAAACCGATGTTCGACTTTGTACACTACCTAAAACCCGAAGTCGTGGATCGAGCCACACCGGAAATGAAGCGCATCTACGGATTTAATTCCCAACCCCAGCCGCCGGATGTACGCGAATAGACGGGGATATTTTTCGATAATCTAACAAAAGAGGCAAGCCGTGAAAATTACCGATGTCAAAGCCACAACATTGAAAGGCTACAAAGATTGGAACTATGTAAAAGTGGAAACCGACGCCGGCATATCGGGCGTGGGAGAAGCGCATCCGGGCGAAGGCATAACCGATGCGGTGACAAAATGCTTGCGCCCTATGCTAATCGGGCAAAATCCCCTGAACGTCGAACCACTCTACACCCGAATGCTCAACCGCAGCACCGGACAATCTACTGCCGGGATACTCCTCGGCGCAATCGGCGGCGTGGAAACAGCACTTTGGGATGTTGCGGGCAAAGCCATTGGCGTACCCGTCTATCAATTGCTCGGCGGAAAGTATCGAGACCGGCTGCGGATGTATGCCGATGTGGGCAGGGGACGCAATCGAACAAACACTCCTGAAACATGGGCAGAACGCGCAAAAGAAGGCGTGGCAGATGGGTTTCAGCCCATCAAATTCGACATCGACGGATCGGCAAACGAATTGCAACACGACCCCGTGGATCGCGGATTATCACTCGCCGAATTGGACAAAATGGAAGCCATGGTATCCGCAGTCCGCGACGCCGTCGGATACGACATCGACCTGTGTATTGACTGCCACGGAAAATACAATGTGCGCGACGTACTCTTACTCGCCCAGCGCCTGGAAAAATTCAACCTGATGTTTCTCGAAGACCCCGTACCCCCAGAAAATATCGACGCCATGGGCAAAGTAACGGCTTCGACATCCATACCGATCTGCACGGGCGAATGGGTTCACCGCAGGGACGGATTTCGCAGGCTCATAGAGAATCAGGCATGCGACATGCTACACATCGATATCTCAGCGACCGGAGGCATGCTGGAAGGTAAAAAAATCGCTGACCTGGCAGACCTGTACTACATGCCCGCCGCATTCCACAACATCGTATCGCCACTCGGCATGGTGGCATCCGCGCATGTAGGTGCCACCGTGCGAAACCTCCACACCCTGGAACTGCCCTACCACGCAGATCAGATAGAATGGCGATGGGACCTCGTAATCAGCGACGAGCCATTGATCCAGGATGGACAATTTGTTCTCCCAGAAAAACCGGGCCTCGGTGTCGAATTCAACGAGGATTTGGCACGCGCGCATGTGAAAGAAGGGTATGAGTTTTTTGGTTAGATATCATGGGAACAATTTCCCTTGTTTTATAGTATCGTTATTAGTATCATATTTCCATGGCGAGCACGGCAGAAATCCTCAAGGCACTCCGCAATAATCCGAAAGGAATTCGGTTCGTGGACCTCGTCAAAGTATGCGAAGAATATTTCGGAAAGCCGCGTCAGAAGGGCACCAGCCATCAGATATACCGGACACCATGGCCAGGTGACCCACGAGTAAACATTCAAAATAACAAGGGCATGGCAAAGCCATATCAAGTCCGCCAGGTCATCAGAGCAATTGAAAAATTGGAGGACATGCAATGAGCGACCATTACACCTACCGCATCACATGGTCTTCTGAAGACAACGAGCATGTGGGGCTATGCGTTGAATTTCCATCGCTAAGCTGGCTGGCACCTACTCCCGATGAAGCTTTGGACGGCATCCAGCGACTTGTGCGCGAATGCCTTGCAGACCTGCACACAACCGGAGAAGAAATACCTCAACCAATAGCTGATCGTACCTACAGCGGGAAGTTCATGGTGCGCGTACCACCAGAATCGCACCGTGCTCTCGCCATACAAGCCGCAGAACAAGGGGTAAGCCTGAACCGACTTGTAAGTGCGCGGCTCGCAAAAACCACTTGATTGACAAGGAGGCATTATGGAACTCAACATCGGCATGATCGGATATTCATTCATGGGCAAAGCGCACAGCAATGGATTCCGCCAATTGCCCGCATTTTTTCCAGAACTTGGTGTGAAACCCGTACTTAAAGTAATCTGTGGACGCAACCTCGATGCCGTAAAAGATGCGGCTGAAACATACCAGTGGGAAGAATACGAAACCGACTGGGAAAAAGTCATAGACCGAGACGACATCGACGTCATCGACATCTGCACACCTGGCGACCAGCACCTGCCCATGGCACTCGCCGCATTAAAAGCTGGCAAACACGTCATCTGCGAAAAACCCCTCACAAACACCCTCGCAGAAGCCAGAGAATTGTTGGCTGTAGCTGAAAACACGAACAAAAAAACCATGGTCGCATTCAACTACCGCCGCGTACCCGCGGTAGCATTGGCGCGGCAATTGATCGCCGAAGGGCGGATTGGGGAAATTTATCACTGGCGCGCTGTGTACTTGCAAGACTGGATCATCGATCCCGACTTTCCGCTCGTCTGGCGATTGGAAAAAGACAAAGCCGGTTCGGGACCGCACGGCGACTTGAACGCGCATATCATCGACCTCGCTCTGCATCTCGTAGGCGATATCGACAGCGTAGTCGGCGCAGACACCACCTTCATCAAAGAACGCCCGCTGCTCGAAGCCGTTGATGGGGGCCTGGGTGCGCAAGGCGGCGAACAAATGGGGCAGGTGACCGTTGACGATGCCACCATGTTTTTGGCCCGATTCCAAAACGGCGCCCTCGGCACATTTGAAGCCACGCGATTTGCCGCCGGGCGGCGCAACTACAACCATTTTGAAATCAACGGAAGCAAAGGCAGCATTGCATTCAACCTGCAAAAAATGAACGAATTGCAATTCTATTCGCGCGACGACGAAGATCACATCCAGGGCTTCCGAGAAATTATCGTAGGAGAAGGCAGCCAACCCTTTATGGGCGCGTGGTGGCCGCCGGGACACATCATTGGCTGGGAACACACATTCACGCATGAATTCAGAGACTTCTTTGAAGCGATTGCACAGGATGGCACCTTTTCCCCCGACTTTACCGAGGGCACAAAGGTACAAGCCGTCCTGGAAGCCGTAGTCGATTCGGCAGCGACAAAAACCTGGCAAGACGTACCAAAAATTTGAGATAGAACAGGAGCGAGAAATGGCAAGACCAGTTACGTTATTCACCGGACAGTGGGCGGACCTGACACTGGAAGTCATGTTGCAAAAAGCCAGAGACTTTGGCTATGACGGCGTGGAACTCGCCTGTTGGGGCGACCACATGGACGTGCGCGAAGCCGCATCAAACGACGGCTATGTGCGCGAGAAAAAGGAATTGCTCGAACAATACGGCATGCAGTGCTTTGCCATTAGCAATCACCTGGCCGGGCAGGCCGTATGCGACAACATCGACGCGCGGCACGAGGCGATTTTACCGCCCCATGTATGGGGCGATGGCGATCCTGAAGGCGTGCGACAACGCGCCGCCGAAGAGATGATAGCAACAGCCGAAGCCGCAAAAGCCATGGGCCTGACCGTAGTCAATGGCTTTACCGGATCCTCAATCTGGCATCTGTTGTATTCTTTCCCCCCGGTGTCACTCGATCAGATCGATGCGGGATTTAGCGATTTTGCCGATCGCTGGAATCCCATTCTGGATGTCTTTCAAAAGAACGATGTGCGATTCGCGCTCGAAGTGCATCCAACGGAAATCGCATTTGATATTGCTTCGGCTGCCCGGGCATTAGAGGCACTGGAGAACCGACCGGAGTTTGGCTTCAATTACGACCCCAGCCATCTGGTCTATCAAAATGTGGATTATGTTGGCTTTATCCGCGAATTCAGCGACCGGATCTATCACGTCCACATGAAAGACTCTTACCTGTCGCCCAACCCCAAACGAGCGGGTATATTTGGCGGACATACAAATTTCGGCGACCCAGACCGCAGTTGGGATTTCCGCTCAGTGGGTCGCGGCAGCGTGGATTTCGAAGAAATTATTCGCGCATTAAACGACATTGGCTACGATGGACCGCTCTCAGTCGAGTGGGAAGATTCGGGCATGGACCGCGAACACGGCGCAACCGAATCCTGTGCCTTTGTCAATGAGATCGACTTTGAACCCTCAGACGTGGCATTTGACGCGGCGTTTGAAGAATAGCTTTCAGCAGTCAACTTTCAGCAGTCAGCCC
>JAJDYX010000050.1 GCA_022824945.1 Candidatus Latescibacterota bacterium
CGGGTATGCACTTCTGGCATTGACCACTGCCTTTTACGATATCTGGCGCGCACGCACAGATGATTTTTTTATTTATCCCCAGCACTTTGCTATCTTGGACATCACCAGCGAAGGCGTCAATACGGGGTGTGGACGTCTGCCACTTGAGAAAAGTACGCTGGGCGGTCCCTGGGGCAACTTAGACGTCTGGCCCGACTCAAAATGGATTCCCGCCCCCGGCAGTGTTTCCGGCATGCTCAAGAAAGCGTTTGACCTCCAGGTCAACCGCCTGTTCTGGCCCGAAGCCTTTCGCCCAAACCGCGAAGAAAAATTTTTACCTGCTTACGCGGTCAAAATGCTCCGTACCCACCTGAAAGCTGTCTATTATTACAACACCTCCGAACCCAATATCGAAATCCATACCGCACAAAACGTGCAAGACCTCCTTCAGACGAGCCTCAAAAGACTGTCCGACATAGATGGCCTATCAATACAACACTTTCTTCAGCGGCATGTTCTCGAAAACCCTCAGACCGATCATCATTACGTCGAACAGTATCGCAAAGTAGATCTGGATCATTTTCTCAGCGACATGGCGGATTGCTTTGAAAATGCCTGATTGTGCTTTTCACAATTTTCTCTTGCGGGGAATCCTTTGGCTAACGGTCAACTCTTACACCTGCTAACCGCCCGCGCCGAGTCTAAAAATCCCCTTCGCGTGGGCCTCATCGGCGCTGGAAAGTTCGGCACTATGTTCCTGGCTCAAGCCCGTCGCGTTGCGGGGCTGCACGTCCTGGGTGTGGCCGATCTATCCATGCACCGGGCGCGTGAAGCCCTCACGCGTGCTGAGTGGCCGCCCGAACAATTTGCCGCAACCCACTTCGATCACGCCCTCAAAACCGGCGCCACCCATCTTACCGATGACAGCGATGCCCTCATCCGGGCGGACGGTCTGGATGTTCTGGTCGAAGCCACCGGCAATCCTCTCGCAGGTATCCACCACGCCCTTCAAGCTATCGAACATGGGTGCCACCTGGTCATGGTCAATGTCGAAGCAGATGTCCTGGTCGGTCCCATCCTGGCCCAACGTGCAGCATCCGCTGGCCTCGTGTACACCCTCGCCTATGGCGACCAACCGGCTTTGATCTGTGAACTGGTTGAATGGGCTCAGACCAACGGTTTCGACATTGTTTGTGCTGGCAAGGGCACCAAATACCGGCCCGCGTACCACACATCCACACCTGATACTGTCTGGGAGCACTACGGTTTGGATGCTGAAACCGCTGCAAAAGGCGGTCTGAACCCCCGTATGTTCAACTCCTTTTTGGACGGTACAAAATCCGCCATTGAAATGGCCGCTGTCTCAAATGCCACCGGTCTGAATCCCCAGCCCGAAGGCCTGAAATTCCCACCCTGCAGCATCGACCAGCTACCCGATATTTGTCGGCCTCATAGCGACGGGGGGCAACTTTCCCACAAAGGAACCGTCGAAGTCGTCTCCAGCCTGCAACCAGACGGAACTCCTGTAGATCGGGATCTGCGCTGGGGTGTTTACGTCACGATTGAAGCCCCCGGCGACTACATCCGCCGCTGCTTCTCCGAATACGGCCTTCCCACTGATTCCACTGGACGTTACACGGCCATCTACCGCCCCTATCACCTGGTTGGCATGGAACTCACCACCAGCGTTTTACGCGCTGGCTTGCGCGGCGAAGCCAGCGGTGCGCCCGTTGTTTTTAATGCAGACGTTGTCGCCACTGCAAAACGCGATCTCTCCCAGGGAGAAATCCTGGACGGCGAAGGCGGCTACCGTGTGTACGGCAAACTTATACCGGCTGATCAAGCTCGTGCATCCAACACCTTGCCCATCGGACTGGCTCACGATCTCAAGCTAAAACACAAAATCGCCGCGGGACAACCCATACACCAATCCGACGTCGAATTGGACGAAAACAACGCCATTCTCCGACTCCGCCGGGAGATGGTACAACGCTTTACAACGACAAAAAACCCCCGATAGTGTAAAGCTATCGGGGGGGTTGGGGATGCGTTTCTGCCTACGACGCCTCTGTGCGGAATAGAGGGCGAAGTTTTGCGAGTATGGCGTCGAGTTCTCGGTGGTCGTCGTCGTCCAATTGTGTACTGCCGGGCGCGCGCATGCCGCTCGTTTTGAAGATGCCTCGGCGAATGAGCACTTCTTTGACCAGACGGAGACCGAGGATTTGGATCAGGTTGGTGAGTGGAAGGAGTTGATCGAAAAGATCGCGTGCTCTGTCTTCATCGCCTGATTGAAAGGCCTCCCAGATGTCAACGTGAATATCGACAACCGGGGCGCCGGGCATAAAGCCACTGGCGCCTCGTCGCATTTCTGAGATCATCCAGCGGCACCATGCGCCACCAAAAACGCCCTGACAGTGATCTCCTGCTTCGGCGACAATGGCGCTGATGTGATGTGCGCTGGGGTTGGCTTCTTCTTTGACGTAGATGAGGTGCTCAACTTCGGTGAGGAGGCGAACGAGTGCGGGAGGTTGCATGCCAGCACCTGCGTTCTGGATGAAAATGGGCAATTGTCCCGCGGTGGAAATGGCCTCAAAGTAGCGGAGGTTTTCGTCCGGGCCACCGCTGCCCATATAGGGGGGCATAGCGATGACAGCATCGGCACCTGCACGTCCGGCATGGGCGGCGTGTTCGGTGGCTGTGGAGATATTGGTGCCGGCCACACCGACGATGACGGGTGTGCGTTTGTCGGTTTTTTTGACGACGATTTCGACGAGGGTTTGTCGCTCGCGGTCGGAGAGATATTGAAATTCACCTCCGAGCACGGGAAAGACCATGCCGCCTGCACCAGCGGCGATGCAGAAGTCGATTTGCCGCTCCATGCTTTCGATGTCGAAGTCTCCGGATTCGGCAACGGGCGTTTGTAATACGGGCAAGATACCGCGGATGGGATTGTTCAAGGTGATCTCCTGTGTTAGAACTGCTGACGGCTAATAATCGTACGATAGCGAAATATTCCAGCGGCGGGATAGGCCGAGGAATACGCGAGCGCTTGCTGCGTCGTGATCGTTGCCGTCATCTGCATCGGACACATAGCGTTCGTCGAGCAAATTGAAGACGTGCAGTTGGAGTTTTACTTTGCCATTTCCAAATGTATTGCCGGGCAGGGTGTAGCCCGCATGCAGATTTATCAGGTTGTAATTTGGGAGTTGCCAGGATTGTTTTCGGTCGTTGGCATCTGTTCGATTGGCGGGGTCAAATTTGGCGTAGTGATCCATAAATCGCCGCAGACTCAGCGAGGTGTAGAGGCCGCGTGTGGGAAATATTGTGCCGCTCAGCGCAAGGGTTTTTTGCGCCGAGTCACCCACTTTTAGCCCTTTGGCATAGACTTGAAAGTTGCCGATAACAGATGGGTCTTCTTCAGGGGAAAATGTGACATTGGCATCGTTGAGCCATTCCCAGTTGCCCAGCGATAACATGCCGCGCAATTCCAGCATGGAATGGGGACGGGCTTTCAGGTCGAACTCTATACCTGTATGTCGCGCGTCAATGCCGTTTAGCAAAAATCGAAAGCTCTGATCGAGCTTTGCACTGTAAATGCTCTTGGGCCACGAGCGGTCTATCCATCTGGTGTAATAGAAATTTGTGTTTGCTGTCACTACGCCGCGTTTGAAATAACCGGCACCCAACTCAAAGGCGGCGACTTTTTCATTGAATGTGGGGTCGTAGAGGCTGTTGTCGTAATGATAAACGGAGTCGAATTTGGGGGCTGTTGAAAGCCAGCCCACGTTGGCATACACATTGATTGCGGGGGTTGCATTGTAGTTGCCGCCCACTTTTGCGGTGTAGCCTTTGAAGTTTTCCCAATCTGTCTGATCCCAGTCGCCATTGACCTTTGCGCGGAAATAGTCGATGCGTTTATAACCTGTTATAGACGCAGATGTGCTCAGAAATGCCGTAAAGTCGTTAAACCGGCCTTCGAGTTGTGCAAAACCACCACCCCAGCGCGTAAGGCCGTCGTTGTGGTAGGAGACTTTGTCACCGAGTCGCTTGACGGAGGTCGTGGCGTTTCTGTCCCAGGGGAAGACGTAATAATCGGCGCCGAGCAGATTGCGTACTTCGCGCCAATGCTGCCCTCTGTAATAGCGCAAGTCTATGCCAAAGGCCAGCGTGTAGATTTCGCTCAAACGGTGTTCGGCCGTGCTCAAATAACCATACCAGAAGTGTTGGTTGACCGAGTTTCGGATGACGGTTCTTGCCGCAATTTCATTGGCACCTACTTCGCCTGCGCCTACCAGGTCGGGATGGGATTCCGACGCTGTTTGGGTGTTCAATTCATCGGCAACGCGTTGCCAGTTGATGCTGCCATCGGGTAGCGAGCGCGGGTTGGTACCCAAACGCCCTGTGCCGCCGCCTTTGCCGCGCGAAAAATAAAATATGTTGGATAGGATGAACTGCTCGTTGGGTGTCCAGTACCAGTTCAAATTGATCTGGGGTTTGTGGTAAAAATTCTCGCGTTCCATGATGATTTTACTGTCGCGCGCGTCGTGTACCTGGCCGTTGTAGTACTCCTGATAGGATGAGAATGGGGAGCGTCCCCAGTTGGGGTTGTAATCGATACCGTAGGTTCTCGCATCCGCAACATCAATCCCCAGGGAGCGGGCGTAATCGGCATCAAAGGTTGCGATGGATTGCTTGTAGAGGCGATGCCCGTGTCGTTGTGGCGCGCCTACGACAAACAGGTCAATTTTGTGTGTCTCAGATGCGAAATAGCTCAGTGCTCCAAAATAGGACCAGGCCGATGTCCACGTCTGATCGGGCAAGCCATCGCCAATTTTGCGGGTGAGACCCAGGGTGAAAGCGGTTTTGCCGTTTATCAAACCCGATGAAAAATTGACTGTGGTTTTGTAAAAGGCGTTGTTTCCCGCCTCCTGTTTGATTTTGAATCCGCGCTGTTGACGGGCGATGTCGGTGACAATGTTCATGGTGCCACCTACTGAGGCGATTGCCAGATTTGAGGCACCCAATCCGCGCTGGACCTGGATTGATGACGTGACATCGCTCAGGCCATCCCAGTTGGACCAATAGACCCAGCCGTTTTCCATATCGTTGACCGGTACGCCATTGATCATGACGGCGACGTTGCGCTGGTCAAATCCCCTCACATTGATGCGAGAATCGCCAGGACCTCCCCCTTGCTCGGTTGCATAAACGCCCGGTGTATCATTCAAAATCATCGGGAGATCGCGCGAGCCGAGTTTGCGCTCCATATCGGCTTTTGGAACGTCTGAGAAGGCAACGGGGGTTTCGCGCAATTTGGCGCGGTCGGCAACGATGGTGACTTCTTTGCCTCGAAATGCCTCGGGCATGAGTTCTACAATTAACTCGGTGGCATCCGCTTTTACAATGATAGAACTGCGATACTCTTTGTATCCTACAAAACTTATGACGAGTGTATAGTTGCCTTCGCCGACTCTGGTGATCTCAAATTGTCCATCGAGATCTGTAGCGGTTCCTCGCCCGATACCTTCTAAATATACGTTTGCGCTCGGCAGAGCTTCACCGGTTTCGGCATCGCGTACTTTGCCTTTTAACTCGGCGGCAGACAGGGTGGCGTGGGTCAGGAACAACATGGATAACACCATAACAATTTGTTTCATAGGGACCTCCATGATAGTGGAAATAGGACACGTATTGGATAATATATACTTAAAATTCGCGATCTGGTACTTTCCAGTTGGCGTACCAGACAGAGTTTTCAGGGAGCGTGGCGTCGTCTGACCACGCCGTTTGCATGGTGCGGAAGTTGGGCAA
The DNA here is from genome assembly GCA_022824945.1 of Candidatus Latescibacterota bacterium. Classification (GTDB taxonomy): domain Bacteria; phylum Latescibacterota; class UBA2968; order UBA2968; family UBA2968; genus VXRD01. The sequence goes on from JAJDYX010000050.1 coordinate 5,791, forward strand.
TTCGGGGCGGATAACGGTTTCCCATATGTGTTCGACCTGGTCAAAGGTGCGAAGTTTTTGTGTGGGTCTTTCCGATTCATACGCGGCGAGCAATTCCCTAACTTTGTTGCCGAGCCACTCGGTTTCGTCATTGACCATGCGCTCGCCAATTTTGCGGTTGGATTCACGGACATTTTTGCCCATGGCAAAGTGTGGTCCGGGTTCGCTTTCGGGTGGTAAACGGGAGATATCGACACAGTCGGGTTCAATGGCCCACAGGAGAGATGTTTCAACTTTGCCAGCGTGGTCACCGCCGCTGTTGTTGTCATTGTCAAAGCCGGGTTCGTTGGCTTCAAAGTCTGGCAGGCTATACAGGCGTGTGCCCACATGGGGTTGGATGAGTTTGCACAGGGTTTTCAGGTCTTGCCAGTTGGGGCCGTAGTGCCCAGTGAGGAAGATGGCCGCGTGAAAGCCGAGGGTGTCGGCCTGGCGGATGTGATAGCAGATGTTTTTGAAGTGTTGCCAGGGCGGCATACAGGTTAGCCAGGAGCGTTCGGATTGGCCGACCGAGCGTTCTGACCAGAGGGCATAACCTCCAATTTCGTGGATATGCCAGTAGTCGGGCGGGGCGACAATGCCTCCGTGTTTGTGCGCGGTGCGAACGGCAATGCCGTGGGCTTTGAGGGCGTCGAGTCCTACAGCATTTTGTGGGCCGTGTGGTTCGCACAGGCCATAGGAAAAATAGACGACTGGACAGGCTTTGAATGCGGCTTCGAGTTCATCGGGGAACATGCGCTCCCAGCGTACGTCTCTCACGGTGGAGTACTCCTTTTGAGAAGTTTATTGCTACGATTCCAGATCGTGGTGCAGTTTTAGTTGGGCGATAAATTCTGGTGTGAGTGTGGTTCCCGAGTTTTTGAGATGGTTTATGACATCGTTGCCGAGTGTTGTGTTGAGATGGTAGTATTGTACAGATTCGTTGATTTTGATGAAGCCCAGGCGGTTCATCAGGTCCGGATTTATGGTGCCGTTGACGATGGGCGCGTGAAGGGTGCAGTTGGTGAAGCGCGTGCCCAACGTGTTTTGCAGAATGTAAAATTGTTCTGGTACTGTTTTCACGTCGGGTTGGAGACGGCACTCGGTAAATACGAGTTCGCCCCGCAAATTTGGTGCGGTTATGGTGTTCAGGCTGCACCGTTCAAAAGTCGCACTGGCAATGCAGTTGCCCAGGTATGCGCTGATATTTCCACAGTCGGTAAATCGCATTTTGGGATAGAGAGCGAGCGCATCGGCATAGTCAATCGCCGATTCTCCACCGATCAGGATGTGTACCTGTTCGTCATCGTCGGCAATTTCCTGAGTGAATTTTTCGAGTTGGACATTGTCGCAGATGAGGGTGCTGTTGGCGTGGAGTTGCGTGCCATCATAGCTGCCATTGCCGCGCAGGTCGTAGTGGTGTGGGTTGGGTATGCGGATGAGGCGAACGCCCTGTTTTCTGCCTTCGACGGTGATGTTTCGAAATTCAATGCGATTGGGGAAGAAGAGGCGGTCATTGTTTTTGGTTTTGGAAAAGGAAACGGTGTCCATGAGCCAGCACGGTGCAGTTGATGCAGGTGCAGCACTGTAATCGATGAGCAGGTTTTCGATTGTGACAGTGCGTGCAAAGCCGATGGGATACTGGTAGTCGAAATCGGACGGACGACAGGATAGGACAGAGACGCGGCCATTACTACTGGGCATTAACCGGCAGCCGCGGATGCGTATGTGTCCGTCCCATTTGGCGCCATAGTCGCGTCGGAAATTGACAAATTGGTTGCCGTGGCGCGTGGTGTTTTCGATTACCAATTCACCGCCACCTGTAAGCGCGATGCCTTTGAAGCCAATGGTGCAGTTGCTGATGTAGAGGTTCCAGCAGTGAAAATGCACATCGATGCGGTTGAGGCGGCAGTTTTCGACGCGGAAGTTTTTGTTGAGGTTGGTGCCAAAAACGCCCCAGGCGACCCAGCCGCCTTCTGCTGTGATGTTGCGAAAGGTGCAATTGAGCATCCGCGCACCGCCAATGCCATAGGTGCCCGCACCGAGTACTCTGTCTTTTTCTTCGCGATTTTTCTCCCAGGGCATTGCGCGGATATTTTCCAGTGTGACGTCGTAAACACCGCTGAATACGTAAAAGCCGCGACGGGGGTGCATGGAGATATCACTTTTCCCTTTTTCCAGACCCATCCATTGTTCGCGGATGATGGTGCGGCTGCGTTTTATGGAGATGCCGTGGTGGTGATACCGCCAGGAACTACCGCTTCCGCTGTCACCAGAAAAGTAAAATCCGCCGCCTTCGACAATGAGGTAATTGTCGTTGCAGGGTATGGCGGTGATGTCGGTGAAGTTTTTGAATTCCCAGGCTATATCGCCAATGATGCGGCCCTCTTCTTCGACATAGAACAGTTCTTCGCGCCCCCATCCCGCCTTTGAATAATTGCCTGCCCGGATACCTATGCGATCATCATCATCTTCGGCGATGATAAGATGGCCTGCATATTGCGCCAGTTCTGGTATGAGTTGCACGCCGGGTTTTAGATTTTCCAATAAGGCTGTTTTAATGGGTTCGTCTCGCGTGAGTTTTTTCGGGGGGTGATCGTTGAGAATTTCAAAGCGCGGCTCTCTTCGGCTGTTGTACTGTTCATCGATGTGAAAAGTGGTTTGCCCCCAGGAGACGTTGGTTTTGATGGATATGTCATTGGTTTGCGTGATCCAATATTCGCCGCTTAAATTCACAATTGGGACTTTGTGTGCATTGGCATATTTATGCGCCAGGGTTATTTGAATGCCGTCGTCGTTTTCACCATCGCCCATCGCCCCAAACATTTTGTAGTTCACGGCTTCGCTTTCGTGCAAGATGGCGACTAATCCATTGTCCAATGCGATGATGTCGGCATCGTTTGGCTGGATATTTGCATCTGTTTTTTCGATGTGATACAGGGCTGCGCCACCGTCGCCGGGAATGTAAAAACCCGCGGTTTCTGCCCAGTCGCCTTCGCGGATTGCGGACGCGGATTTCATAGCTTGAACGGTGGCGTAGCGCGTTATGGTTGCACTGTTTGTTGTGTTCACGGCGATCTCCTGAGACAATGCGTGCTGTGTGAGAACAATACCACTGATACCAATGCCAGCGATTGCTTTGCGTCTGGATAATTTATGCGGTTGTTTGGACATAGTTTTTGCCAAATTTTTATTGTACTTTTCCGCGCCCGGCAACTTTCCATACGTGTTCTACATTGCCATTTCGCACGGCATAGACTTTGTCGTGTAGGTTGGTGGTCATGCCCTGATGCAGGGGAATGACGGAGATGCGGTCGCCTACGGTGAAGGTGTGGTTGCATTCTGAGATATCGACGTGGCCGTGTTCGACGGACATGCCGTAGATTTTGGCATTGGGGTGTTCAACGATGTACCCATAAGGAGTGGGGGCATAACTGGTGAATGTTTTTTGTCCGCCATCGATGATGACGCGGTCGGGTGTGGGGGTGCTGACAACGGTGACTATCATGCGTTCGGCACAGGTGATGGGGTTGGGCGGGTTGTGTTCGCGGTTGATGCGGCGCAGGCCTTCAAAGACGTAGGAACCAATGCGGGTTTCGGTACAGCCAATGGCTTTGGAGACTTCGGCAGTGCCCGTGCCACCCCCGCTGATGGTGTTGAGCGCGATGCCCGCGTTTTGAAGCAGGTTGCGCGTTTGGTCGATGAAGGCTTTGGCGCGTTCGTGACTGGGATAGGTCATGATGCCCTGGAACTGAAGGCCGGGCATGGTTGTAACCTTTTGTGCGAGTTCAAGCGCGGCTTTGGGCGATTGTACGCCGCAGCGATTGCCTCCGGTGTCGCATTCGATGAGGATGTTGATGGCGGCGTGGTTTTTTTTTGCACCATCGGACAGTCCGCGTGCGGTGATTTCCGAATCGACGGCAACGGTCATGGTTGCGCGTTTGCACAGTTCGGCGAGGCGTTTGACTTTGATGGGTCCGACGATATTGTAGGGGATGAGGATGTCGGGAATGCCGGCTTCAACCATGGCTTCGGCTTCGCCCACTTTTTGGCAGACAATGCCAATGGCTCCCGCAGCGAGTTGCATTTTGGCGATTTCGGGGATTTTGTGCGTTTTGGTGTGTACGCGTAGCGGAATGTTGAATTTGTCGCATGCTTCTTGCGTTTCTCGAATATTTTTTTCGAGGATATCGAGGTCGATGGTGAGCGCAGGTGTGTCGAGGTCGTGTATGGTCATGGCAATATCTGTTCTTAAAAGGTGAAAATCGGTGTTGTGCGGGGATAGGCAATGTACGTTGGTCAGGGAAGGGCGTCAAGTGGTTGTAAGTATGTTTAATCTCGTCGATAGTGCATTGACAATGTGCAGGTCGTTTTGTTATTTGAGGGGCGAGGGTTGGGGAGAATGGGCTGGCTGCTGGTAGCTATTTAACTGAGGAGGCAAAATGGCAGATAAACTGAAGGTGGGTATTGTCGGAGTGGGAGGTATTGCGCGGACGCATATTCCGGGTTGGCAGGCTTCGGCACACGCCGAATTGGTGGCTGGAAGCGATATTAGTGAAGATGTGTTGAAGGATTGGGGTGAACAATACGGGATCAAAAAACTGTATGTAAATCCGGAAGATTTGTTTGCCGATCCAGAGATAGATATTGTGGATGTGTGTACACCAAATAATTATCATGCGCCTCTATCTATTGGCGCGCTGGATGCGGGTAAACACGTGATTTGTGAAAAGCCTCTGGCACCGAGTCCCCAATTGGTGAAAGATATGATTGCCGCGCGCGACCGATCGGGCAAGTTGTTGATGTGCGCGCAATCGTCGCGGTTTGCGGGGTCATCTCTGGCGATGAAGCGGGAATTGGATACCGGGGTTTTGGGAAATGTGTATCACGCGCGATGCTGGATGTTGCGAAAGTCGGGTGTGCCCGCGCGGCCGGGTTTTATTATGAAAAAGCACAGTGGTGGCGGGCCGTGTATCGATATTGGCGTTCATGTGTTGGATTTGACGCTGTGGTTGATGGGCAATCCAAATCCCGTAGCTGTAACGGGGGTGGCGAAGGCGGAGTTGGCACATCAGGAGGGCGCTTTCAGTACGATGGGGCGCAGTGGTGGTGCGATTCCCGAAGAATTTGATGTGGAGGATTTTGCAGCGGCTTTTGTGCGGTTTGAAAATGGGGCTTCGCTTATTCTGGAGACGAGTTGGATGTTGCATCAAGGTCCCCCGTCAGAACGACAGATATGGCTTTACGGCACGAAGGGTGGCGCACATTTGCCCAGTAGTGAGATTTATTATTCGGATTATAAGACGCAGCAACATCACAAATACGCATTGCAAGATACGGGCGATATCGCCAAAGCGCACGCACTGGAATGTATGACGTTTGCGGAGGCGATTACAGAGGGTAAACCGTCACCAGTACCGGCTGAGCAGTCGCTTCAGGTGATGGCGATTTTGGATGGGATTTATCGCAGTGAAGAGGAAGGGCGTGAAGTGGATATAGCGCGAGATGCAAAAATAAATGCGAGTTAATAAACTTTGTCGTCTTTGTTTTTCTTTTTCAGAGTATTTTTTGATCGGCGTTCGGGAGATTGAGGGGCGCGATCGATGAGTTTGTTGGGTTTGCCCATCTGTTTTACCAGATCAAAGGCATCGTAGAGTTCACCCACTGTGGTCATTGCGCGGTAGTGCAAGGTGTCGCCTGAGACAGTGATGATTTGATAAAGCTGTGTGTTTTCACCACCGCGCGTCATCCAGCGATCTTTTCTGAGTTTGAGTTGTTTGGGTCCGCTGACCGATACGACGTACACAGTGCCTTTGGTTGAGTCGCGCACGGTTACGCCGCTGCCGATATTGTGTCCTCTGGCATACGTATGGTTGTGTCCTTGAAGTACCAGATCGACGGCGTATTTGTCAAAAAGAGGTTTCCAGGCTTCGCGCTGATCCTTATTTGCGAGGCCCTGGGTTGCGGCATAGATGGGATGGTGGAATGTGACAAAGGTCCATTTATTGGGGTTGTTTTCGAGTATTTTTTCCAACCAGGGGACCTGTTCTTTGTGGCGTTCATTGGAATTGAGTGAGATGATGCGTGCGCCCTGATAGTCTGTGTAATAGGTTGTTTCCGCAAAGCCTTCGGGACCATTTTCAGGTAGGGTAAATTGCGGGTGCCATAGAACAGATGGACGGAGCGTGTCCCCATCTTTATAGTATTCGTTATTTCCCGGCGTAGGAATGCTGGGGATTTTTGCATGGATCCAACTGCCAGACTCAAACCATTCATGCCAGTCGCTATCTTTGTTGGGATAATCGACGAGGTCGCCAGCGTGGATGATAAAGTCGGCATGGGGCGCGTCGAGTACGGCGGTTCGGATGGTGCGTGCCCACAGGGACAGCAGATTGTTTTGGGCATCGCCAAGGTAGATGAAGGTGAATTCATCTGGTTCGGCAGAGGCTGTGCGAAATTGATACCAGGAACTCCAGATTTTGTCGCTGCCCACGCGGTAGGCGTAGAGGGTGTTGGGTTTGAGACCCTTAAATGTGACCGAATGGAAGTGGGCGGTCTTTCTATTGCGTTTCCATTTTTCAGTGCGCGCGTTTTCGCTCCTGGCCCATGTGGTAAAATTGGCTGAGGCATTGGCTTCTGCGATCTGGCCTTCAGCTTGTGTGATGCTCGTATCGGTGCGCCAGGTGACGGATGCCGTGGTGGCGGGATCGCCCGACCAGGTGAGTATAATACGGTCGGGGATTTTTTTAGGAGCGGGATCTACGGCAGCACGGTGATACTCGTTTGTATAAGCCGGGGCTGTGAATAGGAGCAGAAGGATGAGGCAAATCGGGCGCATGGGGTTCCCCGGGTGAAAATTTTTAAAGACCACTAAAAAACTTTATCGTCTTTGTCTTTCTTTTCAAGGGTATTTTCCCATCGGCGTTCGGGAGATTGTGGGGCGCGATCGATGAGTTTGTTGGGTTTGCCCATCTGTTTTACCAGATCAAAAGCATCGTAGAGTTCACCCACAACGGTCATTGCGCGGTAGTGCAAGGTGTCACCTGAGACAGTGATGATCTGATAAAGCTGTGTGTTTTCTCCACCGCGGGTCATCCAGCGGTCTTTTCTGAGTTTGTATTGTTTGGGACCGCTGACCGATACGACGTACACAGTGCCTTTGGTTGAGTCGCGCACGGTTACGCCGCTGCCGATATTGTTCCCTCTGGCATACGTATGGTCGTGACCCTGGAGCACCAGATCGACGGCGTATTTGTCAAAGACGGGTTTCCACGCTTCGCGCAGGTCTTTGTTGTCGCGGCCATCGGATGCTGAATAGACGGGATGGTGGAATGTGACAAAAGTCCATTTATTGGGGTTGTTTTTGAGCACTTGTTCCAACCAGGGGACCTGTTCTTCACGACCTTCATTGGAATTGAGTGAGATGATGCGCGCACCCTGATAGTCTGTGTAATAGATGGTTTCCTCAAAGCCTTTGGGTCCATTTTCGGGCAGGGTGAAATGCGGTCGCCATAGGACAGATAGACGGCGAGTGACCCCATTTTTATAGTATTCGTGATTCCCCGGTGTAGAAATGCTGGGGATTTTTGCATGGATCCAGTCGCCAGATTCAAACCATTCCTGCCATTCACTATCCCTGTTGGCACGATTGACGAGGTCGCCAGCGTGGATGATAAAGTCGGCATGGGGCGCGTCGAGCACGGCGGTTCGAATGGTGCGTGCCCACAGAGCGAGCAAATTGTTTTGTGCATCGCCAAAGTAGATGAAGGTGAATTCATCCGGTTCGGTAGAGGCTGTGCGAAATTGATACCAGGAACTCCAGATGTCGCCACTGCCCACGCGGTAGGCATAGAGGGTGTTGGGTTTGAGGCTCTTAAAGGTGACCGAATGGAAATGGGCAGTATTCCCATTGTGTTCCCATTTTTCAGTGCGTGCGTTTTCGCTCCTGGCCCATGTGGTAAAGTTGGCCGAGGCATCGGCTTCTGCGATCTGGCCTTCAGCTTGTGCGATGCTCGTGTCGGTGCGCCAGGTGATCGATGCTGTGGTGGTGGGGTCTCCCGACCAGTTGAGTACTATGCGGTCGGGGATTTTTGAGGGAATGGAATCTACGGCAGCACGGTAATGCTCGTTTGCATAAGCCGGGGCTGTGAATAGGAGCAGAAGGATGAGACAGATCGAGCGCATGGGGTTCTCCTGGTGAGAATGTGGGTTCAATGTTTTACTTACAAAGATATAATTCGTTCCAAATTAAATTTAATCAATTTCAAGAGAGATTTCGTTGTTGAGTTGTTCGCGTTCGGAGCGCGAATCGGTTGTGGCGTAGTGGAGTATGAGTGCTTTGCGCCAGGTGTTTGTATGATTTATTTCGCTGTGGTGCAGGGTGCAGCCGTGGTGAAAAATGACGGATCCTGCTGGTACGGGACAGGCGACGGATTCGGGGAGGTCGATATTTTTTGTATCGGGTATGTGATGCACTGGGCGGTCTGGATCATGGGTGATGTCGAAGATGCCATGCCTGTGTGAGCCGGGTACATAACGCATGCAACCATTGGTATCTGTGGCTTCGTCTAAGGCAATCCAGGCGGTGACGAGACCATTGATGGGTTGTACGCGAAAATAGCTCTGGTCCTGGTGCGCTGGTTTGGCCTGACCACCCGGTGGTTTGAGCAGCATCTGATCGCGAAAAACGCGAATGCGCGGTCCGATTAAGCCGCGCACGAGTGCGAGTAATTTGGGATGTTTGGCAATGGGACGATAGGCGGGGTCAAAGCGTACGACAAATGCGAGAACGCGCACACTTTGATTTCGCGCTTCAAGGTTTGATTTGTCTTTTACGGTATTGCCTTCAAGGCCAATTGAGACGCCCTCGAATGCTCGATCCGGATCGGCTACAATCTCGTCGGTGCGATGAATAACGTCGGCGAGTTCTTCTTTTTGAAAGAGGTTTTTTACGACGAGGTAGCCGTGGGTGTCGTAAAATGTTTTCATACTGTGTTCAAACACGGTGTTCTCCTTTGACGCGGAAAATACAGGTTTGAACACAGTATGTCAAGCGTGTGAGGGGCTGGGGGTTGGGGACTGGAGGCTGGTTGGATAGTCCACTCACCTCTTACGCCTCACCTTTTACGTTATTACTCATACCGCAATGCATCCACGGGATTTGCTCGCGCAGCTTTGATGGCCTGATAACTGACGGTCAGCAGCGCGATGAGTAAGGCGATGAGGCCGCTCAGGATAAATGTGCCGATGCTCAGGTTGATGCGGTAAGCGAAGCCCTGGAGCCACTGGTCCATTGCGTAATATGCGATAGGCCAGGCGATGATATTGGCGATGATGACGAGTTTGAGAAAGTCTTTGGAGAGCAAGCACACAATGCCTGAGACAGAGGCGCCGAGGATTTTGCGAATGCCGATTTCCTTGGTGCGCTGTTGGGTGGTAAACGCAGCCAGACCAAAGAGTCCGAGGCAGGCGATGAGGATGGCGAGGCCGGAAAAGATTTGGAAGACGTGGGACATTTGTTGCTCCCGGTTGTAGAGCCTGGCGTAATCCTGGTCTAAGAATGTGTAGTTGAAGGGTTGATTTGGAGCGAATTTTTTCCAGGTTTCTTCAACCGCAGAAATGGCTTCTGCAACATTGCCGGGGTGGAGACGAATGGCAATATACATTGGAAACCGGTGCAGATAGGGCAATACGAGCGGTTTGATTTCCTGTTTGAGTGAGCCGATGTGGAAATCGGATACCACACCGATAATTGTTCCTTCGATTCCGCTGGCCCTTTTGAATTTTTTGCCGAGTGCGGTTTGCCATCCCAGTGCTTTGACGGCGGATTGGTTGACGAGAAATGCAGAGGCATCTGTTGCATATTCTGTGGGGGCAAAGTTGCGGCCTTCTACGATTTTCAAATTCAGTGCCTCGACGTATTTTTCATCTACCAATGTGTATGTTAGGGATGTTTTTTCATAATTTGCCGGTTGTTCGGGTATGAAGAGCATAGAATCAAAAGTACGCCCGGGTACGCCTGTATTGAGTGAGGCTGTAGCTACCTGTGGCAGTTTTTCGAATTGGTCTCTGAATGTGACCAAATTTTGGAGAGCTCGTTTGGGTGTGGTCACCAGGGAGCGTGGTATCCCCTGGAGAACAAGGACGTGTTCTTTGTCAAATCCGAGGTTTTTATTTTGCGTGAAGTGTAGCTGGTTGAGAATGACGAGGGTGCCGACCAATAGACTGATGGAAATGCAAAACTGTGCGATGACCAGTCCATTGCGAAGATAGGCTTTGCCCGATGATATATATCCTTTGAGCGCTGTAACAGGCCAGAATGAGGAGAGGTAAAGTGCTGGGTACATGCCGGATAGGAGGCTGACGACGATGATGAGAGCAAATAATCCAATGATCACCTGGGGCGCGATCAGGCTACCCATTGTGAGGTGTTTGTTGGCAAGACCGTTGAGGAGTGGCAGCCCCAATTCGCACAATCCAATTGCCAGAATACTTGCGAAGGCGACGCAGATGGTGGATTCGGAGAAGAATTGACGAATGAGTTGCGAGCGGTGAGAACCGAGTACTTTTCGTACGCCGACTTCCCGGGCGCGGGTTGATGAACGCGCTGTGGAGAGGTTGACGAAGTTAATGCAGGCGAGTAGCAGAACAAAAGTTGCGATGAGTGAAAAGATATAGACATACATGATGTTGCTGTTTGCTGTGATTTCATATTTGAGGTTCGAATGTAAATGGATATCTGTGAGGGGCTGGATGAGGTAGTTGGTGTGGTAGCCGGGCATGGGAGGCATTTTGCTCAAGATGTGTTCGCGAACATAAGCTGTAAATTTGGTTTGCAATTCAGAGGCAGATGCCTCGTCTTTTAACATGAGGTACGTATAAACAGTGGCCGAACCCCAGTCTGATTTTCTGCGCTCGATAACGGGGAGTGTTTCGATGGGGGCGAGAAAGTCGAAGTGAAAGTGGGACTGGGGTGGGAATGCTTTGACCACGCCCGTGACTTGAAGCGATTTGCCATCGTTGAGGTCAAGGGTTTGTCCCATTGGATCGCGATTGGAAAAGTAACGTTGCGCGCTTTGTTCGGTGAGGATGACGGCATTGGGCACATTGAGTGCTGTTGCGGGATCTCCCGAGATGAAGGGGACGGTAAAGACATCGAAAAAGCTGCTTTCTGTGTAGTAAAAATTTTTCTCGATGACATAATTCGATTCTCGGTGGATAGTTTGACTTTCTCTTCTCAATCGCGTGCTGTGGATTACTTCTGGAAATTTTTCTTTCAGTGTTTCTGATATGGGTACCGATACATAGGGCGTAGTCCATTCGTTGTCGCCATATCGGCCGTCCCACAAAACGCGATAGATTTGATTGGCGTTTTTGTGAAATCGATCGTAGCTCAGTTCGTCCTGTACAAAGAGCATGATCAACATGCAGCACGCTATACCAACGGCGAGTCCCGAGATGTTGACAAAAGAATAGACTTTGTGACGCAAGAGTGTGCGGATGGCGACGGTGATGTGATTTTTGAACATGGCTCCTCCTGTTGAAAAATAAGATAGGCTATCAAGTTTTATTTTTAATTCAAGCAATAACCGTGCCAAAAACCGTTTATGTATATTTTTCAATAGGTTAAGTGAAAAGAGGGATTTGACGTCCCCACACAAGTGTCCGATAATGATACAGTGGTGTCCGTTTTCGGACACTTGGCACACAAATAATCTATGCCTTGAAACTGAACTATTTTGGAGGATAGTTCCAAAATGGTACACTTTTTTTGACGTTTAAGAATCGATCTGTCTAACCATTAGCTCCGCGATGGGCGCAGGCTGCCCAGTTGAAATCGGCGGGGATCACCGAGGCGTTTGTCCAGAGCCTCGGGTGTCCAATCGGTGTGGGTGAGTGCCCAGTCGATTTCGCTGGCGAGCGGGCTGTCGAAGATGCCGGGGTCGTCTGCGCCGATGACGAGGTTGACATTTGATTTGAGGAATGTGTGGATGGGGTGGTGAGCGGGATCGGGCACGCCGCCGATTCGGAGATTGGAGGTGGGGCACGTTTCGATGACTGTGCCGAGTTGGGTGAGGCGGTTGAGAACAAATTGCTGGCGGTTGCGGATTGCTTTGAGGCGTTGGGGATTGTAAGGGCGCTCGACTATTTCGTCGGGTGCTCGATTTTTCAGGATTTGTCGTTCGGTTTGAAGTGCGCTGGCGTTCACTTCGATATCGAAAGCCGAAAGCTCTGGGGCGTACAGGAGATCGTAAGCGATCTGGTCAAGGCGTTCGCTGACTCGTTCTCCCATGTGTGCATCGGGACGACGCGCAATCGCGACTGCCGGGTCGAGGCCGAGTGCTATGGCGTGGCCCAATCGTCTGGTGCCCATTTCGGCAACTTCGTGACACCAGCGTATCGCACTTTCGAGGGATTTGTCAAAATAGCTTTCGCCCACATGATAGGTAATTTCGAGCGCGCGTTCGGGATGTTGTTGGTTGTCTTTGTGTAAGCGCTGAAAGAGTTCGCGGTTGTCTTTGGGGGGGTAGCCTTCTTCGATGTCGGCAAAGTCAATGCCGACGATGGTGGGGATGAGTTCGGGGTTTTCCTCCAGGAGTTCTTGCACCCATTCGTAGTCTTGTTGTGCGGTCTGGCGGTGCAGGGTGATGATGTAACGCGCGGTTGTGTTATTTTGCGATGCGTTTGAGAGGATTTGGGCATTTGTGCGGTGAAAGTCGATGAATGCCTCTCGCGTTTCCCCACCGCCGCTGGTACGGTATTCGACAAAGGTGATACCTCCTTTGCGATGCCGGTCATGTGCTTTGAAAAACGCCTTGATCAGAAGTTCCTGTCTTTTGGGTGGGTGTTTCAAAAGGCTGATGATGAGGTTGAATTTGGCTTTAAACCGACCAAAGTCGCCCCCGTCTTTTTCGGTGTAGATGTAGTGTTCTTTAAATTTGGCAAGTCCCGCGGTTGGATTGGATATGGCATCGCGGTAGAGCGCGATGGGATCCGGGCGAATACCATAAGCTTCTTCATAGGCGTCTGTAAAAGGCGTCCAGTCAATGTCTTCGTAAAGGTCTTTGCCGAGTTCTATGAGGTCTTCGGCGGTCAAGCATCCGCCTGGATGGACGTGGAGTTCACAAGTTTTGGCTAAGTGGAGTGGGGACATAGGGTATTCCTCTGAGATTCTGTTGGGTCGAGTTCAAAGTTAATCTAATTTGCGGATTGAAACAATGGGCAAATAAGTAATTAATTTCTCCATTGAAATATATCTCAAATTTGATATATTTCAATTCATGAATGAATCGAAAGCAAAACCTATTATATGGATAGGATCTTCGTTTGCACGTCAATTGGTATAGGAGAAATGGATATGAAAAAAAGAAAGAAAGGCGAAATTGAATATCATGAAGGATCGGATAATGTGTATCGAGATCTGGGATTTAAAAATCCCGATGAATGGGCGACAAAAGCGCGTATCGCTACCGAGATATTTGCACTAATTAACAAAAAAAAATTAACACAGAAGCAAGCAGGCGAAATTTTTGGGATTACACAGGGGCGGGTATCAGACTTGAAACGAGGACAATTCGATAAGTTTTCAGTAGAGAAATTGATGTTTTTTCTCAACGCATTGGATTATGATGTAGAAATTCGCATTCATCCAAAAGTTGCCGAAGCTGCACGGGTTTATGTCAGTCATTCTTCAGTTCAATTCACCGCTTGACGCGGCTTATTATTTGTGATATTTTATTAGGTGAAATAATCGCGCAAATGGAGGCTTACATGACCCTACAGTTGTTGATTTTTATCGCTGCAATGATTTATCTGTGTTGGGTATCCGTTCGGTATTGGAAACGTCGCAATCGCAAAGATGGTCCGCTTATTGAAGTGGTTGAAAATAAGCCCGTGAGTAAGCCGTATAGACAGAGGCGGGTGGAAAAGAAAAAAGAGTCCGATGCCGACCGCGAGTGGCGCAAGCGCGTGCAGGACGAAATTGAAGATATGACAAAATAAATCGTGGATCGAAAATCATTTATTTTCAGCGTTTAGGACCCTTTTCGCGTTACAACAAAACCTCATCCTATTGGATGGGGTTTTTATTGTGCTTGCACTTGAGCGATTTGCTTGCTACGTTACTCGTGAGCGAGCAAACCCTTTGAATGGGATATTGGATATGCGCGAATATTTGATTATTGATGGTCATCTTGATATGGCGTTTAACGCGCTGTTTTATCGCCGGGATCTCACGCAGTCTGTATATGTGTTGCGCGAGCGCGAAGACAGTATGGTGGGGGGATTGTCGGTTCATCCGGATTCGCTGGAGAAACGCCTGGGACCACAGCCCAAGCGGTTTACGCCTACTGTTTGTTTGCCCGAGATGCGCAAAGGGCGCGTGGGGATTATGCTTTCGACCATTATGTGTCGCGTGCAAAATCCACAGGACAATACGCACAATGCGGTGCGCACACAGGATGTGGCTTATGCGCGCGGGCAATCTCATCTGGCGTATTATCGGGCGCTGGAACGGTGTGGCGAAATTCGGTTTATCAAGTCTGTTGCAGATCTCAATGCCTGTGTTGCAGACTGGGAAAACCCCTCGGACGATACGCCCGTGGGGCTTATTTTGTCGATGGAAAGCGCCGATCCGATTCTGGGTCCCGATCAGGTGGGCGAATGGTATGAAGCGGGATTGCGCTCTGTGTCTTTGACGCATTTTGGCGCCAATACGTATGGGCATGGCACAGGTACGGTGGGTGGGCTATATCCTCCGGCTTACGCGCTGATGGACGCGCTGTCTGAGACCGATATTGCGCTGGATCTGACGCATGCGGCAGACCTCACCTTCTGGCATATTCTCGATTATTGGAAGGGACCAGTGCATGCCAGCCATTGCAATTGTCGCGCATTGGTGCCGGGGCAGCGGCATTTGTCGGATGATATGATTCGCGCGATTACAGACCGGGGTGGTGTAATTGGGATGGTTTTTGCCGAGCAGATGCTGTCTCCTGCATGGAATTGGGACGATCCGAGTACGCATTATACCACGGCAACCCGACCGATGAAGGCAGTGCTCGAACACATCGATCACATCTGCGAACTGACCGGCAGCACGGATCATGTGGCTTATGGGACGGATCTGGATGGTGGATTTGGGCTGGAGCTTTCGCCCACAGATTATCATACGATTGACGATTTGCAGCGTTTTTTAAATCTCATGCGCGATCACGGCTATGGAGAAGACGATGTGAAGGGGTTTGCACATGGGAATTTGGTGCGATTTTTTACTACGGCCTGGGGATGATATGTCCGATCATACTTACTTTATTGTCGATAGCCATTTAGACCTCGCCTTTTGCGCCATTCAGGTCAACCGCGATCTCACGCAGCCCGCTGCAACTGTGCGGGTGCACGACTCGGAACCAACTACGCGCAGTTTTGGGTCGTGTACGACCACGTTTCCCGAGTTGCACAGGGGGCGAGTGGGGATTGTTTTTGGTACGGTGATGTCGCGTATTGATACCAATGATCGCTGGACGCGCACGGGGATGTGGGATCAGACGCAATGTCATGGTGTCGGGATGGGGCATTATGCCTTTTATAAGGCGATGGAACGGCGAGGGATTATCCGGCAGATTCATACGGCTGAGGATTTGGACGCGTGCGTTGCGGCATGGGCACAGCCTTCGGCAGATACCCCCATCGGGCTGGTGCTGGCGATGGAAAGCGCCGATCCGATTCTCGATCCCGATCAGGTGTCCGAATGGCGGGATTTGGGCTTGAAAATGGTGAGTATTTCGCATTATGGCGTGAGTTCTTATTGCCACGGGACAGGGACGGAAGGGGGATTGCTGGATCGGGGCAGGCCATTGCTCGACGCGCTCAAAGCCGCGGGGATTATTGTGGATTTGACGCATACGACCGATCGGGCTTTCTGGGAAATTCTGGATTATTACGACGGGCCGGTGGCTGCAAGCCACCACAATTGTCGGGCATTGACGCCCGGGCAGCGGCAGTTGACTGATGATATGATCCGCGCGATTGTTGAACGCGGGGGAGTTATTGGCGCGGCTTTTGATGTGTGGATGCTCGATCCAGAGTGGAAGCGGGGCGTGCCGTGTTATGAGCAGACGACAAAGGCGACGCTCGAGACTGTGGTCGATCACATCGATCATGTGTGTCAGCTTGCTGGCAATGCGAATCATTCGGGTATTGGGACAGATCTGGATGGGGGGTATGGCCAGGAACAGTCGCCGAGAGACTTAAATACAATTGCCGATTTGCAAAATCTGGTGCCCATTTTTGAACGGCGCGGATATTCACCTGAAGATATTCAAAAGGTGTTGTCGGGAAATTGGGTGCGGTTGTTGAAATCGGTGTGGGAAAAGTGAGAGGATACAAAAATGTCAGAGCGACCAAATTTGCTGTTGATTACAACAGATCAACAGCGCGGAGATTGCCTCGGGTGTGATGGGCATCCGGCGCTGGAGACGCCGTATCTCGATGAAATGGCCGAGCGGGGAGCGCATTTCCCCCACGCATATACGTCGGTGCCATCGTGTACGCCTGCACGCGCGGGGATTATCACGGGGATGGATCAATGGAATCACGGGCGGTTGACGATGACGGGAAGCCATCCGCTGGAATATCCAGCGACATTGCCAGGAGAACTTGCAGCGGCGGGATATCACACGCAGGCTGTGGGCAAGATGCACCATGCCCCGCAGCGAAGGCTTTATGGTTTTCACCACATGGTGCTGGATGAAAGTGGACGGCGGGCGGGAGATTTTATCAGCGATTATCACTTGTTTTTTGATCAGCACAAGGAAGGTGCTTACGGGTATCGGGATCACAGTGTCGATTGGAATTCATGGATGGCGCGGCCCAGTCATTTGCCCGAGCATTTGCATCCGACGCACTGGACGGCGAGCGAGGGGATTAAATTTTTGCAGCAGCGCGACCCGACCAAACCGTTTTTTATGTGGCTTTCGTTTGCGCGGCCCCATTCGCCTTATGATGCGCCCCAGGCGTATTGGGATATGTATATCAATAATGATGATATCCCCAAAGCCGCTGTAGGGGATTGGGCAGCGGAGTTTGATAAAAAGATCGCCGATGTCAATGCGCCGCGTTCGCATCGCTCCGATGTCGAAACGCACAGGGGACGTGCGGGGTATTACGGCAATATCACGTTTATCGATCACCAGATTGGGCGCGTGCTGTACGAGTTGCGCCATCGGGACCCGCAAGCATACCGCAATACCCTGATTATTTTTACATCTGATCACGGCGATATGATGGGCGACCATCACCACTGGCGGAAAACCTACGCTTACGAAGGGTCTGCGCGCATTCCGTTTATTGTTAAATATCCCGATACATGGGGCGATGTGGCGCGAGGGGTGAAGTACGATCATCCGGTGGAGTTGCGCGATGTGATGCCCACATTGCTCGATGCTGCTGGGGTCGATATACCAGAGTCTGTAGATGGGCGGTCTCTTCTGGATATTGCGCGAGAAGATGACGAGGGGTGGCGTGCGTTTGTACAGGGCGAACATACATCGTGTTATACAAGAGAACACGGCATGCAATATGTCACCGATGGGCACGAGAAGTATATCTGGTTTCATCACACGGGAGAAGAACAGTTTTTTAATCTGGATGACGATCCATTGGAATGCTGCGAGTTGTCCGGGGATCCGGCTTATGAAGCGCGTATTGCAATGTGGCGCAGGCGATTGGCAGAGGTGAATGAAAACCGGGGTGATCCGAGGGGGCAAAATGGAGAACTCGTGCCGCAGTTCGATGGCGCGCTGAGTCTGTCGCCAAATTATCAGAAATGGAAAGACGCCGCACAATAATTGTGAGGATGCTATGGACCCAAAATACTGGCTTGTAAAGTGCGAGTACGATGTGTGCTCTTTTGAAGAATTGAGCAATCGGCCCAGTGGGATTGGGTACTGGCGAGGGGTGCGCAATTATCAGGCGCGCAATTTTATCCGCGACGAAATGCAAAAAGGCGATCAGGCACTTTTCTATCAGTCGAATTGTAAAGATCCCGGTGTTGCCGGTATTGCCAATATTGTGCGTGCGGGATATCCCGATCCTTCTCAATTCGATGCGCAGCATGAGTACTACGACGAGAAGGCTTCCAGAGAAGATCCGCGCTGGTTTTCCTTTGATGTGCAATGGTCAAAAGCATTTGAGCCTTATGTCAGCCTGCAAGACCTCAAGAACAATCCCAAGCTCAAAGATATGAAGGTGGTTCAGCGCGGGCAGCGGTTGTCAATTCAGCCGGTGACAAAGGAGGAGTTCGAGATTGTGTGCGAGATGGGGGGCATTTGACGAGATGAGGTAGTCAAACTATTAAAAAAAGAAATAAGACTTGACAAAAAATAGGTAGTGTTTAAATATTTTTTAGTTTAAGCAGGTGTTTCGCTAACTGACCTCGCTAATTTGTATTAAAATGTGGTGATAGAATGCAGATACCTTCCTCCTATCAGCCCGGGTACAAAGAGGCCCTTCTGACCGATCCCGATCTCGCCAAAACATACATCCAGCACACGCTCATTGGCGATGCCGATGCCGATGCCTTAATCGACGCGATATCCGACATTGACCATGAGGAACAGGGCGAATTCATCAAGGCAGGGATGGATCTGGATGAGGAAAAACTGCGTGATGCGCCGCGGGAAGTGGGGGAGTTTTTTGAGAAGATCGGGACTCCGCCCGCGTGGTTCGACCCACAGTCCGTATATCCAGGATGCAGTGGCTTCCACGCGTACTCAGATCTGTTTCTCACCGCATTTGTCACCGATATCATCATACGGGGTTTTACAACGCTGATCAGCCAGTCGTTTTTTATTACGGGAAGGCTGACCGATTGGGGTGTGCGGCGGTTGAGACAGAATATTCGGCATCTCTTAGAGATTATGTTGCCGGGGGGTCTGGAGCGGCAGGGCGAGGGCTGGAAATTATCTGTCCGTCTCAGGCTGGTGCATGCGCAAATCAGGCGACATCTTCTCGCTTCTGAAGATTGGGATCATGAGGCCCACGGTATGCCGATTAGCACTGCTCACGTCGCGCTTGCATCCTGTAATTTTTCCGGAATGATGCTGGATTCAGCCGCGAGGATTGGCGCGCGCCTGAACGATGAAGAGCGCGATAGTTTTATGCAAATCTGGCGCTATACCGCTCATCTGATGGGTGTGCCCGATGTTCTACTATTCCGCAACGAAAACGAAGCCAAAGAAATATTCCGCGTGGGTTATATCTGCGAGCCACCCCCCGGTCTGGAAGCTATCGCTATGACAAACTCGGTGATTGCCTCTGCCCCTTTAGTGATTGGGATTGATGACAGGGACGAGCGAGATGACCTGTCTAACTATGGGTACCGCCTTTCCCGGTCGTTGCTTGGAGACGAACTCGCCGATCAACTCATGTTCCCAGAAAGTCGGACTGCCGGGGCCGGAACGCTGGCATATTTGCGGCTGAGGCGCAGAATTCAGGAGATTATTGACATTTTTCGGTGGGGGAAGAGACCGAGGCAGCGTGCAAGGAATTTCATAACCTTGCTCCACATATCTATGCTCAAGCCAGATATGATCACTTACCGCTTGCCCAATCGCCTGCATGCAGATGCGGCGAGTTGGTGGTAAGGCGAGATGAGGCAGACAAACTACCAAATAAAACTTGACAAAAAATTGGTGATATTCAAATATTCTTTTAATCTTGAAGAGTTTTTTTATTAACAAGTTAAGTATGTGTTTCGCTAACTGACCTCGAGAATTTGGATTAAAATGAGGTGCTGAATTGCAGATACCTTCTTCATATCAACCCGGGTACGAAGAGGCCCTTCTGACCGATCCCGACCTCGCCAAAACATACATCCAGCACACGCTCATCGGCGATCCCGATGCCGATGCTCTGATCAATGGATTAGCCGGTATTGACGAGAAGCAACAGGGCGTATTTATCAGGGCTGGAATGGATCTGGATGAGGAAAAACTGCGTGATGCGCCGCAGGCAGTACGGGCGTTTTTTGAGAAAATCGGGACTCCGCCCGCGTGGTTTGATCCCGATTCAGTATATCCCGGATGCCGTGGCTTCCAAGCCTATTCGGATCTGTTTCTCACCTCGTTCGTCGTGGATATTATTGTACAGGGTTTCACGACGCTGATCAGCCAATCGTTTTTCACCACAGGAAGGCTGACCGATTATGGGGTGCGGCGGCTAAAGCAAAATATACTTCACCTCTTAGAGATTATGTTGCCGGGTGGCCTGGAGCGGCATGGCGAGGGCTGGAAACTGTCTGTCCGTCTGCGGCTGGTACATGCACAGGTCAGGCGGCATCTTCTCGCTTCTGAGGAGTGGGACCATGAAGCCCACGGCATGCCGATCAGTGCTGCCCACATCGCGCTCGCGTCCTGTAATTTCTCCGGGATGCTGTTGCGGTCAGCCACGCGAATTGGCGCACGTCTAAACGATGAAGAACGCGACAGTTTTATGCAGATATGGCGCTATACCGCTCATCTGATGGGTGTGCCCGATGCACTCATGTTCAGCAATGAGACCGAAGCCTGCGAAATATACCGCGTGGGTTACATCTGCGAGCCGCCTCCCGGTCTGGAAGCTATTGCTATGGCAAACTCGGTGATTGCCTCGGCTCCTTACGTGATCGGTATTGAAGACGAGAAAGAGCGAGATAATCTATCTGGTTTTGGGTACCGCCTTTCCCGAACGTTGATTGGAGACGAACTCGCCGACCAACTCATGTTTCCAAAAAGTCGAATATCCAGGACCGGGACACTGGCATATTTGCGGCTGAGGCGCAGAATCCAGGATATCCTCAATGTCCTGCTATGGTGGAGACCGGGTCATCGTACCCAAAACTTCATGGCCTTGCTCAACGTATCTACGCTCGAAGAACATAAAATAAGTTACCGATTGCCCGACAAGCTACACGCAGACGAGTCAAAGCCGTGGTGAGGTATGACGGTCTTTATCCACTAGCGGTGTCGATAGTGCCAGGCATTCGCCTCGGTGAACAACTCGTCTTCGCACTTAATCCGAAATGGTCGAAGGAGTGACTACTTTTGCAATTAGAACGCTACACCGATGCAGTTTTGCGCTATCGATGGTTGGTCGTTGCGCTCGCAACGCTGGTCATGTTGGCTATTACGGCAGGTGTTCGCTTCATCACTGTTACGAATGATTACCGCATTCTGTTTGGCGAAGACAATCCGCAACTCGCCGCGTTTGACGCTCTGGAGAACACGTATTCGGCCTCCAAAGCGGTACTGATTGCTGTTGCGCCGCGAGATGGCTCGGTGTTCACTCGCGAGGCGCTTGGCGCGGTTGAAGAATTGACCGAAGCTGCTTGGCGTGCGCCTTATTCCAGTCGCGTCAATTCCCTTACCAATTATACCCATAGCGAAGCACTCAATGACGATTTGGTTGTTGCTCCGCTCGTCGATGACGCATCTTCACTGAGCGATGTCGATGTGGCGCGTATCGAAGAGAGCGCGCTGAATGCAATCGAAATTGTGGGGCGTCTGGTATCTCATGATGGGCGCACGGCAGGGGTGGCGATTAATTTTATCTTGCCCGAAAATGCGGATCAGGCAGTGGTCGAAATTACCGATTATCTCAATTCGGTTCTCAATCAAGCCCGCAAGATCTACCCGAATATCGATTATTACCTGACCGGCGATGTCGTCATGGATCGGACTTTCGCCGATGTTACGAAGAACGACATGGAGACCCTGACGCCTATTGTGTTTCTCATCATTGTAGGTGCCACTATTATTCTCCTGCGCTCGATTCTCAGCACTTTGGCCATTGTCGCCGTGCTGGTATTTGTCATCAATACGACCATGGGATTCGCCGGGTGGAATGGCGTGGTGTTCAGCCCCACCAATGCTGGCGTGCCGATTATCGTGATGGTGATCGCCATTGCTGATTCAATACACATTGTCACGAGTGTTTTACTGGGTATGAGGCGCGGTCTGGACAGAAATGCGGCGATTGTCGAATCGATCCGTATCAATGCCTATCCGATATTTATCACCTCGGTCACGACGGCGATTGGGTTCCTCAGTCTGAATGCTTCAGATTCGCCGCCTTTTCACGTTCTGGGCAATTACGTGGCATTTGGTGTATTATGTGCGCTTGTGTACACCATGACGCTATTGCCGGCATTGCTTTCGATTCTGCCGTTGCGCGCCCCCCGTGTTCAGTCCGAGGGAACTGTCTTTTTTGATCGCTTTGCCGACTTTGTCATTGCCCGGCGCAAATTTTTGCTCTGGTTTGTCAGTCTGGTAGTCATTGTCCTGATAATCGGCGTTCACCGCATCGAATTGAGCGATAATCTGGCGCAGTATTTTGATGATCGCTATGCGTTCCGGCGCGATACGGATTATATTATTGAAAACCTGACTGGTGTGGATAAGCTGGAATATTCGTTGAGTGCAGGGCGCGAAGGCGGCATTACCGATCCGGATTATCTGCGCCGAGTTGATGCTTTTGCCGAGTGGTATCGGACGCAACCCGAAGTGACCCATGTCCAGGCATTTTCGGATATTATGAAACGCCTCAATAAAAATATGCACGGCGACGATCCTGCCTTTTATCGCTTGCCCCAAGACCCGGACCTGGCGGCGCAGTATCTGTTGCTTTACGAGTTTTCGCTTCCGTTCGGTAGCGATCTCAATGACCGCATAGATGTTGCAAAATCCGCTACTCGCCTGAGTGTCGTGACCAGGAATGCGTGGTCGCGAGATCTGCGTGAACTCGATAAGCGCGCACAGGTCTGGCTTCGCGCCAATGCGCCCGCTTTTGCAAACGAAGCATCGGGTCTGAGCATGATCGCTGCCCATCTGACGCTGCGGAATATCAATAGCATGTTACGCGGTACGATTACTGCGATGGCACTTATCTCGTTCATTTTGATCTGGATCTTCAAGAGTGTTCGGGTCGGTCTCCTCAGTCTTCTGCCCAACTTTATTCCCGCGATTATGAGCTTCGGTCTGTGGGGCTATCTCGTCGGTCATGTGGGTATTGCCTCTTCGGTGGTGATTGCCGTTGTTTTTGGGATTGTCGTGGATGATACGATTCATTTTCTGAGCAAATATCTGAAAGCCCGGCGCGAGGGTCTTCCTGCTCCTGAGGCCGTGCGCTATACTTTTAACACGGTGGGCCATGCGTTATGGACGACGACCGCAGTGTTGTCAGTGGGCTTTCTGGTGTTCGCCACATCGGGATTTGAGGTGAGTTGGGCACTCGGCCTTTTGGTCACGATTACGATTGTCTTCGCGCTTGTTGCCGACTTTTTACTTTTGCCAACTCTACTGATTGCTATTGATCGGAGAAATTCATGATACCAGTACGACCAATACATCTGCTTTTCGCGCTTTTTTCAATCATTTCATTTTGTCTCGGCGTATCAGTATCTGTTCGTTCTGAAACTGCGGAGGAAACCGGGCTAAAAATTGCACAGGATTCCCAGGATCGCGAGAAGGGTTTTGGCAATTTTACGGCTCAGCAAACCATGGTGTTGCGCAACAAACACGGGCAAGAGAGCCAGCGCCAACTCCGGGTAAAGGTTCTCGAAGTCTCCGAAGATGGCGACAAGAGCCTATTTGTATTTGACCAGCCGCGCGATGTCAAGGGAACGGCGTTGCTTATTCACGCTCATCGGGAAAGCGCGGATGACCAATGGCTTTATTTGCCCGCTCTGAAACGCGTCAAACGCATTAGTTCGTCGAATCAGTCCGGCTCTTTTATGGGAAGTGAATTTGCTTATGAGGACCTGACCCCTCAGGCTGTGGAGAAATTTACCTATCGTTACCTGCGCGACGAGGCATATGGCGATTTGACATGCACGGTTACAGAACGCTTGCCCGTGGATAAGAAATCGGGCTATAGTCGCCAGGTGGTCTGGCGCGATAAGGATGAGTTGCGCGTCTGGAAAGTAGAGTATTACGACCGCAAGGATGCCCATTTGAAGACGCTCACTCTGGAAAACTACGCGCAGTACCTGGAGCGTTACTGGCGCGCTGGACAGATGACGATGGTCAATCATTTAACCGGGAAAAGTACCGTTCTGACCTGGACGGATTTTGAGTTTCAGACTGATCTCAACGATCGCGATTTCACACAAACTGGGCTGAAACGGGTGCGTTGATGTTACGTCGTACCGCTCTTCATATTTTACCTTTCGGCGCTGTCTGGATTTCGGTTCTGGTCTTTGCTGTTGGCGCACATGCCGAAATTGGAATTGACCGCGATTTTTCCGGGCGCGTGAATGTCGAAAGCCGATGGTTTCCCAAAGCCGGTGCCTTTTCCGGTCAGGGGGCGCATGCCATCGGCTTTGTTGTTGTGCCCAAACTCTATCTTGAAGACGCCAAGGGGCGGAGTTTCACGCTATCGACTTTCTTTCGCTACGACAATGCAGATCCACGCCGCACCCATGCCGATCTGCGCGAAGCCTATTTTCTGATATTCGGCGAGATCGGCGATGGTGAATGGGAGTTGCGCGTGGGTATTGACCAGGTCTTCTGGGGCGTTACAGAATCGCAACATCTGGTCGATGTTGTCAATCAGATTGATCTGGTGGAGCATCCAAACGGCGTGTCTAAGCTGGGGCAGCCGATGGTCAATATTACCTGGTCCAGCGATTGGGGAGTAGTGGAATTTTTTGTTTTGCCGTATCACCGGGTGCGCACGTTTCCGGGTCAATCCGGCCGCCTGCGTCTCCCGCTCGTGGTGGAAGATGAGCAAGTTGAGTACGAGAGCGAGGCGCATCTGGATTTCGCTGCACGGTACAGTCAGAGTTTCGGTGCTTTTGATGCTGGTGTGAGTGTGTTCAACGGTACCAGTCGGGAGCCTTTTTTAATGCCGGGTGCGGATCGTAGCGGTGCGCCGGTATTGGTACAGCACTACGATCAGATTCGTCAGTTTGGACTGGATGCGCAACTGACTGTCGGTTCATGGTTGTTCAAGTTCGAGGCTATTCAGCGCGCGGGTGCTCGAAATCTGCTGGGTATGGAAGAAGATTATGTGGCTTCTGTCTTTGGCGGTGAATACACGTTTTATTCCGTGTTTGATTCGGCTGTTGATGTCAGCTTGCTCGGCGAATGGAATTACGATGGGCGGGGGCGCAATGCGACGCCGAGTCGCTCGCCCAATACGCTTGAGAACGATTTCTTTTTTGCCACGCGGATTGCATTCAACGATGTTCAGAGTACTGAAATTGTCGCGAGTATTCTGGGGGATGCGAGCCGTTCTACACGCGCACTCTCTGTGGAATTGGACCGGCGTCTCTCTGACCAGTTGTCTCTGGACATAGAGGCGATTCATCTTCTCAGTATCGACAAAGCAGATATCCACTACGATACGCGACGCGATAGTTTTGTTGATCTGAGACTGACTTACAATTTTTAGTTGCTGCACACTCTGAGTAAAAAATAAAACCCCCGTCCGGAACGTCCAGGCGGGGGTTGTTTTGTTGTATGAAGGGCGATCACCTCGCGACAGGTCTCATACCCGGTTCGCCCGCGTGGTAAGACGCCAGGCACCAGGGGTCTCGGGTTTCCCTGCGGAAGGTGCGAACTTTTTGTTGCATGGCTTCGGCGATGTCCTGAACTGCGGGATCGTTGATGATGTTGGTGGATTCCATGGGATCGTTTTCAATGTCGAAGAGGGCTTCGGCGTCCTGGTGCAGAAATTTTTCCGTGCGGCGTTTGCCCATTTCCAAATTTTCGTTGCGTATGGCTTGCCAGGTGGGCGAGGCCCACAGGTCACTTGGCAAAGGGGTGGTGAGTTCGGGATAGAGATTGCGCACGTATTTGTATTTGCGTCCGCGCAGAACCCGGTAGGGATAGTAATTGGTGACTTCGTGGAAGGTGTGAGAAAAGAAGGTTTCGTCAAATCCCTCGGGGTGTGTCTCGTCGAGGATGGAGACGAGGGATTTTTCGGGCAAGCCTTCAGGGGGTTCAACGCCGCACCATTCAAAGACGGTGGGGGCGATGTTGTTCCAGTTGACGAGGGCGTCGCTGACAACGGCTTTGGCATTTGGGCGCACAATAATGAGCGGGCAGTGATGGCCTGTGTCAAAAGAAGAGCCTTTGCCGCCGGGAAAGGGCATGCCGTGGTCGCTCATGACAATGATCAGAGTGTCGTCAGCTCGTCCAGCGTCTTGAAGTGCCTGTACGGCCATGCCAATGCCAGTGTCGAGGCGAGAGACGGATTGGTAGTATTCGGCAAATTCTCGTCGCACGTCTGGATGGTCGGGCAGAAAATCGGGGACGATGACTTCTTCGGGCGAATACGTGACTTCGGGGACGCCGGGATAGGTTTGTTTGTTGCCAAAGTCGCGGTGGGGGTCTGAATAACCGACGTGGAGATAGAATGGCTGGTCGTTGTCAATGCTTTCAAAGAATTTTGAGATGTTGTCTGCAATACCGCGCACATTGCGGCCACCGCCAGCTTCGTAGTTCCAGGGATAGACCGATTCGGGTTGTACGTGGAGTTTGCCAACAACGCCGGTGGTAAATCCAGCGGATTGTAGTGTTTTGGGAATTGACGGCATGTTGAGTTGCGTGTGGAAGTTATGGATGCTGTGCGAGTGGCCGTATTGTCCATGCGTGTGGCTGTAGTGTCCGGTGAGCAGGTTGGCGCGGCTGGCTGCGCACGATGGGGTGGTGCAAAAGGCGTGCTTAAATAAGGTGCCCCGCGCGGCAAGTGCATCTACGCTGGGCATTTTGATAACATTATTGCCATAACATCCGGCAATGGGGCTCCAATCGTCGGCAATGAGTAAGAGGACGTTGCGGTAGGACATAAGATCTCCTTTTAATTTCTTATTGAACTGTTGTCGCGTTTTCGCTCGTCGGCTATGTGTTCGAGCATTTGATGTACGCGGTCGGTTTGTGTGGAGGTAATATTTGTTGTTTCGTAGGGGTCGGAACCGATGTGAAAGAGTTCGGCTTCCTCGGGAGTTTGGCCTTCTTCGTATATCAATTTCCAATTGCCCGTTCGCATGCCAAATGACGAGCCTCTGAAGTTCCAGAAGATAGACCGTTCTTCGGGTACGGTGATGTCGCCTGTGAGCAGGGGCCAGATGTCTTGGCCATCCCATTGGGGATCGCTGTTGGGCGTGTACCCGATGAGATTGGTCAGGGTTGGCATCCAGTCGGTTATGTGCAGGGGATGAAAGCATTTGCCGGGTTGCAGGTGAAAAGGCCAATTGATCAGAGAAGGGGTGCGGATACCGCCTTCGTAGAGTTGAGATTTTTGACCACGTAGGGGCAAATTGCAGCCCAGGCGCGGCATTTCTTCGTGGCGGCCCGGGTATTTGTCCGTGTCGTGAAGAGGACCGGCAGGGATGGCGCCGTTGTCCGATGAGAAGATGATGATGGTGTTTTCGCGCTGGCAGGTGCGGGCAAGGGTTTCGACGAGTTGACCGATGGCGTGATCCATCTGGCTGGCGTAGGCGGCATAGGTTTTGAATGAGCGGTCTTTGTTGTCGTCGGGATCGTAGCGCTGGTCTGAATAGCGGTCTATCCAGTGTTGTGGAGCTTTGATGGGGGTGTGAACAGCGGTGAAAGGGACATAGCAAAACCAGGGGCCTGTTTGCGCTTCGATCCACTGGACAGCTTCCCGAGCGATGAGGTCGGTGACGTGACCGCGCTCTTCAATGAGTTCGCTATTGCGGTGCCAGGTGACGCTGTAGGGTCCTGATTTGTAGTGGTGGTTATACGGGTCAACGCCGCCGGCCAGGCTCCCATAGCTGGTGTTAAAACCAAATTGGTTGGGACCGTATTCGGGAGAGGATCCCAAATGCCATTTTCCAAAAAGGCCGGTTTCGTAGCCCGCATTGCGGAAGGATGAGGCGAGTGTTTCATAGTCATCTGGCAGGACGGGGGCGTTGGATGGGACGGTGGCGTGGCGTCCAAAGCGACCGGGATGGCGTCCCGTTAGAAAGCATGTGCGCGTGGGGGTACACATGGGACAGACGTAGTGCTGGTCGAGTTCGATTCCCGTGGCTGCGAGGCGGTCGATATTGGGCGTGCGAATGTGTGAGCCGTGATAGCTGACGTCGCCCCAACCCATGTCGTCGGCGAGGATAAAGAGGATGTTGGGTTTTTCAATTTTTCCAGATTTTGTCATGTCGGGTATCCTGTTAAATAGTCTATAAAATCCACTGTCTAATTTTACCGTTTTCCCTGTGTTTTGCATACCACAATAATAGGATGATGATTGCGACACCTGTGCCATCCCATACCACATCGGTCCAAACGCCAGTGCGACTGGGTACAAAGGATTGATGGTATTCGTCCAGTATTGCATAAAGAATGGATATCAGGACGCTCCACAATACACAGGAGGTAAATCGGTTCTCTGTCCATAGAGATCGGAAACACAAATAGGTCAGAATAGCATATTCTGCTATGTGTGCGAATTTGCGCGCCGCCTGGTGTATTCGTTCACTGAAAAAGAAAATTTTTTCAGTGTTCTCGAACGATAGCAGGCCACTTGAACCAAAAAAAATTAAGAGTAGCCAGACAAACAGAGCGATGCGCCAATGCGTTATTGTCATGTTTTTTTCACCCTACTGTGCAGTTTTGAGGGCTTGTATCGCGTCGTCGGTAGCGTCGATGACGTGGGCACCCGAGGGCACGATAAATTCAAACCATTTGTCTTTGATGTCCGGATTGATACTCAAATTGTGAAAGGTCTGCGCGATGATCTCATTGTCTTCGGCATCAAAAAATCCAATCCGGCGCAACAAACCATCTTCGGGATTAATGAGCAATTGTGCTTTGACTGGCGGGGTAGGCAGTTGTGTGTGCAAGAGGTTAGCTTTGGGTTTGGCTTCAAAGACGCGGTGGGGGCGTTCTTCAAATATTTCGTCTGTGGTGTAGCGAATGCTCGTCCATTCCAGACCTCTAAAGGGACGCAGGGGGTCGGCCTGGTCTGCATCGGCTTCGAGGTTGGTGATGCGATAGACGCGCCCCAGGTTCACTTTGGAGACGATTTTTTCTTCGCGGTCATAGGTCCACATCAGGCCGCCATCCGACAGGCGTTGTGAAATGATCACTTGATCTTGCAAGGTATCGAGGCGCATCAGGTTGGGGCGCTTAAAGGTTGCACTGGCATTGAGCGTTAGTTCCTGATTCATAACGCGAATGACAGTTGATTGTTCGGCTTTACAGGTAGCGATTTCTCTGGCATTTTTTTGAATTTCAACCATTATTGCATCGGTTTTCCCATCCCCTGTTGACATTTTGTTTTCATTTTCCGCGCTGACCTGAGTTGTGAGGATCAGCATTGCGATCACCCAGCGTTTCATAACTTGCTCCTTATGAGAAATTTTATTCTTCGCGCTCGCAAAGGCCCGACCACACCAGATTTTTCGCTGGATGATCTGCACCGAGTTGGACGATTGGAGATTGTAGCGCATTGTTTGGCTAATGCACTTTTTTATTCTCAAAATATACGAACCAATACTGCTGTACATCTCGTTTTTGATGGACCTTCGGATCCGCCGAAAACCGTGCGTTTTGAAAGCGATCATTTACCCTATTTGGGTGGGTTTGATGAACGCACTTTAGCAGGAGTGGTACAAAAAGCACTATCTGCTGGAAAAGGTTTGTCATTGGGCGAAGAGCGGCAGGTTGAAGACGGTCTTTTTGTGGCGAAAAAGGGATTTGAACGCGTTGTGCAAGATAGCACGGAATCGCTCTATGTGCTCGAGCGCAGAGGTGTTGACATCCGTACGGTGACATTTCCCCAGGATGTGACGTTTGTTTTTTCAGACCATCTCACAATGCCAAAAAAAACGGCTAAATATTTGCGCCGCCTCGGTGCTAAACCAATTTGCGTGGGGCCTCGAATGTTGTTTGCCTCTCAGTGTATTGTGCTGCTACACAATGAATTGGACAGGCAGGGTGTTTGGTAAAGTGGTTTACTAAAAGAGTTTGAATGTCGCGCCGATGTGTCCGGAAAATCCGCTGACAACATTATTTTGATCTTCGATAAATTTGATCCTGGCAAATAGCCCGAGTTTTTCACCTATTGGAAATTTGTATCCCAATTCCCCACCTATAAAGCGCTCAGAAGCACCATCGGATAGTACTAGTCCAATACTCGGTCCAAAAAACAGTTTGTGGGATTCAAAGTCGCGCATGCCAACCGCATAATTGAGACTCAGGCCCAGGGTTTGCATCACCGGGCTGGCAAAACTTATGTCGTAAAACGGCGCGAGTATTAATGGACCGGGCAGGTTAGCATGTAAAGAGGTGTGCAGAGCGATCCCGCCAGCTGATTCAAAACGCGGGCGAATACTGTCGTTCCACATAAAGCCTCCACCCAGGTTTACGCCATCGATAAATGCCGCATCGGCAGTGTCCATACCAGAGGATAACACACATAGCGCGAGACATAAACTTTTTAGAATCTTCATAAAATCTCCTTTAAAGTTTGATTCCAGATCACACGTATCGCTCGTCCAATGCCGCGACCACGTCTTTTACGCGCTGAGAGCCATCGCGGGGTACAATAAGCAGGGCATCGCCCGTATCGACTACGATTAAATTCTCGACATCGACCAGTGCAATTACTTTGTCTTTGCCGCCATAAACCGTTGTGTTTTTCGCATTGAGCGATAGCACATCGCCATGTAGTAAATTGCCATTTTCATCTACGGGCAAGACATCTGTCAAAGCTCCCCACGCGCCAATATCGCTCCAATCGATATCTGCTTGCAGGGTCGCAATATCCGGCGCACGTTCGATAATCGCATGATCAATGGCGATGTTTTTCATTTGCGGATAGACCTCGGCAATGACGTCTGCATCTCGTCCCACTTTAGCAGCGGTGCCAATTTGTTCGAGCAGGGCATACATCTCGGATTCAAATTTTGCAAAAAGATCCAGCATTGTTCTGGCTTTCCACACAAACATATTGCTATTCCACAGATATTGACCGCCCTCCAGATATGTTTTTGCAGTCGCCGCATCGGGTTTTTCTTTAAATGACTCTACGACATAAACCGGCTCGTTGTTTACTCTGGCAATCACATTGCCCTTTTGTATATACCCAAAGCCCGTGTCTGCGCGCGTTGGTTTTACACCGAGTACAAACAGGGTATCTGGGCGATCCTCTATCGCGTCTGCTGCTACTTTGAGCAACCGACAAAATTCCTCTGGTTTGCCAATGTGGTGATCAGAACCCAAACTCGCAATTGTACATCCGGGAAAACGGGCTTCCAACAAGGCGCACTCAAGCCCTACCGCAGGCCCTGTGTTGCGGAGTGCTGGTTCTAAAATCGCATTTTCAGGAGGTAATTCGGGCAATTGTTCTCGAACGCTATGCAATAGTTTTACGCTGGTGGATACAAAAATATCATCCATTTTAGCCAGCGAATTGAGGCGATTTACCGCCTCTTGCAACATCGTGTGTTCACCTGTTAAAGCGTGAAATTGTTTGGGCCTATTTTGGCGGCTCAAAGGCCATAGCCTCGTGCCAACACCGCCCGCGCGAATTACAAATTTCATGTCCCGTATCCAGGTATTACAAAACAAAAAGTAATGTCTCTTGCCAGAGGGCACAACCGAAACCTTGCAGCAAAGGCCGTCTTTTTATATCTTTATTCAAATCCACACGCATCATCGGGGGTGCTACCCCACAACAGGAGCTGACTCTTATGGCACTGACTGCCACAACTTTGGAAGAGACCTATCAACAGATGGCCGAACGATTAGAGGGCATTGTGCCCGATATTGAATTGCGCTACAAAGCCGAATTGGCTTACGAAATCAACAAGCTAAAAAAAGAGCGCGGGGCCATTATCCTCGGGCATAACTACATGGAGCCAGCACTTTATCACTCTGTGCCAGATGTCGTGGGCGATTCGCTCGAGTTATCGCGTAAAGCCGCAGAAACCGACGCCGATCCCATTGTTTTTTGCGGCGTGCGCTTTATGGCCGAGACCGCAAAAATTCTGAATCCCGACAAAACCGTGCTCTTGCCCGCGCGCGTTGCAGGCTGTTCACTCGCCGCGAGCATTACCGCGGAAGATGTTCGCAATCTGCGCGAACAATATCCAGGCGTTCCGATTGTTACGTATATCAACACTTATGCCGATGTCAAAGCTGAGTGCGATATTTGCTGCACATCGGGCAATGCCCACAAGGTTGTTGAATCGCTCAATTCGGATACCGTTATCTTTTTGCCCGACGAGTACTTAGCCGCTAATGTGGCGCAAGAGACCGACAAACGCATTATTTTTCCCACAGTAACGGGATTTTCCGATCCCAAACCCGGTCTTGAATACGAAATGATCGGCTGGCATGGTCGGTGTGAAGTACATGAGCAATTTACGGTTCAGGATATTGAAAATGTGCGCGTGCAGTTTCCGGATGTCGTTGTACTCTCCCACCCGGAATGCAGTCCTGAAGTGGTCGCTGCGTCCGATTTTTCGGGCAGTACCTCTCGCATGGTTGATTATGTGCGCGAAATGGATGCCGAGCGGTATTTGCTACTCACAGAATGTAGCATGGGCGACAATATCGCCGCGGAAAACCCGGATAAAGAAATGGTTGGTCTGTGCAGCATTCGCTGTCCACATATGAACGAAATTACACTTGAAGACACGCTCAATGCACTTGAATATAACGAGCAAATCATCGAAGTGCCCGAAGATATCCGCGTGCGCGCATTAAAAGCTGTGGAACGCATGCTGGAAATTGTATGACCGCTTAAAAAATACAGTTATGCGATACCAAAGGCCCGATACATTCCGGGCCTTTTTGTGTTTCGATATTGCGTGTGAAACCTGTGCCTTTCATCCTGATCATCCTCTCATCCTGAAAATCCTGATCCTTTTTGCGTTTCGATATAAACCTGTGTGTTTTGATCAACGCCCAATCTCACTCACCATTGTAAACTTCTGTTTGGAACAAATTGTTTTGAAAATCGAGGTACTGATCTTTTGTCATCTCTGGCTTGTAATTTGCAAGGACGGCTTTTGCCTCTGCCGCGCGGTCGTATAACAGGTCCACTGCCATCAGTGCCAATGATTTTGCCGGTTCTACATATCCCATCTCTTTATCAGAAATATGCCACTCGACGCTGTGTCCCGGTCCTGTAGCGCCCGACATATAGGGATGAATCGCGGGCATAATGCAGGATATATCGCCCATATCTGTTGATCCCGTTCTGTGGCCGACTGCACAAAATTCATCTTCTCCCAGACACGCTCTGGCATTTTTTTCATAGAGTGCCTGCAAGTCTGCATTGTTTTTTAACGGCATATATCCCGGTAGCGTTTCTATTTCTACTGTTGCACCAAGTGCCATTGCGCCGGCTCGAAGTGCGCGATCTACTTTCATACTGGCATCGAGAATCGCTTCTGCTGTGCGCCCCCGAACATAAGTTTCCATACAAACTTCGTCGGGTATGACATTGACCAAATCTCCGCCTTTGGTGATGATGGGGTGTACCCGAACTGCATCGTGGTCCTGGAATGTTTCACGCTGTGCATTGATGGCACTCAGAGCAATTTGAGCGGCATTCAGGGCATTGATGCCCCGGTGTGGTGCGCCTCCCGCGTGTGCGGCTTTGCCCACAAACCGAATCATCTTTGCCACAAACCCATTAGATGAGGCGGAGACCGCGGCTTTGGTCAATGATTCATCGCTATGTGTATGAATCATAACCGCCATATCGATATCGTCAAAATGTCCGTGCTTGATCAATTCGGGCTTGCCACCCAAAAAGCTCAGTTTACCAGATTTTACCAGATTTAAACGATATTCAACCTCTACAAATTCCTCTGCTGGCACGGCAAAAAAGACGACCCGGCCCGCCAAATCATCAACCACATGCGCATCTACCATGCCCATCATTGCTCCCATCAATCCCGCGATCTGTGCATTGTGACCACAAGCATGTGCGGCCCCCGTATCGGGATTGGCATTGGGATGGCCGGAGACCACGAGTGAGTCGAGTTCGCCGATCAGTGCAACAGTTGGGCCAGGCTTGCTCCCATGCAATACGCCCTTTACACCTGTAAGCGCCAACTCGGTTTCACACGGCACGCCAAACTCATTCATTGTTTGCGATACCAGCTTTGCTGTCTCAAATTCCTTAAATCCCAACTCGGGATTCACCATAATGTGATCGCCAATGCGACAAATCTGATCTCGACGTCGATCAATGGCTTCACAAATGCGTTTCTTGAGTTCGGCTTTTGTAGACATATTTTCCTCCGTTTACTTCTCACCTGATTTTTAGTAATAATATCAGCAAAAGAGGCGTTACTATGGCTTGTAAGAGCGTAAATCTGACCAGTACCTGTGTATTGGACCAACCCCATTTTTGACGGACGTGATCGTGCAAGGGATAACGCACCTGTTTGAAAATGCCGATTTTTAAAAAGCGCAACAAAGCGACTTTCAGAAGGCCTGTTGCGCCATTGACCAGTACCACCCCAGCAACTACAATAATCAAAAACGGATTGCCACACGCCAGGACCAGCATGCCGAGTAATAAGCCCAGAGGACGAGATCCGGCATCGCCCATTAACACGGCACTTGGATTGGCATTGTGCCACAAATAGCCCACCAAACACCCCGTCATGACAAAAGCCATTACTGCCCAATTCGCGCCCTCTTTATAGTGTGGCACAAGCAGGTATTGAGCGATATCTCGATGCCCCACAATGCCGTACAGTGCACCCCCTAAAAAAATAAATGCCAGCATGCACAAACTGCCCGATAGGCCATCTACGCCGTCTGTGCAATTTGTAGCGTTAATAGTCATCCACAACAAGCACGTAGCAATAGGGATATAAATCCAGGGTGGGACAATAACCGGTGTTTTAATGAGCGGCAGCCACACTTCAACCGGTGCCATCTGGCACACTACCATCGCACCCAAAATAGAGATGACCAGATCGAATAACCCCATGCGGTATTCACTCCACTCATAGCGGTCATCGAGAAACCCCACCACCATCGCCAAAAACAAGCACCCCAATGCGGCCAGATAGCGCGTTCCAAGCGGTACAAATAAAAATCCGACGACAATAAAAATAGAAATAAAAATAACGCCTGCCCCTACGGGTTTGCCCTTATTTTGGGCGGCGCCAACAGCATGAGCTCGCCCTTGATCGCGCGGTAATCGGTGCCACAATTTGGGCAAAATTCTCCAGGTGAACACGCAGGCGAGCGCGGTACCTGCACCAACTAAAAATAGATGAGAAGTAAAGAGGCGAAATGGTCCATAGATGTCCAACAATTGCTCTCCCAGCCAGTAGAGCACAGCACAATCTCCCGTGTGATATGATTTGAAAAACGAAACAAATCAGGACCAATGTAAGGTCTCTATCATTAAAGGGCAAGTCTGAACTCATAGCCAAGCCCTTTGCGGGTGATTGTTTACCCATTTTCAAAGAAAAACCTTGACGCGAAAACAGAGACTTTCTATTTTGTGGTCATTATGAACACATTGATCAAAAACCCGGTTCTTTTTTCAAATCCAAACACAGTTTTGGCCGGGGATGCGTTTGCCCATACCGCCCAGCATCACACTCATCCTGCTACGTCTGCGACTTTTTGCATGACGCGCTCGGCGGTGGATATGTCATAACAGTTTGTCCAATAAAATGAATAAGCCCGCTGTCGAGAGACAGTGGGCTTTTTTTTTAGGGAGAGTTAAATGGCACACAATGACGATGCTTATGGACGGATGATGTGGGATTTTCATCGCGGCATACCCGCAGAGGAAATTGCAGAACGCGAAGATGGATATATAACTTCTGGTACTTCCAGTGCATACTTCAATCCGTATTGCGACTGGTCCCCGCATCAGCGAGAATCGATGAATTATGTTCGTGGACGCATTCTCGACATTGGTTGCGGACCCGGGCGTCATGCGATCTACCTTCAGGAAGAAGGTTTTGATGTTTTGGGCATTGATACTTCTCCTCTTGCGATCAAGGTGGCGAAAGAACGCGGTCTCAAAAAAGCCAGGGTTTTGAGTATAACACAAATTTCCTTTCGGATCGGTCAGTTTGATACGATTCTCATGATGGGCAATAATTTCGGTCTTTTTGGCAATCTGAAGCGCGCCCGATGGCTGTTGCGAAAGATGCGTAATATGACATCTGCCGATGCGAGGATTATTGCCGAATCAGCAGATCCTTATAGCACCACGAGAAAAGCGCATCTGGATTATCACAAATTGAATCGCGAGCGGGGCAAGTTCTCGTGTCAGCTCAAAATTCGCATTCGATACGAACATTATATCGGCGCCTGGTTTGAATATCTCAAAGTATCTCGAAAAGAGATGGCATTTATTCTCAAAGGCACTGGCTGGCAGATTTCGCGGTTTATTCCGGAAGTCGGGAGTGTTTATGTCGCGGTTATTGAGAAAATTTAAGAAGGCGACCTGTCTGGAGCGGAGGAAGTAGTTATGTCTATTAATCAGCAACTCGAAGAAAGTACAGAAATCTATCTCGATTTTGAAAAGCTACGCAAGGTTGCACAAACCGACCATCTCGTGATTCCCGTTGCGGTACAGGATGTGGATAGCAAAGCCGTTCTCTTGATCGGCTATGTCAATGAACAGGCGCTCGACTATGCGCTTGAACACCGCGTGGCAACTTTCTGGAGCACATCGCGCAATGAACTCTGGATTAAAGGGGCGACTTCTGGTGATATGCTCGAATTGGTCGATGTACGCATCAACTGCGAGCAAAATTCACTGCTTTATCTCGTGCGTCTCAAAGGCGAAGGATCGTGCCATACGAAAGAAAATGGTCGAGCGCGGTACGGCTGTTATTATCGCAGCATTGATAATGAAAAATTGATATTTGTAAATCCCAAAATCATACCAGAGTAACGAGTTATGTCATCACAATCCGTTATCCGAATCCGCGCAGATCAATGGCAAATCCTCAGGGATGTGCGCCTTCGTGCACTTGAAGATGCGCCTTATGCTTTTGGTACAACGCTATCAGAAGGTCAAGAAAGAACTGACAGAGACTGGCAGGATATGGCGAGGGACCATGCTACTCTGCTAGATCGCGCATATTTCATGGCTTATGTGGGAGATAATCCCTGTGGGATGGCAGGATGTTATCGTACGGCACCAGATACAGTAATGCTCACCGCGATGTGGGTCGCACCCGAATTTCGGGGACAAAAGATCGGTGAACAGATTGTGCGCGCCGTCATAGAATGGGCACGGGAGGGTGGGGCCACCACGCTTGAAGCATGGGTCAGCGAAGATAATTCAGCGCGTTTCTTTTATCAAAAAATTGGATTTGAAGAGACTGATTTAAACGAACCGCTTCGCTCAAATTCCAAAATTCAGATCATTTTGATGAGGCGCGATATTACACCCTGAAATCGGGGTTGATTCGCTATCTTCTCAACAGTATATTGCTCACATGGGAAATGGTGTAAAAATGCGGTTGATTCAGACAATTCAGAGCACTCGACGAGAGGAGGGAGAAAACGTGGGTTACGATCTCAAAGTTTTTTCGGGTAATACCAATCGACCATTGGCAGAAGATATTTGCAATATTCTCGACACTCGGCTTGCCGAAGCCACTGTGACCCGTTTTTCAGGTGGCGAAACACATGTGCAAATTGATGAAAATGTGCGTGGCTGCGATGTTTTTATTGTTCAACCTATTTGTGAAAATGAAGAAGAAGGCATCTCGCCCAATGACGCTTTGATGGAACTTCTCATTTTGATCGATGCTGCGCGACGCGCCTCTGCGCGACGCATCACAGCGGTTGTGCCCTATTATGGCTATGCGCGGCAGGATCGCAAAGACCGTCCCCGTGTGCCCATCACAGCCAAACTGGTCGCCAATATGATTTATACAGCTGGAGCGCGGCGGGTTTTAACCCTGGACCTGCACGCCAATCAGATCCAGGGTTTCTTCGACATACCCGTTGATCATCTCTACTCCATTAATATTTTAGGCGAATACTTCAGGATGAAAAATCTCAAAAATCTCGTTGTTATGGCACCCGATGTCGGCGGTATAAAAATGGCGCGCGCGTATGCCGAACTGCTCGGTGCGCCGTTGGCTATTGTGGATAAACGCCGCTGGAGTGGTCAAAAAACTGAAGTTCTGAACGTTATTGGCGAAGTGAAAGACAAAAATATCGTCATTGTTGACGATATTATCTCTACGGGTAGTTCTCTCATCGAAGCCGCATCCGCACTCAAAGACAAAGGCGCACGCGATATATGCGCTACTATTGTTCACCCGGTGCTGGCAGATCCTGCCGTTGAGCGCGTGGAAAATTCCATTCTTACAGAGCTTGTCGTTTCCAATTCCATTCCCGTGCCCAAACGCGCCCAAAATGGGAAAATCAAAATTCTATCAGTTGCTCCCATTCTCGCCGAATCCATCCGCCGCATCAATAACGATGAATCCGTCAGTAATCTCTTTGCGAATGCGAAGGTGGAAGGGTAAATACGATAGATACAAGGGGATTGAAAAAATCCCGCCAGAAAGTCTATCCTGACGGGATGGAAAGGTGTTTATAGCGGCAGGGCAAGAGGCATCAGGCCAGACCTATTGCCTTTAAACGTTTGACCAGGGAGGACGGCGAGGTTGCTTTTTGTATTTGATCAACAGATTCCAGTCGTTTTTCAATATCCCGGTCGAGTTCTGTTTTATGATCCCAATAATATGCCAATGCAGAATGGATCTGCCCCATGCTCAAATAGGGATGTTGGAAATGCAGTTCTTCAGGACTCCAGCCATAAGCAAGATGGTTGGTAATTAGTTCAACCACTTTCATTGTTGTGCCCTCAATCAATGGCACTTGATTTTCGGTGACCTGAATATGCTCATATCTCGTTTCGGTTAGCACGCGAGGCTCTCCTCATGATATGATCTTAATCAACTTTCCATTAGGGTTTGCCAATGTTAAAGCCAATCCCCACGGCTGTGCGCAGGGCACTTGCGTCTTCCTCCTCGCCGATGACCCAGCGAACCTCAAATAAAATCTCCATTCTGCGGTTCAATAATTGTTTTTCCATGCCGACCAGAATAAAGTGAAGCGCAGCCTGATATTCGTTTTGGAATTCGTTGATGATCAACCGCTCTCGCCGCACCCGGTTCACCCCCAATCCACCACCCATATACGCATATGCGGTTCCCGATTTATGCGGCCACAAGTACTTTAGAAAAGCCCCACCGCCTCTCGCCTGAATCTCGGTACCGTCAAGATCGGACCCGCTACCTGTCTCAGCACCTATTTCGAGGCGAAGATTGGGCGAAAATACGGTTGCGATATCTGCTTGAAGCACAAAGAAATGCCGCGTGTCGTTTGCCTGTACAACATCTAAACCAACCTTGGTCGCCAGATTGTAGAGCTTAAAACCGGCCTGGACACTTGATGCAAAAAAAATTAAGACCAAAAATCCGACACCAGCAAAAACCCTCATAGTACACTCCTCACAGCACTTTTTGGCAGTGCCGAATAAATTTTCTATCTACGCGATGCCAGTGCTAATTGTTTGAGATAAGAATAAGTATAAATTCCCGTATCGTGTCCATCTGTCCAGCGAATTTGGATGGCGTAATTTCCGACTGGAACGACATCTGATAGATCTGCTGATGGTGTTTGTTCTGCAGTAATCATCTGCAATTGGTCATCTTGCTTTGCCCGCAGGTCTTTACACAATGCACACGGGCAGGCTTTTCGCACGTCGGATAATCTCGCACGCAAAATCCCATCGTCTGCCCAATCCATTTCGAGCCATCCCTCTGCGCGGTCAACGCGAATGCGTCTGGGTTTTTCTGACACGCCCCGCCTCCTAACGCCTCAACCGATGCCTCAATCCCAATTCTTGAAGCAGAATACCATACTGATCGCGCAGACCGTTTTGCAGAGCAAAAGCGCGGTTATAGGCAATTGCCGCATCTTCAAAAAAACCCTGAGCTGTCAGGGCACGCCCCATTAAAATATAATTGAGCGCGTAATGGGGCATGCGTTCTGCAGTCTCACTGGCCATGTCGAGTGCCCGCTCTAATTGTCCCGTTTTCAAGTAAATCCAGCCCAAACCCTGATAGGCTGCGATGACATCGGGGTCCAGGGCAAGCCCTTGCAGGTAATATTGCTCTGATAGAATCATATCGCCTATTTGCTGATATAAATATCCAAGCGTGACCAGAGCGCTTGCGTCAGTCGAGTCCTGGACGGCCAACTGCTGGCAGACGTCAATTGCGCGATCAAAATCTTCCACTCGCAAATAAGCTGATATGAGGAGGCGCAATGCTTGTGTGTGTGCGGAGTTTTTTTCCAAAATATCGCGTAAGGCGACAGCAGCAGCACCGGGATTGCCAACTTCCAGAGAATCGACAGCACTTTTCAATGCAGGGTCGAGAATTACAGCTATCGAATCATCCGAAACTACGATCGTCGGGTCACTGCTTTCAAACACCTCTTGAGCACTGGAAATTTCGGCACACAAAAACACAATGGCGATTATTCCCAGCCGCAATATCATATACTTCTCCTGACAATATTAAAAAATCGCGCAACGCTTTAGATATGCCAACTCAGCAGGGTCGGGAAAAGGATTTCCCTCCTACGATACACCTGTTAGAGCAGGCATTACTGAATACAGGCTCCCCGATAGAGTCATTCGAGGACATGCCTTCAGCACAGGCCTTGCCGCGATCGATTCTCCTCTATAGATGCAAGGGGCGTCCAGTGCAGGGCCATTGAACTGATGACTGCGGCAAACTCGATCGAGTCGTTGCAGTTGTGCCCCACTCAAAGGGATCGACTCTGGGATACTCAGTAGAGGCGTATGGAAAAACGTTTTTTACGCGATGTAGTTGCAAGCCTTGACGTACAGAAAGGCCCGGCTCGTAAATTTCAATGGCCGGGCGATTGCACCACATCACAAGAACAAGGTCGGGATCGATCTCGATTCGCTGACAAATCAATTTGAGTATCAGATAAGCACTTGCCATAAATTTGGTCATAGAACGCTTTCTATTTTGAGCCTTGATCACGAATCGCTCTTGCTGCCAAACGCGGCGACAAAGCGGAGAAAATCTTGAAATTCAACTGTCCCGTTTCCATCCAGATCCATACGGGCATCGAAACCGTCATCAGATGAAGACTTGCCAAATTGCGCGACAAAGAGGAGAAAGTCTTGAAATTCAACTGCGCCGTTTCCGTCAAAATCACCAATTAGCGTAGTCGGTGTTGGAGGTGTTGGAGGTGTTCCCGTATCTGTTGCTTTCGCAAAAGTGATAATAATTCTAACCGGATCATCTGGCGGGGCGTGCTGAGAAAGTGCATTCATGGCCAGGCCTCTTACAGCTTCGGGTAATGAGGCCAGTAATTCATCTAACTGAAGCGGGCGTATGATATGCAGTGAATCCGCGGTAGCTGTGTACGTATAATTGAGTGGATCTTCATTTTCGCGCGTTATGGTGAGTGCATGGGTATCGGACGCGACCGTGTAATTGCCTGTGTATTGGCTCGTATCGAGTACAGCGACCGAAATCTGAACCAATAAGAACGCAGAGATATTCGTCTCTGTTCTGTAGTCAGATTTCACACTGCCATCTGAACCAAAAGTTATTGTGCCGTTGATCTCGCCTGCAACTGTAAGAGGCTTTACTGCCTCCACGAGCGCGGCCGGAACATAAGCGTTCAGATTGACCTTGTCGGCTACCCAGGAGCCGACGATATCGCCTCCTTGAGGCGTAGGGTTTTCTGGTAGGACGCCCGCATCTACCTGTCCAAATGCCATGAACGCCGTCATAATTAGAACGCAGTTTCTCAATACTTTAAACCGCCATTTTTTGACCGCGATACCAAATTTTGACCCTTTCATATCCCTCCTCCAGTGTTTATTCGGTTCTTCTAAAACGCACGATCACTTTCAATTTACGCAATTCGCGTGCCTCCTGCAATACTTAACTCATCTTGTCAAATCTTTCATTGCGTGGTATTTTGAAGTATCCTGTAAAATGATACTTGCGAAAGGAGCGCGTATGCAATATCGAGTTCTCGTCGATGTCGATCTTCCAGATGAAATTCCAGAGATGATGAATAATCGCTGCGAACTGCACATTTTGGCACATGGCGATGTTTCAGATGATAAATTCGCGTCTGCACAAGGGCTACTCACTTATGGACACCCGATTATCGATGGCGCGTTTATGGATCGCCTGCCCAATTTGAAAGTTATCAGTAATTTTGGTGTTGGCGTAGATCATATTGATTTATCAGCGGCCAAACAGCGCGGGGTTCCCGTGGGCAATACGCCCAATATGCTCGATGGCGCGACAGCCGATATGACCTTTGCCATGCTCATGGCTGCGGCTCGCAATATCGTTATTGGGGATCGCTTTGCCCGCAGTGCGGCTTTTACACACTACGATCCACGCATTTTGATCGGTCACGAAATCCACGGTACGACATTGGGTATCATCGGCATGGGAAATATCGGCAAGCAGGTCGCGCGACGGGCGCGGGGATTTGACATGGATGTGCTGTATCACAACCGAAAGCCAGATCCCAAAGCCGAGATCGAGTTAGGCGCGACTTATGTATCTCTCAACGCTTTGCTCGAACAATCGGATTTTGTCACTTTGAATATGCCGCTGACTGAGGAAACGCGAAATATGATTGGTCGAGATCAACTCAGGCGAATGAGAAGAACCGCTATACTGGTCAATCTGGCACGCGGAGGTGTTATTGATCACGATGCACTCGTAGAAGCTCTTGAGAATAATTGGATCGCAGTTGCCGCACTCGATGTGACTGAGCCAGAACCCCTTCCACGCGACCATCCTCTCCTTTCCATGGACAATGTGGTTATAGTCCCTCACCTGGGTAGTGCCACACGCCAGACGCGCATTGCTATGGCCCAGCGCACGGTGGATAATCTTCTCGCAGGGCTTACGGATCAGCCTTTGATCACTTATGTGGTGTAAGACGGATATTATTGGAGGAGGGGGGAGAAATAGGATGTTTGGGGCAGGTGCTTTCACATCTGACCTAATTCAATGCGTTGACCCGTGTCATTTGACCTGTATGCCGCTTCAATGATTCTGGCGATTTTCAAGGCGTCTTCTCCAGTGGTTGGAGCCGTGCCTTTGCCCGCAGTAGATCGAATAAAGTCATCCATAAAAGCGATCCCGTAAGCCCCGCCATAAGCATCGACTTCGGGTAGCGTATAATCAAAGGTTCGCTGAGATGCGGTGTGCCAGCCTTCTGCAACGCTTTCGAGATACAATTCTGATGGGCCACCTGAGGGCGTCCAGAACACGCGGCCCTCATTGCCGCGAAATCCCATATACGTGTCGTAATTCGGTCCCATATAACCCGCGCCGCTTATTGATAGTTGATATCCTGCCTGCATGCTCCCCAGCGCGCCATTGGAAAACCGGAAGGATAGAGACGCCACGTCTTCAACATCGATGTCTTCGCCACTGAGCGTATCGACAACGGCAGAAACAGAGACGATGTCCGCGTCCATGATATAGCACAGCAGGTCGATATAATGACATCCCAACCACGATAAGATGCCGCCGCCGGAAATTGACCGATCAAATAGCCAGTGTTTGGGGTTGCGAAATTTTACCTGTGATGTGACCATCCGAGATTCACAAGATGTCACGCGACCTATTGCACCACCCTGGACGAGTCTTCGCGCTTCACAAGAGGCGGGGTGATAGCGATTCTGATACATAACGCCCAGTTGTACGCCCGCTTTTATCGCGTCATCCACGACCTGAGAAACAGCGGCAACCGAAGCCCCGATGGGTTTTTCGCTGATGACGTGAATGCCCTGCTCGAATAAGCGCAGGCAAAGGTCTGGGTTCTGATTGTTGCGGGCACAGGCCACACCAAAGACTATATTTTCAGATCCCAAAAGTACGCTGAGATCGGAATAAGCACCCGCAACTTTATCTGTTGAATTAAAGCTGTTCAGAGCCGAGGGATCGGTGTCGTACAGAATAATCTCATCGACCAGTGAAGAAGCCTGCAGAGTTTTGAAATGGGCTCCTGAATGGGGATGTGTGAGGCCAAATAAGCCAGCGCGAACCGGTTTCATTAGATTATCCTCAAGATAAATATGGCAGTACTTCGCTTTTGAGCGCGTTGAGATATGTCCATTCTTCACCGGGGTCCTGGAAGATCAATGTATAATATCCCGAGAATTTGGCTTCGCGCGTCAAGTCCAAACAGGCCAGGAATTGGTCTCGCAACATTACTCCATCTTCGTAATCCGCTTTGGTGTGAATCGTATCTGCAAATGGCAAGACTTTTGCGAGGTCGCTCAGCTTGTGTTCCCCTTTGAAGTTCCCAAAATC
Organism: Candidatus Latescibacterota bacterium; assembly: GCA_022824945.1. Classification (GTDB taxonomy): domain Bacteria; phylum Latescibacterota; class UBA2968; order UBA2968; family UBA2968; genus VXRD01. Next base: position 50,174 of record JAJDYX010000050.1, read on the forward strand.
AGTACACAGTCCGATTTTTTTCTCGCATCTGTTTAGAATATCCAATAGAGGGTCGGCGCGCTGGGTCAGCCGTTTGAAATTCTCGGTCATGACACGCACGCCACAATCGCGTGCATAGTTTGACAATTGCAGGAGATTTTGAGTGCTGAGCGCTATGGATTCCGCGTCTGGCTCTGCTTCGCCAGCTATTACGCGCACATTCGCCGCGCCACAGGTGGATGCGATGTCGATCCATCTCCGAATTTCCGCCAGATCCTTTTCTCTCTGTGCTGTATCGGGATGTGTAATATCCCAGGCGTCGATCAAGATGCTGTAAAGCGATACGCCATGTCTGTCCAGTTCTGCGCGCAGGTCTGCAATAAATGCATCATCTGTCGTGGGAAAATGAAAATGGCAGATTTCCAAATGCCCAATGCCATGCGATGCCACTTCGCGGGGAACATCGAGTAGCTTTATGCGCCCCCCATCACCATTTCGATTCACAAATCCATCGGGTGTGCGATCGTACCACGCCCTTCCCAAAGCGCGGTGTAAGCTCCAGGTGGAAATAGATAGTTCTGGCATGTTGTAATCTCCTCAAATTATATTATGACGCCTACTTGCCAAAGGCACTGGCAAAGATCAAAAAGTCCCCAAACCCAATTGTACCATCGCTATCCAGATCGTACTTCGCATCATATCCTTCGTCGTCCCGGCTCAATCCGAATTGCTGCACAAATAGCAAAAAGTCGGCAAAATCAATGCGACCATCACCGCTAAAGTCGGGTCTCGCCAGAAAAAAATCAAGGGCTGCGTTGATCAACGGATCCTCGCCCGTAGTGTCAGTGGAAAATGCAACGTGGATATCAGGTGATAGGCCCTTCCCCTCGAATGGATTTCCATCGGGTGTGAAAGCCACCCAAGAGGGCAAAAAAACGGTTACGCCATTCGACAAGGATATGGGTTGAGGATTACCCGAGCTACCATAAGACTTCTCACCCATCAACGTACATTGTGACACCTGCTTCATCATTAGCAGGAATGCCTCGCAACTGCTCACGTTGACCGGTCCCATCAGAACGACTGTGCGCCCTCGAAAACCGGGGACGGATGGCGTCGGATTTAGCGTTCGGGGCATAATTTCAGAAAATCCTGATGGCATAGAGGGGTCGCGGAAGCGATGCTGAGCATACACCACGGGGTGCTCGACAAATCGACCGGCGATTTCCTTGGCCAACTGCTCGGCTCCCCCGCTATTGAATCGAACATCCAAAATCAAAGTATCGTCGGGTGCCAGTCCATCAATCCAGGCTCCGGCGGCTTCGATATCCCCGGACTGTTCTTGCCGCCAGGTCCCAATCATCAGATACGCCGGTCCATCCTGAAATCTTCCGGTAGCCACTGCGTCATTGACGAATCGGAACACAGGGACAGTTTTTTGAATCAGGTCGAGATCCACGTTGGGGCTTATGTTTCGCCGAAAGCTGGCAAAAGTTTCATCACCCACTTTGAGCCAGATGTGAATATCGCGTGCGACCTCCAGAAGCTGTCCAGCAAGCATGGCAAATTGGGCGCGCGTCTTCGCGTCAATCAACCGCGACTCAAACTCGGCAAATCTGGCGTCCCAATCCACGCCTTGCAAATCCCGATGGGAATACCGATCCTCAATGGCCGATCTCAACTGAGTCAAAGATTCTCGATTCAGTTCTTGAGATAGGGTATCCACTTTGCCCGATGGAGCAGTGCGGAAGGAGATGGGATATGGAACAGCGGGAAGCCCGTTGATTCCTCGGAAATTCTGATAACGATCTGAATTTATGCTCAACCAGTATGCGTGATCCGGTTTGAGTCTTATCGGGAGAACGACGGTCGTGTTGGATATCCACTGCTGTCTGCCGACAACTTCTGGGGCCGTGGGGCCACCACCCACAAACGAAACACCGGTGGCCATGGGCTGATCGAAAGTAACGCGCAGTTCATTCGTCGCGGGATCTACCGACATCGCGCCGTTCTCCGGAGAGGTCCGAACTACGCGAGGACGCTCCTGAGCATCTACGGTTACGAATCCGACGAAAAATAAAAGATAGAGCAGCGTTTGGCGCATGATTAACACCTGATACAAACGCAGGATAGATAATTCTGTAATTTTATGACCGACTCACACAATACTTCCTCCAAAGATTGCTATGGTATCTGATTTTCACGTCTTGCATCTCACCTTTTCAGCCAACCGACATATAGCCTGGGCGGCTTCGTCAACATCGGATTTGGAAATGCCGATGTGCGGGATCAATCTTATCAGATGTGTGCCGATGACGCTTACGCGTATGCCGTATTCGGCGAGCAATCGGTCGCCAAAATCGCGGGCGGAGATGCCCAATTGGGCTACGTCAAAGCGCACCATATTGGTTTCTACGCCTTCGATATCGATCCCGATGCCGGGAGCTTTTGCAATACCTTTTGCCAGGCGTTTTGCATTGGCGTGATCTTCTGCCATTCGTTCGACGTTGTGTTCTAACGCGTAAATACCAGCGGCGGCAATGATGCCGGCTTGTCGCATAGCACCTCCGATGCGCTGTTTCCACTGCCAGGCATTGAGGATAAAATCTGAAGGTCCTGCCAGTACAGCCCCCACAGGCGCGCCCAGGCCCTTGCTCAGGTCGATCCACAGGGTGTCAAAAGACTCGGCATAATCTTTTGGCGCAATGCCGGATGCAACGGTTGCATTCAGGAGCCGTGCGCCGTCCATGTGCGTTAAAGTACCTTTTTCGTGCGCCAGGTCGCATACTGCGCGTATATGTTCGAGGGGCCATATACGTCCCCCCGGCATATTTGTAGTTTGTTCGGCACAGACGAGGCGGAAGGGGGGTCTGTATCGCGTTGACGGCACCATAACCTCTGCCATTTGCTCGGGTGTGAACATGCCATTTTTTCCGTCGATGGGATACAGCGTTGCGCGAGCGAGCACTGCTGCCCCACCTGCTTCTGATATGAGCGGATGTGCGGTGCGATCTACTAATATGAGATCTCCTGCACGGCAGTGAACCGCATAAGAAATCTGGTTGCACATGGTTCCCGATGGCAAAAAAAGAGCCGCCTCTTTGCCCAGCATCTCGGCGACCATATCCTGTAGGGCATTCACCGACGGGTCCTCGCCCTTTTGCTCATCACCCACTTCTGCTCGACACATAAACTCGCGCATCGCTTGTGTTGGCACAGTGGATGTATCGCTGTAAAGATCAATTTTAATGTCAGTCATTTATCTGCTTTCTCCTGGGCCAGATTTGAAAAGATTCAGAAACCGATCTTCGTAAAATGGATAGAGGTTCCAACGGTCGAGTTCTGCTTTGAGTTCATTGGCTTTTTTGTGAAACTGGTCATTTTCTTTCACTTCGCGAAACATCTTTTCAATGCGTTCCATAACGGACTGCGGCACTTTATCCTCTTCGATCTTTCCGCCTGGAAATTCGTTTTCTGGAATATCGTCCATGTGGGAGAATGTCTTTTGGATCTGCATCTCAATATCTTCCATTGTGCCTTCCATCTTTTCGGCAGCGTCGTCAATTTCCGACATATCGACTGAAAAATTTAACAAATCAGCCAAAGTTAGCACAATCTCTTTTGATGCTTTGGGATTTGGAATGGGTGCTGCGTATTGCGGCATGGTTCCCAAAAAACAGGCCGCATTGAGTTCGCGTTTTTTGGCAAAGCCCAACAACAGGCCATTAAGTCCCGAAACCATCCCTTCTTTTAATATCTCTATTCCGTGAGATGACAGCAAATCTCGAAATTCAGTGTTGTTCGCCACCCCCAGCACGTGAGCGTCTTCTTTGTGGCTGGCCTGTGTGAGATAGGCCGCGCCTGTGAGGACCGTATCGATGCCCACCCGCTGCCCCACATCCAGAATTTTGTCCAGCAATTCATCGCCGGGTGCTCCGCCTATTTGCGCTTCGCTTTGAAAAATAATCAAATCGTGTTCTTCCACTGCATAAAATATATGAGCAGGTGGATCGGGAAAGGTCGCCATCCCGTCTTCTACAATCATGGCTTCGGGCGGGAAGTGAGATCGCATGTCTATTTCAGCAAATGCGACGGCATCGAGTTTGCGCCGGATATAGTCAATGGCACCAATGCCAACGCTGCCCATACCGGGCCATCCGGCAAGTAATACGGATGCCCGAAAAGAACGGGGCAATTCTTTCAATACGTTTAGTTTCATTTTATGACCTTTCCACAAGGGACAAAGCGTTTTAAAAATAATATCAAATTATAGGCTTGAACACAACCATATCAATGATCAGAATTCCATTTTTCGAGCGGATGCGAACGGTCGGGGTTTGGAAAAATAACGCGTTGTCCAGAAATTTGAGATGCGTACGCCCCGTGAATCATTTCCAGTGCCCAACGCGCATCTCGATCACTGGAAATGGGTGCGCGATCGCTTTCTATGGCGTCAATCAGGTCGATAATGGCGCGATAATTTCCCGTCTCCTGCAAGTGATCCCCCGCAAGATCGAGCGCATGCCATGTATGGCCACCTCTCCAGGGTGACCACAGGCCATCTTCGTAAATGGCAATCGCTTCTGCGCCGCCGCTTATGGCTATCCGTCCAGATTCTCCGACCAGCACCAACCCGTAACCCTGTCCGTTTCCCGCTTGATTGGCCCGCGAGACAAATGAGCCATCCACGCCATTACCAAAAGAAAACAGGCTGACCACCCCATCGCCCGCAATTGCGCCAATTGGCTCTGTGGCTTCCCGCACATCCTCGGGCGCGATTTCTCGATCTCCAACTGTCACGCGCGCTGTCATCCACAGGGGATCGCCACCCCAAAAGCGCATCATGTTGAAGAGATGTGTTCCCAATACCAGCATGTCTTCGCCGCCTCCCCGATGGTCTTGTTTGCCATACGCATGCATGGATAGGAGTTTCCCAATTCGATTTTCTCGTATTAGATCGCGCACTTGATGTACTTGTCTGAGATAAACAGCTTGATGCGCTACGGCAACTTTGCGGTTGTTCTGTTCGGCAGCAGCTACAATGCGGTCTGCAGATGCGAGGTCGCCAGCAAGAGGTTTTTCCGCATAGACATGGCATCCGGCTTCGATACACGCCACGATCATTTCTTCGTGACAATCGACCCACCGGGGGCACACGCTGACAATATCGAGGTTTTCTTTCGCCAGCATGTCGCGATAGTCCGCATACCCTCGCTGTGCTCCGGCATCTGCAATTGCCTTTTCTCGTCCGGCGGCATCCGGATCGGCTACGGCGATCATATCCGCGCAGTCGATTTTTTGATAGGGCACATGCAGGCCATGTCCAAAATTTCCCTGTCCGGTCCGACCGATAGCACCGGCGCGATAGCGTTTTGCTGCCATTGTGACTCCTCTTAAGGTAAAAATACGACGCCCAGTGCAGTGTTGGGATTCTGGATGAGTTCTTCACATGCTTCGGGTGCGTCATCTAATGCGACCCGATGTGTGATGAGGGGGGATACTTGTAAGTGTCCAGAATCCATGAAGCGCAAGCATTCTTCTAAATTCCGCCTCGTTGTCCATTGCATAAAAACGGGGGGATAATCCGCACCGTGTTCCCATTCTTCGTCGTGATACCCCGGTCCCGTGCGTGCGGCACTGCGTACATCCAGATTACCCAGCGCGGATGCGAAACCGTGTTCTATTCGGGCGCCGCCCACAATGACAATGCGCCCCATCAAGTGTGTGTCGGGTGCTTTTTTAATCATTTTGCTAAGCGTGATAAAAGCTGGCGTGCCATCGCCACCAAAAGCAATTACACCGCCATCAATACCATAACCGCGCGTAAAAGTGCGAGATACTTCTACCGGGTCTTCCTCTGTGATATTGACCCCGCGCAGCAAGCCACAGGTCGCGGCTTGTTTTAGACGCATGGGCAATTGGTCCAGGCCCATTACATAACATCCCGAAATGCGCGCCCATTGACAGGTGAACTGTCCCACAAGCCCCAGGCCCGCCACGGCGATGTGTTCGCTGAGTTGAAATGCGCCGCGCCGCACGGCATTTAAGGCGGTTGCGACCAGATGAATAGACGAGGCATCCTCATCGCTGACGCCATCGGGAATGGGCACTGCCATATTGCGTGGTACACAGGCATGGGTTGCATGTTGGGCATATCCGCCTCCCATACAGGCTACGCGCGTTCCAAGAGGTATGTCTTCACACCCCGCACCTTGCGCCACGACCACGCCAGCATTGGAATATCCAAATGGGCGAGGTGCGGCATCCGATGGATTTTCTCGTCGCCTTTTCACGCCACCTAACTCCGTGCCGGGGCTGACCATGCTCGCGGTGACTTCTATTTGAACCTGGCCTGGCTCTGGGTCTGCAACCGGTTCTTCAAGGACCGAAATTCGGCCCTGCCCGTCAATCGCTGCTACCTTTCGCATTGCCATTGGTGTCCTCACATTGCCACAATTTGTTTCATGCGTTTTGCCATCTCAATTTGTACGTCCCGGTCGCCACCTACTTCGTGGATGACATATCGGTCATAGCCAATATCGCGCAACCCCTTCATGACTTCTGGCCAATCCGTATCCCCATCCATCAGCGGTACAAAATTGCGTTGCTGACGAACAAAGTCCTTAAAATGCACCCGTTTAATCCGGTGTTGAAGCCCGCGAATCCAGTGCTCTGGATATCCATAAAACATCATATTGGCCGTATCGAGATAAATTCCGACCCAATCGTTGTCCACGGCATCGACAAACTCGCGTGCTTCTTTTGGGTTGAGCAAGAACTTATTCCACACATTCTCTATGCCGACTGCAACGCCTTTTTTCTCGGCATAAGGCGCAATCTCTTTCATCGAGACCAGGAAATCATCCCATGCGTCCTGATATGTACCGTCAACCGGGAGTTGACCCGGATGGAGTAAGACTGCGTCGGTTTCGACCAGACGCGCCACGTCAATGGCGCGGCGCAAGCTCTTCATGCCAGCTTCGCGTTCTGCCGGATCTCGGCTGAGAAAATTGCCCCGGTTATCATATCTGGCAATCGCACTACTGATTTCAATGCCCGCGTTATCACATCGTTTTTTGACACCGCGCACCTCGTGGTCACTCATATCTACATTTGGATCACCTTCCGGTGAAAATACCAGTTCGAGTGCCTCATAACCCGCATCACGGCACAATTGCAATGTTTCATCCAGTGTCAGTTTGCCCAGGATAATTTGCGTCACTCCTATTTTCATCGCCAGTCTCCATCAGGTTGGGTTTGTGTATCTACGGTATGTTTTCGCCTCTCTTTTCCAATTCTTCGGCGATTTCGTCAATCAGGACAGCCAGTTGCAGGATATTTTCACTCGTGATTGAGCCGAGAAATTTACCTGAATCCCTATCTGTGACCGGTATCACGGACAGTGAATGATTCGCCATGCGCTTTAGCACATCTTCAATTGGCTCGTCGAGATGGGCTTGTGGTAGATTTGTACGCAACACATTGCCAATCTGCGTATCTGTCCTGAGTTTCGAGGGCATGGCCTTCAGGCGGGGAAGCGAGACGACGCCTTCAACATTACCACCATCGACCACGAGGTAATCCTGTTGATTTGGTACGGCCCAGTAATCGACAAAATTTTTGGCCGAGAGTGCTGGGTTGGGATAGGTACGCGTTCTGTCTATGACGTGATTGACGGTAATGTCCTGCATCGTATGGCGGGCAAAAGAAAGCGGTACGGAGTCGGGTAGCTTAGGTTGATGGGTTTTCTTCGCTTTGGTGATCGCGAAGTCGATTGCTGGTGGCATAAGTATAATGTAGCCGAACATCATCAGCACGAATAGTGAGAAGACATCTTGTCCGATCACACCGCTCTCAAAGAGGACGAGGAGGAGGGCAATCTCCGCCACTCCCTTTGCCATCAGCCCCGTGGACTGGGCGAGGGGGTTGTCTAGACGAGCTATATAGGTACCGATGAACGCACCGGCGAATTTGCCCAACGATGGGAATACGACCAATGCGACGATGGTCGCGATTGGCAGAGTTGTAAAAGACAGGTCCAGATGCAGACCAGCCGAGGCAAAGAAGAGCGGGACAAACAAGCCCTCTGCCGCGCTTCGCAGACCGGGCAGGACGTCTTTATGCACCTGATGGGGCAGACCTGACAGGGCAGCGCCGAAAAGCAATGCGCCAATGGAGCCGTGCAGGTGGATTTTTTCAGCGCCTACCACCATCAGGAAAAGCCCACCGATTAGCAGTCCAAACGATAGTTCGGGCACGTCCAAAAAACGCTGTAAAAAGATAATTACAGGAGGCAGAAGCCGCGTTGATAAAAACCACGCTACTATTGCGAAAATCGTCATTTGTACCAGCAGAAAGAGCACGCTGGCAACACTCAGTTCATGGTCATGTTCACCAATGGAGAACCCGACTACGAGCAGAGCGAGCAACTCGGCGATGATCACTGTGGTGAATATCTCGAGGCCGATGGGTTCTTTGAAATGTTCTTTATCGGCGAGTACCTTTGCCACAAGTCCCAGACTGGTCAGCGACAGGATGCCGGCCAGAGCCAGCCCCTCTGTAAAACCGAGATTGAGGGAGAATTGCCCGATTTCGAAGAGGCTGGATGTGAAGACGATGGAGACGAGCAGTGAGACGAGCACAGACACAATCGCTGCGACAAAAAATCGCCCGCGAATGGTCGCTACAAAACTCGGTATATCAATCTCGTCAAGGCCGACCAGAAAGAAGAAGACAAAGATACCGATGCCTAAGAAGGTTTGCAGTTCGCTCGTTAGTTCAATTATATTTGTGACGGGACCGAGCAGGGTGCCGGTTATTGTATAGGCTACGATTGAATTTAAGCCAAAACGCTTAAATATACCCTCGAAGAGCTTGCCCACGACAATGAGCAGACCAAGGGGTAGCAGGGCGTCAATCATAGATAGAGTCTCATATTTTTGGAGAGTTCAGCATCCCGGAGGGATGACAGCGAATAGGATATATATGTTTAATATGAAAATAAATCGCTCAACAAAAAAAGCAAGCCTTTATCACGCCCTTTGCCTCGCGTTTATATAATGCTTGACAAGGCATTGTTTTTTCGCTATCACATCGCCTTGTTCATGCTGTTTGCAAACCGCCATCACATACAACACAATAACTCTGGAGATTGCGCTATGAGGCACACATGTATTCTATTTGGTCTGATATTTCTCTTTGTGGGGTGTGAGCCAGCTAAGTCCCCGACACCGACGAAACGCTCTATCACAATATGGTGGGCGCAGTGGGATCCCGCGGATGGACTTCAGGAATTGGGGAATAAATTCGAGCAGGAAACGGGTATTGCCGTTAAAGTCCACCAGATTCCCTGGCCATCTTATCAGGATCAGGTCTTTCTCAATTTTGGGAATAATGAAACGGATTTTGACATTGTGATTGGCGATAGTCAGTGGATTGGACGAGGCGCGACACGCGGCCTTTACGTCGATCTGACGGACTGGCTACCCACGGCAATTGATATCGACAAAATTCATCCCCGCGCTGCGCGTTATTTGTGCGAATACCCGCCCGGTGGTGGCAAATTCTACGCTGCGCCATGCGAGACCGATGCCGTCGGATTTGTCTATCGCAAGGACTGGTTTGAAGATCCCGCCGAGCAAGCGGCATTTAAAGAGAAATACGGGCGCGATCTGACGATTCCCGACAATTGGGATGAATTCCGCGATCTGGCTGAATTTTTCCATCGTCCCGATCAAAAACAATACGGCTGCGCTCTGCTCACCGGGCGAGGATATGATTCGATGACGATGGGTTTTCAGATGTTTATGTGGGGTTTTGGCGGATCGTGGGGTGAGTTTGGCGAATTTGCGGTGGATGGGTATGTCAATAAACCGGAAGTGGCAGAGGCTCTGGCGTATCTGAAAGAGTTGCTACAATACGGTCCCAATGGCGCGACCAATTTCGACTATGGCAAAACCTACGAGGCTTTTATCAATGGTTCGACGGCTATGAGCATGAACTATTTCGCCTTTTATCCCGGCATTGTGAAACAGATGGGGGACAAGGCGGGATTTTTCATGGTGCCCAAAGCTGGCGACAAGCGCGTGGTGAGTCTGGGGGGGCAGGGATTCAGTATTTCGACCAAAACGTCCGCAGAACAACAGGAACTGGCTAAGCAATTCATCGCGTGGTTCTTGCAAACCGATATTCAAAAAGAATGGATTACCAAAGACGCTGGATTTACCGCCAATACAGATATTCTCAATAGCGAAGAATTTCGAAACGCATCTCCGTACAACCGTGCTTTTGCAGAGTCGCTCGATTATCTCCAGGACTTTTGGAATGCGCCTGTTTACAATGAGTTGCTCGCGGTTTCACAACGATATTTGGGCGAAGCGATTGATGGGGTTACGCCCGCGCAGGAAGCCCTCGACAAAATCGCCGCCGAACACGAGCAGATTTTCAAAGATGCCGGTTTGTTGAAGTAATCACAACTCAAAAAGGAAAGTACAACTCTATGTCCTCTTTCAAAACGCCTGAAGACATCAAAGTGGGTGTTATCGGCTACGGCGGCGCATTCAATATGGGCCGTCAGCATCTTACGTTTATGAAAAAGGCGGGTATGACGCCTGTTGCGGTTGCAGAACTCGACGAAAAGCGCTTGAAGGTCGCGCGAGAAGAATTTCCCGGTATTGAGACCTATACATCTGTGTCTGATATGCTGGACAACTCCGATGTCAATCTCGTTGTGATCATCACCCCGCACAATACCCATGCCGAACTGGCATTGCAATGCCTGCGCGCAGGTCGCCATGTCATCAGCGAAAAACCGCTGGCGATCACGACTGAGGAATGCGATGCGATGATCCGCGAAGCAGGAAAGCGAGACCTCCTTCTTTCTACTTATCACAATCGCCATTGGGATGGGTGTATTCTGGAAGCTCTCGAACAGATTCACTCGCGCAAGGTTATTGGGGAGGTCTATCGCATTGAAGCACATATGGGGGGATACAACCGACCGGGCGACTGGTGGCGCAGTAGTAAGAGTATCTCAGGGGGTATTCTCTACGATTGGGGTGTTCATTTGCTCGAATACTCGCTTCAGATTCTGCAATCGGATATTGTGGAGGTCACCGGGTTTGCACACACCGGTTTCTGGGCTGATGAGACCCCCTGGCAGTCCGATACCAATGAAGACGAGGCCACGGCTATCGTGCGTTTCAAGGATGGGACCTGGATCAATCTCACGATGTCGAGTATTGCATCTGCCCCCCGCAAGGGCTGGCTCGAGATTACCGGTACGGCCGGTACTTATATTTTTGATGGCGGGACGTACGAAATTTTGCAGATAAAAGATGGGGAAAAGGTTGTTTCCTCTGGCAAAAATCCCGGTCACCAATACGATAAATACTATGACAATATTGCCGCGCATCTCTCGACGGGTGAAGATTTGATTATCACACCTGAATGGTCCCGCCGTCCCATTCACATCCTGGACCTTGCCTGCAAAAGTGCTGAGGCTGGACAAACGCTCAAGGCGAAATACGCATAATGCGTGTGGTCTGATCTGTGGATAGATATACATCTTGTACCTTGCAATTGTCTGCTTATTGCGGTATGATTATATTCTATATCGCACATCAAATTCTATTAAAAGGAATACATCATGGCCTCAGTAACTGTTCCACCAACTATTTCCGCCCAAATGCGCGAAAAATATCAACTGACTTCGGACTCTCATGTTCAGGTTGTCGCTGAGGCAAAGGAGCGGTTACTTGCTCTGGAAGATGATTGGGATAGGGAAGGGGCACCTGCTTACTGTGAACAAACCATAGAGGCCGCTGCTGCTTTTTTTTATCAATTGGTGGAGAGATCTGAGTTAGCAACGCCGGTAAGGATTCTTCCAGCCAGCGAGGGGAGCATTGATCTCCACTGGAAGACAGCGCGGTTCGAGCTTTTGGTCAACTTCCATCCTGACGGTTCGGTATCCTACTACGGGGATGACTATTGCGAAAATGTCATTCAGGGCAAGACTCGTCCCAAGCCTGAGGTTATCGCGTACTGGATGGAGCATCCTGGTGAATAAGCGGCCCATGTCTCTCGACACAGGCCGCTTTCGTTTTTTATCACTGGACTAAATGCCAATCCGCTTTGGAAATACTGTTACCCCCCAATTCACATACTGGTCTCGCTCCTCAGGTGTCTCGGCACTCATGCCCACTCTCACTTGTGTGTCTTTCACCTGATCGAGCACATGTTTTACGCAGTCTTCTACCGTCCGATATGGAAATTGGGGATGCGCCTCAATGCTAAACATCAGATCGTTTGGCCCAAAGTTCAACACATCCACTCCTGGTTTAGCTAACTGCGCGGCATTGATTACTGCTTCGACAGATTCAATTTGAATTGCCAGCCATCCGTACGCATTCCACCATGCGGCATATTCCAACCGGTCTGGCCGCTCGTCCAGCCTCACCCGATGTACGCCGCCCCAACTGCGCTTGCCCTTCTGGGGATAATAAAAGGCGCTCACGGCTTCATCTATAATTGCCTCGCTTTCGACTTCTGGCACCATAATCCCCGAAGGTCCCAGATCGAGATAATTGCCGATTAGATAGGCGTGGCGGGTATGTTTAATCCGAATCTGAACGGGTAAATCCAATTCCCGGGCCATGATACAGAAAGCCACCAGGTGGGCTTCGTTAAAAGGCCCGTGTTGTGCATCTACATTTAGATAGTCACATTCGTGTTTTGACAGAATATCTGTCAGTTCTCCTTTTTCAATATCCATTGGCACGCCAATAGAATGTATTATTTCACCATTTCGAATTCGCTGTTTTAGGGTTTTTTCTGACATTATGCACCTCTTGTTCAGTCCAATCCGTAGAGTTCCCGGGCATTCTCAGCCATAATTTGTTTTTTTACCCGTCGGTCCGATACATAGCGCAGTGCTTGGTCGGGAGAATCAAAATCCCAGTGCGGATAATCGGTCGCAAACATCAGTTTGTCATCCATGTCCATGTGCGCCAGCATCTGCTCGAAATACGCCGGATCTGAAGGTTCTTCTACCGGCTGTGTGGTCAGATAGAAATGGTCCCGGATATATTCTGAGGGCAGTCGTTTCAAATAGGGCACCTCCATCTCGAGTTTTCGGTACCAGCTATCCATCCGCCACATCAGAGGTGCCACCCATCCGAAACCGCCTTCGATTAGAACGATCTTCAAGTCGGGAAATCGTTCGAAGACGCCTTCGTACACATAGCTCGTAACCTGTGCCTGAAATGCCAGGGGCATCCCGCCGTGATCCTGGATATAATGTGCTGCTTTGCCCGCGCCCGTAATTGGACCAATACCCGTGCCACCAAAGTGAATGCCGATGGGGAGGTCGTAGTCAACGGCTGCCTCGTAAATTTTCCAGTATTTACGTCGGCCCAACGGTTCCATTGTGCGCGCCATGAACATCAGTTGTACAAATCCCGGGTGATCGCCCAGGCGTTCAATTTCAGCGACGGCGAGATCGGCGTCTTCATACGCGACAGTCAGGGATGCACGCAACCGCTCATCTTTTTCCAACCATTCGGCTATTTGCCATTCGTTAACCGCCTGTGCAATCGCCGCTCCGTATTCCAGATTTTGTTGCCCCCCAGCAGGCGATAGCGGATTCAATATGCCGTAGTCCATTTCCCAGGTATCCAGCAATTGTTCCTGCATAAAGCCCAGATGGGATCCCGGTGGTCCTTCAGGAGGGAATGCATCGTTTCGCGCTGCAAAGGGTACAGCTCTCGGACAATTGGAACCTGCGCGTCTGCGTCCTGCAATGCCCAGATGGTAATCTTTCCACGCGCTGGGCATATAATCTACCCAGACCTCAGTGGCGGGAGATTGGTATCCATCTACATTGTGTATATCGCAATCGATTACCGATAGCTTTTCCTTTTTTTTAACTTCTGGTTCCTCTAACATTGTCATTGCCATAGCAGTATCTCCTCACAATTTGTAAAACACTCGTGCATTTTCTCTCAAAATTTTTTCCAGTAGTGAATCGGATAGCCCTTTTGGAATAGCATCATCCGGTCCGTCAAAATGCCAGTGCGGATAATCGGTTGAAAACATCAGTATTTCGTCTGAGTCCAGTTGCCCAATCATTTGCAACAGGTGTTCAGAATTTATGGGTGCGTCCATCGGTTGTAGTGTCATGCGTATGTGTTCCCGCACGTAATCCGATGGGGGACGCACAACCCAGGGGGTATCTCGGCGCAGGCCTTTCCACTCTTTGTCCATGCGCCACATCCAGGCGGGCATCCAGACAAATCCACTTTCGATTAATACCACTCGCAATTCGGGAAACCGCGCAAACGCCCCCTCGGAGATCAGGCTCAGAACTTGTGCCTGAAAAATTTGTGCCATATCGGCACATTCTTCAATATAGGTCGATGGCCAGCCTACGGGTGTAGGAGGGAGCGATGAAGCACCGCCAAAATGAATGCCTATTGCCAGATTGTGCTTTACGGCGGCTGCGTACATCGGATTGTATTCGCTTTTTCCATACAGGGAATAGGATCGGACCGGAAGAATTACTTGTACGAAGCCAGGGTGATCGCCAAAGCGTTCGATTTCTCGTGCGGCGAGGATGGGATTCTGGCTGGGTACGACCAATGAGGCGCGGAGACGCGCGTCTTTCTCCAGCCAGTGATCGATCTGCCACTGGTTGACTGCCGTTGCAAGCGATGCTGCGAGGTCTTCGTTGTGGACGCTTTGCACCCAGTAGCCACACGTCAAAATTCCCACTTCTACATCCCAGGGATCGAGTACCTGCTTTTGTATCAGTTCCAGATCGGAACCGGGGGGACCATTTGCGGGTCGAGTACCTTGCCGAGCAGATGTGGGCGCGCCGCCAGGATAATCATTTGCGCCGGGACCCCGAAAATGGGATTCGCGAAAATACGCGACCCAGTGGTCTTCCAGATACGGGACAAGGGTTTCCAGGGATGCAAACGCATTGTGAATGTCGCAATCGATAACGGGTCGGCCAAGGCCTGTAAAATTAGCAGTCATATTCTTTTCTTTTCGGGATGTGATCATTGCGAGACGCCGCCGTGTGCGTCAAAAAAATCGAAAATAGTCGGCAGTGCTGTGTACCATATCGTGTTGTGCGTATCGTCGGGGGTTTCGTTATAGGTGAAATTTGTCATATATTTTGACAACAGTTTTGCGGTGCGTCGCGCGGGTTCTGCCAGCGCGACCATGTCCTTTGCTCCTTGCGAAAATAGCACGGGAAGATCCGCATGCGGTTTGACGTGTCTCGATCTTACCCACCGTCCGCTGGCCGCGATTGGCGCGATGGCGGCAAATTTTTCGGCATGTCTCAATCCCAAAATCCAGGTGCCGCCTCCACCCATCGAATGACCGGTGAGGTACACGCGCTCTGGGTCGATATTGTAGATGGATAATACGCGATCCAATACATCCATGACATCTTGCCCGCCAATCCCGCGGTATCCTGTAAAAGGTCCGCGTCCACTCGGCGCAACAAATACATATCCGCGTTCTTGTGATAGGCGCTTGCATAAATTTTCTGTTTGGCCTCTTCTGCGCCGGTCTAACCAGGTGTTTTCGCTGCCAGAAGCACCGTGAAGGCCAATGATCAGTGGCCATGACCGATCTGGCGTATATCCCTCTGGCACAAATATGCGGTAGGGGACGAGTTGGCTGTCAACGGCTGATTGATAGGCGAGGTGAAAGTCGCCAGTGCTTTTCTTCAGGGGATTTTTTCCTTCCAATAGTGCCGACGATAGGGTTTCGGCGAGGTCGATGTCCGCCGGTATGTTAATCGCGCCGCGCCATGTCAATCCTCTGCCACCGCCGCGGTATTTCATGACCATAGGTTGCGCTGTTCTCCTGAGGTCTCCCACGTATTTGGCGTGCATTTTCTCGAGGTGCGCGACGATATATTCGATTGTTTCAACGGCTGCCCGATGGGCCGCACTACGAGATGCGATATTCTCACCCTGTAATGTTTTTAGCCGCGTTTGCAAAATTTTCAGGCGTGAAGACATTGCATCTGTATGCCAAAAAGCCCGCGTGACTCTCAGCAGAAGTTTGCCCGCTGGATCGCGCAATTCATAGCGCACACCTGCGCGTCCTTCGGGCAAATCCGCTGTTGATAAGGCGCAATCGAAAGCTCGGACAGACGAAATTGGTAGCGTGCGCTCGTCAACCACACCCTTCGTCCCTCGCAGCGATAGCCGCGCTGTATATTCGCCTGAAAGCGGATGCCCCAGGGTAAAGAGGGGTTTCAGTTGTACGTGAAGCGTGTCCCCCGTGTTTGTGATGGTGCGGTTTAATATCAGGTTGTAGCTTGCGGCGAGTTCTGTGCCTTCGCCAGAGCTACTGTCTCGCGTCATTGCCATAAAGCGTATAAATAGGCGATAGGCGCGATAGTTGTCTTTTTTTTCAAAAGCAGCAAAAGCGGAATCCGATAGCGCCTGGAGATTGGGTGGTACGCCTTCATCGGTTTTTTTCAGGCGGTTCAACGTGGAACGCGTGACCACTGTAAATGCGCGGGCATCTTCCCAGGCGATGTCGCCGAGTTGCTCGCCTTCGAGCTGGGTGATAGGGGGCTGGGCATGGCCTCTCACACAGGTTCCTATTATACAGAATAGGAATATGCCGCATATTGAGGTGTATTTAAAAAAAAGATTTGGGAAAGAGATGGGCATAAGTGTCTCCTTTTTATGGATCAACTAATCATTTGACAAAATAAGTTGCTATTGGGAAAAATGCAAGGCTAAGGAACAATTCCGACTTGTGCGATGTAGAATCCCACTTTATCATGGGCTGTCTTCACTATTGCCAATTTTATGCAAAGGAGAAAATAATGACTTCTATTGTTCGCAAATCCATTGTCGCCCTGCTGTTATTGCTTCCCTGTCCCATTCTCGCAGATGTTTCTCTGCCCGCGATTTTTTCAGATAATATGGTGTTGCAGCGACAAATTGCAATATCTGTGTGGGGAAATGCCAGTGCGAATGAGGAGATTACCATTGAGTTAGATACACAGCGTGTGACGATTACAGCAGATGCAGGGGGTACATGGCAGATCCACCTGAATCCTATGGAAGCGGGAGGCCCGTATCAGCTCACCGTGCGCGGCAAAAATGTCATCATGTTTAAAAATGTGATGGTGGGGGAGGTCTGGGTCTGCTCGGGACAGTCCAATATGGCCTGGTTCGTCAGGCGTTCTCAAAATGCGGAGGAGGAGATCAAAGCGGCAGATTATCCCAATATCAGGCTTTTTACGGTCAAACGCAGTGCCGCACAAAGGCCCGCACAAGATGTTGAGGGCACATGGAGTGTATGCGATACGAGTAGTGTCGGCAATTTTTCTGCAGTGGCCTATTATTTTGGACGCCGTTTGCACAAGACTTTAAATGTGCCCATTGGTCTTATCAATACATCCTGGGGGGGCACACCGGCTGAAGCCTGGACTTCATTGCCTGCGCTTCAAGTCATACCGGAGTATGCGCCGCTGGGCAAACGCTGGGCAGAATACATCGCCGCTTATCCAGAAGCACGGGAGGAATACCAGGCCAAGCTCGCCGTATGGCAGGCAAATACCGATAGCTTGCGCGCTTTGGGGCAACGCCGTCCGCGAAGACCGTGGCGAAATCCGAATAGTCCCCATCGTCCGTCTATGCTCTACAATGGGATGATTGCGCCTATCGTTTCTTATGGTATTCGAGGTGCGATCTGGTATCAGGGGGAATCAAATGCTGGCCGTGCATATCAATATCGCGCGTTGTTTCCGACGATGATTCAGGACTGGCGGTCGAGTTGGGGGCAGGGCGCATTTCCATTTTTCTTTGTACAGCTTGCCAATTTCAGACAGGTGAAGGAAAATCCCGAGGAAAGTGCCTGGGCTGAATTGCGCGAGGCGCAATTGATGGCACTTTCATTGCCCAATACTGGTATGGCTGTGGCGATTGATATTGGCGAGGCAGACGATATTCATCCGAAGAATAAACAGGATGTCGGATTGCGTCTGGCTATGGGAGCAGAAGCTACGGTCTATGGTATGGATCAACCGCATTCTGGTCCGATTTATCGGTCTATGGCGGTTGAAGAAGGCAAAATTCGCTTGCGATTTGATCACGCGTATGGCGGCTTAAAAACCAAAGGTGATATGCTCAAGGGTTTTGCGATTGCAGGGCAAGATCGCAAATTTGTCTGGGCAGAGGCAAAGATTGATGGCGATGATGTGCTGGTCTGGAGCAAAGATGTGCAGCAGCCCATTGCTGTCCGATACGCCTGGGCAGACAATCCGATTTGCAATTTGTACAATGGGGCAGGTTTGCCGGCATCGCCATTTCGCACGGATGACTGGCGCGGTATCACTGCCGACCGACAGTAAGTCCCACCTCTACAGGAGATAGAAATGAAAGCAGCACTTTACAAAGGTATCCGCGAAATCGAATGGCGAGATGTTGAATACACGCCCCCGGCACCGAGTTATATCACCCTGCAGACGAGGAGTTCTGGCATCTGCGGTAGCGATTTGCACAATTATTTTGGCGAGTGGAAACCCTCGCTCGAACGCGCCGCGGGGCACGAGTTGTGTGGCACGGTTGCCGAAGTTGGCGAGGGCGTTACGGGCATTGAGGTAGGGGATCTGGTTACTGCCGAATGTTTTTCGCATTGCGGTACCTGCCACTACTGCATTACAGGTCGCTACAACCACTGCGTCAATCGCAAGTGGTTTTCGGGCGAATCTCATGGTGGTTTTGCGGAATACACAACCGCGCATGTAAATAGTGTCTTCAAATTGCCCGATATGACTTTTGAGCAGGGTGCGCTTGTAGAGCCCCTCGCTGTTGCGCATCGCGCACTCGCGCAGGCAAAAGCATCTTACCAGGATCGGGTCGCCGTGATCGGTGGGGGAACGATTGGTCAACTCTGTCTGGCAGTTGCCAAAGCTATTGGTGTGCGCGAAACGCTTATCACCACCAAATATCCGCAGCAGGCCGACCTCGCGCGCGACCTCGGCGCAGATCACGTCGTCGATATCACGACGACCGATGTGAAGGATGTGGTTAAAGATCTCACCGATGGCCTGGGATATGACGCCGTTATCGAAACTGTGGGTACCGCGCAGAACTTCGATGATTCCATCGCTATATCGCGCCGCCATGCGATGATCGTTCTCGTGGCAGGTTACTTCAAGCCTCTTGAGGTTGATTTACGCTCAATTGTCTGGTCTGAAGTCAATATCACTGGTTCCAATTGCTATGGTTTCAGCGGCATGCGTACTGATTTTGATGTCGCTATTGATCTTATTACCTCTGGGCGCGTACAAGCTACGAAACTCGTCACCCATCGCTATTCCTTTGCCGATATCGCGGAAGCTTTTCACACCGCTGCTGATAAAGAATCCGGCTGTGTCAAAGTTCATCTCGTTAAATAAAAAGGCAGGTTCCATGGGCATTCGTCTCGGCATAGTTGGCGTGGGGGCATTTGCGCAGGGTTTTATCCCCCTGTTCAATGCGCATCCAGATGTGGATCAGGTCGTGCTGTGCGATCTGGATGTAGAAAAATGCCGGAGTAATGCTGAAAAACACGGGATTGTGCAGACGGCGCCTTCTCTCGATAATCTGTGTGATACCGATGTTGATGCTATCGCGCTTTTTACTCAGAACTGGTTGCACGGGCCGCAGGCAGCGCAAGCACTTCGCGCAGGGAAACACGTCTATTCAGCCGTGCCACCTGGCATATTACTCGACGAACTTCGCGCTATTGCCGAAGCTGTGCGGGAAACGGGTAATATCTATATGCTCGGTGAAACGAGTTACTACTATCCAGCAGTGATTTACTGTCGGCAGCGATTCCGAGAGGGCGCGTTTGGCGATGTTGTGTACGCCGAAGCCGAATATTATCACGACTGGGATCACGGCTTGTACGCTGTTGCCAAATGGCGTGGGGGTGAAAATTGGCGTGAGACCGCTGGTGTACCGCCCATGTTTTATCCCACCCATGCGACGAGTCAGATTCTCTCTATCACGGGCGCGCGTATGACCCACGTCTCATGCCAGGGCTTTACAGATCGTCACGAGGATGGAATCTACGCATCAAATAAATGGCATAATCCGTTTAGCAATGAATCTGCGCTGTTCAAGCTGTCCGATGGCAGCACCGCGCGCATCAATGAATTTCGCCGTGTTGGTCATCCGGGTGCGGTGCGTATGACGATGTTTGGTACACAGGGCAGCTTTGAACACAATGCCTCGGGTGCTGTATGGCTCACAAAAGACCGATCCGAACGCGAATCTCTCGCTGCGCAGCTCACCTGCCGCGCGGCGGCAAGACGCGTTGAGGGCGATATGGACAAGGTTACAGCAGACGATGGGACGCATCATACAGTTGCTCCCGTTCATCCCGTTCATCGCTTGCCCGATGCATTTAGAGGTTTACCGAATGGTCACAATGGGTCACATCAGTTTCTCGTTGACGATTTTGTTCGCGCCTGTGTCTCGGGCAAAATGCCACCGAACAATATTTACGAAGCTGCGCGTTACCTGATCCCCGGCCTCATTGCCCACGAATCGGCTCTTAAGGGCGGTGAGTTGCTCGAGATTCCCGATTTGGGCAATCCGCCCACAGATAACCGATTGGAAATCGACTGACCTGTGGGATCACAGGGAAGGCTTGCGCGAGATCAACTGAAAGGATGCTGTTTATGGCACGAATGAAACGACTTGAAAAACTCGACGGCTTCGCCAATGTGCAGATGGTCGAAGTCGAACAGCCAGAACCCGGTCCCGATCAGATGCTGATTGAGGTCAAGCGCAGCCTGATCAGCAGGGGGTCGGAGCTATTTTGGCGATATGTCCGGGAAGAGGCGGTAAGTCCTGAAATGATGGGGTATTCCGACGCGGGTGAGGTCGTGGGTGTGGGGACCAACATCCAGGACTTCGCAGTTGGACAGCGTGTTATGGCGAACACCCCGCACGCTCAGTACGTCATCGCGGGCGAAACTGATAGAACTCGGCGTGCCTTCCCGCTTCCGGATGAACTCAGCTATGAGACCGCGACCTTTCTCCCACTCGCGACCAGTTCTGTGATGTGGATGCGCACTTCGCCAATAGAACCCGGGCAGACCGTTGTCGTGCTCGGTCAGGGGATTGTAGGTGCCCTGTGCGCTCAGATCGTTCGGGAACGCGATCCCGGACGCGTGATCGTCGTCGATGCACAGCCTCTCCGATGCGATATTGCGCGGAAACTGGGACACGAAGATGTGATCAATGTCTCCCAGACCGACTCCGTGGCAGCGGTCAAGGAACTCACAGGTGGCAAGGGTGCCGACCTCGTCGTTGAGTGCGTCGGTGGCTACGCTGGCATCCAGTCCTTCGAACAAGCTCAGAAGATGCTCGCACCCAGGGGAACGATTCATCTCATCGCGAAGTATCAAGGTGCGCCATTGCCCCTGGAAGGAGACGCCTTCATGAACAAGCAGATTATCGCGGGCATTCGCATCGATACACCCAGAGAGGCATGTATGCAGGACGCAGCCCAGATGCTGATCGACGGACGGGTCAGAGTCGCTGAACTGATTACCCACAGACTCCCATGGGAACAAACTCCGGATGCGTATCATCTGCTTTATCACAAGCCGGACGAAGCACTCGGCGTCATTCTGGAGTGGGATTGATTGGCAGCAGGACAGGAGACGCTATGAAGAAACTGAGACTGGCTGTTGTGGGGTGCGGTGCTTATGAAAGCTCCCGCGCCCGCGGATATATCGCGACGATGGTCAAGCTGACCGATCTCTACGATTTGTGCGCGATTTGCGATCACAGCGAGCAATCGTTACAGGTCGTTGGCAAGCGTTTTGGCGTTGATGCGCGATATACCGATTTTGAAGAGATGCTTGATGGGGAAAGTCCGGATGTGGTTTTTATTCTTGTGCCCACCGATGGACAGGCGGTCATGGCTTTGACGGCTATTGAGCGCGGTTGTCATATTATCACGGAGATTCCGTATGCCCACACGCTGGCTATTGGCGATGCGATTGATCGGGCATGCCGGGATAGAGGGGTCGTATGGGAGGTCGCGGAAAATGTCTGGCTCTGGCCTCAGGAACAATTAAAGCAAAAGATCGTTAGAGAAGGGTTGCTTGGGAAATTGACGCATGCGCGTTTGTGGTACACTTCTGGAAGCTATCACGGGATTAACGGGGTCAGGATGATTCTCGACAAGGCCGCGACCCGTGCTCTGGGTTATGCACAATCGGTGGAGGTGTTGCCATATAGCAATTATGGCGGGGGAGAGGAAACGACCCGATGGTGGGAGAGTGCTGTTGTCGAGTTCGAAGATGACATTGTTTGTTTATACGAGATGTCGCCAGCCGGTGCGCGCGGCAATTTCTGGGATATTGAAGGGGTGGAAGGGCATCTTTCGGGCAATGAACTGGTGCTTTATGGAGGCGGTGAACGCACATCTTACCCGATTCGGGAGATGTTTGAGGAGATTGACGGAGAGCAGATTCTCTCGTCCGTTCGCGTGGATACCGATCCACCGGTTGTCTGGGAGAATCCATTCAAGCACCAGAAGGTTTCCCATACGGACGATGTGGCAAAAGCCGCGATTCTCAATAGCCTTCACAAGGCAGTGACAGAGGGAACAGAACCACAATACGGTCCCGCAAATGCCCGCAGGGATCTGGAGATCTGGATTGCGATTCGCGAGAGTGCGAATAGCGGAAGTGTCTGGATTGATCTTCCGCTGATGGAAGAGACAGATCTCGAGCGACGATTTGAAGCCGAGTTTGTTCGGCAGTATAGCGGCCATCCCGTTACAGACTGCAAGCGTCTGCTGAATGCCCCTTTTCAGCGTCTCAGTCCGCTGTGGACCGTGGCTGGTTGGTTGTAATACAAATTACTCAGATTGGAGAGATAGTATGCGTTTTTTTATGGCATTTTTGTCGATGATTATTGTTTCAGTTCAAACGGTGCAGGCGCAGCCGGCAGATGTAAAAAGCCATGTTGCGGCGCTTAAAGGCAAGACGTTCTGGATCAAAATCGATTTTGTAGAGGTGAATGACGGGATTCGAGGTATTGATGCGGCAAATGTTCTGGAGAATGGCGAGGTTTCATACCGCGCCACAATAGGCGGTTTTCGCCAGTCCCAATCTCAGTCAGCAGAGGATTTTGCCGAAGAGGTCCGGAATATCATTATAAGAGATGATCTTGCGGGGTGGAGTGTGCGGGTGATCCAAAGAGGCGCGAAAGTTCAAATTCGAAAAGCTGAGGCAAGGGAGAAGGAAGTTTATATTGAACTCGACAGACTGTCAGGTGCTCGCCATGCGGTTCGCCTCAAGGTCAATAGGGATAAGTACACGATTCCCGAAGTTGAACGTCTTTTCAATATCGCTTTCGCAGCAAGCGAAGCGGAATTAGAGGGTGCAGAAGATACCGTTTTGCTCAAAATGAACATGTCCATTGAAGAGGTGATCGCCCTGAAAGGCAAACCCAAAACACGCGTTGTACTCGGCTCCAAAACCGTTCTTACGTACGACGACTTGAAACTGATATTCAAAGATGGGAAATTGGTTGATGCGGAGTAAAGCATCAGACCGCGGGGCTCTGTTCTGGACGGGAAAATACAAAGATCAGCGTATGACTTATAGGACCGCGGTCTATCAATGGAACAAGCAGTGTGATCAGGCAGAGGTCAAATGCGAGATTCATCAGCTTTGGCACACAGCCGCGACGGAGCTGGTGAATAGCGGAGTGCGCGTAGAAAAACGCGGATCCGGTGATATCGAGTTGTTGGACAAAAAAGAGATAGACTTTTGACTTTATTTAAGCAATGGACCTCTCGTAGATCTTCGCTACTATCAATACATGGAGAAAAGAATGAAGACGATGGATCGCATCTCAGGGATTCTGATCACGCAAGATGGCCTCTTACTCGTCAAGTGTGATGGCATCAACGATTACCTTTTGCCTGGCGGAAAGGTCGAGGATGGTGAATCAGACCTGGATGCCTTACGGAGAGAACTGATGGAAGAACTCAACATAATCCCCACAGATCCTGAATTCTTCGGCGAATACGAGCGTATAACCTCCCCTCCGAGAACCGATGAGAAGTACATAGTTAGAATTCGAGCTTACGTAACAGGTTTTGAAGGAGAACCTATTCCAGACCTTGACGAGGTGCTTGAGATCGTCTGGGCATCTATGGAGGATCTCGAATCAGGGGAACTTCCACTGAATCCTATCCTACAGAATTACATTGTCCCCCAACTTAAGCAACAGCAACGGCTATGATACCCTCCAGTGCCAATGTCGCCTACTGCCATTCCTGAAAAGACAAATCAACGCCGTATAACACGGTTGAGGCAAATTACCCACAGTCAATTTGTTATAATTTGCGTTGATACTCGCCAAGTAATCTAAATCCTTTCGAATCAAAATTTCATCAGGAGGCCGTATGGGATACACTGCTCAAATGCGCGAATTTACAATGGCCTATAAAGACGACCTGCCAACGCGCCCTCAGCATATGACAGCAGAGGACATCGCATTTATACGAGAAATGGTCAACGATGAACTCGATGAGCTAATGGCCGCGCAAACCGTCATAGAACAGGCCGACGCGCTCGTTGATGCGATTTACTACATCTGCGATTGCGCCGTACGCAACGGCATTAATCTTGACCCGCTTTTCGATATCGTTCACAATGCAAACATGCAAAAAGTCGTAAATGGAAAAGTCGTTCGCAGAGAAGAAGACGGCAAAATACTCAAACCCGAAGGATGGGAAGACCCCGCGCTCAAACTCAAAAAAGAAATGATCCGCCAGGCGCGTGAAGGCGGATTTTAACAAAACAGCCCACACAACTTTTGGGACGAGTTGTTTTGTTCGATCGTGCTCAGGGACACACCGGGATTTTTAAAACAGCTTCTAAGAACGATAGTTGCGGCTTGGTTCGCACAGGAGACCGACGTGATTCTCAGAATTTGGGAAGAACCGGTGGGTATCCGCGCGGGCAAGAAGCGCGTGGTGCGTCTGATGCGTGAGATTGACATTTCAAAAAATAAAGAGGTGAGGTTTGGAAACAAGAAACATATTCATAGACGCATCTATATTCATCGGAAAAAATTATAACTATCGAAACACTGACTTTGAGCAACTCAGCCGTTTAGCCCAATCTAATCAAGCCAACGTATTCGTAACTGATATAACTATTCGTGAAGTCAAAGCACACATAAAAACTGGCATTTCAACAGCAATTTCAGCATTAAAAAAGTTTCAAAAGGATACAAAAGTGAGAGTGCTAAAAAACTTTGACGACTCACCAGTTAAAGAACTTTTTCAGGAAATAGACGAAACAAAATCTACTGAGACTCTGAAATGTCAACTTTCGACATTTCTAAATGAAATAAATGCAACTGTGCTGCCGACTTCAGAAGTATCTATAGACGCGGTTTTCGATAAATATTTTGGTAAGCGTCCTCCGTTTGGAGAGGGGAAAAAAAAGTCGGAATTTCCAGATGCATTTGCCATTGGAGCCATAGAGGTGTGGTGCAAAAAAAATGATGAGAGAATGTATATTGTTAGCAGTGATGGAGATTTAAAAGAATATTGTAAAACAAGTGATCGCTTGATTGCATTAAACAAACTCGCAGAATTTATTAACGTTATTGAGTCCCACGATGAAGATCTTGCTCATGCGGTGAGTGCGTTGCTCAATAAGAATCATGATGCGATTAAAGAGGCCATTACGGAGTCTTTTTACAACCAAAGTTTTTGGATAGAGGATCAGGATGGGGATGTAAATGAAGTAAGAGTGAAAGAGCTAGAAATTTCCGAAATGCTGATTTTGGAAGTAACCCAAGACTCTGCTTTTGTCTTGGTTGATGTTGAAACGACCTTCTCCGCAGATGTCACTTACGATGATCTAGAAACCGCAACATACGATAGCGAAGACAAGATACTAATCCCTTTACGTACAATAGACAAGATAGTTGATCGAGATGTCAAATACGTAGCAGCGCTTCGGATATTGCATGATGTAAAACATTCGGAATATTTTATAGTGAATCGGGTGGAACTACAATCCGATCAAGCTTCCGGTTTTGACTCATATGTTGATTTTGCCATACATATTGACAATGAATGGCCTTACAAATGAATCATCCCTATACTTGACGCAACATTTCCAGCTCGGTGTTCATCTGAGCACTGTCACCATAATTACCTTTCTAAATGCCCTGTATTCTTCAGGGCATTTTTTGTGTGATTTCCCTTCGTAATCTCCCTGTTTCATTCTAATCCCAACTGTTTCATTTGAAACACCTACTGCGTCATATGACACAGTTTTCCACAGGTCCTTTTCCTTGTCATCCGGTGCGGATTAGGGTATCTTTTCGATAATTCACCCATCTGGGTAAAGGAAATTCAGACACAAAATTCAAAGGACTGAGAATGGTACTCAATCTCAAAGAAGCTGGCAGCAAGCTCCAGGAATTGGTTCAATCTCTCAGATCTTCTAACGAAGCGTGTGAAGTTAGAAATGAAGCTGGGCAGATGGTGGCAGTTGTGTTGCCTGTAGAACGCTATCGACTCTATCAGCAACAGTGGGAAAAGGACTTCGTTGCGGTTGACCAAATCCGGGATAAGATGAGGGACAATGATCCCGATTACGTCGAGACACAGATCGTGAAAGCCGCGGCTGAGGTAGAGGTAATTATATCTTACGAAACCGGGGCCGATTCCGTGACGCCGTCACCGTTGCGTGGCAAGGTCATTGAATATTTGGATCCGACGGAACCGGAAGCGATAGAGGATTGGGAACTTTTGAAGTGATTATTCTGGATACTCATCTGTAGATTTAGCTGGTCGAATATGTGAATTCTTCGGAACGGGAGTATGCCAAAGGTTAGAGACGCTATCCGATTGGTCCAGAGGGACGGGTGGAGGCTGGTAAGGACGCGAGGGAGTCACCGTCAATACCATCACCCCGATAAGCTCGGGACAGTAACTATTCCGGGGCATCCGGGAGATGATGTGGCACCGGGTACCTGGCTGAGTATCCTGAGACAAGCAGGACTAAGGGAGAGAAACCGATGAAACTAAAATATGCGGTGGTCTATGAACGCACGCCGAACAACTACTCAGCCTATTCGCCTGATTTGCCAGGCTGCATAAGCACTGGGGAAACCTGGAAGGAGATTCAGGAAAACATGCGGGAGGCGCTCACTTTTCACATCGAGAGTCTGATGGAATACGGCGACCCGGTTCCCCAACCGCAGATGTCAATTGAGGAGGCAATGGCTTTTCATTGCAAAGCCCTCAAAGAGTACAAGGATTCGATTCCTCAACTGGAGACCACAGTAGGCATAGCTGAGGTTGAAGTCAATCCATCACAGGCGGCAAGGGCAAGTTAATATAAACAGACTGGACTCCGGATTGGGCCGGAGTGACGGCGTGCTATGTGTGCGGCAGGCTCAATGAGTACAATGTTTATATCTCTCCTATCGGATCCTACGCATTTTCCAGCACATTCCTCATTGCTTTTCCCTCTTCGCGGAACCATTGCATCAAGATGCTCACATCGGTTCCTACGCAAAAGTGTTTCACTCCCATGTCCAAATATCGCTTCGCGCCTTTGGCATCTCCGAGTTCCGCCCGGGGCGCGATGCCCATTTTAAGCGATGTTTCGATCACGTATTTTTCCGCTTCTTGTACTTTTTCCCTGCCATAGCCTGTACTCAGAGAATAATCCCCTGGGCCGAACTGTATCATATCTAAGCCCGGCACGGAAAGCAGTGCTTCCAGGTTTTCGACCGCTTCCTTCTTTTCGATCATGATCGCAATAACGGAATCGCGACACGACTGAATAAATTCAGCCCCTCCCGTATCCATACCAAACCGCACGTACCGGCGCATATTTACCCCGTGATGCCCGCCATCCGCTGGCGTGTCAGGTCGTACGGTTTCCACACACGCCGCAACATCTTCTACTGTACGCACATCGGCGAATAAAACATTCTGAATACCCGCACCTATGGCGCGATTTGCAATGTGTCCACGCGGATCTTCCTCGACCTTGATCATTGCCGACATATCGTCGAATAGATCGATAGCCCGACCGATATTATCCATTGTGTGTAAATCATAGGGGGCGTATTCCGATACGTATTCGATATAGTCAAACTGGCCTGAATATCCCACCATTTCAAATACCGATGGCCACGGGCTGTGTACGTGGGTTCCCAAACTGGGTTGATCGGCATCGAGCAGTTCTCTTAGCTTATTTCGGCGCATGTTTCCTCCTTGAAGGTGTTATGGTAGCGCGTCTTATTTCCTATGAATACGCAAAAATAGTGAGAAAATCCAGTGAACTTCTCTGCGCGCATCCAGACCTCGGCAATTTTGGTTTGCCTCTTAAACAAGATGAAGATATAATATTAGCAAGGATTATGAAATTTATTTTACAAAGGAATATTCGATCTAAATTATTGAAAAACAGCACTTTTTCCATTCGTATGACTGGACAGAGCAAGCGCAACCAACGAGGTATTTCAGCAAAGGGGGAAACAATGTCGAACACCGATATTGCGTTAATGGCCCACCTGATGCGTCGAGCCGGGTTTGGGGCCACGAGAACAGAATTGGAGGACTATGCCGAAAAGGGCTATGAAAACGTCGTGGAAGATCTGGTCGAGCCGGAGCGCTGTGATCCCATTGATGAGGATATTTTGCACCGTTATTTTGGTAGCTTTGAAGCGGGATATGTGGAAAAATGGATGTATCGAATGGTCCGCAGCAAGCGTCCGCTCGAAGAAAAGATGGCTCTTTTCTGGCATCACGTATTCGCCACCGGGGTGGGGAAAAATCAGCACCTTCTCGCCTCTGCTCGCCAGATCGATACTTTTCGGCGCGTAGGGCTTTCAAATATGCGGGAGATCCTGCTCGAGCTGTCCAAAGACCCCGCTATGATTTTCTGGCTGGACAATAATGAGAACCGCAAAGGTGAGCCTAATGAGAACTACGGCCGAGAGCTGTTAGAACTCTTTTCAATGGGCGTTGGCAATTACACAGAAGACGATATTAAGAATTGTGCTCGCGCCTTTACGGGATGGACGTTCGCCCAGCCGCCGCCTCTGTATCCACAGGGTTTCTACGATGCGAAATTCGTTTTTCTTGAAGAGGACCACGACGATGGGGAAAAGACGTTTTTGGGACATACGGGCAATTTCAATGGCGACGATATCGTCGATATCATCGTCGAGCAACCTGCCTGTGCCAAGTTCATATCCAGGCACCTCTACAACTTCTTTGTCGCAGATGAGCCGCAGGTTCCATCCTGGCATGTGACTCCGCCGCAGGATCCCGAAGCGATTGAAATCCTGTCAAACGCTTTTATGGAGTCAAAAGGCGAGATGCGCCATGTTCTTAGAACGCTTTTCAATTCTGACTTCTTCAAGGAAGCGCGAGGCAAAAAAGTGAAAAGTCCAACAGAACTCGTTACGGGCATCTTGAAATTGATCGGCACCTATCAACGTCCCGATCCGGGTATGGGAAAATATTCGGGTGCCACCACGCTAATGGGGCAGAAATTGTTGGATCCACCGACTGTGGAAGGCTGGCACACCGGCAAGGAGTGGATCGATGGCGGTACGTTGACCGAGCGCGTGAATTTCGCCGTTCGCGAGGTAAGCGATGCGTCCAGGCCGGGTATTGGTGAAATCATCAATCGGCTCAAAGCTGAAGGGAGAGCACTCGCCCCTGATGAGTTCGTGGAAAAATGTCTGGATCTCGCAGGTCCTATGACCGTGAGTGATACGACCCGCGAATCATTAAACAAATTTGCGGAATCAGGTGGCGATCTCGATCTATCCGCTGACAACGGTTCTGAGGAGAGTACTGATCGCGTGGTGCAGATGTTGCAACTCATTGTCGCTTCGAGAGAGTATCAATTTGCGTAGCGCACGGAAAGGAGAAATAAAATGGCTTATAGAGATCCGGTCCTGGTCGTTGTTGAGTTAAAGGGCGGCAATGACTTCATGAATACCATTATCCCTTATACCAACGGCATATACCACGATTGCCGGCCCATTGTGGGGCTTCGCGAAGATGAAGTTTTGCCGATGAATGATACCCTGGCCTGGCACCCCAATACGGTGCCCTTGAAGGAGATGTTTGAGCAGGGTGATGTGGCAATTGTGCAGGGTATCGGGTATCCGGACTCGAGCCGATCGCATTTCAGGGCTATGGATGTCTGGCATACCTGTGAACCCATAGATATTGGCACAGAGGGCTGGTTGGGCAGAGTGGTACGCGACTTGGATCCGAAGGGGGAAAATGTCCTGACAGGCATCAACTTCGGAAAAGGGCTTTCCAGAGCACTGGCTGTTTCCGGCGTTCCCGTAACATCTGTTGATGACCTCGACAATTACGGCTTGATGACCAGTATTGCGGAAGATCCAAAGCGAATGCAGGCTATTGAGATATTCAAGACTATGTACAAACCCGCGATTGGTACGGGCGTGGTGATGGATTATCTTTCGCAAACGGGTCTGGATGTCATCAAAGGTTCCGATAAGTTGAAGATGGCTCCGGCAATGTATCAGTCCGATGTAGAGTACGGAAGCAATTCGATTGCGAAGGCGTTGAGGGATGTCGCGCGTGTTCACCTTGCCGGTCTTGGCACAAGGATCTTTTACACGCAGCACGGGGGTTATGACCACCATGCAAATGAAATGCCGTCTCATCCCAAGTTGCTGACGGAGTTGTCAGAAGCAATCCGCGATTTTTTCCAGGATTTGCGAAATCACAATGCCTCGCAAGAGATTGTCATGCTCGTCTTTTCTGAGTTTGGGCGGCGTATGAGGGATAATGCCAGTGGCACTGACCACGGTACAGGTGGCGGTGCATTTATCATCGGTGACGGTGTGAATGGCGGGCTATACGCAGAATATCCCTCTCTTGATCCTTCTCGATGGGCCAACGGCGAAGACCTTGAGCATACTATTGACTTCCGCGGCATATACGCAACGCTCCTGGAGCAATGGATGGGAATGGATGCCACCCCGATTGTGGATGGGACATTTGAACAGATCCAGCCATTCAAAGAGGCCGTGTGATATTGAAAAGGGAGGTGAATCATGGGCAGACCTTATGGCCTGTTGCGGGCAGGATTTCCATTTTACAAGACTCTGGGTATGAGGCGGCTGACGAATTTTCCGATCGATATTGCCCTGGGCAAGGAAGGCTGTCTCTACATATTGTGTCGGAACAGAGATGCATCGACGATCAGGAAGTACCATATTGATGACAAAGATCTGGGTACCGTCGGTCGTGGGCTTACGTGGGCGGTTGCAATTATTGCCGATAGTGAGGAGAATCTCTATGTCTCAGACGAGGCCAAGCATTGTATTTTGTCCTTTGACAAAGGTGGCAAAGAGTTGGGGAAATGGGGTGAGTACGGCGACGGCGATGGACAACTGAACGGTCCGGCAGGTATCGCCTTTGATGCCGAAGAGAATATTTATGTTGCTGATAGCCTGAACCACAGGGTCCAGAAGTTTACCAAAGACGGTGAATTTATCTCAAAATGGGGCAGATTTGGCGATGGGGAGGGCGAGTTTAACATGCCCTGGGGGCTTACAGTGGATGAACTGGGCGATGTTTATGTCGCAGATTGGCGAAATGACAGAATTCAGAAGTTCACCGGTGACGGGGAGTTTATTTTCGCGTTCGGGAAGTCGGGCAGCGGAAATGGCGAGCTAAATAGACCGACGGGTGTGGCCGTAGATGAGCATGGCGATGTTTATGTTTCGGACTCAGGAAATGACCGGGTACAATTGTTCAATTCCGAGTCGAGGTACGTGCAGAAATTCCTGGGGGATGCAACCCTGTCAACGGTCGCAATCGAATATATGATGACCAATGCCGGCCCAAATCGCCTGAGGGATATGGCAGACCTCGAGCCGCAAAAATATTTCCGGCGTCCGGGAGGGGTGGCTGTGAATGGAGATGGGCTGATGTTTGTGGCGGACAATGGCTCCTATCGAGTGCAGGTCTATCAGAAGCAGGCCATCCCGCTCACAGAAGAGCAGTTTTCCGCGCCGAGACGTTCGCCTACGCTTCACCAGGAATAGGCTGAACGCGTCGAATACGAAGGCCCTCAGTTTTCGCTGGGGGTTTTTTTTATAATTCCTTACCCTGTGTGCAAAGAACGCATCCGATGAGCAATCCTTTACAAGCACACCAGTTGTCGGCGGGAGAGCGAGAGCCATCGGTGCGCCCGGGTGCTATTGTCCTGGGGGTAGTACTCACTTTTTGTATCAACGGCTTCGATCCTATCTCCCGCTACTTGATTCACTCTTCCTCGTTCACACACAGCCAGATGCCTTTTGCCCTGCTGGTGGGGCTTCTGCTCCTGGGTTATTTCTACAATCCCCTCGTGCGGAGACGGTTTCCCCGTTTCGCTTTGACGCGGCGGGATATGGCTGCCGTGCTCGCCATTGGATTTCTCGGCACAACAGTACCCACTCTCGCCCAGCGATTTGTAGCTGTGATCTCGGCTCCGGATTACTACGCTTCCCCGGAAAATGAATGGCCCACCTACACACTGCCCAATTTGCAGCGCTGGTTGTTTCCCAGCAATGCGGGAGATGGCGTTGGGATGTTCTATCGCGGGCTGGTTCCCGGTGCGCCTTTGCCCTGGGAGATATGGGTCGGTCCGCTTTTCTGGTGGTTCAGTCTGCTCATCGCGATCATGCTGGCCTGTTTCTGTCTTGCAGTCATTTTGAGAAAACAGTGGTCGGAAAGCGAGCGTCTGGCATTTCCCTTTGTAGAACTCTCTCTGATGCTCGTAGAAAATCCCGGTCCTGGACGGAATCTGCCCCAATTTTTCGGTCTGCCCCTTTTCTGGATCGGGTTTTCGATTCCAGCAATCATGCTTTTTTGGAATACGGCAGGCCACTTCTTTCCGGGCCTTCCCACATTCGCATTTCTCAATATTAGAACACTGCTTCCCATCGGACGTGGATTTATGCCTTTCTTTCTCCAGTTCGATTTTTATGTCATTTGTTTTGCTTATTTCACTACTCTGGAAATTCTCCTGTCGATGTGGCTTTTCCACATTTTGGGCATGCTGCAGGCTGGCATTTCCAACCGCATCGGATTTGGCCCAAGAGGCTATGGTTCGGGGGTAATCTCTCAGAATAATTATGGTCTGATGGTGTTTGTGTTATGGAGCCTTTGGATCGCACGCGGGCACATCCGCGATGTCTGGCGTAAAGCAGTTGGAAAAGGTCCCGAGGTTGATGATTCGACCGAATTGCTCTCCTATCGCACAGCGACCTTCGGTTTCATCTTTGCGAGCCTTTTCATTTTTTTTTGGCTCTGCAAAACCCAGATGAATCCGGGGGTGGCCGTGGCATTTATGTTTTTTAGCCTGATTCTCTATTTGGGGATGGCCAAGATCGTGGCACTCAGCGGCTTGGTATCTCTACGGGGTTCGGGACCTACCGGACCCGTTAAGGGATTGATCGGCATCTGGAATATGGATGATACGACTATTGCGGCTCTGAACCAGATGGGTACGCTTTACGGTAACGCAAAGGGATTTGCCATGCCAGGTGCGGCCAATGCCGCTAGGGCAGGCGACCATACCGATCCCCAAAGGCGTCGGCTGGGTGGCGCAATTCTCATTGGCGGAATCCTCTCAATCCTCGCTTTTGTAATCACCACCCTTATTCTGGGTTATTACGGGCCAGGTGCTGAGAATTTTGGAGACTACAGTTATACGCGGGGTAACCGGGCCTTTTTTAATTATACCGTTTCGGATATCAAAGGGCGCCCAGATGCAGAACGGCAATGGTGGGATTTGGGTTTCGGAACCTTTGGGGCGGCGATAACTCTGCTGCTGATTTTTCTGAACCAGCGGTTTCCCTGGTGGCCCCTTCACCCGGTGGGATTTACTGTCTCCCTCCAGTATCCCACCCGCGCTTCCTTTTTTTCGGTATTTATCGCCTGGCTGATGAAAATAATTGTACTCAAAGTTGGCGGTATTGAGCTTTTCAACCGATCTCGGGTCTTTATCTTTGGCGTCCTCATGGGCTATACGCTGGGTGTTCTGGTTTCTTTTATTCTGGATATTTTCTTTTTTATGGGCCAGGGCCACCGCATGCACACACCTCCGCTGTAATAAGGGGAACCACAAAAAAAGCGGAGATATCCAGTGAATATCTCCGCTCTCTTTTTATCTATGATATTGTTACTGCAAATAGTGGCTCGCTGGCATGCCCAACCAGCCGCGACTGACGTAATCTGCCATTGCAAAGGCAAACAGGATCAGCAAAAACAGGATGCCTGCACCTGCGAGCAACCAGGTCAATCGGCTGGCGTATTTGACGTGCATAAAAAACAGTATCACAATCGTGGCTTTTGTGCATGCGATACCAAGTGCTACCACATCGTTAAACATGCCCAGGTCCTGGAAAGCCACCCAGACCGTTAGCGCGGTCAAAAACATCAAGGAGGCAAATACCGCCAGATAGATGCGTACAGTCGGGCCGTGGTGACCATCAGCCATCAGTGTCCTCCTCCCTGTGTGCCCAGAAGGTAGAGCAATGGAAATAGGAAAATCCAGACAATATCGACAAAGTGCCAATACAGGCCAAAAATTTCAACAGGGGCGTTGTATTCAGCAGTGTACGTCCCCTGTGCAGTTTTAACAAATACCCAGATCAACAGACCAATGCCAATAATCATATGCAGGGCATGCATCCCGGTCATTCCGAAATACAGAGAATAGAAGAGAGCCAGTTGGGGCGAATTTTCACCGTGCGGATGCCAGGCCAGGCCGGGGACCAAACCGTACTCGATTTTTGCAGAATATTCAAAATATTTGACCACCAAAAAGGTAAGTCCTAAAATTCCGGTTAGAGTCAGATAGACCAGTATCCCTCTTTTATTGCCTTCGTGGGACTTGTGTACAGCCATCGCCATTGTCAGACTGCTGACAATCAATACTATGGTATTAAATGCTCCCAGAGGAATATCCAGGTGGCTACTGCCTTCAAAAAATGCCTCGGGATAATAGGATCGGTAGATCAGATACGTCGCAAAAAAGCCTCCAAAAAACAGAATTTCCGTAATCAGAAAGCTCCACATGCCAATGACGGCGGATTCCTTCTGCTGCGGCATATCTTCGAACTGGTGGGCCAGTCCGTGCGGGTGATCATCGTGATGTAATGCGTGATCGGCCATTAGTGCTCCTCAATTGGTCCGTACTGATAAGCTTCTTCTGTCACGAGAGGCGTTTCTTCAAAATTAAATGTGGGCGGTGGAGAGGTCGTTTCCCACTCCAGGCCTTTGGCTCCCCAGGGATTATCTGGTGCTTTTGGTCCCTTAAAGATCGACCATGTCAAATACGCGCCGGGAACCAGATACCCCAGAGCCAGAATTGATGCCCCCATAGATGATGCCACATTCAAGACCTGAAATTCGTCGGGATAGACGTGATAACGCCTCGGCATGCCCATATATCCCAGAATGAATTGCGGGAAAAATGTCAGATTAAAGCCGAGAAACACCAGCAGGGCTGAAACGCGTCCCCAGATATCGGGGAACATCTTACCCGTAATTTTCGGCCACCAGAAGTGCATGCCGCCCAGATATCCCATCACCTGACCACCAACCATAATATAGTGGAAGTGCGCGACCACAAAATACGTGTCGTGCAGGTGAATATCCAGGCCCATACTCGACAAAAATAGTCCGGTCAAACCACCAACTAAAAACAAGCCCAGATACCCATACACGTAAAACATCGCGGTGTCATATACAATAGACCCTTTGTATAAGGTCGCTGTCCAGTTGAATGTTTTGATCGCAGAGGGCACTGCTACCAGAAATGTGATGATGGAGAACACCATGCCAGCATATGTCGATTGGCTGCTCACAAACATGTGGTGTCCCCACACCAGGAATCCCAAAATTGCAATGGCCACACTTGAAAACGCGACAAATTCATATCCAAAGACGCGCTTGCGTGCCACAGAGGCTACCATTTCGCTCATCACGCCCATTGAAGGCAAGATCATGATATAAACGGCTGGATGCGAATAGAACCAGAATAAATGCTGGAACAAGACGGGATCGCCACCGAGATTTGGATCGAAAAATCCAAACCCAAACCCGCGCTCGAGCATGAGCAGCACCAGCGTAATTGCGATAACGGGTGTGCCCAATAGCATAATCAAACTGGTGGCATAATGCGACCAGACAAACAGCGGCAGGCGGAACCAGGTCATCCCTGGCGCGCGCATGGTGTGGATCGTTACCACAAAGTTGAGTCCCGTCAGAATGGACGAGAAACCCGCCATAAAAGCGGCCATAGCAGCCAGAATTACATTTGAATTTGAATAGGTGCTGCTGTACGGCGTATAAAAAGTCCAGCCTGTATCAACACCGCCCCCAACCACGGCAATTGTTCCCAAAATTCCCGCAACGACATAAACATACCAACTCAAGAGATTGACGCGCGGAAAAGCCAGGTCTTTTGCGCCTACCATTATGGGGACTAAAAAGTTGCCAATGGTTGCGGGAATAGATGGCACCAAAAAGAAAAAGACCATAATGATGCCGTGCATTGAGAAAACTTTGTTATAAGTATCCGAAGACATCAAGTCGCCTTCGGGGGTCATCAGTTCAAAGCGAACCAGACTGGCAAATACTCCACCCAGGGCAAAAAAGATGGAAATTGAAATAATGTACAAAACGGCAATGCGCTTGTGGTCTCTGGTCAACAACCACGACTTAAGCCCATAACCGTTATTCAGATAATTGACGCTCGGCGCATCTTCAGACGCTTGAACATCTTGCTCGGTGATTGCCATGACGCATTACTCCATACTCGTGAGTTCGGGGGCTTTCAGCGATTTGATATAGGCGATTAACTGAATGATCCCTTCTTCGCTGATCTGACCTTTGAAAGTTGGCATAATGGGTTTGTATCCCGCCATGACTTTGGCGGAAGGGTTCAGAATCGATTCTCGAATATAGGCTTCGTCAACCAATGCAGTACCGCCGCCTTCCAAAGCCACTGTTTTGCCAAAGAGACCCGCCAGAGATGGACCGCGTCCTGTCCCGTCCATCTTGTGGCAGGTGTGACAGGCGTATTGTTCAAATAATCTTTCTCCAGCCACTTCCATTGGCTCATTTGCAGTCCCGCCAGTCAACCAGGCTTCGTAATCTTGAGGTTCCAGGACATGTACTGTTCCAATCATACGCGAATGCTCGGTGCCGCAAAATTCGGCGCAAAACAGATGATACGAACCGACCTGCGTCGCTTTAAACCACAAATTGGTATATCTCCCAGGTACCACATCTTTTTTGACGCGAAAAGCGGGAATATAAAAACTGTGCAATACATCTTCCGATGTCATGGTCAGGCGCACCGATTCACCCAATGGCACGTGTAATTCGTTGATCTCTTTTTTGCCTTCCGGATGTTGCAATTTCCACATCCACTGTTTGCCCACCACATACATTTCCATGGCGTTTGGCGGAGGTGTAATTAGATGGAAATACAGGACGGTTGCCCACACAAATACACCCAGTGCGAGCACCGCCGGAATGGCCGTCCAAAATATCTCGAGGCCGAGATGCCCCGCAATTTGTCGCGGCACTTCGTCGTCCGATTTGCGCTGATATTTAATTGCAAAAATAACTACTAAAATGACAACGAGGAGCGCGAAAAATACGCACAGTGCCAAAATGCCAAAATAAAGCGCGTCAACTTGAAAGGCAAAACTCGAAGCTTGATCTGGAAAAAGAGGAAAATCAGTCTGCATGTGCCAACTCAAAAGTTAGAGGTCTAATGGACTTTTCTTGTTGAGGTGTTAATTCGCCTGCAATGGCGACCGCTCTCGGCGCACCATAATAAAAATAAATGTCAGGATACAAATTACAGTAATCACTCCGGCAATGCGAACCAATCGATAAATTGCCAGCGTATATTTACCAGTCAATGGGTTGTACTGAAAACAATAGAGCAAAATCGCATCAATCGGAGAACTGATCTGATCTTGCGAGGCTTCCAAAAGCCCCAGTTGCAAATCCCGCGGCGCAAATTCGACCCCAAATAGATATCGAGCGATCTTTCCATTGGGTGTCAAAATTGCAATCCCGCTGGCGTGAACGTATTCGTC
The DNA here is from genome assembly GCA_022824945.1 of Candidatus Latescibacterota bacterium. GTDB lineage: Bacteria > Latescibacterota > UBA2968 > UBA2968 > UBA2968 > VXRD01. Next base: position 88,360 of record JAJDYX010000050.1, read on the forward strand.
TGTTTCGGGATCGTATATATAGCGATATCCAAGAGCCTGGGTTAATGCGTTGATCGATGCCTGGTCTCCAGTGAGAAAATGCCATCCATTTTCTCCGCCTTCTCGACCGTATCCATCGACGTAATTCACCTTTTTTGCCGCTGCTAATTCTGGATATTCGTCGGGATCGATGCTAAATGTCACTACTAAAAAATCTCGTCCGGCATTGGGTGATACGGGACGCAATCCCGACAACAAACCATTTAAAATTTGTGTACACAACATGGGGCATTCATAATATGCGGGCACCAAAATAACGGGGTGATCATTCAAATATCGCGCCAGCATAACATCTGTGCCCGTTTCATCGCGGAACTTCAAATTTGCTGGCACAGATGCGCCTAATTTCTGGTCAATCCCAACGGAATCCAACACTGTGGGATTTGGGGTAAGGTCCTGTGCCTGCACATTACTGATCAGATACATCAGCACCATACAGGCAAATAAAACGCGCATGTTTTACTCTCGCACCGGGAGCCCGCGTTCGAGCACCAGGTCTATTGCCCGCTCAATTGGAAGATGCACAACCCCGGCATCCCGATCAACCCAACCGTATTCGGTAAGCGTGCGATTGGTTTCGGCACGCACTTGCGTCAGTTCAGCAGAAGGTACAGTCTGGATCAGCGGTCCCTGATAGGGCTTTTGATGTGCAGCCATGGGCGGCGGGTCATCGGTCATATAAATCACGGCTTGTTCCAGACCGAGAAACATGGCCCACATAGCGATGAAAGACAGAATGGCTATAGCTATGATTCCCGCTGTGGCAGCGATAATAGGGCCAATGTTGAGATGATAGTCTTCGTAGCCCTTTTCGCGGGCATTGTGCTTTTCTGCCATATCAGTGACCTTCTCCAGCAAAAGTTTCCGCCATGCGCGGATCGTGCAATGGCATCAGCGGGACACCTTTTAGCTGCATCGCAAAAAATCCCAACCACAAACCGCCAATGCTGACAAATGTCAACACATCTGCCACGTAGCGATACAGTCCACTGGCACCACCGTGCCCAAAAGCCGGTGTAATAAAATAATAAAGATCGACATAGCGCATAAACAACATAAAAAATGCGATAACCATCATCAGCGCGGCGCGGCGTTTGATCGCCCGCTGCAATAATAAAAAGAATGGCAGAAAAAAGTGAAAAATAATCAACGCAATCCCTACATATTGCCATCCGCCGTGCGATCGGCGGATGTACCAGGGCGCTTCTTCAGCCAGATTGCCAGACCATGTAATCAAAAACTGGGAAAAACTCACATAAGCCCACAGACATGTAAATGCAAACATCAGGGTGCCCAGATCGCTCAAATACTTGAATGCGTCAACTTCCCGATAGACCTCGACATCCTTTAATTTGATCACCCACAAGATGCACAGTGCCATGGCACCCAGTGCGCCACCTATCACAAAAATTAATCCGTAGATCGTCGAAAACCAGTGCGGCTCCAAAGACATAACCCAATCTGTTGCCGCAAATGTAACGGTCAAGATAAACATGGGGATCCCGGGGCCGCTCAGGTTAATCATCCGGCTTTTTAGACCCGGTTCACCAGTTTCATCTTGCTCGCGCGACCATTTCGTTAGCAAAAACATCCAGAGCAGCCACAGGGCAAAATAAACAACTGCGCGAATATAAAATCCAGTCTCATTCAAATACGGTTTTTTAAAGGTCAAAATTGGATCTTTGGCTACGACATCTGTATGCGTCCATTCGTACAAATGGTACATACCCAAAAGTGCAATGGGAATAAACAGGACAGCCATGAGCCACAGTGTGCGCGCGCCCGACTCCAATAATCTCCGAATGACAAATCCCCACCGCCCACTGACCAGATGGTGCAACATCAACAATCCCAGACAGCCCAGAGATATGATCAACCAGTAGATATAGCTAACGAGATACGACTGGAAAAATTGCTGAGAATCGGCAAAAGCCAGAATAAATAAAAGCACCACACCGCAGGCACCTGCCAGAAGGCCTCTTTGCTGCACTTTATCTACAAATGGATGGTCAAAGGATTTAGTAGCCATAATACATAATATCCTACTCGTTTTCAAGCCGCTGACGCACATCGGCAGGGACATCGTCCAGCGTGGCGTTTTGGCTCAGTTGTAACGCCTGAATATAGGCTATAATAGCCCAGCGATCCCGCGGTTTGATACGCGATGCATAGCTATACATTGCGCCAAAACCATTGGTCATGACATCAAAAAAGTAACCCGGTGTTTCATTTTGCAGCCGTTCAATATGGTATGACGGGGGTTGCTTCATGCCGCGGCGCACCACCATCCCGCGCCCATCACCTTCATACCCATGGCAGGGGGAACAGTAAATATTGTAGCGTTCTTGGCCGCGGAGAATCACATCGCGCGTAATAGGGAAGGGAAATGTCTCCGCGGGTTTACCATCTACTATCCCGGTATATAAATGCGCGTCTATACGCAAATGACCGCGTGCAACTGTGCCTTTTATCCATGGCCGAGATGCGCGATTATCCGCGAAAAAAGTATTTTTTTCCAGCGGTTCAAATCTCGACTGGTTGTACATTTCTTGCCGCAAACGCTCGATATCTGTTGTGCCTTCACACCCTATTGCCATAAAGAGTGCGAGCACCACAAGCCATCTCACGGGATGGGCAGTTTTTACCCAATTAGCTAATTTACGGTTCGACATCATCTACCTTTTTTGCTTTCAGACCCTCGAGAAATGCACGGGTTTCGGAAATATCAAATTTGGGATCTTCGGCTTCGATACACAAAAAGAACCCATCGCCAGAAGCGCGTTCAAAATTGGGAACATTGAAAACCGGGTGATAGGGACGTGGCAAACCATTGAGGATGAGCATGCCTATCAATGCACCGAAAGCGGAAAATAGCACGCCGAGTTCAAATGTTACGGGAATAAAAGAGGGCCAGCTCAAAAGGGGGCGACCGCCCACATTGAGCGGATAGTCGATTACAGATACCCAGTACTGAAGCCCAAAGCCAGAACAGGCACCGAGAAGCGCACAGATCAACACAATGATGGGCACGCGGTGCTTGTCATAACCCATTGATTCCGACAAATCGTGTATCGGCATTGGAGAATAAGCATCCATCTTGCGATACCCTTCTGCATATGAATCTTTCGCAGCTTTGAGCAATTCGTCGGGACCATCAAATTCGGCCAAAAGACCGTATAAATTTTCAGCCATAATCACACCCGTTTAATCATCGGCAGAAGCCGTTTCCGCATGTTCTCCGCGGCTTCTATTTGCCACCAACTGGCGGATTTCAAAAATATTAATGACGGGCATCACCCGAATAAACAGGATCATCATAAAGAGGAAGAATCCAATTGTGCCTGCGTACAATCCCCAGTCCCAGGGCGTCGAGTGATACATATCCCAGGACGAAGGCATAAAGTCGCGGTGCAAACTGGTCACCACAATGATAAATCGCTCGAGCCACATTCCCACATTGATGAACATCGAAATGGTGAACAGCCATAGCGGACTCAGGCGCACCTTTTTAATCCACAACAATTGGGGAATGGCCACATTGCACAAGATCAATGACCAGTAAGTACCGGAATAAGGGCCAAATGTGCGATTTTGCATCATATAGCCTTCGTAGGGGCTGGCACTATACCAGGCAAAAAACTGCTCCATCGCATAGCCATAAGCCACAATGAGTCCGGTGGCGAGCATCACCTTGCCCATATTGTTCAAATGGCGATCAGTGATATAATCGTGCAATCCATAGAAGTAGCGAATGGGTAGCCCCAGCGTCAGCACCATTGCAAAACCAGCATATACAGCACCCGCCACAAAATAGGGAGGGAAGATAGTTGCATGCCAGCCGGGAATCAGTCCTACGGAAAAGTCCAAACTCACGATGGAGTGTACGGACAGCACCAGCGGCGTCGATACACCCGCCAAAAGAAGCGAGGCCATTTCATAGTTAAACCAGTGCTTGGCGGATCCGCGCCATCCCATTGACAACACGCCGTAGATGATCTGTGAAATTTTGTGTTTGGCCTTGTCGCGCAGGGTGGCAAAATCGGGGATCAGGCCCAGATACCAGAAGATCAGGGATACCGTAAAGTAGGTGCCAACGGCAAATACGTCCCATATCAGCGGACTGCGGAATTGCGGCCACACAGACATTGTATTGGGATAGGGCAACAACCAGTAAGCCGCTACCCAGGGACGCCCCGTGTGCAACAGCGGAAACATACCGGCGCACATGACGGCAAAAATGGTCATGGCTTCGGCAAATCGGTTGATCGAATTGCGCCATTGCTGACGCATGAGCAACAAAATAGCCGAAATTAACGTGCCCGCATGTCCAATACCGATCCACCAGACAAAGTTGATAATTGCCCATCCCCAGCCAACGGGAATATTTAAGCCCCAGATGCCAGTCCCTTTGATCAGGAGCCAGGTCGCAGACAACATCAACAATTGCAGGATACCACCCGCAATTAACATCGCTGCAATCCATCCCAAAGGCGTGCGACTGGTGATGATTGCGCTGAGTCTTTGCGTCACCGTTGTATAGGTCTGCCCCGGACCGAGCACCGGCGCCGGCATCGTCGGATCTTTTATAGGTGCAGGACTACCCATGCTGTGAAATCTCCGGATTGGGATTGGTCAACCGCGCCAGATACGTGGTGCGCGGTTTGGTATTTAATTCAGTCAAAATGCCGTAATTTCTCTGTTGGGCTTTGAGCTTGGCCACGCGGCTATTGGGGTCTTTGATATCGCCAAATACAATAGCATCTGTAGGACACGCACCCTGACAGGCGGTTGTAATATCGCCATCTTTCAATTCGCGATCTTCGACCCTGGACTCAATGCGCGCAGCACTGATGCGCTGCACACAATAGGTACATTTTTCCATCACGCCGCGACCGCGCACTGTTACATTGGGATTGCGCTGCAACTTAAAACTCGGTGTTTCTTCATCGGCATAGTGCAGGAAATTGAAGCGCCGCACCTTATAGGGACAGTTATTTGAACAATACCTCGTGCCCACACAGCGGTTATAGGCCATATCGTTCAAACCCTCGGCGCTGTGTACGGTCGCGCCAACGGGGCAGACCAGTTCACAGGGCGCATTCTCGCATTGCATACAGGGTACGGGCTGGTTATAAAGTTCGGGGTTGTCCAGGTCGCCCTTGTAGTAGCGGTCGATGCGAATCCAGTGCATTTCGCGTCCGTTGAGCACCTCATCTTTGCCCACCACCGGGATATTATTTTCCGACTGACAGGCGACTGTACAGGCATTGCAACCATTGCACGAATTCAGATCAATTGCCATGCCCCAGGCTATGCCGTCGTTGTCGTGAATGCCATCGAAAAAGTTTGCATCGGGACCGGGATCGTGTCCCATTTCGTGTACAAAATGAGGATGTTTTTCGTATTCATCAACTGTGCCAGATCGCACCAGCGCACGGCCTTCCATGCTGTGGTGATCCTGCGTGCAGGCCAGGGGATACGTCTGTCCCGTTTTTGTCATTGACGCGTTCGATGCAACCCAGGGAGAATCAGATGTCTGAAGAGCATAAGCGTTAAAGCCAACGCCATTACCCACGCGCCCGGCGGCGGTGCGCCCAAAGCCGAGATGTACAGTGACGGCATTTGCGGGATGTCCGGGTGCGATCCAAACAGGTGCTTCCACAGAGCGATCATTTGCACGCAACGCGACCACATCACCATTTTGAAGCCCCATTACCTCGGCAGTTGCCGGCGCGATCAAAGCTGCATTATCCCAGGTGAGGCGCGTATGGGGTTTGGGCAATTCTTGCAACCAGCCATTGTTGGCATATCGTCCATCGCCAATTGTGGGATCCAGCCGGAAGTTCACTTCGAGACCCTCATTTGCCTGTGATGGCATGCCGTAATTTTCGGTCAAGCTAACAGAGCGCTCGGGCAAAGCTGTATCGGGTACCAACCCATCGTGCAAATAAGTTTGCCAGGCTGTTTCAAAATCGCTGTCTTTGTATTGCTCTTGCCAATATTCTTTGACCTGATCATAATCCGCGCGTCCATCCCCCAGCATCATAGCCACCAGTTCCGCGGCGGATTTGCCACCGTAGAGTGGCTCAATCAACGGCTGGACGATAGAAACAGTGCCATCAAAAGCACGTGTATCGCCCCAGGCTTCTAATGCGTGTGCTTCGGGCAAATGCCAGTGAGACAATCGCGCGGTTTCATTTTGGGACTGGCCCAGATGGATGCGCGTTGTCACCTTCTGATATGCTGCGGCAAAATTGAGATCCGCCGGGGCATTATAGACGGGATTGCCACCCAAAACTACCAGCAGTGAAACTCTGCCCTCTGACATATCAACGGATAAATCTTTGAGGGAAGCGTATTGATCAGTCGGCTCGGCTTCTACTGGATCTGTGTACGTTACGGTATTCCCCACATTGCCCAACGCATTGTTGATGGCGTGTGCGAGTGCGTGAACAGCAGGCGGTTGATGATCGCCTGCAATCACCAGCGATGCGCCCTGATGTGCCGTCAAATCTTTGACCAGTGCATTGAGCCAGGCATCGTGCCCAGCACTATCGCCACCTGTTGTGTTTATCCCCAATGCAACAGCTACTGCCCGCGCAAATCCCTCGACTTGACTGGCTTTCAATGGCAGGCGATGATCGGCAAAAGATCCCGTGTTGGATGGGGTGGATTCAACGACATAGATCCGATTCATGTCGGCCTTTTGACCGTCGATGACCTGACGACCGAGGGCAACGTGCCGAGCGTGCCGAACACTTGCCGCACCGCTTTCCATAAAATCGGCGTCCAAAGACAAGATGCGTTTGGCACCTTCGAAATGATACTGCGTTTCAACCACCTCACCAAAAGCCATTTTGGCACCTTCGCGCACGTTGTCGCGTGTACCAGGCTCAAATTGATGCCACCTTGCATTGGGATATTTTTTCAATAGCGCACGGATCTGGTTGACCAAAACCGGGGAGGTTACCGTTTCTGTCAACAGACGCAATCCTTCTCCCTGATCCAAATCGAGTTTTGCTACTTCGGTTGCAAGAGCAGCAGAAAATCTCGTCCATGTACTCACACGCCCATTTGCCACGGGTACCTGCGTGCGGTCCGGATCATAGAGGTCGAGTATTTGAGCTTGTGTAATTGCATCTGTGGGACCAAAAGTCGCATTGCCCGATCGAGGCGTTGCAGGATGTGTGGGATTGCCCTCTATTTTGGTTGGGCGCCCCGCATGGCTTTCGACCAATACGCCCCGGGCGAATCCGCCTTGAGAGAGAGCTGAGGCAAAGAACAGGGGTTTGCCGGGAACGATCTGCTCGGGCGCGCGCACATAGGGGACAATTTTTTCTGGCGGCTGGCGAGTACACGATGTCAAACCGGCAAATGCCAGAGACGCACCCATTACCTGTAGAAATTTGCGGCGACCGACTTTGTCCTCCCATTCGGAGGCTCCTTCGGGAAATTCGCGGTGCAAATAGTTGCGAAATTCTTCCGTATCGGCCAATTCATTCAGGCTGCGCCAATAATCCTGCCCCTCGCGCGTAGCCAAGCGTTCTCGAATCGCAGAGAGGTCCAAACCGTCTTTGTGTGCTGTGCGTGTCATCGATGACATGTCGAGCAATCCGTAGAAGGGTTAATATCGTAGTCTTGAACCAGTTGTGCGCCCAGCAAGGCTTGAGAGACCGTATGTCCGCGTTCATCCATTGGTGTCCATGCCATATTGAAAACTTCTTCGCGAGGACGCACATATTTCTCGGGTTCCCGGTGACATTCCAGGCACCATTCCATATTGAGGGTGTTTACTTTCCACATCAGGGGCATTTGATCAACCTGCCCGTGACAGGTTTGACATCCGATGCCTTTGTGAACGTGAATGCTGTGATTGAAATAGACAAAATCGGGAAGATCGTGAATGCGAACCCACTCGATGGGATTACCCGTGCGATAACTTTCGCGGATGGGTTCGAGAAGGGGGCTTTCCGTCCATACTTGAGAATGACAGGTCATGCAGGTTTCAACAGGAGGGATATTGGCAAAAGAAGATTCTTCAACAGAGGTATGACAATAGCGACAGTCGAGGCCCACGCCAGCCACATGGTGTTTGTGACTGAAGGGTACGGGCTGTTTTTTTGCGACCAGGACATCGGATGTGTAGTGCAATCGGTTGGTGTTGAGCAGAATGGTGAGGCCCGTTCCAACAACAACCAGAACCACGACAATACTGATTCTGGCAAACGCGTTACTGCCACGCGGAAAAAGCTGCGCCATTTATGAATCCTGTGAAGTGAGATGAGACAAAATGAGATCAGGTCGAACCTACGAAGGGCTTAATATACACGAATCCACATGCGAGTCAAGTAATAAGTTTTGCTCATATAAACTGTACATTATTATCTACTTTGTTTGGCATACTATACACACATTTTAATTGCGACTGTCCTCTATATGTTGTTCTGCATTACGCCGATTGCTGCCTGCGGGCAGTTCGGCAATGTACTGGTAATTGGGGTCACGCGCCTGTCTATCCAAAATTTCGGCAATCTGTTTCCACGTTTCGCGCAAACCCCGGGTGCAGTGGGGCATTTCGTGTTTGATTAACCTGTGCAACCGACCGAGTTTGTAGCACGGAACCGCAGCGTACATGTGATGCTCGGTGTGATAGTTCATATGCCAGTAGAGAAATTGGAGCAGGGGATTGAGGTATATCGTGCGGCAGCAGAGACGAAAATCCGGCACCTTGTCTTGCAGTCCAACATGCTGTGCGGAGTTGCAGAGGGATTGCAACCACGATCCGAACATTTTGGGAAATGTGATGACCAGAGGGACAACCCAGTATCCATATACCAAAGATACACCTGCGATCAAGAGGTGGCCGATGAGCAAGGTGCGCTCCCACCTGGTGTAGGCGCGACACCGCTCTGGATCGCTTTCGGGAAAGAGCATTCCAATCCAGGAATTTTTCCTGTTGATATAGCCGGTAAAGTTTCGAAATCTCTCTTTGAGCAGCGTGTAGGGATACTTGTGGTTTACAATGGCCCGCTTCCACAGACCTTTGAGGTCGATTTTTTGAGGGAGTACGACTTCCTGGTCGTCGGGCGCGTGCAGAGTGTATTTGTGGTGCTCGGTATGGCTGGCCCAGAATAGATGGTGGTTGTGCCAGCCGAGGAAGGATAAAATGCGGAGGAAGAAGCGATTGAGCCATCGGGTCTTGAAGACCGAATCGTGTACCAGTTCGTGAAAGCCGTTGACCAGAAAATGCCAGAAGTGCCCGTTGATGAAGACCAGCAGCGCAGTGATATACCAGGGCCAGTGGCGCGATGAGTAAATAGCCGCTCCCGCAGCAACAGTTAGCACGCCCAGGAAACCGAGTGTCTGAGCAAAGCCGAGGAAATCACTTCGCTTGTTGAGTTCGCGCAATGTCTCACGGGGGATGCGGCAGCGGTACCATTTGATGCGCGTCTTTTTCGGCGGTTTACTGTATTTTGGCCCTTCCGTCAATACGTCTCGATCAGAGAGCGCGTTTTGGTCGATGTTTTCGGTTTGTGTGTTCATGTCAGTGATTCGTCCCTTCAAACTTAAAATCAGCGACCAAGATACGCGAATCTACTTGCGCGTCAAGCGCGTTTTGTGAGTCATTTCTGTAATGTGTACCTGATTTACCTATCCACTTGTCTTACCAAAGTTTGAGGTAAATATCAAAAAGTCATTAAAATCCACGTCGCCATCCTGATCGAGATCACCTATTAAACCACTTGGCGTACCATCACCTCCGGTCGGTGTTATTTCAGAGGACCACCGAAGGATCTGATTTTGTCCCCGGGTCTCAGCGACTCCGTTGCCCGTAGAATCTATATAAGCACGGAATCTCCCGCCTTCAATTCCCAATACACCGTTGCCCGCTTCATCGGCTGCCATAGCTGCAATGGGCCGTCCAGAGGCGTTGAGAATGCCCATTACACCGTGCCCATTTTCATCGACACCCAATACGGAAGTCAAAACGCCCTCTCTATTTGTCAACAGTACTGCTGCATCGCCAGCTTCATCAATTCCCAAATCAACTATTGAACCCGAGGCACTGACGGCACTGACTGAGCCATTGCCAACATCATCCACACCCAGAACGACCACGCCTGTGCCCGATTCAGATGCAGTACCTATGATTATTCCAGCATTTCCAGTATCATCTGCACCGAGAAGCGCGAGCGAACCCGAGGTACTGATGGTACTCACCAGTCCATTACCAGTTTCATCTAAGCCCAGAATGACCGCACCTGCGTCCGATTCGGAGCTACCGCTCACGAGTATCCCCGCATTTCCAGCCTGATCGGAACTGAGAACCACAAAGCTCGAACCCGATGCATTTGATGAAGCTACCAAACCATTGCCAGCTTGATCTGCGCCCATCCCCGCAACAGGGGTATTATTTTCTATCACACTAATATCGCCATTGCCAGCTTGATCAACCGATATAGCTGCAACTGCCTCACTTGCTGCGTTTCCTACGAGCAAAATGCCGTCTCCAACGTTATCCGATCCAATTATGGCGACGACTCCTCCCGATGCATTTACAATCTGCAGTGTTCTTGCCTGCAGGGTTTGTACTCTCAATGTGTCGGATAAAATCTGCAGTTCTCCTGCTTGCGCTTGTTTGCCCAATCTCGGTGTCTCATTCTGGCGCGATAGAATATTGTTGATAAATTCTGCCTTATCTCTACCCGGGCCAAGCTCTGGTACCTGTATCCGGCGAGTCAGTATTTCTTCCCGATGCGACGCAATATTGCGAAAACCCGTATCGCCACCACTTTCCACATTTACAGAGGTCAATTTGGGAGGGAGTAGCCTGTGAAACCACTTTGACGTAAAAGCGGGTGATGTGTTGAAAAGAAATACGATGATCAATCCGATAATCGCCCGCATTTGCCAGCGCACTCTTCTTTCCAGTGTTTCTACTTTTTTTTCTACTATTTCCCTATCCATTCTATCTCCTTGAACTGGTGATTGGTGTTGTTTGTTTTAGAATATAAAGTATTTCTCAAGCAATAATAACTTAATCTGAGATAAACGGCCATGGGGTTCCCCTTGCTTTAAGAAAATGAAACGGCTATTATGGACCACCCCACTGCGAATGTTAGAAAATGGAGGAGCATAGCGATGAATTCACTTATCGCATCCAACCACCGCCAACTCTTTGTCGATAACTATCTCATCGACAGCTTTGAAAATGTGCGTATTCACCAGCACGCGCCCATCCCACGCGAAACGTGTCTCACGCTCAATCGCCCCTGGGAAGGTGAGACGAGTTGGTGTCCCGTTGTTATCAAGGATGGCGATAAATACAGAATGTGGTACCGATCTCAAGATGTGCAACAGGACACAGGTGGTTTCAACCATACGTTCACTGCTTATGCTGAAAGCGAAGACGGCATTTGTTGGCAGCGGCCCAATCTCGGGTTGTTCAATTTTAATGGTTCAACTGCTAACAATATTTGCGTTGACAATCCCGATACCAAGAATATTGCGGTTTTTGTGGACGAGCGTCCCGGTGTGCCAGAATCCGAGCGGTACAAAGCTGCGGGGCGCTGGAGCGGTGGCAAACCCGCTCGCATCTATGGTCTCGTTTCGCCCGATGGCATTCATTGGGAAAACGCAGCAGACGGACCACTCGTCGTCGCCTCTGAAGACGATCCCAATTTTGATAGTCCGGTCAGTGCTTTTTGGGATGCGCGTCAGGGGTGTTATGTCCTGTACGCGCGTGGCTGGTTTCCCGATGGCAATGAACCGCGAATGCGCGCTATTCGAATGACGACTTCGCGGGATTTCATACATTGGGACGCATGGCAATATATCTGCATTGACGGCAAAACGCGCTTTGATTATCAACTTTATACAAATGCTGTTCACCCTTACGCACGGGCACCCTATTATTTCGCATTTCCCAAACGCTTTATTGAAACGCGTACCAAGCCCGAGTGGGGTCACGAAGGTCTTTCCGATGTCCTCTTTCTCGCCAGTAGAGATGGTCTGAATTTCACACAGCCTTATGCCGATGCGTTCATGCGTCCCGGTCTCGACCAAAATAACTGGCACGAGCGTTCCATTTTCATCGGACCGCGCGTGGTGTCCACCGCGCCCGGCGAACTCTCACTTTATTCTGTGCAAAATTATCGCACACCCAATGTACACATTCGGCGTTTCACCCTGCGCGAAGATGGATTTGTTTCTGTTCGCGCCGACGCGAGGACCGGCGTTCTTACGACCAGACCATTCACTTTTGCCGGTACCCAGTTGGAAATCAATTATTCTACAAGCGTTGCCGGATCAATTCGCATCGCATTGCTCAACGAAGCGGGCGATTCCTTGCCAAAATTTGCGCTCGACGACTGTCCCCATATTTTCGGCGATGAAATCGCACGCATTGTTCGCTGGGAAAACGCCAATGCTATCGATGTCGCTCCACACCAACCCATTCGTTTGCAATTTGAGCTAACCGAGGCAGATCTCTTTTCTTTTCGATTCTTCAACTCAGATTAACGCTGTATTCACCTACTTTTGAATTTTCATCTGCGTGCATCTGCGTGCATCTGCGGATACTTTTCGTTTTTTCAGTTCTGGAGAGATTTCATGAAAATAGCCAAAATCGAACAATTCTTTCCCCGCCGTCGAATGCGGTTGATCAAAATTACGACCGATACGGGTATTGTCGGCTGGGGGGAGACCACCCTTGAAGGCAAACCCAGGAGCACATGGGCTGCCGTAGAAGAACTTGCCGATTATCTCGTAGGGAAAGATCCTCTGCGGATTGAGCACCACTGGCAACACATTTACCGCTCCGCTTTTTATCGCGGGGGCAATGTGCTTATGACTGCCCTTTCGGGTATTGATCAGGCGCTTTGGGATATTGCGGGTAAATACTTCAATGTGCCGACCTATCAGCTTCTCGGCGGACCGGTGCGCGATCGCATTCGCGTTTATGCCCACTGGGGGATTCGCGATAGTTCAGAACGCGCTTTGGATGCCGCGCGTGAGCGTCTCGAAATGCTTCAGGAAAAGGGGGGTTACAAAGCTTTTAAATCGGGCCCTGGCGGCAAGTGGCGTGCCCACGAACCTCCCGCTGTGATCGATCACTTTGTCAAATGTGCCTATACCATGCGCGAGTGGGTTGGCGATGACTGCGAACTCTGCTTTGACTTCCACGGCAAGATGACGCCCGCGCTCGCCGTGGAAATTTGTCACGAGATCAAAGGCATGCGGCCCATGTTTGTCGAAGAACCGGTGCCACAGGAAAATGTCGATGCGCTCAAACACGTTTCCGACCATGTGCCCTTTCCCATTGCAACGGGCGAACGCCTGCTTTCGCGCTGGGAGTTTCGCACTGTTTTTGAGAAGAATGCCGTTGCCCATATTCAACCAGACGGATCGCATGCAGGTGGTATTTCCGAACTCAAACGCATTGCGAACATGGCCGAAGTGTATTATATGCACATCATGCCGCACTGCGCCATTGGGCCGGTCGCTTTTTCCGCCTGTATGCAAGTTGATGCCGCTGTGCCCAATTTTCTCATTCAAGAGCAAGTCGATGCGGGTCTGGGTGAGGACTTGCTACAAGATCCCTGGGTAGTCAGGGATGGACATATTGATTTGCCCACCAGGCCCGGCCTGGGCTTTGATCTTATTTCCAGAGAAGCCGAACAAAATATCGGGGTGTATGAAGAAGAACTCGGCGGGGAATATTTTTACGAAACCGATGGCAGTGTTGCGGATTGGTAATATATGAACGAACTAACAGAACAACCCGACAAAATGGGCAAGGCGTTTCTCGATCTCGTCAATCGGGGGGAAACGCGCTGGAAGAGATATATTTTAACGCTGCTGATCATCATTGCCACGTGGACTTTGGGCAGTGGCACAGTCCTGCTTGCTGTTTATGGCCCTGAGCCCGAAGGTGCTCCCATGGATGGCACAAGTCCTTTTCTGGATTTTATTGCTCTCAATTTGCTTTTTGTCACGGTGCTGATCGGTCTGTGGATTGGTATTTGCAACGCACACAAACGCTCTTTGCGCACGCTTATTACGCCACGCGATCATATCCGCTGGGGCCGCATATTGCAGGGCTTTGGTTTGCAAATGGGTCTGGGGATTTTCTTTGCAGCTATTGACGCGATGTTCTTTCCCGATAACTACACTTATACCCTGGATCCCGAACGCTTTTACAAATTTGCCATTCTCGTCCTGCTCCTTACTCCCTTCCAGACAACTACTGAAGAGCTTCTCACGCGCAGTTACTTTTTGCAAATGCTCGGTCACTTCACGCGACATCCCATTGTTCTCGTTATTCTCAATGCCCTGCCTTTTGCCTTGTTCCATTTGATGAATCCCGAGATCGCGAAGTATGGCGTAGTACCCATGTTGACCTCCTACTTTGTCGTCGGTGCATTTCTCGCCCTTGTCACGCTCAAGGACAATGGTGCAGAACTCGCCATTGGCATTCATGCAGCGAATAACATGTTTGCCGCAGTTCTCGTCAATTACAAAGACTCCGCGCTATCTACCAATGCCATTTTTATGATAAATGAGGTCAATGTTTGGGCAGGTACGATAGCCTACATTGCCTCCGCAGCTATTATGTATTGGATATTGTTCCGCAGTAAACGACCAGTCCCTTGATCTCTTATAGACTGCGATTTTTTGGCCAATGTATTGAGTGTAGTCCTGGGGTTGCTCAATACTATAGGAGACAGAGCATTTTCCCCGGTGTACCGTATATTGATTTTGTTGTCCAGACCGACAGATGAAAGGGCTTGCCGTGCCTAAATTTCAAGCGAAGGCTTTGCGCCGGATTGGTTACGAGCTTTTCGAAGCTGCCGGGTGTACGCCCGAGGACACGCGGACCGTCGTGGACCACCTTGTCGAGTCGAATCTCTTCGGTCACGACTCTCACGGCGCCATCCGGTTCTACGAGTATGCCCGGGCGGTCCGGGAAGGGCGGTTCCAGCCCCGGGCGGTTCCGGTGGTCGTCGAGGAGTATCCCTGTCTGGCTGTTGTGGATGCGAAGGGAGCGATGGGACAGGTGGGCGCGACCTTTGCAGCAAAGCTGGCCAGTGAGAAGGCCCGGATACACGGCGTCGGTTGCGTCGCGCTGCGGAATACCAGTCATATAGGTCGGGCTGGTGCGTATCCGCTCATGGCCGCCCGGGAAGGATTGATTGGTCTGATCTTTGTGAATGCCGGGCACCTGGGTTATCAGATTGCCCCTTTTGGGGGAATCGACGGACGCCTGAGCACCAATCCGATCGCATTTGCTGCCCCCCGACGGGAGGCAGAGCCGATTCTGGTGGACATGACGACTTCGGTGGTGGCAGAAGGGAAAGTGCGGGTGGCGATCAACAGCGGGCACCAGGTCCCCGAGGGTTGGCTGATCGATTCGGAGGGGAATCCGACCGTGGATCCGGGAGATTTTTCGGCCGATCCGCCGGGCGCAATTCTCCCTATGGGCGGCGTGGTTGCCCACAAAGGCTTTGCGTTGAGCCTGGTGGTGGAGCTTTTGGGAGGCACTCTCAGCGGGCAGGGATGCGCTGCCGGCGAGCGCCAAATGATCAGCAACGGCGTGCTTTTGACGGTGTACGACATTGCGCACTTTACCGACCGGGAGGCCTACTACGACGAGGTGGAAGCATTGATCCGGCACGTGAAGTCGAGCCGCGTGGCCCCTGGATTTGAGGAAATCCTGCTGCCCGGAGAGCCGGAGTTCCGCAGCGCGATGCAGCGGAAGATGGAGGGGATCGAGGTGGACGATACGACCTGGTCGATGATCTGCAAGGAAGCGCGCGCCGTCGGGCTGGAACCCCAGCGATGGGAAGCCGATTCGCAATCACAAATCTGAACCATTGGTCGCTTCTCAGTAGATTCGGGTTTTAAATGAAAAAGACAAATGGGAGATATGGCCTTGAGCCGTGTCTCCCGTTTTTTGTTCAGCGATGAGAAAAAGCCAATAACGTGTCCAGTTTTCAGATATACATTAGCTATGCTTTGCAAGAATCGGATTCGACAGGGTGAAGTTTGGGAAATGCCTCGGATTATAACTTGCACTATCATCGCATTCATGATAAATTAGTAT
The DNA here is from genome assembly GCA_022824945.1 of Candidatus Latescibacterota bacterium. Classification (GTDB taxonomy): domain Bacteria; phylum Latescibacterota; class UBA2968; order UBA2968; family UBA2968; genus VXRD01. The sequence goes on from JAJDYX010000050.1 coordinate 104,504, forward strand.
ATCTGTAAATATAAATAAGGAAAAATTCTAATGAATGCGATTAATCCTGAAATTGAATACAACTTTGTAATAGGTAAAAGCCCGCAAATCCAGGAAGTCTATCGCCAGATGCAAACGGCTGCCAAAGGAGCGGGAAGCGTGCTGATTGCAGGAGAAAGCGGTACCGGAAAAGACCTGGTCGCTCAGTACATCCACCACAAAAGCGGTCGCGCCTCGAATCCCTTTGTGCCCGTGAATTGCGGTGCTATTCCCAAAGAACTCTTTGAAAGCGAATTGTTCGGACACAAAAAAGGGGCTTTTACCGGTGCCGTAAACGAAACCGCGGGCCTTTTCAGATCTGCTGATACAGGGACCATCTTTCTGGATGAGATTACCGAAATCCCGCTCGAAACCCAGGTCAAACTTTTGCGCGTTCTTCAAGAGAAGCGCATTCGACCCCTTGGAAGCACGGAAGAAATTCCCCTGGACGTCCAGGTCATTGCAGCCACCAACCGCGACCTGGAGCAGGTGCTCTGGAACAAAAGCTTCCGGGAAGACCTCTATTACCGGCTCGGCGCAATCACTATCTACATCCCACCCCTGCGGGAACATTTAGAAGATATTCCGGAACTGGTCGCCGCTTTCATCCAGCGACTCAACCGACGCCTTAAACGCAACATCCTGGGCGTTCACCCAGATATAATGCAAAACCTCACCAAATATTCCTGGCCCGGCAATGTGCGTCAGCTTGAAAACGTCATTGAGAATGCATATTTGTTTACCAAAGGGAAGTGGATTACACGACTGGGGGTGAAACTCGAAGAGGATACCCAATCCTTTGTGCGATCCACAGGACAAATTAGCACATCCCTGGATCCTGGCGAATTTTATCTGCCGTCCAATGCGATGTCAACTTCTTTGAGACGGAAAATTCAAAGCGCAGCAAAAAGTTCGGCAGGCGTGTTGATCCTGGGAGAAGAAGGGACTGGATCCCATATGGTTGGACGAGAAATTCACCGTCAGAGCACCTATGCAAAAGGGCCTTTTGTCATTGTCAACTGCGATACGATTCCGCCCGAACTTTTTGAAAAAGAGCTGTTTGGGAATTCCCTTTTTGAAGATACGCAAGGACATTTTGAAGGATATATACACCAGGCTGAAAGCGGCACGCTCTTTCTCTACGAAGTTACGGCTATACCTTACCGGATTCAGATACTGCTGTCTCACTTGTTCGAAGCAAACAGGATGCGTCCGACCGGGTTTTCCAGGGACCTTCCAAAAAATCTTCGCGTCATTGCCTATACGTCGCAAGACCTGGGTCGGGCTTTAAAAGAGAAAAGTCTATCCATTGGATTCTATACCCGATTGAGTGGGTTTGTCATTCACATTCCGACTTTGCGGGAACAAAAAGAGAAAATTCCAGAATTCGCAGATTATTTTGTCAAATTATTCGCCACTCGGCAACAACGTCCGGCTCCTCGAATTCACGACGATGCACTGGCATCTCTTACGGCCTATCCCTGGCCGGGCAATCTACTGGAACTGCGCTTTGTCATTCAGGGTGCTCTTACTGCGGCGAACTTTGGCACCATTCAAAAATACCACCTGCCAGACCAACTGGGAATACACTGGCAGACGGATGGACACTCAGACACACGGGGTAAACTCCGCGATATAGAGCAGGCTTTACTCCAAGAAGCGCTCCAAAAAACCGATGGAAACAAAACCCAGGCCGCTCGCCTTCTCGGTATCTCTCGGAAAAAGGTTTACAAAATGTTGGAAAGCTCACCCCCCCATCCTGTATCTGGGTTTTAAGCCTTCAGTGTTTCCTTTCGAAACAACTGTATCCTGAGGAAACGTACCAGATACCTCTCGCCAAACTGGAATTCTCGGTCCTGCAGGAACGCTCCATTCAATTCCATTCATATAAATATATATAAAATAACAGTGTAATTGTGCCGGACAATCTGATTTTCATTCTTTTAGTTGTCTGGCACAATTTTTGCTCATATTTCATATTAGGAAAAATAAAGTGATTTTTCATGAATTGATTCAGCTACCTTAAAATCACACTCAATTTCTGTCCCGATTGCCACGAGGGATATACGTTGGACAGACGCATCTTGATTGTCTCCGAAGATCCCCGGCTGGTCGGGGACGTAAAAAATCTTCTGTCTGGCGAACCTGTGGAACAGACTCAAGTGCGTTCCGGGCAGGCAGGTCTGGATATGATTGTGAGTACTCCTGTGGATATTGCCGTGATAGACGACCGTCTTCAGGATATGCAGGCAGTAGAGCTAATCAGAAATATCAAATCCACAGTGCCAGATATGATCGTCATTCTGGCTGCCTATAAACATTCTATCCAGCAGGAAATAGAGGCCAGGCGAACTGGGGCCTCCTACTGTATCATCGGTCCCGGTGAATACGATACCCTCTGTCAGTTTTTGCTACAGGCCACCGCATTAGAAAGCAGACACCTTTTGAGTAAACATAGAAGAAGGAGGTGATATCGCGTTTAACACAGCTACAATAGTCGCGATGGATGCTGATTTATCCCGATTACACCACAGTTGAGAGGAGGCGTTTATGATTCGATTCCGAAGTATTCTGTTTAGCGGAGTTCTCGTGCTGATCCTGGGAGGAATCTCATTCGCCCAGGATTTTACCCCCCGAGTGGGCATCGCGGGGAATGTCAGTCTGAACCTGCCTGTACTGGGACTCCGAACCTGGTTTACACAGGCCCCGCAATTCGGGGTCAATATAGTGTATCATCGCCATGCGCGGATAGAAGTGGAGTTCGAATATCACCATGCCCGATTTGACGGTGGGAGTCTGGAGGATGCCGAGTTTATGTGGGCGCCGACCGGTACTACAGATCTTCAGTCTTACCAAAGCCCCAACGCGCAATCCAGGATGCGTTTTCACAGCTTCCTGGTCAATGGCGTCTTCTTTTTTGGCAAGCAACTCAACGACCAAAAGGCTCGGCCTTATTTCACATTCGGGAGCGGTATGTATCACTATCGCACTACTGAAACAGGGCTGATCTTTCCAGGACAAACGGGTAGCTCGTTGAACACCGGCATTGTTCTGGAACCCGATGGGGATGTCCGAACAACTGTCGGTATCAATTTCGGTCTGGGCGTTGCTTTCTATACATCCGATCGATTCGCCCTCGATTTGCGTGGTCGATACCACATTATCATAGGTCAGTTGCGCCCCATGGAGGCGTGGGGATTGAAGCAGGTTTTTCCCTTTCATGCGCTGGACCTGGGCATTCGCGTGAAGACCTACTTTTAGGGGGAACACAATATGCGAGAATCAAAACGAATTCTCCTGTGGTGCATGGCGCTGAGTCTGGTTCTGTTCGGTGCTGATTTGACATTCGCCGCCACTACAGGAAAGATTTCCGGTACTGTCAGAGATGCCCGGGGACAACCGCTTCCCGGAGCCAATGTGGTTGTCAAAGGGATGCGTTTGGGGGCTACCACAGACGCCGAAGGAATCTATTTTATTCTTACTGTGCCACCTGGGGTGCACACATTGACTGCCTCTCTGGTGGGCTATGGAACGATCTCTCAAACCGATGTAAAAGTCGCCGTTGACCTGACTACGACGGTCGATTTCGCGCTGGAGGAAATAGCTCTACAGGCCACAGAACTGATTGTGATTGCCGAGCGTCCACCCGTGGAACCGGATAAAACCACCAGCAAATACATCATGGGATCAGAGGATATTGAGTCACTTCCCATCATCAGAAGCGTCTCTGAACTCCTCGCTTTACAGCCCGGCGTTTTGCCGGATGGAAACGACATGATTCGCGGAACTGGTGCCGCGGATGTGACCTATTACATAGATGGAATTCCCATTGTGACGACCGATGGCGTGGGTGCATTTGACCGATTTCAGTTTCAAAACACATCGGCTGTCCAGGAACTCACCATATTGACCGGAGGATGGGAGGCAGAATATGGCAATGCCCAGGCCGGTATCATCAACCTGGTCACGCGAGATGCAGGGGAAAACTATTCGGGACGATTGGAGTACAAGTTTGATCCTTCGGGCAAAAAACACTGGGGCAACGACGTTTACGACGCCCCTCAGTTTAGAGATAACTTGAAGTGGGGAGATGCCGCCTGGGAAAATGAAACAGATCCCGAAACGGGACAAACTATTCACCAGCGGGTCGATTATACCGGTGCAGCAGGCCATTTCATAGAGGCGAATCTATCTGGACCACTTACGCCTGACGCCGGGCTATTCGTCAGCACGCGCTTTGATCGGTCCTCCCGTTCGTTTCCTTCCTCTTCCTCGCACACTCCGGGAAATACCCGCAATACAGTCAAGCTAAATTACAATGTGTCAGATAATGTAAAGTTCAAGCTCGGCGGATTCTACCATTGGAGTAAAGGGTGGAACAACGGCACCAGTTTGGGTAGAAGTGCCACAGCCGGTGCTATCCGAAGCCTGGGAGACGGAGGGAGAAACATCTTTCTTCCGGAGGGAAGTTCTGCGGGACGGTTCACGGATAGTGAGAGTTTGATCTATGCCTCTTTGACCCACACTTTGAGTCCAAAGACATTCTATGAAGCCAGAATATCGCGCTCTTTTTCCAAACGGGATACCAGCGATATTCCCGCAGCGACCCAGCCTCTGCGCAGGGATGCGGCCGGGTTCTTCAACCTGCCGCGCGATGTGCGTGCCTACGAAATTTCAGAGCGCGCGCGCTACAACGTCAAGTTCGATATTTCCAGCCAGATCACGAGGGGACATCTGGTCAAGGCCGGGATTGACTTCACCTATTCCGACGCCTGGGCATTTGGAGAGATTGGAGAAAACGAATCTCGCCGCGTCGTTGCCTTTTACTCAAAAGATGGGGCTCCGGATGGGAATTTTCAGCGGGGCATCAACCCTTTCCAATGGGGACTCTATTTGCAAGATAAGATGGAATTCAGCGGCATGGTCGTCAATGCAGGTGTTCGCTTGGATGGATTCCACAATGGAGAAAAAGGCTCCGCTGTTCCACCTTTTGAAACATCACCTATGTACAACAAACTCCGACATTTTCGAAACGCACCACGAGCAGACGCCGATGCCAAAATCGCGTTCAGCCCTCGATTGGGTGTTTCCCATCCCATCACTGCTGCGAGCACCATCCGGTTTTTCTACGGGAGATTTTACAAATTTCCGAATCTCTGGACGATGAACCGGCAGGTCTGGGTGGGGAGTTTTCCCGACATCGACATCAACGGCAACGGGCAAATCGATCCCGAGGAGCGGTACAATGATCTCGGAAAGGAAAACCAGATCGGCGTTGGAAACATAGCAACACCGCCCGAAAAAACCACCAGTTTTGAGGTGGGAACCGATTGGAACGTGGTTTCGGACTATACTTTATCGCTAACCGCCTACTACAAAACGGTAGATAATCAGTTATCTACTGGTACAACGGGCGGCGAGACGACGATCTGGCAGGATCCCGGCACGGGGAGAACCGAGCAGATCCGCGTCAACCTGAGCATTATGTATGAGGACATCAAGGGAATCGAACTCGGTTTCCAGAAGCGATTCAGCAATAACTTCGCGTTTCAGACTTCCTTTAACGCGCAGTGGCTATCGGGAGGGCGTGCAGGGGGGGCAGGAGACCGGTTCTTCCCGGATTCAACATGGGTCGCTGAAGGAAATTACTGGCTTGGCTATGAAATGCGAAACGGGCAGGAGGTTCCGATTCCACTGACCCAGGATGAGATCCGAGAAATTGGATCTAAGGCGAATCAACTCCTTCGCGACATTCGGGCAGGTGGTGGCCCCAGCAAGGGGCAAGCAGGACCGAATGAACATTTTCTGGCAGCTATTGAAAAGGAACCCGGCATCTGGGCCATCACCCCCATTCTTTCCGAGCTGAATATTGGCGGCATACGAGGCAGGGACAGAACGGCATTTGGGAGCGTGGCGTTTCTCTATCGAACGCCGAGCGATTGGGGTCCAATGGTTGGCGAAGCGGGTTTGTTCGGGAATATTCAGGCCAATATGATTTATCGCATGCAGACCGGCAGCCGGTTCGAACACTCGCTTCCGGAAGGTGGCGTGGAGGAACGAAATGAGCCACTTCGCACCTGGGTTGATTTGAATGCCCAAAAGACGTTCTACGGCCTGAGGGACCGCTTCGACGCCACGTTGTTCGTCGAAACATACAATCTGTTCAACCAGAAAGATCGGCGGGCAAACAACTTCGATTATATTCAGTGGGGTTTGAGAAGACCCAGACCAACAGACCAGCTCTACAGGGATTTCGGAGATCCGAACGACAGAGCCTTTCTGGGCTCCCCAAGGCAGGTACATTTGGGATTGAGACTCAGTTTCTAAGAGGATAAGACAACATGATTACTATAAAAAGAAGAAGCATCTTGTTCCTGCTTTTTCCATTGCTGGCGACCCTCTTGCTAACTTCGGAATTGTGGGCGCAGTCGAGTCCTTTCCAGAGGAAATTCCGACACATGACGCGGGGGAAGGTCTGGCATACGTACAGGAACGGACTCACAGGTCGGGTTCACCGACAGGTGATGAGGGATATAGCCGGTATGCAATATCCGGGTTCTATCATTCCGCTGGAACCCACCGAGTTTGAACAATACTGGAGCTTTGTCAGCTATCACTGGTACCCGCGGTTTACCCGCCGATACGACACCTCTCGGGGCGAGGGTGTAATGATTCTAACAAGAGATCACGGCACCTCGGCAGTTGGCCCGAGTCAGGAATCCGAGGATATTCGGGAAAAGGTCTATGACATTGTCAACAGCCCGGAAAAAGATCTGGGATTTATGACTGCCTCCCACTTTTCCGGGTTCAGTCCGATGTCCAACTACTGGCCCGGCGCACCACCAATTGTGGGTGAGCCTGTGGAGATTCACAACCACGACTATGGGCGGTATATCGGAGACGATTCTCAAGGTGAGGAAATTCTCATCACGGCATGGTCCTCCAAAACGGGTATCAGTGTGTCGCAAAAAGCCTTTTCCTGGAGCTATCCCGACTTTGACGACTTCATCATCTACGAATACACCTTCCACAACAATGGAGACGCCAACGGAGACGGCCAGCCGGATTCCGGTATGCCCGTGCAACTCAATGACGTCTATTTTGCGTTCGTAAATGTCATGACCATCTCTCAGGCGGGGTGCTTTATTTCAAGTCCGGGTGCGTGGTGGGTCGATTTCCCCGAATTGATAGACGATTTCTACAGATACACCGGTGCAGCTAACTACGATGGTCCAGCCGAATATGCGGACCTGAAGCTCAGCTACCATTACGACGGGGATGCGCCTTCTACCTTGTGGAATGATGTTGGTGGACCTTACGTTTCGGCGCGTCACCATTCACTGTTCAAAGATACGGCGCGAATTGATGGAGAACTGACAGACTTCCAGTACTTTGGGTTTGCCCCTCTGGATTATACCCCACCCTTTACAAACGATTCAGAAAACTACGTTGCGCCAAAGGTCGCGGATCAGCCAGTGTCGGTAAAGTGGTGGGAAATCCTCGGCAGAAATAACTTCACATACCCGGATCCCAGTAATGATGGTGATGCGCAACTGTGGAATAAACTCGTCGAGGGCCAGGGAATTCAATCCAATCCCATCGACATCGGCAATTACGTCCACAGTCACACGTATGGACCATACGATATTGGTCCTGGTGAAAAAGTGAAAATCGTGGCGGTTTTTGCCGGGGGAACAGCTGCCGACGCCAGGGGTATGGGCATCATGGAATGGGCACAAACGGGCAATCAAGACGAGATTTCTCTGGGCAGGGAGGCCCTCGTGGATCATGTGCGCCGTGCCCAATTCGCCTACGATAGCGGCTACGATCTGCCCGACCCGCCTCCGGATGTGCGATTTTCAGTGGGAAATAGCGAACGCGGACAGGTTCTCCTCACATGGCCAGATGATGCCGATCGCGCGTTGGATCCAGACTATGGCACGGCCGATGTAAGAGCCTACCGGGTTTATCGTTCAGAGACCAAGGAAGCGGGACCTTACAAGTTGCTGAAAGAGATCCCCGTGGGGGATGCCGCGCATTTGAGCGGCGGTATCTATTCCTTCGAGGATGAGACTTCCGCTCCCGGCTTCAACTACTGGTACTCGGTCCGCTCGGTCGATTCCGGGCATTCATCCTGGATTAATAACGACGGTACCAAGACGCTTGCCGACCTGCCCGACAAGGTGCGGCAGAATGTCCAGAGTGGCATGGAAAGCGGGTATTCCTCGCCTGAGCAGCGGATGCAGGTCTTCACCAGTCCGAAGATCCCCGCAACGGCTACCAAAGACAATTTCGGCGATGAAATCCTGGTTGTACCCAATCCCTATCGGGATGATGGCACACACAGGTATCCGGGATCCAGAAAGATTCGATTTACGAATATTCCCAGACAGGCCCAGATCAAGATCTATTCTCCATCTGGAGACCTGATCTGGACAATCAATCACGATTCGCCCCTGGGAGAGGCAGAATGGAATCAGGCACCGCGATCCTTCGCGAGACCAGAGGTGCCATCGGGCATCTACTTTTACTCTGTGGAATCTCTTGTGGAATCATCAAAAGGACAGATACGATTCGGTTCATTTGTAATCATCAAATAGTCTAAGGAGCTTTGCTATGATGACCAGGATATATGCATCGATCTGCACATTCGCGATTGTGATTTTGCTGCAATCGCCCGCCCTGGGACAGGGATTTGTGGAGATCGAGGATGAGGATATTTACTCCTCAACCGCTGCTTCGCGAATCGGGCTCACGGGGTTTGGATTTCTGAAGATTTCCCAGGGGGCGCGGTCTGCGGGAATGGGGGATGCGTACACGGCCATATCCAACGATATCAATGCGGCATTCAAGAATCCTGCCGGTTTGACTCATATGAAAAGGATTGAGTACGTGTTCTCTTACAACCGATGGTTGGTAAACAGCACGGTTGCTTCCGGAGCTATTGCGGCGAATACGCCTTATGGCGTGGTTGGCGTCACTTTTATCGGTTTCTACCCTGAAAAGAGCAAGGAAACCACCATACTTCAGCCGCTCGGAACGGGGGAGATGGTGAATGCCGGGGATGTCGCCATTGGATTTATTTACGCGAAGAAAATGACCGACAGGCTCTCCTTCGGTGCTCACGGCCGATGGATTCAGGAAACCCTGCACGACAAAAATATTATCAGTTACGATGTCTCCCTCGGCACGCTGTTCTACACGGGATTTGGCTCCAGCAGGTTGGCGATGACATTGCAGAATTTCGGCAAAGACGTAACGCCGGAAGCGGTCACTTTCGCCATGCCAATGGTCTTCAATATCGCCGCTGCTATGGAGGTTTACGGAACAGTAGAAGATCCCACCTACCTCACAGCCGCAGTCGATTTCAGCTATGCCACTGATTTCGGCGAGCGGTTACATTTTGGGGGTGAGTTCTGGGTCGCAAGGGTGCTCGCGCTTCGAGCTGGATACAAGACCAATTACGACATCGAGAGTTATTCACTTGGTGCCGGTGTTCGCGTGAACTATTCGGAAGGTAGGCAGGTCTCTGTCGATTTTGCCTATTCGGCGATTGACGGCGGCTTCGATGCTCCGCTACGCGTGTCTCTAAGCGGGAGTTTTTAGACCCGATCAGTTCAAAGGATTGCGAGGAGAGATTTGCCCTCTCTGCAAGATCCCATCGTTAGCCATTCAGTGCCTTCCGTCGCAGAGGAGCGGGGGATCACGTTGCGTTCGTTTCTGATTGGGTTGGGTGTGGTCTGTCTGGTCAACCTGTGGGTCACGTGGTCGGATTTCATAATTCATTCCTCGGCCTGGAATCTGAGCCACTTTCCCATAGTGAATTTCATTCCGTTTGTCATCCTCACAGTCTTCTCATCGGTTTCAGACAGGTTGTTTGGACCGCGCTGGTCTTTTTCATCTGCCGAACTCGCCACCGTTCTGGCCATGGGACTGGTGGGGAGTGTCGTGCCCACCAACGGATTTATGGGATATGTGCTCGGCATTTTGGCCATGCCGTATTACCTGGCCACCCCCGAGAATGGTTGGGCGCTCTATTTTCACCCCCACCTTGCCGACTGGATGGCGCCGCGAGACGAAAACGACGCCGTGCGCTACTTTTTTGAAGGCCTCCCCAAAGGTGCGTCCATCCCCTGGGGAACCTGGGCAAGCCCGCTTTTCTGGTGGCTCACATTTGCAGCGTCAATCACGCTGATCTCGGCCTGCACGGTTGTCATTTTGCGCAAGCAATGGACGGAGAACGAACGGCTCGATTATCCCATCATCAGCGTAGGCATCGACATGGCGCTGCGCTCGAATCCCCGGAACTGGCTGCCGGAATACATGAAAGGCAAGCTGTTCTGGGGTGGTTTTTCGGTTGCCTGCGGAATCGTTTGTTGGAATATTCCCAGTTACTTCATACCCGGCCTGCCCGAATTCCCGCTGCTTCCCAGGTGGTTTACGCTGGCTGCTGGTTTTCCCACAATTGACTTCCACATCAGCTTTTTTGCACTGGCGTTTGCATTTTTTGCCAGGCTTGAAGCCCTGTTCAGCGTATGGTTCTTCTTCCTGATTTTTCTAATCCAGAGCGCGGTATTCAACCGATTCGGATTCACCATCGGCACCTCGGGAGATCCCTGGTCTTCCCACAACCCCGCTGTTGGCTGGCAAAGCTGGGGGTCTCTCTGCTTCATCGTGGCCTGGGGGATCTGGGTTGCCCGCCACCATCTGCGCGACGTTTTTTCAAAGGCCATCTGGGGGGCACCAGGTGAGGGCAGAGTTGAAGAAATGATGTCTTACCGGATGGCTCTTACCGGCCTGGTTGGTGGACTGGTTTATGCCATTGGATTTCTGTACTGTGCGGGCATGAACTATACCATGGCCATCGCGCTGTTGCTTTCTACGCTCATCGGCTATCTGGGTGTATCCCGCATTCTGGTGGAAACCGGGTTGCTCTACGTGGTCGTACCGGTAACGGGTCAGTCCTCCACCATATATTTTCTGGGATCGCGTGGCCTGCCGGAATCCTCGATGACAGCCATGGCATTCACCTATATCCTCGTCACGAGGGGTGCCGGTATGTTCATGCCTTCGCTGACCCATCTGGGCAAGCTTGCAGATCAGATTCCCCAGATACGAAGGCGTCTGATCTACGCGCTTGGTGCCTCAATTGTGGTCGGAGTTCTGGTTGCCGCCATTGTAACCCTGTATCTGGGCTACACGCATGGGGCATACAACTTCAACGTATGGGTGTTGGGCGGGGGCGGCAGCCAGCGTCCTTTCATCGATACGCTGGTCAAGATGCAGTCGCCATTCACAACAGACTGGTATCGCGTCTCCTTTTTTTCATTCGGGGTGCTGGTGTCGGCCATGCTGGTGGCTTTGCGCTATCGCTTTCCCTGGTGGCCCCTTTCACCCATTGGATTTCCCCTGGCTACTTCCTGGCCCATGCGCAGAGTCGGGTTCACTATCTTTCTGGCCTGGTGCATCAAGGCCATCATCATGAAACTGGGGGGTACCGTGCTCTACCGCCGGTGCCAGCCCTTTGCAGTCGGGCTCCTGGTCGGTTGGGCAGCCGGAGTCGGCATCTCTTTTCTGATTGACATCTTCTACTTCCCCGGCAACGGACACGGGATTCACTCGTATTGAAAGAGAGGCACTATGGCAAATTCAATAGAAATCGGCATTGCCCGCACCGACATCACCCCTGCGGTGGGCATCCCCATGGTCGGCTTTGCGGGGCGGGAACCTTCGACGCGTGTAAACGATCCGTTGTACGCCACTGCTATGGCTGTTTCCTGCGCGGGGGAGCAAGCCGTATTGATCGCTTTGGATCTCCTTCAGTTTAAGGCGGAAACGGTCGCCGAGTTTCGCGCACTCATCCAGGCTGTATCGGGAATCTCCGCCAATCGGATTACCCTGGCATGTAGTCACACTCATTACGGGCCTGATGTCGATCGCGCAGGCAGGCGATCTCCTTCGCCTGGTCCGAGTTCGCCCGAAGGCGCCGAATTGGTCGATGCTTATCGGATTCATCTCGGCTTCAAACTATCGGGCCTGGTACAGGAGGCACAGCAAAATTTGAAGCCGGCGCAAATGGGAATCGGCTGGGGCAGTTCCGATATTGGTATTAATCGCAGAGAGAAGACCCCTGATGGGCAAATTATACTCGGCAACAACTACGATGGGCCTGTTGACCGCGAGGTCGGCGTGGCGCGGATTGAAGATATAGAGGGTAATCCCATCGCCTGTCTGGTCAATTTTGCGACGCATCCCGTTGCACAGACTTCTCAGCAACGCGCCATTTCCGCCGGGTTTTCCGGAAAGATGGCCCGCGTGGTGGAAGATCTTACAGGGGCGTATTGTCTTTTTTTGCAGGGGGCGGCGGGAAATATCAATCCAGTTGCCGGATTCCGAATTCCGGATCAAAAGCCCGAAGATCTTCACAAGCCATCGGATAGCCTGGGCATTCGACTGGGCTGCGAAGTGGTGCGCGTGTGGGAAACCATCAGCGTTGGCGAGGCTCAAGGCTTGAATCTCGCTTCAAAAACCATAAACTTGCCGCGCTATATGTACGGCGACTTAAAAAGCGCAAGACAGCTGGACGGAGAATTCGCCCAGGAGTTGGAATCGAGAAATCTCTCGGACGGACAGCGATATTGGACAGAGTTGAGGCAAAGTCGGGTGCGGGAAGCGATTGGAAGCTATGAGACGGGAGTTCCACTCGATCCCGTTGAGGCTGAATTGCAGGCCTGGCGAATTGGCGATCTCGCCTTTGTGACTGCACCGGCGGAGATTTTTACCGAAAACGGCACGCTTGTAAAAAATCAATCGCCGTTCGATCACACTTTCTTCGTGGGCTATACCAATGGCTCCATCGGGTATGTCCCTACCGTGGATGCCTATCCCGAGGGGGGATACGAAGTTACCCACGCCTGCCAGGTCGATCCCGAGGCGGGCGGTATGATCAATGAAGATTGCCTGACACTGCTCCAGCAGGTCGTGGCATAACGGAGGGGATTCCTATGGCAGATAGACCCAATATCCTGGTGATCATGTCCGATCAACACAGCAAATTCCACATCGGATGTTATGGCGATGAAGTGGTTCGAACCCCACATATGGACCGGCTTGCCGCCGAAGGCATGCGATTCAACAATGCCTATTGCGCAGCACCGCTTTGCGTGCCCAGCCGGATGGCTTTTATGACATCCAGAACGCCCACCGCGAACCGCGTCTGGACAAATAGCCATATCCTCTCTTCCGCCATTCCCACCTGGGCACATGGCATGGGCGCAGCCGGGTATGAGACTGCCCTGATTGGACGTATGCACTTTGTTGGATCGGATCAGCGGCACGGATTTGAGCGAAGGCCGATTGGCGAACACGGCGCACACCATCCCGGTGCTCCCCGGCAGGGTGCTCCCCTGTTTCGCAAAATGCCCCTGGGCGTTTCAGGTCAAAGCCGCGTGAGCGTAGAATATGCAGGTTATGGGATGTGTACCTATCAGGCGTATGATGACATGGTCGTTGCGTCTGCCCTTGATTATTTGGACGAGAAGGCCCATGATGGGGGAGACCGTCCCTTTGCCGCCGTGGCTGGCTTTGTTCTTCCGCACTGCCCCTATATCGCCGCTACAAAGGAACTTTTCGAATATTATTACGACCGGGTAGATGTTCCTCAGCCAATGCCGGAAGAGGCACAGAGAGCACCTGCGGCTATCCGCAAGCTGAAACGCCTGCGAGATCTCGATCATCCGCTGCCCGAGGAACGCATCCGCGTGGCCCGGGCAGCCTATTTTGCCATGTGCGAGTATTTTGACAGCATCGTCGGCCAGATGCTCCAGAAGCTGGATGAGACAGGGCTGGCGGAAAACACGCTGGTCATCTACTGCTCCGACCACGGCGAAATGGCCGGAGAACACGGACTGTGGTCCAAGAGCAACTACTACGAAGCATCTGTTTCCGTACCCCTCATTGCCCGTTTGCCCGGGGTTATCCCCGCGGGTGGAATCAGTGATAGCATCTGCAACCTCATGGATATTGGACCGACCCTGATCGAGATGGCTGGTGCTTCTCCGATGCCTGCTACTGACGGCCAGTCGCTGTGGCCCCAGATGTGCGGAGAAAACGATCTGAACTGGGCCGATGAAACTTTCAGTGAACATCTCTGGGAAGCCAACGAAGTGCCTTCGAGAATGATTCGAAGCGGCCCGTGGAAGCTCTACAAGTACAACGAGCCTACCCCGCCAGCGCTCTTTAATCTGGAAGAAGACCCCGGAGAACTCAATGATCTGGGTCTGGACACGCAGCACCAGGATGTGCGAGAGGAGCTCTTGAAACGCCTTTACGAAGATTGGGATCCCGCAGATATCATCAGTGAAACAGCTATTCTGGATCGGGATTATCGCGCTATTTCGGCATGGGGCCAGGCTGTCCAGCCCATACACGAAGACACTGTAGCCGTGCTGGATGTGGAAGACATCGAACTTCGATAGATGGTGAATCCAAAATTAAGTGTGATCACGTGTCCCAACCATTAGAAACTCGACGCGACCGTCAAGATCAGATGCCCAACTCTTCTCGAGATAGGGGGTTGACCCTTCGCTCGGTACTTATTGGGCTTTGCTTTGCTGGTCTGGCCAACTTCTGGGTGACCTGGTCCGACTATATCATACATTCCTCGACCTGGAACCTGAGCCATTTTCCGATGGTCAACTTTATTCTTTTTTTATTGTTGACCGTCTTTTCCGCTGTGTCCGGAAGAGTGTTCGGCCCCCGGTTTTCGCTTGCACCTTCGGAATTGGCAACAGTAATGAGCATGGGGCTGGTCGGCAGTGTCGTGCCCACCAATGGATTTATCGGATATGTTCTCGGCATTCTGGCGACGCCGTATTATCTGGCGACGCCGGAAAACGGATGGGGTATCTATTTTCATCCCTACATTCCCGATTGGATGGCGCCATCGAACTCGGGCGATTCCATGCGGTATCTGTTCGAGGGATTGCCCGGTGGTATGCGGATTCCCTGGCAGGTCTGGATTGGTCCTCTTCTCTGGTGGCTGAGTTTTGCCGGGGGTATTGCCCTGGTCTCGGCATGTATTGTCGTATGCTTGAGAAAACAATGGACTGATTACGAACGCCTCGATTATCCCATCATCGGGGTAGGGATCGATATGGCGATGCGGTCGCGGGCTGTGGGTTGGTTGCCGGAATATATGCACGGCCGCATTTTCTGGGGTGGATTCGCGGTTTCTTGTGGCATCGTTTGCTGGAATATCCCAGGCTACTTCATGCCCGGTATTCCCGCTTTCCCGCTCTTGCCTCAGTGGTTTACCTTTGCAACCGGTTTTCCGACGATTGATTTCCACATCAGCTTTTTCGCCTTTGCCTTCGCCTTCTTCGTCAATCTCGAGGCTCTGTTCAGTGCCTGGTTCTTTTTTTTACTTTTCATTTTACAAAGCGGCGTTTTCAACCGGTTTGGCTACACCATAGGCACCCGTGGTGATCCCTGGTCCTCTCACAATCCTGCAGTGGGTTGGCAAAGCTGGGGGGCGATGTGTTTTATCGTCTTCTGGGGGCTCTGGGTTGGGCGAAATCACATCAAGCAAGTCTTCTACCAGGCCTTCTGTTCTGCCCGGGCAGGTCGTTCAGAAGAAATGATGTCCTACCGCATAGCTATTTTTGGGTTGGTCTTCGGGCTCGTCTATGTGATCGGCTTTCTGCACCATGCGGGGATGAGTTATAAGATGGCCATCGTCCTGATTTCCTGTACTCTTGTCGGATACCTCGGTGTTGCCCGTATCGTAGCGGAGACGGGCCTTCTTTATGTCGTCGTACCGGTGACGGGTCAGTCGGCTACCATATATCTTCTGGGGTCATATGGTATGCCTCCAGAAAGCATGACGGCCATGGTATTCACCTATATGCTCGTTACCCGGGGCGCAGCTATGTTCATGCCCTCGTTCACGCAAATGGGCAAACTCGCGGATCGAATTCCCCAGGTTCGACGAGGACTGATGTCGGCACTGGGTGGTGCGATCATTGCTGGAGTCGTGATTTCCATAGTGGTTACCTTCTATCTGGGATACAGCCAGGGCGCCTACAACTTCAACATCTGGGTATTCGGTCTGGGAAGTCAGGTCCCTTTTATCGACACACTCACGAAAATCCGAACGCCCTTTTCCACGGACTGGAATCGCCTTTTTTTCTTTGGGATCGGAGTGGCTGTCTCTGCCTTGTTGACCTTTCTGCGTTACAGGTTTCCAGGGTGGCCCCTTTCTCCGATCGGCTTTCCACTTTCCACCTCCTGGCCAATGCGGAGGATCGGGTTCACTATTTTTCTGGCCTGGTTGGTAAAGGCGCTGGTTATGAAGATCGGAGGCGTTGTCCTCTACAGGCGATTTCAGCCCTTTGCACTGGGCCTGGTTGTCGGTTGGGCCGTCGGTGTGGGAATATCTTTTGCGGTAGATATCATCTGGTTTCCCGGTCAAGGACACATGATTCACTGGTATTGAGAGAGGAGTCATATCAATGGACTTATCAGGTTTTTTTATCGTAGCCCCATCTGTGGTCGGAATCGGCGAGCCGTTTGAGCTGAAGCTCAAGCTTCTCGGAGAGGTTCGGGAGATTCCTCCCGAATGCTTCCCTCTCAACCAGACAGAACCGCAACTGAGCAGCCGATACAACCTGTCTCCAAGGGGACTGGCTTTCAAAGACAATGTCCTGCCTGAATTCGAGGGTTCGATTGAGCTTTCTGGCGGTGATGGCTATGAGGGGCCAGCCACATATACATTCGAAGGGGGGCGGCGGCCTATTGCCGCCATACCGGGAATTCGCTATACTCGGGAAGGCTTCCACTATATTACTGTTACGGCCAATGGAAAGCAGGTCCGCAGCAATCCCATCCGCGTCTGCCAGGCTCCTCCGGCAGAACGCTTGTTCTGGGGAGATACCCACGCCCACACCATTTTTAGCGACGCTATACGTTCTCCCGAAGAAGTCTATGGCTTTGCCCGCGACGAAGGATTTCTGGACCTGTTTTCAATGACCGATCACGCCGAAGCCCTGACAGATCGACAGTGGGACTACTTCGTCAGTGTGGCAAACGATCACTATGAACCGGGCCGGTTTGCCACACTCGTGGCGCTTGAGTGGACCAATTTCGAAGTCGGCCACAGAAATGTCTATTACCCGGGCGACCACGGTCCTATTCTTCGCGCTACGGACTCGCCCTATCAGGACCTGGAAGGTCTCTATCGAGCCGCCAGAGAGCACGGTGCCCTCCTCGTTCCGCACCATTCGGCCAATACCCAGATGGGTGTCAAATGGCACGCGGGGCACGATCCCGAAATGGAACGCCTTGTAGAAATTCACTCTGTGTGGGCATGTAGCGAAAGGGCCGAACACCAGGGCAACCCCTATCCCATCCGGGTTCAGGGCGGTGAAACAGATGGTCAGCACGTTATTGATGCTCTGAACCTGGGCTACCGGTTCGGCATCATTGGTAGCGGAGACATCCACGATGGAAGGCCCGGAGATGACCTTTCTTGCCTGCAAAACATGGCGCAATCCCATCTCACTGCACGGCAGGGCCTCATGGGTTTTTGGGCGAAGGAACTTACCCGTGAAGCCGCATTCGAAGCTATGTGGAACCGGCGCGTTTTTGGCACTATGAATGTCCGCGTGTACCTCCGCTTCGAAGTCTGTGGTGCTTTTATGGGATCTACCGTCAGGCACGACGGTCCCCGTCAGATCCACCTGGAAGCTGCCAGCGAGTCCCCTTTCACACTTATTGAGATTGTGCGGAACGGCGAAACTGTCCAGAAGATTGAACCCGGCGAATGCGAGATTCTCTGGGATACGCAAGACAAGGGCTCGGGCGGCACGGACTATTACTATGGCCGCCTCATGCGAGAAGACGGCCAAATGGCCTGGTCCAGCCCGGTGTGGGTCGAGCCCTGATTCGCTCTGCGCCGCCTATGGAGAAAATCATGGATAGAGTGATCATTGCAGAGTGCAAGCAGGAAGTCTCGACGTTTAATCCCGTGCCCAGCCAGTACGGCGATTTTCGAATCGTGCGTGGGCCTGATATGCTCGATTTCCATCGCGGCGTTGGCCACGAAGTCGGCGGTGCCCTGAGCGTTTTGGACCGAGAAGAGGCGCTTCTCCTCGTGCCCACATACGGAGCGTGTGCGAATACATCTGGAGGTGTGCTTTCGAAAGGCGGCTTTGACCGTTTGAGCGATGAGTTTCTCGAAAGTATCCGGGATGCTGGTGAGGTGGATGGGGCTTATTTCTCGCTTCACGGTGCCATGCAGGCAGAGGACGAAAACGATCCCGAAGGCTACCTGCTACAGGAAGCCCGTCGCATCCTCGGTGACCAGATTCCGATTGTGGTATCCCTGGACCTGCACGGTATCCTCACCGATAGGATGCTCGAGCATTGTGACGCCGTCGTCATATACCACACCTATCCGCATATAGACTTCGTCGAAACAGGAAAGCGCGCGGCCTTCCTGTTGATGGGGATGCTGGATGGAAATATTCGCCCCGTGACTGCAAGGGTCAAGATCCCGGCGCTGGTGCGTGGCGATGAAATGATTACCGAAACCGGGGCGATTCGCGAATGTATTCAGTTGGCGAAGCAGATTGAAGCCAGCGAAGCGGGTCTTTCTGCGGGCGTGATGTGGGGAAACCCGTTCACCGATGTTCCGGAGCTTCGAACAAATAGCATCGTTGTCATGGATGGCGATGAAGCCGCTGCCGCCCAATACGCGGTGGATCTGGCAAACCGGTTCTGGAAGCATCACGAAAAGATGCAGGTGCCTCTGACGGGTCTCGAAGAAAGCGTCCGACTCGCTGCCGAAGTCGATTCCGGAACCGTCGTGATGATGGATGCAGCCGACGCGACCAGTTCTGGCGCATCGGGTGACAGCAATGCCATTGTGCGAGAACTGATGCGTCAGGAATATCTCGGGAGGGTCCTTGCACCGGTCGTGGATCCCGCTGCCGTCCAGAAAGCTTTCGACGCGGGCATAGGCGCCACCATCCGCACTACCGTAGGCGGCGCGTTCGACAGAGCCAGGTACGAACCACTGGAAATAGAGGCCCGGGTCCACCTGCTTTCAGATGGCGTTTTTCGCAGCGAGTCCTTCGGCTGGCACTGGAATTCGGGAAATACCGCCGTTCTCAAGGCGGATAATTATACTCTTGTGGTCGGTACAAAGCCAGTCAGCCTGTTTGACCGATCGTGGTTTTACGCTCACGGACAGGATCCGAAGAAATTCGACCTGGTTGTCGTAAAGTCGCCTCATTGCGAGCCTCACATGTTCGCCGACTGGTGCGCGGAGTTGATTAATGTTGACGCCCCCGGAGCGACAAGCGCGAACTTACAGAGCCTCGGACATACGATCTGTAATCGACCGATTTTTCCGCTGGATGATGCCGTGGCATTTCATCCGACAGCGGATGTATTTCGTCGAAATTAAATAGGACATGGTCATCACTAAATCACATATATTGGATCACTCTTGCTTCCATCCAGCATTGGGACTGAAACAGAAAGAACGCCTATGCCACACGCCGAGCAGATCGATCCCATCCGATTTGAGGTCATCCGAAATGCGCTGTCCGAAGCCACGGAAGAAATGGCGATTGCCCTGCGCCGCAGTGCCTACTCCACCAATATCAAAACCCGAGCCGACTTCTCCTGTGTCCTTTTTGATAGCCGGGTCCGGGTCGTCGCTCAGGCCTTCGCGCAGCCCGTCCACCTCGGCTCCCTGTCCTTACTTGTCCCCAGGATGGTGGAAGCATACGGGGCTGAAAACCTGGGTCCCGGTGACGCTATCCTGGCCAATGACCCCTACCTGGGCGGCGTACACCTGAATGACATCACCCTCATTTCGCCAGTATATCACAATAACACTTGCCTGGGGTATGTTGCCAACCTGGCGCACCATGTAGATGTAGGTGGAGGGTCCCCAGCGAGCATCGGTGCTTTCAGAGAAGTGTTCCAGGAAGGCGTAATTATCCCGCCAGTCAAGCTCGTTGAGCGGGGCGAACTCGTCACCAATATCTTCGATCTCATCCTCGCGCAAATTCGTTCAAAACGCGAAATGGCAGGCGATCTGCGTGCCCAAATCGCAGCCAACAACACAGGTGTTCGCCGCTTATGTGCCCTCGCCGATCGCATAGGCGGCGACACGGTGTCGTTCTACATTCGCGAATTGATTGCCTACACGGAACGTCGCACGCGCGTGGAAATCAGAAATTTGCCGAATGGCGATTTTTCAGCCGATGGGCAGGTGGATAACGACGGTTTTACGGATCGGCCAGTACACCTTGCCGCACGAATCAGCATTCAAAATGATCAGATATGCTTCGATTTTACCGGTTCTGACGTTCAGCGTAGTGCTCCGGTGAATTCAACTGCGGCGATGACTTTTTCCGCCTGTGCCTATGTTCTCAAGTGTCTCATTGACCCGGATGTGCCAGTTAATGCGGGTTTCTATAATACGGTTCAAATGGTCGCGCCCGAGGGAACGGTCGTGAACTGTTCACCCCACGCACCGGTTGTAGGAGGCTGGGAGACCCAATTGCGGCTAACAGATGTCATGCTAAGGGCTTTGGCCTCCGCATTTCCCGATAACATCCCGGCAGGTACCAAAGCCATGGTATGTCATGCGGGATTCGGCGGAATCATCGCCAGCACAGGCGAGTATTACTGCTTTTTGGAAACCCTGGCCGGTGGCTATGGTGGTCGTGCTGCGAGCGATGGGCCGGACGCTGTTCAGACTCATGGGCAGAATACCGAAAATGCACCTATCGAGGAAACAGAAATCAATTACCCGGTACGCATCGTGTGCTATGAACTGGTCGAAAACTCCGAAGGTCCCGGTAAATTCCGGGGCGGATTGGGCCTCCGGCGTGACTATCTCTTTCCCGACTATGAAGCCTCCTTCACTATCCTCGCCGACCGCGACAGGAAGGGCCCCAGGGGCCTATACGGCGGCAAACCTGGCCGCACTGCTGGTTATTTTCTCAATTCGAATGGAAAAACCGTCCGACTCGGTTCAAAAACCACCGTTCAGCTCCGACCGGGAGACATTGTCAGCTATCGCACCTGCGGTGGCGGCGGCTACGGTCTGCCCGCGGAGCGAGATCCCGAACGGGTGTTGCGCGACGTTCGAAACGGTATGGTCAGCCGGGAGCGAGCAAGGGTGATCTACCGAACGGAGATCGATACGGAGGCCTGGCGTGTGAACGATAGAGAAACGATGAGGTTGCGGAGTGAGATTACCTGATCATCCACTCGGTTCTGGAGGAAGATAAACATGGCGTACCGGCTGGGCATTGACACTGGTGGAACATTCACAGATGCAACGCTTATTGATGAAGAAACTGGAGATGTCCATGTCGGTAAGGTGTCGTCCACACCGCGAGACCCTTCCCTCGGATTTATGGAAGCTACTCGTCGAATCCTGGGCGAAGCAGAAATTGAACCGACTAAAGTGGGCTATATCGTACACGGAACCACGGTGGTCACCAATGCAATTATCGAAGGCAAAACCGCTCGGACGGGTTTTATCACTACTGGTGGCTTCCGCGATCTGCTTGAAATCGCGCGCCAGATCCGTCCGTCGCTTTACGACCTGCAGTTTGAAAAGCCCCGGCCGCTGGTACCGCGCTATCTCTGCTTTGGTGTACCGGAGCGTCTGGATGCGAGGGGAAAGATTCTCGAGCCTCTCGATGAAAAAGCCGTCTCCGTCGCGGCGAGCCAACTGCGCCGGGAGGGTGTCAAATCGATCGCTGTCTGCCTGCTTCACGCCTACACCAATCCCGTCCATGAGCAGCGAGTTGGAGAGATCCTGAGGAGGGACTTTCCCGAAGCGATGGTGTCGCTGTCTTCGGAAGTATCACCGGAATTCCGGGAGTATTTTCGGGCCAGCACCACCGTCATAAACGCCTGCATCCGGCCTGTTGCTGCGCGCTACCTGGAAAACATCCAGGCCCGGTTGCGAGAAGAAGGGTTAATGGCGCAACTTTTGGTTATGCAAAGCAGTGGGGGAGTTCTGACCTTTGGAGCGGCAGCTAAAAAACCGGTTTTTCTCGTCGAATCAGGTCCCGCGGCTGGCGTGATCGCAGCGACCTATCTGGGCGATACACTGGGTCATCCCAACGTGATCTCTTTTGACATGGGAGGGACAACGGCCAAAGCAGGCCTCGTACAGGACGGTCGGCCTCAGGTGACCAAGGATTACGAGGTCGGGGCTACCGCTCAGGCGGGCGCAGGTGGGGCAAGAGGCGGGGGATATCCCATCCGCACGCCCGTCATCGATCTGGTGGAAATCGGCGCCGGCGGGGGGTCAATCGCCTGGATAGATCCGGGTGGTGTGTTGCGGGTGGGGCCACACAGCGCGGGAGCCGATCCCGGTCCGGTATGCTACGGAAAGGGCGGCGAAGAACCCACGATCACCGACGCCAACCTGGTGCTGGGGCGCCTCAACCCGGATTACTTTTTGGGCGGTGAGATCGCACTGGACGCGGAAGCCGCTCGAAAGGCGATTCAGCAAAAATGCGCCGACCCGCTGGGACTGGACCCCGTAGAAGCCGCCCACGGGATTGTGGAAATCGCCAACGCGGCCATGGTCAACGCCCTCCGGCTGGTTTCTGTTCAGCGGGGATACGATCCGAGAGAATTCGTGTTGGTCGCCTTCGGCGGGGCCGGTCCAGTACATGCCTGCCGCCTATCGGCAGAAATGGAGATTCCGACCACCCTGATTCCGATGAGTCCGGGAACCACTTCGGCGATGGGCTTGCTCGTGACAGATCTCAAGCACGACTACTCGACAACATTCATATGCCAGGTAGATAAGCTGGATCTCAAAGAGGTGGCGACAGCGTTCTGCAATATGGAACAACAGGGGAGGGAGATACTGGAGGAAGAAGGGGTGCAGGACAAGGACAAGGACTTCCTCCGCCAGGTAGATATGCGCTATGTAGGCCAGAGCTATGAACTGACTGTGCCGCTTTCTGGAACTGAATTCACACCAGCCGGGATTGAGGCCCTGCTGGTCCGCTTTCATCGGGAACACGATCGGGCCTACGGATACAGCGCCCCTGAAGAACCTGCGGAATTTGTCAATCTCCGCCTTTCAGCAATTGGCCGAATCGCAAAACCCCGACTCCGCAGCCTCGATTCAAATTTGGACGCTCCGGCTCTCAAAATCAGTCGCCCCGTTTACTTTTCCGAGCGCAATGGATTTGTGGATTGTCCGATTTACGACCGCTATAACCTCGCCGCGGGGAACATCGTAGATGGCCCCGCGATTGTTGAAGAAGTCGATTCTACGACCGTTATCCACCCCGGGTACCGAGGAATCGTAGATACGTATGGGAACCTGATTTTGACCGGGGAATGACCGGACGCCTCCGGGCACGGGGCAGAGCGAGACTTCTGGAATACACTGATAATGAACCTCGTGGATTCCGTGATTCGCACGCGGTATCGAAATAGCTGGGAACAGGAAGAACTCATGGAACCCGGTGCAGTCTATCGGGTTCAGATTCCTCTGCCCCCAACCAGTAATTTGTTTCAGGCGGGGCATCGGATCAGGATCGACATATCCAGTAGCAATTTCCCTCGCCTGGACCTGAATCCCAATACGGGCGAACCAATGGGAAGGCATACACATATGGTACCTGCACGCAACACGGTATATATGGACAAGCAGCGCCCGTCGAGTGTGCTTCTGCCGACTGTCCCGGTCTAAGCATTTATAGGAGAGAACACATGGGAACTCGATTACAGGCCGGATTTGCACGAACGGATATTACCCCAGATCTGGGATGTCTGCTGCTGGGCTACCCGGATCCAGACCGCAGAGCCGAATCCGTACGTGACCGACTCAACGCGAATGCGCTCTACCTGGAACAAAATAGCGTGAGAGCCGTCATCTTGAGCCTTGATGTGTGCATTGTAGATGATGTCGAAGTCGAGTCCATTCGCCAGGGAATCTATGATCGAACAGGCATCCCTTCGGATCATATCACTGTCTGTGCTATCCAGACTCACAGTGGACCCTGCACTATCGACTGTTGGGGATGGAGCGAAAAGGACAAACCGTATATCGATAGGTTCGTCGAGAGAAGCATTGAAGCCGCCGTCACAGCTACTCAATCTCCTATACCTGTAACTGTGGGCATCGGCACAGCGCAGAGTGATGTGGGAGTCAACCGACGAGAGGTCCTTGAAAACCACGAGGTTGCTCTGGGTGTCAATCCCTGGGGGCCTTATGATCCCGAGATGACCCTTTTGCGATTTGAAGGGAAGGATGGGCCACTTGTCTCATTGATTCACTACGGCGCGCATCCAACCGTTTTCTCCAGTGACAACAGGGCCGTGTCCCGCGATTGGCCGGGTGTCATGACCGACCGGGTGGAACACCTCACGGGCGCTCCGGCTTTCTTTGTCAACGGTGCCGTCGGTGACATCGCCCCCCGCACCAATAGCTACCGCGCCGTCGGAGATGGCGAAATGGCGCTCATGGAAGTCGGAACGAGAGCGGGAATGGATGCGATGCGTGCGTATCGGTCCATAAAAACATTCCGGGACCTGCCGTTGTCCATCATTACCGGAGGCATCCCGATGCCCTACCGGCCGTTGCCGCCACTGGAAGAAGCCGAGCGGGAGTTCGCTCTGGCCAAATCCGAAAAGGATGAGCCAGGGAAGGGCATGTGCGAGTACAAACACTGGGAAGCCGTTATCCATGCCCACAAAACCGAACCGTTACCAGGCAAGACCTATCCTCAGGTAATCACTGCTCTCGGGCCGATCGCATTTGTCCCATTCCCGGGCGAGCCATTCGCAGAAATCGTACTTCGATTGCGCCAGTACAGTCCTTTTCAGCATACGCTTTGTGCCAGCACTTCGTGTGGCAGCTATGGCTATTTCGTCACGCGGGATTCGCTGCACCGCGGAGGGTACGAAGTCTGGGTGGCCAAAGCTTTCGGCGCGTACATTCTGGCTGAAAACATCGACGACGTCCTGGTCGAAGAAAATCTGGCTCTCCTGCGCAATCTGCACGACCTGTAGGCCATCACATCCAGGTTTCACCCATGGATATCCTCCAGGAGAATCAACTTCCGGGCTGTTGACTCTTCGCCTTAGAGGTCAACGCCTGCGTTCGGCGGCTGAGCCAAAGCCGCCGCCGCCGGCCTCGCGCATCGAAATCCGATCACCGGGTGACAGCTCGACACGCGATTTGGGGTCGACCGGTTGACCATTGACTTCGTACCGGCGAAGTGCCCCGTCGTCGCCGCCTTGTAGTCCCTTGGCTGCAAATTCGGTTCGCTGACCCATTAGGGCGATCTCGAGGAGATGGCCGGTGTCATTACGAAAGACCACTTCCTGGCCGTCGCCGCCGCGCCACTTCCCGCCGCCGCCTGTGTCGGGTAGGATCTCACGCTTTTCGATGGTGATGGACGTGCGGTTTTCCCAGACCTCCGTGGGGACCACAGTCATGTTGGACGGCGCCGGTGTGACGGCGCGGCCATCCTGCCCCAGCATGGCACCGAGCCCGCCGGCGAGAAAGAAGAGTGAGGAGATTTCCTCGCCGTCACGGTGACGTCCCTGGACGCTGAAGACATTCATCATGGCGGCGTCGGCCTGGACACGGTCCGGCAGGGCCGGCGCCATGGCACCCATCAAGAGCGGGACAACGAAGTGACCCACCGAATGTCGCCCACCGGTCGCCCACGGCGGTTGTGCATTGAGGATGCAATGATCGGGTGCCGAGATATCGATCGGCCGTGCCGCGCCGGCATTGTTCGGCAGATTGGGGATCGTCAGACACTTGATCACGTAGTTGGCCTGGGCGCGGGTGTAACAGAACGGCACGTTGATTGAGGCCCGCACAGGGCCTTCAGTGCCGGTGAAATCTATGGCGACATGACTGCCGTTTACTCTGACGTTGGCGGCCAATTGAACCGGCCGCCCCGGCCCCTCAATTACAATGGCATTGGCATAAGAGCCGTCAGGGATCTCGGCGATGCGTTCGCACATTGCGGCCTCGGCGTGATCGTTGATGGCGTCGGAGAGTGTTTCGATCTCATCGAGACCGTACTCGTCCATGAACTCCAGCAAGGCCCGCCCGCCGACTTCGTTACAAGCGACGTTCGCCATCAAATCGCCAACCGTCTGTTCCGGAACGCGGACGTTGGTGCGAACGATATCGAGGAGGAGTTCATTTAGCTGCCCACCGTCGCTTAGCTTGCACACGGGAAGGCGCAGGCCCTCGTGGTACACCTCCGTGCAGTCAGACGCCATGCCTTTGCCGCCGATATCCGGCAGATGCGTGACACTCATGGTGAACCCTGTCAGGCGATCGCCACGAAATACCGGACGCATGACATTGATGTCGAATAAGTGACCGGTGCCCATCCATGGATCGTTGGTGGCGATGACATCGCCGGGTTTCAACGTGTTGGCCGGAAACGCACGCAGCATGTGAGCGATGGTCTGTGGTGCCGTTCCGGTGAAGGACGGCACCGAGTAGCTGCCCTGCGCCACGAGGTGTGCTCTGGCGTCAAAGATCATACATGACAGGTCGTAGCCCTCTCGAACATTCATGGAGAACGATGTGCGGACGAGCGACAGGACGAGTTCGTCGGCAATCGAGACCAGGCGGTCCCATAAGATCTTGAGACTGATGGGATCGTACTGGGTCATGACGTCTCTCCGGCCAATGTCGCAATCAAGTTGCCCATGTCATCAACTTCGATCGTGTCGCCAACGCTCAGGACGGTTGTTGCCTCATTCTCCTGGACGAGGGCAGGACCCGTTATGCACTGCCCCTGGTCCAGGGCGTAACGATCATAGACAGGACAATTGGCAAGTCCCGTTGCGTCGTCGCAGAAGATGCTGGCCTCACCAACCTGGTCTTGTGAGGTCAGAGCGCCGCTGAATGGGCGATAGCGATCTGCGAATTCCGGCTCAGGTCCGGTCGCCTCCACTTTCCAATTGACAATCTCAATTCCGGTATCGATTGGCGTGGCGGCAAAAATCTTGGCATAGGTTTCGCGAAAGAGATCGGCGATGCCATTGCGGTCAATGCCCGGCGGAAGCGGCACTTCAACCTCGTGGCCCTGGCCGCAATACCGCATGTCAAGCCGCCTGTCAATTTGAATCTGCGCGTCGTCAATGCCGGCCTCTGCAAGGAGGCAACGTGCCTGGCGTTCAACCAGATTGAATCCGGCGTCGAGGCCATCTGCATCCAATTCTTCGAGATTGACCCGCCCAGAGCGCAAGGTTGCATAGGAGATCGGAGTCATCAAGAGTCCAATCGCCGACATCACGCCAGCACCGACGGGGAAAACCACCTTTGGGATTCGCAGCTTTCGAGCAATACGAATGGCGTGTGCCGGACCGGATCCGCCAAACGCGATCATTGTGCAGCGGCGGTAGTCGAAGCCGATTTCCGCAGCATGGGTGCGGAATGCCCGCGCGACGTCCTCGTTGATGACCTCATGAACACCCCAGGCGGCTCGGATCGTGTCAACCCGAAGTGGTTCGGTGACATTCCGGTCAATTGCATGATGTGCGGCTTCGCTGTCCAGGATCATATTCCCACCAAGAAATGCCTCTGGAACCAGATAGCCGAGGGTCAGGTTGGCATCCGTCAACGTTGCGTTGTCGCCGCCCTGGTTATAACAGGCTGGACCGGGCTCCGCGCCGGCGCTCTTGGGTCCAACGGCCAAAAGATTGCGTTCGTCGACATTGGCGATCGACCCGCCACCGGCACCAATCTCAATCATGTCGATCACTGGGATACGGAGTGGGAGACCGCTGCCTTGCTTGAAGTCATGCTCTCGCGCCACCTCGAACTCGTAGCGGCGCAGGGGGCGGCCATTGCGGATCAGGGCGCCCTTTGCCGTCGTCCCGCCCATGTCAAATGCCAGTAGATTGGGTTCGCCAATTCGCTGTCCCAAATTGGCCGCCATGAGGGCACCGGCGGCCGGCCCCGACTCGATAAGCCGCACCGGATAGCGCCGCGCGATTTCAGGCGTGACCATGCCGCCAGACGATGTCATCACCAGAAAACGACCATCAAATCCCATGGTAGATAGTCCGGTCTCCAGGCGTTCGAGATAGCGATCGGTCAGCGGGCGCACATACGCGTTGATCGTGGTTGTCGACCAGCGTTCGTATTCCCGCATGAAGGGCAGTACGTCGGACGAGGTGCTGACATGCAGGTCGGGAAATGCCTTCGCGACAGTATCTCGGGCCTGGTTTTCGTGATCCGGATTGGCATAGGCATGCAAGAAACAGATGGCCAGAGCCTCTATCCCATGCGCAGAAACCAGGTGTGCGACGGCCGCCTGGACCTCTTTTTCATTCAAGGGTGTCTCAACCTGCCCATCAAATAGGATGCGTTCCGAAAGCTCGGCGCGCAGATCCCGTGGGACGACTGGCTCTGCAAAACCCAGTCGCAGGTCGAACAAATCGTAGCGACGCTCCATGGCGATATCCAGGACATCGCGGAAGCCCCTGGTGACCAACATGCCAGTCGTCGCGCCGCGGCGTTCGATGACGGCATTCGTGACGAGCGTCGTGCCGTGTGACAGGACGGTGACGTCGGAGATATCGACGCTGGTTCGGCTGAGTAGTGCTGCAATTCCGGTCAGAACGCTGAGCGATGGATCGGACGGTGTGGTCAATTGCTTGTGTGTTGAGAGTTCGCCGGAGTCGTTATCGACCAGTGCGAAATCGGTAAAGGTGCCGCCGATATCGACGCCAAGCCTATGGGCCATGGGATGCTCCACTGAGAATCGCGTCAACCATGGCCGGAGTTGATCGGGCAACAAAGTCCGATCTGAGATCGACGACCTGAGTTGCACCGCCGTCAGCAATGTTCTCGCACATCATGTTTCTATCACCACCTGATGGCCATGGGCGTCAGCAGCTATGGTCTTTCCTCCCTGCAACTTCGCTGCTTTCTCCGTCTCTCGCCAGGTTTCATGGTTCTCTGCAGGGCATCGTGACACCCAGAGAAGGCTCGAATTCTGGAATTTTCCACCTCATTACCCTGCAAGGTCTTCTTTATCCAGCCACTGTCGCAACTCAGTTTTCAGGATCTTTCCGTAGTTGTTTTTGGGCAAACTATCCACAAAGAAATAGGCCCTGGGGCGCTTGAAGCGAGCGATATGATCGAGACAGAGCACATCCAGCTCGTCCTCCATCTTTTCACGGCCATCCTCCGCCACAACAAAAGCAACAACCTCCTCCCCCCATTCTGGATGTGGCCGGCCGATCACCGATACCTCCTGGACAGCTCCATGCATCAGCAGGACCTCCTCCACCTCCCGGGGATAGATGTTGGAGCCCCCACTGATAATGAAATCCTTTGAGCGATCCTTCAACGTCAAAAACCCGTCCTCGTCGAACGTACCCATGTCGCCCGTATGCAGCCAGCCGTTTCGCATGGTCGTTTCGGTTGCTTCCGGATTTTCCCAGTATCCACACATGACAACATCACCCCTGACAATCACTTCGCCTATTTCGCCAGGAGGGAGCACCCGGTCATTCGAATCGACCACCCTGACTTCGACCACCGACTGAGGGACCCCCACCGATTGAAGCCGTTCTTCAAACCGAGCGTGATCTTTCTCGGCATGCAGCCCTTTCGACAACGCCGTAATCGTCATCGGGCTTTCGCCTAAACCGTAGATCTGAACCAGCTTGTTGCCAAATAGATTTATGGCCTGCTTCAGATCGGCTACGTACATCGGCGCACCGCCGTACACGATCGTTTTTAAGTTTGACGTATTGGCGCTGCGGCTGGTGGGATGATCGACCAGTCGTTTCACCATTGTCGGCGCTGCGAAAATCGTCATCCCTTCGTGGGAGACAATCAGGTCGAAAACTTCATCAGGATTGAACCGGCCACTCGCCGGGATGACCTGTTTTGCCGCAACAGCGACGTGGGAGAGGTTGTACAGACCCGAGCCGTGAGAGAGGGGAGCTGCATGCAGGATGCAATCTTCTGATGAGACCGCATCGACATCGACAAAGTAATTCAGCGTCAACGCCATCAAGTTGCGATGACTCAACACAGCTCCCTTGGGGCGACCCGTCGTACCACTCGTGTAGAATATCCAGGCGGGATCGTCGGATGAACGTTCTGATATCCGAACCGATTTGCCCTGTTGCAGGGATTTGTAATCGGATGAGGATACACAGCCCACATACTCGAGCGAAGGTATCAGATCGCGAAGCGAATCAATCGTCTCAAGCAAGTCAGCGGTGACAAAACAGCAGCGGGCGCCTGAGTTCTCGAGGATATACTGAAACTCACGCGCATGCAGCCTGGCGTTGATCGGGACTGTACACAGCCCGGCATGCCAGACAGCGTACATCACTTCGAGGAATTCCGCACAGTTCTGCATGGCAAGTGCGATGCGGTCCCCGGGTTTGAGATGGAGTTGATCGAGGAATCGACCTGCCATGGTCGATACGCGACTGTAGAGGTCTCCGTAGGAGCAGTACGCATTCTTACCAATTGCGATCGCGGGCTTTTCGCTGAAAGCGGTCCCCGCTCTAGCCACCAGATGAGCGACATTCAATGGCAAATCCTCCTCGGGACCGTCGTGTAAAGACCCAATCGGGGTCCGGCCTGCCCCCGCAATCATAAACCCGCACAATCCTTTAGGTCCCAATCTCGTCCAGCAACCTCACCGCCTCCTCCACGATCTTCTCCAGACACCCCGGCTCCACCTTCGCCCACTTCGCCGGCTTGTTACGAATCTCATGCCCGCCCCGCGGGTAACTGTGGCGCGGGGCGATGTAGCCGGCAAAGTCGGTTGTGTTGTGAGCGACGAAAGTATAGGGGAAGGGCGACCGGACTTTGATCTCCAGTTGGCCTTCGACGAAGGGCTCGCCGGGGAGTCCGACGAGGGCGATGTCGCCGATGCGCATGACTTGAATCTCATAGGCGAGCTCTGGGGAGCGCTCGCGCTCAAGCTCCACGCTCATCAGCATGGCCGCATCCATCCAATCGGCGTTCACGCGGCGAGGCGTACTATCTTCATCCCAGCGCGGCTCGGGGTGCTCGGCGAGGAGCTTCTCGGCGGTTGCGCGGTCGGCGGAATCGGCCTTCTTCAAGGGGAGCGGGACGAGCTTCACTCGTGCGTCCAGAGTGGCCTCTTCTTCGAAGGTGAGTGCATTGAGGATGTGCCGTGAGGTCTCGGCCAGCGCGCGCCCCATGCGCCGGTGGTCCGGAACGAAATCGGCGTGGAATGCGGGCCACGGGTTTATGTTGCCGCAGCAACCGTTGAGCACCAGGGGAACGCACGTTTCACCGCATTCCTCCTGCATTCCGGCGCACCAAACGCCCGGCCAGTCCGGCGAGACGGTGTAGTGCTGCGTGGCGAACACATTGACCGGATGGCACGTGAAGTGAAGGAGCATAGCGCTCATCTTCATTTTCTCATTGCGCAGACACACCATCCCCACCTCGGGGTCCGTCGGACCCTCGAGGAAGGCGATGTCCGTGGGGCCCAGCGGCCTGGACGCCCTGGAGAACTGTCCCGGCATCACTATGCCCCCGTCGCGAGTTACTCCCCTCCGGTTAAAGGCCAGATCATCACGGACCGCCCGGCCCGCGCCGAGTTGGACCGGATGCAAGGCTTTGTCCGCGGCTTCAACGCACGAAAGGATTTTGCCGACGGCGTACTCGCAGTACTCAGATTGGGAGCCGCGGAGGTACTCTAGTTCAGGCGGAATGTTGGGCAGCGCCTCGTCGATGATAAAGTTGCCGAGGGGCGGCGTGGAATGGGATTGCGGAAGATGTACCATGATGTCGTCGGGCGCGATTCCACAGCGGCGCTCAATGCCCTGGCGAATCTTCTGCGTCCACGGAAGCGTGGCGATTTCCAGGTCTGGTTGGACGATACAGAGTTTCCGTGTGCGAGATTCCAGCACGAGAGCCCGGGCGTATAGCGGTTCCGCCACCGTGCGCGCATCGCGTAACACGCCCCACGTGCCGCCCAAGTGTGTGCCTGCGTTCGGCGTTATGTCAATCAGCGCACCGCCGGCCCGGAGGATATTGGGTCGGTCGGATGTAGTCATAGCGTCTCCTTCTAAAACAAAAGAATCTGTCGGCTGATCAATGAGAAATTCTGCACGAACGATTCTCGCTACATACAGTGCTAACGATGGCGCTGGACACTATCTTCGAGAAGCATGTGCTTTCTACTGACCGGACAACGCAAGGTTGCCCACTATCTTCCGGAATCGGTTTGCCGCCTCCTGTATGGTCTCTTCGGTACCGCCGAACATGAGCCTCACATGGTCTCCGGACCCGTACGGTCCGCCGGGCTCGACAGCGACGCCGTATTCTGAAAGCAGCGCTTCGGCAAATTCCGCGCTGGGAAGGCCGAGTCCGCGTACGTTCAGAAATAGAAATGGCGCTCCTGCCGGGACGGCAAAGGAAATCCCCGGTGCCTGGTCCAGGCCCTCTATCATCAGGTCACGGTACTGCTGGTACCGCCTGGCAATCTCGTGCACCCAGTCCTGCGGTCCCTCCAATGCCGCCTGCGCTGCCCGCTGGGCGATATGGCTGCAGGTGAGCACATTCCACTCAAGCACCTTCCGGCAAGCAGCTATCAGGTCCGGGGGCCCGACAATATACCCCAACCGCCACGGCTGCATCGCATAGCTCTTGGTAAAACTGCACAATGTCAGCAGCCGGTCCCGGATCTCTGGAATGGAGGCCGCCCTCAAGTGCTTTCGCCCGTCATAGACCATCTTGTCGTAGCACTCGTCAGAGAGAATCAAGAGATTGTGCCTGAGGGCCAGCTCCGCAATCGCCTCGAGATCTCTCTTTGACGCCACATATCCTGTCGGATTGCCGGGCGAATTCAAGATCACCATGCGGGTCCTTGACGAACAGGCTGCTTCCATGGCCTCGAGGTCCCAGCGCCAGTTCTGTTCCTGGTGAGTCGGCACGCAGACCGCGACGGCTCCGGCGAGGTGAAGCGGGCCTCCAAATTGAAATCCCGGACTGAACATCAGAACCTCATCGCCCGGCGCGAGCAGCGCCAGAAACGCGATGCTCATGGCATGCATGGCGCCGTGCGTAATCAGGATCTCCGTATCCGGTTCCGGTCGGATCCCGTCATCGGTTTTCCATCTTGCCGCGATGGCTTTCCGAAGTTCGGGGAAGCCGTTGGAAGGGGCCATCGCATTCTCGCCTATGGCCTTTTCGGCGGCGGCCAGGACATGTTCCGGCGGCGGCCAGGCGGGCGAACCCTTAAGCGACAGGACTTCGCTTCCCGCGACCTGGAACGAGGTGACGCGGTCTGCCATTTCCTTCGAGCTGACCCTGCCGGCCAGGGCCGCCCGACCCGGTATCCTGGAAAGGTCTTCTGCAGAGAGATCCGCCGATGCCCTATCTTCATGTTCGCCTGCTGCCAGCATCCTCTGCCGGGTCGCGGCTGTTGCCTCTTCATCCATACTCAGTGTTAGGGGGTCAATCAGCACACCATAAACTTCCCTGGCCTGCTCGAGGCTGACCTTGTCATTCCGTACATCTTCCAGGACCATTTGAGGATTCCGTTCCACAGGCGTGCCCCAGCCGCCGCCGCCTGCCTGAAGATGGCGCAGGATCTCTCCTTTCCTTAACACGATCGCTTCGCTTGGAAGCACAGGAAGAAGTGACTGGTGCGGTCCAGAATAGAGAGTATTGCAGGTTGGAGACCCGGAAAGGCCGCCCTGCAGCCCGTACGGCCGATGCGCCCGTCGGTCCGAACGCATGCTCAAAACGGCTTCCTCCGCGAGGATCCTGTATTCTCTCATGAGTGCCAACCCGCCCCGGTATTTTCCCGGTCCACCGGAATCCATGACCAGGCCGTACTGCAATATCTCAATGGGGTGACGTGCTTCGATGAGTTCGACGGGCTGGTTGGATTGATTGGCGCCGGGATTGGGAACGCCTTCGGCGCCGTCGCGATCCGGCCGACCGCCTGAACAGCCGAGAACGGATTCTGTAAAGACAAATGGCTCGCCTTCGTGATAACCGCCAATCGAGGGAAACGTTGCGCCGCCCTCCCCTGCCGCCGGTACACGGTTCGGAACGGCCCTGGCCAGCGCGCCCAGAAGGGTGTCCAGCATCCGAAAGCCCGTAATCCCGCGGGTTGAGCAGGCGGCAGGCAGGACGGGGTTCATAATCGTACCCTCCGGTGCGAGAACCCGGATGGGCCGCATATAACCCTCATTGTTGGGGATATCACGCCCTCCCAGACATCGGAAAGCAAGGTAGGATGCTGAGAGAGTCATCGGGAAGGGCGCATTAATGCCGCCTTTCACCTGCGGCGCGCTCCCGCTCCAGTCCACGACTGCCTCCTCACCGGCAATCGTGATGGTCACCTGAAACCGGATCGGTTCCGGTTCGCTGCCCAGACCGTCGATGAAATCCGTGAACTCATAGCTGCCGTCTGGGATGGCCTGAATCTCTTCCCGCATCATGCGTTCGGAGAGTTCGAGCAGTTGGTTGAGATAATGGCCCAGCGAATCCGATCCATATTTTTCCAGAAGCTGCATATAGGCCTGTTCAGCCTGGCGGCAGGCAGCGAGCTGGGCGCGCATATCGCCCGCGACTTCCACAGGTACCCTGACATTTTTTTCTATAAATCTGAATACCGTATCATTGGGTGTTCCCCGGTCGTAAAGTTTGACGAGTGGAATGCGGAGACCTTCCTGGTAGATCTCGGTGGAGAACGACGTATTGCTCCCGGGTGCGATCCCACCAACGTCCGCATGGTGGACTAGGGCAACTGCAAAGCCCTCCAGTACGCCAGCATAAAATATGGGCAGGGTGAGATAGATATCCGGCAGATGCATGCCGCCGGCACCGTAAGGGTCATTGGTAATAAACACGTCGTCCGCATGTATTCTGTCTTCATATGCCCGGGTGAGTTCTGCCATGGCCACGGGAAACGAGCCGAGATGCAGCGCGGTCGTGAGACCCTGGGCGATCATTCTGCCTTTTGCGTCAAACAGCGCGGTGGAATAGTCCATGGAATCTCGCACCACTGATGAATAGGCACTGCGCATCAGCACAAGCGCCATTGTATCAGCGATCATTTCCAGGGCGTTGCGAATGACTTCAAGAGTTACAGGGTCTGTCTTGTTCATGTCCACTCTCTCACACCGTGGTCAGGCATGTCGAAGAATGATGTTCTGGAACTCGTCCATAGATGCCTGCCAACCTGGCGGCACGACGGTGGTCGAGTCCAATTCTTCGATGATCAAGGGTCCTCCGGTGGGCGCGGCACGGAGGGATTGCCGTGAACAAACCGCGGTTTCCAGGTCACCGTCGGCCGGCCCGAAAAAGGCTGTTCTGCAGCCGTTTGGTGCGACGTTCTCTTCCCGGTGATCCGCACGGAACAGGTCCCGCGGCTCATCCGCTCCAAACTCCCGAATGACGCTCGAGACAATCCTGAGGTTGACCAGTTCGATGGGGTCATGGTTTGCCCGGTGGCCGTAGGTCGTGAGGTGCTCCTGCTCGAATACCTCCGCCAATGTCGTTAGTTCCCCGGGTCCAAGCGGAACGCCGGGTGCAGGCACGGTCAGCTCGGTGGCCTGGTTGACATAGCGCAAATCGGCAAGCCGCCGTACTCGAATCTGTTCGGGGCGATATCCTTCGGCAACGAGCGTCTCCACCGCCTGCGACTCGAGTTCGCTATAGAGCCGGTTCAAGTCTTCGAGCCTGACCTCTTCCAGTCTGCGACACCAGGTTCGGACAGATTCATGCTCGGGTTCGGACACAAGCAGCCCGAAGGCACTGAACAGGCCGGGATGTGGCGGAATAATAACTTCTCGCATGTCCAGGGCCTGTGCGAGGGTTGTGGCTACGAGGGGCCCGCACCCACCGAATGCCAACAGGGCGGCCTCACGCGGATCTCTTCCGCGATACGTAGAAACGGACTTCACGGCCCGGATCATGGTCGCACAGGCCAGTGTAAAAGCCCCATAGGCGGCCTTCATCAGGCATTGTTGCATCGGTCTGGCCACTTTCTTCTCGAATATTCTCCTCGCTTGCGCTGTCGCCAGTTTCATCTTCCCGCCAAGCAGAGCATCGGAACTGAGATAGCCGAGCAGGACGGCGGCGTCCGTGAAGGTCGGCTCCTCGCCTCCAAGCCCGTAGCAGACGGGCCCGGGGTCTGCGCCGGCACTTTCCGGCCCGACCCGGAGCCGGCCGTGACGGTCAACCGAAACGATACTCCCGCCGCCCGCTCCGATCTCCGCGATATCGATGACCGGCAGCTTGAGTGCATATCCTGCGCCTTTGACAAGGCGGCTGCTCAGGTTGATACCGGCGCCGACTTCATATTCGGAAGTCCGGGCAACAGTTCCGTTCTCAACTCTGGCGGTCTTGGCGGTTGTGCCGCCCATGTCCAGGGTAATCACATTTGTGTAGCCTGCTTTGCCGGCCATCCAGGCTGCGGCCATCACCCCGGCCGCCGGTCCGGATTCAATCAGGTGGGCGGGCTTCTTCTGCGCCGAGTCGGCTGTCATCACCCCACCCCCTGAATGCAGAACCTCCAGCGGCGCGCGAATGCCCATCGACTGGAGTTGTTCGCTCAGGGAATTCAGATATCGCTGCACGACCGGGCCGAGGTAGGCATTAATCACTGTCGTGCTCGTACGCTCATATTCGCGGATTTCAGGAAGGACCTCGCAGGAGGTGGTGACAAATATATCGGGAAGTGACTCCCGGGCTGCAGCAACCGTCCGGAGTTCGTGCTCCGGGTTGGCGTAGGAATGGAGCAGACAGATCGCCAGTGCTTCGATCTCCTGCTGCTGCACGGTGTTCAGGACATTTTCCAGGGACACCTGCTGGAGAGGTTCCCGCACCCGGCCGCGAGCGTCCATTCGTTCATCCAATTCGAATCGCAGGTGGCGTGGAACAAGAGGACTGGGCGGGTTGTAAAAAAGGTTGTAAAGCTCGGGGATCCGAATCCGTCGCATCTCGAGAACGTCTCGAAATCCCTTTGTCGTGATCAGGGCCGTCCGGGCTCCCTTGCCTTCCAGGATCGCATTTGTGGCGACAGTCGTGGCATGTGCGATTCTCTCAATGGAGACCTCTGAAATCCGGCGATCTTCAATCAATCCGCGAAGCCCCTGAATGATACCCCGGGCGTAGTCCTCCGGCGTGGAAAGGACCTTCCGGACAGCGAGCGAACCGTCACTGCCCAAGACAGCAATGTCGGTAAATGTTCCGCCGATATCGATGCCGATGTGAGATGATGTCGATGATATCAATTTCAGCCTCCCGATGCGGGTTCAGCTATCTTGATAGATCGGTCCTTACCCTTCAGGTGATTGTCTTCACCACCGGATGGACACGGACGTCAGGAGCCCGGTGGCCTGGCGTTCCCGTCGGGCCGTCGAGGCTTTCCCTTCCAGGAAGAGCTCAGGCTGGTTCAAACCCAATAGGTTCGCCGCGCTACTCGTGACCTCTAACTCGATCTCGTTCGGCCCCGGCAGCACGAGATCCGTGATGTCGAACGTGTAGGGGCGCCAGAGGCGCGGTGCGAGACGATGCCCGTTGACAATCAGTGCCGCCACTGCGGCGACCTCCTCTGCATGAGCCCAGACGCGGCCCCCCAGTGGCGGCAACTCGCATCGCCAGCGGTACCGGGCCGTGCCTGTGTAGTTTGGAAAGCCCGCCTCAGCCCATGACCCGGGGCCGAGACGCCCTCGTGTCTTGACCAGGCACCCGTCGTCCACGCAGAAATCGCCGCGGATCGCTGTGAGTGGCGGCGTGTGAGGTCCATCCCATCCGGGTGTGCGGCTCCGGAACGTGACCACATTCTCGCCCGGCACGACCAGAGCACGGATGTCTGCCCGCAGGTTGCGCCAATCCCAGATCCGCGCCCGCTCGAAGCCGGTGAGCGGACGTTCGTTGAGCTCGAGATGAAACGCTTCGGTCAGATCCTCGGTCACGATCTCGACCGGCTCCGCACCTTCCTCGGTTCGGAAGGTCCACTTGAGCTCATACTCGTCGCCGGGCTGAACCGCACATGTGGCGGGGAAGTGCAGTCCGTCAAGGTACTGCCACTCCTCGGCGTCGGATGTCCGGACCTGCCAGGCGGCGGCCAGTAAATTCGCCTCGAGGAGTGAGAACTCGGCCTCGCCCAACACCAGTTCCTGCGTCCAGTTCTGCTCCGGTCCCCGGCTGGCGCAGAACTGCCCGTCGGTCCGGGCTGCAATAAGCGTCTGGAACGGAGCCAGGTCAACGTTCGCGTCGATACTCCCGGCGTCCCCTGTTTCGGGATCGAGGACTGTGTTGACGTCAGCAGGCAAGGGCACGGATACGCGCTCCGGTCCCTGGTTGTAGAGGAACAGCAGCGGCTCGCCGTCGAACACCCGCCGACTTGCCCGCACGGAGGACGGCATCTCGAGCAGGGCCCGGAATTCGCGTGGAATGACGGCATTGAGGGCATTCCTCAGCGGGTCCCGGGCGTCGGGTAGCAGGTCGTTGCTCACGATCCAGGTCACGCGATCCCGGCCGCAGAGATGTGTGCCCGTCCCCTCCTGGCGTGCGGCGGCCGCTTCACGCCCCTCGTTGTCCGGCAGCGCCGAGAGATGATCGGTCACTCGTTTGAGGAGCGCGGGATCGCCTTCCGCCCAGCCGGGCACGCTGTTGACGAAGACCGTGCGTCCCCCGGCTTCCAGGAAACCTGCCAGTTTCTCTGCGATCTTCCGAGTCAGGCACGTGACGTTTGGCAAGATCAGCAGTTCATACTCAGCCTCGGCGGTCAGAACGGTCCCACGGTCCACGTTCGCAGAAGCCAGGACGTCCTCGAAGAGGTAGTCGTATTCGACCCCGAGTTCCAGGAGCAGGTTTGTCACAGCAAGGAAGGCTTGCTGCATCGCCTCGAAGGCGGGCGGTCCCGGGACTCCCCGGGCGAGGTCTTCCGCACTACCTGCCCACTCACAGAACGCTGTGGTGATCGGGTGCAGTACGGCGACCTTCCCGGTGGACCGTGACAGAGCCAGCGTTTGGCAGATACGCGCGACATAGTCGCCGAACGTCCGATAGAACGGCCAGAACGGATTCTGGTGGCCGTGTGAGGGTGGATACCCGCCCGGCAGCACCTTGCGCATGCCGGCGATTGAGTAGTAGGCGCCCATGTACTGCAGGAGGTTGACACCGCCCAGGGCGAGCTTGTCGAAGATGATCTTCATCTGCTCGGGCGTGAGTTCCCAGCCGCTGCCCGTGTAGGTTTCGCAGAGCAGTCGGTCGCGTCCGAGCTGGCGGATGGCGGACCCCCCGCTCTTAGCGGCGACCATGAAGTGGTCGGCCTCGTGGTTCAGTCGAGGGAAGATGGCGTCGATCCCGGGGATGTCGAGCCAGCGTAGGCACCGGTAGAAATCTCCGAAGAAGAGAATGTTGTGGCGGAAAAGCTCCTCCCCCGAAAGGTGTCCCGTGAGCGTTAGCCCATGCTCTCGGCACCACTCCGCGCACTGTCGGTAGTAGGCGCTCTCCAGGCGGCCGGTCAGGTAGTGCCAGTAGTCGCACCTGATTCTCCGGTAATCTCCCACGTTCGCCAGCAAGCTCGGGAGGTGCGCCGCGACGTCATAGCCATGGCGCTCAAGAAACGTTTCGCGCATGCCATGAGTCCAGGGGAGAGGGCGCTCGGACTCGCCGTAGAAGCCAGCCAGGCAGTACGACACCTCATCCGTAAAGAGGCCGGCAATCGTCTTGCCCAGCTCTCCGGGGAAACGGCTACGGTAGGCTTCATGAGTGAGCTCGATGAATGCCCGTACCGTCTCCGGGTCGGAAACATCGCCGTAGCCCTCTTGCCCCCAGCAGAAGGGCGACCACTGTGCAAAAGGGCACACCCCATTCTGTGGCGTCTCGTGGAAGACGGTCGCTTTGCCCGATTCGTCCACGCATTGCCATGCAGCGTGATCGTCCTGGGGTCCATGCTCCGATGCCTGATCGTCGCTCGTCACCACGAGCATGCGACGATCAGGGTTGTCGCGGATCAGGTACCCGCCTGCGGCGCCGCTGGGCCAGTTGTATTCGTCATAGATCCAGAAGCGCATGCCGTGCTTCCTGGCCTCATCGACAGCCCAGCCGATGGCCTCGAACATTTCCTCGGACAGGTAATCGACCGGGAAACCGTACATGGGGTGGATGTAGAAATCGAGGATGCCTGCGTCCCTGAAGTCCCGTACCTGTCGGCGCACCTCGTCTTCCTCAAGCGGGGCGTTCCAGAACCACATGATGTGCGGACGGTAGTCGTCCCCAGGTGTGGCGAACTGCTCGATGAAGTCGTTGCTCAGGGGCATCTATCACCTCTCAGTCATTTTCGAATAATTCCGTCAGTATTGCCAACGTCGCTTCGACGATGCGCTCCAACGAGTCCGGCGCAAACTTGGCCCAGTAGGTGCAGTGGGCGTTGGTTTCGTGCCCTGGTCTTGCGCAGGCGTCGCGCGTGGGGAGGTAGCCGATGTATTGCGTGGACATGTGAGCGATGAAGGTGAGCTTCGCAGGTGATCTGGTCTTAATCTCCAATTGACCTTCCACGAACGGCTCGCCGGGCAGAGAAATGATAGCCATGTCGCCGATGCGGAAGACCTGGATTTCATACATGAATTGCGGCTCGCGATTGCGGCAAAGCTCGATGCTTTTCGTCGATGCGGCATGAAACCATGTGGGATCTACTTCGCCGTTGTCTTGTAGTTTCAGCGTTGGGTGTTCGGCCAGAATGCGGTTGACCTGGTCTTGTCGGTCGTTGGGAACATCGCGATACGCCAGAGGGATTTTTTTGAAACGCCAATCGATCGAATCAACGTCTGCAAAGCTCAGCGATTTGATGACGGCCTGTGTGGTGTCCGCCAATTCATTTCCCATGCGCACGTGGTCGGGCGTGAAGTTGGGTGTAAAGGCAGGCCATGGATTGACGTTGCCACAACATCCGTTGATGACCAGGGGCGAGCACGTCAGACTGTATAGGTCTTTGACTTTTGCGCTCCACGCGCCGGGCCAGTCGGCGCAGACGGTATTTTTTTCCCGAGCAAACACGTTGACCGGATGACAGGTAAAGTGCAGCAGCATCGCGGCCATGTCACCCGCGGCCGATTGCGCGCACCACACACCCACCTGTGGGTCGGCAGGGCCTTCCATGTAAATGATGTCCGTCGGCCCCAGGGGTTTGGCGTCGCTGGTGAAGGGCCACGGCATGCCGATATTGCCGCCGCGCATCACGCCACGCCGATTAAAGGCCAGGTCGTCGCGAACGGCATGCCCCATGGCGACCTGCACTGGCGTTAACGCATTGTTCGCTTCCTGGATCGCGCGGGTCGCGCTGGCGACGGCCTGCTTCGTATAAGCGGCTTCACTACCGGTGATGTGCTCCTGATCAGTTTTCAGGTCAAGCGGGAAATCCGGGTCGAGCATGAAGGCGCCACAACTCGGCGCCGAGTGATTTTGCAACGAATGCACCATCACGGCGTGGGGTTCAAAGCCCAGCGCGACAGCGCTTTCTCGAATGGCCCGGGTGTAGGGCAAAGTAACCGCCAACGTGTCTAACGTGATGATACATAACTTCGCGTCTTTGGCCTGGACGACCATCGCTTTGGCGTAAAGTGGATCGAGGATTTTTTGAGCAGGGCGGTGTTCTCCCATGCCGCTTCCGGCCAGGTGCGTGCCCAAAGGCGGTGTGATGTCGATGGCGGCTTGGCCTATTTGAAGCATAGCACAATATCCTTGAGATGACCGAGTTTTTGGCTGAATCAATTCAACATACTCTTTATTTATAATGAGCGATACTGAAATCGAACTGGGTAAGGCAAGCGTTATTTGAATTATAACTTGCACCATCACCCCATTGGGGATAAATTGCGGACGAAGGTCGTTTAACCTATTCCACATCGTCATAGGAATAAAAGTCAAGATCACCAATTATCTTTATGCACTGGCTCTTTTTTTCTATTATTCTCGACTTCGGTTTTGTTCAGCTTTTCAAGCTCGGACAAAGACGCGGCTGTTACGCGCCAGTGGTTGTTTCTGTAAACTACCTCGTCCTATCTCTCGCAATTGCCATTTATCTTTTGGTTACCGATGCGTGGACATTTCCCACACTTGCCCTTTACACGGGGTTGGGAACGGGTACGGTTTTTATCAGTTCCATGTTGCTGATGAATCACGCGCTTACGCTCGCGCCCATTGGTTCTGTGGTGACGGCTTTCCGAATGTCCATTGTCGTGCCTATTGTGATGGGCATTTACCTCTGGGGCGAATCCATGGCCCCAACGCAGTTTGTGGGGTTGCTTCTCGCGCTCAGTGCTCTGGCACTTATGACTTCTCATCCGGGCAGAACCGCGCAGATCAAAGGAATAAAAGCATTTGGTTTGCTTATCTCGGTCTGTCTCTGCCAGGGCATAAGCCATACGTGTTTGCGGTCTGTTCACTACAATGGTCTCGATCCTGTCTATCTGCACATCTTGACGTTCATCGGAGCAACTGCTGGACTGATGGGTAGTGTTGTCATTGCTTTCAAAAAACACCGACCACAACGACCTGAGGTCAAACTCGGCATTTTTATTGGTCTTTACAATGTTCTGGCGCTTTGTGTCATTATGACCGCATTAAGCAAGTTGCCAGGCACGCTTTTTTTTCCGACATTGGGATGTAGTGTTGTTGTGCTGGATAATCTCTTTGCCCATTTCTACTGGAAAGAACGGCTCGCCCGACCCGCTATTGCCGGTGTGGGGATCGCTGTTCTCGCCGTTCTTCTGGTTTTGTGAAAGGAATTCTCCATGAGCCGACCAAATATTGTTTTTGTATTCGCCGATGACTGGGGCTGGGGCGATTTGAGTTGTTATGGACATCCTCATGCCAGGACGCCAAATCTGGACCGCCTCGCCGCACAGGGGACCCTTTTTTCTCAGTTCTACGTTTGCTCTGGGGTTTGCTCCCCAAGCCGCGCCGCTGTTATGACCGGGCGTTTTCCGGCACACTGGGGCATACACGGGCATTTTGCACAGCACGGGCAAAACGCGGCACGGGGTATGCCCAATTTCCTCGATCCCGATGCGGTTACAGTTACTGGTCTGTTGCAACAAAGTGGGTACGCCGTGGGGCACTTTGGCAAGTGGCATCTCGGTAGTGGCGCGGGCGCGCCCGCGCCTTATGATTACGGTATTGACGAGAGTAAAATCAATGTGGGGAATGGCCCGTTGCTCAGTTTTACCGATTTGCAGACTGGCGAGGGTCGCAGCCGTTCTACGGAGGTGATTATTGATGAAACCATTGGTTTTATTGAGCGCAATAAAGACGAGCCTTTTTTTGTTCAGGCATGGCTCAACGATACCCACGCGATTCTCGATCCGACTGAAGAACAGATGGAGCCTTACAAGCAATTCACGGCGAATGGCCTGGAAGACAAACACAAGGGCGCGTTGCGGATTTATTATTCGGTTGTCACAAATGCAGACCGCCATATTGGCCGGCTGATGGATAAACTCGACGAATTGAATTTGAGCGATAATACCATTGTCATTTTTTCTGCGGACAATGGTCCCGAAGATATCCATATTCGCAATGCCACGCACAGCGGCGTCGGTTCTTCCGGTCCTTTTCGCGGTCGCAAACGCAGTCTCTATGAAGGCGGTGTGCGTACGCCTTTTATTATTCGCTGGCCCAATGGCGTTTCTGCCGGGCGGATTGATAATGATACGCCGCTTTGTGCGGTTGATCTCCTACCTACTTTTTGCAATCTGGCGGGTATTGATATCGATGGGCTGGTGCTCAATGGGGAGGATATGACCGATGCGTTGCGCGGTCGCAGTATTATAAGAAAAAAACCGCTTATGTGGGAATGGCGGTTCAATATTGCCGGGCACTGTTTGCACAAAAGTCCCATGCTTTCCATTCGCGAAGGCGATTGGAAATTGCTTTTGAATCCCGACCGCAGCCGCGTCGAGCTTTTCAATATTCCACGAGATCCGATGGAACTCAATAATCGCGCTGAATATATGCCAGAGCGCGTCGCGCAGATGGCTGGTCGGGTGCTCGCCTGGCAAGATACCCTGCCCGAAGGCCCGATTGATGCCAATGCGGGGTCCAATGCGTATCCCTGGCCCGGCACGTTTTAGGTTATGGATGCACGTAAAACTGTACACGTCTATTTTGACGCGCTTACTGCGGGAGACGCCCGGCGGTTGATCGGTCTTATGTCTCGTGCGCCTTATTATGTCAAAATAGGTACAGATGAAGACGAATATATTGAGGGTAGTAAAAATATACCGGCGTACTATCGTCACCATGTGGATAGTACAGAGGATTTTACCATTACATGCGATTATCTCGATGTTCAAGAGCGCGAGGCAGTTGCATGGTTTTACACACGTCAGACCTGGAATCTCAAATGGC
Source organism: Candidatus Latescibacterota bacterium (assembly GCA_022824945.1). GTDB lineage: Bacteria > Latescibacterota > UBA2968 > UBA2968 > UBA2968 > VXRD01. Next base: position 148,950 of record JAJDYX010000050.1, read on the forward strand.
AGGGCCAGCGCGAACAATTGGCTATGCGCTTGACGGGTGTTCTCGAAAAAGAAGATGATCAGTGGAAATTTGTCCAGATCCACGCCTCACTCGGCGTACCTGAATCAGGAGATATGCACGATGGATGAACTCGCCATTAACGGTGGCGCAAAGGCCAAAACCGTTCCGTACAATCAACCGAATAAGTACACGGATGAAGAACGCGAATTGCTGCTCGAGGTTCTCGATTCGGGTAAGCTCATGGGACCAGACGGAAAAGTTGCGGATTTTGAAGATGAGGTATGCCGCGCATTCAATGTCAAACACGCGATTATGGTGACATCTGGCACGGTAGCACTGCAAACGGCTCTTGCCGCGCTGGGTGTATCTGAAGGCGATGAGATTATTACCACGCCTATGACGGATTTTGGCACGACTGCGGCTATACTCGCGCTGCACGCCATCCCAATTTTTTCCGATATCGATTTGTCAACCCGCTTGCTCGATCCGCAAAAGGTGCGCGAAAAAATTACGGATAAGACCAGAGTTATTATTACAGTCCACATGGCTGGTATGCCGTGTGAGATGGATGCGTTTCTGGATATCAGTGAGGAAACAGGGGTTAAAATCCTCGAGGATTGCGCGCAGGCACACGGCGCGACTTATCGCGGTCGCTTTGTCGGTGCGATTGGACACGCTGCGGGATTTTCCATGAATGAATCCAAGCAGATTTCCACTGGCGATGGTGGTTTTGTCACGACCAATGACGATGAGACCGCTGAAATCGCCCGTCTTTTCCGCGACAAAACCTATTTGCGGGGTCAGAAGCTCGAACGCGGTGTGCAGCCGATTCCCTTTTTTGGCACTAATTTGCGCCCAACCTGCTTGCAAGCCGCTGTCGCTATTGCCCAACTCCACAAGCTCGAACACCTCGTTGCCCGCCGCGATCAGATTGTTCGGCGATACTATGCCGAACTCGGGGATCTGCCATATCTCGATTTTCCGAAGATAGCTGATAATGCCTGTCCTTCCTGGTGGCCGCTTGCCATTCGCTATACGGGTAGCGCGCCAACGCGAGATGAACTCGTCGATGTTTTTCGCGCCGAGGGCGTTTCCATCAATACGAGCATGTCCGCAGTGAAAAATATTCTCCGTACGGAAGTTATCCAGAAACGCAAGTACTATCCTTTGACGGACGATATTCCGAGATTCTGGCAAAATACTGCGTACAATCCCGATGACTGCCCCAATGTCGATACCCTGCAAGCCACTTGCCTGCGCCTTCCCGTGAATGAACGCTATACCGACGAGGATATCGATCAAACGATAGCGGCGGTGAAAAAGGTTTGGGCGCACTATTTTTAGTGATATAGCGCGCGTTGTTTGTTGTCTTGACCTATCATCCGAAACGGAGTAAATTGCCTGTCACAAATTTACAACAACTGGTAAAGCTAACCATGACCTTAGATATCGAATCCGGCATTCGCCGCCCCAAAATTGACATGCACTGCCATGTCTGGCTTATGGATGGGTGGGAGCAGTCGGCTGATCAACTGGTCGCTTCGGGCGACATGCTCGGCATTACGGAATACTGGTGTTCTTCCGTTATCCAGCAGGGCATTCTGGCACCCTTTGAAGACGTGCCTCCTCATAATGATACTATTTTGAGGGCGATGGCACGCCATCCCAAACGCATTCGCGGCTGGTGTTTTGTCATTCCCGGTCACTTTCAAGACGCCATAGACGAAGCAGAGCGTTGTCTTGACGCGGGTATGATTGGTATTAAGCTCTACAATCAGTACCGCATTGACGATCCGGTCTTACACCCCATTCTCGAACTGGCGAGCGAACGCCGCGTGCCCATTCTTCAGCACGCCGGATACCCCGTTCCCGAACACCGCGCAAGCCAGCCGCTCATTTCACACGGTATTCATTTTAGCGAAGCCAGTAAAAAATACCCCGATGCGATTCTCATTCACGCCCATATCGGCGGCGGAGGGGACTGGGAACACACGGTGCGCGAAATGCGCCAGGCGTCGCCCAATGTTTATATCGATGTGTCGGGTAGCAATCTGGATGATGGACAGGTCGAATACGCGGTTTCAGAACTCGGCGTCGAGCGCGTGCTTTTTGGCACCGATGGTACGATGGCTGGTTCGGTGGGCAAAGTTCTCGATGCAGATCTCACCGAAGATGAACGCGAACACATTTTTTGGACCAATGCCGAGCGCATTCTCGCGCAACAGGGGGCTACGCCTACAGAATTAAGAATTGGGAATTAGGAATTAAGAATTACATTTCACTCTGCACTTCAACCGAAAAGAACACAATCAAATGCTTATAGATGTAAATGCCTGGCTCGGCACATGGCCTTTTCGCTCATTGCGAGACAATACACCCGATGCTCTTATTACACGGCTCGACCGCTCGGGTATTGACAAAGCGGTTGTCTCTTATATCGAAGCTGCATTTCACAGGCATCCGCAATCGGCGAATGAACGGCTTGCCCGCGATGTTGAACCGCATGGCGGTCGCCTTATTCCAGTTGGTACAATTAATCCTCTGTCGCCGCATTGGGAAGATGACCTGACATCCTGTATTGATCTCGGTATGAAGGGGATTCGCCTTTTTCCGCAATATCACAACTATCAGACCGATGGTGCTGAGAGCCGAAGCGTTGTTCAAGCCTGCGCTCAGTGCAATCTTCCGGTTTTTATCCCGCATAGACTTGAGGATACGCGCCAGCATCACTGGATGGATCCGGGCCAGAGTGTTGACCTGGCTCAAATCGCCAATCTCATCGCTGCTGTACCCGATGCCGCGATTATCATACCGAATGCCCGTCCGCTTGCGCGGTCACCGCTCTGGATGCGAGAGGATCTGCGCGATTTGAACTGGTACTTCGATCTTTCACTGGCTGAAATTCACTATGGTCTGCACAAAAGTACCAATGCGATGAAGGATCTGGGATATTTGATTGAGGAAGGCGGTGCGAATCATATTCTCTTTGGTACGCATTTGCCTTTCTCGTATGCTGGTCCGGCACTTGTCAAACTCGCCATCCTGCCCGTTGATGACGAGACGCTCGAAGATATTAAACATCGCACTGCTACTAAGCTTCTGAATCTGTAGATGGGTTCTCTTCTTCAGTATTCAACTTAAAATCCTTATGACCTTTGTTCCAAATTAGTGCATTCATCTGCATTCATCAAGTTATCTGGAGGTCTCGGCTATGAAATGGTCAGAAGTCATAGCACACAAAGAACTCAGCAATCTCTCGTTCAAGGTCGAACTCAATGAATGGGGTAATATTGTTATGTCGCCAGCATCGAATCTTCATGGATACATTCAAACACAACTCGTACTGGAACTCAATCAACAAAAGCATTCAGGTGCTGTTTTTACCGAATGCTCTGTCGAAACATCCAAAGGCGTGAAAGTGGCCGATGTGGTATGGGGGTCCAGTGCATTTTTTTCGGAAAACGGACTTGATACCCCCTATCAGGTCGCCCCAGAAGTCTGTATTGAAATCCGCTCGCCCTCAAATACGCGCAATGAAATGCAAGAAAAAAAAGATCTCTATCTGGCAAAAGGCGCAGAGGAAGTTTGGGTTTGTGATGAAGATGGTCTGGTGGTCTTTTACAATGCGCGTGGAGAAATTCAACACTCCAACCAATTTCCCGAATTCCCAACGACCCTGGTCTTAGATTTTCCTCCAGCCTGAACAGTGAAAAATATGTCAAACAAAACGCCCCTGTTTCATTCGCAGAAACAGGGGCGTTTGAGTTGGTATTAATGGGTTTAATTACACTTCATGACACGGTTTTCGCACAATGACGAGGTTGAGGGTGGGGTCCTGAAGGGCGTCTCGAAAGACGGCGCGCATCTGGTCGTCGGTATCTTGTTCCTGGACTTCGCGGACTCGTGACGCTCCGCAGGCAAGGGCGAGGTCGCGTATGGTGACCTGCGGTCCGGCTTCGCCGTCTATTTGAACGCCCTGATCGGGAGTGGTTTGTCCGCCAGTGGTGAGTGAGCCACCATTGTCGAGTACCATAACAATGGGCGTCGCACCCGTGGCGCGCGCATGGACGAGGGCATTGATGCCGCCGTGATAAAAGGCGGAGTCGCCACATATCGCAATGGTGCGTTCGGCAATGTCCGTTTTGCTCAGGCCACAGGCCACGCCAATAGCGGATCCCATCGAGAGTTTGGTGTCGAGCATGGGCGCGGCCATTACCACGCATCCCGGGTCGGCAGATATAAAGGGGTTTTGGCCGAGGGCATTGGCTTCTTCGCGTAGTGCAGTAAGGATTTCTGTGAAGGGGCAGCCAGCGCAGTGGTTTTTGCGAAAGGGTTTTTCGCTTTCCCAATTTTCTTCGGTATAGCGCGTGGTTGGCGAGAAACTCGGGAGATAGTTATCGAGTGCGTTTTGTATGTGCCAGCGGAAGAGTTCCCCCACGCTGGTGAGATGTCCCGTGCGTTTGCCCAGGATTGGCGGGGTAAAACCGGCGTCGTAACCAATGGCTTTGATGGCGTCTTCGATGTATGGATCGACTTCTTCAACGACGAGTACTTCACTACATTTTGCGAGAAAGTCTGCGATGAGTTTTTGTGGTAGGGGATACAGAGCACTGAGTTTGAGGATGGAGAGGTCAGATGTGTCTGCTCCGTCGAGCGCGTCGAGGAGTTTGGTGTGTACCATGCCGCAAGCGATGATGCCTTTTTGTCCATTGCCATCTATGCGATTGAAGGGCAGGTCGCTAAATTGTGCGGTGGCACGCTCGATTTTTTCGTGTAATTCTGCGTGGTTGCCTTCGGTTGTGCGAAGTGCCGATATCCAGCTCATTGGCTCGCGGTCGGGTTCGCGGGTGGGGTGTTGCGCTGCGGGGTGGAAGTCTGAGAGGGCCTGCGTGCTGACGCTGTAACTTCTGGTCAGGCGCAAGATCACGATGGATTGCAGGTTTTCTGAGTATTCAAAAGCCCATTTTATCATGTCGCGGCCTTCCCCTGGCGTGGCGGGTTCGAGCATTGGAAGTTCGGCCAGGGGGCCAAGGGTGCGTGTATCTTGTTCGTTTTGCGATCCCCATGCGCCGGGGTCATCGCCCATGACAATGACGAGTCCGGCGTGTACACCGGTCATGTTGAGTACCATCAGGGTATCGAGCGCGACGTTCATGCCCACGCTTTTGAGACATACGAGCGCGCGCTTGCCGCCCTGTGATGCACCGGCAGCCATATCGAGGGCAATGCGTTCGTTGATACACCATTCGGCGTGGTGTCCGTGGTCTTTGGCCATTTCGGCCATGGCGTTAAATGTGTTTGTGCCGGGTGAACCGGGATACCCGGTTACAACGCCGACGCCCGCTTCTACCGCACCCCATGCCAGAGCGCGTTCTCCATCAATGGTTTGAGTCATTTTTGTACTCCTGAATGAAAAATCGGGTGATAACAATGGAAATATTAAAGTGTGTATGGGCGTATTTGTCAAGCACAGAAGGGGTTGTATAACGATGAGGCAAAATCAAATAAATCCAATTATACGCCAGTATAACAGGGTCAGTGGTAGCAGTACGATGAGCGTTACCAGAGAAATCAGCGACATCACGAGTACGAATTGGCCCATTCGAGCATATCGAAAGCTGTACGCGACAATAAATGGTGCGCCCTGATAGGGGATGAAAACCACGCCTGTGCCAATTGCCAGACTGAGGGCGATGGGTAGGGGTGATAGGCCGAGTTGAGGGCCGAGGTCGAGTAGAAAGGGGGCGAGCACGCCGCCAACCGCGGCAGTGTCCATTAAAAAATCAAATGGCACAGCCAAATACGCTATGAGGGCGAGTTGGGCAATGGGGGTTTCGACTGTTTGGAGATGGTGTATGAATACGGACGCGAGGGCGCGATTGAGGCCAGATTGTTCGAGGGCGTGACCAATGGCAAAAACTGCAGAGATGAATATGAGAAGGGGAAAATTGACTTTTTTGATGGTGTCAAAGGGCAAGGGACCCCAACCGGGCAGGTAGCAGAGGAGGACGAGGCCCAGGCCGATATAGACGGGGTGAATGCCGTGTATAACGTCGGTCGTCCACAGGAGAACACCTGCGATGAGAATGCCGAGTATTTTTTTTTCGGGGCTGGTCATTTGGGCGGGAACATCGGCGATAGCGGAGTGGGCCGAGAGATCGGGTTCCCGCGAGGGGCGAAATAGCAAACGGATAAGGCCGTAGAGCAGGCCGACGCGCAAGAGGCCAATGATGGGAAAGAGATAATAGGCCCATTCGCTCCAATAGACTGTGATATCGCGCGATTCGAGAACGCCGAGAATGACCAGATTGGGCACGCCGGCCGTTAGTATGCCTGTACCGCTGTAATACGTGGCGCAGGTAAGCGAGAGGACGAGACCAGCACTGACTTTTGAGTTGGGGGCTTCGCCGAGGGTTTTGAGCAGTGATACGACCATCGGCATCAAGATGAGGACGCGCACGACGCCAGAGGGGATCAACAGTGCCATTGTGAGTCCAAGGATGTGAAGGCCCAAAACGAGTTGCCGATACCCATTCAAGCGGCCGAGCACCCTTTGGGCCATTCGCGCCCCCAGGGGTGTTTCGGTAATGCCCAGGCTCAATGCCATTCCGGCAAAGACGAGCCAGACAGCTTTGCCGGAGAAGCCCTGAAAGGTGGTTTCAAAAGAGAGGATGTCGAGAAGTGGAAAGAGTGTGAGGATAAGGATGGCGGTGTAGGATATGGGGATGGGTTCAAAGGTCCAGAAAATAACGGTGAGCGCGGTGAGGCCGAGCGCCATGCGGGCAGATGTGCCGAGGTCGCTGGGGAAAATAAAAATCAATAGAGCCAGCGCGGGACCGAGGATGAGGCCAATGGTTTGAGATCGGGTCATATTAGTCATTATAAGGGGACTGAGGGTGATGGACAAATGAATTGTGGGCAGATGGATTCTCTATTGATTAAGTATAAAAAATCGCGTAGTTTAGCGCGCAGAAAGGAGATAAGAATATGAATTTTAGAGGCAAATTGGTTGATACGTCGCAGGTCGTGACCGTGCAAACAGATGGCGGGCAGATCGCGGCTGTTCACCGCGGGGGATTGGAAGATGCGATTGGTGGAGATGATGTGTGGATCGCGCCGGCGATTTTTGATGTGCAGGTCAATGGCGTGGGTGGGATCAACTACAAAGCCAGTGATTTGACGGTGGCGAAAATTGTGGAGACGGCGGCGTGGATGCACAGGACGGGCACGGGTTTGTGGTGTCCCACGGTGACGACTTCGTCTGAGGAAGATGCGATCAATGGTCTGGCGCTGTTGGCAAAGGCATGCGAGGAATCAGAAGTCGCGCGTGCGTCTTTTGTCGGGTTTCACGTTGAGGGGCCTTATATCGCGTCTGAAGATGGTCCCCGCGGGGCGCATCCTCTGGCGCATGTGCGCGATCCGGATTGGGATGAATTTCAGAGGTATCAAGAAGCGGCTGGTGGGCGTATTGCGATTTTTACGCTTGCGCCCGAGCGAGACGGCGCATTGGAATTTATTGAGAAGGTGGCTGCAACGGATGTTATTGTTTCAATTGGTCATTCGGGTGCGAGTCCCGAGCGCATCCAGGAGGCGGTTGCTGCCGGTGCCCAAATGTCAACCCATCTGGGCAATGGCGCGCATGCCGAGTTGCCGCGCCATCCCAATTATATATGGGAACAACTCGCGGCAGATGCGTTGTGGGCAGGGATTATTCCCGATGGGTTTCACCTGCCGCCTGCGGTGTTGAAGAGTTTTTATCGCGCAAAAGGCAAAGAACGCCTGTGTCTGGTGAGCGATGTGGCATCTATTGCTGGCCTACCACCGGGTATTTACGGCGGTGAAAGCGGGTTAGGAAAGAGCGAGTTGCACGCCAATGGCAAAATTTCGCTGGCGGGCACGCCTTATCTGGCGGGTGCGGGTTTGTTTTTGGATAGTGGTATTCCCAATGCCGTGCGGTTTACAGACGCTTCGCTGTCCGATGCGATTGAAATGACATCAATTAATCCGGCGCGTTTGTTGGGAATAGAAGACCGCGTGGGGTCTGTGGAGGTCGGAAAAGAGGCGAGTCTGTCTCTGTTCCGCTGGGAAGAGGGACAGGAGAAATTGGATGTGGTGGCAACGGTGGTGCGAGGGAAGGTTGTTTATCAGGCTGCGTAAAGGAATGCGATATGGCGAAGAAAAAGGTTGTTCTAACAGGTGCTTCGGGCTATGTGGCGGGACGGATGTTACCCGCATTGCGCGAGAGGTACGATCTGACATTGCTGGATGTGAAGACGACCGACCGCGAGGGTGAAGCGGTTGAAGGTGTGCAAATTGTGGATTTGGAAAATCCAGACCGGGATGCGTATCGCGCCCATTTTCAGGGTGCCGATGCCGTGGTACACAGTGGGTTTAAGGGGACCGTAAATTGGAGTCATACGGATTATTGGAAGGAGTCCGATAATGTTCGGATGTGCTACAATGTGTACCAAACCTGTGTCGAGGAGGGTGTGAAACGCATTGTGGTGATGAGTTCAAATCACGCATGCGATTTTTACGAGCGGTTGATCTGGTCTGACCAATTGGATTTTGCCACGACTGATATGCTGCCCCTGTCTGATAATTTTTACGGTTGGGCAAAGTCGTCGTACGAACATCTGGCCTTTGTGTTTGCAACGGGCAATGCGACAGATGGCAAGCGGCTGGAGAGTGTTCACATTCGCATTGGTGCGCCCCGCGATACCATTATGGAAGGGCAGTCGGCGGATGATTTGAAGCAGTTGCACCGGGAATTGGGCGCGTATTTGAGTGCGCGAGATTTGTCACAACTGGTGATCAAGAGTATTGAGGCAGAGAATATTGAAGATGAAAATGGGGTGCCGTTTCAGGTGTTTTTTGGCATTAGTGGAAATACGCATCGGTTCTGGAATATCGACAATGCAAGGCGCGTGGTGGGATATGCGCCAGAGGATGATAGCCAGATTCGATTTGCGGGGGAGATTGCAGAGATTATTCAAAAGGCAAAAGCAGCCACCGATGAACACGGATGAACACCGATAAAGAGGGCACTGCGTTGGATAATGGGCACTCATTTTCAAAAGGATAAAGATGTAACTATCTGTGTCTATCGGTGTTAATCTGTGGTTTCAAAAGGTTCTGTCATGAAAATTACGGGGTTTGAGACGATTCCCATTCGGGGTCGGGCGATGGTTTTGAAGATGTTTACGGATGAGGGATTGGTGGGGTATGGCGAGCCGATGAATTACGAGCATTGGCGTGTGGTGGCGCAGGCTGTAGATGATATGGCCGAGTACCTGGTGGGCAAAGATCCGCTGAATATCGAAGACCATTGGCAGGCGATGTATCGCTCGAGTTATAGCCGGAGTATGCCGGTGTTGGTCGGGGCGCTGAGTGGGATTGAGATGGCGATGTGGGATGTGTTTGGCAAAATGGTTGGGCTGCCGGTTTGGAAACTTTTGGGTGGGAAAGTTCGCGATCGCATTCGCGTGTACACAGGGACGGGTGGGACGACGCCAGAGGAATGTGCAGAGAATGCGAGTCAAAAGGTAGCAGAGGGTTTTCGCGCTGTAAAGATGGGGGCTTCGCCGAGTCCTGTGAGATTTGTCGATACGCCAGAGAAAATAGATTTTATGGTTTCGCGCGTTGCTGCGGTGCGCGAAGCTGTGGGATATTCGGTCGATATTGCAGTGGATTTGCATCGGCGGTTGAGTCCGACGATGGCCGCGATTTTTGTGAAGGAGTTGGAGCCGTTGCGTCCTTTGTTCGCAGAAGAGCCGTGTCATCCGGAAAATAACGAGGCGTTATTGGCGCTGTCCCGGGGCACAACTGTGCCTATTGCCACGGGCGAACGACATTTGACGCGCTGGGGATTCCGCGAGCTCATCGAGCGAGAGATGTGCGCGATTTTGCAACCGGATATTCGGCATTGTGGGGGTATGTCGGAATTGAAAAAGATCGCGGGGATGGCAGAGATTCACAATATGGCGATTGCGCCTCACAATGCCGCCGGGCCTGTGGGGGTGGCAGCGTCGGTGCATGTGATGGCAACGGTTCCAAATTTGTTGATTTGCGAGGGCGGTCATAATCGTGGAGAAGGTTTGTTTAAGACGCCATTGGTTTTTCGAGATGGTTTTATTGAATTGCCGACCGAGCCGGGTTTGGGTGTGGATATGGACGATGATGCGCTCGAGGCTTTGCGCGATGAATCTTATCGCCTGCGCGGGATGTTCTGGCATGAAGATGACGGATCCTTTGCGGATTATTAATGCGCACATTAGAGTACCAGTAATCATGAAAATTCCGATTCATAAAGGGGTGGATAAGTTGCTTTTCGCCTCTCGCCTTTTATCCGTGTTTATCGGTGTTCATCTGTGGTTGCTTTGCAGTTATGTGGAGGCGATGGAGAGGGATGTGACGGCAATCCGACGGGAATACAACGATGTGTCCGCTGCCGTAGATAGTCTCGTGCGAATGATGCAGGTGTCAGATGCCGAGGTGTTGAAGAAGCTGCCCGAAGCGCGTGCCGAGCGCGTGTTGCCCGAGGGGATGACGGCTGTGATGATTTTTTGGGCGGATGACGAAGCGCGGGTTTGGCTCAATGATTTTCCCGTGGGGGAGACCCGGTTGACGCCCGTGGAAGTGACCGTGCCAGATTTGTATTTTCAAGGGCAAAATCGCCTGCGCGTGCGGTGTTGGGATACGGATAGGGTCGAGAGTGGTTTTTTGGGGGGGTTATACTTGAAAGATGGTGCCGGGAGGTTGTATCCCATTGTGGTTTCAAATGGGGCATGGGAGACTGCAGGAGGAAGGGCAACAGAAATTATTTATGCCCATCCAATGCCGGATATTCCCGGCGCGCGACCGATTTGGGGGCTGCGCATGTTTGGGTTTGTCGATATGGCTATCACATTTGACCGGGGTGCGATTGATCGCGCGCTTGCAAAAAGTGCACCCGCCATATCCAGGGGGATGCGGCAACAGGCGATGGATTATCACACCTTTGCCCAAAAACTCGCTATTTTGCAGGCTCGACGAGAAAAATTAAGAGCAGATTTAGCGCGTGGGGGCAACCTGAGTGTGCCGCTTTACAATCGGGAACGTGCCCGTTCTGCATCGCTGTCACTGGGGAAGGCCGGGCCTTTGATCGAAGAGGTGTCAGCACCGGTGGCAAAAAATGTGCGGTCCTGGTCGGAGAAGTTACCGGCGGTGCAGCAGCAGTTGATTTATCCAGACCGCCGCGCGTTAAAAGGAGAAGGTGCTGTAACCACGGGTGATGCGGTTCCAACCGCGAGTGGCCGAGGCAGTAGAGAGCAGGCGTATCGCCCTCCTGAAGAGCGCAGTGGGATGAAAAGTGAAACAAAAGATAAGGGCGACAATGCTCAGGTGCAGCCGCAGGGTATGAGACGCGGTGGTGGGGGTGGGCAGTCGAGTCAGGCTACGCGATTGGGATTGTTGTTGCCAACACTGATCGTGGGCATTTATGTGTTGTATGTGGCCATACGCTGGCAATCGTTAATGGGAGAAAGTGATTGATGTACGGATTACACTGGTCTGAGTCGTTGTCGTTGGGTCTTTTTTGGGTGGTGTGTGCGATAGCAGGTGCATTGATTTTAATGCAACGCTTAAGTGCTATTTGCCGTTACGAAAAACAATTTGGCCTGCCGGAGTCCAGTTGGCCTGGTGCGATAATAGGTGGATTGGGCGGTGCTGGCGTGGCGAGTATTGGTATTTATTTTTATTTTTTTGCGCCATCAGCGGCGAGTTGGGTCGAGTGGACGGGGCGTTCGGCTTATGTGCTCGTTTTGGGCAGTTCGGCTGCGCATCTGGTCACGTTTATTCATTTTTGGCGACGATTGGGTGTAGAAGGTGCGGAGACGGGTAATTTGACTGCATTGCGCCAGGAGCAAGTGGCTGAATTTTGCCAGAGCCGCGAGAATTATGCGGACTTAAAAGCGCGCGATGACGAGGCAGTAGATGCGTTACTCGCTGTGTTTGGCGAGCGGTTGTTGTCCGAGCAACGCGCTTTGAGTCGCATTCCGTTTTATGGGTATTTGGGGACTGTGTGCGGTATTTTGCTGATGGCTGAAGAACTGACCCGACTGGATGAAGCGACCGAGACGTTTAAGGTGTTGCGCGATATGGCAGGTGGATTGGTGCTGGCATTTCAGACAACACTCGTCGCCCTGCTGGCCTATTTGCCGCTTCGAAAGGGATATGATATGTTGCTGAATCGCATGTCTGATCTGGAACGCAAATGGTTGGATATGCGCGAAGAGGAGAAAAGAGGGTGAGACGACGTTTTTTACAGCGCGCGGTGGCCGAAGCCGAAGCGCACGACGTGAGCAAAGAGTTGTTTTTGGGCATTATGATGTTGATGCTGTGTCTGGGGATTATGATTTTGAATGTGTCACAGCCCGTTTGGCGCGTCTATCACCACAATCCCGAACCGGGGGATGTGGTGATTTTATATACTTCCAGAGGTCTGGCGTTTTCAGAAGATGGGCGATCTGCAACACGCAGGTTGGCTCCGGGCGAGTTTCGCAAAACAGTAAATGGTCTGGTTGCAGAACCCGATCGGCATTTGCATCTGTTTCTGAAGGGGGGTAGCCGAGAGCGTATGGTGAATGATGCAGCTTATGCGGATTCTCTTTTATCTGTTGGCACAGCGGGCCAAAAGGTGCGCCCCGCCGTATATGTGCATCTGTGGTGAAGCGCAATATTTCAATACTAAATAACAACCCCAGTAGTAGTATCACCGGGGTTGTTTATTTTGTTCATCGCGTTCCTCTTTGTACTTCCGCATAAAATATTCAAAAGAGGTATTCTTCCTCAACGCCGTTTCTCGATCAAATAACTTCATAATCTCTTGCATAAAATCTATTCTTGAAACGAATTTCTTTGGCATCATACGGTTAAACTGTTCTTTTGAAATATGGTCTGTGTTGTTGTAGCTCCGTCGTATTTTGATTTCACGGTGAGAATCATCATTTAGCCCTGCGAGATACCAGCTTTCTATTTCCCGACACACGACCAAAATTCGATCCTCAGATAGCTTCTCAAACTGGGATGTAATCCGCTCTTTCTTGGCTGTCACACAGGGGGAATCGTCCATATCCGTAACAAAAATATAATCGGCGTGCGGTATAGAATTGATACTATTCAGGAAACCGTTTACCTTTTCTAATTTTTGCTGACTATATTTCCAAAGAGAGACGTAATCACAAATTTGTTTATATAGGGGGCTGATTACGCGATCAAAAAATCGCTCATCGTCGTCTCCTTCTACGAGAATAAAGAGCCTCCGATACGTCAATCTATACCCCCAATAGATTCTGGACAAATAAATCGTCAATACCCATTTCATTTTTTAAGAAAATCTTGATTGTATCACTATCCGCTGGCTTTGTTATTCTGGAAAATCCTTCATCGTCTCTCGTTATGAGTAAGATATTCTCCAAATCCGCGTGTTTAACCATTTCTGGATTATGAGTTGTTGCCAGTATCTGTTTACTTCTCGATGCCTCTTTGAACATATCCATCACCCTTGAGATTAGGTAAGGGTGGACGTTTCTCTCGGGTTCTTCTATGATGGCGATAGGTTTATCTTCAAAGTAGAGTGCGATGATTAAAGCTATAATATTGACGGTGCCATCAGAAATCAAAAAAGCTGGTAGCCCATCTTTGCCAGAGTATTTTTCATGTAGCCTGAAGAATATGGATTTATCTACCGCCTTTTCCACATTTATATCGTGAATGAATGGTAGGAGATCTCGAAATAAATTGAGAAATCTTCGTCTATCTTCTTTGGTCCTCATAATATTGTTAAGCACTATAGCGAGATTACTACCATTCATCTCCAATTCTGACAGACCTGTGATGGGTGCAGGTCTCTTAGGTAACTTGGGATCAAAGTCGTAGATGCCGGGGTTCCCAAATCCATCCAAAGCTGATTTTACGTACAGATCAACAATTGAAGACTCTATCAGGAGGGCATTTTCATCATACGGAATGTTCCTGAAAATTGGCGTGCCGTCCATAAATAATGCAGGTTCTATGTCAGAGTCTGTTGAATGTATATTTAATTCGCCACCACAATTGGAAAATTTGATGCTTAATTTCGCGGAATCGTCTCGTTTTTCTTTACCATCAATAAATTTTGCGTGTGAATAGGTTAAAGTCATTCTATCTTGATCAATATAATATCCACCCTCTTTTTCATAAAATTGCAAAGAAAATTCATAATCTATTTTATAGATTATGATTGGAAGAGATGATCTAGGGGTTCCATCTTCATCACGTCTTACAGACCACCAACACTTAAATTCCCCCTGCATGATTATGCGAAATGAAAGAGGCGAGGACGGTGCGACCTTTATATTTCGTAGATACTCTACCCCGCCTTGAAGCGAAATTGCATTTTCCAATCCGTGATTAACAATATCTCTCAAAAATTGGAAGGCTTGAACGAGGTTAGATTTTCCCGATGCATTCGCTCCAACCAGTAAGTTGAAGTCGTTTAAAGGAATAGATTGGTTTTTGAAACTCTTGAAGTTTGATATTTCGATTTTTGTAATTTTCATATTGGCAGTCTCGGAGGAAGGAAAATTTGACACTGCTCTATTTCATCGCACGGCCTTGTCCTTATCTCTGAAAAAGATTTCTACAGCGCTATTTCGCCCGCCTATTGAGCACAATTTTTGAGGGTGCGGGCGAATAAGTCGAGGACTGCATTCCAGGATTTTTCGGCGGCGTCTTCGTTGTAGTGCGTTAGCCGCTGGGGAAAGAAATAGCCGTGCAGTGCGCCGGGCATAAAGTCAATGCGATGTGGGACGTCACAGCGGGTGAGTTCGGTTTTGTAGAGTTGTAGGTGTTCCTCGGTTGCGCCGGCATCCTGGTCTGCCCAGCCAAAGTAGCCTTCGGCTTTGAGTTTGGGAATGGCGAGATGAGGCGAGTCTGAGGCATCGGTGACGAGTTTGCCGCCGTGAATGGAGGCAAAGGCCAAAACATTGTCGGGGTAGGTTGCTGCTGCAAAGAGGGCGTGGCGACCACCCATGCATGTACCGATAGTGCCGACCCGTTGGGCATTGGCCTGGGGTTCTTCTTTGTCGAGATGGCGAAGCAGTGCGCCCGTGTCCTCAATGACCAGGGCATTGGTGGTGCTGGTGTTGAGGTTCATAGGGTGCAGGGGATCTGTTTTTTCGAGATTGAGATTGCCGCTCATGAATTTTTCGGGGTTGTAAGACGGATTGTCCATGCGATAAAATAGGGAGGGAAGTACGGTGTAATATCCCGCGCGGGCAAAACGACGACACATGTTTTTCAATTCGTCGCGAATGCCAAATATGTCAAAGTAGAAGATGACAGCGGGATGCGGTCCTTCGCCTTCTGGATAAAAGACATACGTGGGCATTGTACCGTCTGAAGTAGCAACTTCAATGGTTTTTTCGATCATCAGTTTATCCTTAAAGCCGCGAGAATACGCACTCGCGGCTTTTGTTTTATATGGCTATTGGATCAACTCGAGATGATGCCACCGCTTGGTGAACCGCCCGCTCCTGGAATGCCTCCCTGTCCGGGCACACCGCCCGGCATTGTGCCGGGAACGACGATGCGAGAAGATTCCTGGCGGCGGTATTCTTTGGCCTCTTCAACCATTTGATCGACAGCATCTTTGATGGCCTGGGGAAATTTTTCTATTGCTTCTTGAAGCGAAGCGGCTTCAATGGGTGCTGAGATTGGCAGAGGTCCCATTTGAGATATGATCTGTGTGGATCCGATGTATTGGGTAGGACGACTTCTGTCGTCTGTGCCATCGGTGTTGATGGGGATCAGGCGTCGAATTGTGGCAACGCGCAAGTCAGTGATGGATTCTTCCCGATAGAGGTTTTGTTGATCAACCTGAATCTGATCGAGTGGCAACTGGTCGGCCATGAGAGTCTCCAAAAAAAAGGTTGCAGGTCGTGCCCTGCGAGGGCAATTAAATATTGGCGTAAATATAGGACAAGTTGTGCAAATACGCACTTTTATTTTACTCTGTTAATTCCATTGAGCGCGGCAACGCGATAGGCTTCGGCCATTGTGGGATAGTTGAAGGTGGTGTTGATAAAATACATGAGCGTATTGGCCTCACCTTCTTGCGCCATAATGGCTTGACCAATGTGGATGATTTCAGATGCCTGAGAGCCAAAACAGTGGATGCCCAAAATTTCAAGGGTTTCGCGATGAAAGATAATTTTGAGCATGCCGGTTAGCCTTCCCGTGACCTGTGCCCGCGCGATATGGCGAAAGTAGGCGTGGCCCACTTCGTAGGGGATTTTTTGCGCTGTCAGTTCTTTTTCGGTAAGTCCGATAGAGCTAATTTCGGGAATGGTGTAAATACCCGTGGGTATGTCTTCCACGAGGCGCTGTTCGCATTCGCCAAAGACGAGATGGGTGGCGGCAAACCGGCCCTGATCGTAAGCCGCACTTGCCAGACTGGGAAACCCAACGACATCGCCAACAGCGTAAATATGGGGTTGAGCGAGTGTCTGGTACGCGTCGTTGATTAGAATGGAGCCGCGTTCGTCGGTTTCGATTCCGATATTTTCCAGTCCCATGTTGTCTGAGTTTCCAGTGCGACCTTCCGCCCAGAGGAGAATATCGCTGACAATTTGTTTGTTGGATTTCAGGAATACGCGCGCTTCTTTGTCGTTGGTTTTAACGCGGTCGTATTCTTCGTTGTGGCGAATACGCACTCCGTTTTGGCTGAGATGATAACTGAGGGCGTCGATGATTTCGGCGTCGAGATAGGAGAGCAATTGGCTTCGACTGTTGATGAGATTGACTTTTATGTGCAGGCCGCGGAATATGGATGCGTATTCGCAGCCTATTACTCCCGCGCCATAAATGGTGATAATGCGCGGCGTTTCTTTGAGGTCCAGGATGGAGTCGCTGTCGCGAATCCGGGGATGGGAAAAGTCGATGTCGGGTGGATGATAAGGACGAGATCCCGTGGCGATAATAAATCCCCGGGCGGTGTAGCGCTCAACCCCTCCGTTGAGCAATGCGACTTCGACGGTGTGTTCATCGACAAAAGATGCGCGTCCCAGGATAATATCGACATCATTGCGTTCGTAATAGCCCGTGCGGAGGTCAACCTGATCTTCGATGAGGTCGGCGGCCCGGTCGAGCAAGTCGGGAAAACTCGTCGTGCTATGTGCATTGGTATCGATGAGTTGCTGCACATACTGGCGCAGTGCTTTGCTCGGTATTGTGGCCCTGTGCGTGCTGTTGCCACCCACATTTTTGAAATTGTCGATGACGGCAACGCGCTTGCCTTCCTTGGTGGATTTCATTGCGGCGCCTTCTCCACCGGGGCCGGTACCTATCACGATGATGTCGTAGTCGCAGGTCATTTTGGATCCAGATATCCCAATTGCACGAGAAAGTCGTCCATTTGCGCGACGGTTTGCTCGTAGGCTGAGTTATCGTCGCGACCGTGGTTGAAAAAGCCGTGTCCTTTGCCTTCGTACGCGCAGAGTTCACAGGTATTGCCCGATTCGCGCATGGCTTTTGTGAAGCGTTGGGCTTGTTCATAAGGGACGGTTGTGTCATCCGTGCCGTGGAAAATTATAGTGGGTGGCAGGTTGGAACCGATGTGTTGAAAAGGCGAGATTTCCAGTGGGTCTTTGGGAAAACGTTCGGCGAGGCGTTTTAGTCCAGCCACATCGACGACGGGGTTAAAGAGTACCATTGCGTTGGGTTGGGAAGATATCGCCATATCTTCATCGGGCGCATCCTGGCCGGGAACAGTACCGGTACACGCGCCGACGTGACCGCCAGCCGATCCGCCACCCGAAGCGATGCGGTTGGGATCGATGTTGAGTTCATCGGCATGCGCCCGCAGCCAACGAACCGCTGATTTGCCATCTTCTACACATTCATAAGGCGAGGTGTTGTGTTTGCTTTTGATGCGATATTCAGCCGATGCCGCGAGCATTCCGCGTTTTGCGAGATACTGACAATGGGGGAAAAACTGTTGCGGGTTGCCACCTGTCCAGCCGCCGCCAAAGAAGAAAACAACAGCGGCTGTTTGATCGTTAGTATCGGGTTCAAAGATGTGAATGGCGAGTTCGCCCTGGGGCGTGGTTTTGTATATGCGTTGCATGGTGGGTGTCCCTTCTATCGCGTAAATTGTCGATATTTAATCCGATGGGGTTGATCGGCGTCGGTGCCGAGGCGGCGTCTGCGATCTGCTTCGTACTGCGAATAATTTCCGTCAAAGTAGATGACTTCACTATTTCCTTCAAAGGCGAGGATATGCGTGGCAATGCGGTCGAGGAACCAGCGGTCGTGTGAGATGATTACGGCGCATCCACCAAAATTTTCAAGGGCGTCTTCCATGGCGCGCATTGTGTTTACGTCGAGGTCATTTGTCGGTTCGTCCAGCAATATGACATTTGCACCTTCTTTGAGGATACGCGCGAGGTGAACGCGGTTGCGTTCGCCGCCAGAGAGTTGACCAACGGGTTTTTGCTGGTCGGCTCCAGTAAAGTTGAAGCGCGCGAGATAGGCACGCGAGTTGATTTCTCGATTGCCCAGAGTGATAAGATCTTCGCCATCCGAGATGGCCTGCCACACATTGTGATTGGGGACAAGGACATCGCGGGTTTGTTCGACATAGGCGAGGCTAACCGTTTCGCCTATGCGGAATGTTCCCGCGTCGGGCTGTTCTTCGCCGGTGATGAGGCGAAAGAGGGTGGTTTTTCCCGCGCCATTGGGTCCGATAACGCCGACAATGCCGCCGGGAGGCAGGGAAAAGGAGAGGTTTTCAAAGAGGAGTGTATCGCCATATCCCTTGGAAACTCCCTGAGCTTCGATGACAATATCGCCCAGGCGAGGGCCGGCCGGAATATAAATTTCGAGGTCGCGTTCTTTTTCTTCACTCTGATCGAGCAACTGATTATATGCGGTAATCCGCGCTCTGGATTTGGCGTGTCGCCCGCGTGGGTTCATGTTGATCCATTCGCGTTCTCGCGCAAGGGTTTTTAGACGCTGGCTTTCCCGGTTTGCTTCACTGGCCAGCCGTTTTTCTTTTTGGTCGAGCCACGAAGAGTAGTTGCCTTTATAGGGTATGCCTTTGCCGCGGTCGAGTTCGAGTATCCATCCGGCGACATTGTCGAGGAAATAGCGGTCGTGTGTGACGGCAATAACGGTGCCCGCGTAACGCTGTAAATGCTGTTCGAGCCAGCCAACGGTTTCGGCGTCGAGGTGGTTGGTCGGTTCGTCGAGCAAGAGAATATCGGGTTTGGAAAGGAGCAGTCGGCAAAGTGCCACGCGGCGGCATTCACCGCCCGAGAGGCGATCGACATGCACATCTCCCGGTGGACAACGCAGGGCATCCATCGCCTGTTCGATGCGCGCATCGAGATCCCATATATTCTCTGCGTCGATTTTTTCCTGAAGTTCGCCCTGCTGTTCGATTACACGATTCATTTCTTCGTCGGTCATGGGTTCGGCAAATTTGGCACTGAGCGCATTGTATTCGTTCATGAGGTCAACGTGTTCCTGTACACCCTGTTCGACAATTTCTCGCACGGTTTTGCCCGGTTCAAGTTGGGGCTCTTGTTCCAGATATCCAATGGTGTGGCCGGGGGCGAGGTGGGTTTCGCCATTGAATTTTTCATCTACACCAGCAAGGATGCGCAACAGCGTGCTTTTACCCGCGCCATTGAGGCCGAGTACGCCGATTTTCGCGCCGTAGAAATAGGAAAGAGAGATGTCTTCGATGATGGGTTTTTTGTCGATGTATTTGCTTACGCGCACCATCGAATAGATGATTTTGTTTGGCTCATTGGCCATGCTGTTTTCCCGGGGTGTTTGATTCCTGACCGCCGAGTAACTTTTCGGCTTCCTCAAGTTGTTGCTTATCGTTAATTGGCAGCCAAAAATCAGCTTCGATTACTTTGATTTTTCGCCCTGCTGCAATCAATTTCATCCATACATCGGGCGTTTCGTATTCGCCGCGTGCGGATGGATCAATTTCTGTGCCAAAGAAATCTCTGTCCATGACCATCGCGCCGTTCCAAACCAAATTTGAGATAAACTTTTTGGGCTTTTCGACGGAGTGAACCAGGTACTCATCATTATCTGTTACCAGAACTCCAAAATGTTGAGGATATGCCACACGCGAGCTAATTAGAGCCAGGTCCCGCTGTTGGACGAGTTTTCGAAGGCTGCGTGGCCCAAAAATATCATCGCCAACCATTCCCAGCCACCGCCCGGTGATTGCAGGTGCCGCGACCCGAAAAGCGTGGGCGATACCCAATGGCTCTTCCTGAACGAGAAATACAATGCGCCGCCCCCCATAAGTACCATCTGAAAAGTGCTGGCGAATCGCCTCCTCATGCGGTCCTCCTACAATGAATACGAGTTCGCGTACCTCGCACGGCAATCGATCCAGCGCGTGTTCCACAACGGGCTTTCCCGCTACCGGCAATAAGTGCTTCGGTCCCTCATAATCCATCGCCATCCGCGTTCCCTTGCCAGCTAACAGTACAACTGCTTGCATAAAGTCTCCTGAGTAGCCAGTAGTCAGTTACCCCACACAACCGCACCCAGGGGGGCTGGGGGCTGGGACTGACAACTGATAACTGACTGCTGATAGCTTGTTTTAATGACTGTCCCGATAGTGTTGTTTGAGAATATCGCTGCCAAAGTCATTGCTCAGGTCGCGCCAGACTGCGTGGATATGATTGGCCTCGTCCTGGGTGCAGTCGTATTCGGCGAGGAAGGTGGAGCCGAGTACGCGATAGTAATGGCCTTCACCGCGATTCACACCGCCAGCCCAGGCGAATGCGGCTGTGTCGAGTGAGACGAGGTTTGTGCGCTGAGCTTTTGCAATATTGTCTGGTAGGCGGGTGATATATACATCGATGAGCGCGGTGACGACATCGCGTTGTGACGCGGTCATGTCTTTGAGTTGCAGACCCTCAATTTGAACTTCATCATTTACCTGGGGAACATTGCGGGTGAGGATGTCGGCGGGTGCTTCGTCACTGATGATTGCCACTCTTTTTTGTTCGCCGTCCAGAGAGGCGAGTAAGTCGCGGGCAAGGTCTTCTTCTTCTTTGAGGGCGCGCAATCCCTCGTGTTCGCCGTGCCGAACCTGTGCGGGATTGGAGCCGAAGAAGACGGGCGTGGGCGCGACGAGTGTGCCGCTGACAATGGTGTAATTGACAGATACGTGATGGCCTTCAAAACGCCAGCTCCATGTGGTGTCACTGCCGGGCGTGCCAAAGACGACGAGGTTGTAGAGGTCCGGATCGCGAGGAAACCGCCGTCTGGGACCTTCTACTTCGGCGAGGATGGGTTCCAGGTTGATGATTGTTCTGGCTTTGGTGCGCGCCTGTTCGCTCAGTCCGGTGTCGAGCAGGGCAAATGCTTTGTCGCGCTGATGCGCTTCCATGTCTTTGAGCGAGAGGCCCAATCGGTCGCGCGGGATGTAGTGCCAGTCCTGTCGTGCGTTTTCATCTTCAAAAGATAAATGTGCGGTCGCCGCCTGATCGGGACGCAGAGATGCCAAAAATGCCGTGGCAGCATCGGCCATGCGCTTGGCCGTATCAATTTGGGTATAGAGTTCTTCGAGGTTCATGTTCTCGACTCCTTGTGAATGTGTAGGTGGGTTCTACTGACCGTTATCTGCTGATTTTACTCTTCGCCCTCCCAATGTAGCACCGCCATCAATGGTGAGTGCTTGTCCGGTGATATTTTTTCCTTTGTCGCTTGCCAAAAAGACAACCATGTGACCCACATCTTCGGGGGTTTGTTCGGTTCCCAGAGGCACGCTGTTGCGGATTACATCTTCAAAAATTTCTCTTGCGGTATATTCCTTGTATGCCGGGTTGTTGTTTTTAATTTGAGATGCGATCATTTCCCAGGCGCGCGTCCAGAGGTAGCCGGGACATATTGCGTTGACTCTGATCCCGCGTCCCGCGAGTTGGCTGGCTAAAGTTCTGGTTAGATGAATCACGCCAGCTTTGGCCGCGCCATAAGCTGGCATGGAAACGCTGGGCATTAACGCGGCGATCGATGCGATGTTGATGATGCTGGATCCGCGGCTGAGATGTGGAATGGCTGCTCTGGACGAGACAAAGGCGGTTCGGAGGTTGGTGTGTAGATGCGCGTCCCAGTCGTCAACGGATAATTCCGTCAGTGGAATTTCCAATGATGCTTTGGCCGCGTTTGTGTCCGGTCCTCCAATTCCCGCGTTGTTGACGAGGATATCGAGTGATCCGAGTTCTGCAACGACCCGATCTGCTGCCGAGCGCATGGCGGTTTCGTCAGATGCATCGGCGGATAGCCCGATTGCGGGCGTTTTGAGCGTTTTTGCTGTTGCTTTTGCACCATCGCCATCCAGGTCGGCAATGGCGATTTTTGCGCCCGCATCCGACAGGTGTTGTGCTATGGCCGCTCCAATGCCTCGCGCAGCACCGGTTATGAGTGCAACCCGATTTTGTAATTCTGTGCTCACGGTTGTTCCAATTCCAATCCGAGTGTCTTCCCTTTTTCCACGGCGGGAATGCCCGCGCTCATCCATACAGGTGCGGGGGCGTCTTTGAGATAGTGGTCAAAGAATTGTTGCAGGCGGATGCTCCAGTCTTTGCGGTTGTGGTGTTTGCGAATGCCGTGTGCTTCTCCGTTGTAATTGATCAGCCAGGCTGGTTTGCCCAGGCGGCGCAGGGCAACGAAGAGTTCGATACCCTGATACCAGGGTACTGCGCCATCTTCGTCGTTGTGCAAGATGAGCAAAGGCGTTTGAATTTTGTCCGCCCAGAAGATGGGTGAGTTTTCGATAAATCGCGTGGGTGCTTCCCATAGCGAACCACCGATGCGACTCTGGGTTTTTTCATATTGCATCATGCGACTCAGTCCCGAACTCCATCGGATGCCGCCGTACGCACTGATCATGTTTGAGACGGGTGCGCCAGCTTCGGCTGCCCGAAATATGCTGGTTCGGGTGATCATATAGGCGATTTGATAGCCGCCCCAACTGTGGCCCTGCACGCCAATTCGGTCGGGATTGACAAATCCCCGATTTATGAGGTGCGTCACGCCAGAGACAACGGCGTTGACGGCACTTTCGCCAGGGAAGCCGACTTTGTAGGGAATGTCCGGGATAAATATCAGATACCCGCGGCTGACGTAAAACGGGAAATTTATCGAGCCGCCCGAGGCTCCTGGCGCTCGATGGGCGTGTAGCCGATGGGACATTTTTTCATAGAAATAGACCAGCATGGGATATTTCTGAGCGGGATCGAAATTTTCGGGTTTGTAGAGAATGCCCTGCAGGGGTTTGCCGTCCAGTGAGACCCATTCGACGAGTTCGGCAGTGCCCCACAGGTAGTCTTTTTGTTGCGGATTGACTTCGCTTATTTTTCGCGCATTCTGAAAATTGAGGTCCGTTGTCCAGAGGTCGGGATATTCTTCAAAAGAGGATCGTCTGAAAAGGAGTATGTCTGCGTCTTTGGCCTTTTGGAGATTGGAAAACCGTTTGTCGCGTGCGATGAGTTCAGCGGGTTTGTCGGTACTTTTAAGGCGATCCCGATAGTAGCCCATGGCTTTGGTTTTGAGATTGAAACCCGATAAGAGCAAATCGGCTTTTGGATCGCGCGCCCGTTCTTCGGAATCGAGGTTTACGTATCGAAAGCGCGTTTCTGTCTCGCGCCCAACTCTTTCGGTGATGTTGATGGGTGCTTTGCGCCCGTTGGGATCGGTGAGCCAGATGTCGTAGCGGTCGTAAACGAGAAATTCTTTGTCGCCTTTTGTCCACCCTGCATTGCCATGTGCGCTGGGTGGATACGGCCAGTCGTGCAATTCGTTGTGAACGGGATGGGGGATATTTCTGCTGACGTTGACGCGGATTGCGTTTTTGACATGCTGAACATACCAGTTTTTCCGGGTGCGATCCCACCAGTAGATGTAGTTGGATTCGGGCGAGAGGGTGGGGCGCGTCTGAATTTTGGTGAGTACGCGCGTTGCTTCACCGGTTTTTATGTCGATCAAATAGTTGTCGTAATAAGCGGGCGAATCCCACGAAATGAGTTGTCGGTAGGGGAGAATAGAAGAGCCTATGGCGACATCGGCATTGCCCTCGCTTCCCAGGCGAATATCGGGGATGGTTTCTGTGGCGAGTTGAACGATTTTGCCATTGTTGAGGTGAAAGACGGCGCGATAAGTGCGTTCGCGTTCCTCTTTGGCATCTTTGAGTTGCATGGGTTGGAGGTAGGGGTCTTTCCAGTTCCAGATATCAACTGCGACTTTTTCGTCGGCAGGCGTGTCGTCCTCTGCTGCCTCTTCTGGTCTGGGTGCGGTACCAAAAAAGAGGCGCTTGCCATTTTTGGAAAAGGAGAGGTTGGCGTGTTCGCTGACCCACCAGTTCGGTGGTATGCCCTTCGTTCCAGATCGGGCGATTTTTTTTGCCTTATTGCGCGAGCCAATGGGCCAGTAATAGAGGGCGTATTCCTGTTGCTCTGAGTTAAAGCTGTCGCGGTTGGCAATAAATGCGAGATGGAGACTGGATTCGTCAGCGGTGATTTTTTTGTAATCACCCGCGCCCGAGAGTATGGCTGTGGTGTCACCCGTGCTGGTGCGAATGGCGTAGATGCCGTCGGCTGTGCTGTCTTTGTTGGCTGCGGCAAAAATGAGATACGAACCGCTTTCTGTGAAGGCGTAGGAGACTACGTGGTTATATCGCGTTTCAGCACCGGTTTGGAGGTTGCGGAGAACGAGTGTGGTGCCTTCGGCTTTTTTGCGTTTTTTCTTTTTGCTGTCTTTGGGATCTTCCTTTTTCACTTCTTTAGTTTCAGGCTTTTGTTCGGGCTTTTGTTCGGGCTTTTGTTCGGGTTTTGGCTCTTCTTTTTTTTCTTCAGGTTTGGATGGTTTTTTTTTCTTGTTCGCTGTACTGTCTTTTTTGGCGATTTCTTTTTCCAGCAAATAGGCGACCCATCCGCTGGCTTCTTTGGGCAGTTTGAAGGATTTGACGCGCGCAGCTTTAAAGACATCTCCCTCGGCGAGGGTGATAATGCCAAGTGAGTCTTTGGGCGATTCTTCGGGCTTTTTCTTGTCGCGAGTTGCCTGTTTTACCGAGTCTTTGAAGGCTTTGATGAGGGTGACGATATAACGCGAGTCTTTTGTGAATCGAATGGTTTCTCCGCGCGGTATCGCGTAGGAGCGGTCATCTGCAAGGCTCACGATGCGGAGTTCGGTGTCTTTTTCGTCCGGGCCGATAGAGAGAAAAGCCCATTGTCCATTGTCGGAAATATTGCTGGCACGCGTGCGATTCCAGATGTCGTACACATCGTGATTCAACGGTTTTTTCCCCTGGGCAAAGACGAGCGGAGATAAACACAAGAGCACAGATAGAAGGCATATAGATAGGCGCATGGATGACCTCTTAGGAATAGGCCAGACTTTTAAGCAGATAGTTGGGTCAATATAATATAATAAAGTGGTGTGTAAAAATAAAAGACACACAGATGAACCTACAATAAGACACTTGCCTAAATGTCGCTTTTAAGCTACATTTAGTATATGCAGGAAGCAATCCCCCGACAGATTGAGGAGTATATCACTGCTGAAGGTCGAGTCCCTTTCAGCCAATGGTTCAAGCGTCTGAATGACCGAAAGGCTCGCGCACGAATTAGAGTTCGCCTGGATCGTCTTAGCCTGGGTAACCTGGGCGATTGTCGCTCTCTGGGTGGTAGCCTCTATGAACTTCGGCTTGACTATGGACCAGGCTACCGCGTCTATTTTGGTGAAGTCGGCGAACGGGTTATTCTACTTTTGGCTGGTGGTATCAAAAAATCTCAACAAAGAGATATCGAGCGGGCCAGAAACTTCTGGGCTGACTTCAGGAGGCGAGAGTTATGAGCAAGACATCAAGACCCTATAAGCCGGAACTGCTTAAAGCACTTCAAGACCCCGTAGAAGCCGCAGAATATTTGAACGCTGCTCTGGAAGAAGATATGAATGAGTTGTTTCTGTTAGCACTCCGAAATGTTGCAGAAGCTTATGGTATGACTCGGCTCGCTGAAGATGCACAATTGAACCGTGAGTCTATGTATCGCATGTTATCTGAGAAGGGGAATCCACAATTTACCAGCCTGATTTCCATTTTGAGGCAACTTGGGTTGCAACTGTCTGTTCAATCAAAGGAATCAGTCCCCGTTTAGTTTCGCTTACCAATCTCCTTACGAAAACACAAAAGCCGACGTTTGTTCGTCGGCTTTTGTGTTCAGAGCTATACCCATCTGACTCAAAAATTTGATTCTACGTGGTATTCGGCAGAGTATTCTTTCAGGTTCTTTTTAATTTGTTGAAATTGCGTGTATGAACATGTACCCGCTGGAATTTCGATTGGGTCTGTGGGTTGGGCTTTTGGAATAATTTCCACACCGTTGATTTTGAGGTGCATTGTCTGGATTTCATCCCAGGATATTTTCTCGGGATGCCCGCGCTGTTTGGTTTTGATTTCCAGTCCTTCATTGCTGAACATTACCCGCGGTCGCCCGAATTTTTTTGAGGTATAAAGATCAATGATTCCCACAGTGACTATCGCAACAGCACCGAGGAGGTTTATTGTACCTAATATCCATTCAGCGGGGCCGTGTATGTGCGAAAGGTATCGCCAACTCTGGTAGATGAAGAATCCAGTGAAGAATACGGAATACCATCGCCAAAACCACTTCATTCGGCGAGGGTGTTCTACGTCAAAGTAAATTGTAAAAGTATCCATGTATTATCCCCTGAAGTTTTGCAGGTGACTTAACGCTAAGTCTCATCCTTTGAAACCTCACCACGATCATCTTCTGAAATGTGGCGGATTTCTCCAGCGCGTTGCTGTACGACTTCCTGGGCTGCGCGTTTTTTGTCTTCGTTGAGCATGAGGTCTGTTGCTCCGAGCATTGTGGTAGCCGATCCGCCTGCACTTTTACTACCACCTTTCACAAGCGCGTAAATTGCATAGCCAATGAGAAGAATTGCGATAAGTGTAAAAATGGCGACACCTATGAGATGTTCCATTTAAGTCTCCCGAAAGATCGTGCTTTCGCGTTCAAACCATCTGGCGCAGCCGTAGAGGCTGAGAGCCGCAAGGGCGATGAGCGAGGCATAGACTTCGAACAAAAGGGGCAGTTTGATGGTTCCCGCGAAAATTTCTTTGGATGCAAGCGAGACATTTAAGACCGGTATGAGCGATGTGATGGCATTGAGTTCAATGCCGGGCAAGAGGCCGATAAATACGGGAATAATAATGATGATGTTGAGGGGTGCCATAATGCTCTGCGCTTCTTTGAACGATTTGGCAAATATGGAGACGGACATTAAGGCGGCGGCAAAAAAGATGGTTAAGGGCAGGCACAGAGAAAGGACCAGGAGGATGGATGATATTTCGAACATGCCCTGTAGCGCGTCGAGGATTCTTGCGATAATTTCTCGTTGTAACATCACAGCTATAAAAAAACCGATAAAACTATTGGCGATTGACGCAAATCCCGATAGGACAATCACGCCACATTTGCCCAGCAAGATCTGAATTTTGCTGACGGGGGCGACGAGCAGTGTTTCGAGGGTGGCGCGTTCTTTTTCTCCCGCACCCAGGTCAAGGGCTGGATACATACACCCCATAAAACACATTAAGACAAAAATATAGGGCAAAAAACCACCCACGCTTTTTCCGATTCTTTCCCGTTGAGAAGCAATGTCGTGGCGTCTGACCTGTACAGGGTCCACGATCATGCGGTCAAGGGCAAGTCGTTGGAATCGGTCATTGACAATCTGGTTTTCGTAGTCTCGAATCAGACTTGTCAGACGATTGCGAGATGCGTCCATATCTCGGGATGATTTGAAATAGAGATGAATTTGACCGCGTTGCAAGTCGGATATTTGGGCATCGAATTGCTCATCAACGCGAATGGCTGCATCTATGCTGTCGGAGCGGATTAACTGAGGGATTATATCTTCTGCTATGTCTTCTCGAATTTTCAGGTCGTCGCGTTTGAGCAGGGTTTCGCGGAATGTCTCTGCATTGCCATTGGTGATCAGGGCAACTACAAGTGTTTTGGTCCTGACCTTTTGGGTCTGACGAGTAGTAAAAGCGGCCGCAATTGTGAATAACAGCGGGAATAACAGCATGGGTATGATAAACATCATCATCATCGAACGCCGGTCGCGCGTGATGTCCTTAAATTCTTTTTTGAAGATGGTGAGGATCGGTTTCATGGGGACCTCTTATAGAAAATCTATGCCTGTTCAACGATGCGGATAAATTCGTCTTCCAGCGTGGGGGTTTGCATCTGGTTTTGAAAGTCTTCCAGTGTGCCGTTAAACTGCAATTGGCCTTTGTGAATGATGGCGAGGTCGTCGCTGAGCAGGCTGACTTCACCCATGCGGTGCGTGGAAAAAATGACGGTTTTTCCCGCGTTTCGACAGTCGCGGATGAGGTGTACGATATTGCGCGAGGTGACGACATCGAGACCGTCGGTGGGTTCGTCGAATACAATAACTTCGGGGTCGTGTATGATCGTGCGTACAATGGAGACTTTTTGTTTCATGCCCGTGGAGAGTTTGCCAATGCGGCGGTTTGCAAAGGCTTCCATGTCGAGAAGGGCAAATAGGTGGTCGCGCCGCGTGTTGTAATCAGCACTGTTCATGCCGTGCAGGTCGGCAAAGTAGCGCACCATTTCATTGGGCGTCAGGCGATCGTACAATCCCGTGTTGCCAGTGAGAAAGCCGAGGTTTTCGCGCACGGCTTGACTTTGTGCTACGGTATCGTATTCCGCGACAGATATGCTGCCAGAAGTGGGTTTGAGCATGGTGGCGATCATGCGCAATGCGGTGGTTTTTCCCGCGCCATTGGGACCCAATAGCGCAAAGACGCGACCGGGCTGACAGGTAAAGCTGATGTCGCACACCGCGTCAATGGTGTTGCCCTGAAAACCATCTCCCATTTCGCGCTTTTGCTGCCGCGATAGTTTGAAGGTTTTGACAATATTTTTTGCGATAACCATAATTTACTCCGCAATTGCGAGTTGAACAGCGCGTGGTCAGAGATCTCTGATTTCTTTTAATTCGCGTTTCGATTTCAATATTATTCGATTTTTCATAGATGGATTTTCCCGACCATCGAGTACGGTAGTTTCCGCCTCCATTTCACCACTCACTTCATATTTCATGATCAAACCGCGTTCATAATCAAAGAATAGCTTGCCTTTGATATCTGATGTACCGTTGTCAATAAATGATAGATCGCCATAGGTGCGGTACATGTGAATCTGTGATTGAGATTTTTCTTCGATCTCAAAGCAGAGGGCACCATTGACCTTTTTTGTTTTTTTGATGGTGTAGGTGCTGGTTATCTCTATAGTGCCTGTAGCATTAGCCAGATTGTAAGGGACGGTATATGTATGCGTGGCTGTCC
Source organism: Candidatus Latescibacterota bacterium (assembly GCA_022824945.1). Lineage (GTDB taxonomy): Bacteria > Latescibacterota > UBA2968 > UBA2968 > UBA2968 > VXRD01. The sequence continues at coordinate 178,405 of JAJDYX010000050.1, forward strand.
ACGAATCGCCCACAGTAACCGGATGATCGGGCAATTTGGGATATAGACTGGCGTAGCTCAACTCGATATTGGCGACAATACTGTCAAAAATCTCAATCTCCCCAAAGCCGATGTGCCCGGGTTTTGGAGGGATAAATTGTAACAAATTGCCACGCGGTGTTATAGAAAACCGAAATGGTTTTTCATCGAGCATAGCCACCACAGGTCGCTGTAGCAACTGATTGAAGATCAGGATTGATTCTGCAATATCTGTGAATACTATATCGACATGAATACTATCAGCCTCGTTTGTACCCCTTTCCAAACTTTTCCATTCTACCTGGGCTAATAACGATCCTTCCCTCATTTGCATATCGAGAGCTTCATTATACTTAAATTCGAGTTGCTTGTTTTCCGGATACTGGTAACGCAGTTGTTGCGGTTCTGGATCTTTGGCTGACGCTATACCTACCATCCACACAATGAGAATAACGATCCAAAATTTCATAATGCCCTCCTTGAGATAGTGATATAGTTACCCAATTTTGTTTCAATATGCAAGAGAGTATTTTTTGTAGAAATTTTGAACCTCGCTAAGTCGGACGGGCTGAGGGAGTATTTGACTTTGTTCTTCAGACTTTGCACCTTGCACTTGCCTCTTTACACGATTCAAAGGAGATAATATGGACAAACTCAAACTCGCTCTGATCGGTTGTGGCGGTATGGGGACGCGCCATTTGTATGGGTTGCGCGAACTGGCGAAGACGCCGTTTAATAATATTGAATTGTGCGCCCTGTGCGATCTCAATCGGGATAACGCAGAATTGGCTGCGAGAGAGGCCGAGCAGTTGCTCGGTTCAAAACCTCCCGTATTTATGTCTATGGAAGAGATGGTGCAAGCGATTCCCGATTTGATGGCGGTTGATGTGGTAACAGATCCTTCGGTGCATCACACGGTGGTGTGTGAGGCTCTGGACCTGGGATTGCATGTGCTGGTTGAAAAACCTATGGCTATTTCTGTAAAAGCGTGCCATGCTATGAATGAGGCGGCGGAGCGCAATGGGCGAAAACTGTCGGTTGCTGAAAATTATCGGCGCGATCCTTCGGCGCGGTTAACGCGTCATTTGTTGGATACTGGGCGGATCGGAACGCCTTATATGGCGACTTTTCACGCCCTGCGAGGCGGCAATGAAATTTTTATCACGCCCTGGCGACATTTGAAAGATCGCGGGGGACCGTTGATCGATATGGGGGTACACTATACGGATTTGATTCGGTATCAACTCGGCGATGTGGTTGAGGTGTATGGCGATACGCGCCTGGTGGAGCCGGTTCGAAAAAAACAACAGTCCATTGGCGATCGGTATGAATTTTATCAGCAGCGTTTTCGCGCAATGCCCAGCGAAGTTCCCGCTACGGCAGAAGATACGGCGATGGCGATGATGAAGATGGATAGCGGTGTGATGGTGAGTTTTATTGTGGGCATTGGGGGGCACGGCGCCTGCCGCAGTCAGTTGATTTTGGGCGATAAAGGGTGTTTGCAGAGCTATGGCAGTCGCGGGAGTCAGGCGATATGGCAGTCGGCAGATGGCGAGGTGAGAGATCAGAATGCGATTCTGAGTGCTGTTGACGATTTTGAATTGCATCCTCTATTAGATCATTTTTTTTCTACGAAAAACAGCGTGGGCGATCAGGCAGTGGATTGGAAATTGATCGCTTATGAACAATACGAACTCGCCTGTGCTGTTCTGAATGATGAACCGATTGAGGTCGATGGTGTTGAGGGGATGAAGGATGTTGCGGCGATTTATGCGATTTGCGAGTCTGCTCGCGCAGGTCGCACTGTGACGGCAGCAGAGATCGAAAGCGGCGAGTTGTATGAATATCAGGCAGAGATCGATGCGGCGTTAAACATCAACTCTTAAAGTGGAGGAAAGACAGATGGTGATTCGCAATTGGCAAGATGCCACGCCCACAGTGGGCCATGAAACGGCGTTAATATGGTCGATTTTCAGGCAGAAGGGGTCTGCTGGTTTGAGCGAGGAAGAAGCACCGATGTTGGCGGCATCGGGATTTACCCTGCATATGATGCAGAGCCGGAAAGAGGGCGATTACCACATGCACGATGATAAAGAACAGATTTATTATTTTACGCGCGGCCATGGGAAGATGAAGATCGATGACGAGATTTATCCCGTGGAGCCAGGCGATGCCGTACATTTACCGCCGCATACCTACCATCAGTTGATCAATGACAGCGATGATTGGATTGAACACATCCTGGTGACTGTGCCGGTAGGTTAAGGGTAAAGGACGTATTTTAACCCCTCCTGTCGTTCTGCGCCATCAAATGCTTGTTCCCAATTTTCGAGTGGCAGTCTGTGGGATATGTATGCCGAGGGATCAATTGTTTTGGCGATGACCATTTCGAGGGCGCGTTGCCAACTGGGCCAGTTTTGGGCAATAGAACTGTTCACGGAAAGCTGTTTGTAGATGATTTTGCCCCAGTTCACTTCAACGGGATGTTCGAGCAGAGCCACCTGTGTGAATGTGCCGAGGGGGCGCACGGCGTCGAGACATTGATCGATGGAGGCCGCAGCCCCGGCACATTCAATGACAATGTCGGCACCGTCGCTGGTAATTGAGCGGACAAATTCGGATATATTTTCGCGCGTGACATCCAAGGTGTGTTCTGCACTTTTGGCTATAGCGAGGCGATGGGTGTCGCGGTCTGTTCCGCAGACAATAACGCGTCCGCCTGCGAGTCTGGCGAGGTCGGCACACATCAGGCCAATGGGACCGGGACCAGAAACGAGTACCCAGTCTCCAGGTACAATTTTTGTAGAAAAAAGAACGGCTTTGATGCAGCAGGCGAGGGGTTCGACAAGCGCGGCAGTGTCATAGGAGACGGATTCGGGAAGCGGGAAGGCGAGGTTTTGGGGGATGACGCAGTATTCGGCAAACCCGCCGTCGCGCCTGCTGCCAACGGATTTGCGCTGGGGGCAAAAGAAAAATTCGCTGGCCCGACAGTAGCGACAGTGTCCACATGCCTCATTCGCTGTGGGAAGGACCGTGACGCGGTCGCCTGTTTTGATGCGGGTGACATTGGCGCCGACTTTGACGACTTCACCTGAGAGTTCATGGCAAAGCGTGACTGGTGGACGAAAGCCATAACCGCCGTGACGGATGTGGAGATCGGTGCCGCAGAGCCCGCCGCGTTGAACGGCGATTTTAATGTCGTCGGGGTGTTCTATATCCGGTTCTGGGATGTCGCATAAGGCGATGTGCCCTGGGCCGAGTTTTATTTTTCGTACAGCGCGCATGGTATTTGTGCAGTTCAAAATATGTGTTTGGGGTCGTGTACTTTGCTATTATGCACAATCTTCACATGGTAGGCAATCACTGTTTACTTTGCTCTATAGCTCGTGCAATACGTATTATGTCGATGTACTGTTTTGTCTGCGAGAAGGTGAGCTATGATCCGGAATATTTTGCACATAGGAATGGGCGTGGTTGCGGTCTTTTTGGGGCTGATCGTCCTGGTGGAGTTACTGGGATATGTGACCTGGTATCTGATGCCCAGAGATACGGAGTCCATGCAACAGGCGTCCGAGTTTGAGGCGATTATGGGCAGGCTGGTGCAAAGTCCCACAGAGGGGGCTATCCAGGTTGTGGTGCCAGACCGACGTCCGAAGACCGCAAAAGCCGTACATCGGGTGATGGAGTGGCCGGAAAGCAGGGGACGGCAGTTTTGGGAAGCCCCAATGCTGAAAAAGAGGGTGGCGATGGGTGAGTTGCCGTCGGTTGGGGAACGGTTGCCGAAAAATCCATTGGTAATTGTGCCGCCCCATCAGAATGGGCCTTATGGAGGCACCTGGACGCGGTTTGCAACGGGACCGAGAGATATAGGGATTGTGGAAGCGCGATTTGCCTATGAGGGGTTGGTGAGATGGGATCCGATGGGGCAAAAAATTCTTCCCAATCTGGCAACGCACTGGGAGATAGCCGATGGGGGACGGACGTACACGTTCTGGTTGCGAAAGGGGGTGCGCTGGTCAGATGGACATCCTTTTACGGTGGAGGATATTTTCTTCTGGCATGAAAATGTGTTGCGTAACGAGGAGTTGACACCGGTGGTCGCGCGGGATTTTCAGCGGGGAGGCGAGGTGATGGCGATGGAAAAGGTCGATGTGTACACCGTGCGTTTTCGCTTTAAGCGACCCAATGGTCTTTTTTTGAAATTGCTGGCATGGGGACGCGGATACGAAATGTTGCGGTATCCGGCGCATTATATGGCGCAGTTTCATCCGCGGTATGTGCCGCTGGAGAAATTAGAATCGATGGCCGGGGAGCACGGTTTTGATTTCTGGCACCAGCTTTTTCAAGACAAGCGGGACTGGCGGAATCCGGATATTCCCAGACTGTGGCCGTGGGTGGTCGTGGCACCGCCACCGGCCCGCCCTTCCGTGTTCGAGCGCAATCCCTATTATTGGAAGGTGGATCCAGAGGGGAATCAGCTTCCTTATATTGATCGTATGACTTTTGAGATTTACGACCGCGAGACGATCAATCTCAAAGCGATCAATGGGGAGATTGGGATGCAGGGGCGTCACATTTTGATCGAAAACTATTCCTTATTTATGGAGAATCAATCGCGCGGAGGGTATCGGGTGCTGCACTGGATTACCGGAGGAACCGGGGGAGAGTGCGTTGCATTGAATTTGAATCACAAGGATCCGGTGATGCGCGAAATTATATGGGACCGGCGGTTCCGCATCGCGCTGTCACACGCGATTGATCGGGAGGCGATTAACGAGGTCGGCGGGTTTGGTATCGGCCAGCCAAGGCAACCGGCACCTTTGCGGACGTCGGTGCATTATTCAGAGGCATTTGAAAAAGCATATATCGACTACGAGCCGGATAAGGCCAACTCGCTTTTGGACGAGATGGGACTGGTGGAGAGAGATCGGTCTGGTATGCGATTGCGTCCGGATGGGAAGCCGATCAGGGTAGCAATTGAAACGATGTCGATCAACAACAGGGTGCTGGAATTGGTGGCGAATGATTGGACGGCGGTGGGGGTGAAGACGGAGATCAAAGAGGAAGCCCGACAGCTTTATTACGAGCGAAGAAAGGCGTTGATACACGATGCGGCAACTGCGGGGGGTGAGGTGCAAAACCCACTTTTGGAGCCGCGCTTATTCGTCCCCTATAATGTGGGGTCGAGTCACGCGATTGGGTTCACACATTGGCTTTTGACCAATGGAAAAAGAGGGGAGACGCCCACGGGAGATCTGCGGCGCTGCATTGAACTGTTCTGGCAGATTGAGGAGACACCGGATGAGGCCGAACAGGTTCGACTGTTTGGAGAGATTATAGATCTGAACCGGAAAAATCTCTGGGTGATTGGAACAATCGGGAGTATGCCTTCGATTATGCTGGTACACAATACATTTCGGAATGTGCCAGAGGTCGCCATGGCATCGTGGTCGGTTCGCACGCCTGCGAATACGGCGGTTGAGTGTTATGCGATTGAGCCATAGCCCGTATAGGGGGATTACTCGTTCAGCACCGAAAATTGGGCGATTTGTTCAACCTTGCCATCGACAATGCCCATGTATCCAATTAGCATTTCGTCAAAACTTTGCTCCCCCCAGCGAACCGTTGCGGATGGGTCGGGATTGAGTTTGTTTTTTGCCGAGTTGTCAAAGACGGCATGGCTGACTATACGCGTTCCTGCAGGCAGGTGTTTAGGGGTTGAGAGGGCGTAGAACCGCTGCCAGTTGAACGTGTAATTTGGCACGGAGAGCAGGGTTTCGCGGGTTCCATCGGGATAGTGTGCAACATAGCGGAAGCCCGCGCCCCGGAAGTGCATGTGGGGGAAGAAGGTGTAGAGCGTTACGTCCTTTTCAAAGACTTTTATAGATGAATCGCGATGGGCACTCGCCTGCGGTGGAATTTTAATTTTAGTATTGGCGGGACCGACCACGCGGTGTTCGCGCAGGTTTTGTGCGTCGGTGAAATACAATCCCAGCCGGCTTTCATCTACTTCGGGGCGTCCAGTAGTCGTGTAGTGGATTTGAAATTGGATTTTACTCCCTTTGGGGAGTAGTTTTGCCGTGCCTTTGGGCAACATGACACCGTCCATGCCCGGTACATAAGAAGCAAAGATGCCGTCTAACCAGCGGTTCTTTTTGACGGTTTTCATTTTGTGCCCTTTGGGATAGATCAGGTGCGCCAGTGCGTGGTGCATGGCGGCGCGATTTCCCGGTAAAAATTCGGTGCCCCGCAATTGCACATCGCGGTCTATGGGTACGGTAATTTTGAGATAGCGATAGTCGATAATACCTGTTGCGGGAATTTCCTGCCGTTCCAATGCGATGACCAGGTCGGGTTCTCCATAAGCCCAGGTTGTGGCTTGTGTCGGGTTTTCGGATAGGGGATCTGGCCCATCGCCGCGGGGTGATCCAGCTTCGATCCAGTGTACGAGGGTTTGTTCTTCTTCTGATGTGAGAGACATGTCGTTGCTAAATGTGCCGATGTGTGGGTCTGCATGCCAGGGGGGCATGCGTCGGGTGCGCACGACTTCGCGCATCATTGGAGACCAGCCCGCGACTTCTTTGTAATCGGTCATGTCAAAGGGTGCTATGCCGCCGGTTTGGTGACAGGGAACGCATTTGTTTCGCAGAATGGGCGCTACCTGTTTTGCATAAGAGATCTGTTTGTGTTGTGCACGGTCTTTGCCCGGCAGGGCAATCAGGCAACCGGGTGATGCAACGGCTTTGACGGCGACTTCCTCGGCTTTGAGGTGGGCGAGGAGTGCATCGGCGAGATAATGGTTGGATGCACTGGGTTTTTGCGCTTCGTAATTCAGGCGATCGTCGATGGGCCCCCGGTAGAGGATGTGCCATGTTTTGGGATCGATGACAAGGGCCTCAGCCGTGCGATGCAGGTCGAGTGATTCGGCGACGAGTTGTGTTTCGTCAATGAGGATGGGATAGTCGATGGAGAAGGCGGAGGCTTCCTCGCGTACATTTTCGCGGTCGTCTTGCAAATTGGCATTGAGCATTAAAAATTGCACGCCTTTGGGCGCGTATTCATCGCGTATTGCATTGAGGTCGTGTACAGCATTACGCACAATAGGGCAGCCATTGCCCTGGACGAATAAGACGATGGCAGATGCGTCTGAGTGTTCATGGAGTGTGTGGAATTCGCCATTCTGGTCGTAAAGGCCAAAATCATCTACGACAATATCCACCGATTGTGGCGTTTCGGGAATGGCAGTACAGCCGATGAGAAGACAGGAAAGGATGTACGAGAGGTGTTTCATAATATCTCCTTAAAATTCTCTACTTCGCAATAACTCCAGTACGCGCTCGAGGTCGTCATTGCTGTAAAATTCAATTTCAATTTTGCCCCGGGAGCCTCTGCGGTTGATATTGACCGCCGTGCCAAAATAACGCTGGAGGTCTTCTTCGAGAAATAGCAGGTTGGGATCTTTGGGCGGCGTGGATTTTTTTTCTGTGGTGCCTTCTTTTAGTGCTTTGACAAGGGCTTCTGTGCGGCGAACCGATAGTCCCTGTGCGATAATCTGCTGGCATAAGGCAATTTGTTGATCCGCGTTGTCAAGGCCCAGGAGTGTGCGAGCGTGACCCGCGGATATCTGCCCGGCTTGCAGGGCGTCGAGTACTTCGGGTGCCAATGCGAGGAGGCGCAAGGTGTTGGCAATGGTGGAGCGGTCTTTGCCCACATGCTCGGCAACCTCCTCTTGTGTGAGAAAACACTCATCTATGAGCATGCGATAGGCTTTGGCTTCTTCTATGGGGTTGAGATTTTCTCGCTGAATATTTTCAATTAGCGAGATTTCCATCATTTCCTGGTCTGTACCCACATCCATAACAATTGCAGGTACAACTGTGAGTTCGGCCTGACGCGCGGCGCGAAAACGACGCTCGCCTGCGATCAATTGATAGCCCGATCCAAAGCTACGCACGGAAATGGGCTGTATGATGCCTTTTTCGCGGATTGATTGCGCCAATTCGCTCACGGCTTTGGGATCGAATTCCGTGCGCGGCTGGTGGGGGTTGGGTTCAATATCATCAATGGGTATTTCAATGATTTGCCGTTGGGTTTGTCCCACGGGCGATGGAGCAGTTTCCGATGTGATCTGGTTGGCAGAGGTTTCATCGGCACCGGGAATCAGGGCGCCCAATCCCTTGCCGAGGGCATTGCGTTTAGCCATTGATGACCTCCCCGGCTAAGTTCATGTAATTTTGCGCGCCGGTAGATATAATATCGTAGAGGATGATGGGTTTGCCAAAACTGGGTGCTTCGCCGAGTTTGACGTTGCGACTGATAATCGTATTATAGACGCGGTCGCCAAAATGCGATTTGGTTTCTTCGGCAACCTGGCGCGCCAGATTGAGACGTCCGTCGTACATGGTGAGTAAAACGCCTTCAATCGTGAGGTGGGGGTTGAGATGTTGTTGCACGAGGTGCAGGGTATTGAGCAATTTGCTCAGGCCCTCGAGCGCGTAGAATTCGCATTGTATGGGTATGAGTACAGAGTCGGCTGCCGTCAGCGCGTTGAGCGTGAGCAATCCCAGTGCGGGGGGGCAGTCGATGATGATGAAGTCATAGGTTTCACGCGCTTTCAGGAGGGCATTTTTGAGGCGTTGTTCGCGCGATGTGACGGAGACCATTTCCACTTCGGCACCGGTGAGGCGAATGTGAGAGGGCGCAATGCTGAGAAAGGGCAAGTCGCTTTCGTGGATTACTTCCATTAAGGGCACGTCTTCGAGAAGCACTTCGTACACACAGGGCGTTTGTTCATCTACCTCAATGCCACATCCGCTGGACGCATTGGCCTGTGGGTCTATGTCGAATAGCAAGGTTTTCTTTTCGGCAGTAGCCAGACATGCAGATAGGTTGACTGCGGTGGTGGTTTTGCCCACGCCGCCTTTTTGATTGGCTATGGCAATGACCCGTGCAGACATCTCAAATCCCGTTAATTTACTCGATAAATAGAAATATTCAAGTTCTCAAAATATAGTGTACGCACAGGGGAAAATCAAGCACGGGCATTTATCAATAAGTTGTGCTGTGGGGTAGAAAGGCGAGGGTTATGGTGCTTTTTGTAATGGCTTAGAGTACTGCATAAAATCGTTAAAGAGCACAAATTGAGATTCATCGGTATCAGATTGCGGCCTGTATTGTGAGAGATACTGGTCTTTGTGCAGCATTTCTGCAAGTGCGATCAAGTCCAACCGCTTGAGTATATCGGCTGTGATTGGACGTTTGGCATCCCAAAAAATGAAAGAATGCAAAAATTCATGTGCGGCTTTTGAGTTGAGAAGATCGGCGAATAAAATCGCTTCATCTCGATGTGTGCAGGGTAGGAAATAACAGGTATCGTCAACCATTGCAGGTTTTCCATCCACAGGAGGTATGATTGAGAATTGGATTTTTTTATATAACCCTGAAATTGCTACCTTCCACTGGGCAAAGGAATAATCGCCGACGCCGAAGATAGAAAAACGCGGTTTGTTTTTGTAAATAGAGCTTTTTCGCCGATCCAATTTGTCCGCATGGTTTGTGAGATAAGCCCAGGTCCTGGGTGCCTTCTCTCGAATGATACGGGTTTCATCGCCGACTTTTCGCTGTGGTATGAGAACCCATCGCTCGGGCGTTTCTGTACTGCATTTGACGACATGCGAACTTTTGTAAAGAGGGAACACAAACGTATCTTCTATATCGACAGCTTCACCCAGGCCATTTATAAAAGAGCCATTTTCGCGTGTAAATTCCATTACGCGGGCACAGTCATGCTTTACGCCTGATCGCCATTTGAAAGGAACAGGACTATCGAGTTGAGACCATTTTTCATACTTTTTCAAATCGGCTAAAATTTCAGTATTGTGCATTCCTATCTCAGAGATTTTACATTTATCCGAAATGCCCTGAAAAACACCGCAGGATTTTATTTTAGAGGGCGCGCCTGTCTTACATACCAATAAGCAGGCAGAGACAGAGACATTGAAATGCGTCTTAGAATCTATGATATACAAATGGGATTCTGAGATGTGAAAATCGCGGTTCCATATGTATTTCAGCACCTTTCTCGCAACTGTTGTTTTGCAAAGCATTGCCAATATTGCGTTTTTGTTCTGCAATTTATCCAGTAGATGGATAAGCATCCACTCGGATATATCGAAGTTGGATTTTCCCGTTATTGCGTCGAATCCTTTGTGACCTTGAAAATTGCTCTTCGCAGGCAGATTCGATCCCTGAATGCGTCCCAAACCCGAATTGGTTACCCAGGGTGGGTTGCCAAGCAATAGAATGGGTTGTGGCAGATGGGTCAAAATATTTTCCCAGTCGAGTTGAAAAAAATCTTCATTTTTGAGTTCAATGCGCGTATGGTCTGTTCCTTGCAGTTTTCGCTTAAGTGCCAGTAAATACTCTCTGTTGATTTCGTTGCCAAAAAATTTTCGCGTTTGCTCAAAAGTATCCATAGCACTCACTATAAACCCACCTGTGCCACACGTTGGTTCAATGACGCTCTCTGGTCGTACGCCTGTAGAATGCAGGAAATGACATATCTCATCTGTGAGTTCAGACGGCGTTTGAAAGTCACCAAATTCCACTGTCCGTCTGTGAGTGTGATTTTTTCTACTCATAGAATTTTTAATATCCCTTCTACCTGTCCTGCTTGTTCAATAATTCTCCGATACTGAAGCCGCCACTGTAGGGCGTTGGAGATAGTGAGATACCCAATATTGGGTGGATTGTTCAACAACTCCTGAGCTATCCGATGCGCTTCAATTTCATCTACTGGTAAATTTCTGTCATACATAAAAGCAGTCAGGTCGTCTTCATTTCCATCATTCTCAAGAATTTGTCTCAAGCCTACCGTTGTCTGGTAATCCGCTGTCTGCGCCTCATTGACAAAGACGGTATGAAAAAATCTAAGACGTCCCGTTTCAAATGCCTGATTGTCTTCTTTTTCATAGACGAACACCAGTAGAGAATAACCCAAGCCGAAGATTTTTTGTCTCGCAGACTGAAAGGGACAAGAGGATTGCGGTTGCTTAATGCTGGTTACTTTCATATCAACTGCCAGACCAGGGAAGTCTATCCCTCTTGCCGAACTTCCTTCCGCAAATGAATATCTTTGAGTCAGATACTCTCGAAATCGATGTTCAACATAGGTCCCGATTGCTTTTCCATCTGTGACGCCAAATAAATTGGCATGCTCGCGTGAAGACTCGATACGAGCAAATTGGTTCGCTTCTTCACAAAGCAAACTGACTGTCAACTGGGGTTTCATTTTGGCTTTCCTGCGGAAAAATATGTGGACTACTTGAAGATAGTCATTTTTCGGCGTTTTTCAAGCCCCATCAATTCTTTTTGGCAATTTTCCGATAGACATATCTTATTTAAAACGCCGGGATTTTAGGCAAGTTTTGAGAGATAGGTTTTCAAATGAGGGCCAATTTGTGGGTAAAACAAGTGCCCGCCTCCTCAATGGAAGCGGGCACTTGTGTATTTATCCCTATAGAAAATAGGAGATTAGTCTTCCAGTGCAGCGTGGGCGGCTGCGAGGCGGGCGATGGGTACGCGGAAGGGCGAGCAGGAGACGTAGTCCATGCCGATGTTGTGGCAGAAGTGTACAGAGGCGGGATCGCCGCCGTGTTCGCCGCAGATGCCCACTTTGAGGTCGCCGCGGGCGTCGCGTCCGTTTTTGGTGCCGAGTTCGACGAGTTGTCCAACACCGGTCTGGTCGAGAGTCTGGAAGGGATCGTTTTCGAGGATGCCCTTTTCGACGTATTCACCCAGGAATTTGCCGGCGTCATCGCGCGAGTAACCATAGGTCATTTGCGTGAGATCATTGGTGCCAAACGAGAAAAATTCTGCGTGTTTGGCAATTTCGGCGGCGGTGAGAGCAGCGCGGGGGATTTCGATCATGGTGCCGACCAGATACGCGACGCGCTTGCCGGTCTCGCTTTCTACTGCGCGGGCTACGCGATCCGTCATAATTTTGAGTTCGGTAAATTCTTTGACCGCGCCCACGAGTGGAATCATGATTTCGGGAACGGCGTTGGATCCCACATTGGCGGCGGCTTCGAGGATGGCGCGCACCTGCATTTCGTAAATTTCTGGATAGGTGATGCCCAGCCGACAGCCGCGATGCCCGAGCATGGGATTGAATTCGTTGAGGGATTCGACCTTATCTTGAATCACGCGCAACGAGGTATCGAGCCGCCTTGCCATTTCCTCTTGCTGCTCGCTCTCGTGCGGGAGAAACTCGTGCAGAGGGGGATCGAGCAGGCGAACGGTCACGGGCAGCCCCGCCATGGCATTGAATATGCCTTCAAAGTCGCCGCGCTGGATGGGCAATAGCTTTTCGAGGGCGCCACGACGGCCTTCTTCATCATCGGCGAGAATCATTTCGCGCACGATATTGATGCGGTCACCCTCAAAGAACATGTGTTCCGTGCGGCACAGGCCAATGCCTTCGGCACCAAATTCGCGCGCTACTGCCGAATCGTGTGGTGTGTCCGCATTGGTGCGCACGTTGAGTGTGCGAATCTCGTCGGCCCAGCCCATCAAGATGGCAAAATCGCCCGAGAGTTCAGGTTCCTGTGTGGGAACCTGGCCGAGCATGACTTCACCTGTAGAGCCGTCAATGGAGACCCAGTCGCCGCCTTTGACCACCGTATCGCCAACGGAGAACTGATTCGCTGTGTAGTCGATGATCAGATCGCCGCAACCGGCCACACAGCATTTGCCCATACCGCGAGCAACCACAGCAGCGTGTGAGGTCATGCCTCCGCGTGCGGTGAGAATGCCCTGTGCGGCGTTCATGCCCCCGATGTCTTCGGGCGAGGTTTCAAGGCGCACCAGTAGCACCTGCTCGCCCTGCTCGGCAGCTTCTTCGGCTTCTTCGGCGAGAAAGACGACTTTTCCCGACGCAGCGCCCGGTGAAGCGGGCAATCCCGTAGCCAGTACATTGCGTTCAACCGAGGGATCGAAAGTGGGGTGCAGGAGTTGGTCGAGTTGTTCGGGTTCCACGCTCTGCACGGCTTCGGTCTTGGTGATCAGTCCTTCGTTGACCATGTCAACGGCAATTTTGACAGCGGCAGCGGCTGTGCGTTTGCCACTGCGGGTTTGCAGCATCCAGAGTTTGCCCTGTTGCACGGTAAATTCAATGTCCTGCATGTCTCGATAGTGATTTTCGAGTGTTTGATAGATGCCTTCGAGTGTTTGGTAGGCTTCGGGCTGTCTGCCCTTCAGGCGTTCTACAGGTTCGGGTGTGCGCACGCCTGCAACGACGTCTTCGCCCTGTGCGTTGGTGAGAAATTCGCCGTAAAATGTGTTTTCACCCGTGGAGGGGTCGCGCGTAAATGCAACGCCCGTGGCGCAGTCATCGCCCATGTTGCCATAGACCATGGACTGTACGTTGACCGCTGTTCCCCAGTCTCCGGGGATATTCTCCAGACGCCGATAGGTGATGGCGCGATCTGCCTGCCAGGAGCCAAATACCGCGCCAATACCACCCCAGAGTTGCTCGATGGGGTCGGTGGGGAAATTTTGTCCCGTGCGTTTTTTTACGATGTCTTTGAACATATCGACGAGGGTTTTGAGGTCCTCTACGGTCATGTCGAGGTCGTCTTCGATGCCGCGCTTTTCTTTGATTTCGTCGATAGCGGCTTCAAAGGGGTCTATTTCGAGGCCTTCAGGAGCTACGCCCATTACGACATCGCCATAGGTTTGGATGAAGCGACGATAAGAGTCCCATCCAAAACGCGGGTTGTTGCTCCTGGCTATGAGACCTTCTGTGATTTCATCGTTGAGACCGAGGTTGAGTACGGTTTCCATCATGCCGGGCATGGAGACGCGCGCACCCGAGCGCACGGACAGGAGCAGTGGGTTTGTCGCGTCTCCGAATTTGCTACCCATCACATTTTCGAGTTTGGCAACGTTGTCCATTACCTGTTTTTCAAGTGCTTCGGGATATTGTTTGTCGTTATTGTAATAATACGTGCAAACCTCGGTGGTGATGGTAAATCCGGCGGGTACGGGAATGCCAAGGCCCGACATTTCTGCGAGGTTCGCGCCTTTGCCACCGAGCAAGTTGCGCATTTCTGCAGAGCCTTCGGCTTTGCCATCGCCAAAGAAATAGACATATTTTTCTTCTTGTTTTGCTGTCGCCATTGCGTCCTCCAAAGGGGTTCAAATCAGGGCATAAAAGTGTGCCCGGGTTATATTTTAGCAGAGAAAAATATAATAGGGCAAAAAAACGAGCAAGGATTTTGTTGGAATTGAGAAGGGAAAGGTGAGGGATGGGCTGGCTACTGACTACTGATTACTGGTTACTGATGGTATCAGGCTGTGAGGTATTGATAGTATCAGGCTGTGGAGCATTAATGGTGTCTGGTTGGAGCGCCTGGAATGATTCAATTGATGATTTTACCTGATCAAATTGGGTATTGCTTTCCCAGCCGAGGATGGTTTGCAAAATGCTACGGCGCCCCACATAGATACGCAGATCAGCGGTAGATCCAAAGCTGAGGGCAATGGGGGTTTGTTTGACGGCGACTTCCAGACCAAAGGTGCGAACACCGCCTTCGTGAATAGCGTAACCGTGGACTTCTGATACTTCGCCGTGACCGACAAAACCTTCGCGGTCGGTAAAGAGATTGCTCAATATTTCAACGGGTTGACCGGGGCGCACCTTCCACGCACTGGTTTCGGGCATCCAGGCACCGATGACTGTGCCTTCGCCTTCTCCTGCAATGATCATGACAATGGCACCTTGACCGGCCTGCATGCCTGGATAGAGATCCTGGCGGGCCACCACACCACTGACTGGCGCGCGCAATGTGGCGCGTGCGAGGGCTTCGCGCGCGGCTTCGAGATTGTGTTTTGCCTTGTCCAGAGACGCCTGGGTTTGGCGCACTGCTGCTTCGGCTTGTTGAATTTCGGCGGGTAGGGGACCGCGTCTCACCAGGTTGAGATTTTCGAGTTCGACTTTTAAGCTGGCTTCAGCCAGGTCGTAATTGGTTTTGGCGCGTTCGTAGTCTTCCTGACTGAAGAGACGCTGGCCTTCATAGAGAGCCTGGGCGCGTTTGAGGTCCTGTTGCCGGGCTGTGAGGTTAATGCGCGCTTGCTCAACGCGCGATTCGGCTATTTTGATTTCTTCGGGGGTTGGCTGTGCGCGCAGCAGAGCGAGCCGCGCCTGTGCAGCTTCGAGGTTGGCCATTTCCCGTTTGATTTCTTGTTCCGCGGTTGCCGCAGCCGCTCTCAAATTGCCGTCGTAGAGTCGGGCGACGGGTTGACCGGCTATGACGGAGTCACCGGGTTCTGCGAGGATTTCGTGGATGTCCTGGCTCATGGGCGAGTTGATATATACTTTGTCTCCTGGTTCTACAATGCCTTGAGCCATCACAATATCGTCAATCTGGATCAGTGCAAGGGCGAGTGCAATGGCCCCAATTACACCGAAGACCCAGAGTAGCCATTTGACAATTCTGCCTTTTCGGCGACGGCGCATCATGATATTATTTTTTTCCTTTTGCTTGACAGATTTTGGGAGAATGGTATATTTTCCAATTCTCAACCAGAATTTTGGATGGGCGCGTAGCTCAGGCGGTAGAGCAACGGCCTTTTAAGCCGTGGGTCGCAGGTTCGAATCCTGCCGCGCTCACCATTACAAAACGGCCCTGAATCACAATGATTTCAGGGCTTTTTTTCTGTCCATTGCGAGTAAATATAGTAAACAAATTTATTATATTGTTTTTCAAAGGTCAAGAAAGTTATAAATAAAATTTATATTTGGGACCGCTATATTGCACGGCAACTTGACATCACAACGGGTATTCAATATATTGTGAATCAACGAACTCAAGAATAGGAGATGTTTGTGCTTACTCGCGAAAAATTGAACGCGCAGTCCCTGGCTCTTGAAACGGTACCTCTGGAAGATATTTTGATCTGGGCATGGGAGACGTTGGGTTCTCGCGTGGCGTTTGGTACTGCTTTTGGTGCCAGCGGTATGGTCTTGCTCGACGTGATGCAAAAGGTTGCGCCACAAATTCCCGTATTTACAATTGACACGGGTTTTCTGTTTCCCGAAACCCTGAGTTTGATCGACCGCGTGGAGGCGCGCTATGGGATTGAGATTGAGCGGGTGCATTCCCGTTTGAGTGTTGAAGAGCAAGCGCGTGATTACGGTGATGAACTCTACAAGCGGGATGCCGACCGGTGTTGCTGGTTGCGAAAAGTCGAGCCTTTGCAGCGCAAGTTGTCCCAGCTAAATGGCTGGATTAACAGCCGTCGGCGAGATCAGAGCGATACCCGTAGCCAAATTTCTATTCTGGAATATTATGAGACAGATGGTCGCGCGTTGCTCAAATTGAATCCCATGGCACCGTGGACGCGCAAACAGGTCTGGGATTATATTCTCGAACACGATGTGCCCTATAATCCCTTGATGGATCAGGGTTTTGCCACGATAGGGTGCTGGCCCTGCACAAAAGCTGTGGATGCAGATGTAGATGAACGCGCTGGTCGCTGGGCGGGCACGGATAAGACAGAGTGCGGTATTCATACCTTTTTACAGCCGATTGATGCGGCGGTCAATGCCGTGCCTGTTGAATCTTGACATAATGTCGAAAATAGTATTATTTGGATGTAATCGCGGCCCTCTCGTGGGGTCGTTTTTGGTTTATGGAAAAGTGTGGGCGATACTAATTTCTTTTGACAACGCCTAAAGGCCAATTATGCGTAGGAAAAAGCTATCAAAGCGTTCTGGTATCCGAGGCTCGATTCTCGGTGCGATAGGCAATACGCCGCTGTTGCGTATCCGGGACTTGGGAGACAAGATCAATCCCGAGGTTGAGATCTGGGCGAAGTTGGAGATGTTTAACCCGGGCGGATCGGTCAAGGATCGCCCCGCTTTGCAGATGATTGAAGATGCCGAAAAAGCAGGGGTGCTCACGCCGGAGAAGGTGATTTTGGATTCGACTTCGGGCAATACGGGTATTGCGTATGCCATGATCGGCGCGGCAAAGGGATACCGCGTCGAGTTGGTTATGCCCGAGAGCGTGAGTATTGAGCGGCGATACGTCATTCAGTCTTATGGATCTGATCTGGTGTTGAGCGACCCCCTTGAAGGCTCAGATGGTGCGATTTTGAAATGTCGAGAAATGCTGGCTGCAAATCCCGAGTTGTATTACAAACCCGATCAGTACAATAATCCATCCAATTCCAGGGCGCATTATTTGCACACGGCACCGGAAATCTGGTCGCAGACACAGGGCAGGGTGACGCATTTTGTGGCGACGTTGGGCACGAGTGGTACCGTAATGGGTACTGGCAGAGGTCTGAAGGCATTTAATCCCGATGTGCAGATTATTGCCGTTGAGCCACCCGAATTTCACGGGATTGAGGGCCTGAAGAATATGGATGTGTCCATTGTGCCCGGTATTTACGATCCTTCGGTGTGGGATCAAAAGATACGGATTGAAACAGAAGATGCTTATGATATTGCGCGATGGTTGACGCGAGATATGGGTTTGCTGGTGGGGCAGTCTTGTGGTGCGGCGATGGCTGCTGCCCTAAAAGTTGCCGAGACTCTGGATGAAGGGGTCATCGTCACTTTGTTTCCAGATAGTGGTGAAAAGTACATGAGTACGCCTCTGTGGCGGCTCGATCCCGTGAGGTAGCGATGTTTGACAAAGCGATTTGGGATGCCATGTTTGTCCACGCACAGCGAGAATACCCGGCTGAGTGTTGCGGTATTGTGACCGAAGATGCTTCGGGTGTGCAGGCGATTCATCCGTGTGAGAATATCCAGGACAAATTGCACGCTGCCGATCCCGAAACCCACCCGCGCACTTCCCGGACGGCCTATCGCATGAACGATATGCAGGTGATGAAAATTCAATCGGAGACGGAGCAAGCGGGTGGGCGGATTGTCGCGATCTATCATTCGCATATCGACGTTGATGCTTATTTTTCTCAAGAGGATCAAGATGCGGCGACTTTTTTTGGTGAGCCAACCTTTCCGGGCGTGGTTTATCCAATTATTCCAGTAAAAAATGCCCGGGTGGATATCGGTGGGGAAAAAGTTTTTCAATGGCTTGATTCTTCGTCAAAATTTGAGGAAGTGGAAATTCGGTGAAATGTAAAAAAGGAGGTAACAAATGGCTGTAACAGTTCGGATTCCAACGCCTTTGCGCAAATTTACGGGTGATCAATCCGATGTAGAAGTGCAGGGCGAAACGGTTGGGGAAGCTATCGACAATCTCGAAGCACAGCATGCGGGCATTAAGGAACACATGGTCGATGATTCGGGCGCTATTCGACGCTTTGTCAATGTGTATGTCAACGAAGAGGATATTCGCTTTCTGGATGGTCCCAATACCGATCTCAAAGACGGCGACCAGGTGACTATTGTGCCTGCGATTGCCGGTGGGTGTTCCTTTTAATCGGCGTATCTGACTTATGATGCACATTTCCGCTAAAGGTGACTACGGTTTGCGCGCGGTTTTAGACCTTTGTCTGCACGATGGGGAAGGGCCAATTTTGCGTACCGATATCGCTGCGCGGCAACACATCCCCGAAGCGTATTTGGTACAGTTGCTCAATCTTTTGCGAAAAGCCGGTTTGGTACACAGCATTCGCGGTCCCAAAGGCGGACATGTGTTGTTGAAACGTCCGGATGAATTGACTGTGGAAGAGGTGTTGGTTGCTCTGGAGGGACCTGTCACTTTGGTGGATAAGCGCGAAAAGGCTGGGGATGCGGGAACAGATGTGCTCAAAGATGTATGGGAAGCTGTGGGGGCCGCTGTACATGATGTCCTGTCATCGGTGACATTCGCCGATTTGTGTCGAAAGTATCGGGCGCGTCAGATGCCTGTCACATTCCGGATTTAATTATGGATGGCGCAAAAACCGGACATACGATTCTGGATCTGGTAGGGAACACGCCCATGGTGCGCCTGAACTCAGTGGGACCTGAAAATGGTGCTCAGGTCTGGGCTAAATTGGAGTTTTTTAATCCGGCGGGTAGTGTAAAAGATCGCACGGCACTCGCTATGGTTGAGGCGGCGGAGAAAAATGGGCAACTCAAGCCCGGTATGACCATTGTGGAATCGACCAGTGGCAATACGGGTATTGGCCTTGCTATGGTGGCTGCGATTAAAAATTATCGGCTGATTATTACCATGCCCGAGGGCGTCAGCGACGAGCGTACCCGATTGCTCAAAGCTTATGGTGCCGAGGTTGTGCTAACGCCCGCCCGCGAGGGGATGCGGGGTGCAATTGAGAAAGCATGGACGCTTAAGGATAAAAACTGTTTTATTCCGATGCAGTTTGAAAATCCCGCCAATCCCGAGATTCACCGGCAGACCACCGCCCGCGAGATGATTTCACAACTCGCGGGCGTTCCGGATGCTTTTGTCGCAGGTGTGGGAACGGGTGGCACGGTGACTGGTGTGGGCGAGGTCTTTAAGCAGGTGCGATCAGATGTCGTGGTCGTCGGGGTAGAGCCAAGGGATTCTGCGGTGTTATCGGGAGGAGAGCCAGGTCCGACTGAGATCGATGGTCTGGGCGCAGGCATGATTCCAGATGTGCTGAATACGGAAATACTGGACCGCGTGATCGCTGTATCCAATTCGGATGCGCGCAAGATGTCAAAGCGATTGGCCCGAGAAGAGGGCTTGCTGGTGGGGATTTCGTCGGGTGCAGCAG
This sequence comes from Candidatus Latescibacterota bacterium, assembly GCA_022824945.1. Lineage (GTDB taxonomy): Bacteria > Latescibacterota > UBA2968 > UBA2968 > UBA2968 > VXRD01. Next base: position 198,142 of record JAJDYX010000050.1, read on the forward strand.
CACACGCAGCCGTTGTTGTCGCTTCAGGTATGAGGTCTCAACAGACGGTCGCAACTGTATTGTGCGATACGGGGGAACGCTATTTGGGAACGTTTCTGTTTGGGTGATGCACGCGAGTGTGTACATAAAAAAGCCTGGCATCTTTTTGAAGATTGCCGGGTCTTTTTTTATTTGCGTATATATTTTACGCCTCAAGGGCAGCGACGTGACGCTGTACTCTCGATTTATATCGGGCGGCCGCATTGCGGTGTATAACGCCTTTTTGGGCTGTTTTGTCAATTACGGACTGCGTGCGATTGATCAGTGCTTCTGCTTCTTCTTTGCTATTTGTCGCCAGCATTCTTTTTAGAGAAGTACGCAAGGACGAACGTGTTCCCCTGTTGCGGAGTCTGATTTTTTCAGCCTGGCGCAGGCGTTTTTTTGAAGATGCCAATTTGGGCAAGGGATTCACCTCCTTAGAGAGTTTTCCGAAATTTAGAATGTGAAATCTAACCATTTACAGGTATTTGCACAACCCATTTCTCATTTTCTTGTTTTTTTCTGCTTCTGTCGTATTTTACCGCCCGGAGTATTTAATCAAATCCAATCAGGAGGAACCACAATGACACCAACTATTTATGTCGGCACTATCGGTCAGGGAGTCTGGCGGAGCAAAGACGGTGGCGACTCATGGCGGCGCACGAGCAGCGGTATGTTCTCGGAATCGGATATTCGCGCCATTGCCGTGCATCCAGACAATGCGTCAATCCTGTTTGCGGGAACAGAGACCGGTATTTATCGTTCGCAAAATGGGGGGGATGACTGGGAAAAATTGGATTCTCCAATGAACGGTACGCAAATCTGGTCCATTGCGATTCACCCCAGAAGTCCAAATACGGTTTATGCTGGCACATGTCCTTCTGCGCTGTTTCGGTCGGACGATGGCGGCGAGACATGGAAGCAACTTTCCGTGGAACTCGTCGAGGATTGCGGTGCTATTATTCCGCGCGTCACGACTATTATCACAGATCCGACAGATGATCAGACCGTCTATGCGGGTATTGAAATCGACGGGATGCGGATTAGCAGAGATGGCGGCGAGACATGGACATCTGGCAATGAGGGCCTTTCGAGTCTCGATATTCACGGTCTTGCGCTTGTGCCCGGAAGTCCAAAAACACTTGTGGCTGGCACCAATAATGATGTGTGTATCACAACCGATATGATGAACTGGACACGGCTCAATGTGAAAGCAGAGTTTCCCTGGCCCTATTGCAGGGGGGTGCTCTATATGTCAAATGGTCGGGTGTATGTCGGCGCGGGAAATGGACCACCTGGCGATGAAGGGGGGCTGTTCTACACTTCTGATCTGGGGCATTCATGGGCGCGCGCTGATCTAAATGGCAATACCAATAGTACGGTCTGGGCGATTGCCCACAATCCCGCAGTGCCGAATTTGATAATAGCGTATAGTATTGCCGGACAAATTTTTAGCAGTACCGATAATGGCGATTCCTGGACCAAATTCACCCGCGAGTTCGGCGAAGTTCGCGCGGTGGCTATTGCGCCGTGATACAGGTGGGGCATAGTGGCTAAACGAGTTTCTCCTCTGCGGCCGACCATGTCCCGCATCTGATTTTCAGTATGTGATTCACTGGCGTCGTAAATGTCATCAATACGCGGAAGGCTGTGGGGGCGGACTCGCTTCCTCGCAACGCCCAGAAACGATGGGCATACGCGCCTGGTCCTATGGAAATGGCATCGTTGCCTGTGTGGTAGGTCGCATATCCGGATTTGAGAAATGCGACTTCTGCGGCCTGGCCGCGCACGATACCGCTGTCAAAATCCAGTTCGCCACCGGGTACAAAATCGCACGCGATTTGAAATGGCACGCGGTCATAGCCTTCTGATTTTACGTGCAGATTAAATCCGCTATCCACTTCTTCAATTTCCAATGCTGTCGTTAGTGGCGGCAGCGCGTACACATCTCTTTCTTTTCGCAAGCTGTAAAATTCCTCAAAAGCGACTTCGCGTCCCAATGGCAGGTCGTAACCGGGTCTGCCGCCGTCTGAACTTCGGCTTATGTGCGTCATTCTGATTTTGCCATCTACTTCTTCAAAGGTCTCACCTGAAAATTGTGCAATAGCAAAATAGCTCGCGCACAGGTTCACCGAGGCCAATTCTACGTCTCCATGCTTGACGCCAAATGGCGATGTTATACCTGCACCCACTGTGGCACTCGTTTTTCTGCGCCGCACACGCCACAATCGAGCGGTTGGGTAAACCTTCGCGTAAGACTCGGGCAAAGGCTCGCGTTTCAGGTTATCTACTCGCCATTCGGGATGGGTTAAAAACGGTTCGAGTGCCCATGGCAAACCGCCCGGGGATATGGAGTACAACCAATCTGCGACTGCCGCGTAAAATCCATTGCCATCTCGTCGCGCCATGTTGTAATAGCTATCGACCATGTTGACCAGAACAACGCGCGTGCCGTGGTCCTGTCTGCGGGAAAAACTCGTTACAACGGTTCCGTCTGCATGTAATATGTGATAGGACAAATCCAGATTTCGGCGCACGGGTTCCAGAAGTTGGGGGCGATTGAGCGCGTCGGCAGCCAGTCTCAGCGCGCGGTTGCATATTGCGTTATACGTGCCGGCGCTGCGCTCGATGTATTCGCCATCGGCATTGTTGTCTATTGTTTCGGCGAGATAGCTTTCAATGGTGTCCAGGCCGTCCAGATTGGGGAATAATTCCAGTGCCTGGGAAAGCGCGGCGACCAATACCCAGCGGTGATTCGGCGTGTGAAATCCACCCGCTATCATGCCCGGTACAGCCGTTTGGATGATTTCACCGAGTACTTCGGCAATCTGTTTCGCGCCGTCATCTCCTGCTTTGCGAGCCGCGCGGACTACCGGCGCGAGTCCCTCGACCAGAAATCCCGTGTCTGGCGATGAATCAAAATTGGTCGTTATCAGGTCAAAGCACCCGCTTTCCCGGCGAATCTTTCGCGCGAAGGCCGCGCCTGCGAGAATGCGCGCCAGAATTTCTTCGCTTTGATAATATCGACCGCCTTCCAGAAGATAGGCATAGCCCAGGGTGGATACCGCGCTCACATTTGTGGCCCCTGCAATCCCATCGCTGACAAACCCACCGTAATCTTCTCGTCCCACATCCATAACCTGACGGGGTAAAATGGCTTCTATCTGTTCATCCAGATTTTCCAACAGTACTTCGTATTTTAGCATGCATAACCCCCATGAGTGAACGACCCTCAGCAAACTGAAGACTTGACCAATATATCCCCAATTTGTCCGTACTTCAAGAAAACCCCACAGGGTCTGGCTCAATGCAACCTGAAACGAATTGGAATGGTCATGCGTACCGCAATTGCTCTGCCATTTTGCCTAGCGGGTTTGAACCGAAATTGTCTGATTGCCTCCAGGGCCGCAGCGCGAAAAATCTCGGGGCCTTTTAAAATCTGGGGTTCGGCTACGCGCCCTTCTCTGGTCACTATAAATAACACCATCACCTGGCCTTGCAGACCCGCCCTGCGGGCCATCTCTGGATAAACTGGATTTACGGACTTGATCAATTTGGGTTTTTGTTCCACGATCCAGAATTCCAAAATTTCTTCCTCTACTTCTACATCGTTCTTATCCATCGGTCGTGGGATATCGACAATTGGTGCATCAAAATCCAACTCTGTATCGGCAATGGTCACATCATCGGGCACGTCTTCGTCTTCTGTTTCCAGGGGCACGGCGGGCCTTTCCATGGGTGGTGGTCGTTTCTTTTGATGTGTCTCGGGAATATCTAAAACTGTGAACCTCTCAATAACTTTTTTGGTCGATTTAGATTCGATCTTCATATCTGGAAACAAAATGGCCAATCCGACCATCAGAAACAGCGTCAACGAAGTAGAACGTCTCATGACCTTTGGATAAATTGATTTCAAATCGGCATCTGCATGTTTTTTGCGAATCATCATTTTCTCCTTTTTAAAGTATTAATAATTTAATAGTTAGTCTTAAAAAAATATCTGACTCAGCCTGATCTATCCCCCTTTCGCAGGCTTTTAAGACTAAAGGTGTGAGCCAGCACATCGAGCTGTCGCATCTGAAGCGCCTTTGTGCGATTAGGTGCATAGATCCCCATATTGATTAAGAAGAAACGGTTCTGTGTGACATCAAAAAGTGCATAGCTCTTAAACGGTCCACCTTGCCACGCGCGTGTATTTTCCCACAGTCCTTCCAGGCAAACGGCCAATTTACCCAGAAACTCCGTCTGGTAAATATTCACCTCCCCAGATGATGTTTGGTCACCGCCATAAAAGCGGCTCGATACGTCGTCCCACTTTTGCAAACACCAATCCGGTGTCAATTGATCTGGATGTACGCCATCTTCCCAATATACCCAGAGCCACAATTGTCGTCGATCTACCTGACGCGCCAGTGCCACAAAGTTCTCATTTGCATACTCATCCATCACTTCATATCCTACCGGCACCCGCATGCGCCAGCCAAATTGCCGTGATAGGGATTCAGAATGTTCGATATTTTCTCCCGCGTGATACAGAATGGTTTCGAGCCATTTTGCCATCGATGCGTCAATTGCCGATACAATGCGGTCGCCATTGAGCGCGACTTGCTCCGCCACACTCTGGGTATCTGCAGCCTTGACTGCTATAACTATCTGATCTGATGCCCACACATTGCGGTGAATCACTGTCTCATTTTTAGAACGCCCCGTGAGTAGCGGTTGCAAGTCCTTCGCCAGAATGCCATTTGCAGATGAAACAAGAATCAAATTGCGGTAAGCCCGGAAATCCCGAAATGCTTCGGGAGAAACATATACGAGATCAAATACGTACTCGGGTTGCGGCGTTAAAATTGGATCTAATAGTAGATCTTCCAGTACTGGTCTTAACGCTTCTCGGGTGGTTCCATCGGCCACGACCACAATTTTACTGGTTAGTCCAATACCCCGGGGTAGCGGATTGCCGATAAGCACGTCTGCCAGCGGTTTGCTCCACCGAGAAATTTTCAAATGGGCTTCGGCTCGACCGGGCACATCGATGAGAGGACCGATTTTTACAGCAATGACACAGGCAAATAGGAATATCGCGAGCCAGATGGCACTGTGCGACAGCGATGGGCGGCGCTGACTGAGCAGATATTCAAAGCGCTTTACCAGATTTGGATGGCGATTTATAATGCCCAAACCTATTGGGCGCACCCTGCCAATCATCTCTGTCAGGCGCGTCAGACAGATCGCGTAATCACGTGCATTGTGACCGCGATGCGCGGCATATTCATCGCAGGCCATTTCTCGCGTTAGTGACAGTTGCCTACTCAGCCACCAGATGCCGGGATTGCACCATAAAAAAGTTTCTACGAGGCGTTGCACCAGAATGCCCAGGGCATCTTTGCGTTGAACATGCGCGATTTCATGCTTGAGAATTTGCTCCAGTTCAGGTGCTGACAGTTGCGATATGAGATGTCGCGGTATGAGAACGACCTGGCGAAAAATACCCAGCACTGCGGGGCTGGCAACAGCATCTGAAATTCGCAAACCAATGTCCGCTGAGCCAATCCATCTGCGTTTATATCGCTCAAACCGAGCCTGCAGATCCGTTCCCGCCCACTTTCCAGATCGCTTCAACCGAATCATCTGACAATATCCCACTACAATGCGTCCGAGCATTGCACAGGCAACGACCAGCCATAAAATCCAGACGACAATCGGCCAGGAAAAAACCGACCGGGTTTTCACAGGCGTTGCAATTTGAGGGTGCGGTTGTAATATCTCATTGGCGAGATTGGTATCCAGAACTCTGGTTGGTGGGATCGTTGCGTCCGGTTTATCTACGGTCTCGTATGGTGCAGGTGTGACGAGAAATAGAGGCATAATCACCACGCCAATCACGGCGACCCACAACAGGCGGTGCAATAAAGACGCAGGCACGCGCAAACGCGAGAGCACAGCTACAATCATTGCGGCCAAAACGCCCATCCAGATCCCATTCAGCAGATAAAACACGCTGAGCCGGGCAATGGTATCAATCCATTCGCCCATCACGTTTCATCCTCCTCTGCCTTCTGTATCATTTTGTGAATGCGGGCGAGGTCTTGGGCATCGAGTTCTTCATTTTCTACCAGATTGAGTACCAGGGTTTCTGGCGAATTGTCGAAAAAACGACTCATCAGATACTGAATGGCGCTTCGTTGTGCATCCTCTCGCCCTACGATTGGATAATACACAAAAGCTCTGCCTTCTTTTTCATGCCGCAAATATCCCTTCTGTTCCAGAATGCGCAATATTGTCAATACCGTGCTATATGCCGGAGATTCACGTCCGGCGAGTGTATTGACAACCTCGCTCACTGTGGCCGAGCCGCGATTCCAAATTACCTGCATCAATCTCAGTTCGGCATCTGTCAGAGTAGGGGATCTTCGTCTGCCCATATATCCTCACTATTAAAAAATTAATACTTTCAAAAAAATATGGAGAAACAGAAAGAAAATGTCAATTAAAAAATTAATAGTTCAAAAGAAAAAAGACAAACTGGTAGGAGGTGGGACGCCTTCGCGCCCGGGTTTCCAAAACAGAGATACAGACAGGATCAGAACTTCAGGAGCTTACCTTCTCGGGCAGATTGATAGACCGCTTCGAGGAGTGCTACTGTGCGGCGGCCTTCGCGTCCATCTACAGATAGGGGCGTTCCTCTGGTCACGGCATTTACCACGTCTTCGACAATGCTGTGGACATTATTTTTGACGCTGTCGAGTTTTTCCTGAAGCCCTGTGCCATAAACAGTCATTTCGCCATTTAAAACATCGTGTAGCAAAATACCGCCTTCTGTTCCGTGTACTTCTGCGCTGAAATACACACTCTGGGGAAAGGTGGTGGTGCCCAGGATTGTGCCTTTTGCCCCGTTCTCGAAATTCAGGATTGCCAGCCCGATGTCTTCGGTCTCAATCTCGTGATTTACAATGTCGATTTCGCCGTACACGGAAACCGGGTCGCCCATAAACCAGCTCAATACGTCGAGTAGATGCGCGCCCTGATTGGCCAATGAGCCACCGCCATCCATAGCCCACGTTCCGCGCCAACCATCGTCGTGCAAAAAATAGTCGTCAGATCGAAACCACTTAAAACGCACTTCACCCAATATCATCTCGCCAAGCCAGCCTTCCCGAATTGCGGTTGCCACCTTGACATTGCCATCCACGTATCGGCTTTGATAGTCCACACCGCACAATACGCCGGCATCTTCACAAGCCGCAATGAGTCGATCACACGCTTCGGTGCTCACATCCATGGGCTTGGTGGTAATCACATGCTTGCCCGCTTTTGCCGCTTCAATGCCAACCTGGGCATGTTTGCCGCTCGGCGTCATGACCATCACGACATCCACATCATCTCGGGCAAACACATGTTCCATATTTACAACACAATCCGTTTCCAATTCCTGCGCTACTTCCTCAGCCAGATCGCCGTGCAGATCGCACACGACCTTCAAATCTGCACCGGCTGTTTCTTTAATCAACCGCGCTCTGTTGCGCCCCATGCCCAGGCCAATAACGCCAAAACCGACCATGTTATCCTCCTGTTCGTCTTATTTTTATGCACAATCGGGATGGCCTTCCGTCCAACGCCCGAAGGGAACATCGGTCTGTCCGTCCTGATTGATCTTCGACATCGTCTTTCGAGTGTCCAACCACATTTGAGTCCACACTTTTGCATCTCTCAATTCGCGCTCTGGATGTTTGCGGCTGCGCGCGACAAAGCCCGGAAATGCCTCTCGGCCAGTCGTCTGACCGATGGGATTGTAACGCAGATCAAAGCTCCAGCGGATGTTATCGCTCACATTGGGTAGCGATCCGTGTACTGTACACTTGGGAAGAAAAATGACATCTCCCCGTTTGACCGGTAGGGATATCATGCGTTTGGCTTCAAACAGCGATTCGGGTATCTGCCGCCCACCCGCTGTTTTGGGTCCATTCCCGAAGTACGATGGGCAATGTGTCAAAAGTCCGCGTTTGTGGCTGCCGGGTACGACTTTTAGAGGACCTTGTTCAATATCGACGTCTTCGAGTGCAAACCACACGGTCAACATATTTGTCTCATCTGCTTCTGGTACAACCACGCCCTGATCCTGATGCCAGATCGTTTCTCCCAAAATCGGATTTCCAAACTGGTTTTTGGGCAAAATATGCTCGGGTGGTTTGATTCGCACATGTTGTACGGGATTCGAGTATATCTCTGGGCCGATGAGCGATTCCACACAATCGAGCAGGGATTCATCTGTAAAGGCATTTAGAACAGCCTGTCCTGTCCAGAAGGGGGTGTCGGGTTTTACATTTTGAAATGGCAGCGAAAAATCGAAATACTGTTTGTGTACATCACCTGTTTCAATACAGACCGCGATGAACCGCTCGGCAAAATCGAGGTCTTCGAATAAAGAAGAAATTTCTTCTCGCTCGGAAAGATCGCGCACTAAGGTGTCGAGTACATCTGTGTACTCTTCTATTACAGGATCCAAAACGGTTTTCGGATCCAACACGCCCTCCACCACCAGATAGCCTTCTTCTTCAAACTGTGCAATCTGCTCGGCAGTTAGGCAACCCATGGTATTTCTCCTTGTTGTGGGTGTTTAGTGGTCGGCTTTTGCTATAAATCAATCTCAGAGTCCCAAGCGCTATTTTTCTGCTGCGAATTTTTCGGCAAAATCAGCGTTAGCGCACCGGGCATAATTTCAAATACCAGTTCTTTTGGGCCTTTCTCAACTTCGCCATCAAATTGAAACCAATCACTCTTCTCGCGCGTGATATGGATTTTTTGGGCTCGGAATATCTCGACGCCGGGCATTCGATCAAAAGTGCCATTAAAAAGTCGATAGGTATTCAACACCAGGCGAATCCACCCCGGATGTGTAAACACGCACACATCGAGAAGCCCATCATCAGGCATCGCTTGAGGGGCTATGGTTGCGCCGCCTCCAAAGTCCGGCATGTTAGCTATGGCAACGAACAAAGGCGTGCGCTCAATTTTAGCATCAGAATTTAATTTCAACCGCAATGTCTGCGGGCGATATGAAAGAAGCGACAGCGCGGTGAGCACCAGATAGGGCAAGAATCCGCGGCGTCCCGTGCGATTTGCATACCGATGTGCAACCTCTGCATCTAAGCCAATGCCCGCCGAAGAAAAAAACAGGGCATTGCCCACGCGACCCACATCGAGTTTCCGTATCTCTGGCTGAATAAAAGCGCGACAGGCTTTTGCCGGGTCAAAAGATAAATTCAACGCACGCGCAAACGCATTGCCCGATCCAGCAGGTACCACTCCCAGGGGTATCTCTGTGCCGAGTAGTGCGCGTCCAACTTCGTTAATGGTGCCATCGCCTCCAATGGCGACTACCAGATCGAACCCCATTACAGATGCGCTTGCCGCCAATTCCGTAGCGTGTCCCGCGTACTGCGTCACTTCAAGGGTAAAATCCATTCCCGCTTTCTCACATTCGGCAATCACGCGAGATCGAATATTGCGTTTCACACCTGCATGCGGATTCGCAATGAAGAGTACGCGGGAAAATTGCACACTCATGTATGCAAAAAATCGACCAGGGTCTGACCGATATCCCTCAAAATTTTTGGCGAAGGCTGTGATACATCGATTTGTTGCACGATTTCACTGGGATAATGCTCCAATACTGCTATTGTCTGGCGGTCGTACACATCGAATCTTTTGCGAATAATTTGTTCATTTGCGTCATCAATGCGGTATGCGACGAGCGCGCGTCCAAAGAGGCGTTTGATCAGTACATTGCGGTCTGGACAATCCAATACCATGATCAATTTTACATTTAAGTCCTCATCGGCCATTTGAGCCTGGGCGAGGGTGCGCGGTAGGCCATCTAAAATTAGTGTCTGTTCATCGGGCTTAAAATCGTCAAAATCAACCAGGCGCTGCATGCGTTCTCGCCACAGGGCTACAACAAATTCGTCGGGTACCAACTCGCCTTTGCGAATGCTCGCCAGAGCCATTTCCCCGGGCTGGCTATCGACGTCTAATGCCCTGAGCATATCGCCGCTTGAAAAATGGTATAAACCCGGTATTTGTTTTAACACACTTCCCCATGTGCCCTTGCCGGCACCGGGGGGTCCAAATAATAAGACAGTATCATACATCGGCATAACTCCCGCGATTGTTTTTTGACAGAATGGAAATGTGAATGTATTTTAGTAGGAGCGGGTTTCAAACCCGCTCCTACGGATCACCGAACCTTATAGGAGAATATCATGAATCTCGATCCCGCTGCCGTCTCGCTGAAAAAAAACGGCGATAAAATCGAAGCTCTGATCCATGGGGAGACCACATTCGTCGATCGTCTTGCCCGCGCGTTTCCCCACAGCAATCCCGATCAATTTGTCAGCTTGATGGATGAATTGGGACACGAAATTGGCATTATTGAAAATCCCAAGAAACTCGACGGTGCTTCGCGCAATTTGCTCGAAGCCGAACTCAAAGCCATCTACTTTGTCCCGACTATCAGTGCCATAACGTCCGTCGTATCCAAAGGCACGGGCAGTCAGTGGACTGTTGATACCGACGATGGCGAATATACTTTCCGCATTCTGGGACGCGACGCACTCAAGGGCGATGAACCGCCTGCAATTGAAATCACGGATGAACACGGCAAGCGATACAGAATTGACAATTACTGGGATCTCGATGCTGATAGCCGAGACCTGACCTCTGACCTGCTGCCCGATAAAGTTGTCAAGGCGCGCTATTACACCCGATCCATCAGCTCGAGTCGTGGAAGTGGCAAAAGCAGAGGTTCGAGCAGTCGCGGTGGTAGTAGCGGTGGCGGTAGTAGTAGCGGTGGTAGCGGTATGGGCGGATCGATTGGCATACGGTGATTCGCTACCGCACTCCCAGCATCAATTCGGCCAGCAACTGATCCAGACGCTCATAGCCCAATCCAACGCGCCCCATTGCATCGATGTCAAATTGCACTTGTTTGAGTGCCTGCGATTTTTCCCGGCTGTATTTGCCCAGGTGCTGTTCGTATTCGGGGTTCTGGTTTCCAATTTCTTTCAAGATTCCCTGAATTTCGGCATCTGCTTCAAATTGTGCCGCTTTTTCCCTTAAGATATTGTACGTACGCATACACCCTGCGGCAAAATCCCATACCCCTTCTTCATCTTCTGTGCGAAATGCGTGTGCGTCGAAGTGTCTCGGCCCCGCATAACCGTTGTTTTCGAGCAAGCGCACGAGCAAAAAGGCACTTTTGTAATCTTCTGAGCCAAACCGAAAGTCCTGATCATAGCGACCAAAACGCTGGTCGTTTAAGTCGATATGGAAGAGTTTGCCCGCCTCGAATGCTTGCGCCACGCCGTGGTGGAAATTTAACCCCGCCATGTGTTCGTGTGCAACTTCCGGATTGACGCCTACCATCTCGGGGTAATCCAGTGTTTCGATAAATGCCAGATAATGCCCGGTTGTGGGAAAGTACATGTCGGCACGCGGTTCGTTGGGTTTGGCTTCGAGTGCAAAATTCAAATCGTATTTCTGGTCGCGCACGTAATCACACAAATAATTTAAGCCATCCCGGTAGCGTTTGAGGGCATCGATGGGATCTTTCGCCACGTTGCATTCAGCGCCTTCGCGTCCGCCCCAAAATACATAGGTTTTTGCACCCAATTCGACGCCTAAATCAATGGCTTGCATAATTTTTTGCAAGCCATAAGCGCGAATTTTGGGATCGTTGGACGTAAAGCCCCCATCCTTGAATACGGGATGAGAAAATGTATTGGTGGTTGCCATGGGCACGACCATGCCGCAATTTTTTAGTGCGTTTTTGAAATCGCTTACGATTTTATCGCGCTGTTGTGGCGTGGCATCAATTGGCACGAGGTCGTTATCGTGCAGGTTAATGCCCCACGCACCCAGTTCGCTCAATCGCTGCACAATTCGCTCGGGCGCAAGCGATTGGCGCGTTGGGTCGCCAAAGGGGTCGCGTCCGGGATTTCCCACTGTCCACAAACCAAATGAAAACTTATCTTCTCTTGTGGGCGTATATGCGTCGGCCATTGGATCTCCTCAAATACATTGAAATGTGATAAGGTTATATAGCCCGTTGAGGGCGAGGCTGTAAATATCCGGTGTGCAAAATATCATGGTGCAGTCTGACTGTCAATGGACATTTCCACAACTCATCGGGAGCACAAAATGATTATTCGCGATCCCGTTCACGGCGATATGTCGTTTAATGAATCCGAACGCCGGGTTATGGACACGCGACAAATGCAACGTCTGCGCGGTGTGCGCCAAACAGGATCGGCATATCTGGTCTATCCAGGCTGCGTACACACGCGATTTGAGCACTCGCTGGGGACAACGGCGATGTCGCGGCGCGTGCTCGATGTTTTGAGACGTGGCGGCGCGCAAATCGAATCCGAACAGGCCGATGCGGTTGCACTGGCCGCGCTGGTTCACGATATTTCGCACTTGCCCTTTGGGCATACTTTTGAAGATGAACGCAAGCTCTTTCCCCGCCACGACACAGCCGCCCGCCTGAAATATTTCTTAACGCAAACAGAAATCGCGCAAGCACTCGATGCTTCGGGCCTGCGCGATACAGTGGTTTCTCTGCTTACGGATAAATCGTTTTCACCGGCGTGGATGCAGCAGATCGTGTCCAGCACCATCGATGCCGACTTGCTCGATTATTTGCGTCGCGATGCGTATTTTGCAGGCCTGCGTCAGGATTATGACGACAGAATTTTTAGTACCTTTATGCTTGCCGATGAAAATCTCGCGATTGATGTGACCCGTCTCAGTACGCGCACCGAGTTGCTGCATTTGCTGCGGTTGCGCTATTTTCTCACCGAGCGCGTTTATTATCACCACGCCAAAGTATCATCGGGGGCTATGATCGCCAAAGCCGTCGAGATCGCCACGGAACACGGTCTTGTTGAGACCGATCTCTATACCCTGACGGATGATGCTCTGTTTCGCCATTTGCTCGGCTATGAAGATCCGCAGATTGACCGTTTGATCAACGGCGTTTGCGAACGGCGTTTGCTCAAACGCGCCTATATGATTTCGACTGCCGAAGTGGGGCGCCGAGGGCGCGATGAGTTGATCGCCACTTACAATCGATCTGTCGAGAGTAGGCAGCAGATTGAGCGACAAATCGCCGATGCTGTGACCATCAACCCCGATCAGGTTATTCTCTATTGTCCGGATATCTCAGCCATCAAAGAAGCGCGCGTGCGCGTTGTTACGCGCAATGGCTTGAGCCGCCTGAACGATCCGCCAGACAATCCGCCTTTTGATGTAAAGGTCGTGGAAGATCAGTATGAACGGCTCTGGAAATTCTACATTTTTGCACCCGAAGGTTATAGAGAGCGCGTTGGAAAAGTATGTGAGCGCGTATTTGGCGAATCAAATGCGCTGGTATAACGTTCTTTATTGAGTCCGTTGTGATCGGTGTTTGACGCGATCGAATAACGGCATGTCTGCCCGTCCAGCACCCTCCATCTTCTTGTGACATGAAGGGCACAGGCTGATCAGATTGCTCAGTTGATTGGCCTCTTTTGGCGAGTCGAAGAGCCGGTACGGTATTTTGTGGTGTACATCCATCTGCCGTCCGAGTGCGTCTTCTGTAATCCCACAAGAGGCGCAACAAAATCCATCGCGCGCACGCGCCTTGTCCGCCTGAATTTTCCAATTTCCCCCGCGATACTCTGGGCGGCCTTCCAGCACGAGTTCAAAATTCTCGTCAGATTCCCAATGGGTTCTGCACTTGTTGCTGCAAAATTGGGAACGGATGCCCTTTTCAGCATACCAGCGCGGCTGAGAAAATCGCTTGTCGCATTGCATACATCGCACGGTGATATTGTCTTCGTGGCGAACTTTTTGTTCTTCTTCAAATGACAGGCGCATTTGTTGCGATGTTAAATGCTTTTTGTTCATCGTTTTAAACCTCACACATCAAGATAACGCGCTTACGATCCAAATATAGGTTGGAATAAATTACAAGTCCATAGAAAGAATAGATTGTGTCCCAACGTAAAGATTGGATATTGTATCTGAAATTTATTATAATTATCCGCGCGGTACGAGTGAGGCTTAATTTTTTAATGAGGATAAAAAATGGAATCTCTGACCCTGCTTTCGGGCCATACAATGCCGGTTGTCGGTCTCGGTACCTGGCCGATGAGAGGCGAACAATGCAAAGAGGTCATCAAACAGGCTCTTGAATTGGGCTATACGCATTTCGATACGGCCTGGATATACCAGAATCAGCGCGAAATCGGCGAAGCCCTCCGAGAGGTAGGTGCTGATCGTTCGCAACTCTTCATTACTTCTAAAGTCGGCAGAGATTATCTGCAATATGACGTCGCGATAGAACAAGCCGACGAGATTCTCCAGCTTCTCCAGATGGACTACGTGGATCTGTTGCTCGTTCACTGGCCCAACGAGGCCGTGCCTATGGAGGGATACATTCGCGCCTTCAACGAGTTTTTCGACGCGGGTAAAGCGAGAAGTATTGGGGTTAGCAATTTTTCGGTCGAACAAATGGAACGCGCCCGTTCTCTTTCTTCAGCACCGATCAGTGTCAATCAGATCAAATACCATCCCGGTTATGAACAACGAGATGTTTTGCAATGGTGCCTGGAAAACGATGTGGTGGTAACCGCGTATTCCCCTCTGGGAAAGAAGGATGTTCTTCGAGATCCCGTCCTGCTGGATATTGCCCGCATTCACGATAAGACTTCTGCACATGTCGCCCTCAAGTGGCTGCTACAAAAAGGCATGATCGTTATTCCCAAGGCGAGTTCCAGAGAGCACCTTCTGGCGAATCTCGATGTTTTTGACTGGTCCTTATCTGAAAGCGAGATGCAGTCCATTGACCTCATAGCGGGATAAACGAAATGAATGAGAAAAACAGGCCCAATGTCGTTCTTATCATTACGGACGATCAGGGGTACGGAACTGTGGGGGTACACGGGAATGACCAGGTCAGGACGCCACATATGGATCGTTTGGCCAATGAAGGGGTGGCGTTTGACCGTTTCTACGGGCATCCGCTTTGTTCGCCTTCTCGAGCTGCATTGATGACCGGGCGGTATTTCTATCGAACCGGAATTCTACATACGTCTCGAGGGGGTGCATTAATGTCGGGCGATGAGGTCACTGCCGCTGAGCTGTTTCGAGATGCCGGGTACCGCACCGGGATTTTTGGGAAGTGGCATCTCGGTGACAATTACCCAATGAGGCCCATGGATCAGGGATTTGAGAAAGCCGTGTGGCACAAAGGAGGAGGGATCGGGCAAGCCCCCGTAAGGCCAAACAGCTACTTTGATTCATTTCTGTGGCGAGAAGGGGAAGAATTCCAGGCGAAAGGATACTGTACGGATGTCTTCTTTGACGAGGCCCTCGCGTTCATCGAGGAATATCAAAGCGAGCCTTTTTTCATCTATATTCCGACGAACGCGCCGCACAATCCTCTCGAGATCAGTGACGACTATGCGGATCCCTATCGCGAGATGGGGCTGGATGACAGCGTCGCGCGAATCTATGGGATGGTCGAGAATATCGATGACAATATTGGGCGACTCATGGAACTACTGGAACGCCTCGGTCTGGATGAGGATACAATCATCGTCTTTACGTCCGACCACGGTCCCGCGGGCGGCAGGTACAATGCCGGACTCAGATCTACAAAAGGAGACGTGTACGAAGGCGGGATTCGGGTTCCGTATTTCATGAGGTGGCCGAAGGGGATGCCGGCTGGTTTCAAAACCGACAAGATTGCTTCACACATCGATGTTCTGCCCACTTTGTTGTCGCTTTGTAACGTGGATTCTCCCGCTGATCTCAGGATGGATGGCGTGGATCTGACGCCCCTGATTCGCGGTCAGGGAGTGGAATGGCTTGATCGCACGCTTTTCATTCAGACACACCGGGGGAGCCGCCCGAGACAGTACCACAACTGTACGGCGATCACCCAACGCTACAAGTGGTTGGGTTATCCCAGTAGCGGTGGACAATGGGATTTTGAGACTTCTTCGACAGACCCCGTGATGGCGCTGTACGATCTTGAAGACGACCCTGGCGAAGAGAAAGAGATAGGTGGCCAGATGCCCGATCTCGTAGCGCAGATGAAGAGAGACTACGACGCCTGGTTCGACGATGTGGCTTCGGATTGGCAGGCGGGGATCATTCACATTGGGAATTCGGCGGAGAATCCTCTCACGCTGTGTCGCTATCAGGATTCAGAATACATATCCGAACTCCCACACGGCTGGCGTGTGAAGATCGAACAGAGCGGAACCTATGAGCTTCGAATCAATCGTGAGTCGCTAAATGGCGCGGGTGCCCTCGGGGTCCAGTGGCAGGGGAATACTCAGAGAAGCCCACTGGCTGCGGGGGAGAATACAGGGCGATTCGAGCTTGAAGCGGGGGATGGCAGACTGGAAATCTGGTTCGAGCTTGAAGACATAGGCCGCGTGGCGTTTTCAAGCAATTTGACGATTGGGGATGTGGTAGTGGATTACCTGGGGTAGGGACAAAACAGTGCGGAGTTGGCTGCCATCGAATCATGGTGAAGTAAGGTGCGGGAGATGTGTTGGGATTAACATTGAGGAAGGAGTATGGAGAGATGCAAAAGATTTATACGACTGAGCCGTTTGTGATTAATAAAAATCTCGGTGCTGCGGTGCGCGTTCGAGGCGAAGATTTGACCTCGACCAATGCGGATGGTGAGCCTGTTGTGCAGTTGACTCAGAAACAAAAATACAATTTTGATCGCAATGGTTGGTTGCTAATTCCCGGTGTTTTGAACGGGGATGAATTGGAGGAGATGCGAGATTACGCCGAGCAGTTGCATCGCAATCCCGAAGCACTTGCCGAACATAAGCGATCTACACTGGCAGGTCCATTGCAAAAGCTGATGGACCATCCGGTTGTGATAGGATTCTTAAACGAGTTTTTAGCGTATCCGCCTCTTGCCAGTAAAGACAGTTATGGCTTTCGGTTGGAGACATCGCATTTAACGTTTCGTTCGGCGCGTGAAAATCAGCAGCGTAAGTTTAACCCGCACAATGGCAATGGGCTGTTTCGACCGCCCTGGGATTCACATTATTATCGCTGTGTGCCCGGCAAGTCATGGAGTGGATTGACCCGGGTGGTGTGGGAGTTGAACCCTGTGAAATATCGCGAGGGTGGCACATTGTTTATATCAGGGAGCCATAAGTCGGCGTATCCTGCGCCTGATTCTGCTTTTGCCGAAGATTCGCCCATTTGGAAGACCTACGAGTGCCCTGCAGGTTCGGTTCTCTTTTTTACGGAGGCACTTTCCCACAGTGCTTCGACATGGACAAATGAGGATAATGACAGACTGGCGATTTTTAATCTTTACAATACGATTTCTACACGCTGGCAATCGTGGTTGCCACATCCCGATTTATTAGCAGAGATGCATCCCAAGCGGCAGTCTTTATTTCGAGAAGTCAAGGTCGGTGGCCGCAATGTAGAGAATCCAATACCGCGAAATGGAGACAATCCATATCTGCAAGGATAAGGACGAGATTTTTGAAATAGGATGGCTGACAGGAGAATGATTATGGATGCAAATGGACACGTACAACCGTATATCATCAACAAAAATATGGGCAAACCCATGGCTGACTTTGCGCCGGAATTGCCCAAAAAAAATGCCGATGGGGTGCCAATTGTTGAACCGACAGATGAGCAGAAGTATATGTTTGACGCCGATGGGTGGTTGCTGATTCCGAATGTGCTGAGTGAGGGTGAAGTTGAGGAGATGCGCGAGTGGGTAAAAAGACTGCATTTTGATCCCGAGTCATTGCCCGATCATGAGCGCACTATTTTGGCAGGCCCGACGCAGCGTTTGATTGATCATCCAGTTGTGATGGGGATGCTCAACGAATTTACGGCCAATCCTGCGCTGTCGAGCCAGGAATGCTATGGGTTTAGTCTGGGCACATGTGGTTACTGGTATCGCACTGCGCCGAATAGACGCACTGAAGGACTCAAAGAAGCACGTGCGTTTAAACCGCACAATGGCAATGGACTATATCGCCTTCCCGGTGATGTTCATTTTTACAATTCTTTTCCGGGAAAGAGTTTTTGCCCGCACATGCGTGTGGTGTGGGAATTGAATCCGGTCAAGTACAAACAGGGTGGTACTTTGTTGGTGTCGGGCAGTCACAAGGCTGTTTACACTGCGCCCGATGAAATTCAAGATCCCGATTCGGATGTGTGGACAACCTATGAATGTGAACCTGGATCTCTGCTGTTTTTTGCTGAAGCGACAACCCACAGTGCGCATCCGTGGACAAATGAAGAAAACGATCGGATTGCTGTTCCAACACTCTACAATCAGGTAGATGGAGGATTTGCTGAAGCGCTGAAGCCCGATGAAAAACTTCTGGAATCTATGCCGCCTTTGCGTCGGACGTTATTTCGAGACCGATATGTTGCAAACAATGTTGTTGGTGCGGACTTTAAGCGTTTGTGGAGAGTTTGAATAATGAAGGGATTTACATGAAAATCGTATGTTTGATTACACTATTTCTGGTGTCTGCTTTGTATGAAGGGATAGATGCGATGGATCATGCTGTGGATGAGATCCCTGAAATGCCAGTTTTGCCAAAAGGCCCAAAGCCCAAGAATTGGCGTGAGGTTCGGGCAGTTTTAGAGCCGTTGGGATATCAGATTCGACGGCCCAATCTCAAACCTTTTGAAGGGCAGCGGATTGAATATGACCGCGTTTATGCCGCGTATGGTGAACGGCAGATGAAGCTGGATTTGTTTCTGCCGGAGAATGGGCATGCGCCTCTTGTTGTGCTCATTCACGGTGGCGGCTGGCACTCGGGAAATAAAAAGGGTTGTCACAATCAGGCAATTTGGCTGAGCAGACGTGGATACGCAGCCGCTGCAATCGAATATCGTCTTTCGGGCGAAGCACAGTTTCCCGCTGCTATTTACGACTGTAAAGCAGCTATTCGATGGCTGAGGAAAAATGCCGACAAATTTGGTTACGATGTCAATCGCATCGCTGTTTGGGGAGGTTCTGCAGGTGCTCATCTGGCGGCTCTTTCAGCAACTGCGGGTCCTGAGGCTGATCTGGAAGGACCTGGAGCCGATGTTTCTGTGTCCAGCGCTGTTCAGGCGGGGATCGTTATTTCAGGACCTACACATTTGACCGCTGAACGTATTCAGCGTCGTACTCGTGGGGGCGATCCCAATTATCAACGCTTTTTGGGGGGCTCTTATGACGAAAAGCCCGATCTCTATCGGCAAGCATCTCCTGCGACGTGGGTGAATGAAAATACACCACCTATTCTGTTTTTCGGAGAAAATTCAGTCCGAACGTTTGATGCCATTCGAGAACGTATGGATGACCTGGGCGTGCCCAATGAGGCTCTGGCGCTTACAGGTGGGATTCACGGTACGTGGAATTGGCTGCCTTGGTTTGATGTGACAATGATTCACGTGGATCGGTTTTTGCAACGAACTTTTAAAAAGACCAGGATGCAAAAATAATAGAGAACACAATTGGAATTGCTTGCGGTCGCATGACTTGTGACCGCTTTATTGTTGGGGAGGAATATAATCCATGAACGCACAAATGCCGTCCGATGCGGCGACCATAGATGCATTTGTCGAAAATGTAGCTGGACAGACGGTGATTGTCACGGGTTCGAATCGTGGCATTGGACTTGGCTGGGTAAAGCATTATCTGAATGCAGGTGATTCAGTCATTGCCACTTGTCGGACGCCTGAAGAAGCGACGGACCTGATTGCCCTGAAGGAAGAATATGGCAACAAGCTGTTGATCGTGCAGTTGGAGTTGGCAAACGAAGAGGATTTCAAGCGGTTGGGTGATGCACTGGCTGATCGCAATGTGTGTATTGATATTGCGATCAATAATGCTGGCTCAGGTAGTGGAAAACCATTTGGCGAGTGGGACTCGGAGAGTTTTGCGATTACTTTCGAGGTGCATACGATTGGTTCTGCTTTGTTTGCGCAGATGGTTACGCCACTGCTGAACGATGGGGCAAAGATGGTGCTGACCTCTTCTGGTGTGGGCAGTATTACGCGCGCAAATCGCCAAAACGAAATGGATGCTTACGCCATTGCCAAAGCAGGGGTCAATATGCTTGCCCGGCGATTGTCTGTCAGGCTCGCCGACCGCAATATTATGGTGGTTGCTGTCACACCCGGGTCCGTGCTTACCGGTATGAATCCAAACGGTACGATTTCCGTAGAGGAATCCGTTGGGCTGATGTCCCGCACGCTGGACAAGCTGACTATAGAGGACAGCGGTGGCTTTTTTCAGAATAATGGCACGGTGGTGCCTTGGTAAGGAAGACAATTAAAGAAATGGCAGATAGAACAGAGGATGCCTTGAGTGCGGCGATGCAACGGCACAAGTGTGATGATAGTGAGAATGAGCTATATACCCGTTTCCGCTATTCGCCGGTTGAAGGGCTTGGTTATGAGCTTGGTGTGGGGCGGAGAGATCCGAGTTCTATTATCAAGGTTGGCGATTTTTATTATGTCTGGTACACACATTGCACCGATACAAGATATAAATGGTTGAATGCAGACTTGTGGTATGCGACCAGTCCCGATGGGTATGTATGGACAGAACGTGGCCCTGCCGTGGAGCGTGGCCCTGCAGGTGCTTGGGATGATTACAGTGTGTTTACTTGCAATATTATGGTGACGGGAGGGAAATATTATCTGGTTTATCAGGCCGAGAGCATGCCAGAACGCGGTTTGGGCATTAATGTGGTCGGGATGGCAAAAGCAGATTCGCCGGATGGGCCGTGGGAGAAGTTGCCTGAGCCAGTCTTGGAAACCGCGCCTGATGGAAAATTTGAAGTGCCAGATCTCGATCAGGTACACAAGCAGATTGTTATTGAAAAGGGATCGTGGGACAGCAAGGCGGTTCATGATCCAGGCCTTTTGGTGCGCGATGGCAAGTACTGGCTCTATTACAAAGGGCATGGGATTGGAGATACTATGTTTGCCGATTCAAAGTGGGGCGTGGCGATTGCTGATCACCCTGAGGGGCCTTATGAGAAACATCCGCTGAATCCAATTACAAATAGTGGGCATGAAGTGTGGGTTTGGCCCTGGAAGACAGGTGTAGCGGCCATGGTTGATTGGGCGGGACCTGAGAAGGGATCAATTCAGTACGCGGAGGATGGCTTGAACTTTGAGGTGATGGCAACGCTGGAAGATATTCCACCTGCAGGAGGGGCTTATATTCCCGATAAGTTTACAGATACAAAAGAGGGCAAAGGGTTTAGCTGGGGGCTGTGTCATTACGGGCGGTCCGACTGGAATTTTCTGGTGCGCTTTGATTGTGATCTGGAAAGAGGACGGGAAAAACAGCTTGCATGGTCTTATTTCCAGCACTACAGCACGATCCGCGATGTGATGGTTAATCCAGGAAGATTCAATGTGCCACCAGAGGCGTTGCTGGGATGATAGAAATTTGAAGCTGTACTTTTAGAGATGATATGAGCGAAATCGTTAAGATAAGAACGCGGCTGTTCGAGGTGCCATTGGCGGAGGTGCTTGTCGATGCCAAGCATGGCGACCATAGTCACTTCGAATTGATTACCGTTACGATAACACTTGTGGATGGGTACGAGGGGACTGGGTACACTTATACCGGTGGTCGCGGTGGCAGGTCGATTAAGGCCATGATTGACGCGGACTTGGCTCCCCGGTTGATTGGCAGGGATGGCGCGGATGTGGAAGAGATCAACGATTGGTGCGAATGGTATATTCATTACGTCGGTCGTGGCGGGGTCTCGTCATTTGCGATATCGGCGATCGACATTGCTCTTTGGGATATCCGCTGCAAACGCAAAGATCTGCCCTTGTGGAGAGTCGCGGGTGGCGCGAGTGCGAGTTGCAAGGCCTATGGTGGAGGCATTGATCTGAATTTTCCACTCCCGAAACTTCTCGATAACATCCGTCGCTATCTCGACAAGGGTTTCAATGGGGTCAAGATCAAGGTCGGACAACCCACCCTGGATGAAGATGTAGAGCGGGTCCAGGCGGTTCGAGAGTTTATTGGTCCCGATATTGCTTTCATGGTCGATGCGAACTACTCGATGAGTGTCGAGTGCGCTATTGAGGCGGCTAACCGATTTAAGGCGTTCGATATCCTGTGGTTTGAGGAGCCTACGCTTCCAGACGACTATCTGGGTTATGCCGAGATTGCCGATGCTACGGGAGTGCCTTTATCGATGGGCGAGAACCTTCATACGATACATGAATTTGGCTATGCTTTTGAACAGGCTAAGCTCTCTTATATTCAGCCCGATGCTTCCAATTGTATGGGGATTACGGGCTGGCTGAAGGTTGCCGAATTGTCGCGTAAGTACAAAGTCCCAATATGCTCTCATGGCATGCAGGAGTTGCACGTCAGCCTGGTTTCAGCGCAACCCAATGCAAGTTGGATGGAATACCATAGCTTTCCAATTGACGAGTACACGAAGCGTCCGTTGAAGATCGAAAAACACCGGGCGATTGCGCCTGATGATCCGGGAATCGGCGTAGAATTCGACTGGTCCAAACTCGAATCTTATTGCGTCTCTGATTTGGCATTCGGCGAATAAGGTAATCTCATGGTGAAATTCGCAATTTGCCGAAATGAATATGGGTACGCGGCGTGTCTGATGTGCCGCTGTCCCACACGCAACGGAAGTCACCCGGTGCAATTTCAATAAGTGTGGGATAAGAGTTCTTAATCCCGGCATGGTAGAAGGTCTTTTCTTCGCTCCAGGTGTCTCCGGGAATTTTTGTTTTGTACCGCAGAGAAGTCCGCCCTCCGTTGGGAAATCCCGGTGCTTTTACTCTTTGGGGAGGCCCATCGCTGTACACATAGATATGCGTGCCATTCGAGGATCGGCCAAAGAAAGCCTTTGATTTGGCGTTGTGCAGGTCGGGTTCGGGTTTGGCGACACGCCAGGTACGGCCACCGTCACGGCTCATGCTTGAATAGGCTCTGGGAGGGTCCGTTGTGCGATCGGTTTCGTCGTAATCGGCAGTTCGCATGACAATCCACAGTTCCTCTGGTGTTTCTCCCGGCGCGATATTCCCCTCATGCAGGAAAACACGGGCATTGGTGGGTTGGGGAATATAGGCTTCGAGCTTCCACTCCAGCAGGCTAGTACTGCTGAGAACGAAGTGGTCGCGCGAACCACGGGGGTCTTCCTGTAGCGTGTTGCGATGGGCTGGTAGCAGAAATTTGTGTGTCGAGTCGGTCTCCGTGGTTACGATGGTTGAGCATGTAATCAGCGGCCCTGCATAGTGCATCGCCAGTTCCACCTGTGTCCAGGAATAACCACCATCTGCGGTGAATGCACCGACCAGTTGAGATTCTTCGCTGTTCTTCTGGGCTATCGGGCAGCGCATCGCAAAGCACCAGATTACGTCCTGTCCGGGAGCGCGGTAAAGGACTGGGTTCGCGTAGGCAAACTGCACCATGCCCTGACGCTGATGATGATCGAAGATCGTCACTGGCTCTTCCCAGGTGTCCCCATCGTCGGTTGAGAGCGTCGCGAGAATGTCTCCCATGTCTTTCTTGCCGTTGACCATCGCTCCGAAGGCCACAATGAGATGCCTCTTCTTCTGCCCCGGAATAATGACCGGTTGCCATATTCGCCAGGCCTGCGGATGCTGCTCAACTCGACGAACTACGCGAAGGTCTGTAATATCTCCTCGATAATCCAGCATTATCTGTCTCCTCTATTTGCGTTCAAATTTTTTTCAATCTAAGATCTGCAGAATCGTCGGCACTTCCAAGCTGAAAATTACCCTCTGTCAGATCGCCAATCAATCTAAGGATGGTTGGGCATTGACATTCTACATCACTTTTATATAAGGAGAGCAATATGACACCCATCAGGCTTGGCGTTGTTGGTCTTGGTCTTGGTCGATGGATGGTAGAAACTGTAAAGAAAATCGAGGGTGCTCACGTTGTGGCAGCTGCGGAGAATATGCCTGAGCGATTGGACGGTATGGGCGGTTCCAAAGCCTACGAGAAGGAAAATGATCTCAAACTTTACGAAGATGCAGACCAGATGATGGATGACGAATCGTTGGACGCGATCGCACTTGCGGTGACGCCCAAACATCGCAGGGCGCTGATCGAATCGGCTGGCAACAGGGGCATCCCAATGCTGATCGAGAAGCCCTGGGCAGGGACTGTTAAAAGTGGAAGAGAGTTGGTTGACTTGTGCAACAGTTTTGATTTGCCCTGTCAGGTCGAATTTCCGATCCGTTGTATGCCTGCAATGGTGCGGTTGCGAGAACTCCTGAAAGGCGACCTCGGAAAAGGGTGGATGGCGAATGCCAATCTGATGATGGGTTGGTGCCCGCCTCCAGAAGCACAACACTGGGATCCGGAAAACCACAATGGGCTTCTCAACGAGTGCTATGTACATCTTTTCGACACGCTGGCATTTTTACTGGGCAAGCCCAAATCAGTATTCTCATTTGGGGGATCCTTCAGAGGCCGCCCAATGCCGGATGCGGCAGCAGCAGTGGTTGAGTTTGAATCTGGGGCTTCCGCTTCGCTGACTTGTGGTGGCATTGGTGCTGCTTGTGCTGATGGCGGACATCTTTTGGATATTTGGACAGAGAACGGACTGGCGCGCATAACTGGCACGCAATGGCTACCGGATACGCTGGAATGGGCACTGAGGGAGGCCAACGAATCTACAGTCGAGACGTTTCATGCGCCTGAGCGAATGACTCTGATGGAGTACAATATGCGTGCATTTTTCAATGCGGTCCGAAGTGGTGCCCCCGTAGCTGCAACACCGGAAGACGGGCTGATTGCAACGGCCATCGCGATGGCTATTCAGGAATCTATTGTTACGGGGAATCGCGTTGCGGTGGACTGTTAGGCAAACAGGCAAATCGAAACGGGGTACCGATCAATCCGCTCTAACCCAGATCCGGTATCCGCCAGTTGGCATACCAGCGGGAATTTTCAGGGGGTGCTTCATCCCCACTCTGCATAGAAGCAAAGTCTTTCATCCTGGGGCGGATCTCCTCTTCCCAGATACGCTCAATCTGCCCGTAGGTCAGCGGGGTGTGATTGGGTTTTAATCGCTCGTATTCCGTCAGGAGTTCTTTTGCTTTTTCCGAGATATGTGCCGCTGTATCAGCCACCATTTCTTCTCCCGCTCGCCGGCTGGATGTATCCACGTAATCGCCCTGGGCGAAATGAGGGCTTGGCTCGTTCGGTCCAGGAAGGCGGGACAGATCTACGCAGTCTGGAGCCACTGCCCACAACAGCGATGTTTCGCCTCTTCCTGCGTGGCCGCCCATGCCCCGGTCGTCTTTGAACCGGGATTCCCCTGTGCCCATACTCATAACAGAATAGAGTCGGACGGAGACGTGCTGCTGGAGGATTTCCAGTACAACGGGTACGTCCAGGCGGTGTGGTCCCGAGTGTCCAGAGAAGAGCACGGCTACGTGGAATCCCAGGGCATCGACGGCGCGGATGTGATAGCAGAGATTTTTCAAAAAGATCCACGGTGGCACCGCTGTCAGCCATGGGCGAACATTACCCACCCGTTCGTGTGCCCAGGTCCCGTAGCCTCCGGATTCGTGGCAGTGCCAGTATTCGGGAGGTGCTACAATGCCGCCGAAGGACCGGGCGGCTTGGCACACCACCCCATGTGCCCGCAGCGCATCCAGGCCCAGGGCGTTCACCGGTCCGTGGGGTTCACACAGACCATAGGGTAGATACACCACAGGACAATCCTCAAAAGCGGCTTCCAATTCATCGGGAAACATGCGTTCCCAGCGGACTTCTCTGCGTTCCATGGTTCAGACTCCTTATTTTGATCGCATTGTGCGATATTTCAAAGATCTCCGAATTATCTCATACCTGCTCTAATTCATTCTTCTGCAAGGCATTATAGCTCGTTCATGGATAACCAATCTATTGCGATACGAGCATTTTGGCAAGTTCGGATTTGGTGACCCCAAGCGCGAAGAGGGATCGAATCAATAGATCTACAGAAACAGAGGGGTCGCCCGCTTCGATTTTGGCAACACGAGATTGGCTGGATTTGAGGCATTTGGCCAGTTGTGTTTGAGTCAAATTTTCTCGCTCACGGCATTGACGCACTTTCTTGCTCAACGTGATTTTGAGATCAATGTAAGCGGCTTCTTCTTTAGTCAGGCTCAGAAAATCGTCTGTTGAACCCACACGCCATCCGGCAGCCTCGAGAAGTTTTTTCTTTTTTGTATTCATGAGTCATCCTATCGAATCGTAATATTGTAGCCGTTAAAAAATATATGTCAAATATGACATATATCAAAGGATTTTATCTTGAAGTGGAAGGGACCACTTCCCTGTCCATTGTTTTTTATAATTGTTTTTCTTGCCATTTGCTAAAAAATAACAATAATTCTCATTTGATAACCATTTTTCCGGGATGTACTATGGCTAAACACCACCAAAATCAATCGCTATAACGGATGAAGAAATCGATACTTCGGAGATTGCGCGTGCGAACCGCGATTTCTTGCGCGGTCTGTATTCGACAATCAAGTCCAGGAGTACAAATTGATGAGAAGTTTCACCTACCCAATCCAGTTGTGTGCATGCTTATTCGCACTACTGAGTCTTATCTCTCGCCTCTTATCTGTGTCCACCGGTGTTGATATTCGCTGCGCTCATTGTAGGCGGCTGGTGCTGTCTGTGCGGTGGTTGCTTGTCATCTGCGTTTGCTTTTCGTCTATCAGCTATGCCTCATCTCCACCGAACAATGCTGTCCGTATTTGCGGGGTTCTCGATTACGAGCAGTGGGAGCACGATTACCCGCGTCCTGCCGCCAAGCGTCCGGCGAATCTGAACGTCGGTGATCCGCGCATCGTGCGGATGATCTATTTTCTGCCGAACGACTGGTCATATCGGGCCGAGGTTGTGGACTCGATGAAGACGATCATCCGGCAGGCACAGACTTTCTATGCCGATCAGATGGAGGCACACGGGTATGGCCGCAAGACCTTTCGGTTTGAGACCAATGATCGAGGTGAACCGATAGTTCATCGCGTGGATGGTCTGCATCCTTTCAGCCGCTATGATAACACGCTGGGTACTGCTGTCGTTGCCGAACTCAAACAGACGTTCGATCTCGATGCGAATATCTACGTCATCGTCCTCGGTACGGACGCGCTTCGTCAGGGTAATGGCCAGCCTGCTGGAGGTGTCGGATGGCGGCATACGAAGAACGGTGGTGCTCTGGTAGTGCCAGATCGCTTCAGTTTGTTCACGGTGGCACATGAATTGGGACATACCTTCGGCTTGTTTCACGATTTCCGCGATGATCGGTACATCATGTCGTATGGGGGGCGAACGGAAAGGTTATCGGCATGTGCTGCCGAGTTTCTA